>NZ_CAXUQT020000001.1:0-1487500 GCF_964253365.1 Phyllobacterium sp. LjRoot231
ATGACCAGCGGAATAATGGAGAACGGCTCAAAGGCAGCCATGGTCCCGCTCCATATGGAAGGGGATAATATGGACACGGCCGGCAGTCAGGGAGAGCTGATTTTTGAGCGCGTCAAGCTCAAACTGAAAGCAAAACTCGGAAGCGAAGTCTATTCGAGCTGGTTTGGCCGCCTGAAACTGGATGAGACATCAAAGAGCATCGTTCGCCTGTCGGTTCCGACAGCGTTCCTGCGTTCCTGGATCAACAATCATTACTCAGACATGATCACCGCCCTGTGGCGTGAAGAAGATGAGCAGACACTTAAGGTGGAAATCGTCTTCCGCAGCGCTAGCCGTGCCGCCCGGCCGGCTTGCGATACGGAAACCACGGTGCGCGCCGACAGCCGCGCCCTTACGCGCGAAAAGCCCGTCTTTCCGGTTGGCAACACCACTCAGGACAAGAAGGCGCCTGCGCATTTTGTCGACCGCGCCCAGAATTCCGTCTTCGGTTCGCCGCTCGACCCGCGCTATACATTCGACACCTTTGTCGATGGCACGCCCAACCGCGTTGCGCTTGCTGCTGCGCGCACGATCGCCGATGCGGGAGCGAGCGCCGTTCGCTTCAACCCGCTGTTCATCCACGCCTCTGTCGGCCTCGGCAAGACGCATCTCTTGCAGGCAATTGCCGCCGAAGCGTTGAAGCGTCCGGAGCGCGCCCGTGTCGTTTATCTGACCGCCGAATATTTCATGTGGCGCTTTGCGACCGCCATCCGCGATAACAACGCGCTGTCGTTCAAGGAGCAACTGCGCGATATCGATCTCCTGATCATCGACGACATGCAGTTTCTGCAGGGCAAGTCGATCCAGCATGAATTCTGCCATTTGATCAACACGTTGCTCGACAGCGCCAAGCAGGTCGTCGTCGCTGCCGACCGTCCGCCGTCTGAGCTTGAATCGCTGGATCCGCGCGTTCGTTCGCGTCTTCAGGGCGGTGTCGCGCTCGAAATGATCTCGCCGGACTATGCGATGCGCCTCGAGATCCTGAAGCGCCGCCTTGCTGCCGCCCAAACGGAAGACCATTCGCTCGACATCTCGCCGGAAATTCTCGATCATGTCGCCCAGTCCGTCACCGGCAGCGGCCGCGAACTCGAAGGTGCATTCAACCAGCTCCTGTTTCGCCAGACGTTCGAGCCGAACCTTTCAGTCGATCGGGTCGATGAACTTTTGAGCCATCTGATGCGCGGCGGCGAAGCCAAGCGCATCCGTATCGAGGAGATTCAGCGCATCGTCGCGAGGCACTACAACGTGTCAAAGCAGGACCTTCTATCGAACCGGCGCACGCGCACGATCGTCAAACCTCGTCAAATCGCTATGTATCTCGCCAAGACACTGACACCCCGCTCGCTGCCGGAAATCGGCCGTCGCTTCGGTGGCCGCGATCACACTACGGTTCTTCATGCGGTCCGCAAGATCGAGGATATCGTTGGCAAGGACCAGAAATTGTCGCAGGAGCTGGAACTGCTCAAGCGCCTGATCAACGATCAGGCTCAATAGTTTATCAACAGAAAGCCTGCGGTATGGTACGCTGATGCCAGCCGCAGACTTGCTTTTTGCGGTAAATTTCTGCCAATTTGCTTGTCCTTGGGAAAATTGCGTTCCCTCGCCAGTAAAGTGCGGCAAACCCGCAGTGCTTTGACTGGAATTGAAGTCAGCGAGACCGGTTTATCATGCGTGTAACTCTTGAACGTTCCAATCTTCTGAAGTCGCTCAATCACGTCCATCGCGTGGTCGAACGGCGCAACACCATACCGATCCTGTCGAATGTTCTCTTGAACGCCGATGGCGCGAGCCTCGCCCTCAAAGCCACCGACCTTGATCTCGAAGTGACAGAAGCGACGGCGGCGCAGATCGACCAGGCTGGCGCGACCACGGTTCCAGCGCACCTTCTTTACGATATCGTTCGCAAGCTGCCGGATGGCGCGGAAGTGATGCTGGCGACCAATACGGACGGCAATTCCATGGCCGTCACCTCCGGCCGGTCGAGTTTCCGCCTGCAGTGCCTGCCGCAGTCGGATTTTCCCGAGCTCACGGCCGGTTCCTTCACCCACACATTCCGCATGCCGTCGACCGCGCTCAAGGGCCTGATCGATCGAACGCAATTCGCCATTTCCACCGAAGAGACCCGCTATTATCTCAACGGCATCTATCTCCATGCAATCGAGAGTGACGGTGCGCTGAAGTTGCGAGCTGTCGCCACAGATGGCCACCGCCTCGCCCGCGCGGAGCTCGAAGCCCCGTCAGGCGCTGAAGGCATGCCCGGCATCATCATTCCGCGCAAGACCGTCGCTGAACTGCAAAAGCTCGTCGATGATCCGGACATCGTCGTGACCGTCGAACTCTCGGAGACCAAGATCCGCTTCACCATTGGCTCGGTCGTCCTCACCTCCAAGTTGATCGACGGCACCTTCCCTGATTACCAGCGCGTCATTCCCTCCGGCAATGACAAGAAGCTGACGATCGACCGCCAAAGCTTTGCTTCCGCCGTCGATCGCGTCTCGACGATTTCGAGCGAGCGCGGCCGCGCCGTCAAGCTGACGATCGCCGATGGCCAATTAACACTTACCGTCAACAATCCGGATTCCGGCAGCGCCACCGACGAGCTTGCAGCGGATTATGATTCCGAACCGATCGAGATTGGCTTCAATGCCAAATATCTGCTCGATATCACGGCGCAACTGACCGGCTCCGAGGCGATCTTCATGCTGGCTGATGCAGGTTCGCCAACGCTGGTGCGTGATACGGGCGATGAAAATGCGCTCTATGTGCTCATGCCAATGCGGGTTTAGCACCGCCAAGCATAGATCCCATGACCGATGATCCGAATACGGACGCGGGCAGACCGGTCCGCGTTTCGATCAACCGGTTGAAGCTTGCCAATTTCCGCAACTACGAAAACCTGTCGCTACGGCTGGCCCCCTCGCACGTGGTGCTGACCGGCGAGAACGGCGCCGGCAAGACCAATCTTCTTGAGGCGATCTCGTTCCTGTCGCCAGGCCGGGGTCTGCGTCGTGCAACCTATACCGACGTCACCCGTAATAATGCGACCGACGGTTTTGCCATTCACGCCGCCATCGAGACTACGGAAGGTTCGGTCGAAATCGGCACGGGCCTTGCCGGCAATGCGCCGGGCGATACCGCCCGCCGCGTTCGCATCAACGGCGTCACCGCTGCGACCGCGGACGAACTCCTCGACTATTCGCGCATTCTCTGGCTGGTTCCGGCAATGGACGGGTTGTTCACTGGACCTGCCGCCGACCGGCGCCGCTTCCTCGACCGCATGGTTCTCGCCATCGATCCGGCCCATGGCAGGCGCGTTCTCGACTATGAGAAGGCGATGCGCAGCCGTAATCGTTTGCTTACGGAAGAGCGCAGCAACGACGCCTGGCTCGATGCGATCGAGACGCCGATGGCAGAGCTTGCCATCGCTATTGCGGCGGCGCGAGCGGAACTCATGCGCCTGATCAACGGCATGATCGAACGGCTGCCGGATGACACCCCCTTCCCCAAGGCGGACTGCCTGCTCGAAGGTGAGCTCGAACAGCGCGTCGGTATCGAAGCTGCAACCGATGTGGAAGAAACCTTCCGCCGCGCGTTGCATGGCGGACGCAGCCGTGATCGTGCCGCAGGGCGCACGCTCGATGGCCCGCATCGTTCCGATCTGCTCGTCCGCCACCGCCCGAAAGCCATGCCGGCAGAGCTTTGCTCGACTGGCGAGCAGAAAGCGCTGCTGATCGGCCTCATCCTCTCCCATGCACGGCTTACCGGTGAACTCGCGGGCATGGCACCGATCCTTCTCCTCGACGAGATCGCCGCGCATCTCGATGAGGGGCGTAGAGCTGCACTGTTCGACATTATCGAGGAACTCGGCGGCCAGGCCTTCATGACCGGCACCGACAAGGCTCTGTTCAAAAGCCTCGAAGGCCGTGCCCAGTTTTTCGAAGTGGCGCACGGCGAAGTGCGGTCAGGCTGAGTTCATCGAGACGTCGTCGACACGATCATTCCGTAGGCTCACCCCCGCGCGGCGTTGATTTTTCGCCGTCCTCACTCTGTGTGAATTCTTTCCGCCGGCCAAACACCAAGTACGTCAGGATCAGAACCGGTTCGAGAATGACCATACCGAGCAGAATGCCTGCCAACCGATCGATACCGGGGTCGGGCATCGCGTTCAAGTAGTTGTCCGGCACGAGCACGACCAGAAAGGCGAGCACGAATTGCGTGCCGATATAACTCGTTGTGGCGTTGCCGTTTTCGATATGTCGACCCACCAGCACACCCAGACAGACACCCAGCGTCATCAGAACAGGTGAATGATGGCTGCCGAGAAGAATTGCGATGGCTATCACACCGCCCAGACTGCATCCAACGAAACGCAGGACGAGCTTGGACGTGACGGGATTGAATGCGTTTGCGCCGAGACTCGTAACGGGGATCATCATCACCACCATGATCGTCACGCTCGACTGAGCAAGGGATGTGACGCCGAACCACATCCACACAAACGGGATGAATGCCAGCGCAATTGCCGCCTGTATCGAATGCTGGAGCGCCCCGGCATGCCAGAGCATCGAATGCCTGACGGCCGCCTGCGACGCTGTCTCGCGCTTTTGATCGCTCTTCCAGTGCCGGAGAATAAATGCCGAAACGGCGCTGACGAGAAGGCTGGCAAGCGTGCCGGCTACTATTTCGAGAAAGCGCGATCGCGCGAAAGGCACAACACTGGCCGCAGGATGCCTCATTCCGTCGATCAGGATCATGCAGAATGTCAACCCGGTGAACAGCCAGGCATAGCTGCGCCGGCCGATCAGCGCGAAGTACAGCGTGAAACCACCGACAATTGCGAGCGCCAGACTCAAGAAATACGGAGAAGCCAAGACATAAGGCGCGAGCAGCAGGGCGACACCAGCACCGGCTGCGGTCCCGATGATGCGCAAAGTGCCCCGTGTCAGGCTTTCCGACAGCCGCGATCGCATCACGGCATAGCCGCTGAACGCCGCCCAGCCGATATTCTGCGCTCCGAGAGCATGGGCGAAGACGATGGCAAGCAACACGGATATGACGCACTCGAACTCGTCGATCATGCGCGGCCCAGGTTGCGCCAAGGAGCGTAGCTCGCCCAGCACCGTCGGCCAGAGATTGATGAAACCGCGGAAGGAACGCTGCAGGTAGTTCATTCGACGTTTCTACCAGAACTTGCGGAACGCGCGATACCCGTTGCGGCGGGCTGATTGTCTTTCCGCGGACAGTAGTCCCAATGATTTAAGTGGATTATTCGAGGTCATCACGGAGCAGGCGGACCTTTCCCTTGCATTCTCTTAATATCGTCGTACCAAATGATGAAATCTGACACATATATCAATGAGGGAGAGCATTCATTATGTGGAACCAGGTTTACAATCCCTTTGATAATTCGGTTCTTTCAACGCTGGCAGCGGCAATACCTGTTGTCGTCTTGCTTGTCCTGATCGCCTCCAACAAGGTCAAGGTACATATAGCTGCCATCATTGCGCTGGTCCTGGCAAATTTGGTCGCGATCTTCATCTTTACTATGCCCGCGGGCCTGTCCATTCGCGCATCCCTGCTCGGGGTCGTCACCGGCTTCTTCCCTATCGGCTGGATCGTCCTGAACGTGATCTTCCTCTACCGCCTGACGGTGGAGCGAGGAGTGTTCGAAACGCTGCAGAATACGATCGGCGGGGTGACACGCGACCGGCGATTGCAAATCCTGCTCATCGCCTTTTCCTTCGGGGCGTTCTTCGAAGGCGCTTCCGGCTTCGGCACACCCGTTGCCGTGAGGGCAGCCATCCTGATCGGGCTCGGATTTTCGCCGCTGGCAGCGTCGGGCCTGTCCCTGATCGCCAATACAGCGCCCGTTGCTTATGGCGCTTTGGGAACGCCGATTGCCGGGCTTTCCAGTGTCACCGGAATTGATCCCTTCCTGCTCGGTGCCATGGTCGGGCGGCAGCTGCCGTTCTTCTCGTTCATCGTGCCGTTCTGGGTGGTCTGGGCCTTTGCCGGCTACAGGGGGCATGAAGGAAGTCTGGCCGGCGATCCTTGTGACCGGTGTTTCCTTCGCCGTGCCGCAATTCCTGATTTCCAACTTCATCAATCCATGGATCGTCGATATCGGCGCTTCGCTGATCTCGATGGCCTGTCTCATCGGGTTCCTGCGCATCTGGCAGCCGCAGGTTATCTGGACGTCCGCCAAGTTACGGATCCGCGATGATTCAGCCAGCCAGGCGCCCCAGGTGAAAACCTCCAAACGTGAGCCGACCAGCGCGGAAGTCTGGGCCTCACTGACACCATGGATCATCGTTTGCGCCGTCCTGCTCCTCTGGGGGACGGACTGGTTCAAGGGGATGGTCAACCCATGGGCAACGCTTAGCTACGAAGTCCCGGGACTGAACAATATGATTGCCAAAGTAGCGCCGATTGCCCCTCAGCCGACCCCGGAGAAGGCTGTTTTCGCCTTCACCTGGCTTTCCTATACGGGCTCGGGCATGCTGATCGCGGCAATCATTTCCGGCTTCATCATGGGTTACACGCCGCTCGAACTCATCCGAAGCTATGGCCGGACGATCAAGCTTTGTGCCTATTCGTTGATCACCATCTCGGCAATGCTGGCGATCGGGACGCTCACCCGCCTCTCCGGCATCGATGCAACACTCGGCCTCGCCTTTGCGGCAACGGGCGTGCTCTACCCGTTCTTCGGGACATTGCTTGGCTGGCTCGGCGTGGCGCTGACGGGGTCGGATACCGCGTCCAATGTTCTTTTCGGCAATCTGCAGAAGATCACATCGGAGCAACTCGGCCTCTCACCCATCTTGATGGCCGCCGCCAACTCCTCCGGTGGTGTCATGGGCAAGATGATCGATGCGCAGTCCATCGTCGTCGCTTCGACGGCTACCAACTGGTATGGCCACGAAGGCACGATCCTGCGCTTCGTCTTCAAGCACTCGATCATTTTGGCGTGTCTTGTCGGTATTCTGGTGATGCTCCAGGCCTACGTCTTCACCTGGATGATCGTAACACCGCCTTGAGGCAGCACGATTGTTGGCGAGTACAAAAACGGGGGCCGCTGGCCCCCTTTTTCCGATCAGGTCCGGGTGATTGAAACGCCGCCATCCACCAGGGATGCCGTCCCCGTTACAAAGGATGCATCGTCCGACGCAAGGTAGAGCACCGAACGCGCCAATTCTTCCGACGTAGCGACGCGCTTCAGGGCATGCAGATTGGTGATGAATCCTTGCTTTTCCGCCGTATCGTTCATTTCGCGGTACATATCCGTGTCGACTGCACCCGGCAGAATGGCATTTACCCGTATGTTCTGCGGGCCGTATTCAGCAGCAAGCGCCTGTGTCAGCCCAATAAGTCCGGCTTTGCTTGCCGCATAGGCAGCAACGCCCGGAAAGGCAAAACTGTAACCGACGAACGTCGAGGTGAAGATCACAGAGCCGCCACCGTGTTTGAGCATCTCGGCGATCTGGTGTTTCGCGCCGAGGAACGAGCCGGTGAGGTTGATGGCGATGGCATCGGTCCAGCCAGCCTCGGAAACACCTGTGCTTGGTCCGGCCTCGCCCAGCGTACCGGCATTGTTGAAGGCAATGTCGAGTTTGCCGTACCGCTCAACGGCCAACGCGACGAGCGCCTTGGCATAGTCTTCGGAACGCACGTCTCCTGTCAACGCCACGGCTTCTCCGCCATCGGCTTCGATTTCGGCCACCAGCGCGTCGAGTTCTTCCTTGCGGCGGGCTCCTACAACCAGCTTGGCGCCTTCTTGCGCGAAGAGTTTTGCCGTGGCGCGGCCAATGCCAGCGCTGGCGCCGGTAACGAGTGCAACTTTTCCAGATAAGCGATCCATGTTCTTTCTCCGATTGATCGGGAGTGGCTCTCCCGTTGTTGCCATAAGTATGGTGATACAGTTCTGTTCGGATAAGTCAGCGAATACCGGAACTCGTATTCGGAAAAAGCGGACAATCCGAAGCAGTGCCGACGTGGAAGCTCATCCATTCCCATGTTAACGTCAGCCGCAGAATCAGCCCCTCAGCCAGACTACGGAGTTTCTATGCGTGATCTATCCGCCTTCCCCATCACCAAACGATGGCCGGCAAAACATCCAGACCGCCTGCAACTTTATTCATTTCCGACGCCAAACGGTGTCAAGGTTTCGATCGCGCTTGAGGAACTTGGGCTGCCCTATGAAGCGCACGCCGTCGATATCGGCAAGAACGAAAGCTGGACGCCGGAATTTCTTGCGCTGAACCCGAACGGCAAGATCCCGGCGATCATCGATCCCAACGGGCCGGACGGCAAGCCGCTTGGCTTGTTCGAATCCGGCGCGATCCTACTTTATCTTGCCGAGAAAACCGGCAAGCTCATGACGGCTGATCCGGCTTCGCGCTACGAGACCATCCAGTGGGTGTTCTTCCAGATGGCGGCAATCGGGCCGATGTTCGGTCAGGTCGGCTTTTTCTACAAATTCGCCGGCCGCGAGTTCGAGGACAAGCGGCCGCTCGCGCGCTACCGGGACGAGTCGAAGCGCTTGCTCGGCGTGCTGGAAACACGCCTTGACGGCCGAGATTGGATCATGGGCGACTACAGTATAGCTGACATCTCAATGCTGGGCTGGGTTCGCAATCTCGTCGGCTTCTACGGCGCGCGCGATATCGTCGAGTTCGACAGTCTGAAGCGCGTGCCCGCATGGCTGGAGCGCGGCCTTGCGCGTCCGGCCGTACAACGCGGCCTCGATATCCCCAAGCGACCCGGATGAAATTGGCTCCCTGTCGGTTTTGATGTTCCTCATTCGTCCTTGAATAAACAAGTACGAGGAAGGAACGAAAATGACACCGCAGGACAGGATCGAAGTCGAAAACATCAATCATCCCGGCCAAAGGAGGAAGGTTGACCGGGCCATGTACGGTGCCATGAAGAAGGCTTACCTCAGCCTGCTTCCTGTCAAGTCGCCCGGCTTGACCCTCGCCGAAATCGCCGGTCGCTTGGCTACCATGCTGCCTCAGGATATTTATCCTGGGGGCGCGAAGGCTGGCTGGTGGGCGAAGACCGTCCAGCTCGATCTCGAAGCGAAGGGGCTGGTGAAACGCGAGAAAACAAGCCCGATACGGTTGTACAGGGCGTAAAATTTTGCTTTCGCAATCGCAGCGGCTGTTCCGGAAGCGCAAAAAATCGCATCAGCTGCCCATCGGGGTGGATTGGCAAAGGGCTCCGTCAGTGTATCGAAATGATGCCGTCAACCGCCCGCCATTCTCGCGGCTCAATCAGGCGCTGGTGGACGATGCGGACCGAGTGCAACGGTCCTTCGATGTCCTTACACCAGAAATCAAGAAACCCTTTCAATTGCGGAAAAGTCGGAGCAAGATCATACTCCTGCCATATGTATAGCTGGAGAAAGCTAGGGTGATCAGGGAGACGATAATGTATTTCCGCAGTCGTCAGCCCGTATCCCTTCAATTGAAGTTCGAATGCTCTGCTGGTCATGAATATTACCCTTATGGATCAACTCATGCATCATACTGAAGCTTGTCAGATTCTGTTGTGTTTTCAAGGGGAAATTACAGTTCTCCGTGAAAAAAGGGAGTAGGGATAATGGCTGCAAAAGAAGTCAAACTGGGCGCTGACGCCCGCGACCGAATGCTGCAAGGCGTCGACATACTGGCCAACGCCGTCAAGGTGACGCTTGGTCCGAAAGGCCGCAACGTCGTCATCGATAAATCCTATGGCGCGCCGCGCATTACAAAAGATGGCGTTACGGTCGCCAAGGAAATCGAACTCGAGGACAAGTTCGAAAACATGGGCGCGCAGATGCTGCGCGAAGTCGCGTCGAGGACCAGCGATACAGCCGGCGATGGCACGACGACGGCGACAGTCCTTGCCCAGGCGATTGTTCGCGAAGGCACCAAGGCTGAAGCGGCCGGGATGAACCCGATGGACCTCAAGCGCGGAATTGACCTCGCGGTTGCAGCTGTTGTCGAGGAACTGAAGCGGAATGCACGCAAGATCTCGAACAATTCTGAAATCGCCCAGGTCGCCACGATTTCCGCCAATGGCGATACCGAGATCGGGCAATATCTGGCGGATGCCATGGGAAAGGTCGGGCATGAGGGCGTTATAACCGTCGAGGAAGGCAAGACCGCCGACACCGAGCTCGAAATCGTCGAGGGCATGCAGTTCGACCGCGGCTATCTCTCGCCGTATTTCGTCACCAATCAGGAGAAGATGCGGGTCGATTTTGAAGATCCCTATATCCTCATTCATGAAAAGAAGCTCTCGAACCTGCAGGCCATGCTGCCCATTCTCGAAGCGGTCATGCAGTCCGGCAAACCACTGCTTATCATCGCCGAAGACGTCGAAGGCGAAGCGCTGGCTACTCTCGTCGTCAATAAATTGCGCGGTGGCCTGAAAGTCGCGGCCGTCAAAGCTCCGGGGTTTGGTGACCGCCGCAAGGCCATGCTCGAGGATATCGCCATCCTCACCGGTGGCACGGCAATCAGCGAGGATTTGGGGATCAAGCTTGAAAACGTCACTCTCGACATGTTGGGCCGTACCAAGAAGCTTGTGATCGATAAAGAAAGCACCACGATTGTCGATGGTGCCGGTTCAAAGGCAGAGATCGACGGGCGCATCATCCAGATCAAGGCGCAGATCGAAGAAACGACATCCGACTATGATCGCGAAAAATTGCAGGAGCGACTGGCAAAGCTCGCTGGCGGTGTTGCAATCATCCGGGTTGGCGGTTCCACGGAAGTCGAGGTCAGGGAAAGGAAGGATCGCGTTGACGACGCTCTGCATGCAACCCGTGCAGCGGTCGAAGAGGGCATCCTTCCAGGAGGCGGCGTGGCACTGCTGCGGGCAGCCAAGGTACTTGATGGCCTGCAAGCGGCGAATGCAGATCAACGCGTTGGTATCGGCATTATACGGCGTGCCATAGAGATCCCAATTCGCCAGATTGCAGAGAATGCAGGGGCCGAAGGATCGATTATCGTTGGCAAACTGCGCGAGAATGACAGTTTTTCCTACGGCTGGAATGCGCAGACGGGAGAATACGGCAATCTCTACGACATGGGCGTTATCGATCCCGCCAAGGTCGTCCGGAGCGCGCTCCAGGGCGCGGCGTCCATCGCCGGCCTGCTGGTGACAACCGAAGCAATGGTCGCCGAACTTCCGAAGAAGAGCGCGGCGCATGCCCTGCCCGGCGGCGGAGGCATGGATTATTAGGTCGTAAACTCAAGGAGCCGGCTTGGCAAAAACCGGACCGGCTTGATCGCTGGGGCCTATTTGTCCTTGCTGATCGCGATGTGTTTGGCACTCGCTTGTGCTTTTGCAGTTTTCGGCAGGGTCACGGTCAAGACACCCTTGCGGAACTTGGCATTCAGTTCCCACCTGCCTCTACAGCAGCGGCGCATGCATCCGCCTTTGGCACGCCTTAGGATTTCGGACGACGTATATGGCTCGCCGGCTTTTTTCGGAATTGTTGCCTTGATTTGCTGCAACAATTCAGGCGGCGCGGTTCTCTTGGTGTTCTGTCGAAGTGTCAGTCCTTCCATGTTTGTCACTCCCTGAAGAATAACAAATCCGCCCTCGGACGATGTCCGGAGGTGATGCACATGAGATTGAGAGAGAGAGAGAGAGAGAGAGAGAGCCCTGCGCACCTCAACCCCAACGGATATGCAACGGCGTCAGACACCTAGAGCCGCCTCACGCCATTGCCCGGGTGAGCGGCCGAGATAGCGGCGAAACGCCCGGCTGAATGCCTCTTCCGACCCATAGCCCGCTTGCTCGGCAACCGAAGCGAGCGTCATACGGGTAGCTCGAAGCAAACCTGCCGCGAGTTGCATGCGCCATTCGGCCAGATAATGGATCGGCGGCTGGCCAAGCAGATTGCGAAACCGCTCGTCCAGTACCGACCGCGACGTGGCCGCAGCGCGGGCGAGCGTCTCAACCGTCCATTTGCGAGCTGGTTCCGCATGCAGAAACGCCAGCGCACGGCCAACGACAGGGTCGCTGATCGCCGCCAGCCAGCCAGTATCGGCTGGACTCTGCTCGCAGTAGAGTCTGAGGGCTTCCATCAGCAACAGTTCCGGCAGCCGCGCCCTCAGCATCGCACCGCCCTGGCGCGAATGCATGCTCTCGTCGAGCGCGTAGGTGACGCACGCCTGCATCCAGTCCTTAGCAGGCCCAGGCGCTGGCCTGACGCGAAACAGCGGCGGCAAGCGTCGCAGGAACGAGTTGAACAGGAGTTCCTCGCAACGAAGATAGCCGCAGACAATGCCAGTCTTTTCACCACCGCCATCGAAGCGGCAGAACGGCACGCCCTCCCACGGCGGCGGCGGCAAAAGCTCGGCGATGGGGATTGGCTTGGCAGGCTCCGGGCTGCCCATCAGATGCCGGTGCGCATGGGGCAAAACGATGACGTCACCGGCGTCGGCTTCGATACGCTCGCCGCCAGCGCTGACCCAAGCGCGCCCCTCGCGCACGATGTGAAACAGGATCAGGCGCTCCGCACCGGGCGCCAGCAAAGCAACCAGGTCTGAAGGATCGGGCGAATCCAGTGTCCACGGCGCTGAATATTCGCCGCGCAGGAACATCGCGCCGGAAAGCCTGATATGCGAGAGCACGTCCGACAACAGGTCAGCCCTGTCAGCGGCAACCGGCAGAGGCGGCGTTTCAATCAATGGCTCCGGCGTTTCGATCATGGTCATCGGTGCGCATCCAGCAGATGCTCGCCCTCCCCCGGAGTGTAAAATCGCACCGCGGCGGCAAATGGTCAACAAGGAGGATAGAATGCCAAAATTCGTGATCGAGCGCGACATGCCGGGTGTCGGCAAGCTGACACAACCGGACCTTAAAGGCGCCTCGCAGACATCCTGCGCCGTGCTCCGCGATCTCGGAACAGACATCCAGTGGATCCACAGCTATGTCACCGACGACAAGATTTATTGTGTGTATCAGGCCACCAACGAAGAGTTGATCCGTGAACATGCGAAGCGGGCCGGCTTCCCGGCGAACAAGATCTCACAGGTGCGCAACATCATCGAGCCAGCCACCGCCGAATAAAAAGAGCAACTTTATGGTTGCACTTCTTAACTGATACTGGCATGGTAAGGGCAACCAGGAGGTTGCCCTTATGTCTGATCGTATCGAAAAAAGCATTGAGCTGAACGCGCCGGTCGAGCGCGTCTGGCGCGCATTGACGGATCACGGCGAGTTCGGCGAATGGTTTCGCGTCAAGCTGGACGGTCCGTTCAAAGCGGGCGAAGTCGCCACGGGCCGCATCACCTATCCCGGCTATGAGCACCTTAAATGGGAAGTGACGGTGAAGGCGATTGACAAGCCGCGTCTCTTCTCCTTCACCTGGCATCCCTATGCAATCGAGCCCGGTGTCGACTACTCGGCAGAACCCCCGACGCTGGTCGAATTCAAGCTTGAACCCAAGGGTCAAGGCACAAAGCTGACTATCGTCGAATCCGGCTTCAATGGCTTGCCGCCGCAGCGCAAGCCGGAGGCCATGCAGATGAACGAAGGCGGCTGGGCTATGCAGATCCAGAACATCAAAACGCATGTTGAGTGAAACAGCCGGGCGTGATCCCGCGCCGCTCTTTGCAGCCCTTGGCGACAGCACGCGCCTGTCCTTGCTGACGAAGCTCAGCGACGGGCAGACGCGCTCGATCGCTGGGCTGTCCGCCGGCACAGATCTTACCCGCCAGGCCATCACCAAGCACTTGCGCGTTCTCGAAGAGGTGGGGTTGGTCATCAGCAGCAAGGTCGGGCGGGAGAGCCAGTTCGCCTTCAGGCCCGAGCCTATCGATGAGATCCGCGCCTATCTCGACGGTGTCTCGCAGCAATGGGGCGATGCCCTGTCGCGGCTTCGCGCATTCGTTGAAAAGTAAGCACCTACTATTCTCTAACACATCCGGCTTAATTGTTGACCTGCGTCAACAGGCGTATAGTCGCTACGGGCGGAGGGCGGATCAATTCGCGGCCTCCGGCGCGAGCCGAGCCGCGCCGGAGGTTTGCCATGACCACTTATGTGATGTTGCTCAACTGGACAGAGCTCGGCGTGAAGAATGTGCGCGAGTCGCCGACAAGGCTCGACGCAGCGCGGAAGCTGCTCGGCGAGATGGGCGGTTCCTTCAAGCAATTCTACCTCACCATGGGGGAATACGACATGGTGGTGGTATGCGAGGCGTCCGATGACGCGGTTATGGCGCGGTTCGCGCTCAGTCTCGGCATGAAGGGCAATGTGCGCTCGCAAACGCTGAAGGCCTTCCCCGAGGCCGCCTATCGCGAGATCATCGCCTCGCTCGGCTAGCGAACGCCGCACAGACCTGCAACACAAAAGTCCCGGTATTCCGCCAACAGGCGCCAGCCTATTATCTGGAGGCCACGCGTGTTGATGCGGACGACAGGCGCGCGACCACGACAAGCTGCGTGATCTCGCCCCGCTTGAAGGCGGCGAGGAAGCGGCGATAGTCCTTGAACACCAGGCAACCGTTGGAATCGCCCCGCCTGCCGAGCATATAGGTATGGGCCAGCAGCCCATCCCGGCCGTAGATTTTGCTCGGGTCGACGGGATTGAGCCTGATCGCCTCGACGCCGTGGAACAGCGCCTCGCGCATCGTCAGATTATAGGTGTGCGGCGGCGTGGCGCCGCGCATCCTCTTGTTGACGAAACGGGGATTGTCGAGCATCGGCCCCATCCCCGAATGCGCTTCCAGCCTCTCGCCATTGGGCATGTAGACCGTTGCCGCCTCGATACTGTAGATGGCTGTGCGGCCACGGGAAGCAAAGAGCGGTGCAGGCCTGTAGCTTGGCGCATTGTCCTGAATGGCATTGTCCTGCGGCGCATAGGCGAGCAGGTCTGCAGGCGCGCGTTTCAATGTCTTAGCCGAAGGCAAGACGCCATCGTCGGCCGGCCGGCGCGGCCGTATTCCCGGCAGCGGTATCGCAGCGATATCATCCTCCGCAGCAGGTTCCTCCTCGGCGAGCACAAGCCTGAATGGTCCCTGCGGCAAGGTCCCCACCGGCGGCGGCGCGTCCTGCAAGGCAGCCACCGCAATGGCGGGTGCCGGGGCGGAAGGCGCGGTAACAGGCGGCGCCGCGTCGAAAAGGCTGTAGGTCTGGATCGATGCGACCTGCATCGTATCGATGCCCGAGGCGCGGGCGCCGAAAGCATCTGCTTCCAAGGGAGCATGCCCCGCGATCGTGTCGTCGCCGGATGCGCGTGCGCCAAACACCTCGGCGGCCAAGGGAACTTGCGCCGCAACCACCACCTTGGGCTGTGGCGGTGTGATGACGCTGATCTCTCCGGTTGGTAAAATCACCGAGCCTTCGTCCATGGTGCTGACCTGCCAGGCGGTGTGCTTCAATTCCGGCACGCGCGGAAATTTCGAGGTGCCAGCTACAGTGTCCAAGGGACTGGCAAGCGCGACCGAACGCGCCGTAAAAGAGCGCTCTGCCAGACTAAAGGCGCCGCTATTCGCGGCATGGGAGCCGAAAGCGCCTTGCATGGTTGCCATTGCGGCGAGCGCCCCAAGCGAAGCGACGGCACTGCAGCCCGCCAGCAAAGCAGCGGACAGCACCCGGCGGCCGCGATAACGGCCCTTCTCGCCAGAAGGCTTGACGCCCTTGGCCGACTTGACTGCAAACCCCATGATACACGCAACCCGCACTACTGAACCAACGCGCCAGCGCGGCAAAACCACTATTCCCGTGGCAAAACTGAGGCCACAAGACGTAAAACCTGGCTCACGCCGTCATGCTGACTTTTATGGAGAATGAAGAATGTTGGTTACCAACCGGTTTATGCGGCGACGAATGTTTGAATGAAATGTGTGGAGGGGCGCGCAATGAGGCCGCCGCTATTTTGCGGCCTTGAGCTCCGAAGCGCTTTTCAGAACCCTCCCACCATCATCCTGCTCGATCATATAGGCGGGCTCTTCCTTCGAAGCTTTGCGCGTCACCTCGACACCCTTGATGGTCCGTGTCACCGACTTGGTGAACTCCTCGACGACCTTGCCCGTACCAACGCCCTTGGCCCAGTTCCATTCAACTCTCGCGCCTTTGTGGAAATGTGTCATGGGTGGGGGTTCCGGTGCTGGTGGTGATTGGTAAAGTGGCAGGCAAGGCGCAGGGTGACAAAAGGTACAACAAGTAATTCTGGATCAGATATGGCTTTCTTACGATACTCCATAAATACGCTCCTAATTATCGTATCTGTAGAATAGTACCACATTGCGTTTCTTTAGCTCTTGCATAGTATGCCTCCGAGTTTATATCGGGGGGATTTCGATGGCTCTGCTAAACCAACCTGTCCAAGTTTATGGCCAAATACCAAAATTTTTTGAAACGCTAAGATCGGGGACAGCACCTACTAGTTTCACGAGACAATTTCTTAAAGAATGGCCTGCTGCCGGTTTTTCGGACACGAGGTTAAGCTAATCCCACCTTGGTTTCAAAATCGTTCGGGCTGAGATAGCCCAATGTCGAGTGGCGACGCCTTGGGTTGTAGAAGCGCTCGATGTAATCGTTCTCAAGGCCAAACCCACTAACGCTGATCTCGCGATGATAGCTGGTAAATTTAAGAGCACATACAATCTTTCTGGCATCCAAGCTGATAGATCAGCGCGAACATTCCTTGCGCTATTAGACTTGTCCGATAAGGATACACTGTATGGAACGGGTGAGCGCATAGTTGTCCCGCCCGAACCTCAACACGAGACATCACCTCCCGTTAATAAGGCGGTTGCAACCCCTTCTTCGTTGGATAATGCTTCGCTTGGGTTGCTCAAGATTCCCGTGGGTCTTCACTATAATATCCAGATACATTTGCCGGCTACCAAGGACATTGAAGTGTATAATGCAATATTCAAATCTTTGAGGGAGCATCTTATTGACTGACACACGCCGAAACGTTCGAGATTTTGTTTTTCGCGGCCTGTTGTTTGAGTCTGAAGCGGGAGTGTTCAGACGCGCTGGAATTAATGTAGGAATTGACCTTGGCGAGGCCGAAGAGCAATTATTGCTTTCGGCGCTCGCCCCATTTGGTGTTCAAAGACGCAATGATGCATTGGAGATGGCCCGTCTATATGCTGTTCTACACGCGTTCGAAAATGAAGTTCGATCACTCCTACGCGACACACTTGATGAGAAATTAGAGTCGAATTGGTGGGATACAAACGCGGTTCCAAGTGGGGTTAAGAAGATGGCCGAGTCGCGGCAGAAGACTGCCGAAAAAGATTCCTGGCTCGAAGGTGCGAAAGCTGATCGCCTTGAATTTGTTGACTTTGGGGACTTAGCCAGCATCATTTTGCAGAATTGGGAACATTTCAAAGACCTGATGCCAAGCCAGGACTGGATAAAGCAACGCATGACGGAGCTTGAAAAGGCTCGCAACTTTGTTGCTCATAACAGAATGTTATTGCCGAGCGAATTTCAAAGGATATACATGTATATTTCTGATTGGAACAAGGTAATCGGCCTCTAGAGACCAGCTGCATTCAAGCTATATCGGCGGTCGAATTTTTAATTTGTTCGAGAGAATTAAATCAAGTCGAAGCAGCAATAATACTTGCAAATAAAGATGAACACATCGAATGATATATCGTGAATATGTCATCTCCTCCAATGGACCTGCGCCACCTTTGCCTGATCGGTAGGAAATGATCTGTTTTTTCTGATCGAATGCCATGGAACCATGGTGCGAAGCATTTCGTATCTGATTGTCAGCCTCATTGGAAATCGCTGCAAATGCAGCGTTCGCGGCAAAAGGTCCGAAACGTGAGGGCTTGTCGAGTTTCCGGTACTCCTCTCTATTAAGTTTTTCGAACTGGTCAAACTTGCGGCCGAGAAGGACATTATTCATAAATGCGATATTTTCAATCAATACAGAAAAGCTTTCGTAGGTGTTTCCATAGAACATTTTTACAGCATCAAAGTTCACGGATCCAGCTTCAAACTCGTCGGGGATTTTAACTCCACGCAATATCTGAAAATATACCTGTCCAAAGTCTGAGTATGCTGCATAAAAATCTCTAATAACACTGTAGTATTTTAGGCCTCTTTCTTCATTCGTATTCTCATATTCATCCAGAAATCCTTGAGGAATGCCAGACTTGAAGATTGGTTGTATTTCAATCATTACTGATCGAAACTTAGGTTCATAACTCGCCTGCGATGAGAAGAATGCGAAGCGCCAGATCCAATCTGGTAAGTCTTTCAGTGGATCGTCCGAATAGTATTGTTGAGATGCATCTGTCTTGCGTCGATCTGCTAATTTGGCATGGCCATTTCGTGTCAACGACCATGCTTTTTTCAAAAGCTTCCATTCTTCTGCGAAATCTGGGGCGCGATATGGGCGCGCATTTCGACTAGCTTTGGGGACGGCGTTTGGATCGACGAGTGACCCTGCCCTCTCAGCAATCTTGAACATTTCTCTGCCTTGACCCATACGCGGGAAGACACGATCAACGCCTTGTTGATGCGAGGGAACCAAAAAATTGGCGTCCAAGTTTACAATTGGAGCGCCGGCTGCCTCTGCTGCAGGATTGCAGTTCTCATCGCAATGTGTACTTGTGGAGACATTGATATAGTCAATATCCATCCGTACAACTATTTCTTCGCCACATTTCCTGCAAGAGAAGCGATGAGTTTGAGTGGGTTCTTGTCCCATTCCGATTCGGAGAGTGTGGGGTTGTCCGCATGTTTTACACTCAATTGGATAACGAACTATCATGGCGTAGGACCTGCTTGAAGAACTGATTATTCGCTCTCAATAGAAGAGCGCATCAATTAAAACAATTCTAGCTGTTGCAGATGTGGTGGGTCTATCATCCACTCCCCTTGAACCTCACCCTCAAAATTACTCATCCCCTCGCCTCCTTGCCATTCACTCCCCTGCTCCTTACATAAATCCCCGGAGGACGACCTCCGCGCTGCACCCCTTGCGGCGTTTCCAAGAACAATCCGGGACGGCCCGATCGAACGTTAAAGGATGGTCGTCATGGCCTGGATTATTCTCGTTGCGGCTGGTCTCTTCGAAATCGGCTGGGCCATCGGGCTCAAATATTCCGATGGTTTTACCAAACTCACCCCCTCCGTTCTCACCGCCGGCAGCATGGTCATCAGCGTCGTTCTGCTCGGCCTTGCCTTGCGCGAATTGCCGGTCGGCAGCGCCTATGCGGTGTGGACCGGCATCGGCACGGTCGGCACGGCGCTGCTCGGCATGTACTTCTTCGCCGAGCCCGCGACAGTGATCCGCCTCGTCTGCATCGGGCTGATCGTTGCCGGAATCGGCGGGCTGAAATTTCTTGCGTGAGAGGCTGAAGTGAGTTTGCATATTGGGTGTGCGTGGTTCGACAAGCTCACCATGAGGGAGATTGATTGATGGCAAAGATAATCACCAACGTTTCAGATCGTGGCTCCCTGCAACCAACCCTTCTCCCTCATGGTGAGCTTGTCGAACCACGCACAATGGTTTTGCAAACTCTCCCGCAAGGGGAGAGATAAAGCAGCGGCATTGGTTTCTTATGTGCCCGTGATATCTTAGTGTAATCTCATGACCGAACAGCAGATCACGCCTCTCACCTCTTCCGAAATCGAGCGCTATGCCCGCCATATCATCCTTGGCGAGGTGGGCGGACCCGGCCAGCAGAAGCTGAAGCGCGCCCGCGTGCTTGTTGTCGGGGCCGGCGGGCTTGGTGCGCCGGTGCTGCAATATCTGGCGGCGTCGGGCGTCGGCACGCTCGGTATTGTCGATGACGATCGCGTGTCGCTGTCGAATTTGCAGCGGCAGATCATCCATTCGACCGAGCTTGTCGGCTCTCCGAAGGTTGAGAGCGCGGCGCGCGCCATTGCCGCGATCAATCCGCATGTGACGGTCGAGACACATGAGCTGCGTATCGCGCCGGACAATGTCGCCGATCTCGTCAGCCGTTATCACATCGTCGTCGATGGCTCCGACAATTTCGATACGCGCTATATGCTGGCGGATATTTGCCTCGAACAAAAGCGGCCGCTGGTTTCGGCGGCGCTGGGGCGCTTCGACGGGTCGGTGACCACGCTGATGCCTTACGCGGCAAATGCGGCGGGCGAGCCGAACCCCTCCTACCGCGATCTTTTCCCCAATCCGCCGCCGCCGGGCCTGCTGCCCGCCTGCGCCGAAGCCGGGGTGCTCGGCGTCCTGCCGGGCGTCATCGGCACCTTGCAGGCGACCGAGGTGATCAAGCTCATCACCGGAATCGGCGAGCCGCTGATCGGGCGGCTTTTGCTCTATGATGCGCTGACCTCGCGCTTCGAGACCATCAAGTATAAAGCGCGCAAGGCCTGAGCGATGGCGCTCGCGCTTTCCGCCGAACAGCAGGCGA
Source organism: Phyllobacterium sp. LjRoot231 (assembly GCF_964253365.1). Taxonomy (NCBI): domain Bacteria; kingdom Pseudomonadati; phylum Pseudomonadota; class Alphaproteobacteria; order Hyphomicrobiales; family Phyllobacteriaceae; genus Phyllobacterium; species Phyllobacterium sp. LjRoot231. The sequence continues at coordinate 20,415 of NZ_CAXUQT020000001.1, forward strand.
TTGCGAATGGCGCGCGCGGGGAAGGTGCCGCCATGGCGATGCGCATCGTCGCCGCCACCGCGCGGCTGATGGGCGCGCCATCGCTGATCCCGATTGCTTCGGCGCATATCGACGGCGCGCTTTATCACGGCGATAGCGGCACGCTGTTTGCCGAAAAGCTGGTCGAGGGCAGCGCCAGGGTTGCGGTGCGCGCGACGCTGAATGTCGGCTCGCTCGATCTGACCGGCTGCTCGAAAGACCGCCTGCCAAGCCATGAGCGCGGCATGGCGCGGCGCATGATGGACGCCTATCGCACGCTTGGCTGCGAACCAAGCTGGACCTGCGCACCCTATCAGGCCGGTCACCGCCCGGCCTTCGGCAGCGACGTCGCCTGGGGCGAATCCAACGCGGTGGTGTTCTGCAATTCGGTGCTCGGCGCGCGCACCAACCGCTATGGCGATTTCCTCGATATCGCCTGCGCCATATCCGGCTTTGCGCCATATTACGGTTTTCACCGGCCGGAGAACCGCCGCGCCACAGTGGTTTTCGATGTGTCCGGGCTCGATCCGGCGTTCCTTGCATCCGAAGTCGCCTGGCCAATCCTCGGCAGCCTCTACGGCCGCGAGATCGGCGATGCGGTTGGCGTGGTGGCGGGCATCGCCTCCCATCCCGGCGAGGATGCCTTGAAGGCTTTCGGCGCGGCTTCCGCTTCGGCCGGCGCCGTCGGCCTGTTCCACGTGGCGGGCGTCACCCCGGAAGCGCCGGACCTTGCCACCGCCCTGCATAACCAGCCGCCGCAAGCGGTGATCAAGGTGACGGCGGAGATGATCGCGGACTCGCGGCGCCGCCTCTCCACAGCGCTTGATCTGGACCGGATCGATGCCGTCGCCATCGGCAGCCCGCATCTGTCGGCTGCCGAATTCGACAGGCTGGAAGCGCTGATCGGCAAGCGTAAGCTCAAGGTTACGCTCTATGCCTGCACCGGCCGCCATGTGCTCGCTGTGCTGGAGGAGAATGGCCGCCGCCAGGCGCTGGAAGCTGCGGGGGTGGTCGTCGTTGCTGATACCTGCGTCGTCGTCACGCCAATCCTGCCGGATATCGAAGGTGCCGTGCTGATGACCAATTCCGGCAAGTTCGCCCATTATGCTCCGGGCAATACCGGCTATGGCGTCATCTATGGCTCCATGGCCGAATGTGTCGAAAGCGCCGTTCTCGGCCGCCCGGTGTTCGAGGGCGCCGCATGAGGGCGGAAATCCTCGTCGAAGGCCAGCCTGCGGAAGCGCCAGCGCTGGTTCTCACCGCGCCGATCAGCTTCTGGGGCGGGGTCAATCCCAAGACCGGCCTGATCGCCGATGTACGCCACCCGCAGCATGGCGTATCGATCAGCGGCAAGGTGCTGTGCCTGCCCGGCACGATCGGCTCGTCCTCTGCTGCCGCCGTGCTCCTGGAACTGGTCACCGCCGGGCTGGCGCCCGCCGCGATCATCCTGCACGAACCCGACGCGATCCTCTTGCTCGGGTTGATCGTTGCGCAGGAGATGGGCCACCAGACGCCGATGGCACTGCGGGTGGATCGCGGGGAATTCGCGGGCTTTGCCGGTCAAAATCTTCAAATCGGCGCCGACGGCTTGATCACACGGAGCTAGGCTCTGTGAGAATTCGGACTGATGAGTCAGCTGGTGTGGTTTTTCGAGAACCGGAGCGCAGCGGACTTATTCGTCCGTGAGCACCGGAAGCGGAGAAAACCGCATCAGATGGCCGTCAGGATGGATTCTCACCGGTCGCGAGGCAGTACCCGATCAGGCGGACGATGCCCATCGATAAAGGTGCGGATGTTGATGATCACCTTCTCGCCCATGTCGATACGGCCTTCGAGCGTTGCCGAGCCCATATGCGGCAGGATCACCACCTTGCCTTGCCTGGCGAGCTTGCGCAGCTTGGAGTTGACCGCGGGCTCGTGCTCGAACACATCGAGCGCCGCGCCGGAAAGTTTGCCGTGTTCCAATTGTTCGATCAGTGCGTGCTCATCGATGATCTGGCCGCGCGCCGTATTGACGACGAAGGCCGTCGGCTGCATCAGGGCTAGCCGCCTGGCGGAGAGCAGGTGGAAGGTCGCAGGTGTCGAGGGGCAATTGACCGAAATGATATCCATACGCGCCAGCATCTGGTCGAGGCTTTCCCAGTAGGTCGCCTCCAGTTCCTCTTCGGTCTTCGGGCTCACCGGCTTGCGGTTGTGATAATGGATCGACAGACCGAACGCCTTGGCGCGCCGCGCGACTGCCGTGCCGATGCGCCCCATGCCGACAATACCGAGGCGCTTGCCCCAGATGCGGCGGCCAAGCATCCAGGTCGGGCCCCAGCCCTCCCATTTGCCATCGTCCAGTAATATCGAAGCGCCCTCAACCAGACGCCGCGGCACCGCCAGCATCAGCGCCATGGTCATGTCCGCCGTGTCTTCGGTCAATACATTCGGCGTGTTGGTAACGGTAATGCCATGTTTGGCGGCGGCAACGACGTCGATATTGTCGGTGCCATTGCCAAAATTGGCGATGAGCTTGAGATTGGGACCAGCCGCGCTGATGATCTCCTCGGTGATATGGTCGGTAATGGTCGGTACGAGGACATTGGCGTGGCTGACAGCCTCGATCAGTTCCGCCCTGGTCATCCGACGGTCATCGACGTTGAGCCGCGCCTCAAAGAGTTCACGCATGCGCGTCTCTGTAGAATCCGGCAATTTACGGGTGATGACGACCAGAGGCTTCTTGCTCACCAATATTCCCCTCCATTCGGCGGCACCATTGAGACCTCTTTAACCAAGTCATTGCAAACTGCAATTGCTCTTGTGCCGCGCCTGCACCTGTCTATCAAGGCGGCGCATCAAAGACAAAGAAAAATAGAGATCGTTCTCCATTCGGCCGCAATTTGGCGGTTGCAAGCCCGGGACGATGAAGGACTGACTTGTTGAATATTCGAAATTTTCGCCTTTTCGCAATCGCAGGTGGTATTGCAGTTGCACTCCTTGCAGCAATTCCCCTCGGCATGCCGGCGCTTACGCGAGCGGAAGCTGCGGCGCAAATTGGGCCAAGCGGTCTGCCGCTGCCGCGTTTCGTCAGCTTGAAGCCCGGGCGCGTCAATCTGCGCGTCGGACCGGGACGTGATTATGCGGTGACATGGCTCTTTCTTAAATCCGGCCTGCCGGTCGAGATTGTGCAGGAATATGACAATTGGCGGCGGATCAGGGATTCGGAAGGCACCGAGGGTTGGGTCTACCAGTCGCTGCTGTCCGGCAAGCGCACTGCGATGACCGCGCCCTGGCAACGCGACAAGGATGGCGTGATGCTGAATGTCTACCGCAGCGCCGATGACAAGGCGAACGTCGTCGCCAAGGTACAGCCCGGTGTTCTCGGCAGTCTCAAGACCTGCAATGGCGATTATTGCCGCGTGGTGTTCAGCGGCGCCAGCGGCTGGATGCGCCAGTCGGACATCTGGGGCGCCTACCCGGACGAGAAATTCGACAACTAGAGTTGGTTTGGCAGATGCGTGGTTCGACACGCTCACCATGAGGGGCTAAATCGAGACTTCCTGAGCATCGATATCTCGAAGCATCGGTGAGCCTTCGCGCGCATATCGCTCAACCGTTTCGACCACAGCGGCCGGGATCTGAATTCCTGAGCCGTGCTTCTTGCGCGCTTCGATGCGGCGATCGCCAGGAAGGCGCACGGCCGGTGTTTCTTGAGCCGCGCCCAACATCAATTCCAACCGTGCCGCAAAGTCGTCGCCGGCAAACAGCCCTGGATCAAGAGCAATGATCAACTGGCCGGTTCTGGGTGGGCCGCCCTCGCAGTCGCCAAAGGAAGAAGCCTCGAAGGACCAGTGTGACCGTGTGAGACCCGCCGCAAGGATATCGACCATCAGGGCAAGACCGAAACCCTTATAACCGCCGATCGGCAACAAGCTGCCCTCCATCGCGGCGGCCGCGTCGTTGGTCGGCACGCCATCGGCATCGATCGCCCAACCGTCGGGAAGCGCTACGCCGCGATTATAGGCATCGATCACGGCGACCTTTGCAACGACGCTCGACGATTGATCGATGACAAGCGGTTCGCGTCCTTCGCGCGGAACGCCAAACGCCAATGGGTTGGTGCCGAAGAAAGGAGTCTTCCCCCCAAACGGCGCGATCGACGGCGACGCGTTCGCGGCCATCAGCGCGATAAGACCCATTTGCGCCAGTTCTTCGACAAAATAGCCAAGTGAGCCGCACGCGTAGGAGTTGCCGACGGACAATGCGGCAATTCCATTTTTCCGGGCTGCTTCGGCCAGTGGTTGCAAGCCCAATGCGATTGCGGGGTGGGCAAAACCAGTTCCAGCGTCTACCCGCAGAACAGCGGGCGAGAGATTTTCGAGACGCGGCCGCGCGTGGCCATCGACTTTGCCGCATGCCGCGTGATCGCAATAGGTCGGCAAGTATGAAAGGCCAACGATCGCCTGCCCGTCACGCTCTGCGGCCGCGATTGATCTGGCGACTGCCCACGCGTTTTCAATGCTGACATTTGAAGAGATCAAGGCCTTCGTCGCCAAGGATTCGATTTCAGCGAATGTCAGCTCTCTCAAATCAGTCATGCGTTTACTTCCTCTTGCGTCTTTTTTTGCAGTCTTGCGAGTTCTTCGTAGGGAATGTGGCATCGGATCGTATGACCCGGTTCCGCAACGATCAACGGAGGCTCCTGCTCCTCGCAAATTGCACCGATCTTGCGGGGGCAACGCGTGTGGAAAACACAGCCCGAGGGAGGATTGACGGCGCTCGGAATCTCCCCGTCAAGCCGGACGCGAACGTGTTCGCTTTCATTGAGTTTCGGAACCGCAGAAAGCAACGCCTCCGTATAGGGATGGTGCGGGCCGGAGAATACACGCTCGGAAGGACCAAGCTCCATGATGCGGCCGAGATAAAGCACGGCAATCTGATCCGACAAATAGCGAACGACAGCCAAATCGTGTGAGATAAAGATATAGCTCACACTCTCTTTCATCTGCAGGTCAGCGAGCAGATTGAGAATTGCTGCTTGAACCGAGACATCGAGTGCAGATGTTGGTTCGTCGCAGACGACGATCCGAGGATCACCGGCAAAGGCGCGGGCAATTGCCACCCTCTGTTTCAAACCTCCGGAAAGCTGGCGCGGCTTGACGCTCAGATGCCGCTCTGTCAGGCGGACGGAATGAACAAGGTCGATGAGGCGGGTGCGCAATGCGGGTCCGCTGAGCCCAGCAAGCGTATGAAGAGCACGCCCCATGATATGCCTGATGGAATGCGACCGGTTGAGTGCCGAATCCGGATTCTGGAAAACGATCTGCATCGCCTTTACCTGATCCGCAGTTCGACTTTCGAGTTTGGAAGCGAGAGGTTTGCCTTCGAGCTGCATGGTACCGCCGGCATCGGCAGGAATGAGTCCGAGGAGCAAACGGGCGAAGGTCGTCTTGCCGCTTCCAGATTCACCGACAAGGCCAAGCGTCTGACCCGGCAGAAGGTCGAGCGAAACATCGTTCACTGCCCGCAAGGCATGGCCATGGCTGGCATAGGTTTTGTTCAACCCCTCAATTCGCAAGACGGGTTCCAGCGGAGCACCTGCAGTCGAAATTGAGATGTTGCCGGGCGTGGTACGGGGAAGCGTATGAGCTTTCTCATGGTAATGGCAACGGGAAAGCCGCCCGCCAAGATCATGTAGCGGCGGCAGTTCACTGTGGCACTTTCTGTCGGCGAGCGCGCATCGGTCAGCGAAGGCGCAACCATTGATTGTCGCGCCGGGGGCTGGAAGGAATCCCGGAATTGTATCCAGCCGTATCTGATCCTTGCGCTGTCCGCCTCGCGGCAGGCAACGGAGCAGTGCAACCGTATAGGGATGCCGAGGATTGTTAAAGACTTCCTCCGTTGGTCCCTCCTCCACCAGCATGCCGGCATAAAGTACACCAACCCGGTCGCACATACGCGAAACCACGGCGAGGTTGTGGCTGATGAAAAGAATAGAGGCTGACAACTCCTGTCGAAGCTTGGCAATCAGATCGAGCACTTCGGCCTCGACGGTCGCGTCAAGCCCCGTGGTCGGTTCGTCGAGGATCAGCATCGTCGGGTCATTCGCGAGTGCCATGGCGATACCGACGCGCTGCTGCATGCCGCCCGAGAGCTGGTGCGGATATCGCTGCATCACCCGTACTGGATCGGAAATGCGCACCCGGGTTAGCATGGCAATCGCATGATCCGATGCCATTTGCCCGGAAATGCCGCGCAATTCGAATATCTCGGTCAATTGCGGTCCAATACGGATGGACGGGTTGAGCGCCTTGCCGGGATCCTGATAGACCATGGAAACACTTTCGGCGCGCATCCGCCGCAGCGCTTCGCCGTCGAGCTTCATGACATTCTGGCCCGCGAGAAAGATTTCTCCGGCGGTGATGACGCCGTTCCTCGGCAGGTAGCGCACGACTGAAAGCGCAACCGTGGATTTTCCACAGCCCGACTCACCAACGAGACCATAGGCCTCTCCGGGACGAATGGTCAGGCTAAGGTCTCGAAGCACTGCCCGATTGCGCCGACCCACACGGTAAGCGACGGAAAGGTTGTGCAGTTCAAGCGCGTTGTCCTTGATGGTGGGTTCAGTCATTGAGAGCTCCCTGAACTCCGTCGGCCACGAGATTGACGCCGATAACGAGCGAAGCGATGGCAAGAGCGTCGAACAGCACGGTCCACCAGAAGCCGCCCGCGATCATTCCGTAATTACTGGAAATACTCAGGCCCCAATCCGGCGACGGTGGCTGGATGCCGAAACCCATGAAACTCAGTGTCGCAACCGCGAAGATTGCATAGCCGAGGCGGACGGTCGTTTCGACGAGGATCGGCGGCACCACGTTCGGCAATATCTCGACAAACATCGTATGCAGTGCGCTTTCGCGGCGCAGCTGTGCGGCGGCAACATAGTCGAGTTCGCGTTCGGAAAGGACTGCCGAGCGCACGGTACGGGCAATGATCGGCGAAAAACTCAGGCCAATGACAATGATCACTGTGGACTTGGAAGTACCGAGAGCAACGATGGCAAGAAGAGCAACGATTACGACCGGGATCGCCATGAAAGCTTCGAGGACACGGCTGATAATATCATCGACCAGGCCGCGAAAATAACCGGTGAAAAGGCCGAGCGTCGTCCCCGCGACCGTGGCCAGCAATGTGGCAAGCGGAGCTACGGTCAGAATGTCGCGAGAGCCGACGATGACGCGCGAGAAGACATCGCGGCCAAGCTGATCGGTTCCGAACCAACGTTCTGCTGACGGCGGCATGAGCGCATTTATGATGTCATCCGCCAACGGATCGTAGGGCGTGAAGTGTTCGCCGAACAGCGCGCAGACGACCCAGAAAACGACAATCACGAGTCCGGTCAAAAATGACCCCGAACGGCTGAGTGAGACCAGAACTTCGGTCACGGGACTGCGCGTGCTGGAACTCGGCAGTTCGGGTTGTTTGGCTTCGATTGCGCTCATTGTTCTGCCCCCAGCCGAATACGCGGGTTTAGGACTGAATAGAGAACGTCGGCAACCAGCGTCGCGACGGAATAGACGATACCGATTGTCAGAATACCGGCCTCGAGGATCGGAAAATCCTTGCCGCGCGCCGCCGTGAAGATCAGCGAGCCTATCCCCTGATAGCGGAACAACGTCTCGACAACGACCAGACCACCGATCAGATACCCGGTTTGCGTGGCGATAACAGTGATTGTCGGAAGCAGCGCGTTGCGCAGGACATGCCGCCATATGACGACGCGCCAGGGTAGTCCCTTGAGGACAGCGGTTCGCGTGTAATCGGAATCGAGCGCCTCGATCATGCCGGAGCGTGCCATGCGGGCGATGTAGCCGAACAGCACCAGGAAAAGCGGAAGCGCCGGCAGGATCAGATAGTAAATCTGTGTGAAAAATCCCGCGTTCTTTGGCCACGTGGCGGCGATGGGCAACCAGTGCAGCCAGACGCCGAAAATCAGGATGAAGATGATGCCAGTGACGAACTCCGGCAAAACCGTTGCCGACAGTCCACCGAGACTGATGATGCGATCAATGGGCCGGTTGACATTCAAGGCTGCGATGATGCCGCCGAGTATCCCCAATGGCACCACCATGACGAACGCGACCAGTGCCAGCTTCATGGAATTGCCCAGCGCATCAATGACAAATGGCGCCACCGGAGCCCGGAAAATATAGGACGTTCCCATATCGCCCTGGAGAAAACTTGAGATCCAGTCCCAGTATTGCACGAGAAGCGGCCGATCAAGGCCAAGCGAATGATTGAGCGCATCGACAGCGCGGATGTCGGCGAGCGGTCCCAATATGGCACGGCCGACGTTTCCGGGCAGCACCTGACCGCCCAGAAACACCATGATGCTGAGCAGGAACAGTGTCACAAGCGACAAAGCAATGCGTCTTAACAGGAAGGGGAGAATGGCTGTGCTCCTTGGTTAGCCAGCTCCCATCGGAGCTGGCTGTTGCAGGAAGTCCGTTTCCTCCCGGTCAGGCCTTCGACGCGCGGTCGAGATAGTTCTGTGACATCGCCGTGGGTTGCACTCCCGTGACCCCCTTTGCCGTAGCAGTCAGATAGTCGAAGAAATAACCGAAGATGACTGGTGTTTCTTCCAGAAGCAGGCGCTGGATCTTGCCTGCCGTCTGCTTCTGACTTTCAAGGTCAAGAGCCGCAATGTAGCCGGAGACCAACTGGTCGTATTCGGCATTCTTGAAGTGCGCCGAATTCCACGTGCCATCGCTCTTCAGCGGGGCCGAAAGATAGACATTCGGGACGCCCCGATGGCCGTAGTCGGTGATACCCATGACCGAATCGAGCCAGTTCGACTTGCCGAAAACAGCGTCGCCGTAATATGCGCCCTGATCGAGGATGGTGAGTTCGAGATCAATCCCGATTTCCTTGACCGCGTTCTGGATAAGAACCGCATATTCCGGGATTTCCAGATAGCGCTCCGTCGTCAGCGTGACCTTGAAGCCTTTGCCGACACCTGCAGCTTCCATCAGCTGCTTGGCCTGCGTCATGTCCTGCTGACGCTGCGCGACGCTCGTGTCCGTCGAAGGGAAGACTGGAGCAAACGGACTATCATTACCGAGTGACGCGCGTCCCCGCATCAATCCCTTCTGCAGTTTATTCCGGTCAATGCTCAGGGCGATAGCGCGGCGCACACGCGCATCCTTGAACGGGTCCATGTCCGTGCGCATGTGGACCTGGTGATGAGCCACCGACTTGAGGCTGAGGATTTCAACGTTAGGATCGTTGAGCAGAGCGACACCGGCCAAGACCGGAAGCTGGTTTATAACGTCCACCTGTCCGCCCTGAAGCGCCAGGATCATTGGCTGGATATCGCCAAAGAAGGTGAATTCCGTACGCTCCGGCAGCGCCTTCTCACCCCAGTAATCATCGTTTCTGACAAATGAGGCGCCAACCTTCGGCGTATATTTTTCGAGCTTGAACGGACCTGTCGCGTTGAAATTCTTTTCGAAATCGCCCTTGTAGTCCGCGGGAACGATAATCGCATTGTAGTTGTCGGACGATACCAGATACGGGAAATTGCCATTCGGCGCATCCAGATGGAACTCGACCGTATAGTCATCGATTTTTTTCGTCGCACCCTTCTGCAGGAACCCGGTAAATACGGACAATGCATTGGACGAATTGGCGGGATCGGCGAGCCTGTCGATGCTGGCCACCACGTCGTCGGCCTTCATTTCGCCGCCGCTGTGGAACTTGACGCCCTTGCGCAAGGTGAACGTCCAGACATCGCCCTTGTCATTAGGTTTCCAGCTCTCCGCCAGCATCGGCTTCAAGACAAGATCCGGACCGTCGAGGCAGAGAAATTCGCCAACCTGCTGCAGCATCAAAAGACCGCCGGCGTCGGCAACGCTAACTGGTTCTATCGCTGCGGCAGGAACGCTGCTCGCCACGCGAATGGTCGCGCCCGGGGTTCCCTGCGCGCGGGCCAGGCTCGGCATGCCGCCGAAACCTGCGGCGAACCCGACGCTTCCGAGAAAGGGCAATGACAGACCGAGCAGGCTGCCATGCCGAATAAACTCGCGGCGGCTCACTCTGCCGTCCACGAGGCCATCGATCAGATGGTTTTCGAGATCAGTCCGGCCACGCCGGAGAATGTCGAGAATTCGGTAATTCTTCATGATTTTTGGTCTTCCCCTATGTTCTGGTTTTTAGTGGACGACTATTTGCCGGCGCCTTGGTCGCCAACTTGCCGGTCCGTCCATGGCCGACATGATTAAAATCCCATTTCCTCCGATTGTCGACGTTTCCGGTCTTCAATGCCGGTATTTTGTACGAAACAAATCATTCCTTAGTTTAAGGGCAGGCGACGGTATGCCCCCGGTTTTGCCGGATCATGATATTTGTTCGTCGGGCCGTTCTCGACATAATCGCGATGGCAGGCGGCCAGTCTGTCGCGCGCCAATGTTACGCCGAGGCCCGGACCTTCCGGGACAGACACCACGTTGTTTCGAGGCGAGAACGGTCCCTCTTCGATGACGTCGGTCAGTTGCATGCGAAACAGCGATTGGTTGGGCTCCCTGATCCAGCCAAATGCAGCGCATAGATGAAGATAGGCGGCGCTTCCGATACCGGAGTCGCCACTATAGCACCAGAAATCGATCGCGGCGTGTTCACAAGCGCCAATAAAGCGGATGAGCCTGCCAATTCCGCCATGTACTGCCGGATTGCCAACGATGGCATCGGGCACCCGCAATTCGATGGCGCGGGCAATATCGATATTGTGGGTTGAAAACGGAATCGAGCAATGGCGCCGCAATTCGCGCATTTCTTCGATCGTCGCGACCGGATCCTCCCAGTTGCGGACGTTGAGTTCTTGCAGCGGCCGCACCAGTTGCCGTGCTGTCGCAAGCGAATAGGCTTGATTGGAATCGATGCGCAACATCACATCGTCGCCTAGTTTCCTACGAATAAGTTCGAGCATTCGGAGGGAGACTCTTGGGTCCCCGGTCGAGAACTTTCCTTCAAAGAACGTGGTGCCGTACGTCTCGTGCAATTCGACACAATAGTCTGCAACTTCCTCGGCGGTCTTCTCGCCCTTCTTCCCTGGTCCGTCACCGCGAAGCGAAAAATAGTCTGTGAACGGTATCTCCTTGCGCACAGCGCCGCCGAGCAGCTGGTAGAGCGGCTGATTCCAAGCCTTGCCACGCAGGTCCCACAATGCCATCTCGATCGCGCCGAATGCCATGATGCGATTGCGGTCATTGATGCTTTGAACGCCAGTCCAGAACGGCAGGCAAACATTTTCAGCACCGGCAATATCGAAGGCGTCCCGCCCGATCAGCCGCGGCGCCAGCGTGTCCGTAATAATCGCAGCAGCCGTTGCACTTGGTGCTTCACCAAGCCCGATCAGCCCGTCCTCGGTCTCGACTTCGACAATTGTCGGCGAAAACCCGTCAAGTTCGCCAAACACCCAGACATAGGGCGCTTCGAGCGTCAGATTGATCGGCGTTGCGGTGATACGACGAATCTTCATGTCATTGGCTCAATTCGAGAAAAGGCTTACCCAGCAGGTCCGGGTCGACATCGATGCCAAGGCCTGGACCATCGGGAATACCCATCCGGCTGCCGATGACAGGCGGTGCGTTCCTGGCCGTACGGACGGTGACCCATTCGTGAAAGGCGATGGCGTGCAGTCGCCGTTCCTCTGGCGTTGAGAGCGACAGGTGCGCCATGGCAGCGGTGTCGATTTCTGCTCCGCCCGTATCCTCGACAGTGACCATGAAACCCAGATCGACCGCGAGATCGCGGATATGCCGTGTTTTGGTCACCCCTCCCAGACGGGAGATTTTCAATGTCAGCCCGTCGGCAGCGCCTTTGCGATGAATATCCAGCATCTCCTCAAGCGAGGTGACGGATTCGTCGAGCACCATGGGTTTGTTGAGTGAGCGCCGAACCGAAAGACAATCATCAATCGTGACGCAAGGCTGTTCCATCGTGTAGTCGATTTCCCGCGTCGCATCGGCGAATTGCCGCGCCTGATAGGCGGACCAGCCGGCGTTGGCATCGCAAAAGATCACCGTGCCTTTCGGAACCGACGCGGTGACCGCGGTGACGCGTTCGATGTCGTCATGTACGTTGCCGCCAACCTTGACCTGCAGCCGATGGAAGCCCTCGGAGACTATTATTTTTGCGTTGGCAATCATCGCGTCGACAGGGCCATGGGTGACGACCTTGTAAAGGTCCGCCATATCGCTTTCCCGGCCACCGAGCATGGTGACGAGAGGTACACCAGCTGCGCGTGCTGTCAGGTCCGAACACGCCATGTCGAGCGCGGACTTGATATAGGGGTGGCCCTTGAACACCGTGTCCATCAGCCGGTTGATCCGGGCAAGCGCACGCGGATCCTGCCCAAGGAGATGCGGCGCGATTTCTGTCACACCCGCCTGAGCGCCGGCAGCAAAAGCGGCCGAGTAAAAATTTCCCAAGGGTGCCATTTCGCCCCAGCCCGTGAGTCCGGTATTTGAAGTGACCGATACGATGACCGCGTCGAATCCATCCGCGCCGCGCCCTTTTGACATATTGTAGCGGCCATCAACGAAAGGCTGCATCATGCGATAGGCTTTGATGGTCTTGATATACACGGCGTATTCGATCCTATGGTTGGTAAATGGAAGAACAGCAGGCGAACGTTGCCAGCAATCAGGCGCCGGAGTTTTTGCCCTTTCCGCCAGTTGAACGCTCAACCGGCTCACCACCGGCGCTTCGCTTCTCAAGGCTCCTTGCGAAGGCAACAAGTTCCTCGAAGTCGAGGCCTATGTGCTCGCGGGCATGACGCTGGGCAGCCTTCATGTTGTTGCCTTTGAGCAGCCGCACATATTCTTCGTGGACATCAACCGATGGAACCGGCTCGTTTCGCGCACGCTGATGCAGGGCGAAATACATCTGGAGCCGGCTGGTCAGGCGCTGCCATGTATCGAGCAGCAATGAATGATCCGCCCACTCATAGATCAGTCCGTGCAGTTGCAGCGCGGTTTCGATCTGCCGGGTTGTATCCACTTCGAGCGTAGCCTGTTTGACAGCATCATGGCGCCGGTCGAGTTCGTCAAAAAACCGCTCTGTCCTGTTGGGCCAGGTCTTTTCGATGGCGAATTCGTCAAGCACCTGATTGAGCGAATAAGCATCTTCGATATCCTTGGCCGTAACCTCGATGACAAAGGTACCCGCGTATGGAATGCTGGTAAGGATACCCTCCTGAACCAGTTCCCGCATCGCTTCGCGTAAAGGCGCGCGACTGACCCGCATTTGCTCGGAAATGCGAAGCTCGTTCAGCTTCTGTCCCGGCTCCAGCTTGCCTGTGAGGATAGCTCGCCTGAGCAAAGAGACAATCTCTGCACGCCGCGTGGTATCGACTATCGGATCAAAATCAGTTCCGCTCATTGGCTGAAAATCCTGTGCGCATATTTAGAAAATCAGATTGTCGACAATATTGCAATAACGAATCTCGTAGAATATGGTTTGCCTTTCTCCCAGTATTCCGGAGTTTGACGTGACCCTCACCGCCTCCCTTCAGCTGGCCGCCTCAACGGCTACTTTCCTGCTCGCTGCAACATGTGCGAAGTCCTGGGCAATGGGACCAAGCATGTTCAAATTGGTGCTCACGATCGTTTTGTACTCCGTGGGTAATCTGATCATGCTGCGGTTGGTGCGCGAATTCGGAATGGCATCGGCCTTTAGCTTGTCGGCTGTCATCCAGCTCATTGCAGTAAATCTGATTGCCCTGACTTTTTTTGGTGAAAAGCTGACGTTGGTTCAGTCATTCGGGATCGTGTTCGCAATCCTGGCTGTTGGTCTGATCACATTTGGATCAGCACCAGAGTAGGCGAAGATGCCGATCGCATGACGCCCAAATCTTTTCGGCTTGAGGTCGAACAGGATCAAACTTCGGCCAGAGTCCGCCGTTAGCTAGGCAACGCTAATCTGTATCGTCATGCAATCACCACAACCGATTGCTAGTGGTACGGTTGCATATGCGAGCAGACGATTCGAACATTGGGGGCACACCTTTAGGAGAACGTAATGGCTACCATGAATGCTATTGTCAGGCGTGCCCGTCGCGTGATTGACGCCTCTCTCTTGAGTACCACGGCGCGATCGGTCCGGCGCGATCGCCTCACCTACCTGTCACCACGTAAACTGAGACGCCTCGAGGTCGCATTGGGCGAGGTTACCCAGCGGCAGGTGCCCGGCGACGTGGCGGAATTCGGGGTTGCCCTCGGCGGAAGCGCTATCGTCCTGGCCAAGACGGCAACACGCCATGGGCGGAGCTTTCATGGCTTCGATGTTTTCGCGATGATCCCTCCTCCGACTTCGGAGAAGGACGATATGAAATCGAAGGACCGTTATCAAAAGATCGTGAGTGGGAAATCCACCGGGCTCGGCGGCGATCAGTATTACGGATATCGTGACAATCTCTATGACGACGTTTGTCGCTCATTTACGAAGTATGGCCTCGACATCGACAATTCGACCATCGGCCTACACAAAGGGTTGTTCGAAAATACACTGCCGAACACCAAGATGGAAAAGATCGCCTTTGCTCATATCGACTGCGATTGGTACGATCCTGTCATGTACTGCCTGAACAAAGTGGCTGATCGGCTAAGCCAGCAGGGTGTTATCTTGATCGACGACTATCATGATTACGGCGGATGCCGGGTCGCGACAGACGAATTCTTGCGAATGCGCCCAGATTTTAGTTTCGAAGATGGAGAAAACGTCATTCTTCGCCGAACAGGAATGAACGCCTGACCAATGACGCCGACCGGTTGGCTTCTGCAGCCAAACCCGACACTACATCAACAGGTTGGCGAGAATCCGCCAATCATTTCCCGGGAAATCTTGAACAGCTTTCGTCTATTGAGGCGATATTGCGTCGCACCAAAAGGTGTTGCGACGCATCAAAACTCCCCTATGCTGCTCTCCAGAAGATTTCCCCGAACAAGGGAGTTCGACGAACCCATGAGTGCCGTCACCGCATCAAAATCGTTTCGCCCTGATATCGAAGGGCTGCGTGCCCTGGCAGTTTCTGGAGTGATTGCCTTCCATTTCGGCTACACCGGCTTACCCGGCGGCTTCGTCGGCGTGGACATCTTCTTTGTGATATCCGGCTACCTCATTACCCAGCATCTTCAGCAGGAAATCACGAAGCACGGGACGGTCAATCTCATGACCTTCTACGCACGACGGGCACGCCGCCTGCTTCCCGCCTCGCTTTTCGTCATTCTCGTTACCCTTTTGGCGGGATATTTTATCCTCGCTCCATCCGAGCAGCAGCTCTATTCCAAGGGAGCGCTGTTCGCTTCGACCTATATAATCAACTTGTGGCTTATTCGTTGGTCTCTTGATTATTTCGCCGTCGACGCCGCGAATAACCCGTTCATTCATTTCTGGTCGCTGTCGGTCGAGGAACAGTTCTATCTCGCTTGGCCCGCGCTTCTCTTGCTGTTTACCTGGATACGCCCAGGCAAGCATGGTGTTTTCTTGCTGATGGCTGCCGTGGCCGCCATTTCGTTTACGCTTTGCGCGTGGCTGACCGCCGTTTCCCAACCCTGGGCATTCTATTTTTCACCGTTCCGGGCGTGGGAATTTGCCCTGGGCGGCCTTGCCTCCATGGCGCTGTTGAACAATTGGGCGAAGCGCTTTCCATATTCGCCGGTTATGGGCTGGATTGGTCTCGTATTGGTCGCTGCAACCTATTTAACGATATCCGAGCAGTCTCCCTTCCCTGGCTTTATTGCGCTGGTGCCCGCGATAGGAACTGTCATGGTGCTACTCAGCGGCGTGCACCAAAGTTTCTATGGACCCAAGGCTATTCTCGCTGTCAAACCCGCTCAGTGGGTGGGGAAGCTGTCATATTCGCTCTACCTTTGGCACTGGCCTGTCATCGTCTACGCAACGATGCTGATGCCTGAACTGACGAGCGTTCAGCGCCTCCTGCTCTTGGTGCTGACCTTGGTATTGTCTCTTTTCAGTTACCACTTCGTTGAAAACCCGATACGCAGGAATGCCTGGCTGATGGCCGGCACACGTCGTTCCCTCGCCTTCGCTGCACTGCTGACGATGACAGGCGTTACGGTCGCGTATGCGAGCGCCACGCTCGCAAAACACAATCTCAGTCCGCAGCAGGAAATGATCGTTGAAACGGCAGAACGCCCCTCCGCAGTGCGCGCAAAGGATGAAAGTTGTGTGCTGGACCTTGAAACGGTCAAGCCAAAACCCTGCGTATTCGGCTCGCCATCTTCAAACGAAACTGTCGTCCTTTTCGGCGATTCGCATGCAGATCATTGGTCGACACCGCTCGTCGACATAGCAAAGAAGGATAATATCCGCCTCGTGACCTACCTGAAATCATCGTGCCGTGCGACGCGGATAACCACGCATGATTCAAAGCTGAGGCGGGACTATACGGAGTGCAATGACTGGAGAGAGCTTGCGATCAAAGAAATTATTGCAATGAAACCACGGATGGTAATTATCTCCCAGCTCTCGATAAGCCATCTGACTGAAGAAATTGATGATCCGTCCGAGTATTCCGCCCGCAAAAAGGAGTGGGCGGATGGGATAAAATCGACTGTCGAGGCGCTGAGCAATGCCGGCATCAGGGTCGTTTTCCTTCGCGATGTCCCGACCCACACCTCCTATCTCGACAAGTGCGTGGCACGCGCTCTTTGGCAGGGAAGAGAACCGTCGGTGTGCGATACGCCCCGGGCTGCAGCTGCCGACGACGGCGATGCCCAAACAGAGAAGGGGATCATCCTGGGCATCAAGAATACAAGATATGTCGATATGACTGATTTCTTCTGCAGCAACACGCTCTGTCATGCCATGATCGACGGCAAATTGACCTTCCGTGATCGTCATCATATTGCGACTCCTTACGCGGAATCTCTGGCTGCGCCACTTGAACGCGCGATCTTCAAACAGACGATTGCCGGTGCTGTGAAAGCTCAACCAATCAGCGAGAGAAACCTGTGAACGAAATAGCTGTTAGGCCGCGATGAGTTCCACCGCCGGCCACAGTTGACGACATAGACAGTGGATACCAGAGCTGTCAGCATACGCTGCTGCCTGCATGTCCGGCATTAGAGCCCTTTCCGGCCAATGTGACCGGAAAGGCTCCAAATCCGATACAGCCCCAAAATCGCCAATTAGCCCAACGAATGATGCATCTCGTGCCACCCGCTCGGAGAGATTGCATTTGAACGTGTTTATTCGTTATAAGCCGTTGTTTTCAGCGTCATATTTCTCGAATCGATTAAGATGACAAATCTGGCTTGGATACCACACTCGCTTATACGTGTTGGAATAGCTGGCTAATGAGCGGGGAACCAGCATTGAAGAGACTTCTTCGATTGTTAAGGTCCGGCGGGCCCGTGCCGCGGGTCGCCAGACGCCGTCTTTCGATCGATATCTCGCAGATCGCGGTATACATAATCGGAGATGTGCATGGCTGCTACGATCAGTTGCTCGAGCTGGAAAGCAAGATCACTGAAGACGCGGCCAAATTGCCCGGCGGAAAACTCATCATCATGCTCGGCGACTATGTCGATCGCGGGCCATCCTCCGCGCAGGTTATCGAACACCTGATCCATCGTCCGCTTGCTGATTTCCAGCGCATCTGCCTGACTGGCAATCACGATATGGCGATGCTCGACTATCTGGAAAGGCGCCTGTCTCTATCGCAATGGTGGTACATGGGGGCCAATTCGACATTGCTGTCCTATGGCATTGACGTGGAACGTCTGCGGCTGGTCCATCGTACACCGCAAATGCTGGATGACACTATCCGTGCTTCAATTCCCCAGCGGCATAAACAATTTTTGCGTTCCTTGCCTATCATGATCAACGCGGGAGGTTTCGTGTTTGCGCATGCGGGAATCAGGCCCTCTGTTTCCCTGAAAGGACAAAAGGACGAAGACCTCGTTTCGATCCGCAGCGAGTTTTTCGAAAACGCTCATTTGCTGCAGCAATGGGTCGTTCACGGCCACACGCCGATAAAAAACCCGCGCCAGGAAGGCAAACGCTTCAATCTTGATACCGGCGCCTTCTACACGGGCAAACTGAGTGCCTTGCGGCTCTGGAATAAGAAGGGCCGCGTCTTCACTACGTAAAAGGCTCTACGTTTTGGCCGAACCCGATCGAGGCGTATCGATGTAGTAGCTTGAATATCGGTCCATGAAATGCTCGGAGCTTCCATAGGAGCTATATTTTGCGAGCCGCTTCATATCGACCTTGTTCAAAACCATCCCAAGAACCTTCGGCGCAATCTCGGTCTCCGATTGCAGCACTGATTTAACGAGCGCGCGGGGCGTGACACCCCATTCCGCCACCATGACGAAACCATCGGCGAATGGCGCAAAGGCTTTGGCATCGACCACTGGCCCCAGAGGCGGCAGATCGATGATAATGTATTCAAATACGTTGCGCGCTTCATCCAGAAGCTTTTTCATACCCGGGCTCGAAAGGATCTCACTCGTGTGACGCAAATTCCGGTGGAGCACTGTCGGGATAATGGCGAGCTTGGTCTTGTTCTCGATCTTCACGGAATTCTGCCATGGCTGATCATCCATGATCGCTTTCACGAGCCCCCTCTGAGTTGAAATCGACAGGGCGCGGGACAGTCCGGGATTGCGCAGATCGCCATCGATAAGAAGCGTCTTGGCGCCCTTTGCGGCCAGCAACCCGGCAAAATTAGCCGCAATGGTGGTTTTGCCTTCGTGCGGCAAAACGGAAACGACACCGATTACCTTGCTGTCCTTGCCTTGCAGCACCACGTCGGCAGCGATCTTGATGTTACGCAATGTTTCAGCAAACAGCGAAGACGGATTGTCAACAGCCATCCGGATGATGTTGGTACGGGCAGGCTGCGTTTGTCCCTCCGCCGGTAGAGGTGATTTCTTGGCTTCTGCTATGCCCTCGAGCTTTGGCACGTAACCAAGGAATTTGACGCCGAGAAGAGCCCGGACCTCTTCGGCCACCCGGAAGAAACGTTCGCGGTATTCACGCCATGCACCGAGGCCGGCACCGCCAAAAAGGCCAAGCAGCAGGGAAGCTGCGAGCGCCAATTTCTTCTTGGGACTTGATGGGTCTGTCGGTGTCGATGCAACAGAAATCACGCGCGCCTTGGCGATCGGGAAGGACTGCTGCTGCGAAGCCTCCTGGTAGCGACCGAGATAGGTTTGATAAAGATTACTCAGTGCTTGAGCATTCTGTTCCAGATCCCTCAAATGTACCAGCGCTTCGTTCGCAGTGGATGTTTTTCCAGTGGCATTGTTCAAACCTTCCCGCAGGGATTTCTCACGCGACTGCGCGGCTTCATACTGATTGCGGTAGCTTTCGGTTATTTGCTGGAGTTCCTGGAAAATCTGCCGTGCCACGTCCTGCTGCTCGGTGCGAAGACTGACAGCTTGCGGATGATCCTGGCCGAAACGGCTGACAATTTCCTGCTCACGCTTGGTGATCGTCAGATAGCGCGCCCTGAGCGTCCCTATAACGGACGTGCCGGCCTGATCCGACACTACAGCCGCGTTGTTGACAGCACCTTCGGGACCGGCGGACAATATCGACTTGTATTGATTATAAAGTGAAAGTGCCCGTGCAGTGTCCGCCTGCGCCAAGATCAGCTGGCTGTTGATGTCTGAGAGTTGTTGCTCGGAGACCAGCGCTCCCTTCGCCGCAGTCAGACCATTGGCAGCCCTGAAGCGCTCGGCCTCAAGTGCCGCTGCCTGCGAACTTTCCTTCAGTTCATTCAAGCGTCCCTGAAGCCAGACGGTCGCCCTTTGCGTCGCATCGAAGTTTGCGTCCAATTGATCCGAGAGATAGACGTCAGCATAGGCCTTCGCAACTCTTCCAGCGAGTTCCGCGTCGTTCGATGTATAGGTGAGGTCGATTACGAAACTGCGGCCTTGCCGTTCGACATCCAGGTTGGCCTGCAGGAGTGATGCCGCATATTCGCGCTTGAGTTCCGCAGCGGATACACCATCAGTATTGGTTGGTTTATCACTGCTAAAAAGCCCGATGATGGTGCGCATGCTAGCGATGACAGTAGAGAAAATGGAACGAGGCGGACTCATAAAAGCATCGTTCTCGTCAAGCTTTTCTTTTTCCACCACCTTTTCCGCAAGCTCAGCAGACTTCAAAATCGCGATCTGGCTGAGGATCGTGGTATCGGTCTGCATATTTTCAGCTGCAGGCGAAACTTCGTCAGCGAACCTGCCAAGATTGTCGTCAAGCAGAATGCTGGTCGCGGCCGTATAGCCTGGCGTGGCAACGATAATGTAAATTACGCCGAGCAAGAGGCCCACCGCAGCGGTTATGGCGACTGTTTTCGCCTGCCGCCGGGCGATAGCCATGAGCTGCTCGAGGTCAATAAAATTGTCGGCGTTCGCTGCCCCTTCCGGGTTCCCCGCCAGCCGAACATTAAAGAGTCTATTGCCTTGATGCATATTACCGCCGATTGTTTGCATTCGGAAAAGATATTAGCTGGACCTGCCTGCCGTTAGGATGGGACCGAAGGGATCAGGCGTCTGAGACGCACCCCGATGGGCATAGAAAGATGGCGCAGCGCCACAGGGTCCTTCATTACCACCTCGATGATACCACTGATCGATCTGCGTTTGATATGATCGACGAGAGAGAGGAAGGATTGCGCTTCCTCCAGGCTGCGCGTCCGTCGCGCTTGCGCAGCCTTCGCCTCAGCATCGAGTTCGAATTTTGCGAGGAATGTCCTATCCGCCTCCAACATGGAGATGACGTGATGCTTTTCGAGGACACGCGAGATTGAGCCAGAACGCACATGATAGGCGTATCCAACTGACGGTTCCACGATGCATTTTCCTCCCTTCGCCAGAAGGGATGCGAGAAAGATATAGTCCTCTCCGATGCGCAGGTTTTCTTCATAACGCAGGCCGTGCGTCTCGATGAACCGGCGCTCGAAGATCGGCTTCATGTAGCCGAAATTGAAGGTGGCCTTGAAAACGAGGTTCGAGGCTATGAAATCCGCGAGTGTAATCTCATGGATTTTCGCAAGATGGTTGGCGGGGAACATTGCCTCTCCCTTTGTGTCGCCCTCCTTTATCACTTCGATATTGTCCACGGCGGCGTTCGCCCCCGCATTCTCCGCACCGGTTATCATCTTCATAATGCGGTCGGGAAATACCTCGTCGTCGGAATCGAGCACTGCGATCCAGCGGCCTTTCGCGATGGCAAGAGCGGCATTGCGCGCGCCACCGGGGCCGCGATTCCTTTCCAGCGTCACGACGCGGACCCGTTCGTCCCGAAACGAACCGGCGACAGCGGCCGTATTGTCGGACGACCTGTCGTCGGCCACGACGATTTCCACGCTGACTCCGCGCTGTGCCAGCGCACTTTCTATCGCGCGCCGGATAGTGTCCTGCGCGTTATAGGCGGCAATGACGAAGGTGACATCAGGCTGCACGAGATTTGTCTCTCCCTGCCGGAACCATCGCTACCTCACCATATTGCTCGATCTCGCGGATGCCCATCAGGCCGCTGACGACACCCATATGCATAATGCCGCGCAGGAACCATCGGTTGCGTCGGGTAGCAGAAAAAGCAGTTGCGATTGCCCCAGAGAAACTAAAAGCGGCCTTTGCACCCGCAAGCACGACCTGTCCGGCGAGTTTGGGGCCTGCTACCTTGCTCCTGAGCATCCGCCCATGCGTCTGGCCCACGCGGAAGCGCCGTTTGCAAAGCCATGAAAATTTCGCTCGGGTCTGGGGTACCGGTTCGAAAACCCAGGCTTCGGGCGCAAACGATATCTTGCCGCCCGCTTCGTGAAGCTCCGTGAAATATTGCGTGTCCTCACCGCCGCTGCGTCCCAGTGCCAAACTGAAACGCCGGCTCCCGACGGATATCGAGGAGCGGCGCAACAGGACATTGCACGTATAGCCGGTGTGGATTTCGCCGCGCACCCATACCGGAAAGGTCGAATGGAAATCACCTCTCCTCATCCAGCGCGGCGCATCTGCCGTATAGGATGCCTGTACCGGTCCGAGTACTGCAACGGCATTCGTGTCGCGCGCCGTGGTCAACAGACGTGCTATCCAGTCCTCCGACGCCGTTTCATCATCGTCGATGAAGGCAACGTAATCGCCGGTGCTGGCGTCGAGGCAGGCATTGCGAGCCAATGATATGTTTGCAGCCGGGCTATGGATATAACGCACTTCAAACGGGAGCTGCGGCGCAATATGGGTGACCCGTTCTTTTGCGCTGGGCTCGACATCATTGTCAGCGACGATAACACGTATGCGGCACTTCTCCGGCAATGTCATTTGGCCGAGCGAAAGCAGGGTCGCCTTCAGCTCTTCACGACGATATGTGCAGATGCAAATGTCGATCCAAATTTCCCCGGCAGCATTAGGGGCATGTTTGCTCAAGCCGGCCATCAATGGGTATCCCCACGCTTACGCAAATCAAACAATTGCAGCCAGAAGCCTGTGGACCAGGCAAAATGCATGATCATTGCTGATATGGATGCTAACGGACCATAAGGGTTGCGTTCGCCAACAGCCATCCAGACACCGTAGCCCAGGCAGATTGCCATCCATAGTACGGCTGGTACCGCCGCCCACCAGTTGAGGGCAGCGAGAAAAACGCCCGCTACTACGGGAAGAACCATAAGTGGAAGCGCCTGACGAACCTTCGGAATCATGCGATGTTTCAAGAGGTTCTTTGCCCTACCCCTTCCATAACCGAGATATTGCCGGAAGAGCGCCAAGGCTGATGAGCGCGGATAATAGACCATAAAAGTCTTATCGGTCATCCATATGCGTGCACCGGCAGCCTTCAGCCGGCAATCAAGCTCGGCGTCCTCGTTATGGGTGAAGTTCTCGTCGTAACCGCCCACTTGGCGGAACATCGAAACACGCATCAGGGCATGATGGCCGTGATCGGTCCAATGCCCTTTTGCGCCGTGGCGATGCCTGGCCCCACCGTTGCCGAGTTTGGAATTCTGTGCCAGGGCGGTCGCCTTTTGAAAGGTACCAAACCCCTCTGTGGCCATGCCAACGACGACCGAATCAGCCCCAGTAGCTTCCACCTCATCGAGCAGCTTCTCGCAATAATCGTCCGGGTATTTTCCATGCGCGTCGATACGGATCAGGTAGTCATACCCGTCGCCATAGCTTGCCACTGCAAGATTGATGGCTGCGCTCTGGATGCGTTTCTCATTGTGCAGGAGAACAACACGTGGATCGCTCTGCGCTATTTCCGCAACGATCTGTTGCGTTCCGTCGCTGCTGCCGCCATCCGCAACGATGATCTTCAAGTCGAAACGCTGGGCTTCGGCACCCAGTTTTTCAAGAAGCGCGCGAATGTGCTCGGCCTCATTGAGGCAAGGCACAATAACAATGCACCGGCCAACAGAATCCGGTTTTGTAGCGCTTGGCATTGGTACTACGTCTCCTGTTTTCATTTCGCCCGAGGTCAAGCTGCGACCTGCAGTACGGCGGCCCGCTCATGTGCATGAGTGAGCTGTCCCAGACGCTGCACCAGAGCGCGGCAATCATTCTGATCAAACACCCAAGTGCCACGTTCCTGCGCTACAATGTCTTGCCGAGCGCGTTCGTAACGCTGTGCGTCGAGTTGCTCGAACAAGCCGGAAAGAGCGTCGACGGTCGGTTCTCTCAACGAAAAACCTATGCCCCGTTCTTTCAAGAATAATGACGTTTCGGTACCCTGCATGGCGATCGGAATACATCCATAGCGGCATCCTTCATAAAGCCTGTTCGGCAGAAGCCAGTCGGAGTTTTGCCCTGCCTCGAAGAAATCAACGGCCCAGGAAAAATGCACTTCGTCATAGATTGTCCGCAGCTCTTCGGGATTTGCATAAGCGCCATGGAATTGCATGAACGGTTCATCGGCAACGAAGCGGTCAAAATCCTTAAATTCCGAATAGGCGGGACGCCCCCTTAGAACGATCTCGACCCGGCCATCCATCTTTCGTGTGAAGGCAGACAGAAGCTCCAGTGATCGACGGCAGCGCAAGGCACCAAACCAACCGATTTTCCACGGCCCGTCATTATCGGACTCGCCCGCATGGCTTATCGCTTCTGTTTCCTGCGGCCCGAGTTCCAGTACCTTGTTCTCCACCACTTCGACCGGCATATTCATCTGGCCGAAAGGAGAGAAATACTGCCTGACAAAAGCTGGCGACGAGGTGATAAGGAGCTGCGCTTTGTTGCTGAGCGTTCGCTCCACGAAGCGGAACGCCTTACCGGTCAGATCCTGGCGCAAAAGCAGGCGATGAATATCAAGACATTCGTAGACAATTGGCACATCACCGGCAAAAAGTGTCTTCGCCCGATTGGCGAGCGCAAGCATTTCCAGATTGCGGCCGATGATGAGATCGGGTCGGGCAACACCCTTGAGGGTCGAGGCAAGCGTCAATGCCGCGCGTGCAACGGCGGCGAGTCGTTGGGTAAACCTGCCGTCACTCGTTCTGCCGAGATCGATCGGAGCGACTGCCGCGATATTGGTGATCGGCTCGCGGCTTCGCGTGAAACCGGCAATTGTCACGGTTGCGCCGCCGGCTTGCATCATGATCACACGGCGCCGGACCGCTGGGTCGGAAAGATCATGCACCAGGTACAAGACATGCAGCATGAGGTCATCCCACAATTGATCTGCATAGGCAGCTTAGTACGCCTTTTGCCGCAGTGCAACATTTATGCTTCACTGCAACAAGATCCATATTGGACCTTGTGGCATTATCGTAACGAATTGGGCGCAGGTTTGATGACATTGGAAAACTAATCCGGCGAACAGGCAACTGATTCCGGGAACTGGCAAGGTTCTCCCAGCGCAGTAAACGCAACCCGGCTGAACTCAGCTGAAACAGGCTCTTCAGGATTGCTGAAAGCGCCAAGCCAGGATTTCATCTTGTCGCTAGCCCAGAGGCTCAAAAATATCTTCTGCGGATGGGTGGGCAGTGCCGCCGGATCGGTGACCGTCTGCATCAAATGGCCGTTTACGTAGTAACGCAGGCGGTCTTTTTCCCAAACGAAGGCAAAGTCGTTATAGCCGCTATTCGCCCCTCCCGGCACTTCAACCAGCTTCTCATGTCCGCCCTTTCCGTTGACATAAGAATTCAACTGAACCTTGGACGGGTCCTTTCCGAGAAACTCGAAGTCGATTTCATCCCATGGTTGCTTTTGCGTGGGCCCGATATAGCTGAAAAAGCTGGTATTAAAGCCTGAACCCGCGGCGGCCTTGATGCGTGCTTCATAGGTACCGTAGCTGAAACGATCATTGGTCTGGATCTCGCCGCAGACATAGTCGCGATCCTTGGTTTTTTGAGGTGCAAAGCCGAGGGTTAAGGTGTTGTCTTTGAGATTGACCTGTCCTTTAGACCAGGTGCAATTCTGGTGAGCGCCATTGGACCATCCGTCGGACACATACCATCGCTTCTTGTTCAAGCTCGCGAAGTTCTCGACGAAGGATTTTCCCGTCTCCTGTGCGTGAGCAACCGAGAAACCCGGGGTCACGGAAATGGCAAGCGCCAGGCCTGAAAACGCGATAGAGCGTGAAATCATGGCGACCATCGATCTTCCTTTCTGAATTGAGAAAAGGCGCATCAGCCAGAAGCCGAAATTGGACATAATCCTAATTGTGTAGCACTTCTTTGCTGCACTGCATCATTATCACAACGCGGGGTAAGCCATGTCAACCGCGTAAAAAAATGAAAAACGCAATTCTTTTTTTCTTATAAATCAATAAGTTAAGTTGCGATGCCAGATAACGGCGCGAAGAACTTTGCCTTTTTAAGGTCGCATTCACGCAGTCTTCTTTCCTCGTGGAGGTAGCCTTTCACGGTGCAAAACTCGTCGTATCAGTCGGATTTCGTATCCGTTTGGCCAATGCCATTCGCGTTCTCAAATCTCGTTATGGCCTCATCCATTTCCAGCATAAACGCCATCTGCTTTTCCAGGAAATCGATGCGCTGGGAAAACTTTGTCAGCACCTGCGTGAGATCGTCCACCTGTGCAGACGTCTTTTCTGTTTCGCCTTCGTTTTCCATGTTTTCGAAAGAAAATGCAGCATTGACCGAAGCGTCATCATAGCGGCGGCGAAAGCCATCACGCTCGCGCTCTGTCTCAACAACCACGTCCCTTATCGCCTGTTTGATGCTTTGGAGACGTGTGGCGTCTGATCGACGATCCCTTTCGGGGTTTCTTGTCCGGAAGCTGAATAGCGCCATTTCTCACCCCATTTCTTAAGACGCAAAGGCGCCCGCAATACCGTATCCTGAGCCGCAGACAAAACTTGCTCTAGCGCTACGCAATGGTTGTTTCCGGTTTCAATCCTGTCAAGTCAGATAACGGAAGCCCCTGTTTTTGGCAGATTTATCCACGTTCAGCCTTCCAAAAAAACGCTGCGGTTTTTTGAATTTTACAAATTCCGCTGATAGTGCAAGTTTCTCGGACCGAACTTAAGGATGCGAAAGAGTTCGACGCAACCTCTGGACAACAAAAACAGAAGTCCGTCCAAGAGAAAAACACAATGCTCCCCTACGGACGTTATCACGATGAGAATTGCAAAATCTTTGTTTGTCGAACCAGGTACGAATTTTTGGTACGGAACGCTAGCCGTAGCCTTGTCGGTTTTCGTTTTTGCCTATTCGACAAACTTTGGATTTCTATCCATTCTGGTCTTCTACGCTTTGTGGTTGCCCTTGGTGCTCGTGGATTACCGAAAAGTCATCGGTAATTACGCGCGTTTCTATTGGGTATTGCCCTTCGTCCTCTTCGCTTGCATGTCGTTTTCGTGGTCGGCAGCGCCCTCGGTCACCCTGCGCGCTGGCATTCAATATTTGACGACGATTATCTGCGCCTTGATCGCATCTCGCATCATCGACTCGCGGACCTTTGCCAGCGGGGTAAGCGTGGGTGTCGCCCTCGTCCTGCTTTACTCGCTTGGCTTTGGCCAATACCAATATGATGCGCTGGACGGCTCCTATAGTTTCGTCGGAGCGTTCGCCTCCAAGAACCAGCTCGGCTTTTTCGCATCCTTGGGTGTCTATTTCGCCTTTGCCAGTTTCTTCGTCCTGCGCACCAGCATTCTATGGCGTTGCATCGCAGTCGTGTGCGGTATCCTGTCTGCCTACTGCCTGGTGGCGTCTAGTTCCGCCACCTCGGTCATTGCAACGCTTGCCATATTCATGAGCACTGTAATCGTAGGCATTGCACTGAAATTTTCGCCGAAACACCGCCGGTCATTTTTCCTGGTCGGCCTCGCTTTAGCACTAGTGCTCGCGGCCGTGGCTGTAAATTCTGGCGCGATTGATCTGATACTCGGCGCCTTCGGCAAGAATTCCACACTGACGGGACGTACCTATCTCTGGCAGGAAGGGTTTAAAGCTTCTCATCAGGCCCCGCTCATGGGAATTGGATATCAAGCTTACTGGGTACAAGGATTCTCAGAAGCCGAGCGACTATGGGCTGAGTTCTACATCCCTGCGCGCACCGGATTTCATTTCCACAATACCTATATCGAAGTGCTTGTCGAACTTGGCTATGTCGGCGTTGTTCTGATCACCTTGCTCCTGGGAGGGGTGGTGGTCGGCTTCCTGCGACGTCTGCTGACGGAGGAGTACACGCCACAAGGGCACCTCATGTTTGGCATCGCGCTGTTGTTGTTGATCCGTTCATTCTTCGAGATCGACTTCATCCAGCCTTACACGATCGGATCATTCCTGCTGTACTATTCGGCCGGCCTGCTCGCGATCCCTCAACGCACCACATTCAAAATGATGCAGCCAACCCGCTTGGAGGCGTAACAATATCGTGATCGATATGTGGATTAATTCCGCTTGGTCGTATCGTAGCCCGAATTGTTAATTATCGCCACGTGCCGCGCCACTTCTTTATGCACACATGTAATTATTGCACCGCAGCAAAATGCGCGCTCAGGTGCTCCCAAAATGGGCAGCATCGTAAGCTAAATGGCAAGTCAGACGCCAAATTTACGCCGAAGCGGGCTCTGACGCGTCGCTATTGAAAACTCTGCCCTTTTATTGTGCTGCAATCCGCGGCAAGCGGCATCGCAGCTGATAGTAGTCGGCAAAGTTGTGCGAGGATAGTGGGAGGATATGACAGTCGAAAAGGTCAAAATTTGGGCAACTTATGGGCATTTTGTAGCCATCACTAAGTATTTCACAGGCTTTAACTTTGTGTGTTGCGATGCACCATATTTTTGATGCACCATTCGATGTACCCATTGATATCGTCGCATCAGCCATTTGATATCGTCGCATCAGCCATTCAATTACCCCGACCCGGAGTTGTGCCATGAGCGATTCAGTCAAATCGTCCGATTTGAGCTTCTCACATATTGATACCGATTTCGACCCGGCACTGGGCGGATTCCTAAAGCGTGGATTTGATATTGCTGGGGCCTTGGCAGGCCTCATTGCCCTTAGTCCGCTGTTCCTGCTCATTGCACTCCTCGTGAGGTTGTCCGATGGCGGGTCCGTGTTTTATGGTCATCGCCGGATTGG
Organism: Phyllobacterium sp. LjRoot231; assembly: GCF_964253365.1. Classification (NCBI taxonomy): domain Bacteria; kingdom Pseudomonadati; phylum Pseudomonadota; class Alphaproteobacteria; order Hyphomicrobiales; family Phyllobacteriaceae; genus Phyllobacterium; species Phyllobacterium sp. LjRoot231. Next base: position 48,994 of record NZ_CAXUQT020000001.1, read on the forward strand.
GCGCGGCGGTTGCATTTTCCCTTGCCTCAAATTCCGTACGATGGTGGAGGATGGCGACGCCGTGCTGGCCAGCTATTTCGGAGCCAATCCGGAGGCGAAGGCGGAATGGGAAGCTACCCGCAAGCTCAGGGACGATCCGCGTGTGACCCGCGTCGGAGCTGTGCTTAGAAAGCTGAGCCTCGACGAGCTGCCACAGATCATCAATATTCTTCAGGGTCACATGAGCATTGTCGGGCCCCGCCCCGTCGTGCACGACGAACTGGAGAATTATGGCAACGCCGCGGTTTTCTACCTCAAATCACGCCCGGGCCTGACAGGGCTTTGGCAAGTAAGCGGGCGCAACGACATATCATACGACAGCCGCGTCGCGTTCGACCGGCACTATGTCGAGAACTGGTCACTCAAACTCGACTTACACATTATCATCAAGACCGTACCTGCGGTTTGCATGGCCAGAGGCAGTTATTGATACGATCGGAAAATTACGATCACGGACTGGATGGCTCGCTTGCGGGCTTTTCACATGGTCTGTGATCTTTAGCGATTGGCAAACGGGTTTAAACGACCGGATCCAAGGGTGATCCGACGTCTTGCATAGGAACCAACCTGATGAATTTGACGGTATTTGGAATTGGCTATGTCGGTCTCGTACAGGCCGCCGTGCTGGCTGAAGTGGGACATAATGTCTTGTGCGTCGATATCGATGCCGGCAAGGTAGAACGGCTGAATCAGGGGCTAATCCCGATTTATGAGCCAGGTCTCGAGAGTCTCGTTCGAGAAAATCATGCGGCAGGCCGCATCACGTTCACCACGGACGTAGCGGCTGCCGTCAAACATGGGCAGATTCTGATGAGTGCGGTGGGCACACCGCCGAGCGAGGACGGATCGGCCGACCTCAAATATGTGCTCGCCGTGGCAGAGGCGATCGGGCGCGAAATGGAGGATCCGAAGATCGTTGTCAGCAAATCGACAGTGCCGGTAGGAACCTGTGATAAGATAAGGTTGAAAATCGCTGAAATGCTCAAGGAGAGAGGGCGCGAAGAACTCGATTTCGACGTCGTCTCAAACCCGGAATTCCTCAAGGAAGGCTCGGCTGTGGTGGATTGCATGAAGCCCGACCGCATCATTGTCGGAACCAGCAGCGATAAAACCGAAAAACTGATGCGCGAGCTCTACGCTCCTTTCAGCCGCAATCATGATAAAATGATCGTCATGGATGTGCGCAGCGCCGAATTTACGAAATATGCAGCCAATTGCATTCTCGCGACCAAAATCAGCTTCATGAATGAAATGTCTGGTCTGGCGGAGCGGCTCGGTGCCGATATCGAGGAAGTCCGCAAAGGTATCGGCAGTGACCCGCGCATTGGCTACGATTTCATTTATCCAGGTATCGGCTATGGCGGTTCGTGCTTTCCGAAGGATGTTCGCGCCATGATCCAGACCGCGGAGGGCATCAGTTTCGATGCCAAAATGCTGAAGGCGGTCGACGAGAGAAACAACGCGCAGAAATCGATCCTGTTCGAAAAGGTTCACCGCTATTTCAAGGGCAATCTCAAGGGCAAGGTTTTTGCGCTCTGGGGGCTGGCATTCAAACCGAACACCGACGACATGCGTGAAGCCCCGTCCCGCACGCTGATGGAGGCGCTCTGGCAAGCCGGAGCAAATGTGCAGGCATTCGATCCGGAAGCGATGCAGGAATGCCAGAGCATCTACGGCCAGCGCGACGACCTGCTCCTCTGCGGAACCAAGGAAGCGGCGTTGCGCGGCGCGGACGCTCTGCTCATCGTAACCGAATGGAAGAGTTTCCGGGCGCCGTCCTTTGACCTGATGAGGGATGCCCTGACGACGCCCATCATCTTCGATGGCCGGAATCTTTATGACCCGAAGGTCATTGCCCGCCATGGGTTGGAGTATCACAGCATCGGCAGGCAGGCTGCTTAGGCCATGCAGAGCCGAAAATAGGATAACAAGGAGCCACGCGATGAAAGTTCTTTTTGCGGGCGGTAATGGATACTATCCCCAGTTCAGCGGTGGCGTTCAATCCAGTACCCATCATCTGGTCGAACAATTGCGCAATCAGGGACACGAGGCATCGGTTTTGGCTGCTTTGTTCGGCCAAGGGATGTTCGGTTTAAAGGCGCGCGCCAAGATGAAAATCATGGGCCAGCGCGCGGCAGTCGACAGTTTTCCGGGATATCCTGTGGTCAGGGCCTGGTTTCCCTGGGAGGCGGCTGGTTTCGCGGTCAAAAGGCTCAGGCCGGATGTGGCGGTTGTTCAGTGCCATAAGTCGGTCCCGATCGGTAAAGCGCTACAGGCTGAGGGCATACCGCTCGTCATCTATCTCAGAAACGTGGAATTCCATGAACTTGCCGGCGACCTGCGGGACCTTGGTCCAGCGCTGTACATTGCGAACTCGGAATTCACCGCGAGAACCTACAAGGAAAAGTTCGGAATCGATTCTACCGTCATTCCTCCGACGATCGACCCCGTGCTGTATGGAACGCCGACGACGGGCGAATATGTGACGTTCATCAATCCCTACAACGAAAAGGGTTTTGAGCTCGCCGTCCAAATTGCCGAGCAGTGTCCTGACATCCCGTTTCTCTTTGTCGAAAGCTGGAAACTCGCCGACGACCACCGGGCCAGCATCGAAAAAACAATCGCACCCTTCAAGAATATCAGGCTGGAAAGCCGCACCAGCGACATGAAGACAGTTTACGGGCGCACAAAAATCCTGCTTGCACCCAGCAAATGGGAGGAGGCATGGGGCCGCGTCGCGTCGGAAGCGCATTGCAGCGGCATTCCTGTCGTGGGATCGAGGCGTGGTGGATTGCCGGAAGCGATTGGCGAGGGTGGCCTGATTCTGGACTATACCGCGCCGGTAAAGGATTGGGTCGGCGCGATCCGCAGGCTCTGGACCGACAAGAGCGAGTACGACCGGCTCTCGTCAGCGGCAAGGAAATTCTCGGAACGGCCGCAGATGGACCCGAAGAGCCAGTTTTCGACCTTCCTCGGCGTTCTCGACCAAGCCGCCACCCAAAATATCAAACAGGTGGCGTGATAAACGCCGCCAATATTCTAAAATTGTATTGAAAGAATGCTCAGTAATGAGAGTTGGTTTTGTTGTCGACAAGTTCCCATCATTGTCCGAGACTTTCATTTTGGATCAGGTAAATGGATTTCTTGAGCGAGGATTTGAGGTTGGCGTCATCTGCAACGCGAATACCCTGAAGCAACACGGCGGTAGTCGTACGCCGAATTGGCAGGCACTGTCTGACAATACGGTTTGCTGGTGGGGTGGCTTGGCGCCGTTGCGCCCGTCCCTGCGAAAATTGCCGACAATCCTTTGGGACAAGATTTCCACGGCTTTCGACATCCTTTTTTCCCAAAAGCTCCAAGATTTCGATGTGATCATCGCCCATTTCGGGAACAATGGTTTACGTGTAGCTCGCGTGTTGAAGCGGAAAAAACTTGGCGCTCCCCTGGTCACCATATTCCATGGCCGCGACGTCGGCCGTCCCCTTCGCGATAACTCCCTCTGGCAATATAATGTCCTGTTCGATCAGGGGGCGCTGCAACTGACAGTGAACGATTATTTCCGAAAGGCTCTTGTGGACGCCGGCGCGTCAGCAACAAAAGTTGTCGTGCACCATATGGGCGTACGAATCAACGAGATCGAATATTCATGGCGCTCTTGGGAACATGACACGTTGAACTTCATTTCGGTTTGCCGCTTGACCGAAAAAAAGGGCATTGAGTTTGCCTTGCGCGCGTTGGGCGAGCTTTCAAACTCAAACCCGCATCTCGATTGGTCCTACACGATAATAGGCGGCGGCGAGCTGCTCGACGACCTGAAGCAACTCGCTAAAACACTGGATATTGCGGACAGAGTGATATTTCTCGGGCCGCGCCCGCACAGCGAGGTCAAACAACGCTTGCGAGAAGCCCATGTCTTCCTGCTGCCAAGCGTAACCGCGGATGACGGAGATGTGGAGGGTATTCCGGTATCCCTCATGGAGGCGATGGCTGCAGGATTGACAGTGGTCAGTACATACCATTCGGGGATTCCCGAACTCATAGAGGACCAGAAGACCGGCTTTCTTGTGCCCGAAAAGGATATCGGGGCACTCGCGGGCAAACTATTATGGATCGCCGGAAATCCAACGGAGTGCGAGCACATCGCTTTGGCAGCAAGAAGAAAGATCGAAGCGGATTTCAACGCGGATGTTCTGAATGATCAATTCGCGCAGATCATCACGCGTCTGGCCGAAGCGAAGTTAAACGCATGAGTGCTGAACCGCTTCAGTTTGGTCGAATTGCCCTTCGCGGCGGGCTTTTGACCGTAATAGCCCAAGGCATCAAAATCGCTGTCCAGTTTTTCTCGGTCATCATACTCGCGCGTCTGCTTATCCCCGAAGATTTCGGGCTTGTGGCTTCGGTCAGTCCGATCGTGGCCTTCGTTGCGCTCTTCCAGAATCTCGGACTTCAGCAAGCGGTCGTTCAGCGCAAGGAGATCAGTCAGCGGCAACTCAATCAGGTCTTCTGGATGAGCGCCATAGCCGGCTTGGCCAGCACGGCAGTTGTTGTAGCCCTCTCTCCGGCCGTCGCCGCCTATTATGGTGATGCGCGCATGGTCGGGATCACGATCGGCGCTGGTCTGCCACTCTTCCTCGGAAGCTTGGCGGCTATGCCGCTCAGCCTGATGAACCGCCATCTTCAGTTCGGTCAGCTCGCGATAAACGATGTGGTGACGGCAATCGCCGGCTTTCTGACGGCAGCGTTGGCTGCCTATGCCGGGATGGGCTATTGGTCGCTGGTTCTTGGCCCGGCAGCCTCGGCAGCAGTCGGGTTGCTTGCAGCGTGGCGGGTGGCGCGATTTAGACCGGACAAGCCGGTTTTCAAGATTGATCGCGACATCATGTCCTTCGGCGCCAATCTGACGGGCTTCAACCTCGTCAACTTCTTCTCGCGTAACCTCGACAACATCCTGATCGGCAAATTTTCGGGCGTTGTCGAACTCGGCTATTACGACCGCGCCTACAAGCTCCTGCTGTTCCCGTTACAGAACATAAATCAGCCGCTGACACGCCTGATGATCCCGCTGCTCAGCCGTATCCAGGACGATAAAAAACGGTTCCGCGATATCTACATGCAGACCAACTGGGTCCTTGCTGCCGTCACGGTACCGGCTATCGCTGCGCTAACCCTTACCTCGGTGCAAGTCGTCGGGATTCTCTTTGGCGACAGATGGCTGCCCGTCGCTCCGATTTTCGCATGGCTTGGGATTGCCGGTCTCATCCAGCCCATTTCAAGCACGACAGGCTGGATCTTCATTTGCCAGGACAGAACGAAGACGATGTTCCGGTGGGGCATGTACTCTTCTGTGACGACGGTCGTTTCTTTTATCGTCGGCCTGCATTGGGGTGCTGTCGGCGTCGCCGCGGCCTATGCGATCAGCGGTTATATCCTTCGGGTTCCTGTCCTTGCCGTGCTCGTGCAGCGTGTCGGTCCCGTGTCCGCTATGGATGTCCTTTTGGTGCAAGGGCTCTTCATCGTTTCGTCCTTGCTCTCTTGGCTCGCGTACTGGTTGCTTCCCTTGTCACTGACCGCTCGATCAGCCTTCCTCTCGGTCATCTTGGCAGTCTTGTTAAACTATGCGATCGCGCTGGCTCTTATGCTTCTTCTTCCCCAGTCACGCAGCGCTCTGTTGGCCGCTTGGTCCAAGGTTGCGAGCAATATCCGCTGAGGGCGCGGCAAGAAGCGGCTTCAGAAGCTCGGTCGCCGACATTGCCGAAGCGTGTTCGTCAAGAACTGCCTGAAGCGTTGTTCTGCGGTATTGGTCCAGATTTTGGGTAAAACTGTCGAGCTTTTCGCGCGCCTCTTCCGCCGTAACCGTGTCGATGTCGAGCAGCACGTCCGAAACACCGATACGCTTGGCGACTTCCTTGGTCTTGAACTCATAGGCGATCGGTAGCACTGGTGTGCCGACGCACAGCGACATGATCATCATGTGCATGCGCGTGGCGACGACAAAATCGAACCCTTTCACAAGCGCCATCAGTTGCTCTGGCGTATGAAATGACGTGTCTACGCTGACATGGCTGGCAATCTCAGGGTCGAGTTCGGCGACAATCGCCTGTGCGGCCTTGGAGTCGTCATGGGCATATTCCGGCACACCCTGGCAAGTCGAGAGGAAGGTCACCTCTTTCCCCTGTTCCTTCACCAGAATGGTCACGATGTTGCGGATGGAATCAAGATAGCGGCGCATGCCGTCTCCACCGCCCTTCACGTAGTTCCAGTGCCGAACGGAAATAGCGACGCGGCCCGTCATGGGTGGCTGGCCCGAAGCCAGAATTCCTGCAATCCGGTCCGTGTCGGCAAGCGCAAACACGGCATCCGCCACCACGTGACATTTGCTCGGATCGTCCACGAGATCGAGAATATGATCCCTGGACCGGGAATCGCGAAGAAGAATGAGCGGGCTTCGGTCGAAGACGGGTTTCAGTTCCTGGCGATTGTAGTCCTTGTTGAAGGGCCCCAGCGACTGGGTGAAGAATACGGGATCCTTGCCGAGAATCGCGTCGATCCGGAATTGATTGAGACGTCTTTCGAGGTTGTAATTCTCGACGAGATAGGTGCCGCCCGTCGTGATCACAAGGTCGGCGTCCCGATAGATCTCGAGCGAACGGCGGTCGCTCTGGCTGAACATCATCTCATCGATACGCCCGCTTTTGCCGAAGCGTCGCAACGCCTGGAGCACAAGTCGATTGTATAGCGGCTTGACTGCATTTTTCAGGACGTTTTGATCATAGTTGTATTTGAAGACCGATTCCGACAGGAGTTTGTGAAACTCAAGATCCGGATATTCGCTCTCGGGATAAAGTCTTGCCGCCACTTCTGGCTGGCTATCGAAGACCTGAAAACGCAAATCTTCGCCCCAGATTGTCCTTAGAATGTGCCTGATGGCGAGAAGGATTGCCGCGTCGCCAGTATTCAGGCAGACCGTGTTCTCGACAATGATTTTCATGAAACTCTATCCCGTAATGTGAACGATATTGGCGGATAGCGACCAGACAGCGCTGGCCCATCTATCCGCGCACTTTCGATAAATCTTTTGCTGTGACCACCGTGAACGGTTGCCAATCAGCGAACAACCGGCTCTCCGTGAAAGCGGCGACGGGATGGACGGGAAACGCCGAAGCCGACTTCCATCATCAACCGCGGCGATCGGCGCGCCACTGTTCCCATATGAAATCCGAAAGGATCCTCGGCGAAACCCAAACCCGCGTCCCCGGTAAGCGTCACCGAGCTTTCATCGCCGTAGACGCCCAAGACCTCGTCCGCCGGATGTCCAACGAGAAGCGTCAACTGGTGCTTGAGTATCCGCCGTTTGTGGCTACCCAGGACATAAATATGGGGCCCGGACTCTTCGTCGACCGGCGTGAGATAGAAGAAGAATTTCAGCATCCGCCAATCGTCGAGGTCGAAGTGATACTTGTCCTGTGAAGCGAGACTCATATCCGCCTGCGAAGCCGACTTTGTCGGAAAGCTCCACCATATCCGCGTCGTGATCAGTTTTGACTGGCCGCCAAGATAGTGCGCGGCAATGTCGAAGAGCAACGGATCCCGTTGCACCGCGACGACCGCTTCACATTGGAGGGCGCGTTCGAAATAGTGTCCACTGAGTATCGAGCGATTGAACCTCTGTTCGGCTTCCTCATGGTCTCCGGGCAAAAACTCAAGCCGGCGGTCGAAATTGCCAAAGCAGGGCGTCTGCCGGGCAAAACGGGAAATCTCTTCGTGAACGGCGTCCGGCAGAACAAGACCGGAAAACAAGCCCGATGTTCGCAACGTCTCGACGATCTTCGCGCGATCGACCCCGGAAAACATGCTCGGTCCGGCATTCTCCTGCCGCTGAACAGCCTTTGCGCCAAGCCAGTGTGCCCTGCGGGCCGGCATTGTGCGCGCAAGCAGGAACATAGGGAACCATGCTGGATTTTCTCGAATGTCGGCCCAGTAAGTCGGGATCCGTGCCGCAATCCGCCGAAGCGGACTGCCATTTCGCGCAACCATTTCCAGGCTGTCGCTCTGAGGTTTTCTCGTCTGCAAGTCAGTCATACATGCGTCCTCTGTTCGTTCAGCTGGTCAAAACCAGCCGTCCGCGTCCACTCGCAATTTTCCCCGATCTGTTCTGATTTTGAGAGGAGCTTAGTGCATCACTGCTTTTGTTGCAATGCACCATAATCATAAAGTGCTAGCACTTGTCTTACAGCCTATTCTGTAGCCCCGGGAAAAAGGTAGCGTGGAGCGGGCGGATTCTGGGTTATGACCCGCTTTTTCCCGAATAACCTGACAAAATCGTCGAATTTATCGGTCAGGATGCCCCTTGCGATTGGAAAAACCGCAGACGGATTGCGCAAACCATAAGCCGCTGAGGCGGCAAGTCCCTTCTGCGACTTGATGTCCAGAAATTGGCGGTGGTGGAATTTGGAGCGAATATGACGTTCGTGCTGGCGGACGGCCTCCCGTGCCCTCCCTGACAGCACACCGCTATCCAAAAGTGTCTTGTCCGCATCGGCGAGCTGCTTGAGATCGTCCGTCTTGTGCTGCCCACTCAACGAATCCGCCCGTACAATGGCTCCGTAGCCACAATTGTTGATGATTTGGAAACGCGCATCCAGCGCCAGTGCTCTCGTGTAGAGATCGTAATCTTCGCCAAGCCGCAGCTTTTCATTGTAACGCAGGTTGTGTCGATCGAGAAACTCGCGCCGGATGACAGGCTTCAGGAAGCCAAGCTCGCCGCGCTGCCTGTTGCGTCTTGATATATTGCGGTCGACGAATGTCGTCAGATCGAGAAACCAGGTTTCTGGAGAAAACTTCTCAATGGCGAGTGTGTCGAGGTGGCCCATCCAACGCTGATCGACAAAAACGATATTGTCGGCGGCCATATCCCAGTCCCCGGTTGCCAGCAAATGTGAAAAGCGCCCCGGGATAAAGAAATCGTCGGCGTCGAGAATGCTGATCAGAGCTGCTGAAGAACATGAAATGGCGTGATTACGTGCGTAAGACGGTCCCTTGTTGACCTCGAAACGAATGATACGCAATCGTCCGCTTCCGTCATCGGCCTTCGCAGCTGCTTCCGAAGTTCCATCAGCCGAGCCATCGTCGACGACGATCACTTCTGTCACGTATGTATCCGCCAAGGCGGAGGATATGGCGGCTGCGATGGTATCGGCTGCATTCTTCGCAGCGACGATCACACATACACTATTGTCCAGATTGTCAGTAATCGCCCCTGCCCTCGACTGTGCGGTCATGAAGCCCTCGTTCGGGGGTTCCACTACCGAACCCGGCATGCGGGTTGCATTTGCTGGCACGAAGGCCCGGCTTGCCAAGGCAACCGCGCATCACGTGCAATTGGTAAGATGGAACAAGGATACAATTATTTCGGCCTCCCGCAAGAGGCAGACTTCAAACCGGCAATCCTGGAGCAATTTAGTGGGTCTCTGTCGGCGTAATTGATTTAAACGGCGACTGCGGATTTGTAACGCCAGCTACCTCGTTGTTCCCAGACGGCTTCTCAGACGTTCGGGGTTTCTCACGCATGACAAGGAAGAGCACCGCCGCGAAATATCCTATCTGGATGACGACTGCGCAAATCAGCGTCTGGACAATCGTGGCCCACAGAGATTGCGTGATCATGTAAGTCGTGATCGCAAACGCGATAAGGACGCCGAACATTCCAATTAAAAAATTTGGAAATCTCATAATGCTTAGCTCCCGTTCTTTGTTCGGAGAAAAGCTGAAATATTGCTTCTTTGCATTTTTATCCCCCCTCATAAGCGCTAATGCACGCACATGAATATTCTTTTTTGACTGCCGACTTGAGTATACGAAACCCATTGAGTTTATATTAAACCAACCCGGCCGATTTAAACCGCAATATAACAGTTTTCCTTCGTTGTAACCACTATTTTGTCTGCACTTTTGGCGCGATCGAGTATTGTGACTCGCGAATACAGCATACAACGCGAACGGACGGCCGTAGCACGTCCCGTCTCCACGTAAAAATCAGTAAACCCAACAAACTCTCAAACGATATTGCAGTGCAGCAAAAAAAATTAACACAATATCGCGACGCAACACAATCCATCTAATGGTCTACATAGCGATACAATTATTTATAGTCAGCCAACTATATAAGCTTATTTAATGATGCTCTTGGTTTGAACGAGCGAAATTAACATCACAAATTACACAAAATTCCTGCAAATGCACGATCATTCGGCGATAGAGACAAAAATATGCAGCCAATATACCGCCCAGAGCTCACGTGCTTTATACGACGTTCTGTTGCAACGCACAATTTTTATGTTATCGTTTAAGCCATCATTCGCGTCCGTCCCGGCTGACTGGCATAGGGCGGATGTACAAGGGCAGCGGTATTACCTTTGACGAACGCCTTGTTTTGGACAAGCATTCCGTTGAAATTGGCCTTTTCGGAAGGATATTGTGATCATTCTCAAGATCATTCCCGCCGTATACATGTCACGCGGATCCTGCTGATGAGGCTTGGACCGGGTGGCTTTGCTGAGAGTAGGGCGTAACGGCCGCACCGGATCTCGATTAATTTTTACAGGAGTGTTTGTTGGAAATGGACCCGATTTCCCCGTCTAATATATGTCTTGCCAAGCCAGGCAGCTTCGCCCTTGCGACGCTCCGGTATCTTTTCGGTTGCGTGCTTCTCCTTATGATGCTGTACGCCCCAGCCGCCAAGGCTGCGGATTACGCGTTGGGCCCGATGGACAAGGTCACTATACGCGTGATCGAATGGCAGACTGCAGAAGGTACTTTCCGCGAGTGGCCCACGATCACAGGTGATTACAGGGTTGGACCTTCGGGCACCTTGTCTCTTCCCTTCGCGGGTGAAATAGCCGCCGGCGGCAAGACCACATCCGAGATCGCCAAGGAGATCTCCAAGAATCTCCGGCAGAAATTGGGCCTGGTCGACCTCCCGGAAGCTTCCGTCGAGATATCCGAGTTTCGGCCGATTTTCGTCTCAGGCGACGTGCAAACGCCAGGAAAATATGCATTCGAGCCTGAAATGACCGTTCTTAAGGCCGTAAGCCTTGCCGGCGGGATGCCGCGGACGGCCGGGCAGCGTTTCGAGCGGGATTACTTCAATGCGCGCGGCGATTATGATGTCATCGTAGCCCAGCACGACCGGGCGGTGGTGAAGCTCGCAAGGCTGCAGGCCGAATTGGCCAATGTTCAGGAAATCAAAGCCCCGGATGAGTTGATCGAGAAATCCAACGCCAAGAGATTGATCGACGATGAAGCCGCAATCATGCTGTCGAGGAAGAATTCACTCGATCTCCAGATCAATGGGCTGAACGACCTCAAGACGCTCTATACGAACGAAATCAGTTCGCTTGAAAAGAAAATGGGCGTGCAGAACCGGCAGTTGGATCTGACCCGCAAGCAGCTTACCAGCATTGGCGGTCTGGCGGATCAGGGACTTGTTGTGAACTCACGCCTCCTCGGGTTGCAAACCTCGGTCGCCGACATGGAAGGCAAACTTCTGGATCTTGATACCGCCTCGTTGCGTGCCAAGCAGGAAATCAGTAAATCGACCCAAAATGAGACCGACCTTGATAATGAGCGCAAGTCGGAATTGGCAACCGAGATCCAGGCGACGCAGGCCGCGCTCGATGAAAGCAATCTCAAGCTTCAAATGAACAAAAACCTGATGACCGAGGCGCTTGTCAATGCGCCGGCTGCAATGGGTAGCGGCAACCGCGAAGACGCTCCTATCATGCAATACAGCATTGTCCGGAATTCAAATGGAAAAACCGAGGAGACGGCCGCTGAAGAAGGGACCACGCTGCTGCCAGGCGATGTGGTCAAGGTCAAGATCGACACAGAGCGTTCATGACCCCGTAACCCCTGCGGATCAGTCGGATTGATTTCGCAGGGTCTCGGCTTCGGCATAGAAGCGTTTTTCCCATTCCTTGTGATTGCCGAGGCCTTCACGGATGAACGGCGTGAAGATCGCCAGGTTCATAAGCGTCCAGTTGATGAAGCTGGCGGGGAATTTCAACGGCTTCACGAAGTCGATGAATAGGACGACGCGCGTCTTATCCGTGTGGTTCCAGGCTTCGTGCTCGTAGGCGTCATCGAAGATCAGGGCTTTACCCTCTTGCCAATGACAGATCTGGTCTTTGACCCGGATGGCGAGCTTGTCGTGCGGCTCTGGCACGATCAAACCAAGATGAAGGCGCAATACTCCGTTGTAAGGTCCTCGATGAGCAGGCAAATGTTTGCCGGGTTCGAAGATCGAAAACATAGCTGTCTTCAGGTGGGGAATCTTCTGCACTGCCTGCCACGTTTTGGGGCATGCGCGAATATTCTGTTTGGACTTCACGCCGAATCCGACCAAAAAAAAGGTCTTCCATTCCCTATCCGTCGAGATTGTTTTGACGTCCGTTGAGATATCCTGAAATGCCGGCAATTCGCTTTGACGGAGGAGGACGCGGTCGAGTTCAATGCGAATGTCCGGCCATGCCTTTTCTAACTCGCGTGACCACGGAAAGGTCGCATTGTCATAGACGGGAGGGTTGCCAAATTTTGCGTATTTGAGATTGAGCTTCTCTGCCCAGGAGACGATACCCATGAAAAAGCGCGTGGTCCTGCTGGGGCGCGCCAATGGCGCAATTCCAGTTGTCCCGAATGCCTGCTCAACTTTTCCGGCCCGCGATTCTTGAAGATTTGGTTCCTTCAAAGTTTCTTCGGTCATAATCATTCCACTGGGTTATCGGCTTGGCGGAACAGGACGCAACCGCAGATTCGTTCGGTTCCGGAGACAGAATTATATTTAGGCGACGACAAACCGTTATGCTAGAGCACCTGCCAATTTTGAAGGGTATCCGCACCATCGAAACCATCAAGGAGAGCCCGATGATTTGCAGGAGCAGGTATGCGCTCAGCGCGCCGGAGGTGCCTTGAGGCAATCCACCATACCGCCAATCAGTTCCTCGGTCGTTTTGTACTCGTCAACATTAAGGACCCTGCAGCCGTGCTCGCTGACAAGTGCGGCGGTCTTTCGATCGAATAACAGCGTGCGTTCGAGAAATCTTGATATCATTCCACGGTTTTGTTCGTTGGCAGTCAGGAAACCACTTCCTTCGTAAATCCGCGAGCGCAAGGCGTCAGGGCTGGCAGTTAGCCAGACAGCTCCAACTTCCTTCAGACGGTGTCCGCTCGTGATGAAAGGCCAAAGTGCCGATCCCTCGAGCACCAATTTTCCCAAGCCTGCGTCGTTCACCGTTACCCTGACCAGTTCTGCGACGAGCGGCGACATCTTTCGGTGATGCAGAATGACGGATTCAAGCAGTTCGTTGGCTTTTAAACTCAGATAGTGTTCCGCAACGTGGTCGGGTACTTTCTTGTTTGTCTGGCGCCATGGCCTGCCCGGGTGCTTGGCAAGGCTGTCGGTCGAAACACAGCGCCAGCCAATTTTTTCTGCCAATGCGCGCGCCACCCTTGATTTCCCGACATTGGACGAGCCTCCGATGAGGATAACCTTCAGATGCGGATCAATCCGTGTGTTCAATGGCATATCCCTGGCCGAAGGCCGAAACGAGCAAAACTGTCTACAGCTGACTATTTGCGATTTCTAATTATCTGCAACCAGAAAGTACCTTCGCACAAAGAGCAACCATAATTATTTTGAAAATATCAATGAACCGGCAACCGATCTTTCAACCAACGTCGTCGCAACATAAGCCAGTGGTGTCTTGGAATGAGGACCCTTCACAGTCCGCCCCATAGTCGAGCAGCTTTAACCGCCGTCCTGCATTGTGAGGCCGGTGGATGCAACTCAAGGTTGGCCAGGATATTGTCCGGGTCGATTGGCCGAAGCGGGAGATCAACGGCACCGCGTCGAGTTTTCCTTGCCACCCGAACGCCGTACCGTCTTGACCGCCTGAATCTTGACCTTTTATCGAGTAGTCTTTGTTCCATTCTGCCTAAACGGATAACCTTCATGACCAACATCACGACCATCGTATCGACCATGACGGCAGCCTTTCTCGGCTCCTTCGTCGAAGTCGTCGAAGCCTTTACCATCATCCTTGCCGTCGGAGTTTCCCGCAGCTGGCGGCCCGCCTTCATCGGTACCGGTCTCGCCCTCATCGTGCTGGCCGCCCTGATCGTCATCCTCGGTCCGCTTCTTGGCCTGATCCCGGTCGAGCTCCTGCAATTCGTCATCGGAACGCTGCTGATCCTGTTTGGCATGCGCTGGCTGCGCAAAGCCATTCTGCGCGCATCAGGCTTCATTGCTCTTCACGACGAGGCAGAGGCCTTTGCCAAGGAAACCGATCAGCTCAAACGCCAGGCGGCCGAGCGCCGCGCTGACTTCATCGCTGGAACCGCTGCGTTCAAGGCGGTGCTGCTCGAAGGTATCGAAGTGGTATTCATCGTCATCGCCGTTGGCGCGGGGCGCGGCATGCTCGGCTATGCTGCGCTTGGCGCGGCGATAGCCTGCCTTCTGGTGTTGATCATCGGCCTCGTCGTGCACAAGCCCCTGTCGCAGGTGCCGGAAAACACCTTGAAATTTGTGGTTGGCCTTCTGCTCACGGCGTTTGGCGTGTTCTGGACCGGTGAAGGTCTTGGTGCCGATTGGCCGGGCGCCGATCTTTCCCTAATCGCGATCCTTGCCGTCCTCGCTATTTTCTCCTTTGTCGCTGTGCGCATGCTGCGCGGCTATTACAGCTCCAACGTAAAGGTAGTCGCCTGATGAACATCCTCCGCACCACCATACAAGAACTGATCGGCATGTTCATCGACGATGGCGCTCTCGCGCTCTGGTCGATAGTCTTGATCGGCCTCATCGCAGCCGCTGTGGAATTTGTGGGATTGTCTGGATTCGCCGGCGGTATCCTGCTGCTAGCCGGCTGTATCCTCATCCTCGCAGAGAGCACGTACCGGGCCGCGAAGAAAAAGGTCCGCCGATAAAGCGTTGTTTCGACTGCGGAAACCCCGGCCACAAGGTCTAGCTCACTGATTTGCAAGGGCGGGCAAGGCGCCCGCAATGTCCTGCCATTAATTGAACTTACTCTCAACCTAGGGAGTAAGTTGTGAAAAAGTCCGACGTCGCGTGCACTGCGGTCGCTGCTCTGTTAGTTATTTCGAGCGCTATCGCTATGATACTGACGTGTAACCATGCATTTCGATGCTATTCGCATCTCAAGAGAACACATTGAATTTGGCATCGATACTCGGGGACAGGACTCTTCTGCAAGCTGCGTCCGCACAGCCCAATGGCAAATCGGCTTATCGGCGTGACATCGATGGCCTCAGGGCGATCGCGATTCTGCCTGTCGTTCTGTATCACGCTGGCATATCGGGATTTCACGGCGGGTTCGTCGGCGTCGACGTCTTCTTCGTCATTTCCGGTTATCTGATGGCCCTCCGGATCATCGGAGGAATCGACCAGGGCGATTTCAGCCTTTTGCGATTTTACGAGAGCCGCATCCGCCGCATTTTTCCGGCGCTTTTCGCAATGATCGCAGCGTCGGCGGTGATGGCATGGTTGTATTTCATGCCGGTCGAATTCGAAAACTTCGCCCGCAGCGCGAAGGCGGCGGCTTATTTCACCTCCAACATCCAGCTCAACAGGGAGAGCGGATATTTCGATCTAAGCGCCCAGCTGAAGCCGTTGTTGCACACATGGTCGCTCGCTATTGAAGAACAATTCTATATCGTCTTTCCCCTGGCGCTCCTCCTGCTCAGCAGAATTGGCCGAAAATGGATAGTGCCGGCTCTGATTGTGTTGTTTGTGGCGTCGCTTGGCGCGAGCATCTGGGCCGTTCAGCAAAGGCCGGTCGAGGCGTTTTACCTGTCGCCGTACCGCGGCTGGGAACTGCTTCTCGGGGCCTTGCTCGCTTTGGATATCGTGCCGCGGCCCAAGCAGCAGATTGTCGGCGAAATCCTGGCCACTCTCGGAATTATCCTGATCGGTTTTGCGGTCTTCATCTATAACGACAGCACTTCGTTTCCAGGTCTGGCCGCGCTCGTTCCCTGCATCGGGGCCGCGCTGATCATCCACGGACGAGCAGCGCACGGCCCTGCCGGGTTACTGCTGAAATCGACACCGATAGTATTCATAGGCCTCATTTCCTATTCGCTCTATCTCTGGCACTGGCCCCTCATCGTCTTTACGCGCTACCTTAGCGGGCAGAATCTTTCTTTCACACAAAGCGCCCTGCTCCTGGGCGGTTCATTCGTTGTCGCCGTGTTTTCATGGCGTTTCATCGAGCGCCCCTTTCGCGGACACCCGAGCATGGTGTCCCGTAAGCCCGTTTTTGCCGCTGCAGCAGTGGTCATCACGTCGGTCGTGGTTTTCGGCAATTATGTCGTTACCGAGGCCGGGCTTCCTGACCGCCTAACTCCGGTCGCCCAGAAAATTTACAGCGCCACCTACGACATGAGCCGATTTTCCAGCCCTGAATGTTTCCAGGACATCAGCGGAGCCGGACCATCTCTCTCTGACGTCCAATCCGGCAATCTTTGCCATCTGGGCATTCCCGGGACCCACGATGCCAATTTCCTCGTCTGGGGCGACTCCCACTCCGGTGCAATGGCACCGGCAATTGATCTTGCAGCAACCAAAGCGGGTGTCAGCGGTATTTTTGCCGGACGGGGTTCGTGTCCGCCGCTTCCCAATGTGGAACTGAAAAACGAAAAAGATACCGCGCGCTGCGTCGACTACAATGCGGCAGTGCGGGACCTCATCGTTCGCAAGCGCATACCGTTGGTCTTCATGATTGCCTACTGGCCAAAATACGTCCTCCGCTCCGAGCTACCCAATCAAGGGCTGTATTTTGATCCTACTGTCCGCCCGCCGCTTGAGGACGGCTCCGCACCCATAGCCGCCGCTCTGGACCACATCCTCGCGGACCTTAAACGGCAGGGCACGCAAGTCGTGCTTGTGATGGATGTGCCGGAGATGGGGCATTATATGCCGGAGGCACTCGCCAAAGCGGCGACCAGGGGTACATCTACTGATATCGCACCGTCATGGGCCTACACTACGGAAAGACAAGCTGCCTCCCGGAATATGCTTGGTGAATACGCTGCGAAATACGGGGCGATAACGATCGATGCGCTTCCGGCGATTTGCAACAATGGCCGCTGTGACAGCATGCGTGATGGCTTGCCCTTGTATAAGGATTCTGACCATATCACGGCCACGACTGCCCGGAGTATGAGTTACCTCTATACAACTGTCCTCAAGTCTCTCGCTCGCGCCGTGGCCCCTGCCAGCGACTAGTCCAGCTTTTTGTGGTATCGGACAGGCGTTTTTTGCGAAGATCTGCGCTGGACTTTGCGATGACTGAAGAAGCACGTTATCTTGACGCGTTCGCCAGTTAGTGACACTAGAGGCTAGTCGGATGCAAATTCGTGGGGGCACAGCATGCCGGATGGGGAAAGTATCATGACGCTTGATCGAGCGCGCGTCGGGGGGCGGCTCCCGAAAGCATTGCAGCTCGCTCTTATGGCGACACTCTCGTCTGCCACCGCGTCGATCGCTGCGGATAAGCCGGCGACCCCGACCGTTGAAGACAACCCGGGCTGGATTGTAACCTTGGGCGCCGGAACCGAATACGGGCCGACGTTTGAGGGGTCGGGAAGCAACGACTTTACCTTCGTACCCAATTTCGATATCCGCCGAGCCAACGAACCCGCGGGTTTGAGCGCTCCGGACGACAGTATCGACTTTTCCCTGATCGAGCTTGGCGGGGTCGAGCTTGGACCTGCCGCCAACATCAGGGGCAGCCGTTCGCATTCAGATGTCCACGGCGTGCACGAAATCGACTGGAGCGTCGATGTAGGCGCTTTTGCACAATACTGGCTGCTCGACAACCGCCTGCGAGTAAGAGCCGAAGCCCGCCAGGGCGTTCAGAGCGATGACGGTTTCGTCGCGGATTTTGCGGTCGATTGGTTCCAGCCTCTTGGCGACAAGTTTCTGCTCTCGGCAGGTCCCCGGGCCTCGTTCGCTGACGCGACATATATGGAAAACAGTTTCGGCGTAAGTCCTGCCGAAGCGCTCGACAACGGCAGCCTGAGCGCGTTCTCACCGGATGCCGGCTTCAAATCCGTCGGCTTCGTCGTTGGCGCAACCTATCAGATCAATTCCAAAACGAGCCTGCTGGTCTACGACAAATTCGACAGGCTGGTCGGAGATGCTGCCGACAGCCCGATCGTTACCGATATTGGATCGCCGAACCAGAATACGATCGGCATTGTGCTCAGCCGGTCCTTCCACATCGGATTTTGATTCTGCGTCACGGTGCCGGGAAAAGCGCCTGAAGATTCCTCGTCGCATTTAGAGCAACTTCCGATCAAATAAACGCAGTTCTGTTTCTCGGATGGCGAGACAATCCACGCGGAAGGTGGCTAGGTCGATGCTTTTCCATCGGACGAAGCCGCCTGACAAAGTGGTTGGCCGCCAGCCGGAAACCCGAAGGGGCCGGGTGAATTCGGGCCAAATCCATCGGGCTTTAGCTTCGTCCGATGGAAAGGCATCGGCCTCGCCAAACCCCTCGACCTTGTCCACGAATTCCCTCCGGCAGAACTCGTCTATTTGGTCGGAAGTTGCTCTAGCTCGTCGTCGCGAATGTAATTCCTCGTTATGGGAACAGCAGTGTTGCGCTTGGCTATCTGAATCTGGAACACGACAAGATCCTCGTATCGGAATGCTGCCTCGGCAGCAGCCAGATAAAACTCCCACATCCGGCAGAATCGTTCGTCATAAAGCGCTTTCGCCGCCTCCCGCTTCGCCATAAAACGCTCGCGCCAAATTTGGAGCGTTGAGGCATAGTGGAGCCTCAGCACCTCCACGTCGGTTACCATCATTCCCGCCTTCTCGATGTGGGGAACAATTTCGGACAATGAAGGAATGTAACCTCCCGGGAAAATGTACCTGTTCAGCCACGGTGTGGTGAAGCCCGGCGTAGAGGAACAGCCGATCGTGTGGAGAACCATGACGCCATCGTCATCAAGAAGTCTTGCGCATGTTTTGAAGAATGTCGCGTATGACGCGGCGCCAACATGTTCGAACATGCCGACCGATACGATTCTGTCGAATCGGCCTTTCAGGTGGCGGTAATCCTGCAGCTCGAATGAGACGCGGCCGTCTCCCTGATCCAACGATGATCGTGCGTATGCCAGCTGTTCTTCGGACAGGGTTATGCCCAGTACTTCACCCTTCGTCAGCCTTGCACCAATATGCCGCGCAAGACCGCCCCAACCGCAGCCTATATCCAGAACGCGCTGATGCGGTTCGAGCACGAGTTTGGCCGCCAAATGCCGCTTCTTTGCCAGTTGTGCTTCCTCAAGCGATTGATCGGGGTGTTCGAAATAGGCGCAGGAATATTGACGGTCCGCGTCAAGGAACAGCTCGTACAGCCGTCCGTCGAGATCGTAATGATGTGCAACGTTCCGCTTCGATCGGCCGGGCAAATTAGGCTGCTTCAGCTTTCGGAATCTCGCGCGCAGAGCGTCTATGAAGCGCGCTGGCCAAGGATGGGTGCTGTTCTGGGCTTCTCGCAACAGCAGCGCGATAAAGTCATAGACGGAGCCCTCCTCGACGACAAAACGGCCATCCATGAAAAGCTCGCCAAGCCTCATATCTGCGTCGGCCAAAAGGGCCCACTGTGCCCGACTGTCGGTAAACCTGACCGACACCGCGGGTCCGGCGCCATCTCCAAAAGACAATCTTTTGCCCTTGGCAGTCGTGACAGTCAGACGGCCCGTGGTGACGATGCGAACAAGTGCGGCATGCAGCGCACGATCGGCAAGTGCCTCTGGAATTGAACCCTTGCCCGAGGTATCGTCTTGAAAAAGGAAATGTCTGGTCATTTCATCGTCTGGCTCGCATTTGTCGTGACTGGCGGAAACTTGATTTCATGCGTGCTTTGCCGTTGGCTGCCGTGTCCGGACGCCGTCCCGATCAGCCACACGCCACCAAGTATGAGCGCGCTTCCAATCAACTGAAGCGCGGTGATCTGCTCCCGGAAATAAAGCCAGCTCGACAGGAGAACCAACACGTAACTTAAAGCAGAAAGCGGAAACGCCTTGCTCAGATCGAGCTCCGACAGGACCTGCATCCAGATCAGGAAGCACGCGATTTCGACTGCAACGGCCGCAAGGAACCAGGGCGATGCAAGCGATCCGGAAAACCAGCCACTGGCATGACCACTCGCCGCATCGGCAGCAAGCTTGATGAAAATCTGAAACAACGTGTTCAGCACCGGAATGGCGAACCAGGAAAGTCGCTGGCCGTTCATGAAGCGCCTCCACGAGGCTCATCCACGCCAAACATGGGCGATACAAGCCTTAGCAGCCATTGGGCGCCCTTGTTCCGATGCTTGAAATACATTGTGTTTGCAGTGAGCCTGCTGCCGAGCCGCAGTTTGTTTTCGTAATAGGCCTGGCCGCTCTGATAGCGGGCAATGCGGTGGTCGATGCAATAACGCAGATTGGCGAACCAGCTCAGATAATAAAGATCGTAGGCGCGGCCCTCCTCTGCGTCCATGCAGAAGAACTTGTCGATGACGGTCGTTTCGTTGTGGACGAGAATATTGGCTGCCAGCAGCTTCTCATTTGCAAAATACAAAGTGCAGAATGACTTCCCGGACATACGGTCGAGAATGCCGGCAAAATATCCAGCGGTGAGAGCTTCGAACTGCCATTCGCTCCGGCTTCGTGTCTCATTATAAAGAGCCATGACGCGCGGCATGAGGTCTGCAAGCTCGGTTCGTGTCTCGATCCTGATGCGACCAAACGATTTCAGTTTCCGGCGCATGTCCTTGCGGGTTCCGGAGGACAAGCGGCTCAGATAGCTTTCGATCGAGTCAAAATCGATATCGAGACAAGCCGTCGGCAGCCCGGGAATGGAAGCGAAACCGGATCGTTCGAATACCGGCGCGAACGCCGACGCACAAGGCTCAGGAACATCCTTGACGCCCCGCAGGGAACAGCCGTTATCGTCCGCGTGCTTCTCGAGCCCGGCAATAAGTCGCGCCAACAGTTCGGGCTGGCGTTCCGGAGGGACGTCGGCACAAAAGCCGGGCTTGCCCGTTTCCGTGCACGGGGAGCCGAGACACGCGAGTTTCAATGTGAGGAAACCGGGAAAGAAGCCTCGCATCCGACGAATGAAACGGCGCACAGGTCCTTCTTCCAACGTCGTCTCAAGCTGGTAACTGGTAATGAACGCCGGCATGGCGGCGATTACGGTCCCGTTTTCAACTACCGTTACATAGCGCCAGGCGAAACCTTCGATCCCGGCCTCTTCGATTGCGAGAAGGCAATCGAAATCTTCGACCTCATCTTCGAAACAGGCGTTCCACGCCTGCCTACCGACTTCCCGGATCGAATTCACAACGCGCGTCTGTATGAGCGGGTTGTGTTCGGCCGGCAACTCTATTCCGGTGAGCGTTGATTCAGAGATGGTCTGAAGCATGGCTCGTTCCAAAATAATCGGCAGTCAGATCGGCGACTTGCCTGTGTTGACGGTCAAGATGGATCATGTGGTAGCTGTCGTCGATCCAGCGCAGTTCGTTTGGCGCTCCAATATGGTGGCTGATATAGCTGGCATGGGCGGGGCTGCTGAGGTCGTCCTCCCTCGAATGCAGAATCAGCGTGGGCGTTGACATATGCGGCAGTTCACGTTTGAGGGCTCTCCCCAGACGGTACATCTCGACCAGGCCTTTGCCGGGGAATTTCTCGATGATGCCCTCTTTGGACATGTTTTCCATCATCCGGCGCATACGCTGGTCTTTGACGCCAAGCGCCGAAGTTTCACTGAAATTCAGGCGGTCCAGAAAAGGAACATGCGCCAGCCAGGTGATATTGCGTGACAGCAGCGGGTAATAGAACGGCACATTCCAGCCGTCATAGAGGAAACACGGAGAGTAAATCGCCACAGCTTTGAGCATTCCGGGCTGCTCATGCGCGGCCAGAAGCGCCAGCTTGCCGCCAACGCAGATGCCGGCAGCAAATGTCTCATTCGTATAGGTGGTCAGTTGCTCCGCCGCCTGCTCAACGCTTTCCAGCCAGTTCTGCCAGGACGTGCGTCGCAGCTTTCGCACATCACCACCATGACCAGCGAGAAGCGGTGCATAAACCGTATACCCCCTGCGATGCAGCTGTCGCGCCACAAGCCGCATTTCCGCAGGTGCGCCGGTCAGCCCGTGCACAAGGAGGACACCTTTGCCGTTGGTGCCTTCCATGAAATATCCAAAAGGGTCAGCGATCTGCATTCAGGATTTCCAACTCGCGGTTTTCCTTGGCCATGAACCCGAGCGCGTGACACGTGCTGATCACGTGAACACCAGCTTCTTCCTGCTGGTCCGCGATCTGTTCGTGGAAGGAGCGGAGTTTCGTCCAATGCGTGCGCGGACGATAATGATGCTCGGCATGATAGCCATTGCCGAACCACAGCCAGTTGTAAAAACGATTATGGCTGCTGACACCCCAGGCTATCGGTTCCTCCGGATCGCCGTGAAGATGTTCGTAATAGCCGTTCAACGACGACAGGCAATTGCCAAAATAATAGAATGGCACGAAAAACAGGACAGCCCGCCAGTCATAGATCAACGCCAGACCGACCGCGCCGAAGAACGCGTAAAGCTCGAAGCGGCCCCATTTCGCATCGAACGGCCGGGTGCGGGCAACGCCCTTATGAATATCGCCGATATCGTCGCGAAAGAAACTCAGGAACGTGTAGCTCCAAACGTTTTCCGGCTCCCCATTTTTCCCGTGTCTGTAAATGGACAACCAATCGACCGTTTCACCCTTTTCATTCGGCTTGTCACTGTTGCCCGAATGATGACGCATGTGGATCCAGTGGTAGTAGGTCTGCGAAAAACCGATCGTGATGGATTCCAGCAGGCTGAAGGCATAGTTCAGCGGGCGCGCGGCAAAATAGGGAGTGTGAATGAAATTGTGGGAGATGCTGTTGATATTCCACGAGATCGAGATGGCGTAAACGCATCCCAGAACAACGGACAGCCACAGCGGGCGGCTATGAAATCCGGCGATGAGGTAAATATTGAAGAATAGGTGAGCGATTGCCGCAGTGACGGGCGCGGCATCCCATTTCGTGTGAGTGAAGAGTTTCATAGTCCTGTTGCTCCAACGCACGTCACGCCGGCAGTGATGAGAAGAACTCCAGCCGCGTGACGCAGATTGACGTGTTCCTTAAAAATGCAGGCTCCGGCGACAACGATGACGACATAGCTCAGCGCCATCATTGGAAAGGCGATGGATAGCGGCACGTGTTCGAGCACCATCATCCACGCGAAAAGCTCCACCGCCCAAAAGACAATTCCCACCCAGGTGGCGGGTTTCACCAATGCCTGGCGAAGCGTCGAAGCGTTGGCGGCCTGTTTGAAGCAGACTTCACGCGCCATTTCCGCAAGAATGCAAAAACCGATCAGCGCCAGCATTGACAGGGTCAGGGTGCCGCTCATGGCATGGCCTGCGCAAGAACTTCCAGAAGGGCGTGATTGCCTGCGATGTTGATATTGGTCGCCAAGCGCGGATCCGGAGGCCGCCGGGGTTGATCCAGGAGAATCTCGGCGTGTTTCAAAAGCGTTGTCCATAACCCGCCCGCATAGGCCGGGAATGAATAGTCGCCGGTGACGTCTGCACCGACGATGCGGTGGCGACAGCCGATCTCGCTTATGAGCGTCAGGAGGTATGGCAGCCTCATGCTCCCCTGATCCCAGTTCGTCACGGCATCCTCGCGAGCCAGCACATCCTTGTCGATCGTCAGATAGACTGCTTCCGTTTCTATCCGCGACAAGAGACGATCGATGAAATTTTGCTCGCCGATAGCGGCAATGGTGTTCCAGCAGAGCGAGCCGGAATGCTGCCGGTAGCTCGACCCGGATCCGTATTCCTTTTTAACCCGGCTCGGCGGATGGTCGTAGGGATAGAGCTCAAGCGTGCCTTGTTTCAGCAGCGAAAGATTTGCTCCCTTCCATTCCGGCTTCTTCAGATCGTCGCTGCACACACCGACAGTGATGACCTTGCGGACCTGGGAATGCTCCAACGCCCTGTTGACCCATGAGCCGCAATGGATGCCATCCTTGAAATGAACCCAATCGGGATGGTTGTCGAAGTGGATCACCGTGGCCGGGCTTCCGTCCTTTTCGAGGGCGACGTCGAGCAGCAGCGCGGTGACGTGATGAAAATCACCGGACCCCATGAAACACAAATGTGCATCCTTTCTCCCGCGCAGCATCCTGCGCGCGAGCTTGGTCCGGACGGCAGACAGATCGGGGTTCTTGCCCCAAAGCCTTATCGCCCGCCCCTCATTGTCGGCCTGTATCTCACCCGCGCCCGCATTCAGGCAGGCGCGGATGAAGTCGGGCTGCAACTCAAGCGCATCGTCAAGGTGGAGGAGCAGGAGTTGCATCGGTCTATCGCTTCGAAGCCCTGGTAAAAAGCTGATCCAGCAGCGTCAGGGCAAGATCTATCTCTTCGCGGCTGATCAGGAGGTTCGGGGCAAGAGTGATGACATTCTTGTGGTAACCGCCAACATCCAGCACGAGACCGTACATGTTCGTGCCGACGCTGAGATCGCCTTTCATCCCCTCGTCGCAGAGCCAGTCCATCGTCGCCTTGTCCGGGGTGAAACCATCTTCGGCGCATATTTCGACGCGCAAGGCCAGACCCAGCCCATCCACATCGCCGATGATCCGGTGGCGTTTTTGCAACTCCTTCAGTCCGTCGAGAAAGTAAGCGCCTTTCTCGACGATGGCCGCGCCGAAATCCTCTTCCTCAAGCATTTTCATGGTTTCCAGTGCCACGGCAGTTCCCATCGGATTGCTGGCGAAGGTGGAATGCGTTGAACCCGGAGGGAAAATGCCCGGATGAATTATTTCTTCTTTCGCCCAGACGCCCGAAAGCGGGTTGAGACCATTGGTGATTGCCTTGCCGAAGACGAGGATGTCCGGGTTGACACCGAAATGTTCGATCGACCACATCTTGCCTGTCCGGTAGACGCCCATCTGGATTTCATCGACCACGAGCAGAATTCCATGCTGGTCAAGGACCTGCTTCAACTCCTTGAAGAAGTTCATGGGAGGGATGACATAGCCGCCAGTTCCCTGAATGGGCTCCACGTAGAAGGCGGCAAATTCAGCCTTGCCCGCTTTGGGATCCCACACTCCGTTGTATTCGCTCTCGAACAGCCGCGCGAATTTCTGCACGCACTGGTGGCCGTATTCCTCTTTGCTCATGCCTTTCGGGCCGCGAAAATGATAGGGAAACTCGATGAACTGCGCGCGCTCGCCGAAGTGCCCGTAGCGCCGGCGATAGCGGTAGCTGGACGTGATCGCCGAGGCTCCAAGCGTGCGCCCGTGATAGCCACCCTCGAACGCAAACATCAGGCTCTTTCCGCCCGAATAGTTGCGCACTAGTTTCAGCGAATCCTCGATGGCCTGCGAGCCGCCGACATTGAAATGAACACGTCCTTTCGTGCCGAATTTCCGTTGTGCATCTTGGGCAATCATTGCTGCGAGTTCGACCTTTTCCCTGTGCAGATATTGCGACGCCACCTGAGGCAGGGTGTCCAGCTGCCGATGTGCGGCGGCGTTCAGGCGCGGGTTGCGGTAGCCGAAATTAACCGCCGAATACCACATCTGCAGATCAAGGAACGGCGTACCCTTGCTGTCGTAGAGGTACGAGCCTTCGCACGTTTCGAAAAAGCTCGGTTGGTGGGCGTAGTGGACCGTATCGCCGTGAGAACAATAGGTCTCCTCAAGCAGGCGCAATTGGAGTTCCGAGTTCGGCAGCGGAGATACGAGCTCAGGCTGCTTGATGGAAAAGGTTGTGTTCATTCAGGTTCTCGCTTGTTGGTTATGCGGCGGCGTGGCGCGGAGTGATGAGAGCGTTGCCCTTCAGGCTCGGAACCGCGCTCTTGAGGCTATGGGTGAGATCGGCAAAGGTTTCATACGCGATGAAGGGGATATCCTCGGCGAAGCAGTAATCAGCCAGTTTCCCCTTGGCGAAGACCAGTTCCGGTTGATGGGAAACGCAGAAGTCCGAACGGCCGTCACCGACGTAGACCCGCAAATCACGCGGTGTCAGCGATCTGCACTTGCAAACCCCCGCGGCTGACGAACATTTCGGATCGGCGTGGGGAGAAGTCAGATGGTAGGATGGTAATCCTTCCGGATTGACGATCGTCAGCTTATTGGCGATCACCGGAATATGGCTGAGGTTGTTTCGTACGAGAATTTGCTTGATGAAGTAATCGACGCCGTCACTCACGATCGTAAGCGGCATAGTGTGACGGCTGCAGAAATCTGCGAAGGCGGGAAACGTCGGGTCAATAACGACGTCTTCAAGCACATCATCGAGTTCATGTTGCTTGGCGCGGATCAGGGCGACCTGACGGCGCATGCATTCGGCGGAACCGATCTCGCCGTCGAGCCATTCTTGTTCTATGGCTTCCCATGTGGGATCGGCCAGGTTTGAAAGCACAAAATCGGTCGCATCCTCGACCGAAATCGTTCCATCGAAATCGCAGTACACGTGCATTTAAAAACTCCTTGCACAATCGTGCGGGGGTTCTATCAGCCGTGCCTGAGTGCAGAATTATGCCAAAATGAAATGAAACTGAAATCGCCTGAAGACGCGTGCTACGCTCTCGGCATCAGCACGTCGACGCTCAAACCTCTGCCTGACCCCGCAGCATTCAATGCGATGGTGGCGGAGAAACGGTCAATTATGTCGGCAACGATCGCCAATCCCAATCCCGATCCCTCGGCATGCGGCGTATCGACCCGGTAGAAGCGTTGAAACACGGCTTCGCGGTGTTGCGCCGCTATTCCGGGCCCGCTGTCGCTGATGGACAGCAGCCAAGACTCGTTCTTGGATGTGATCGATGCCTCGATGGCTCCGCCAACCGGGGAGTATTTGATTGCATTGTCTACCAGGTTGGCAATCATCAGGCGAAGGAGCGGTTCATCCGCATTGACTTGCGCGTCTTCATTGCCGTGCAGCGACACCTCAAGTTTCTTGAGATGAATGATGTTACCGAATTCGCCTATGACCGACGCCACAGTGTTGTACAACGAAACGCTTTTCAACAGCATGGGTTGATGGCTGACACGGGCGGTCCGGAGCAGTTGCTCGATCAGGTGCATCGCCTTTTCATTGCTCGCTACGAGGTCGCCGATGATAGCCTTGCGTTCTTGCTCGCTCTCGGCATTCGCCAGCATTTGAAGCAATAACTTAAGAGATGTCTGAGGGGTTCGCAGTTGATGGGCTGCGTGATCGGCGAAACGCCTCTCCGCCGTCAATGAGCGGTCAAGCTTGTCGAGAAGCTGATTGATCGATCTGCCGAGCGGGGAAAGGTCCCTCGGTAATGAATCGACGGCAATGACAGATAGGTCATCCGGAGAACGGCTGCGGATCTGGCGCACCAATCCATGCATCGCGCTGAGACCGTTTCTTATGCCGAACCAGATAAGCACTGCGATGAGCGGGAAGAGGACAAGCAACGGAAATGACAGGTTCAGCAGAATATTCGAAACAAGGGTCTTTCGCAGGGCGAGCTTTTCTCCAATTTCCACAACGATAGTCGTTTGCGGAATTGGAAGGGCGTACACCCGCCACTTTTCACCGTCATAGGTCAAATCCGTGAATCCGGCCCGTTGCTCCGGAACCGTCTGCGGGAATGCGGTGCTCGAGAATACCTCAATCTCCCCGTCTTTCCAGGCACGGAACATGTGGGCCTCGGCATAGTCATCCGCATCCTCGTTCATCGCCAGCTGGTTGCCCATCGCCAGATCAATATCACTGACCTGCTTGGATTTATGAATGCCAGGCTTTTCAACCTGGCGTTCCAGCAGCGTCCAAAGAACGTTCGCGTCGTTGATCAATTGTGCGTCATAGATATTGTTGATTTCGCGCGTGGCGCTGCGGAAGGCGAATGCACCAATGACGGCAATGGTAATCAGAATTGTCGGAGCAATCCTGAAAAACAGTTTGCGCGTCAGCGTTGACCTGATCATTGCTCGACCATGTACCCCACGCCGCGGATCGACTTTATGAAGTCGCTGCCAAGTTTCTTTCGCAGATTGTAGATGACCACTTCCGTCGTATTGCTCTCCACAGCGCTTTCAGCGCTATAAAGCGCATATTCGATATCGCTCTTTGTAACGTACTTGCCGGCGCGTTCCATGAGGAGCTTCAGCATCTGAAACTCCTTGGCCGTCATCGCGACTTGTCCCGATGTGCTACGCACCACCATGGCGGCAGGGTCTACTTCAATATCTCCGCACCTCAGGACCACATCCAAACGTCCGTCCCGCCTCCTTATCAGCGCTCTAAGCCGTGCTAGCAGCTCATCGAGATCAAAGGGCTTGACGAGATAATCGTCAGCGCCGCTGTCAAGACCCTCAACCTTCTGTAGCGGAGTATCCCGCGCGGTCAGCAGCAAGATCGGAATCATGTTCTTCTTTTGCCGCACCGCTCTCAGCACATCGATTCCGTTGAGCTTCGGCAAGTTGACGTCGAGTACAACGACGCTGAAGTTCAGGTCCTCAAGCGCAGCAAGCCCGGATTCCCCGTCCTGCATCCAATCCACGCCATAGGCATGTTTCTCCAGCGCTTTCTTCAACGACGATCCAAGGATCACGTCATCTTCGATCAGCAACAGGCGCATCGGTATCGACACCTTTCACGGGATAGCAAGATTGCATGCGGGTACGTCCCAAAAAAAGCTAAGGGACAACATCTCGGCTTTTTGCGGGCGGCCTTTGGCGATGCCGTTCACACTTGCGTAAGGAGAAAGTGGGCCTTTGCTGCACAAGGCCTCGGGGTCACGACCCGAACGCCCGCAAGCTAATTATAGAGCCCGTATGTGATGCTTTATCAGCCACGCTTCTTGCGCAGGCGGATAATGATATCGACGTTGACGATTTCCATGCCTTCCGGAACCGGCGGCAAATTGCCGACCATGGTCGAACCGCTAGGGATATCGATTACCTCATTTTCGCCTTCGACGAAAAAGTGATGATGGTCGGAAACATTGGTGTCGAAGTAGGTCTTTGCGCCTTCGACTGCGAGAATGCGAAGCATTCCGGCCTGGGTAAACTGATGCAGTGTATTATACACCGTCGCCAGCGAAACCGGCACATTGGCACCGAGCGCCTCTTCGTGCAGTTCCTCGGCCGAAAGGTGCCTGTCACCCTTGGCAAAGATCAGGCTGGCAAGCGCGATACGCTGACGGGTCGGCCGTAATCCTGCAAAGCGCAAGCGCTCCTGCAAGGATACATCAGCGTCAATTTCATAAGAAATATGCATGGCCCGTCTGCCACTCCGTTAACTCATATCGAAAGTCTCACCCCAGACACATTGTCCGTCGTGTTACATGATTGATATATGCTGTCTTGCGAAATCGATCAATAGGCTGGAAATACGCCCTTTGTCGCTGTAAGCCGGTCCTGTTTCTGGTCTGGGTGCGTTGAGATTCGGGTCAGGGCGTGCCGAAAATGGTAATTTTCGAGCAACGGAGCGCAGTGTACATAAAGTACATGAACACCGGAGCGCAGAAAAATGCCATTTGCAGGCCGCCATGGCGTGAATATCGACACACCCCAACGCGAGGGTTCCATTTGACGAAGGTTTGCTCTATGCAGCGTTTTCAGGCGGAAATACTCTATGATAGGGTCCGCCCGCGCCGGAACATATCCAGGCGCAAGCCTTGAAGTTACCGATGGGAGAAAGAATGCCAGAACAGAAATCAAGCTACGGGTATGAAGAGCTTCTTGCCTGTGCCCGCGGAGAGATGTTCGGTCAGGGCAATGCCCAGTTGCCAGCACCACCCATGCTGATGTTCGACCGTATCACCGAGATTTCTGAAACAGGCGGCGAAAACGGCAAGGGCTATATCCGTGCTGAATTCGACATCAAGCCTGACCTTTGGTTCTTCCCCTGTCATTTCATTGGTGATCCTGTGATGCCCGGCTGCCTCGGCCTTGATGCCATGTGGCAACTGACCGGCTTTTATCTTGGCTGGCTCGGCGAGCCCGGCAAGGGCCGCGCACTCTCCACCGGCGAAGTCAAGTTCACCGGCATGGTCACGCCGAAAAACAAACTTGTCGAATATGGCATCGACTTCAAGCGCGTTATGCGCGGTCGTCTTGTGCTTGGAATTGCCGACGGCTGGCTAAAGGTCGATGGCGAGACTATCTATAAAGCAACTGACCTGCGGGTTGGCCTATTCAAGGAAAGCGCTGCCTGAGCCTCTAGCCAGCGCAAGCCTTTAAGGAGATCGCGATGCGGCGAGTGGTTGTGACGGGCATGGGTATAGTGTCCTCTATCGGCAATAATGTGCAGGAAGTGCTTGAGTCTCTTCGCACAGCAAAATCGGGAATTGTCTTTGCTGAGGAATATGCAAAGCACGGTTTTCGCAGCCAGGTTCATGGTGCGCCCACGCTTGATCCATCAACGCTGGTAGATCGCCGTGCCATGCGCTTTCATGGCGGTGGCACCGCCTGGAACCATGTCGCCATGGATCAGGCGATTGCCGATGCAGGTCTCGATACGGACCTGATCTCCAATGAACGCACCGGCATCATCATGGGCTCGGGCGGCTCCTCCACCCGCACGATCGTCGAGGCTGCGGAAAAGACCATTGAATCCGGTTCAAGCAAGAAGGTGGGTCCGTTTGCCGTGCCGAAGGCCATGTCTTCGACCGCCTCCGCAACGCTTGCCACATGGTTCAAGATCAAGGGCGTCAATTATTCCATCTCCTCGGCCTGCGCGACCTCGAACCATTGCGTCGGCAACGCCTATGAGATGATCCAGTACGGCAAGCAGGACATGATGTTCGCGGGCGGCTGCGAGGATCTCGACTGGACATTGTCCGTGCTGTTCGACGGCATGGGCGCGATGTCCTCCAAATTCAACGACCGTCCATCGGTAGCTTCACGTGCATATGACAAGAACCGCGACGGGTTCGTCATCTCCGGCGGCGCCGGCGTTCTCGTTCTTGAAGAGCTTGAACATGCCAAGGCGCGCGGCGCCAAGATTTATGGCGAACTCGTCGGCTATGGCGTGACCTCCGACGGTGCCGACATGGTCGCACCGAGCGGCGAAGGCGCGGCGCGCTGCATGCGCATGGCGATCGCCAACGTCAAGGGCCCGATCGACTACATCAATCCGCACGCGACCTCGACGCCAGTGGGTGACTTGAAGGAAATCGAAGCAATCCGCGAAGTGTTCGGTTCAGGCAATCAGTGCCCGCCGATCTCTGCAACAAAATCGCTGACGGGCCATTCTCAGGGTGCGACCGGCGTACACGAGTCGATCTATTCGCTTCTGATGATGAACCACGATTTCATCGCGGAAAGCGCCAATATTGAAGAACTTGATCCCGCATTCGAAGACATGCCCATTGCGCGCAGGCGGATCGACAACATCAAACTGAATACGGTCCTGACCAATTCCTTCGGATTTGGCGGCACGAATGCTTCGCTGGTTTACCAGCGTTACGAGGATTGAGGGAATACAATGTCAGATTTGATGAAGGGCAAGCGCGGCCTTATCATGGGCGTCGCGAACAGCCATTCCATTGCTTGGGGGATCGCCAAGGAATTGGCCGATAACGGCGCCGAGCTTGCCTTCACTTACCAAGGTGAAGCGTTCGGCAAGCGTGTTGCGCCACTGGCAGAACAGCTGGGATCGAAACTGCTCCTGCCTTGCGATGTCGAAGATATCGCCACTGTCGACGCGGTCTTCGAGACGCTGGAAAAGGAGTGGGGCTCAATCGATTTCGTCGTTCATGCCATCGGCTTTTCCGACAAGTCGCAGCTCAAGGGGCGCTATGCCGATGTGACGACGCGGGATAATTTCAGCCGCACCATGGTCATCTCCGCCTACTCCTTTACCGAGATCGCCCAGCGCGCTTCGAAGCTGATGACGGATGGCGGTTCTATCCTGACGCTGACCTATGGCGGCTCCACCCGGGTCATGCCCAACTACAATGTGATGGGTGTGGCCAAGGCCGCGCTCGAGGCCATGGTGCGTTATCTCGCTGCCGACTACGGTCCGGAAGGCATTCGCGTCAATGCAATTTCCGCGGGTCCTGTGCGCACATTGGCCGGTGCCGGTATCGGCGATGCCCGCGCCATGTTCTCCTACCAGAAGCGCAACGCACCTCTGCGCCGCACCGTCGATATCGAAGACGTCGGCCGGTCCGCCCTCTACCTCCTGTCGGACCTTTCGAGCGGCGTTACCGGTGAGATCCACTATGTGGACTCTGGCTACAACATTGTGTCGATGCCGACGCTGGAAGAGCTAAAAAAGTCGGACGACGGCAAAGAGTGATTCTGCACGGCCCGATCCGGAACTGGAACAAGTTTTGCGCAGGTTTTTCCAAAAATGGCACAAGAACCTGCGAAAATGATGCAAGAAATGCCGAATCCGGCACGCTTTTCGCTACCCTTGGTGGTATTTTAGTTGTGGTAGGTAGAAATTACTTCTTCGCTTCGATGATCTTGTAGCCGGCATCATCCTCAAGCGGCAGCACCGATTTGAATAGCGCCTTCAGTCCTGCCTCATAGGGCATCTGCCGGTTGGCGACGAGCAACAGCTTGCCTCCCGGCTTCAGCCGTTTTGCTGCGGCGGCGATGAAACCCTGCCCCACTGTCGGGTCAGCACTGCGCCCGGCATGAAACGGCGGATTCATGACGATCGTATCGTAAATCTCTGTAATCGCTTCGCTATTCACATCGTGCCAATGGAATGTCACAGGGATTTCGCCCCCATTGACGTTCAGTTTGGCGGCTTCCAAGGCCTCGAAATCCGCTTCATAGAGCGCCAGCGACTTCAGCTTTTCGGGGTGGTTCAGCACCTCGCTGGCGAGGTAGCCCCATCCGGCGCCGAAGTCTGCCACATGGCCGCTGATGCGGCCTGCGAAGTGCCTGACCAGCAAGGCTGAACCCTTATCGATGGCGGAATGCGAGAACATGCCCGGACCTGTGGTGAAGCGATCTTCAAGCTTGGTCGGTTCCGCCACAAGCTTCTGAATTTGCTCACTATTTAAAGCTTCCGGTCGTGCGAACCAGAAAGCTACGGCGTGATGTTTTGACAGTCTGTCAGCGACCGGCGCTAGGCCTTCGACCGTCTTGCGGAAGCTATCGACACCGAGCTTCTTGTCGCCTGAAACCACAATCTGTCCGCCGGGTTTGACCTGACAAAGCGCCTGCGCCAGCCAGTTCTCATTACGTCCTTTGTGCTTGCCGATCAGGATCAGCGCGCCATCGAAGCGTTCGTCGCCTTGCAACCTGGGAACGGCATTGAAGCCCGCCTTCTGCAATGCAAGGTACTCGGGTTTGAACGGCTGCAAACACGTCAGGACACCTTGCCACTCGGTCGCTATGTGACGATCCGCCTCGGCACCGAGAAACAACCATGCGGCGCCTTTGTCCGGTAAGGGCAGTATCTCGTCTTCAAAAGGCAGGAAGAGCGTCTGCAGGGCGCCGTTGGCCATAAGGGATCCATCTATAGATGTGTTGTGCCAAGAAAAAAGCGCGCCACAAGGGCGCGCTTTCACTATAGTCTATTCAGAAGATTACTCAGCGTCTTCCTGAGCCTTCTTTTCCTGAACGATTTCCTTGCCGGTTTCCTGGTCGACGACTTTCATCGACAGGCGAACCTTGCCGCGTTCGTCGAAGCCCATGAGCTTGACCCAGACCTTCTGGCCTTCCTTGACCACGTCTGAAGTCTTGGCAACACGATCCGAAGCCAACTGCGAAATGTGAACAAGACCATCGCGCGGACCGAAGAAATTGACGAATGCGCCGAAGTCAGCGGTCTTGACGACCGTGCCTTCATAGATCTCGCCAACTTCCGGCTCAGCAACGATGGAATGGATCCACTTGCGGGCAGCTTCGATTTCCTTGGCCGAGGACGATGCGATCTTTACAGTGCCATCATCTTCGATGTTGATCTTCGCGCCGGTCTTCTCGACGATTTCGCGAATGACCTTGCCGCCAGAACCGATAACGTCACGGATCTTGTCGGTCGGAA
Source organism: Phyllobacterium sp. LjRoot231 (assembly GCF_964253365.1). Classification (NCBI taxonomy): domain Bacteria; kingdom Pseudomonadati; phylum Pseudomonadota; class Alphaproteobacteria; order Hyphomicrobiales; family Phyllobacteriaceae; genus Phyllobacterium; species Phyllobacterium sp. LjRoot231. Next base: position 83,113 of record NZ_CAXUQT020000001.1, read on the forward strand.
TGTTCATGACTTCAATGCGCGGGGCAAATTCGCCAAGTTCTGAACGGCCTTCGGTAATGGCCTTCGCCATTTCGCCGAGGATATGCAGGCGGCCGTCCTTGGCCTGAGCGAGCGCAACCTTCATGATCTCTTCGGTGATGCCGTCGATCTTGATATCCATCTGCAAGGCAGTGATACCATTTTCCGACCCAGCAACCTTGAAATCCATGTCACCAAGATGATCTTCATCACCGAGGATATCGGAGAGAACAGCGAACTTCTCGCCTTCGAGGATCAGGCCCATGGCGATACCGGCAACTGGACGGAGCAGCGGAACACCCGCATCCATCAGAGCCAGCGAAGTGCCGCAAACCGTTGCCATCGAGGACGAACCATTGGATTCGGTGATCTCGGATACTGTACGAAGCGTGTAGGGGAACTGTTCCTTGGCAGGCAGAACCGGGTGGATAGCGCGCCAGGCGAGCTTGCCATGGCCGATTTCGCGACGGCCAGGAGACCCCATGCGACCTGTTTCACCGACCGAATAGGGCGGGAAATTGTAGTGAAGCATGAAGGTTTCTTTGTACATGCCAGTCAGCGAGTCGACATACTGTTCGTCTTCGCCAGTACCGAGCGTAGCAACAACGATGGCCTGTGTTTCACCGCGGGTGAACAGCGCCGAGCCGTGGGTGCGCGGTAGGAGGCCGACTTCCGAAACGATCGGACGAACGGTCTTCAAATCGCGGCCATCGATGCGGCTGCCGGTATCAAGAATGTTCCAGCGAACGATCTTCGCCTGAACCGACTTGAATACAGTTGCGATCTCTTCCCCCGAAAACTCAGGTTCTTCAACGCCTTCCGGGAAGAAATGCGCCTTGACCTTGGCCTTGGCAGCATCAACCGCATTGTAGCGCTTCTGCTTGTCAGTGATCTTGTAGGCATCGCGCAGATCAGCTTCGACAACCTTCAGCACAGCTGCTTCGGCCGCTGAAAGATCGTCCGTCTGGAAGTCACGCGGTTCCTTTGCAGCCACTTCAGCAAGCTTGATGATCGCATCGATGACCGGCTGGAAGGCGCGATGACCGAACATGACGGCGCCGAGCATGACGTCTTCAGCCAATTCCTTGGCTTCCGATTCAACCATGAGAACTGCATCGCCTGTACCGGCAACGACCAGATCGAGGCTCGATTCCGGCATTTCATCAACGGTCGGGTTCAGTCTGTATTCGCCGCCGATATAGCCGACGCGTGCGCCGCCGATCGGGCCCATGAATGGTACGCCGGAAAGCGTCAGGGCAGCGGAGGCGCCGATCATCGAAACGATATCGGGGTTATTCTCCAAATCGTGCTGGATAACGGTCAGAACGACCTGCGTGTCGTTCTTGTAACCATCAGCGAAGAGCGGGCGGATCGGACGGTCGATCAGACGCGAAACCAGTGTTTCGTTTTCGCTCGGACGGCCTTCACGCTTGAAGTAACCACCAGGGATCTTGCCGGCGGCGTAGGTCTTTTCCTGATAGTTGACGGTGAGCGGGAAGAAGTCCTGGCCTGGCTTCGGTTCCTTGGCGGAAACGACGGTGGCGAGTACGACGGTTTCGCCGTAGGTGGCGAGAACGGCGCCGTCAGCCTGACGGGCAATCTTGCCGGTTTCGAGAATGAGCGGACGGCCGCCCCATTCGATTTCAACTTTGTGTTGATTAAACATATCTTGTCCTTCAGTGGAGAAAAACGCGCTTCCCTTTGGATAGCAGCATCGATCTCCCGTTTCGATTTAGACCAATCACGGGCAAGACAATTTGCAACTCGCACTTTCGAGTTGCCAGCAATCCTGCCCCATGACCTGTCTCATGGTAGAATTCATTCCTCATCGGAATGAAAGAAACCGGCGGAGCGTCAGACGCTACCGCCGGTTCAATCCGTTATTAGCGGCGCAGGCCGAGCTTTTCGATCAGCGTCTGGTAACGGCCCTGATCAACTTTCTTGAGATAATCAAGAAGGCTGCGGCGCGTCGAGACAAGCTTGAGCAGACCACGGCGGGAATGGTTATCCTTCTTGTGGTCCTTGAAATGTTCGGTCAAATTGACAATGCGCTCTGTCAGAACGGCAACCTGGACTTCCGGAGAACCGGTATCGCCTGGCTTCGTTGCATATTCAGTTATCACTGCCTGCTTGCGTTCAGCGGTTATCGACATCGTATATCCTTTCTTTTGAAGAGGAAAACAGGATGCCCACGGCCGGGATGTCGTCCAGCGGGGGCCGGTTAAAGCGACAAGCAAAGCCGTCGCTGCGGGCCGTATAGTCGAAAATGCGATAAATTACCAGCCGCAAATGATTCTGGCGGTTTTAGGCCGTAAACACGCGCTTCGGCTGGAACTGGCCTTTCTCGATGAATCCGATTGCCAAAAGCTTACCCCTGCTGGTCACGCAGGCTTCGTCAGCTTCGACAGGTGCATCGCGCCCGCGCAGGATCACCGGATTGCCCATGCGAATACGATGCGCCTGATCATCGGAGACAGCTACCTGTGGCAGGCCTTCCAGCGCTGCGCCGGTATCGATGAGGAATGCATCCATCACCGAGAAACGTTCGGCCAACCGCTCGTAGGAGCGATCATCGCCTTCTTCGCCTTCAGTAGGCACAGGCGGGTGGGCAGCCTCCAACTCCGCGAGCGTAACGAAATCGGACTCGTCGAAGGGCGCAACCTCTATGCGGCGCAGATCGGAAATATGGCCGTAGCAGCCAAGATCGCGGCCCATATCGCGTGCAAGCGAGCGTACATAGGTGCCCTTGCCACATTCGACTTCGAAGATCGCTGTCGAGGCATCGGGTTGCTCGATCAGTTCCAGGCGGTCGATCTCCACTTCGCGGGAAGGTATCTCAACTTCCTCGCCGCCGCGGGCAAGATCGTAGGCGCGCTCGCCAGCGATTTTGATGGCCGAGAATTTGGGCGGAGTCTGTTGGATCACGCCAGTGTATTTCGGCAAAAGCGCCTTGATTGCGGCTTCGTCAGGCCGCACGTCCGAGGTTACGGTCACTTCGCCTTCAAGGTCATCCGTAGAGCGTTCGGCACCCCAGGTCACGGTAAAGCGATAGATCTTCGTTCCGTCCATGACATAGGGAACGGTCTTGGTCGCCTCGCCCAGCGCGATCGGCAACATTCCCGACGCCAGTGGGTCCAGCGTACCCGCATGACCGGCCTTTTCAGCCTTGAACAACCATTTGATCTTGGAAACAGCTTCCGTCGATCCCATACCTTTAGGCTTGTCGAAGATCAGCCAGCCGGAAACCGGACGGCCCTTTTTCTTGCGCTGCCGTGTCATCTTAGTCGTTACCGTCGCCGTCGTGGCCAGGAACGTCGCCTGGGTTAGGATCCCCGCCATCGTCGTCTTCATCATCATCGGCGAGATCGCGGGTGACTTCAGGCTTGCGTAGCAGGGCGTCGATCTTGGCGTAGTTGTCGAAGCTCGTATCGATGCGGAAACGGAATTCCGGCATATATTTCATCTGCTTGAGGTGAGGTGCAGCCCGGCCGCGAATAAACTTTGCATTCTTGTTCAGGGCGCTGATCACGCCTTCACTGTCCGTTGCACCGACTGGCGAGACGAAACAGGTAGCGATTTTCAGGTCGGGCGACATGCGGACTTCGGAAATGGCAATGACGGCATTTTCCAGCGTATCATCGCGAACGTCGCCGCGTTGAAGCACTTGGGAAACCGCGTGGCGCACCTGCTCGCTGACGCGCAACTGACGTTGAGAAGGGCCTGATCCTGTAGCAAAGCGAGCCATTAATTATTGTATCCCAAGAATTTCACATTCAAATAAGCAATGGATCGCCGGTTTTCATTCCGGCGATCCTGTCTTCAATGATTAGGGCGCTGCTCTTTAGAGCGTGCGGGTCACATGTTCGACGCGGAAAGCTTCGATCGTATCGCCTGCGCGCATGTCGTCGTAGTTTTCGAACGCCATACCGCATTCCTGGCCCGCTGGCACTTCGGTAACTTCGTCCTTGAAGCGCTTGAGTGTCTTGAGCTTGCCTTCGTGGATGACGACGTTGTCGCGGATAAGGCGGACGCCCGCACCACGTTCAACCTTGCCTTCCGTAACACGGCAGCCGGCAACCTTGCCGACCTTGGTGATGTTGAAGACTTCCAGAATTTCCGCATTACCGATGAAGGTTTCACGGCGTTCTGGTGAGAGAAGTCCGGACATCGCCGCTTTCACATCATCAACGAGATCGTAGATGATGTTGTAGTAGCGGATTTCGATGCCTTCGCGCTCGGCCAGATCACGCGCCTGCTTGTTAGCACGCACGTTGAAGCCGATGATCGCGGCGTTGGAGGCCTCCGCAAGAGCGATATCGCTCTCCGTGATACCGCCAGCACCCGAGTGGATGATGCGCGCGCGCACTTCGTCGGTTCCGAGTTTCTCCAGTGCGCCGGCAATGGCTTCGATCGAGCCTTGCACATCACCCTTGATGAGAAGCGGGAATTCCTTCAGCCCGGTTACCTGCAGCTGGCTCATCATCTGTTCGAGCGAACCGCGTGAACCGGCCTGACGTGCCACAGCCTTTTCACGGGCAAGACGCGTGCGGTATTCGGAAATCTCGCGCGCCTTGGCTTCGCTTTCAACAACAGCAAAGCGATCGCCGGCCTGCGGCGGTCCGCCAAGGCCAAGAACTTCAACCGGCATAGCCGGTCCGGCATCCTTCAGGTTCTCACCACGATCATTGACGAGCGCGCGGACACGTCCCCACTCGCTGCCGGCAACGATGATATCGCCGGGCTTTAGTGTGCCCTTCTGAACCAGAACGGTTGCAACCGAGCCGCGACCGCGATCAAGCTTGGCTTCGATCACAACACCTTCGGCCGTCCGGGTAGGATCGGCTTTGAGGTCGAGAACTTCGGCCTGAAGCAGGATCGTTTCAAGAAGCTTGTCGAGACCGGCACCGGTCTTCGCTGAAACTTCAACGTCGAGCGTTTCACCGCCCATCGATTCAACAAAGACTTCATGCTGAAGCAGGCCGTTACGGACCTTCTGCGGATCAGCCGACGGCTTGTCGATCTTGTTGATCGCAACGATGATCGGAACACCTGCTGCCTTGGCATGATTGATCGATTCGATCGTCTGCGGCATGACGCTGTCATCGGCTGCAACGACCAGAATGGCGATATCCGTTGCCTGAGCACCGCGGGCACGCATGGCCGTGAAGGCGGCGTGGCCCGGTGTATCGATGAAGGTGATCTTCTGACCGTTCTGCTCTACCTGATAAGCACCGATGTGCTGGGTAATGCCGCCAGCTTCACCGGAAACGACGTTGGCCTTGCGGATCGCATCGAGCAGCGAGGTCTTGCCGTGATCGACGTGACCCATAATGGTGACAACTGGCGGACGCGACACGAACGAGGCCTTGTCGTCCTGCACGTTGAAGATACCCTCTTCGACGTCGGACTCGGCAACGCGGCGGACCGTGTGGCCGAATTCTTCGGCGATCAGCTGAGCTGTATCAGCGTCGATCAGATCGCCCGGCTTCATCATCTGGCCTTCCTTCATGAGGAATTTGATGACATCGACGGAACGCTCGGCCATACGCTGAGCGAGTTCCTGGATTGTGATTGTCTCCGGCAGGATAACTTCACGCGCGATCTTCTCGCGGGTTTCCTGTTGCATGCCGCGCTTGAATTTCTCCTGGCGGCGGCGCATGGCGGAAAGGGAACGGCTGCGGCCCTCATCATTGAGCGCCGAGCCCAAGGTCAGCTTGCCACGGCGGCGTTCATCTTCGCCCTTGACGACCTTTGGCGTCCGGACTTCCGGTTTGGCCGGTACGGCACTGCTGCCACGGCGGGCACCAGCGGGACCACGGCGGTCATCATCCTCTTCAGCAACATTCGGCTTGCGTATCGCTGCTTTCAACGTTGCATCGTCAGCCGTCTTCAACTCGGGCTGGCGCTTGCGGGATTCTTCTTCTGCACGCTGCTTGGCCTCAGCTTCCTTACGCAGGCGCTCTTCTTCCTCAGCCTGACGGCGGGCAGATGCTTCACGTTCCTGAGCACGCAGCGCGTCGTCTTCGGCACGGCGGGCAGCCTCGATGGCAGCCTTGGCGCGATCTTCAGCATCACGGGCCTTCGAACCCTCGAGGGCCTTGCGGCGCGCTTCGAGTTCGGCGGTGGAAAGCGTATTCAGCACCATGCCGGAACGGTCGTTCGGACGCTGACCGGATGGACGATAAGTCTGCTGGGCCGGACGCTGCTGGGCAGGCGCGGCGGGACGCGCGCTTGTTTGAGGCGCCGGAGCGGACACGGCAGGAGCCGCCGGGCGCGGCGCCGGTGCAGAAGCAGCACTTGGCTGTGGTGCAGCAGATTGGGGCGGCGCAGGACGCACAGGCGCGGCTGGTGCAGCAGCCGGCGTTGGCGCAGGAGCAGCCACAACAGGAGGCGCAACCTCCGGCTTTTGATCCGGCAGGCTGAACTTGCGCTTCTTTGTTTCAACGACAACAGACTTCGTACGCCCATGGCTGAAGTTCTGACGCACTGTGCTCTGTTCAACGCCAGGCCGCTTCAGGGTCAGGGTCTTCTTATTGACGCCTAGCGTCTTGTCGTCTGTCGATTTTGTATCGCTCATTCCGTTTCCGTTTCCTTCGCGACAGTTGCCGCTTTAGCGTCGGCCACATCCGTGGGGCCATCGCGAAAATGCTGTAGCAGCCAAGCTCGTTTTATGAACCCGGCAGCTGCCTTCCCCTTGAGTACGGCAGCATGTATCACATTTACCCCACCCAATGCCAAATCCATTTCACTGCTTTCGAACAATGAAAGGGCGGGTATTTCCGGTCCGCCCGCATAAACAACCGAACGGCGGGCCTGGTCAAGTTTGCGGACACCATCTTCCGCCGCTTCGAAGGCATGAAGCACGAGTGCGGCAGTGCCATTGCGGATGGCAGAGTCCACTTTTGCGGCCCCTGTTACCACAACACCTGCCTTGCGCGCCAACCCAAAACTTCCGAGCGTTGATTTTGCAAGCATTTGGTCCACGACCAATCCGAAATCATCCGGAACAATGACATTGCTTTTCAATGCGCGCGGTAAGAGCTTTCGCTTGACCGCTTCATCAATATAGCGCCGCTGAGCCTTTATCCAACAACCCCGGCCGGGAAGATTGCGCTTCAAATCAGCCACAACCGCCCCATCTGGGCCGGCGACAAACCGGATCATGTCGTCGACAGAACCGCTTGTCCGCGTGACAATGCACGTTCTGTCGTTCATTTCCGGTTCCACGTCTGGATCGCTCGAAATTAGCCAGCGACCTCTTCTTCTGCCTCTGGTTCAGCTTCGGCAGCAGTAAGATCGTCTTCCGTGATCCAGCCAGCTTTCAGGCGCGCTGCAAGAACCATCTGTTCCGCATCGGCACGGCTGACTTCGAACGACGACAGAATGCCGGGATAGTTGATTGTCTCACCATCCTTGCGTTCACGCCAGCCGGTTAATTCATCAACCGCATATCCGGCAAAGTCTTCGATCGTCTTGACGCCATCTTCGCCGACAGCCACGAGAATGGCATTCGTCATGCCTGGCAGATCGCGAAGTTCATCGGTGACACCCAATTCCTTGCGGCGGGCGTCGCGTTCTTCTTCGATACGGCCAAGATATTCCTGGGCGCGCTGCTGGATTTCAGTCGCCGTGTCCTCATCGAAACCATCGATAGAGGAAATGTCATCGGCATCCACATAAGCGATTTCTTCGACGCTGGCAAAACCTTCGGAGGCAAGAACCTGACCGACCATCTCGTCGACATCGAGAGCTTCCATGAAGAGGTTCGAGCGTTCGACGAATTCCTTCTGGCGGCGCTCCGATTCTTCCTGCTCGGTGAGGATATCGATATCCCAACCGGTCAGTTGCGAAGCGAGACGAACATTCTGGCCGCGACGACCGATCGCAAGTGATAGTTGGTCATCCGGGACCACAACTTCAATACGTTCGGCGTCTTCATCGAGAACAACTTTGGAAACTTCAGCAGGCTGAAGCGCGTTGACGATGAAGGATGCGGGCTCCGGCGACCAAGGAATGATGTCAATCTTTTCGCCCTGAAGCTCGCCGACAACAGCCTGAACGCGCGAACCGCGCATACCGACGCAGGCACCGACCGGATCGATCGAGGAATCGCGGGAAATGACGGCGATCTTGGCGCGGGAGCCCGGATCGCGGGCTACCGACTTGATCTCGATGATGCCGTCATAGATTTCCGGCACTTCCATGGTGAAGAGTTTTGCCATGAACTGCGGATGCGTACGGCTCAGGAAAATCTGCGGGCCACGCTGTTCGCGGCGCACGTCATAAACATAGGCGCGAACGCGATCGCCGTAGCGGAAGGTTTCGCGCGGGATCAGCTCGTCACGGCGTACGATTGCTTCACCACGGCCGAGATCGACGATCACATTGCCATATTCAACACGCTTGACGCTGCCATTGATGATTTCGCCAACACGGTCCTTGTACTCGTCATACTGACGATCGCGCTCTGCTTCGCGCACTTTCTGGACGATGACCTGCTTGGCGGATTGTGCGGCGATACGGCCAAAATCCATCGGAGGCAGCTGGTCGGCAAGAAAATCGCCCGGCTGCGCATCTGGATTGCGGTCCCGCGCTGCTTCCATGCTGATCTGGGTGACCGGATCTTCGACATTGTCGACCACCTCAAGCAGACGCTGAAGCTTGATCTCACCGGTCTTGGCGTTGATATCGGCCCGAATATTCGTTTCCTGGCCATAACGCGAGCGCGCGGCTTTCTGAATGGCATCGGCCATCGCCGCAATCACGATCTCGCGGTCAATCGACTTCTCGCGTGCCACCGCATCGGCGATCTGCAGAAGTTCTAGCCTGTTTGCACTGACTGCCATGTTCTTCTCCTTGAAGGTTCCCCTTGGGGGTTCACCGCCACGCTTCTCCTGCGGGCGTATGAAATATCAATTCTGTTTTGTCTGTTCCTGCCCGGCGGTTGAAGCTTCTTCCGCCTCGCCTGCCGCGCCAGCGCTGTCCTCCCGAATCCGGCCTTCGCGCAAATCCTTGTCACGACGCAACGCATCGCGAATGAGGTCGTCCGTCAGGATAAGCCGCGCTTCCGAAATCATCTCGAACGGGACCTCTACGACGGGTTTGTCGCCATAGCTCGCCTGATCGCTCTCGACCGTAACGCCCTCGGCTGAAACCTCGGCTATGCGGCCACGAAACTTCTTGCGCCCTTCGAGAACGGCAGATGTATCGATCTTGGCGATATGGCCGATCCAGGTGACGAAATCCGATTTGCGGACCAAAGGACGATCGATACCCGGGGACGACACTTCCAAGTGGTAGTGCCGGTCGATCGGATCCTCGACATCGAGCACCGGCGACAATGTCCGGCTGACGAGTTCGCAATCCTCGACAGTCATCGTGCCATCGTGGCGCTCCGTCATGATCTGCAATGTCAAACCATTGAGGCCAGAAAGCCGAACGCGCACCAGACGGAAGCCAATCGACTCCAACACCGGCTCGATAATACCAGCTACGCGGGCATCGACACCCGTTTCCGTAATAATCCGTTCGTCCGCACCCTCGATCGGGGCCGTTTCGTGTTCCGTATTAGCGCCGTCTGTCACGCAAAGATTTTCCCTGTTTCGGCCTTAAGAAACGAAAAAGAGCGGGACCGGTCTGGACCCACTCCTGTTCTATCGACCAAGAATATGACTTCTATATACCGAATTGGCATCCGGGTTTCAAGCGCAGAGGTGAATTTCTGCCGACTTGTTTACGATCGGTGAATTTCGGCATGCATATTCGCATGGCTGCCCTGCAGTATTGAACCTAAACTTATCAGTGTCTTCATCCTATTTATGTTGCAGTGCAATATTTGCCAAAGGATGAAAAAATGTCAAAAACCCAAAAGCTTTCAAAGATCGGTAGTTTTTTCCGCGCGTTTGGAAGTGCTGTGGCCGTTGCTGAAGCCACCCGTCTTGGCCATCAGCCAGTAGCCTCGGACCTCCGTGCACTCGGCATTGACCCGGTACAGTTCAAAGCTATCTACCGGAGCTAATCTCCGGTAGATAGGCGTTACGCTTCGTCAGTCCTCGTTCGCCGCTAGGGCGGCCAGAACTTTGCCCTTGCCGCGGGCCCGCAGAATAAGTGGAACGACGACGGCGCACACGGCAAGCAACAATAGTATCACTGATATGGGCGAGCCGACAAAGACAGTGAGATCGCCTTGGCTGATTTGCAGTGCCCTCCGGAAATGTATCTCCGCCATAGGTCCGAGAATTAAACCCACGACAACGGGCGCAATCGGATAGCCAAAAAGGCGCAGGAAATAACCGAGCAGGCCAAACAACAGCAACATACCCAGCTCAAACGTCGAGGGGTTGGCGCCAATCGTTCCTAGCGTCGCAAACACGAGGATGCCGGCATAGAGCCAATGTCTCGGTATCGACAACAGTCGGACCCACAGCCCGACGAGCGGCAAATTCAGAACCAGCAGCATGAAATTGGCAACGAGCAAGCTGGCAATCAAGCCCCAGACGAGTTGCGGATTGGTGGCAAACAACAGCGGCCCCGGTTGCAGACCGAATTGCTGAAAGCCTGCCAGCATGATCGCGGCCGTCGCGCTCGTCGGAAGACCAAGCGTTAGCAGGGGAACAAGCGTGCCCGCAGCCGATGCGTTGTTGGCTGCCTCGGGACCGGCTACGCCTTCAATGGCGCCATGGCCAAATTCTTCCGGTTTTTTCGAAAGCTGCTTTTCCACAGAATAAGACAGGAATGTTCCAATCTCTGCACCGCCGGCCGGCATCGCGCCGATCGGGAAACCGATAAATGTGCCCCGAAGCCATGGCTTCCATGAACGCGACCAGTCTTCCCTGTTCATCCAGACGGACCCTTTGACCGGCTCGATTTTTCCTTCGCCGGTGCTTTTCGATGCAGCGACACTCAACGTTTCACCGATCGCAAACAGCGCAACGGCAAGTGTCGTAATCTCAACGCCATCGGTGAGATCCGGAATGCCGAACCCTAGGCGCACCTGTCCCGACAGCCCGTCCGCTCCGATCAGGCCGAGCGCGAGGCCGATGAACAGCGCGGTGAGACCACGCAAGGTGGAATCGCCGAAAGCCGCCGAAACAGTCATGAAAGCCAGCATCATTAGGGCAAAGTATTCTGCTTCGCCAAAGGAAAGCGCGAATTTGACGATGGTAGGAGCAATTAGCGCCAGCGCCATGGTCGCGATCAACCCGGCCACGAAGGAACCGATCGCGGCCGTCGCCAGAGCGGGACCACCTCGCCCGGCGCGCGCCATCTTGTTACCCTCGAGCGCAGTGACGATTGATGCACTTTCACCCGGCGTATTCAGAAGAATTGACGTAGTCGAGCCGCCATACATGCCGCCATAATAGATACCGGCAAACATGATAAGCGAACCTGCAGGATCGAGCTTATAGGTAACCGGCAGCAACAACGCGACCGTGAGAGCCGGTCCAATACCGGGCAGAACGCCTACAGCCGTGCCCAATGTTACGCCGATAAGGGCGTAAAGCAGATTGAACGGCTGGAATGCGACGGCAAAACCATGTGCCAATAGGGTAAAACTATCCATAGTCGGATCTGTCCTTAAATGAGGCGTTCAAGCGGTCCAGCCGGGAGCGATAATTGTAGCCCCTTGGCGAAGATGACCCAGATTATAAATGAAAGAACAATGCCGAGGGGGATCGTCATCCACAACGGACCCTTGCCGAACCCACGCGCGGTCGCGGCAAAAAGCAGACCTGTTGCGATGGCAAAACCCGTTACATGCAAAAGGAGCATCTGTGCGGCAAGGCCGCCTATGATCCAGATAACGGGTTGAATCTGTTGTTCCTCGCGTTCCGGAAAGTCACCGCGCATCGCCTCAAAAGCAGTCCAGATCGCCAGAATAAAGAGGCCGCCGGCAATCGTGTAGGGAAAAACTGACGGACCGATGCGCGTCGCGCTGCCGCCAACGGCGGTTACCGTGCTGTAGGCGATTATCGCAGCAACAATTGCGATACCAACGGCAATGGCCAGCGCCGCCCGATCAGGGCGACGCGTTTCGGAACTCGGCGCTTCTTGTGTCATTTTACGAGGCCAATATCTTTCAGGATGGCTGCTGTTGCGTCGGTATCCTTCTTCAGCTGAGCCTTGAACTCGGCACCAGCAAGATAGGTATCAGCCCAGCCCTTGGCTTTGAGCTGTTCCTGCCAGGTCTTCGACTTCACCAGTTTTTCGACGTCGGCACTAATTGCAGCTTCCTGTTCCGGCGTGATGCCGGGAGGCGCTGCAATCATGCGCCAGTTCTGGATGGCGACATCTACGCCGCCTTCCTTGAAGGTCGGCGCATCGATACCCTCGACCTTTGCATCGCTGGAAATGCCGATGATGCGCAGAGCGCCGGACTTGATCTGCGATTCGAACTCACCGTAACCGGAAATGCCGACTGTGACCTGTCCGCCAAGAAGAGCAGCCAAAGCTTCACCGCCACCGGAGAAGGCAACGTAGTTGATCTTTGTCGGGTCGACGCCAACAGCCTTTGCGATCAGACCTGAAGTGATCTGGTCAGTACCGCCAGCTGAACCGCCAGCCCAAGAAACTGCGCCAGGGTCAGCCTTCAGCTTTTCGACAAGTTCGGCCATTGTCTTGATCGGCGATGCCGCAGGAACGACGAGCGCCTCGAATTCGCCCGTCAGGCGAGCGATCGGAGTAACCTGGTCCAGTGTTACAGGGGATGCGTTCGTCAGAATGGCGCCCACCATGACATAGCCGCCGACCATCAGCTGCGAGGGGTCACCCTTGGCCGAGTTTGCGAATTGAGCGAGCCCAATTGTACCGCCCGCGCCTGGCACATTCACAACCTGAACGCTGCCGGAAATTTTCTCGTCCTGCAGTGAACTCTGGATCGTGCGAGCAGTCTGATCCCAACCGCCACCTGGAGCTGCTGGAGCCATGATTTTGTAATCGGCGGCGAAGGCCTGGCCGGACAAAACCATCGCCCCGGCGGCCGCAAAAGCAAGCAACATCTTACGCATTCTGGAAGTCCCTCCCATGACGGCCATCGGCCGTCTGTTTTTGATAGATACTGAAGAAAACGGGAAGATGCCGATGTGTATTAAACCGGGTGGCAAAGATGCCAAAATCCCTGGTTCGACGACATTAATATACGGACAGCCTCCCAGCGGTCTCCTCATCCTTAAAATGATACTAGAAAACTGTCAGGAAGCTGTCACGCGAAATGAAGAATTAACGCGATCGCATCACGGATGATATTACAGGCGCAGAAAAGTCAGGTAGCCGCCAATGCGGCCTTCGCGATGGGCTTTCTGCTCGTAACGGGTGCCTGGCCAGGCTTCGTAAGGCGTGTGCCAATCGGCGGAAGTCTCCGCTTGCCACTCAAATTCCCCGTGCGCGTGGCAATGCTGCAGCGTCCAGTTCACATACGTGTCGATGTCGGAAGCAAACCGGAAACGACTCCCGGACTTCAGTACACGGGCAAAACGGTCGAGATTCTTCTGGCTGACGAAGCGGCGTTTCCAGTGCTTCCTCTTCGGCCATGGATCGGGATAGAACAGATCGATGCCGTCCAAGGAGTTGGCCGGCAACCAGTCGAGGACCTGTGTTGCATCATCATCGTAGAGCCGAATATTCAGCAGCGGATTTTCGTGGAGATCAACGACGAGTTTCGCCATGCTGTTGACAAAGGGCTCTACGCCGATGAAGCCGGATTTCGGACAACGTCCCGCCTCATGCAACAGATGTTCGCCGCCGCCAAAGCCAATTTCCAACCGCACCGTTTCGACCTCCGCAGAAAAGAGACTGCGGAGGTCGGCAGGTGCCGGCGTGGCCAGATCGAGTTTGAGCAGCGGCAGCAGTTCATCACGAATGGAACGCTGCAAAGGGCGCAGCGCTTTACCGCTTCTTCTGCCGAAGAACGCCTCTGTTGAACGCTCGCGTCGTGCCTCAGTCATAGGATCGCAATGGCCGTTCAGGCGGCCAGAGCGGACTTCAACTGCTTGGCCAGATCGGTCTTCTCCCAGGAGAAGGAACCATCACGGCCAGGCTTGCGGCCGAAATGGCCATAAGCGGACGTCTTGGCATAGATCGGCTTGTTGAGATCGAGATGCTTGCGGATGCCGGTGGGCGAAAGATCCATGACCTTGCGCAGCGCTTCTTCAACCGCGGCTTCCTTGACTGTGCCAGTTCCATGCAGATCGACATAGACCGACAGTGGCTGGGCGACACCGATCGCATAAGCGAGCTGGATCGTGCAGCGGTCGGCAAAACCGGCGGCAACGACATTCTTCGCCAGATAGCGCGCAGCATAAGCGGCGGAACGATCGACCTTGGTCGTGTCCTTGCCGGAGAATGCGCCGCCGCCATGAGGCGCAGCACCGCCATAAGTGTCAACGATGATCTTGCGACCGGTTAGTCCGGCATCGCCATCGGGACCGCCGATAACGAACTTGCCGGTCGGATTGATGTACCAGACACAATCATCTGCGATCTTCAGATCGCCCAAGGCTTCGCGAATATAAGGCTCGACGACCTTGCGAACCTTCTTGGAGTCCCAACTGGCGTCAAGATGCTGCGTCGAGAGCACAATCTGCGTGGTTTCGGCTGCTACGCCATCGATGTAGCGGACCGTAACCTGGCTCTTTGCATCAGGGCCGAGCCTGCCGGCATCGCCTTCACCCTTGTGACGGGCGGCGGCCAGAAGTTCCAGAATCTTGTGGGAATAATAGATTGGGGCGGGCATCAGGTCCGGCGTCTCGCGGCAGGCATAGCCAAACATGATCCCTTGATCACCAGCGCCTTCTTCACCCTGGCGGTCGGCGGCATTATCGACGCCCTGCGCAATGTCAGCGGATTGCGGGTGCAGGAGCACTTCGATCTTTGCGGTCTTCCAGTTGAAACCGTCCTGCTCGTAGCCGATTTCGCGGATGGCGCGGCGGGCAGCGGCGCGAAAGCGCGAAGGATTGATAACCGGATGTCCCTTGGCGTCTTTCAGCACGACGCCGTTCTTGTCTTTCTTCAGCAATGTGTCAGGCACACGCACTTCACCGGCAATCACGACGCGGTTGGTGGTTGCCAGCGTTTCGCAAGCAATGCGTACAGTCCACGGATCAACGCCCGTCTTCTTTGCTTCTTTGTAGATCATGTCTACGATTTCATCGGAAATTCGGTCACAGACCTTGTCTGGATGACCTTCCGATACGGACTCACTGGTAAAAAGATAAGAACTGCGTGTCACGGGGAACCCCTCTTGAAAGCGAACGAATGCCCCAACCAGCAAAGTCTGAGTTGGGCAGCGTAGTCTTTGCCAAGGTAGAGGGGATCAGTCAATTGCTTTCATTTTCAAACAAATGGCAGTTTGAGAATTTTTTTCTAAAGCTTGAGAAAGCGCTTTCATCTCCGAACCCGCATTTTCAGCCGATTATTCTTCTTCGTGACCCAGTGTACGGACAAGATCGAGAATTTTCCGCCTTATCTTTGCATCGCCGATCTTCGCAAATGCACGGGCAAGTTGAATACCCTCGGAACTATTAAGGAAGCCGACGACATAAGTGGTCTCGCTCTCCTCCTCGAACCCCTTGGGCTTGTCGGATTGACCGGGCATGTCGTCGAAGAAAAACGTGACAGGCACATTGAGAATATTCCCAATGGCCTGCAAGCGGCTGGCGCCGACACGATTCATACCCTTTTCATATTTCTGGATCTGCTGAAATGTTATTCCAAGGCTCTCACCGAGTTTTTCCTGGCTCAATCCAATCATGTTGCGTCGCAACCTAATGCGCGCACCCACGTGTACGTCTACGGGATTTGGTCTCTTCTTATTAGTATCAGTCATAAAAATCTCATTCGTATGAAATGAAGCTGAAAACGAATTTTATCATCAATGTATCAACGGGCCAAATAAGGCTTTATTCGATAGGTCCACGTCTGAAATGTCAACTAACCCTCGTCCTATGGCGAAAAAAATAAGCCAGCGTTACAACCAGAATAATGCCAATTACAATCCAGAATTGAAAATGACGCGCACCTTCACGAATTGGTAGTTCCACTTTCGTTGGAAGAGCGACATCAATCACGCCAACAGCGTTGAGCGCCAATGCGTCGATGATTCGGCCATAGGGATCTATTACAGCAGAGAGTCCATTGTTGGCAGCCCTAACAAGGGGCAGTCCCTGCTCCACAGCGCGCAATTGAGCCTGCCGAAAATGCTGGTAAGGACCCGGCGTGTCTCCATACCAGGCATCGTTCGTGACGTTGACAATGGCGTCGGCGCGCGGTCCTTCATAGGACATTTCGGCTGGAAAAATCGCTTCGTAACAGATGAGGGGCAAAGCGGTGAAATTGTTCCCGACGGCAAGCGAACGACGGGTCGTCGCAGCTGTGAAACCGCCGGGCAGCTCGATGACTTCGCTGATGCCGAACCTGCGTAGGATGTTCTCCAGCGGTACGTATTCTCCAAAGGGAACGAGATGGACCTTGTCTACTGCGCCGGTGATTTCTCCCTCGGCGTCGATTGCATAGATCGAATTGTAGTAAAGCGCCGCATCACTGCCGCCCGGCTCCTCCATTCGAATGGCGCCTGCCAGCAGGACCTGATCATCCATCAGAACGTCGGCTATACTCTTCAGCGCTTCCGGCGTCTTCGTCAGAATATAAGGAACCGCTGTTTCCGGCCAAACAATTAGCTGCGGTTTGGGCTTGCCGTCCTTCGGTGCTTCGCCGGTCATGGCGAGATATTTGTCTATTATGCCCCGGCGTGCGTCGGTATCCCATTTGAGATCCTGCGGGATCGATGGTTGCACGACGCGGACTTGCAGCCCTTTGGCTTCGACCTTCGCATTATTGAGACGATAGACGCCAAATCCGACGTGAGCGGATATCAGGACAAGGGCGAGAACAGTACCGGTTTTCAGACCGCGTCGGCCCGCCAGCAGCGCAGGCATGGAAAAAACGATCACGGCCAGCACATTCATCGCCAACAGCCCGACAATGACCGATGATTGCATTAGCACTGGCACCGGCATAGCCGCATAACCTATAGCATTCCACGGAAAGCCGGTGAGAACGAATGATCGTAGCCATTCGGCGATGCCGAAGCCAAAGGCAAGCGCCAGCACCCGGCCAAGACCGTCGCTCCATAGAAGCCGCGCCAGCGCAGTGGCGAAAGCGTAGAAAATGGCAAGAACAGCAGGTAGCCCGAGAATGGCAAAAGGGATAGCCCAAGCGAAATTCACAGCATCGACAAGCAGAGCATTGCCGATCCACCAGAGCCCGAATACGAAATAGCCAAAGCCGAACCACCAGCCCACCATCGCGGCTGGCAGCAAGCGGCGGATCGGACCGGCGCCGGCATTATCGACAGCCCCGTCGATGAGCCAGACAAGAACCGGGAATGAAACGAAACAAACGGCAAAGAAATCGTAGGGCGGAAGGGCGAAACTCGCGAGGGCACCCATGAGGAATGCCAGCGCAACCCGCCTCCAGCCTGACAGGAGAATGATTTTCCCGGCCAGACGCTGCATTACGTCCGCCCCTTTTGCGGCTCTGGATATGTTGACATTCACGGACGCGACACGGGAGAAGCGATCATTCGCCGCGATCCGACGGCTGATCCGCAGGGTCTTCTTGCTTGGCAGTGCGTGGCGGACGGCGTTCTGCGTGGCGCAGAGGCACAATACGTACCTTGCGAATGCGACGAGGATCAGCTTCCAACACGTGGAATTCATAGCCAGGTACGGCCTGCACCATCTCGCCGCGCACCGGAATACGGCCGAGGATTGAGAAGATCAGTCCGCCAACGGTATCGACATCCTCGCCATGTTCGCCAACAACGAAGCCTGAGCCGATCTTTGCTGAAACTTCATCAAGATCGGCGCGGGCATCGGCAATGAATACACCTTCCGGCTCTTCGACAAGCATCACTTCATCATCATCGTGCTCGTCTTCAATGTTGCCGACGACCATCTCGACGATGTCTTCCAATGAAACCAGCCCGTCAGTCCCGCCATATTCGTCAATGACAAGTGCAATCTGGATACGCTGCGCCTGCATGCGACCCATGAGGTCATTGGCCAGCATTGATGGCGGCACAAAAAGAATTGGCCGCATCAGGCTCAATTCCGCAATCGTCTTGGCGAGATCGACATTGGAAAGGTTGAACTTTGCGGTAACCGGAATCTTGGGCGTACGCGCAGCGGTCTTGCGCGGCGCTTTCACCCTGGAAATATTGGTGATGTGATTGACGACATCGCGAATGTGAACCATGCCGCGCGGATCATCTAGCGTTTCCGCGAAAACCGGCATACGCGAATGGCCTGACTTTTCAAAAACTTCCAGAAGGTCACCGAGCGTTGTGGAAATCTCTACGGCTTCAATATCGGAGCGCGGTATCATGACATCCTCGACGCGTAATTCGCGCAGACGCAGGATATTATGCAACATGGCGCGCTCTTCAGGCGAAAACGCCGTATCACCATGATGGCTTTCGGCTAGAGCGGCGTCCAGGTCCTCTCGCAGGGATGTTCCCGGACGGGCGCGCAGAAATGGAAAAATTGCGGAAAGGAGCGAGCGCTTTTCTGGACCCTGCGCTCTGGTAGTACTTTGCCCTTCGGCATCACTCTCCTGCCCCGTTGTTCCCCTGGAGGGAACGGCGGCAGAATCATTCTGGTGCGACGTGTCAGACATGGCCCTCAATCGGATTGATCGTCAATGACGGATAGCGCATATGGGTCCGGGATTGCAAGACGCTCGAGAACTTTGCGTTCAAGCCCTTCCATTTCCTCCGCTTCGACGTCGGTCAAATGATCATATCCCAGTAAATGCAAAAATCCATGGACGATAAGATGGGTCAGATGATCCTCGAAAGTTTTGTCCTCATCCGCCGCTTCGCGCGCCACCGTTTCGCGCGCGATAACGATGTCGCCAAGCATAGGACCCGGCTTCTGGCCCGGTTTCAGAGTAAACGCCGGGAATGACAGGACGTTGGTCGGCTTGTCCTTATCGCGCCAGCCGCTATTGAGCTCCTTGATCGTCGCATCGTCGGTGAAGACGAGACTGAGTTCGCTTGCAGGCTGTTCCCCTCCATCGAGCGTTTGCCACGCAGCAGCGATCGCGCTGGCTGCTAGATCGTGCAATACGGATTCATCGGCCCAGCCATCCGTTTCAACTAGTATGTCGATATCGATCAAGACAGCATCGCCAAGCGTCAGGGCTTGGCGCCTTCCTTGTCATAGGCCCGGACGATCGCGGCAACAAGCGGATGGCGAACCACATCAACGTCCGTAAACCGCACGGTAACAATCCCGCTGACGCTATCAAGGATTCTAAGTGCCTCGACGAGCCCGGATTTCTGACCAGGCGGTAAATCGATCTGGCTCGGATCACCCGTGATAATCATCCGGCCGTTTTCACCGAGACGCGTCAGAAACATCTTCATCTGCATGGCCGTCGTGTTCTGCGCCTCGTCGAGAATGATTGCCGAATGGGCGAGCGTACGGCCGCGCATGAATGCGAGCGGCGCGATTTCGATCACGCCAGCGGCAATCGCCCGTTCCACCTTGTCGGCGGGCATCATGTCGTAGAGCGCATCATAGAGCGGCCGTAGATAGGGATCGACCTTTTCCTTCATGTCGCCCGGCAGGAAGCCGAGGCGTTCGCCCGCCTCCACGGCAGGACGCGACAGAATGATCCGGTCGACAAGCCCACGCTCCAGCAGCATCGCTGCGTGGGCGACGGCAAGATAGGTCTTGCCAGTACCGGCGGGCCCGACACCGAAGACCATTTCCGAGCGATCAAGCGCGCGCATATAGGCGTCCTGCGTAGGCGTACGGGCAAAGATCGTCTTTTTGCGGGTCGATATCTGGGCTGCAGCCATCTTGCTTTTGTTTTCCATCGTCGGGAGCGTCAATTGGTCATCGGCGGCGATCGCCATGCGTAAGGCGCCGTCGACATCGGATGCAGAGATGTCATGGCCTTTCTGCAAATGTTCATAGAGCTGATCGAGTGCCCTGCGCGCCTGTTCCGTCGCGCTAGACTCACCGCGAATGGCGAGTTGGTTACCCTTTGAGCGAACATCGACACCCAGTTTTTGCTCAATACGGGCGAGGTTTTCATCAAACTGGCCGAACAGCGCACTCGCCAGCCGGTTATTGTCAAATGTCAGTACGATATGCGCCAGATCCGAGGCTCCTGAGGGAGCGGGCTTCAGTTTTTCGGTGGCGTTCAAACGGCTCTCCTGAATAAGTGTTCAGCCTTTTATATAGTCCCATTGTTCGCCGAGTTCATCTCCCGAATGCCAATCAGACTGTTGGTACCGGTGTCGATGATTCGTACATTGATAGTGTCGCCGATTCCACCGCCGTGTACATCGATAATTACGGGTTGTAACCAAGGAGATCGTCCGACCATCTGACTGGGCATTCTTCCTGCCTTTTCAATCAGTACATCCATGCTCTTTCCAACGAGGCTACGCTGAAACGCATATTGCTGCTCACTGAGCAAAGCCTGCAGGCGTTGGAGCCTTTCATCCTTAACCGCTTCCTCGACGTGATTGTCCATATCAGCACCGGGCGTTCCGGGACGCGGCGAGTATTTGAACGAATAGGCCGCGGCGTATGTGACATCGCGCACGATTTGCAACGTCGCCTCGAAATCCTCTTCCGTCTCGCCGGGAAAGCCCACGATGAAGTCGCCTGAAAGGGCGATATCGGAGCGGGCAGCACGAATGCGCTCGATCAAACGCAGATAATCCGCAGCGGTATGCCTGCGGTTCATCGCTTTCAGGATGCCGTCCGAACCGGACTGAACAGGCAGATGCAGGTAGGGCATCAGCATACCAAGATCGCGATGCGCATTGATCAGTGCGTCATCCATGTCGCGTGGATGGCTGGTGATATAGCGAAGCCGCACGATTCCCGGAATTTCGGCCAGACGGTAGAGCAACTCGCCCAAGCCCCACTCGCGGCCGTCAACTCCCTCGCCGTGCCAGGCATTGACGTTCTGGCCAAGCAGGGTCAACTCACGCACGCCGGCATCGGCGAGCTTTTCGGCTTCTTTCAGAATTTGCGCGACAGGGCGCGAAACTTCCGAACCGCGCGTATAGGGAACCACGCAGAAGGTGCAGAACTTGTCGCAACCTTCCTGTACCGTCAAAAACGCCGTCACACCACGACTTCTGGTCTGCTCTTTCCCAGGCGCTGGCAGATGCTCGAACTTGTCTTCTATCGCATATTCGGTCTCGACGACACGCTCGCCCCGGCGGACGCGGGCAAGTGCTTGTGGCAGCCGATGGTAGGTCTGCGGCCCAACCACCAGATCGACAACGGGAGCGCGGCGCGTGATTTCGTCACCTTCGGCCTGTGCGACACAGCCCGCAACACCCACGGTCAGTTCGCGGCCTTCCTTTGCCCGCGCATCCTTCATCTTGCGCAAACGGCCGAGAGCTGAATAGAGCTTTTCTGAGGCCTTTTCCCGGATATGACAGGTATTGATCAGCACAAGATCGGCGTCGTCAGCTGTATCGGTCGGGTTATAACCTTCAGCCGCGAGGCTGTCGGTCATGCGCTGGCTGTCATAGACATTCATCTGGCAGCCATAGGTTTTCACATAAACCTTGCGCGTGTTGGGAAACGCGGGTGAATGCGACTGGGGGCCGGATGTCTCGTCCGGCTTATGATTGATGCTGATATCGTCCATGGGCAGGCTTCTAAAGCTTTTTGGCGTCTTTGAGAATAGCTTCGTCGCTCTTTGCAGCGGGATTGACAAGATCACGCCCCATCAGCGAAGAGCGCACCATTGCGCGTACCCGTTCCTCCATCGTCCGCGCGAGAGCCTTACGATCGCTTTTCCCGTCGATGACAACAGTTTCGCCGAACCAGACATCCACATCGACAGCACCATCCCTGAGAAGTCCAATCAAACTGGGTCCGAGTGGCACATCACCCGGCCAAGCAACGAGCGGCCGGTGAACGCGCCCCATCGGTATGCCGTGAACCCGCGTATAGGCAATCGCCACCGGCTGCACCGTAACTGTCTCAACACCGGTATCACGGATAGCCACTTGTGCGGCGCCAAAAAGCGACGTCTTGAACGGAAGGACGCGATTACCATCGGAGGTGGTACCCTCGGCGAACAGCACCATGGCGTCGCCTCCAGCGAGCCGGGTTGCGATTTCGCTGGCCTGATGATGGGTCTTGCCGCGTTTTTCCCGCTCGACGAACACCGTCCGCTGCAACTTGGCCAGGATGCCGAACAGCGGCCAATTCGCTACCTCTGCCTTGGCGATAAAGGCCATCTCATGCAGGGAGCCAAGGATGACTATGTCCGTCCAAGAGGAATGATTGGCCGTCAACAGAAGTGGCCGCCCCTTTGTCATCTCGCCATGGACACGGATGCGAAAGCCAAGGAGGCGTCGCACGATCCGGTGAAAAACGATTGGCGTCAGCGCTCGCGGGCCCCAGCCGGTCTTCAGAAAGATGAATTGCAAGGGCACGAGGAAGGCAATGACAAGGCCAAACATCGCCGACGTGACAAGAAAACGTAACCACGCAATCATTCAGCGGCTCTTCTTCAGATCACGGCGCATCGTCAAGGCAGCCGAGCGCCCTGCCGCCGTTTCATAGTAGCCCGGTCGCTTCCCGACCTGCTTGAAGCCAAGCCTGCGATAGAGCGCCAATGCCGGGATATTGAGTTCATCGACCTCGAGAAACAGCATACTCGCGCGCGCATTGTGCAGGTAACGGAGCGTTGCATCCATCAAAGCATGGCCCAATCCCTTGCGTTGTGACTGGGGCGCAACGGCGATAGTGAGGATTTCCGCCTCGTCCAGAATAAGCCGAGCCAACACGAAACCACCGGGTCGAGCTCTGCGATTGCCCTCCTCCCGAGCGATAAAGCCAAACACATTGTCGTCCGCGATAAGCGCATGAAAGTCGTCTTCGCTCCATGGCTGTCGGAAGGTCCCTGCGTGAATATCGGCGAGATGGGGCGCATCCGCCCGAAGAAGCGCTTCGACGACAAAAGAGGGCGATCGCATATTATCGAATGGAAAGCCGATCATTCGACGAACTTCCTTTTTAGCGCAAAGCCCTGCTGCTGCTTGACATCAAGACCGCGCAGATAAAGCGGCTTTGGCGCTTCGCCGTCATCGATGCGCAATGCGCCAAGCCGGGCGAAGGCTTCGATGCTTCCTGTCGCGGCCGTCGCGGCGATGTCGAGTGGCTGATCCAGCTTTTCATCGACGAGCGGTGCGCCCGAACCCGAGAGGACATGTTTGCCGCCTCGTTCCTCCAATTGTTGCACAATCATTGGCAATGTCGTCACCATTGGCTTCGATGTCGCGGATCCATCCTCGCCAAAGAACTGTGCATAAAGTTCGTCGCGCCGCGCATCGATGACCGACAGAATTGGCCTGCCCGAAAATGCTTTGGCTGCGTCATAGGCCAGCGCCTGAAGTGTGCTGATCCCCACCGCTTGGCATTTCAGCGCGAGCGCGAACCCGCGCGCTGTCGATACGCCAACGCGGACACCGGTAAATGAACCCGGTCCGACGCTGACGGCAATCTTCCCAATCTCGGTGATGGAAATTTGGGCGGCGGCGACCACCTGCGCGATCGCAGCCATCAACCGCTCGGCATGACCCGTACCGATATCTTCGCTCGACACTGCCAGTATAGTCCCGGTTTCGACATCGAGAACGGCAACGGAGCAGAGATTGGCAGCGGTATCGAGCGCAAGCAGTTTCATGTGTCTCGCGTAAACAAGAATCAGTCAGCAAACAAGTAGGGCGCGTGAGCTTCGTCTGAAGTTCTGCCGCTTGGACTTGCCCGAACGCACTACTTCGGCTGTCCGTGTCCCGAAAGCACCTGTACTGTTCCGCGCATCCCGTTGCGAAATGCGTCGTCAAAGCCAACTCCACGAACCTGCCACTGATAGACTTTTCCCTCCGACCCTATTCGCCAGTCGACAACCCAGCCGAGAGCCTTGTCGCTCCAGGCTAAGGTTCCAGCTAACGCAACATCGCCGTTTCCTGCCTTGGCTGCAGCATCGAGCTTTGCATAATCAACCGAAGGCAGCGTATCGACGTTCCAACCGTATTGCGTAAATTTCGCTTGAGTTGGCACCTCTATTGGCAAACCGACCTTCTCTGCTGCTTCGGCGAGCGAAGTACGCATATCGGGGGCTTGGCCGCTGTCGCCGGCTAATGGGAACTTTTCTTTCCTGCCGCGCACTGCAAGAAAAACGATGACACGAGGTCGGGACGACAGCCATGGCGCGCGCCCGAGCGTCCGCAAAGCCATATCGATCTTCGCCGCGTCGAAGGTCACTGTAAGGTCATGGGGGCGGTCGTAGGAACCCTGCTCATCATGTATCGGAGTGCCCGCCATCCGATCCCGGTACTCATAACTGGCAACAAAATCTGCGGCGCGCCGGCTAAGCGCAACAGCCTTGGAGTTTTCGATCAAGCGTGGATCGCCGGAAACTTTAACGAGAACTTCCTCCAGACATCGCGCCAGGCCGACAGCTCTATTCGTTTCACCTTGCCCCGAGACAACTGCTCGGGCTCGATAGAGATCAGCCGTGGACGTAGCAACCGCGAAGCTGCAGCCAAACAGGGAACCGATCACAAGCGCCGCGACCGTACAGCTAACGTCCAACATCCGGCTCATTCGTCG
This sequence comes from Phyllobacterium sp. LjRoot231, assembly GCF_964253365.1. Classification (NCBI taxonomy): domain Bacteria; kingdom Pseudomonadati; phylum Pseudomonadota; class Alphaproteobacteria; order Hyphomicrobiales; family Phyllobacteriaceae; genus Phyllobacterium; species Phyllobacterium sp. LjRoot231. The sequence goes on from NZ_CAXUQT020000001.1 coordinate 107,790, forward strand.
CGTCCTTAGGCATCATTCGCTGATCTGCAAATCTATCAGAACGATCGCGCTATGAAATCGGGCAGCTCCCTGCAGTTACATCGAAATTTTTTGACGCCAGCTCGTTGCCAGACAGGTCACGCAGGGAGATCGTCCAAGCACCAGAGACGAGCTCGAAGTCTCTTTCGAAAACCCAGCCGGCATATCGCCGCTGCGATGTGGCACTATCCGGCCAACTGCTCTTCACCATCGACCGGCCGTCCGGTGTTTTGATCATTGGATGGAAAACCACGACCGTGATAGGAAGAACGGCTTCCCCGATATCTGACGTTCTGTAAAGAACACCGAAACTCGTGCCGATGCAGGCGTGTATATTGGTCGTTCTGGTAACGCCTACCGGCCCTTCTACAAGCCGGTTCAACCCCGTTGGCGTATCGGGTGAAACTTCGGATCCGACCTCTTTCGGGCTCGTCAGCCCCCAGTCGACAATCTCGATTGTCGGTGTCTGTTTTTCTGCCGCCAGAACAGTGTTCCACGTCATGACAGCGGTGAAGAACACAAGATATCTGACGTAGCTTGCCATCGAGCCGGCCTAGACTGAGCCCGATTTCGCCTTCACCTCAAGCCGGCGGTGATGCAAGACCGGCTCTGTATAGCCGTTTGGCTGTTCGCGGCCTCTGAAAACGAGATCGCAGGCGGCTTGAAAAGCGATCGAACCGTCGAAATCAACTGCCATCGGCTGATAGAGCGGGTCGTCCGCGTTCTGTTTGTCGACGACCGCCGCCATGCGCTTGAGCGTCTCAAGCACCTGTGCCTCGCTTGCTACGCCATGGTGCAGCCAGTTGGCGATATGCTGGGCAGAAATGCGCAGGGTGGCGCGGTCTTCCATCAGGCCTACATTGTTGATGTCCGGCACCTTGGAACAGCCGACACCCTGATCGACCCACCGCACGACATAACCGAGAATCCCTTGAGCATTGTTATCGAGTTCGCGCTGGATGTCTTCGGGTGTCCAGTTAGGGCGGGAGATGACGGGTACGGACAGAATATCGCTGAGCTTCGCCCGGCCGCGCTTTTTCAAACTGGCTTGGACTTCGGCGACATTGACCTTGTGATAATGCGTGGCATGGAGCGTCGCGGCGGTCGGCGATGGCACCCAGGCGGTGTTGGCACCGGCTTTCGGATGGGCGATCTTCTGCTCGAGCATCGCTGCCATCAGGTCGGGCATGGCCCACATGCCCTTGCCGATCTGCGCATGGCCGGAAAGCCCGCATTCAAGACCGATATCGACGTTCCAGTTCTCGTAGGCGCCAATCCAGGCGGCCTGCTTCATGTCGCCCTTGCGGATCATCGGACCGGCTTTCATCGAGGTGTGGATTTCATCGCCGGTGCGGTCGAGGAAGCCGGTGTTGATGAAGACAACGCGCTCCTTCGCGGCGCGTATTGCTTCCTTCAGGTTTACCGTGGTGCGGCGTTCCTCATCCATAATTCCCATCTTTATAGTATTCGGTTGCATGCCAAGCAGCGTCTCGACCCGTCCGAACAGCTCGGAGGCGAAGGTGACTTCCTCAGGACCGTGCATTTTTGGCTTGACCACATACATGGATCCAGCGCGGGAATTCATGTGTCGACCGTTCGGCCCAATATCGTGGAGAGCAGCCAAAGCGGTAATCGCCGCGTCCACGATGCCTTCGGGAACTTCGTTGCCCTCTCTGTCGAGAATGGCTGGATTGGTCATCAGATGGCCGACATTGCGCACCAGCATGAGCGAGCGTCCAGGCACCGTCAGCGGCTTGCCATCCTTGCCGGTGTATTCGCGGTCGGCATTGAGTTTGCGCGTTACGGTCTTGCCGCCCTTCTCGAATGTATCTTCAAGATCGCCATTCATCAGGCCGAGCCAATTGCGATAGACGATGACCTTGTCTTCCGCATCGACAGCGGCCACGGAATCCTCACAATCCTGGATTGTGGTCAGCGCCGATTCCAGCAGCATATCGGCAATGTGGGCGGGATCAGTCTGGCCGATTGGATGATTGGCATTGATAACGATCTCGACATGCAGACCGTTCTTGATGAGCAGGATCGCAGTCGGGGCTACTGCGTCGCCGCGATAACCGGCAAACTGTGCTTCGTCGTTGAGCGCAGCAGGCTTGCCATCGGCCTTCAGGACGAGCCTATGATCTTCGATGCTCAAACCGGAAACGTCAGCCCAGTGCGCACCATCGAGCGGAGCACTGTCATCGAGAAACGCCTTGGCCCAGGCAATCACCTTCGAACCGCGAATGGGATTGAACGTCTTGCCCTTTTCAGCGCCGCCCTCGTCCGAAATGGCGTCCGTGCCATACAGCGCGTCGTAGAGCGAACCCCAGCGCGCGTTGGCGGCGTTGAGCGCATAACGGGCATTCATGACCGGAACGACGAGCTGCGGACCAGCGACAACAGCAATTTCCGGGTCGACATTGCTCGTTGAAACGGCGAAGGCCCCGCCTTCTGGCAGCAGGTAGCCGATCTCCCTTAGGAAGGTCTCGTATTCTTCCTGGCTGTATCCGCTGTAGCGCTTGCGCTTGTAAAAATCATCCAGCTTTTGCTGAAACGCATCGCGTTTTTGCAGGAGTTCGCGGTTTTTTGGTGCCAAATCTTCGACGATCCGCGCAAAGCCCGACCAGAATGTCGCCGCATCTACATCCGTGCCCGGGATAGCTTCATTGACAACGAAGTCGTGGAGTTCCTTCGCGACCTTCAAGCCGTTGATCTCGATGCGCTCGACCATGTTTCGTTCCTTACAATTTCAGTCGGCTTACCCTTGAACACACAGAAGCATTCCCAGTCAATTCTTCAATAGCGACAGAATTTAAGCCTTGTTGGAAAGAACGCTTTAATGCGCGATGCGGGGCCTGCCGGAGGCCGTTGCTACAAGTACTGCTTCGATGAACTTCCGTTGATCCTCGACTGTGGCGGTGCTGACGTCGCGAGCAATGCTGATCTGCGCTTCATCGGTTCCAGCTTCCAACGCCAATTGCCCAACCTGATACTTCAGCGTCGTTTCGGCAAAGGATATCGATTCCTCTTCGACCTGGAAATCCTTGACCACCTCGCCAGCCATGACGCGGAATAGGCCCTCTGCCGGCTGGCTGATATGGGCTTCAACCGAAACGCGCACTTGGCCAACGACAGCCCCCAAAGCGTTGGCGACATCAGTGTCAACAGGGACAATGCATTTTGTGCCGAGCATCTCGCCAACGGCTGGATAATAGACTGGTGCCGATGCGCCCAGTCCAATTAATGGCCGGTCTATATCGAGCCTTGCCCCGGCAATCCCTCTCGCGCCTGAAAGTGCCCGCTGAACCAACGGGCTCGCGACCGTTTCTGGCCCTTCAAGCCCATCCTCGGCGAAGACCGTTTCGAGTACCACTTCGGACGAACGCCGGATCAGGGCGTCATAGGTGCGGTGGGAAACTTCCTCGGGCGTATCGCACAGCGGACGACCCGCGCCATCCTTGCGTCGGGCATAGAGAATGGCACCATAGCGTGCTGCTTCCACGTTCCAATTGTTTTGAAGGCCGAGAACGTGGCAAGCGTCCGACGGCGTAAAACCCGACAGATGAACCAGCCCGCGCGCCACAAGGCGATTGACAGTTGTTGCCTGTGAGATGGAACTCAAGAGCCGGTCAAGCGGCTGAGGTTCGGTCGTGATCCGTCCATAGAGTTCGGCTTCGTGCTTGCTTAGACCAGATGCCATCCGCGCCGGCACACCGGTCAACAGCGCAAAACGCCCATCAAGACGACCGGCATTGGCGGTTTTTGTCTGTCGTGCCAGATAATCAATAACGATTGCGCCATGATTGGCGGCAAGCAGGGACAAGGGCACAAGCCGTCTCGGACCAAGCTTGATACCTGGAAGCATAGCGTTATCATCGAGTGACACTTCCGAGTCTCCGCCGAGACCGAATGTGCGCATTGCCACCGCTTCCACCATAGTGCGGAAACCGCCGACGGTGGCGCCATTAGGGTCGAGCCGAGGACGCCCCTTGTCTAGAACCGCGACATCGGTCGTCGTACCACCAATATCCGAGACGATCGCGTTATCGAGCCCCGTCATATGCCGCGCGCCGACGAGGCTGGCGGCGGGTCCAGACAATATGGTTTCAATTGGCCGATGCCGGGCAAAGGCGGCAGAGACAAGTGCGCCATCACCGCGCACCACCATAAGCGGCGCATGGATGCCACTCCGGTCGAGGAAGCCTTCCGTTGCCGCCACGAGCCGGTCGATCATAGCGATGAGACGGGCATTGAGGACAGTGGTCAAGGCACGGCGCGGACCATTGAGCTTCGCAGACAGTTCATGGCTGCAAGTGACGGGCAAACCAGTTTCTCTTCGCACCAGATCGCGAACTGCGATTTCATGTTCAGGGTTGCGCACGGCAAAATATGCGCAGACGGCAAAGCCAGTTACCTCTTGCTTTAGCTGCGGCAATGCCTCGCTCAAGGCGCTCGTATCAAATGGCTGTGCCCGACCATAAACATTATGTCCACCCGGAATGAACACTACCGGGTCCGAACCAAGCGCCGTGCCAAGATCAGCCTTTTCCAGGTCCGTTTCCGAAAAACCGATCATGACGAGTGCAATGCGCCCGCCCTGTCCCTCGACCAGCGCGTTGGTCGCAAGCGTTGTCGACATGGAAACAAGCCGTATGTCGGCAGGTTGGACAGACGCTTCAGCGACGATGCGCTCAACAGCACCCGAAATGCCGACGCTCAGATCATGCCGTGTCGTCAGAGCCTTGGCCTTGGCAATAACGCCGCGCTGCTCAGACCAAAGCACCGCATCCGTATAGGTGCCGCCCGTGTCGATACCGAGGAAGATCGCATGTTCAGTTGTGAAATCAGCCATAATGCCCTGCGCTATTTGAGGCAGGGTTAGCGCATGAACAACGATCCCGCTAGCGCCATTCCGACCATTTGCTGCCGCAACTTTGTCAGATACGCAGTTGTGTTCAGGACCCGATGGCAAAACAATTCAAAACGTGCGGGAGGTCCGGCGAAATGAAAAACGAACCGCCTAGTCGTCGCCCTCAACCACCCGCAAGCGCAACTGTCCTGTCGCCGAAGCAGCAGACCGGCAAACATCCGGGTCTTTGACAACTTCGCCGACCGGCGCTTCGGCGAATTCCAGCGCCTCGATCTTTTGACCACGCTTGGTCACCTTGCTAGATGAAACAAGAATGTCATCGATATCCTTGTTGGCCTGACCGAAATGCGTCTGCAGGCGGCGCACGCGATCGTCAAGGCGGCCCACATCCTCCATCAGCCTTATGACTTCGCCTTGTATGAGGTGCGCCTGTTCGCGCATGCGCACGTCTTTGAGCACGGCCTGAATGACCTGGATGGAAAGCATGAGCAGCGACGGCGAGACGATGACGATGCGCGAACGATGCGCCTTTTGCACTACGGCTTCGAAATTCTCGTGAATTTCGGCAAAAATCGATTCCGACGGCACGAAAAGAAACGCCGTATCCTGTGTTTCACCGTTGATCAGATATTTTTCGGCGACATCACGAATGTGGATCTCCACATCACGGCGGAACTGAGCAACTGCTATCTTTTTGCCTTCCGGACTTTCCGACTCGCGAATGGCATTCCATGCCTCCAGCGGAAACTTTGCGTCAATGACGAGATTGGGCGCACCGTTCGGCATACGCACGACGCAATCCGGCCGGCTGCCGTTGGATAGTGTTGCCTGAAACTCGTATGCGCCTTGCGGCAGGCCATCAGCGATGATTGCCTCCATCCGGGCTTGGCCAAAGACACCGCGCGTCTGCTTGTTGGCAAGGATAGCCTGCAGTTGCACTACCTGACCGGCGAGGGCCTGGATATTGTTCTGCGCCGTATCGATAACCGCCAGCCGCTCCTGCAACTTCGCCAGATTTTCGTGCGTTGATTGCGTCTGCTCCGTCATGGTCTGGCCGATACGACTGGTCATGCCATCAAGCCGTTCGCGAATCGACTGATTGAGTTCGGCCTGCCGCGAGCCGAATAGCTCGGCCATGGTCTGCATGCGGCCCTGCATTTCCGCTTGGCTTTTCAGAATCTCGCCCATGCGCACTTCGGCATCGCGTGCACGGTCTTCTGCCTGGATCTCGGCAACCATCCGCATCCGCGTCGAGCGTGACACTGCAATGACAGCGAAGACCACTATAAGTGCCACTGCGACGGCCGCCGCAAGCAATGCCGTGCCCAGAGATACGGAGCTCGAGCCGAGCTGGAACAGCGTTTGATTTAGAGAAATTGACGTTTCCATATTGTGCAGACTAACCGATTCGGATGGCAAATGTGAGATCAAAACGAGAACATTTTTACAATTGGTTTTCACATCGGATTGACGGTTGAAAGCCGAGATATTAGGTGATGCTCATGTCTATCAAACCACTTGTCATTCTCCCAGATCCGCTACTGCGTCAGGTGTCAAAACCTGTGGAGCGCTTCGACGCCGATTTACGGAAGTTTTCCACCGATATGCTGGACACCATGTATGATGCGCCAGGTATCGGCCTTGCAGCCATTCAAGTGGGCGAACCGCTGCGGATGCTGGTGATCGATCTCGCCAAGGAAGACGAACCCAAGGCACCACAGATTTTCATCAATCCGCAGATATTGTCGTCGAGCGATGAGCGCAATGTGTATGAGGAAGGCTGCCTGTCCATCCCTGACTATTACGCGGAAGTCGAGCGCCCGGCACAAGTGCGCGTTTCCTATGTCGATATCGATGGCAAGCAGCACGAGGTTGCCGCAGAAGGGCTGTTGGCCACTTGCCTGCAGCACGAGATCGACCACTTGAACGGCGTCCTGTTCATCGATCACATTTCGCGGTTGAAACGAGAGATGGTGGTCAAGAAATTCAAGAAACTCGCCAAGGACCGCCCGCCAGGCCGGCTGGCGGTGTGAACAGATGAGTTTGCGCATTGTCTTCATGGGAACATCGGAATTCTCGGTGCCCATCCTTAACGCCTTGATCGGCCAGGGGCACGAGATTGTAGCTGTCTACAGCCAGCCGCCGCGCCCAGCAGGACGGCGCGGGCTGGAGCTGACGCCTTCCGCGGTACATCGTAACGCCGAACAGTTCGGCATCGAAGTGCGCACGCCGAAGAGCCTGAAATCTGAAGAGGAGCAACAAGCGTTTCGCGATCTCCAGGCCGATGTTGCGGTCGTTGTGGCTTATGGGCTTATCTTGCCTGCCGCAATTCTCGAAGGCACGCGGCTTGGCTGCTATAATGGCCACGCTTCGCTGCTGCCGCGTTGGCGTGGAGCGGCGCCTATTCAGCGCGCGATCATGGCCGGTGATCTCGAGACCGGCATCATGATCATGAAAATGGACGAAGGTCTTGATACCGGTCCTGTGGCCATGGCCGAGAAGGTAAAGATCACAGCCGATATGACTGCGGGCGAGTTGCACGACCAGCTCAGCATGGCAGGCGCCGATCTGATGGTCCGCGCGATGGCAGCTCTGGAGCGCGACAGCCTTACATTGACGCCGCAGTCCGAAGACGGCGTCACTTATGCCTCCAAGATCACCAAGGCGGAAACCCGCATCGACTGGACGCAGCCTGCCATCGATGCTCACAATCGCATTCGCGGCCTTGCGCCTTTCCCCGGTGCCTGGTGCGAGATGGAAATCGGTGAAAATCTCGAGCGGGTCAAGCTGCTGCGCTCGATCCTGGCAACCGGCGTCGGCGATCCTGGAACCGTGCTTGGTGACGATCTGCGCATTGCCTGCGGTGAAGGTGCCGTTCGCCTGCGCTCATTACAGCGCGCAGGCGGCAAGGTCATGGATGGACAGGAGTTCCAACGAGGCGCCAAGATCGCACAGGGAATGCGCCTGCCATGAACGGCAAGACCTAAGTGCCTCGCTACAAGCTGACCATCGAGTATGACGGTACCGGCTATGCCGGGTGGCAACGCCAAGAGAATGGCCACACCGTTCAGGCTGCCATCGAGCAGGCTATTTTCAAGTTTTGCGGCGAAACCGTTGCGCTTGGCGCTGCCGGCCGCACCGATTCCGGCGTGCATGCGACGGCGCAGATCGCGCATGTGGATTTGACGAAAGACTGGAGCAGTTCGAAGGTGCGCGAGGCGTTGAATGCCCATCTGGTCATCGCCGGGGAAACCGTCGGCATCATCAATGTCGAACTCGTCGGAAGCAATTTCGATGCGCGGTTTTCGGCGACGGGACGGCACTATCTTTATCGCATCATCAACCGCAGGCCTCCCGCGCCGCTCGAAATGCACCGGGCATGGTGGGTGAAGAAACCGCTCGACGAAAAAGCCATGCATGAGGCTGCACAACGGCTCATTGGTACACATGATTTCACTACGTTTCGCGCGACTCAATGCCAATCAAAGAGCCCGGTGAAAACGCTCGATTATTTGAGCGTTTCGCGCAGCGGTGAAATCATCGAGATCAGGGCTTCCGCGCGGTCATTCCTGCACAACCAGATCCGCTCCTTTGTTGGAACGCTCAATGAAGTCGGTTGCGGGCGTTGGGATGCGGATGATGTCACCGCTGCGCTTGACGCGCGCGATCGCAAGGCGTGCGGACCTGTTGCGCCTCCTTACGGTCTTTATCTCATCGGCGTCGACTATCTCATCATCACCGGCTCGGGCAGGGAAATTCCTAGTATATTTTGAAGCAGGATCATCAGAAAGAGCGAGCCGATTACCATCGCCGCGAAGAATGCGGCCGTATAGGCATGGGATTTTTTCAGCGCGACGTGCGTCAACCGGTAGGTCAGGTACATGATGCCCCCATAAAGCACGAGGCCAAAACCTGTTGCCAAAGCTGGCCAACCGGGCAGCAGTAGCCGTGCCAGCGTTGCGGGCACCATAAGCCATGCGCCAATCGCGGTTCCCCAGTTGCTTGCGACGACATAGGGGCTGAAACGCTTGTTGAGACCGAGCCGCCGGGCGCTGAGGGCGAGAACGACCAGCGGTATCACCCACGATGCAAGATCGACAAACGCCACACGGCCCATGATGGAAAAGCGATTGCCCGTTTCCGGTTGCAGTGTGATCATGTCGTTAGCGAAGATAATCCAGCCCAGGATGAGCGGCGGCAGGGAAATCGTAATGGCATGAAATGACTGCCAAAAGCCATCTTCGGAAAAATCGAGTTGATCAAGCCCATCGGCATGACCATTCATCATCCGCCATGCGCCCCACAGATATCGCTGAACCTCATCAAAATCCGGCATATCACTCGTATTCATGCAAAAAAATCCGCGATAAAGCGTTCGTAGATTTGTGTCAGTATTTCAAGATCGGCAATCGCCACCCGCTCGTCAACCATATGCATCGTCTGGCCTACAAGTCCAAACTCGACCACCGGGCAGTAGTCCTTGATAAACCGGGCATCGGACGTGCCGCCGGAGGTGGAAAGTTGCGGTCGCTTTCCGGTTATCGCTTCGACTGACGAGGTCAAAGTCCCGATCAATTTTTCGTCGCGCGTAAGAAAGACGTGACTTGGCCGATCTCGCCAGATCAGTTCATAGTTTACCGGTGCCTTCTTGCCAGGACGCAGCTTGCGACGACCGGCGGCCTTGTCGAGACGGTTGTGAATCTCGGCCATCAAGGTCTCATCTGTCCAGGTGTCGTTGAAGCGAACGTTGAATGTCGCCGTCGCCTTGGCCGGAATGACGTTCACCGCCGGATTGCCGACGTCGATGGTCGTGATTTCGAGATTGGTGGTCTGGAAGTCCTTGGTTCCCTTGTCGAAAGCGGGATAGAGCAGGCTATCAACCAGCGTCACCAGCCCCCGAACAGGATTGTCGGCGAGGTGCGGATAGGCCACGTGGCCTTGTACGCCCTGAACGACGATGGTGCCCGACAGTGAGCCGCGGCGGCCGATCTTGATCATGTCGCCGAGCTTGTCCGGATTGGTCGGCTCGCCAACAATCGCCGCATCCCAACTCTCGCCTTTCGCCTTGGCCCATTCCAGCAGCTTGCCGGTACCATTAATGGAAGGACCTTCCTCGTCCCCGGTAATCAGGAAGGATATCGAACCTTTGAGTTCCCGATTTTTCTCAAGATAACGTCCTACAGCCGCAGCAAAGCAGGCAATGCCACCCTTCATGTCGACAGCGCCGCGCCCATACATTTCGCCATTGTGCGTTGCTGCCGAAAATGGCGGATAGGTCCAGGCCGCCTCGTCGCCGACGGGTACAACATCCGTGTGGCCGGCGAACATCAGATGCGGTCCATTACCGGAACGCCTAGCATAGAGATTTTCGACATCCGGTGTACCGTCTTCGCTGAAGACCGGCCTTTCCACCGCAAAGCCAAGTGGCGCTAGCATGGCTTGAAGTGCTGTCAGCGCACCGCCTTCGGCTGGCGTCACCGACGGACATGCAATGAGTTGGGCGAGATTTCGTACGGGATCTGTCGAGGATTTCATGCCTAAAGCGATAATGGAAAAGCGCGATGCTGTCACGTACTGGATGGCAGTTCGTGCTTCTGATTTAATGGGTGGAAGCAACTCAACCAGAGGCCAGCGACATGATCGAAAGTAACAGCCGGATCGTCATAGCCGGCGCAGGGTCGATCGGGTGTTATGCAGGCGGTTGTCTTGCCGCGGCGGGCAAGGCAGTAACCTTGCTTGTTCGACCTCGGATGGTGAAGCTACTTCAGCAAGAGGGTCTAAAAATCATTGACCCCGACGGAGCTGAAAAACTGATCGAGCTCGAGCAATTTTCCCTGACAAGCGATCCTGAGATCGCATTCCGGCAAGCCGATATCATTCTCGTCACCGTCAAGAGCGGCGCAACCGAAGAGATGGCCGAGCTGATAGCGGGGTGTGCGCCATCAAAGGTCATTGTGGTCAGCCTGCAGAACGGCGTCGGAAATGCTGAAACGCTGCGCCAACATCTGCCACCGGAAGCGCCCGTGATCTCCGGGATGGTTCCATTTAACGTCGTTCAGTCTGAACCCGAGGTAACGCCGCTTAATGTAAGGCGGACAATGCCTGGGACCATTCTCATTGATGACACTTTGGACGGTTTGGCAGAGGCTCTTTCAGTTCCGGGGCTCGCCATCAAAGCGCATCCGAATATGCAAAGCATTCTTTGGGGCAAGCTGTTGATGAACCTCAACAATGCTCTCAACGCGCTTTCAAACTTACCGCTTGTGAAGCAATTGGCAGATCGGAAGTGGCGGCTTCTGCTGGCAGATCAGATGAGCGAAGCCCTCAAAGTCATGAGAGCGCACGGTATCACGCCGGCAAAAGTGCAAGGAGCGCCGCCCGCCGTTCTTCCCTGGATTCTCCGCCTGCCAAATTTCCTGTTTCGCCTTGCTGCTCACAAAATGCTCGCCATCAATCCCCACGCCCGTTCCTCCATGTGGGAGGATTTTTCACGTGGACGCGCAACCGAGATCGACTATCTGCAGGGTGTGATCGTTCGATTGGCCGACGAGAAAAACATCGCCGCCCAGCTCACGCTAAAGGTGTTTGCCTGTGTGAAACAAGCGGAGGGTAAGCCGATCCGCAGCCATTCGGTCGAAGAAATTCGTGCTATGAAGGTTTAGGAAAGAGGAGCAAGAGCCCTCTCTCCTTTATGAGATCAGTCGCGCAGCAACTCGTTGATCGAGGTCTTCGAACGAGTCTTTTCATCGACGCGCTTGACGATCACGGCACAATAAAGACTGGGACCTGGCTCACCATTGGGGAATGGCTTGCCGGGCATCGTGCCTGCAACGACTACCGAATAAGGGGGAACTTCGCCATAAAAAATCTCACCGGTAGCGCGATCGACAATCTTGGTCGATTTACCGATAAATACGCCCATACCAAGAACTGCACCTTCACGAACGATACAGCCCTCGACCACTTCGGAACGGGCGCCAATGAAGCAATTGTCTTCAATGATCGTCGGTCCGGCCTGCATGGGCTCGAGAACACCCCCAATGCCGACGCCGCCGGAAAGATGCACATGCTTGCCGATCTGCGCGCAGGAACCAACCCCAACCCATGTGTCGATCATTGTCCCTTCATCGACATAGGCGCCGAGATTGATGAAAGATGGCATCAGGATCGCACCCGGAGCAACATAGGCCGAGCGGCGTACAATCGCACCCGGAACGGTGCGAATACCTGCTTTGGCAAATTCAGTCGCACCCCAGCCGTCGAACTTCGATGGGACCTTGTCCCACCAAGGTGCACCGCCGGGGCCACCTTCGATAATGCCCATTGGGTTGAGCCGGAAAGAAAGCAGGACGGCCCTTTTCAGCCATTGATTGACTTTCCAGTCGCCATTCGCCTGCTTCTCTGCAACACGGGCTTCTCCGCTATCGAGCAACAGAAGAGAGGTCTCCACCGCTTCCCGAATTTCGCCGCGTGTTTCGGTGCTGATTGCATCGCGTTCTTCGAAGGCCGTGTCGATCGTCTTCTCGAGACTGGTCAGATCGGGCTTGGACATTTTCAGATCACTCCATTAAACGGGCGGTTAAGGTTAGAGCCTTTCACGCCTAAATAGAACAGTTCTGTTTCCCGGATGGCGAGACAATCCACGCGGAAGGTGGCGAGGTCGATGTCTTTCCATCGGACGAAGCCGCCTGACAAAGTGGTTGGCCGCCAGCCGGAAACCCAGCCGTTGGTTTGCTTTGGCAAACCAACAAGCTGTTAAACCCGCTGGTCGAATTATCCGCATTTCGAGAGAAATGCGGTTCGACCAGTGGGCCGGGTGAATTCGGGCCAAATCCATCGGGCTTCGGCGTCGTCCGATGGAAAGGCATCGGCCTCGCCAAACCCCTCGACCTTGTCCACAAATTCCCTCCGGCAGAACGATTCTATTTAGGCATGAAAGGCTCTAATGGTAGGGCTACTAAGTTAAGTCTGTGAGAGGGTCAATCGTAGCGTCACATTGTTGGATGACGAGTCGATTTTTATGTCTCTAAACGCCATAAGTGTCCGCAGAAGGAGAAAAACAATTGAACACTGATGAAAAAAACAGCTGGACGCCGTTTTCACATTCCTCCGAAGCTGTGCGCCGCGTGGAGACCGCACCGGAAACGCCGCAGACCCAATCGGATACCTATCGCCTGGCTTTCGCCGATCCGGATTTCATGACACGCCGTGAACTCCGTGCCGTGCGGCTACAGCTCGAATTGCTGAAGCCGGAGATGGCTCTCGCCGAACGTGGCATCCGTTCAACGGTTGTCCTGTTTGGCGGGGCGCGTATTCCGGAACCGGGCGGTGCTGCCTGGGCTGCAAAAAACCAAACGCAGAAGAAAAACCTCGAAGCCAACTCGCATTATTACGCTGAAGCCCGCAGGTTCGCTCAACTTTGTTCGATCTATTCGTCAACGACCTACAACCGTGAATTCGTAGTCGTGACTGGCGGCGGCCCCGGTGTGATGGAGGCAGGCAATCGCGGTGCAGCCGATGTCGGTGCACCAACGATCGGTCTCAACATCGTGCTGCCGCATGAACAGGCGCCCAATGCCTATGTGACGCCGGAGCTTTGCTTCAACTTTCACTACTTCGCCATTCGCAAGATGCATTTCCTGATGCGTGCCAAGGCTATGGCAATCTTCCCGGGCGGCTTTGGCACGATGGACGAGACGTTTGAAGCTCTTACTCTCATTCAGACCGGACGTATGGAGCGCATTCCCTTCCTGCTGTTTGGCAAGCCATTCTGGGAAAAGGCAATCAATTTTGACTTCCTTGCCGAACAGGGCGTTATCTCGCCTTCAGATCGCGAGTTGATAACCTTCGTCGATAATGCTGAGGAAGCCTGGGAGGTTATCAAAACCTTCTACGAACTGACCTGACGTTTCACGCAGGCTCATTCAGGGCCGTCTGACCCGGCAAAATGGCGCTGAGGAACGAAGCGAGGTTGTCGGTAACATAGTCGACGTGATCGGTATGACCAGGATCACGCTCCCAGATTTCCGAGAATGTCGGTTCGAAATTGTGCGGAACGATCAACACCGTCGTCATGCCCAGAGCTTTCGGCACGATGAGGTTGCGCGCCAGATCTTCAAACATGACGCTGCTCGCCGCATCGATCTTGTGCCGGGCAAGAAAGCGGTCATAGGTCTCGCGGGCAGGCTTCGGCAGCAGTTCCGCGGCGACAATATCAAAGATGTCGTCGAATTCATCAAGAACGCCAAGCTGTCGCGCGGCACGCTCGGCGTGTCCGCGATCACCATTGGTGAAGATGAATTTGCGGCCAGGCAGTTGCCGGATGGCGATGGCCAATGAAGGGTCGGGCACCAGCCAGGAATAATCGATGTCGTGGACCTTCTGCAAAAAGTCGTCCGGATCGATGTCGTAGCGGTCCATCAACCCTTTGAGCGTCGTGCCATAATCCTTGTAAAATTGCTTCTGCATCTGTCGCGCATCGGTACGGGACAGCTTCAGAAGATCAGCGACATAGTCCGTCATTTTCACATCGATCTGGGAAAACAGATTGGAATGATGCGGATAAAGGGTGTTGTCGAGATCGAAGACCCAATCGGTCACATGGGCAAAATTCAAAGGTTCAGGTTGATTTGTCATACGCGATTAAGGTTCCGCCGTTTTCTGATGGGCAAAAGCAAATTCAGAAAATTCTGTTTCGCTCCCGAATCAATAGACGAAAAGAGTCTGAACTACGACCGTTTTTAAATTTTTCACTAACAACCGCTTCATCTGTTCCTCGTATTGGTCAAGAGCTGTCTTCGAGGTCCGATGTCCAGAATTCTCTTCAAATGTGCAATGGTTATGATTATTTCCGTGACGTGCTCCTTGTTGATCACTGGAGCCATCATGATGGCCAACGATATGCACGACACAAGGGGCTATATGATCGCCACCATCTGTCCGCTGGTGATTTCTCCAGCCATCTCCTTCATGGTCTTTCGGCAGTCGGAGAAATTACGGCTGACCCTGGAAAAGCTCAATCAGGTCATGCACGAGCTTGAGATCACCAATGCGAAACTGTTCGAGAAGTCATCGCGTGACAGTATGACGGGCCTGCTCAACCGCGAAGCGTTCTTCAACTATATCGAGGATGCGCGCGCCAGACGAACTGGTTCACTCTTGATCATAGATGCGGATCATTTCAAGAAAATCAACGATATGCACGGCCACTATAATGACGATGGCGCGTTGATGGCGATCGCGCAATGTATTACCGGCTGTATAGGGAAGGACGACAGTACCGCGCGTATCGGCGGCGAAGAATTTGCTGTTTTCCTTGCGACGGACGATGAGAACAACGTCAAGTCCATTGCGGAAACCATTCGGGCAGCCGTGAATCGCATCGAATTTCGGACGCCGGAAAACGAGCGTGTTCCTCTGAGTGTCAGTATCGGCGGCATCGTGGGACTGGCAAACGGAACGATTGCCGATCATTTTCAGATCGCCGATCGCAGACTTTACGAGGCCAAGCGCAATGGCCGCAATTGCGTATTCATTCAGTCGAGCATGAAAAGTGCTGCCTGAGGCAACCAGTTTATAACAGCCGGTTGCTGGCTATCTTTAGACCGTTGCCGGATCCAATGGCTCAACATCTCTCCAGCGCGCAATCAGTTTCGCCATGTCGGCTTTCTCAAATGCATCTCTCAGCGCAGCGAAGGATGGCAAAACAAAATAGGCCCGCTGGAACTTGTCGATTTCATACGCAGTCCGCATCACCGTTTCCAGATCAAATGCAACGTGGTGCGAGTCTAGGCTTGTTACCGCAAACTGCAATTCACTGAACGACGACATGAGTCCCGCGCCGAACGCTTTGAGCGGTGCGCCCTCTTCCTGCATCAATCCAAATTCTGCCGTGTACCAGTAAAGCCGCGCCGCAAGTTGCTCGCCGCCCATGCGTGATGCCGCGCCACCCTTCTCACCGTAAAGCTGCATGAAGTCGGCAAAGACCGGCTGGCTCAGGATAGGAACGTGGCCGAAGAAATCATGAAACATATCCGGCTCGACGATATAGTCGAGTTCCTTCTTGCTGCGCAGCCAGTTCGTCACCGGAAAGCGCCGGTTGGCAAGATGATCAAAAAACGGCTCATTCGGAATCAGACCGGGCACGGCAACGATTTCCCAACCGGTCAGTTTATGAAGTCGCTCACTCACCTCATGGAAATCCGGAATCCGATCGAGAAGACCGAGAGCGTCCACGCCATCAAGATAGCTGTGGTGAGCAAGTTTCGATGTCAATTTCGTCTGGCGATCACAGAGGGTGCGCCAGACCTCCTGGTCTTCATCCGAATAGTCGTATTTCTGCTCAACGGTGAAATCCGGCTGGCAGACCGCGTAA
Organism: Phyllobacterium sp. LjRoot231; assembly: GCF_964253365.1. NCBI lineage: Bacteria > Pseudomonadati > Pseudomonadota > Alphaproteobacteria > Hyphomicrobiales > Phyllobacteriaceae > Phyllobacterium > Phyllobacterium sp. LjRoot231. The sequence goes on from NZ_CAXUQT020000001.1 coordinate 124,052, forward strand.
TTACCCCGCAGTCCTTGCTCTGCACATTCGCGCGCATAGGCTTCAACGCTGATCGTCATGGCTTCCTCCTCAATTTCTTGCCTTTGCAGAAGGATACGATGAGAAAATAAGAGGATTTGACTTAATCAGCTCAGTTGCGCATCATTATGAGTGGATTGTTAGATAGTTTGGAGAATTTCGAGTGACTTCATCTCAATTTGGCGATTTCGAAATCAAGATGCTACAGATTCTTCAAAGCAACGGACGCGTTGCGATCACTGACCTCGCCCAGATGATTGGCCTATCGGCAACGCCGTGCGCCCGCCGGTTCGACCAACTTCAGGAAAGTGGTGTCATCCAAGGTTTTGCAGCCACCATTGACAGAAGATCTATCGGCCTGATGGTCGAGGTTTTCATCCAGGTGCGTCTCAACACTCATAGCGACGATTCTCCCGAGCGCTTTATCGCCGAAATCCAGCGTATGGACGAGGTCTCGTCTTGCTGGACAATGACCGGTGAGCACGATTTCCTTTTGCACGTCATGGTGCCGACCGTGGACGATCTCAATGCTTTCGTCATGCACCGGCTGATGCGGCTGAAGGGTGTGCGTGATGTGCATACCCAGCTCGTCCTGCAGAATATCAAGGGACCGGGAAAAATCCCGCTCGATCATCTCAAGAAATGATCACGGAACGATCAGCGTTCCTGCACCGCGCTCCGTGAAGAGTTCGAGCAGGACAGAATGAGGTGTCTTGCCATTCAGGATGACAACGCCCTCAACGCCGCGATTGATCGCATCGATACAGGTTTCCACCTTCGGGATCATGCCACCGGATATGGTGCCGTCCTTGATCAAGGCCCGAGCCTGCGCCACGGAAAGCTCCTTGATCAGTTGCTTGTCCTTGTCGAGAACACCCGGAACGTCGGTCAGGAACAACAGGCGAGAGGCGGCAAGCGCGCCGGCGATGGCGCCAGCAAAGGTGTCGGCATTGATATTGTAGGTGTGGCCGTCGCGTCCAGGTGCGACCGGCGCAATCACGGGGATCATCTCGGAACGGGCGAGAAGATCAAGCAGCGTCCGGTCGACTTCCACAGGTTCGCCGACAAAACCGAGGTCGACGATCTTCTCGATGTTGGAATCGGGATCGATAATGGTTTTCTTCGCCTTTTCGGCAAAGACCATATTGCCGTCCTTGCCGCAGAGGCCAATCGCCCATTCACCCTCGGCATTGATCAGGGCGACGATTTCCTTGTTGATGGAACCAGCGAGCACCATCTCGACTATCTCAAGCGTCTTCGCGTCGGTTACGCGCAGGCCGCCTTCGAACTTCGACTCGATGCCCATGCGCGCGAGCATTGACGCGATCTGCGGTCCACCTCCATGAACGACGATAGGATTGATGCCAGACTGCTTGAGAAGCGCGATATCGCGGGCAAAGGCCTTACCCAGAGCCGCGTCGCCCATGGCATGGCCGCCATATTTTACGACGACGGTCTTGTTTTCATAGCGCTGCATATAGGGAAGAGCAGCGGAAAGCAGACTTGCCTGTATTTCGGCAGTGTGATCAGCGTCGGATGTGGAGGACATGCGCAAGCTCCAGCTTGGGAAGGACGGGGCGTTCTTAGCGTTAAAGACGGTTTCGGGCAAACATGATTTAGGCTCTATGCCAACGTTTTTAGCGTCTCGGCATTGACAGTTCGTCCAGTCGGCAGATTTAAATCGGAAATAAAAGCTGGAAACGCCATTTGTATGACGCCTGAAGGCATATCGGAGCTGATTTCGCGAGTCTCGTTGCGAGACCGCTCGGCATTCGATGCGCTATACGGGTCCACAAGCGCGAAACTTTTTGGCGTGTGCCTGCGTGTCTTGGGTAACCGAACGGAAGCAGAAGACGCGTTACAAGACATCTACGTCAAGATTTGGAACAAGGCAGATCGATTCGCCGTCGCTGACACCAGTCCTATTTCATGGCTTGTCGCGATCGCTCGCAATCACTGCATTGACGTACTGCGGTCACGCAAACCTGCAGCGGTCGAATTGGATCAGGCCGCAGAAGTTTCCGAACCGTCACCCAATCCCGAACAGGCTGCGGTTGCTAGTGGGGAAGCGCAACGCATCTATGATTGTCTCGGCCAGCTTGAGGCAGACAGAGCAGCGGCTGTCCGCGGCGCCTACCTGAATGGCGACAGTTACGAAGTACTGGCCAGCCGCCATAATGTGCCGTTGAATACAATGAGGACCTGGCTGCGCCGCAGCCTGATAAAACTGAAGGAATGCCTGGAGGGATGAGCCCGATCGAACCCGATGACAACACAACGCCGGAAGGCGACGATTTCGTCGCTGCCGAATATGTGTTGGGCGTGCTCCCCGAGGAGGAGCGCCGGGAAGTTGCGCGCCGTATCGAAACGGACAAGTCATTCGCCCTGCTCGTTGCGCGCTGGCAAAGACAATTCGACCCTCTCAATGACGAGTTCGATGCGGCGGCCGTACCGCAACACCTGAAAAGCCGGATCGATCAGCGTCTCTTTGCCATTGAAGTGGCCGCCAACGCGTCGTTCTGGAATAATATTGCTTTTTGGCGCGGGCTCGCGTTCGCTGCGCTCGCTTTTGCCGTGATCGGCATCGGCCGTGATTTGATTCAGCGCCCTGCTCGGACGAGCGAGCAACTGGTCGCATCGATGGAAGTGCAAGGTAGTCCCGTCCATACGCTGGCGATTTTTGATGACCAAACCAAGAAGCTGAAAATCACCGTAGTCAGCGGCGATATGCCAAAGGACCGCTCGCTCGAACTTTGGCTGATTGCCGGAAACGAAGCGCCTGTCTCGCTTGGCCTGATGGTTTCGCCGCAAGTGACGGAGTTTAACCTATCGTCGCCATTACTCGCCAAGTTGCGTGATGGAACGACATTGGCGCTGACGGTAGAACCTGTTGGAGGCGCGCCAGGCGGCGTGCCAACCGGCCCGATTGTCGCTGCGGGCATCGTGCGCAAAATCTAGCGCCTCCTTATTTTTTATGGCGCCTGAAACTTAAATCGCCAACCTTCCGTATCTCCATCCGTCCTCCGCTGAGGGGAAATAAACAATGGAGATGAAGTATGTTGAAGAAATCATTGGGCCTGATCGCCCTTTCAACCATCCTGATTGCCGGAACTGCTTACGCCAAGAACCCGACGGTAGGCGGTGCCGCCATGTATGAGAACAAGAACATCATCGAAAATGCCGTGAATTCGAAGGATCACACGACCCTCATCGCAGCAGTTAAGGCTGCCGGCCTTGTCCAGACACTCGAAGGCAAGGGGCCCTTTACAGTTTTCGCGCCGACGAACGAGGCATTCGCGGAACTTCCAAAAGGGACTGTCGAAACGCTGCTGAAGCCTGAAAACAAGGACAAGCTGACCAAGATCTTGACCTGCCACGTGGTTGCCGCCGACGCCTCATCGAAAACCATCATGAAGATGATTGATGACGACGAGGGCGCTCACCCGGTCAAGACAGTTGGCGGGTGCGTATGGACCGCCAAGTACAAGGGCAAGAAGCTTACTCTGACGGACGAAAACGGAACGGTGGCTACTGTAACCATCGCCAATGTCAAGCAATCGAACGGCGTCATCCATGTGATCGACAAGGTTCTTCTGCCGAAAATGTAGTCAGAGATCCTGGTTCATTTGCGCAGAGTGAACCTGGCCTTTGCCCCGCTCGACCCGCTGGATCGTGTGCGGGGCACTTTTTGCGGATGCTATTCTTCTAGAAGCAGGGCGATCGCGGCGCGGAGTTCATCGAGCCCGGCGCCTTTTTCAGACGACGTCGCCAGGATTTCCGGATAGGCCGCAGCGCGCTTTCTGATGGCCTGCGCCGTCTCTTCCATCAGGCGCGGGACACCGGCGGGCTTGATCTTGTCGATCTTGGTGAGAACGATCTGATAGGACACGGCAGCGCGGTCCAAAAGGTCCAGCACCTCGGCATCATTCTTTTTCACACCATGACGGGCATCAATCAGCAGGTAAACACGCTTGAGCGTCGTGCGCCCGCGCAGATAATCGAAGACCAGCCGTGTCCAGGCGTCCACCTGCTCTTTCGGTGCTTCAGCGAAGCCATAGCCCGGCATGTCCACCACTGCGAGCGGAGGCAGGTCTCCGTTCTCGCCCGAATGGCCATCCGGAACGAAATAGTTGAGTTCCTGAGTCCGGCCAGGCGTATTCGATGTGCGCGCCAAGCCCTTTTGGCCGATGATCGAGTTGATCAGCGACGATTTACCAACATTGGAACGCCCGGCAAAAGCGATTTCAAGCGGCCCTTCCGGCGGCAGGAACTTCATTGCTGGAACGCCGCGAATAAAAACCCAGCCTTGTGCGAAGAGCATTCTGCCCTTCTCGACCAGCCTGTTTGTGTTTTGCTGCGCTTCGCTCAATTTTTCTTCCGTCCATTTGCCGCGCCACGTACGGCCTCGCCCTGCAATCAATGTTTATAAGGGGCTTGTCAACCGCGCAAAAGAAAAGCCCCCGATCAGGTCGGGGGCTTTTGATTACTTAAAAAGTCACTCGCTATTCCGCAGGTTTCGGCTTCTTGCGAAACAGACCGGTAAGATTGTCCCACAATTCGACCTTCACGCCCTGGCGCTTCATGATGATTGCCTGCTGCGTGATCGAAAGCGTGTTGTTCCATGCCCAGTAGATCACCAACCCGGCCGGGAAGCTCGACAACATGAATGTGAAGATCAGCGGCATCCAGTTGAAGATCATCTGCTGCGTCGGATCTGGCGGCGTCGGGTTCATGCGCATCTGAAGGAACATCGTGATGCCCATGATCAGGGGCCAGACGCCGATCATCAGGAAGGCCGGAACTGCCCACGGGATCAGGCCGAAGAGATTGAAGACGGAAGTTGGGTCTGGCGCAGCCAGATCCTGAATCCAGCCAAAGAACGGCGCGTGGCGCATTTCGATGGTGACGTAGAGGACCTTGTACAGCGCAAAGAAGACCGGTATCTGGATTACCACCGGCCAGCAGCCTGCAATCGGATTGATCTTCTCCGTCTTGTACAACTCCATCATAGCTTGCTGCTGTTTGACTTTATCGTCCGCATATTTCTCGCGGATTTCGGTCATTTTCGGCTGAACCAGCTTCATGCGTGCCATGGAAGCGTAGGATTTATTCGCAAGCGGGAAGAACAGGGCTTTGAGCAAAACCGTTACGACCAGGATGGCGACGCCGAAATTGCCGATGGCCTTATAGAGCGTGTCGATCAGGTAGAACATCGGCTTGGTGATGAAATAGAACCAGCCCCAGTCGATCAAGAGATCGAATTGGCGAATGCCACGATCTTTTTCATAGGCATTGATCTTGCCGACTTCCTTGGCGCCCGCAAAGATCAGGTTCTCAATCGTTGCCGATTGACCGGGCTCGATTGTCGTCGGATCGGACAGATAGTCACTCTGATAACGCGGACGGCCATCCTCGAAATAAGACATGCGCGCCTGAAACGGCTTCGATGAGGAAGGAACAAGGGCAGCGGCCCAATATTTGTCGGTAATGCCAATCCATCCGCCGGTTGTTGCCTTGGGGGGCGAGACTTCCTTTTCCTTCTCGATCGCGGCGAACTTGTATTCCACGAGACCGTCATCACCGATTACTCCGATCGGGCCTTCATGCAAAACATAGGTGCTCGGATGCAGAGGCTTTGAAAAGCGCGTCACGCGGCCATAGGAGGCAAGCGAGATAGGCGCCGGGGTCCCATTGGTCACAGCATCCTTGACGGTAAACATGTAATTGTCATCGACGCTGATGGTGCGCTTGAAGGTGAGGCCCTTCTCATTGGTGAAGGTCAGCGTTACCGGTGTGGACGGTGTGAGATTATTGTTGCCTTCGACGGTCCACACAGTCGCCGGGCCGGGAACCGTCCCCGTCAAATCATTGCCAGTGAAGCCAATCTCGGCGAACTGACCGTCGGCCATCTGCGCAGGGCTCAAGAGCTCAATATTCGGCGAATTGTCATCGACCGTCTCGTGATACTGCTTCAATTGCAAATCATCGAGCCGCGCTCCGGTCAGGCTGATCGAGCCGCCGAGGCTCGGCGTGTCGATCTTGATACGGCTCGTCTGGCCAAGAGCGGCTGCGCGGGTCAGGCTGCCAGCCTGGGCGGCGTCCTGTGACTGGCCAGGAATATTCGCACCTGGGGTGGCCGGTGTCGAGGACGGCAGATTATTCGCTGCGTTGCCGTTAGCGGCCGTGCCTGCGGGCGTGCTCGCCTGTCCGTCAACGCGCGTTTGTCCTTGCCGCGTGGCCTCGATCTGGGCCTGTTCGCGCTGCGCTTCGATCTTGGGGTTCATGTAGAACACCTGCCAAAGCGTCAGGATCACAATGGACAAGGCAATGGTGATAAAAAAATTACGGTTCGTTTCCATTGTCAGTCCTTGGGTCGGGTTCGCGGGTGCCTGTTAGGGTTTCGTCGAACGCCGGGTCAATATTTTCTTGGAAACCCGTTTCGAGAGTTCCCGTGTCAAGTCAGCGAACGGCGCATCAAGCGCATCGCGGCGAGCAACGATCACATAGTCGGTTCCCGGGGCCATGTCATCAGCAACATTGACGCGCACGGCCTCTCGGAGGCGGCGTTTGATGCGATTGCGGATAACGGCATTCCCGTTCTTTTTGGTGACCGTAAAACCTACGCGCGGCGGACCATTCTTGTCCTCTCGCTCTTTGACTTCGACAAGAAAATAGACGCCGCGGCGCTTTTCTCCGTTTCGGACAGCCAAAAACTCCGCTCTCTTGCGAAGGCGGAGTGGTTTTTGCTCATTCATTCTGTAGTGCCAGCTCTAGCCGACCGCACGATTTCGCGCGGAATGCCTTACGCTGACAACCGCTTGCGACCGCGAGCGCGACGCGCTGCAATAACCTTGCGGCCGCCTGCAGTTGCCATACGGGCGCGAAACCCGTGGCGACGTGCGCGGACAAGCTTGGATGGCTGATAAGTACGCTTCATTTGTTAAAATACCGCGGTGTGCGGCCCTTCTTGTGGTCTGTTCTTTGACAGGAGCATATCAGGACCGCCATTAGCGTATAAGAATACGCCGTTGATAAACGTCACGGGGGCGGTCAGCCCGGACGTGCGCGGCTTATAGAGGCACGATGCCGATAAGTCAATTGATTGACGTAATTCAAAAATAGGCAAATCCGGGCAACTGATTTATTGTACCGGATACGCGTTTGACTTACATCAAACGCTCATGGAGTCAAAATGACGGCAACTCAACAAAATCCAGAAACGACGGGCTTGCAGTTGCATGCTGGCCGGCGTTTGCCCGTCCTGAAACGTCTTTCTGGCAAGTTGCTGCGCCTTACCCTCTTGTTCGGCCTTCTCGCAGAAGTGATGATTTTTGTCCCTATCATTGCAGATATGCGTATTCGCTGGCTTTCTGACCGGCTCAACACCGTTGCGGCGGCGAGTGTAGTGTTGGCTGCTAGCGACAGCGAGGACATACCGCAATCGGTACAGAATGACGTGCTTCTCGCGACGGGGACGAAAGCGATCGTTTTGCGCGAAAAAGGGGCCTCCAGGCTTCTCGCCGTATCGGAGATGCCTTCTAAAGTGGACAGGCACATCGATATTACCGTCACGGATCCGGTGACAGTGATCCGGGATGCATTCGACACGCTGATCAATGGCGGACATCGAATTATCCGCGTTTATGGCCCGGTCGGAGACACCGGTAAAATTATCGAACTTCTTACCTCCGACGCCCCGCTACGCAATGCGATGCTGCGCTATGCCCGTAATGTCGCGCTGATTTCGCTGTTCATTTCACTCATCACGGCTGGCCTCGTCTTTCTCACGATCAGCCGCCTGCTCATTCGACCCATCCAACGCATGAGTGACAATATGCTAGCCTTTGCGCAGGCACCGGATGATCCACAGCGCATCATCAAGCCAGAGGCTCGCGAAGACGAACTCGGTATCGCGCAGCGGGAACTCGCCGATATGCAGCACCAGTTGCAACGAACCTTAGCCGAGCAGAAACATCTTGCCGACCTCGGCCTTGCGGTTTCCAAGATCAACCATGACATGCGCAATATTCTGGCTTCGGCACAGCTAATATCCGATCACCTCGCAAACACCAGTGATCCGGCGATCCAGCGTTTCGTACCGAAACTGGTGCGCACCATCGACCGCGCCATCAACTATTCGCAGACAGTGCTCGCCTACGGCGGCACGCAGGAAGCACCGCCGCAGAGGCGGCGGGTAAAGCTGCGCACGATCATCAGCGACGTCGAGGAAATGCTCAACCTTGATGCGAAATCAGAGATAGAATTCAAGAATCTCGTGCCCGCGGATTTCGAAATCGATGTCGATCCCGATCAATTCTTCCGCATCATTTCCAATCTCTGCCGAAACTCAATTCAGGCTATGGCCAGCGACACCCGCGGTGATCCATCGGTGGTCAAGCGATTGACAATCACTGCAGGACAGATCGGCACGACTTCGATCATTGGCATTGATGATACGGGCCCCGGTCTACCGCCCAAGGCGCGCGAAAATCTGTTTACGGCGTTCAAAGGATCGGCTCGCTCAGGTGGCACCGGCCTTGGTCTCGCTATTGTCCATGAACTTGTACGGGCTCACGGAGGAACGATTGAATTGCGCGGTGGCGAAGGAGCGGGCACCAGTTTCGAAATCCGCATTCCTGACCAGCCGGTTTCGCTGGCCGAATGGCGTTCGCGCCGGGACTCCGCGTCCTGACATGAAACGCCGCAATGGCTGATTACCTCTTCACCTACTGGCCGCAAATTTTCTTTGTGCTATCGATCGTTCTCGGTGTGCCAGCGGCCATTCATGCGACTATGACCAAGGAAGAGGTCCGTGCCGCCATAGGCTGGGTCGGCGTGATCATCCTCTCGCCGGTGATCGGTGCCGTCATATATGCGGTCGCTGGAATCAACCGTATCAGACGTTCCTCCATCTCTTCGCAGCGTGAATTCCTGCACGAAATTGGCCAAGACCATTTCATGCGCTTTGACGCCAGCCAAGAAAATGTACTCGCGCATTTCGAGAAGCGCTTCGCGGCAATGAAGGCGCTCGGGGATCGCGTCAGCCGTTGCCGTCTGACGACCGGCAACGACATCGACATATTGCAGAGCGGTGATGAAGCCTATCATGCCATGCTCGCTGAGATTGGCGATGCCAAGCGCAGCATCTTGGTCGAGACGTATATTTTCGATCGCGACAAGATCGGGCTTCGCCTAGCTAATGCACTGATTGCGGCGGTCAAGCGCGGGATCGAGGTACGGGTCCTGATCGACGCCGTGGGTGCTCGCTATTCCATTCCAAGCATTGTCGGCTATCTCGCGAAACATGGCGTCAAGGTCGATGTCTTCAACGGCAACATCATCATGGGCTTGCGCCTGCCCTATGCCAATCTTCGGACCCACCGCAAGATTATGATTATTGACGGTCGGATTGCGTTCACCGGAGGCATGAATATCCGGGCCGGTTTCTCCGCGGAAGTTGCTGGCGAAGACAACGCGCGCGATACCCATTTCCGCCTGACCGGTCCTATCGTCACGGATCTGTTCCACATCGCTTCGGAAGATTGGCGCTTCACGACCAGGGAAGTGCTGTCGGGCGAGCCCTGGCATATTACCGCGCCCGAGAAACACGCAGGCGAGCCCGTGTTCATTCGCGCTGTGCCATCGGGACCAGATCGCAGCCTCGAGGCCAACCACCGAATGCTGATGGGTGCCTTTTCGATTGCACAGACCCACATCCGCATCATGTCACCCTATTTTCTGCCTGACCGCGAACTGATCAGTGCACTTGTCACCGCTGCACGACGCGGGGTGGAGGTTGATATCGTCGTTCCGGCAATCAATAATCTCAAACTCGTCGATCGCGCCATGACGGCTCAGTTCGACCAGATTCTCAAAGGTCACTGCCGCATCTGGCGTGCCAGCGGCAATTTCAACCACTCCAAGTTGCTAGTGGTTGACGGGCAGTGGGCCTATGTCGGATCGTCAAACCTCGATCCGCGATCATTGCGGCTGAATTTCGAAGTCGATCTCGAGGTTATGGATGCAGCGTTTGCGTCCGAAGTGGAAGGGCTTGTCAAAAAGGCAATGTCAACTGCCAAGCCAGTTTTGCTTCAAAACTTGCGCGCGCGTTCGTTCTGGGTGCGCCTGCTCGACCGGATTATCTGGCTAGGCTCGCCCTATCTCTAATTGCTTCTGTCTCGGCCAACGCTGATTTCAGGTCGACGTAGGCCTTGATCGGCAAATGATCGGAAGCAACGCGGGCCAAGGGTGTGTCGTGAACCTCGATAGCCGTAACAAGGCTGTGTGGGTGGCCAAGAACCCGGTCTAGCGCCAGGACAGGAAAGCGTGAAGGAAAGCTTGGCACCGCATTTTTTGCCGGATCGAAGACCGGGCGAAGGAAATGCAACGAGGAACCTTTGCCCACACGCCATTCGTTCAAGTCACCAAGCAGCAAGGTCGGACGTGACGGATCGGCATGAACCGCCCTTAGGATAGCTTCCGATTGCTGCTGGCGGGAATGTCTAAGCAAACCGAGATGTGCGGCAATGATGCGAAGCGGGCCGGCTTCGAGATCTATATCAACCACCAACGCACCGCGCGGCTCAAGGCCGGGCAATACAAGCTGTTGAACGCGGCGGACCACGCCCTCGCGAAATAACAGCAGATTTCCGTGCCAGCCATGGCCTTTGGGGTAAAGCGAAGTCACCGGAACAGGAACGAGGCTGTTCTCGCGATGGAGACGCGCTAGATCGAGCAGGCCCGTTCTTTCACCAAAGCGCTTGTCGGCTTCCTGGATGGCAATGACATCCGCGCCGATTTCGCCAATGACATGGGCAATACGATCCGGATCGAACTTCTTGTCAATCCCTACGCATTTGTGGACGTTATAAGATGAAATCAGCAAATCATTGCGCACGATCCTGCCGACGCCGATCGGGCGCTTGTTGCGGTTCCTGACCGCGGCGAAAATGCTGGCGGAGACGCTCGGTCTGGTGTGCCGCATCGGCTTCTTGCTGTCCATCTCTTAGAGATATGTCGGGACGCCAAGAATGGCAAGCGAATGCAAATGTCGGGTTAACACCATGCCTCAAAACCGGTTCCCCACCAGATGCGCCAGTTGCGCGCCGACCTCATAGTAACCTTCACGAATTGTCCGCAAGCCCTGTTCTTTCGGCTGGGTAACTGGCAGCGGCAAGTCTGCGTCGGTAATCTTGCCGACAATATGCTCCGCTAGAAGGCGGCCGAACACCGTGCCCGGTGCGATGCCGCGGCCATTGTAGCCGCTGAAACTGATGACATTCGGAGCGAGGGTGTGGAAGCGTGGCAGGCTGTCACTAGTCATCCCGATCTGGCCGTACCACCCCGCTTCGAACGTCACGTCCTTGATCTGAGGAAAAAGCTTACTGATGGACCGTGCAGCCCATGCCTTGTGCACTGCCATGCCTGTGCCGCGCAATGCTCCCACGCTGCCGAAAACCAACCGCCCGGCTTTATCCATGCGGAAGGAGCTCAATATTTCTTTCGTATCCCACCCGCCCTGCCGCTCGGGAAGGATTGTCTTTCTGACGTCTTCGGGTAGTGGTGTTGTGGCGAAATTGAAATAGGGTAGGTGCAGAAGTTCTGCCCGTAGTTCCGGCCATGGCGACGTTGTATAGGCGTTGGTGGCTACCACGACCCAGTTAGCTGACACCGTGCCCGACGGCGTGCGCACAATCCAACGATTGCCGGAGCGCTCCGTCGAAGTAACCGGCGTTCCGGTATAGACCGCGGAGCCGGCATCGAGAGCAGCTCTTGCCAGTCCGCGGACATAGCCGAGAGGCTGGATTGTGCCGGCCCGATTGTCCAGCAAAGACGCAGCATAAGCATTTGAGCCAACCTTGGCGGCGGTTTCCTTCGCATCGAGCAGACGAACCGCAGCACCGCGGGCGAGCCACTGTTCGGCGCGTTGCTCGAGCTGTTTCAACCCATCCTGGCCGACAGCGCAATGCAATGTGCCGGTGCGCTCGAGCTCGCATTCGATCTGATGCTTGTCGACGAGATTGAAAACCGACTGTGGCGCGTTGCCGAGCAGTTCCAGAAGGCGCTCACCATGCACCTGCCCCAATACGCCCGGCAGATCATTTGGCATTACCCACATGCCAGCATTGACGAGGCCGACATTTCTGCCTGAACCACCGAACCCAATCTCGGCAGCATCCACCACCGCGACCTTTGTCCCTGCTTCAGCCAGATGCAAAGCGGCAGAGAGCCCGGTGAAGCCAGCGCCAATCACCGCCACGTCAACGGATATGTTCCCCTGCAGCCGTTCCGTCGTAGGCGCAGGCGGCGCGGTCTTTTCCCATAGGCCGTGGGAACGTTCATCATTCAGCATGGGATCACCGTCGGGTCGGCCGGAGATAACCGGCGCATTATCATGCCGTTATAGGACGTGATTCTGCCAGCGAAAATGAAAAATCTTGAAGACATGATGCGATCAACGAATGACAGGCGGTGCTATCTGCCGGTCGCTGACCTGATCGGCGATCCAGGCAAAAAAGGTCTGTGCCAGAGCGTTTTCCTTTTTGTGGTCAGGCACCACAAGATAATAACTGTTCTCGGTCTGGAGCGGCTGGTCGAAAAGCACGAGCAAACGCCCCGATGTAAGCTCCTGCTCGATCAGATAGCGCGGCAGCAAGGCGAAGCCGAGCCCGGCGAGAGCCGCCTCGATGACCATGGAAAAATGTTCGAAGCGGTGCCCTTTATAAGGGCTGGCGATCTCCGCTTGCACCGTTTCGAACCACGAGGCCCACGCCTTGGGTCTTGTTGATAGATGCAGCAGCGGCGCAGAGTTCGCCAATTCGGCCGGTGTCTTCACGGGATTGGCGGCGCAAAGCTCTGGACTTCCCACGGGTACGATCAGTTCGCTGCAAAGATAGGTACATGTGGCATGAGCCCAGACCGGCTGTCCGTAATGAATCGCCAGATCGAAAGGCTCTTCCTCGAAATCGAACGGCTCCGAGCGTGACGCAACACTCAGCGCCATTTCGGGATGGTGGCGCAAAAAATCGGGAAGCCTCGGCATCAGCCAGCGGCTGCCAAAGGTTGGCAGGGTGGCGATGCTCAGGGAAGACGCAGACTGTGACGCCGCCATGGCGCGCAGCATCGTCTCTTCGGTCAGACCGAGCAGGCGCCGCACTTCCGGAAGAAACTTCTGTCCGGCGTCAGAGAGGACAACACGCTGACGGATGCGCTCGAACAACAGCACGCCGATCTGGCCTTCAAGTTCGCTCATCTGCCGGCTGACGGCACTCTGCGTCAAATTCAGTTCTTTCGCCGCCTGAGTAAAACTGCCATGCCGCGCAGCACATTCGAATGTCTGCAGAATATCAATGTCCGGGATTAAGCGTCTTGTTAACTTCATTCGTATCTCGCATCAACCCAGTTTGAATCATCGCAATCCGCAGGGCATTATCTTATCTATAATCCAGATTAAGCATGACGGCGACGAAATTCGCTGTCGCACCAACACAGCGGAACTATCATTGTGAACTCAACCATTTTTGTTTCGACGGATGCCATTCGAGCGTCTTTCTCATCAGCCATGTCCTCCATGTACCGGACAGAAGTCCCTGCCTATGGAACGCTCCTGTCGCTGGTCTCCAAGGTAAACGCCCAGACCCTTGCCGCATCACCAGAGTTAAGACATCGGCTGGAACAAACCGACACACTCGACCGCATTTCGGAAGAGCGACATGGCGCTATCCGCGTCGGCACAGCCGCAGAACTCGCCATGCTGCGGCGAGTTTTCGCCATCGTGGGCATGCATCCGGTCGGCTACTATGATCTAAGTGAAGCGGGCGTCCCGGTACATTCGACAGCCTTCCGGCCAGTGGGCGACGCTGCGTTGAAGATCAATCCATTTCGCGTTTTTACCTCATTGCTGCGGCTCGATCTCGTTGCCGATCCGGAGCTTCGCAACGAAGCCCGGAATATCCTCGAAACACGGCAGATCTTCACCACAAAGGCGATTTCTCTTATCGAGAAAGCCGAGACCGAGGGTGGCCTAAACGCGGAAGATGCGGCGCTTTTCGTACAGGAAATCCTCGAGACCTTCCGTTGGCACGACCATGCGAGCGTCAGCATCGAGCTCTATAGCCGTCTGCACGATGCACACCGGTTGATCGCTGATGTCGTATCGTTCAAAGGGCCGCACATCAATCATTTGACACCGCGCACGCTCGACATCGATGCCGTCCAGGAATTGATGCCAGCGCATGGCATCTCGCCAAAGGCCGTCATCGAAGGTCCTCCGACCCGGGCTTGCCCCATCCTCCTGCGTCAAACCTCGTTCAAGGCGCTCGAGGAAAATGTGTCGTTCCGCAACGCTCTGGGGGAATGGGAGGCCGGTTCACATACGGCCCGCTTCGGTGAGATCGAGCAGCGTGGCATTGCGCTGACACCCAAAGGACGTGCGCTCTACGACCAGCTCTTGGCCGAATCTCGCAAGACAGTTCGCCCTGCCGCCGATGGCTCGAACGCAGAAGCTTACATTGCTGCACTTACTGACGCGTTCATGGCCTTTCCTGATGATTGGAATAGCATACGCAGGCAAGGCCTCGGGTATTTCCGCTATTCGGTCGTGGACTGCCTTCCGCAGAACACGCTGTCCGCTCGCGAGGCTTCAAACATCGAAACTCTTTTGGCTATGGGTGCCGTGCAATTCGATCCTATCGTTTACGAGGACTTTCTGCCCGTGAGCGCAGCTGGAATTTTCCAATCAAACCTGGGCGATGACACCAGCCAGAAATTTGCAGCAAGCCCCAGCCAACGGGAATTTGAAGACTGCCTCGGCGCACCTGTTCTCGACGAATTCGCGCATTACGTCAGCCTTGAAAGGGCATCCATCGATGCGTGCCTGAGGCACTTCAAACCCATCGCACTCGCAAGCTGACGCTCGGTGTATCAAAAATTCGAGCCGGCTGATAAAAACCGCTCCAAGCCAATTGGCAAAAAGACAATAAAGGAAAGCAAGATGACCATTGCTCAAGAAGTGAAAACACTCCTTTCCAAGCTCGGCGTGGCCGAGTCTGCCTATACAGGCGGCAAGATGCCCTCGTTCAGTCCGGTCAGCGGAGAGAAAATCGCCGACATCGTGATCCATTCCGCTGACGATACGGCAAGGGCTATCGAGCAAGCCGATGCGGCATTCCGCGAATGGCGTCTGGTTCCTGCCCCAAAGCGCGGCGAACTTGTGCGTCTGTTCGGCGAGGAGCTGCGGGCGCTGAAGAGCGAACTCGGCCGCCTCGTCTCGATCGAAGCCGGCAAGATCCCGTCTGAAGGTCTCGGTGAAGTGCAGGAAATGATCGACATTTGCGATTTCGCTGTCGGTCTGTCGCGCCAGCTCTACGGCCTGACTATTGCAACCGAACGTCCCGGTCACCGCATGATGGAAACGTGGCATCCGCTTGGTGTCGTCGGCGTGATCTCCGCCTTTAATTTCCCAGTTGCTGTCTGGTCGTGGAACACCGCGCTCGCACTCGTCTGCGGTAATGCCGTCGTCTGGAAGCCTTCGGAAAAAACACCACTGACTGCGCTGGCCTGCCTTGCCATCTTTGACCGCGCCGCCAAGCGTTTTGGCGATGTGCCCGCAGGTCTTGCCCAGGTGCTGATGGGCGATCGCACCGTCGGCGAGGCGCTCGTTGATCATCCAAAGGTTGCGCTTGTATCGGCAACCGGATCGACCCGCATGGGCCGCGAAGTCGGACCGCGTTTGGCCAAGCGTTTCGCCCGCTCGATCCTTGAACTTGGCGGTAACAATGCCGGCATCGTCTGCCCTTCGGCCGATCTCGACATGGCACTGCGTGCCATCGCCTTCGGCGCGATGGGAACCGCCGGTCAGCGTTGCACCAGCCTTCGCCGTCTTTTCGTGCATGAAAGCGTGTATGACACTCTCGTGCCCCGCCTCAAGAAAGCCTATGAGAGCGTTTCCGTCGGCAGCCCCTTGGAGACATCTGCGCTTGTCGGTCCGCTCATCGACAAGGCTGCCTACGACAATATGCAAAAGGCACTGCGGGAAGCAGCCGATCATGGCGGCAAGGTAACGGGCGGCGCTCGTATCGATACCGGTTACGACAATGCCTATTATGTTCGCCCTGCCCTGGTGGAAATGCCGAAGCAGGACGGTCCGGTAACCGAAGAAACCTTCGCTCCCATCCTCTATGTTATGAAATATAGCGATTTCGATAAGGCGATCGCCGATCATAACGCGGTTGGTGCAGGTCTTTCGTCGTCGATCTTCACGCTCAATCTGCAGGAAGCAGAGCGCTTTCTCAGCCCTGACGGGTCGGACTGCGGTATCGCCAATGTCAATATCGGTACATCCGGCGCTGAAATCGGCGGGGCCTTTGGTGGTGAGAAGGAGACCGGTGGCGGACGCGAGTCCGGCTCGGATGCATGGAAGGCCTATATGCGCCGCGCCACAAATACGGTGAACTATTCGTCAGCCCTGCCTCTGGCACAGGGCGTGTCCTTCGACATCGAATAGTAGCTGGATTTCCGTAATGCTGTTCCCGGTCACAAGCATCGGGGACAGCGTTCTTTCCGCGTTGAAACAACGATATTCAATCGCACACACATTTGTCCCATAACGCGTATATTTGTACTAATTTTCCGGCCTCTATCTCTATAATTTCTTCTTTATTTACTTCTTTTTAGTTCGGTTCCTCCCCCGCTATCCCGGATAGCATTTCTTAAGTCGGCCTTAACGGATCGAGAAATAGCCTCTCCATATAAAACGGGGGCGACAGAGAAACAGAATGCTGACCGTATATAATTGTATCGTCAATGAGCATGACTTCAGACTTGTTCTCCTTGCAGCAGCGGTTTGTGCATTTGCTTCATTTTCTGCAGTCAATCTCCTTCGTCACGCACGCCGCGCCACGCATTCCCCTTCGACATGATCAAGATCGATCGATCTTTCATAAAGTCGGTCGACAAGAACGAGCAGGGCGCAGCGATCGTCAAGGCTGTGCCCTGGCTGGGACGCGGCCTTGGATTGCCGGTTCTTGCGGAGGGCATCGAGACACCGGACGAACTCGAATTTCTGGCCGGCGAATTGTGCACGGCCGGGCAAGGTTTCTATCTCGGATACCCGGGCCCGATCGAAAACTTTTGGCACCTGATCAGTGATCAAGCCCAAGCCGGAGACAAGACCGAAACTGTTGCCGTCATGCCTGAAACTGGTCGCCGACAAATTCCCAGTTAACAAGTTTGCCCAAAACTGCCGCCACATGTTCCGGGCGGCGGTTCTCATAGTCAAGATAATAGGCATGCTCCCAGACATCGACACCGAGCAGCGCTTTCTTGCCCTCCGCGAGCGGGTCACCGGCATCCTGCATGCCGACGATTGAGAGCTTGTCGCCATCCTTGACGAGCCATACCCACCCCGTCCCGAACACATTGTCCCCCTCAGCGGTCATTTTTTTCTTTAGTTCGTCAAACCCGCCAAAGCTGCTCTCGACGGCTTGCAGGAACGCGCCCTTGGGTGCTGCTGGCCCGCCTTTGAACTGCTGCCAATAGAGATCGTGGTTCCACGCCTGTGCTGCATTGTTGAAGATCGCGGTGTCGCCATCCTTTTTGGCGCGCACAACCACATCTTCGAGTGAGAGGTCAGCATAGGGCGTCTTTTCAACCAAGGTGTTGAGCTTCTTGAAATAGCCGGCGTGGTGTTTTCCATAATGGAGCCCAACGGTTCTCGCTGAAATTACCGGGGCAAGCGCATCTTCCGCGTATGGCAGTTCGGGCTGTTTGAACGGCGCGGCCGCGCGAGCCCTGATGGCTGGCGCAAAGAGTGTGGTCGCAGCGGCGGCTCCGGAAAGCGCCAGCACATGGCGTCGGTTCATTCGCATGTTATTCTCCTTGGCTGGTCTACGGGCGCGACGATATTAGATATGCCACAAATGGCCTTGAGCGCTTTAAACATGTTCGTGATGGCGGAACGTTAAACGACCTTGACGGTGCATGGTTCCTCGGCGACGCAAGCTTTCTTCCTCAACCGAATTTCTCCATTGGAGCGGCGAGGATTTTTGCGACACCGAGGTAGCGGCGTTCAAAACGCGCCGAAATTGCGACTAAAATATTAAAGGATAGTCGGCTTGGACGCGTTGCTGGTTCCGGTCTTGTGGTGGTCATCGTTTCTCTCCTTCTAGGTCGCGCCGGCGCTCCGTGTAACGCACGTCAGTGCTCCGTATGCAGAAGACAAAGAACATCGCGATAGGTGCAAAGATCGTCGAGAAGAGTCTTCTCGTCAGCCATGATCTTGGCCTTCTCCGCTTCTCCGATAAGTTGGATCATATAGCTTTGCTCAGCGATTCCTTGTTTGTCTATGAAGGGATAAAGAAGACTGGAATGAATACTGAGATTTGGAACTGCACCAATGTCTTCGTTCGTGATGTTCGGAGCGTAGAACATCACATGTGGCATGGGCATGGTATGAACTTTCATGTCAGGGGGCCCCACGGTGCGCATGACCGGCGCGACCATATAAGACAAACCTGACTTGTCCGGAACTTTATAAGTCTGGTTGTTGTAACGATTTTCAATTTCAGCTTTCAATGCAGCAGGGTTCATTCCCTGAGCGCGAAGCGTGGCCGTGTCCATAATGACTTTCAAGTAAGTCCTTGTGCCCGCGGCGTCGTAGCAGAGAGGAATATAGATGTCGTTGCGAAAGTCGGCCAATTCCCAGACAGTGCGTTCTACGAGACAAGTCACACCACTTGCTCCCTGTCGGGAGAGTTGATAGCCCTTCCTAGCATCAAGAAGATAAACGGATGCCTGGTCCCGCAGCGCGGGAGGTAGAGCGCTCAGTGCAAACTGAGTTTCGAGTCTGGCTGGCATTTGCTCGATAGTTGTCTCAGTGGCCTGGCCTGGACGTGCCGAGATGCCAATGAGACTGATTGCGATGATTGGCAGGGCCAATGTGATTTTCATAGCTCTTATCCTCTTAGCGGCCGGGTGGTGACAGCACGCTCCGCCCGTTGGACCAGGCGGAGCCTGTACCTAGTGAATCCCGTCAGAGGCGGGTAGTCGCCGGTCGTATTCCTGCTTGAGGCGGCTCCAGCCGTCCCAGAATGGCTCCGGCTCCTGGCCTGTCGCGCGGGCCACAAGAGTGTCGAGGTGCATATGCCAGCCGCCTGCGACCTTCAGCAGGGTTTCGCGGTCGGGCAGGCGGCGATGGATGACGGTGAGCAGCACCTCGTTGCCCTTTGGGTCCAGCTCGAAGGACACGTCGCCGCTGCCTTCCCAGGTGAAGGAGAGCTTACGGGGCGGATCGAGCTCCGTGATCCGGCTCTGCATCCGCTGCTCCTCTGGAAAGCCGGCCGGCCGCTGAGCTGGGGGGGTGGAAAGTTCGTCGTTTCGCCAGACGAATTCGAAGGGCGCGCCGACCTTCATCTCCATTGGGCCTGCGGCTAGCCACCGACGGCGCAGTTCACGCTCCGTCAGATAGGCCCAGACGCGCTCAATGGGGCCGGGCAGAAGGCGCTGGATCTTCAACGTGGCATTCTCGGTCAGCACGCCATAGGCGTCCAAGGTCGCGAGTTCGGTCATTGGTCGTCTCCTTTGGGGTTGGGTGGTTGTTTGAGGGTTGGCGCTTTACGTGCGTCCTCCTCGCGGAGCAGGTGTTCGAGTGCATCCAGACGGTCGGTCCAGAAGCGCTCGTAGAAGCTCAGCCACTGGTGGGCGCTGGCGAGCGGTCCGGGGTCGAGGCGGCACAGATGGGTGCGCCCGCGCACCTCGCGACGAATCAGCCCGGCGCTTTCCAGCGCCTTGATGTGCTTTGAGGCGGCCGCGAGCGAGATAGCGAAGGGTTCCGCAAGCTGGCTTACCGTTCGCTCGCCACTGGCGAGTTCGCGAAGCATCCGCCGGCGCGTGGCATCGCCAAGGGCGTGAAATACGGAATTCATCTGAAGTAACTCTAATTCAACCATGTGGTTGAATATAAATGTGTGTTTTTAGAAAGTCAACCGATTGGTTGAATGATCGAATGGCCGTCGTGCCGCTGCCGCGTTCCGACTGTAGGCCAGATTCTTTGGCGCGAAAGGAGATGGGCGTGAACGCCGCGTAACAACCCAACGACGACACGTTGACTTTTGCGACGCATCAAAACTTAGGGATCTGCGACGCTTAGGGGCAACGAAAGCTCGCCCGTTGCCTTGCACCGTCTTGAGAAAAAGATTGCATTCGGCCTGTATTACCTGGTGCTCGATAACGGCCAACGGCAGCTCTACCGCGTGTCGATGAATCGGTGGGTTACTCCGCGCAAGCGTCCCGCACGCGCCCGCGCAGCCAGCGATGCGCTGGATCGGCATCCAGCCGCGGGTGCCAGAGCAGTGAAACCGTGATTTCCGACAGGGGAACCGGCAGAGGGAAACAGAACATTCCATCGCGCAGGTTTCCCGTATAGCGTTCGGGAACGCTGGCGATCAGGTCCGAGGCACGCGCCAGAGCCAGAGCTTCCGAAAAACCGGCAACGACCGTCACGATCTCCCGTTTCAGCCCTAACGGCTCGAGGGCATCATCGATCGGTCCCCTGTCGAGCCCGCGACGGGAGATGAGGATGTGCCGGCCGGCTGCATAACGGGCAGGCGTGATCGTGACCTCACATAACGGATGTCCCATCCGTACGACACCGACGAAACGATCACGAAACAGCGCTTGCGCGCGCACCTCAGGACCCGTCGTCTTGCCCACAACGCCGGTTTCCAGATCGACGGTCCCGTCGCGAAGGGATGCACTGTCTTTGTTCGTCTTCTGCACGAAGCGCAGCCGTACGCCCGGTGCTTGTTCGCCTACGCGCGCAATGAGATGCGGTCCGAAATTCTCAACAAAGCCATCCCTGTTTCTGAGCGTGAATGTTCGCACAAGCCGATTCAAGTCGAGCGTCTCAACAGGACGCAGAACGGCTTCGGCGTCCTGCACAAGCTGACCGACGCGCTCGCGAAGCTCAAGGGCCCGGGGTGTCGGAACAAGGCTGCGTCCGGCCCGGACCAGCAGTGGATCGCCGGTCGTCTCCCGCAACCGCGCCAGTGCGCGGCTCATCGCGGACGGGCTCAGCCGCAGCCTTTTGGCGGCGCGAGCCACGCTGCCTTCCGTCAGCAGCACATCAAGGGTGACAAGCAGATTGAGATCGGGATGTGACATATATCGATCGTAGCACTGTTTGATTGGAATGTGGCGTCAGACGCATGAATAAAGTGCAAATGGTGCGCCTTCCGCCATGTCAGGCAAGGGACTACGTTTCTAACAGCTCCGTTTCGGGAGTCGCCAGAAAGTGGAGTTCATGTTGAAGCCAATCATTGCAGGACGAGATGAGGCAGTAGCTGGACGTGCTGAACGGACACCTTCGGTCCAGTTGGCGCTTGCCGGCCTTTCGCTATCCATGTTGCTGTCCTCGCTCGGCACCAGCATCGCCAATGTTGGCCTGCCGACGTTGGCACAGGCGTTCAGCGCTTCCTTCCAGGAAGTCCAGTGGATCGTCCTTGCTTATCTCCTCGCCATCACCACCCTGATCGTCAGCGTCGGACGGCTCGGTGACATCACCGGTCGCCGGCGGCTGCTACTGGCCGGAATCTTCCTGTTCACGGTGGCCTCAGTCCTGTGCGGCGTCGCGCCCACGCTTTGGCTGCTGATTGCCGCCCGGGCAGCGCAGGGCCTCGGAGCGGCCATCATGATGGCTCTCACCATGGCATTTGTCGGTGAGACGATTCCGAAGGCAAAGACCGGTAGCGCCATGGGGCTGCTCGGAACGATGTCCGCGATTGGCACCGCTCTCGGGCCATCGCTCGGCGGCGTTCTGATCGCTGGGTTTAGTTGGCGGGCAATCTTTCTCGTCAACGTCCCGCTCGGTCTCCTGACGTTCCTTCTCGCCTATCGTTATCTGCCCGGCGACGCCCAAGGGCCGAAGACTGAGCGAGTGGGTTTCGACAATGTGGGCACGCTGCTGCTTGCTCTGACGCTTGGCGCCTATGCACTTGCCATGACGATCGGGCGCGGCAGTTTCGGTCCGCTTAACGTGGCTCTGCTGTTGGCCGCTGTCTTCGGAGTCGGCCTCTTCGTGCTCGCTGAAGCGAGAGTGGCATCGCCATTGATCCAATTGGCGACGTTCCGCGATCCAGTGCTGAGTGCGAGCCTCGCCATGAACGCGCTTGTCTCGACGGTGATGATGGCGACGCTGGTGGTCGGACCGTTTTACCTCTCTCGTGCGCTCGGGCTCGACGAGGCTCTTGTTGGAATCGTTATGTCCATTGGCCCAATCATCTCCGCACTGAGCGGTGTCCTGGCTGGTCGTGTTGTCGACCGTTTGGGCGCGCCATTCATGGTCATCGTTGGACTCATTGCAATGGCGGCCGGTTCATTTGCTCTAACCGTGCTTCCGGCGCTGTTCGGCATTGCGGGCTACATTGCTGCCATCGCCGTCTTGACTCCCGGTTATCAGTTGTTCCAGGCAGCCAACAACACTGCCGTGATGATGGATGTCCACCCAGACCAGCGGGGCGTAATTTCCGGCATGCTCAGTCTGTCGCGCAATCTCGGGCTCATCACCGGCGCTTCCGTCATGGGTGCTGTGTTCGCGTTCGCCTCAATGACGACCGACATCACAACGGCGCATCCCGAGGCCGTCGCCACCGGTATGCAGATCGCGTTTGCAGTCGCGGCGATCCTGATCGTCGTCGCGCTCGCTATCGCTGTTGGAAGCCGTGCTACCGCAACACACCCCCCGCTCCCTGGAGACGTGTCATGACGCGGGCACGGCACCTTGATCCCAATACAATCCGGGAAGCTTTCGGCGTGAAGCCGATGAAGTCGGGCACGTGGTCATCAGCAATCGCACTCCCCCGATCATCACACCATACTTGCGCACAAGCAAAATTCGCCATTGAAGCCGCGGGCTGCATCGGTTAGAAACGCTTCGCGCATGCAGGTCACCGCACCTTCAATGCACCCGTAGCTCAGCTGGATAGAGTGCTGCCCTCCGAAGCTGCGTAACACGTTGAAAACGCCCGGCTTTTTCCCTTTATTTCCTTGTCGTTGTGATCGCTGGCTAGCGAAATCTAGATGAAGACGGCACGTTTGCGCCACTCACCGGCGGGATTTGTCTTTAAAAAAACCAATCTTTCTCATCCGACTATCGCCAAGATCGTTGAGTAACATTCTCTCCTGAAAACAGGATTGGCAGCGTCGAAAATTGCTCCTCGTTCATTCACTCGAAAAGCAAAGTCGAGCGATATTTTATACCGGTTCACCCTTCTGAAAATCGCCTTATTAATCAGACTTTCGAGCAGTGAACCGGACAAGGTGCAAGGCCGATACCAGCCGCTCTTCCAAGTCTTGTAGCCTAACTCCAATTAGAAGCTGCTCTCGTCCGGCCAACAATATTAGGACTTCCATGACCTCATCACAGTGATGGGCCAAGGACACTAAATGTTCACCGCTCGGGCCGTATTTCCCTTTGAACCAATTTTTCACGGTCCGCTCGTTTGCACCCGTCCATTTTGCTGCCGTTTTGATAGCTGGATGAGAATCCCCAATTGAACGCCGTAGCGCGAGTGAAATCACCATAGCAAAACTCAGATCATCCATATGGATGCCATCACCACCTGAGCCGAATGGAAGGAACTTACCCTTCTTAGGAAACGACATTCCGTTCTCCGCTTCGTAATGTTGAACGTCACTCGTCATTAAAGGATGGAAAATGTCTGCCTCGAATTCTACGATCTCAGCAGTTTCTAGGTGATCACTTGGATCGCACAATTTCATCACCTGACGATGACATTGCAGCCGCTCCTGCTGTGGCCTATGTCCGCATGTCCACTGACCATCAAAAATACTCAACAGACAACCAGCTAGCTGCAATTCGGAAATATTCCGACGAGCGGGGCTTCGAAATCATAAAGGTTTATACGGACTCAGGGCGCAGCGGTTTAAGGCTTGATGGCCGCGACGCACTGATAAGCCTAATGAGTGATGTCAAATCTGGACAAACGAAATTTACGGCAATTCTTGTCTACGATATCAGCAGGTGGGGAAGATTCCAGGATGCTGATGAAAGCGCCTATTATGAACACTTGTGCTCACGCGCCGGCATTAGAGTCCACTACTGCGCTGAACAATTCGAGAATGACGGTAGTATCGGTTCAAATCTTTTAAAAACTGTCAAAAGAGTCATGGCCGGTGAATATAGCCGCGAACTGTCGGTCAAGGTTTTTGCTGGTCAGTGCCGTCTGATCGAACTGGGGTATCGTCAGGGCGGTGCTCCCGGGTTCGGATTGCGACGCTTACTGATCGATGAACACGGCAATTCAAAAGGGGAACTGCTGAGCGGCCAACGAAAAAGTTTTCAGACGGACCGAGTAATTCTAGTGCCAGGTCCGATTGAAGAACTCGACGTAGTGCGGCGAATTTATCGCCTTTTTGTTGAGTGCAGCAAGTCCGAACAAGAAATCGCGAATACTCTTAACACGGAAGGCGTGTGCTCCGACTTGGGCCGCCCTTGGGCGCGCTCGACCATCCACCAGATTCTGACCAACGAAAAATATATTGGAAACAACGTATATAATCGAATCTCTTACAAGCTTAAAAAGCAGAGGATACGGAATAGCCCGGAAATGTGGGTCCGAGCTGAGGGCGCGTTTACCCCGATCGTTAACACCGCGTTGTTCGAACGCGCCCAATCCATCATCGAAGCTCGATCTCGACATCTAAGCGATATTGAGTTGCTCTCGAAACTACGAGAGTTGCTAGAAAGTCAGGGAAGCCTTTCCGGCATAATTATTGATGATTTGGAGTCAATGCCATCGAGCAATGTTTACCGACATCGCTTCGGTAGCCTGGTCAATGCCTATACACTGATCGGGTATAATCCGGAGCGGGATTATCGTTACATCAAGGTCAACAGAGAACTTCGTCGTCGCCATCCAAAACTGATCAGCAATCTTATCGATGAGCTTGAGGCGGTGGGAGCTGCAGTTCACCACGATGAGACAACCGATCTGCTCCAAATTAACAGCGCGTTCTTCGTCTCCGTGGTGCTGTCGCGATGCTTTTCAACACAATCCGGGGCGCTGCGTTGGAAAGTGCGGCTCGACACTGGTCTCCTCCCGGACATTACCATCGTTGTTCGTATGGATGAAACTAACGAACGCGCTCTCGATTATTATCTACTTCCCGCCATCGACATCGAACTCCCCCGACTTCGTTTTGCAGAACGAAATGCGTTTTCATTGGACGCGTATCGATTTGATTCCCTCGATTTCTTTTTTCAAATTGCCCAATCAGCAACGTGGAGGATATCTCATGAATGATAAAGCGACCGTTGGTTCTTGGAGATATATTGATAACATCCCCATCGAACAAATTAGAATTCTAAACCCTAGAGTGCGCGATAAACGCAAGTTTCAGCAGATTGTAGAGAATATATCAAAGGTCGGATTGAAACGCCCGATAACTGTTGCCACAGCAATTCTAAATCAAAACGACACCTGTTACGACCTTGTCTGCGGGCAGGGAAGGCTAGAGGCTTACAAGGAACTGGGCCAAACGCACATCCCGGCTCTGGTAGTAGAAGCGAATCTCCACGATTGCTTAGTCATGAGCTTAGTGGAAAACTGCGCCCGGCGTCACCATAGAGCAGTCGACTTGCTGCAGGACGTCACTGCCTTAAGCCAAATTGGATACAGCGATCGCGAAATCGCTGAAAAGATCGGTGTCACTCCGGAATATATAAACATGATTACTGCTCTCCTGGGAAAAGGAGAAGAGCGCTTACTAACAGCTGTAGAGGCTGGAATATTACCATTAACTTTGGCAGTCGAAATCGCCAGGGCGGATGAGGAAGGAGCACAGACTGCACTTATCGATGCGTATACCCAGAAGAAGATCAAAGGTAAAAAGCTAGTTGCTTTGAGACGGCTGCTGCAAACGCGCAATCGTAAAGGTGGGCATTTACCAGACCACCAGTTCGGTCGCACCGACTATCAGCAGCGTCCTTTAACAAGCGAGGCAATGGTGCGAGCTTATCAGCAAGAGGCTGACAAGCAAAAGGTGCTCATTAAGAAGGCGGAAGTTACGCAAGGAAAGTTATTATTTGTTGTGGAGGCCCTTCGGATATTATTGGCCGATGAACCGTTCGTCGCGTTGTTAAAAGCGGAAGGGTTGGACGCAATTCCATCGCAATTAAAACAGAGGCTCATTGGGGAACAGCGGCCATGAGCAGTGACAAAAAAACACCGCCCGACCGGACAATTCGCCAAGGTTTTGAAAATGACTGCGTGCTCGTCCTCTTGTCCAAATTGTTACCGCGCAAAGGCCTTCCGAAAGCCGTGAAGGCGAGCAAAAAATATCGCCAAATCGCTACATCTATTGCAGAGATCGGACTTGTTGAACCGCCCGTTATCGCTCGCGATCCCGAGAATCCTGCTCAGTTTTTCATCCTAGATGGGCATCTACGAATTGAGGTCTTAAAGGAGTTGGGGAACTTAGACGTGGAATGTCTTATTTCTACAGACGACGAAGCTGTTACCTATAACAAGCACATCAGCCGATTAGCTTCCGTTCAGGAACATGCCATGATTGTCAGCGCGCTCAAGCACGGAGTGCCTGAAGAGAGGATCGCAAAAGTATTTACCGTCAATATTGCAACGATAAAACGCCGCGCTCGCTTACTTAAGGGCGTATGTGTTGAGGCAACCGAGCTCCTAAAAGATAAGAACTGCCCTATGGCAGTCTTCGAAACGCTGAAAAAGATGCAACCGTTTCGTCAAATTGAAGCTGCGGAGCTCATGATAAACGCCAATAACTACTCCACTGGATATGCGAAAGCGATTCTAGTGGGCACGCCCCGCACTCAATTAGCCGATCCAAACAGACCCAAGAATATTCGGGGCATTACCGCTGAAGCCATTGCACGGATGGAGAAGGAACTCTCTCGGCTTCAACAAGCTATGAGTTCCATACAAGATTCCTATGGTAAAGATCACTTGGAATTGACCGTTGTTAGAGGTTACCTTAAGCGGATTCTAGGGAATGCGCGCGTTATTAGCTACCTAGCGACAAATAGTCCTGAGTATCTGCCGGAATTTCAGAGTATAATTGATATTACTACTACTGCGGTGGCGGCTGAAAAAAATACGTTCTCCACCGTCTAATCTGTGGCAAACGATTAGCAGCGTTCCCAGGTTCGACGATCATGAATTCTTTCAATCCAACGCGCGATCGCGTATCGCTGGTGGATAGCGACTTCAGCCGGTTCGCGTTCACTGTGATCTTTTCCAGTCAACGCGCACCGGAGGAACCTTGCGTGAGAAACCCACTAACTATTTCATAAAGGCTTTCGTCAGACCCATTGTCCGGTCCACGATCATAACCACTGCCAGCGTCATCAGGATCAGAAGAACCGAAACACTTGCTACTAGCGGATCAGCCTGGCTCTCGACATGATGGAACAGTTCAACTGGCAGCGTGGTCATTCTCGGGCCTGTCAAGAACAGCGTGATGACCACTTCATCAAATGAAACGAGGAAACAGAGCGCGGTCGCGGCGACTATACCCGGCGCCATCATCGGCAAGGTAACCTTTCTGAAAACGGCTAGAGGTTTGGCTCCGAGTGACGAAGCCGCCTCTTCGCATGAAAGGTTGAGATTGCCGAGCGATACGGACAGCACCCGCAACGCATAGGGAAGAGTGATCACCAGATGGCCGATGACAAGGCCTGTGAAAGTCGCCAGGAGACCCATCGAAGCGAAAATTATCAGTATGGCCAGCCCGAGAACGATCGTCGGCAACAGCAATGGCGCGGTGAACAGGTTGAACAGGAATTCCGATCCCGTGACCTTCAACCGGACGATCGCATAGGAAGCAGGAATCGCGATAATCAACGAGAGGATGGTAACGACGACCGCAAGTCCAAGACTGGTCAGGAACGCCGACATCATGACGGTGTTTCCAAGGAGGGCTTCATACCACCGCAATGACCACGAGCTTGGCGGAAAGGCCAGAACCTGATCGCCGCTGAAGGAAATCGGAAATACGAGCAGGACCGGCGCGAGCAGAAAAAGGAACAGGATGGTCACGGTCACACGCATAAACCAGGAGGTGGGATTTTCTTCCATTACCGTTATCCTTCGATCATGCGCAGGATGCGCGAATAAACAGCCAACGCCGCTCCGAAAATGATGAGCACCAGCATCGACAGCGTCGCAGCCAGCGGCCAGTTCAACGTTACGATTGCCTGATCGTAAATTTCCGTCGCCAGCAAAAACACCCGTCCGCCACCCATAAGCTTCGGCGTAATGAAGGAGGAAATGGCAAGGACAAAGCAAAGAAGGCAGCCAAGGGCGATACCTGGCAGAGTGAGAGGCAGGATAACGCGCCAGAACGTCCTGAAAGGTGTCGCGCCAAGTGTTCGGGCCGCCTCCTCTACCTTGGGGTCGAGCCGACCGAATCCGGCCATTAGCGACAAGATCATATAGGGCATGAGGATCTCGGTCAGTCCAATGACGACGCCGGTGGTATTGAACATCATCCGTGGCGGCCGAAAACCCATCGCTGCAATCACATTGGCAACCGGGCCCTGTTCGGCAAGGAGCGCGATCCAGCCATAGGTCCGCACCACCGCAGAAGTCAGAAGCGGCGAAATGACGAGCACCGTCAAGAATGTTCGCCAAGCACCGGACGCGCGATGAAGATATAGGGCAATGGGATAGCTCACCAACAGGGTTGCGAGGGTAATTCCCAAACTGACCATGATCGAATTCGTGATCAGCTCGATATAGAAGCTATCCTGAATCAATCCAGTCCAGTTGGCGGCAGTGAACGCCTCGGCAATCCCGCCGCCAGGCAGGGCCTCGTTAAAGGACATTCTAGCCAGATTGAGAACGGGAAGAATAAATCCGATGGCGTTGACCAGGGCGATCGGTAACAGCAAAGCAACCGCGATGCCGACAGTGTTGGACGATTTCTGTGCGACGACAGGCAGATCGAAGTTTGCCGTCGTCATTGATCCGCTCCAAAGACAAGCGTGTCCTCGACATTCCAGGACAGCATGGCCTTGTCACCCAGGCGATGGTCAACTTGGGACTTTTTCGTCGACTCTTCGACAACGAATTCGGAACCGTCGACGTCAAAATGATACTGGATGACGTCGCCGACAAAGGTAATACGCGAAAGCACAGCGGCCGTTCGGTTTGCCGTTTCATCTTGTTCCGATGACGTTGCGTTCCAATCGATATGAAGGCGGTGTGGCCGCACCATCACCACAACATCGTCCTGCGTCGCCGGTTTTGTCGACCGAATGACCGTTGAACCAATTCGTATAAAACCGTCTGCCGTGCGCTTGCCTTTGACGCGGTTGGTGCGACCGACAAAGGAAGCTACGAAGGGCGTCGCCGGCCGCTCGTAGATTTCGTGCGGCGTTCCGATCTGTTCGATGAGCCCGCCCTTCATGACGACGACACGATCGCACATGCTCAAGGCTTCCACCTGATCATGCGTGACAAAGACCGTCGTGATGCCAAGCTGCTGCTGTATGTCCCGGATCTGAGCCCGCATCTCATCGCGCAGTTTTGCATCGAGATTCGAAAGTGGTTCATCGAGCAGGAGTATCGAGGGTTCGATAACAAGAGCACGAGCCAAAGCAACACGCTGTTGCTGGCCGCCTGAGAGTTCCCGCGGCTTTCGCTCGGCAAGATGTTCGAGCTGGACCATGGCAAGCGCCTTGGCGACTTTCTTCGTAATTTCGGCGCGAGATAGGCCCCGCATTTCCAGACCGAACGCCACATTCTTCGCCACGGCCATATGCGGGAACAGCGCATAGCTTTGAAAGACCAGACCCATATCTCGGCCATGAGGGGCGATGTTGGTCACGTCGCGTCCCCCGACGGCGATCTTTCCGGCGGAAGGTGAGATCAGACCTGCGATCATGCGCAGGGTCGTCGTCTTGCCGCATCCTGAAGGGCCGAGCAGCGCAATCAGTTCGCCCTTCCGGACCTCGAGATTCAGATTTGAAATGACTTCGACAAGACCATATTTCTTGTTGATACCTTCCAGGCATAGATACGGGTCGCCAATGGTTTCAACGCCATCGCGTTTGATGGTCTGGTGCATCATGGTAGCCTCCAAATTTTCACTGGTGCTAGAAGTTTAGCGGCTGAGCGGGATGATACGACGACGCCATTGCTCGGTTATGCCATCACGGACTTTCGCTACCGCCAACCAGTCGATATCGATCATCTTACCCATATCGTCTGCCACCGTGCGTTTCAGAGCGTCCTCTGCAACGACCGTCTTTGAGTTCGTCGGGGCGTAGAACATTTCCGACGTAAATGCCGCCTGTGCTTCAGGACTGAGCGCGTAGTCGACGAATTTTTTCGCAGCGTCACCGGCCGGAGCATTTTTCACGAGATTGATCATATTGATCTGAAACCCGCTTCCCTCCTGAGGCAGCGCAACGCCGAGCTTCCCGCCCGACGTCCCGGAATAGATCTGCGCGCGCGCATTCCAGCCGATACCGAGAGCTGCCTGGCCATTGGCTATAGGCGCATAGACATCCGGCTTGGGCTCCCAGGTCTGCACACCGGGAGCTAATTCACCGATTTTGGCAATGCCTGCCGAAACGTCGGTTTTGTAGTCGGTCCCTCCGGCAAGCTTGTTGGATATGATCGTAAGTGTCGTTCCCTGGATGTCTGGGGCCGAGGGGATGATCAGCTTGCCTTCATATTGCTTGTCCCAAAGCGCGTTCCAAGACTTGGGCACCTCCTTCACCTGATCCGTATTGTAGATTAGGACCAGATTGTCGAAGGTAACGCCGACTCCGGCCACACCCTCAACACGTGCATTTGGGTAGAGATCCTTGACGTTTGCGGAAACACTTTCATCGACCTTGTCGAATAGGCCCTCATCCGTGCCTGCCTTTGCCACGCTTACATCAAGGATGGCCACATCGATCTGCGGACTGCTCTTCTGGGCGCGTAACGTTCCGAGCATCTGCGCTGAATTCGGCATGCCGTAGAACTGCACGGTAATATCGGGATACTTTTTCATGAACGGCTCGATAACGGCCTTCGTGTAGTGGTCCTGAAAGATCCCGCTATAGGCCGTCAGTGTCACGGTCTCTGCCGAGGCGCTGGAGACCGCAGCGATTGTGAGCGCTGAAACAGCAATTGAAAGTTTTGCAAACATCATCTCGTTCCCTGTTTTATGAGTTGATTGTTATCGATCAAGCGACCTGACGCTTTTGACCCTCCACAATTTTCGTTGCTCCCGAAATGTCGGGAAGGAATTCGCCATTGCGCAAGCGTTCGAGCAATACGATTTCGTTTTCCTGCATGCCGAGCGCCTTCTCAGTGGCAGCCCGCGCCTGGGATGGTGCTAGGATCACAACGCCACTTTCATCGGCAATGATCGCATCGCCCGGCTTGATAACTTGACCGCCGACCGTAACCGGAACGTTAATCGCTCCTTCCAGGCCTAGAATTTTGGTCGTTATCGGTGACGGTCCACGACACCACATTGGCATTTCCACCTTGCGTATCTCGGAAAAATCCGTGGCCGGACCATCGATTACCGCGCCGACAACGCCGGCCAGTTTCATCGCATGTGTGACAACGCCGCCCCAGCAGGCATGGCGATCATCACCACACCGTTCGATTGCAACGAAATCGCCAGGACGGACAATCTTGGTCAGGTAGTGCAGGATAGTCGAATCCGCATGCGGAATCCGGATGGTGACAGCGGTTCCGGCAACACGTTTTTCCGGCAGAACCGCGCGAATCTCTCGATCGACGAACCCCGAATGCAGGAAGTGTCCAATCGTTGCTGTCTCGACCCGTTCCATGAGCTTGATCAAATCAGCATCGATCTGGCGCGGCATTTCATTGACTTCAAACATGGTCTGACCTCTCAAAGAACGTGGTGGCGAGCAACGGGAACATCGCCGCGCACCTTTGTGACGTGGCCGAGGTCCAGTTTGGAACTGGTTGTTCCAACACCATCTGAGCATTGCGCCACGACATGGCCCCACGGGTCGATGACCATGGAGTGGCCCCAGCACCATTTGCGCCCCGCGGCATGGGAGAGTGTCTGCCCAACCGCCAGGAAATAGGTCTGCGTTTCGATTGCGCGGGCACGGGCAAGCACCTCCCAATGGTCCTTGCCGGTCATCAGCGTGAAGGCTGCGGGAAGAACGATGACTTCGGCGCCCTCATCGCGCAGTTTGCGGAACAGTTCAGGAAAGCGCACATCATAGCAAATGGCGCAACCGACCTTTGTGTCGCCCACTTGGTAGGTGACGACCTCTTCGCCGCGGCTGATCGTATCTGACTCACGGTAGACCGTGCCGCCTGGCGTATCCACATCGAACAAGTGAATCTTGCGGTATTTTGCCAGTTCCTTACCGTCAGGGCCAAAGACGATCGTCGTGTTGTAATATTTGTTGCCATCCTGTTCGACGATGCTGCCAGCATGAATCGTCACACTGTGCTTTGCTGCCAGGCCCGACATCAGTCGGTAGCCGTCGCCATCCGGAAACGTCTCACCATTGGCATAGATATTGTCCCGGCCTTCACCAAGGAAAGCGTAATATTCGGGCAACACGATGAGATCAGGTGCCTCATTCTCAACGGCTTCGTTGATCAAACGTGCGGCTGTTTCAAGATTTGCAGCCTTACTGTCTTGCGAGTTCATTTGCACTAGACTGACTTTCACGCTCATTCCTCCATTTTCAATGAATGGATCGTGCGCAAAATATTGTGGTGAGACAAACTCGAAATAATTGAGCAGTCCTATAGAATTTTCTTATGCGTTCGTCGCTTGCCGCTTGTGTCGCGCCTGTATGCGCTTAAGCGTCCGCCATGCAGAGCGATACTTCAGCTGCCATCTGGGCAATGATCGACGGCAGAAGACTGTCCGGGTGATCGGCATAGACCGCATGGAAGGTAAGCGGATGAAATGCCGGTGTAACGTCAAGAATCTCCAATGCACCTGCGTCAACATATTCACCCAGGATGACACGCGGCAGAGGCGCGACGCCAAGACCATCTTTGGCAAGGCGCATGATGGTGGCAAGCGAGTTGGAATTCGAGATCGCCGGCGCCTCAAGCCCAGCTTCGCGAAACTGCTGCAACAGCCCATGATGAGGAACGCTTCCTTTTGAAAAGGCCAGCAATGGGTAGCTTGCAAGGTCCGCAAGTGTCAGTTTTTTGCCCGCCAAGCCGTATTTCGGGCTTGCCACCCACACGCAACCATACGTCCCAAGATCGATGTTGACCAATCCATGATCCAGCGCTGGGCCCATGATCAACGCTAGGTCGATTTTCCGTTCAATGATTTCCCGCGCCATGTTGAGGCTGGTGTCGACGTTGAGATCAATGGTGATCCCCGGATAGCGCTCTTGGACACGCTCGACGAGGCGGGGCAGAAACGAGTGGACGATGGAGTCGATCGTGCCGATGCTGACTGACCCTTTTAAGCTGGTCGGATCGGCAATCGCTTCGCGAAATTCGCCAACGGCCTTCACAATTTCTTCCGCTTTGGATACTGCCTGCTGCCCGACCGGTGTTAGTTTTACAGTGCGCATATCGCGATCAAACAACTGAACACCAAGCTCGCGCTCGAGTGTAGCGATGCGGTTGGAAATCGAAGCCTGAGTTGTGTTCAATTTCTCCGCGGCGGCACTAAAACTGCCGAGGCGGACGATCCAGAGAAATGTTTCGACGAAGCGCAGGTTCATGTAGCTCGACCCTTTCCGGAGTGATCTTCCCGCAAACGAAGCCTGATGCCAATGCCCGGGCTATTACGAATTGGCACGACGCAAAAAGCTAGCGCCGCTCCTCGTCGTGGATCGCGTGGAGGACCTGCTGCGGGCGTGACGCCATGCCGCCTCCTATTGCATGTTAATGGGTGTTCATAGGGGCGCTGGCTGGGCCAGGCGAGATCTTTATCCCAGGTTGAGCTCAGATCGTCCATGGCCACAAAGTTTAATTGATTTCTCAAGCTGTTCTTATGGTTCGCCTTCTATCCTTGGTTGCAACGGAGGGAGAAGCATGCGGGACCGCCCCAAGTTGGTCGTCAACAACCAGACGAGAAAGCCGTCGCCTTGGCAGACAGACGACCCGACTTGGCTGGACAAATTGAAAGGGGAACAGCCACGAAGACGTTGGCAGCAGCGCAGAACGTTTATATTGGCTTCGCTTGGTGTGAACGCAATCGTGCTCTTAGGAGTTCTAGATCTTGGCTCGCATTTTGATATGCGTTCCCGGGTTGACCGACCTCCATCACCCACCAACCAGTTCCTGGCCGGACCATCGCTCTACGTTGTCGACGGCGATACCATTCACTACAACGGCGAAAGGATCCGGATCGCCAACATCGATACTCCCGAAATTACCCAGGCCGAGTGCGATTCAGAGCTGAAACGGGGGCTTGAAGCGAAAGCCTTTCTGAAGGAGCTTATTGATGGTCGGCCACTCATCATCAACCGCGGCGATCCGCATACGGGCAGGATGACGGACCAATACGGTCGCACGCTTGCTCTCGTATCTACTGGCGGCCGGGATGTTGGAACGATACTTATTCAACGGCGACACGCGCGACCGTGGACAGGGCGCAGAATGCCCTGGTGTTAAAGAATTGTCTCGTCTGCTCGAAGCTATGCCGATGCGACAGTATGCAGTTTAGTGCGCTTGGTAAGTCGTTCGCGCTGCGTTTCCTCACTCGCAACGCTACGAACGATCTGAAGAGCCAGCTCGAGCCGTGTTTCTAGGTCTTGGAGTTTCACGCTCACCGAGAGGCTTTTCCGGCCGGCCAGTAACATCATTGCCTCCATAACCTCATCGCAATGATTGGCCAAAGACATCAAATGTTCGCCGCTTGGACCATACTTGCCTTTGAACCAGTTTTTGACGGTTCGCTCATTGGCGCCAGTCCATTTTGCTGCGGTCTTGATGGCGCTGTGCGAGTCGCCAATCGACCGTTTCAACGCGAGCGAGATCACCATTGGATAGCTTAGTTCATCGATAACATTGCCATCATTCTCAATACCAAATGGAAAGAACTTACCCTTCTTAGGAAACGACATTTCTTTCTCCGCCTCGTAAAGTTGGTAATCTCGCAATAATACGGGCAATATGATGTCGTTTTTAACACACTCCGACATTCAAAACGTCTAGACGGACGATCTTCAATGGTCGTGTCAGATGATGAGGAAACCTCTCGGGTAACCGGGGTGAACGCCGAGGACAGTCATTTGCGCGACCTCGATTGCGGCTCGGTCTTCAGCATGTTCCCTCACCTTCTGTTCGATCCTGAACGCGAGCCCGAGGAAACACCGCAATAGAGTCCGGTGATTCGTAATTCGAAAGGATTAGGGCACTTAGTCCTAAATTTGGCCGCTGGATTGCCGTTTTTTAGTCATTTTCCATTCGAGTTGCATTTGAGCAACAACAGTCCGTTTGGGCTTGAATCTGACGGTTTTAGCTCCTTTTGAGCGCTCTGCACGCCCAAAACATCGTATTGGGCGGTCGCAATGTGGCCGAATTTGCAGTTTTTCGGTTTCTCTTATTGAGCTCCTGTTAACGCCGCTCAAGCAAACCTGTTGCACGATCTGGCGGCTTCGTTGATTTTCCGTATTGGTAAGAATTTCAGTGGCCTGTGTGGGTAGGCCGATTTGAGTGGGGAGGATTAATGCCTAGAACAATTACATCAATCATCGGCGGCGCGCTGCTGATGACCAGTATATCGTCTGTCGCACAGGCTAGCGGCCTTGAGCGCGGTGGATACAGTTGGGATCTTCTATTTACTAAGGGGACAGTTGCGACTGATGCAGGCGTCACTCACGTCATGCCGGAGCGGAGAATCAAGAATGCGCGCGATACCGATCCTAGCAATGGGCCAGGCTTCGGAAGGACGAGCGTAGACGAGACCCCTTCATACAATATACCTCGCTGGAGCGGCAAGGTCGGCATCACGCCAGAGTTCGATTGTTTGGCGAGCTATCAAGAGCCGTGGGGCGTTCACACCGATCCAGGCTATGCCTGGCAAGGTAACGCCAGCAACATCGAAACCGAGATTACCAGCCACGATTATGGTTTGACCTGTTCCTACAAATGGCAGGTAGGTCCGGGCTTCATTCGAGGCATAGCCGGCGTCTCGTATCAGGAGATCGAGGGCTTTAAGACCAGGATGGTCAACAGCAACATTCCACTAAGCGGACTGTTTCCCGGCTATGATGGCACCGGAACACTCGACATTAAAGGCGATGGTTGGGGCTGGCGCGCTGGTGTTGCCTATGAGATTCCTGAATACGAAATGCGCTTCAGCCTTATCTACAATGCAGAGGTTGACCTCGGCGAGGTCAACGGCACCGTGGACTTGACCGAGATCCCGAGAGCGCTTGCGTCTGCCAGAAATCCCTTTTTAGGAGCAGTCACAGACGTATATGGCACAGCAACCCTGCCACAGCAGCTTGAGTTCAAATGGCAGACAGGCATCGCTCCAGACTGGCTCGCCTTTGGCACGGTCAAGTGGACCGACTGGAGTGTCCTCGGTGTTATCCCCTTCTGCCCCACGGTTACAAAGTCGTTAGGCTCATGCGGCCCTAGCTCTCCATTCCGCCTCACATCTCTCGATCTGATGTTCCAGGACGGTTGGTATGTTATGGCTGGCATTGGACATCAGTTCACTCCAAAATGGAGTGGCGCTGCTCAAATCAGTTGGGATCGGGGCACATCGACTGGCTTGACCACGCAGACCGACACCTACCTGCTTTCAGCCGGCGTTCAATACCAGCCGAACAAATCTTGGCAACTCCAGGCCGGCGCTGCGGTGGGCATGTTGTCCTCGGGTAGCTACGGTCCAACAGCTTGCGAGGGCAATCAGCCTTGTGGCGTCGACGCCGCCTATGACTTTGGCGACGACTTCGTGTCGGCTCTGTCCGTCTCCGCGAAGCTGAAATTCTAAGTCGCTTCTGAGGCCAGGGTTTTCTTAACTGGAACCTTGGCCTCATAGAGGATTTTCCGGACGCTCCAGCGTGAGCAGTGATGTTTATGCGCTATGTCCTCGATGGACATCCCTCCCCTGCCGTCAGTAGCTACAGCCTCCCGATCAATGATGCCTGACACCGGCACTTCAAGATCACGCCGCATCAGTGATTTCTTGATTGCTGCATAGTTCCTGCTGCCAAATGCTATTCCAATATCGGTCAAGGACGTTCCGCGCAGCCTCACATACGCCTCGGCGATTGCGTCATCGCGAGCCTCTACTATGTGCGGTTTGCGAGACCTGTCGATGAGGTCGGCGCTCGATAGCTGATTGCACTCGGCAACAATTCTGATGATATCCTCAATGGAAGGGTCAAGTAGGCTATCGAGAGCAGCGTAGGCGTTGTTCATGCTTGAATTCCATGGTTCGAATCGTCATGCGATTTCTAGCCGGTTCGATCTTGTAAATCCACGCGTGTTCAATGTCGGAAGTTGTCAGTAAACGACCGTTTGAAAATGCCGATAATCGGCTTCTGAGGCCAAAAATTCATGGCAGGTGATATTGCTTTCACACTAATGGTAGGGGGCGATTTCGTGGGGAATACCCAGTTTTATCAATAATATGCCTCTCTCCTTGCATGGGCTTGGCGTTTGTTGTCTGGCTGATAA
The DNA here is from genome assembly GCF_964253365.1 of Phyllobacterium sp. LjRoot231. Classification (NCBI taxonomy): domain Bacteria; kingdom Pseudomonadati; phylum Pseudomonadota; class Alphaproteobacteria; order Hyphomicrobiales; family Phyllobacteriaceae; genus Phyllobacterium; species Phyllobacterium sp. LjRoot231. Next base: position 161,725 of record NZ_CAXUQT020000001.1, read on the forward strand.
TGTGGCGGGCTGGCAATCGAGGATACCATGACAGTGTGCAACACAGTCGATGAACTAGAGGCCAAAATCAAAGACCTCGAGTCGAAGTTAGGGCCCCGTTAACCGTTCGTTAACCAAAGATTTGGGGGGAGCGCAATGACCAGTTACAACGAACTCAAGAAACAGATTATCTTGGCTTTTAAACCGACTTTAGACATGAGTCCTCAGTTAACGGGCAAGCGGTAGCGATCTATAACCGAATCTGTGGCTATGTGCAGAGGCGCGTATATAATTGCGCATAACCCATGTGACGCTATCCGTTGGGTTGGGGGGTGCAACATGCCCGAAGCAGTCAGCTCTGCGATCGCTGCCATGGAGGGACATGGCTTTTATAACCGTAACTCCTCCATGCAGGCAGCTGGAAACGCCACCGCCCTGGCGCTCTGGGAAAAGGCCGCCCAATCCGTGGACTTGGGAAAAGAGACGCTGGTCATAGTCGACTACGGCTCGTCGCAGGGCCTCAATTCAATGGAGCCCATCGCAACGGCGATCCGAGTGCTCCGGGTCCGGGCGGGTGACGAGCGAATGGTGGAAGTCATCCACACCGACCTGCCCTCCAACGACTTTGCGTCCCTTTTCACGACATTGAACGAAGATCCTGGCAGCTATATGGTTGGAACATCCGGAATCTTTCCGTCTGCCATCGGCCGCACCTATTTCGAGCCTTTGACGCCGCCGGGACGCGTTCATCTCGGCTGGAACTCTTGGACGATCCAGTGGATGAGCCGGAATCCGGTCGATGCGCCGGACCATGTGTTCGCGGTGCGGAGCAGGGTGCCGGAAATTCGTGCTGCAGTTAGCGAGCAACAGGCTCGCGACTGGCGGCATTTTTTAGAGCTTCGATCAAGGGAACTGCGTCCGGGCGGTCGACTGCTATCCCTGTTCCCCGCCAGGCAGCCGGACAGGATGGGGTTTGAGTGGCTAATGGGAGAATTGTGGGAGGCCGTTTGCGATATGAGGCGCGACGGACTGTTTTCCGACCATGAAATCCTGAGAATCACCGTGCCGACGGCCCCGCGTCGAATGGCCGACATTCAAGCGCCTTTCTCCGAAGACGGACACTTTGCCGGGCTGGAGATCGAGCACGCTGAAATCCTCGAAGGGCCGGACGTCCATTGGGGCGACTTCGAGCGGACAGGGGATGCGGCCAACCTTGCCCTGGGCTGGACGGGTATGATGAGGGCGTTTTCAGGTCCGACGATCATGAACTCTATCGATCCGGTGCGTAATCGTGCGGAGCTGGTCGATGACCTCTTCGGCCGGTTCGCGACTCGTCTCGCTGCAAATCCGCAGCGTCACGAGCACTTTATCGCTGTGGTTCTGCTGCACAAGGTTGGATCGGCAGTGTGATCGCCGTGCTCCTCTCCGTCTCATAGACGGGGCTATCATATCGAGCTCGTTGATCCGACCTCGACTGCCATTTTGTGGCGAGCACGACAATTGGGCAAAAGCACGTGACTTCAAATTCAACGCTGGATAGTTGCGCCACGCTGTGCGCTGGAGGTCTTTCACCCAGGTCGCGCTGCCAACCTCGCGACATGAGTTTCTGTTGCAACCAAGTAGAAATGTCGCATGTTCTGCAAAGTAGAAATGTCATCCTGACATGCGCCGAGGCGTGTTGCCGGGCAGGGCGGAGACCTCAATATCGCAGCCCGGACCGGCGACAATAGAGGGAGCACTTGCCACCTGTTCACAGGCTCGGCGCTCAATCATCTGATCAACCCGGCCCTTTTGTCCGGGTGGTTTGCGGCCGCGTTTTTGATAAGCAATGCCCTCGCTGTTGGTCTTCACCTTCGGTGCCGGCAATGGATCCTGCTGAGCCTTGATAAACGACAGCACATCGCCCAGCCGTTTGTTCTCGGTCACCGCTGCATGGGTGACACGCTGATCCTTGTCGAACATCCTGTAGGGCAGGGTTATGCCTTTCCAGCGCATCTCGAGACGGCCGTCGGCAAAGGCGTAAGTGTCGATATATTTGCCGACCAGACCCCGACTGATCTCGTTCTCCTCCAGCATGATGCGCTTGCGCTCATAGGAAAACGCCAGCTGCTCCCCGACGTAACGCTGTTCCCGCTTGCACAGAATGTCGCGCATTCTGTCCGGAACGACATTGAGCGGCCGGTGCAGATTGTTCGGCTTGATCGGAGAAACCGCAAATCGCGCATTGAACCGCTCCGTGAAGCCGTGCAGAAACGCGTTGCCGGCAGTCATATCGCCGATGCCTGCCAGCCGCAGTTCCTTGACCAGACGGTCCTGCAAGGTGCGATTGACCCGTTCGACCCGGCCTTTCGCCTGGCTCGAATTGGCGCAAAGTATCTCAATGCTGAGTTCCGAGAGCGCCCGGCCGAACTGGGTCATGCCCTGGCCGCCCTTGGCGTCCTGCTTGGTAACCCGGAACACCGAGTGCTTGTCGGAGTAGAATGCAACCGGACGGCCATGGGTCTTCAGGTAAAGCTCCAGCGCCGCAAAATAGCTGAAGGCGCTCTCCGAGCGGACAAACAAAAGCTGCATCAGCTTCCCGGTTGCATCGTCGATGAACACAAGCAGCGTGCACGCATCGCCGCGATCCTCAAACCAGCGATGATCGCTGCCGTCAATCTGGATCAGCTCACCGTAATATTCGCGCCGTAGCCGCGGCTGGCGAAACGTCCGGCGCTGCTTGCGCGACAGCCATAAGCCATCATCCGCCATCCACTGGCGCAGCGTCTCGCGCGAAACCGAAAATCCATGCTCACCAAGCTTCTCGGCGGCCAGCGTCGGACCAAAGTCCGCATAGCGCTCCCGGACCAGCTGCAGCGCGAGCTCACGCACGCCGTCGTTGATACGGTTGTTCGACCGCCGGCCGCGGCTGCGGTGCCGAAGTGCCGTCGCACCTTCAAGACAAAATGTCCGCATGATCCGTTGCACCTGACGTACACTCAGCGACAGCACAATTGCCGCTGACGCAATCGTCCGACGCCGCTCAATAACCTCTGACAAAACCTCGATACGATGCAGTTCGCGTTCGCTCATTAAAATCAATCCCAAAATCCGCACCCCAAATCTCGTTGCAACAAGCGAGAAGGTGACACAGCGACGTTTCTACTTTGCAGAAACAGGACATTTTAACTTTGCGGCTACAGTTTCGCGTTGCATAACACCCCATTATGGAACTGATATTTCACGACGGCCAACGCAACCCGACGTGCGTCACCACAAAGTCCGTCAGCCTCGGGTCCGACCGCGCTTTGAACGCGCTATTCCAAGCTGATGATCGAGGTCGGCGCGAACGTTTGCATCTTCTTCACCCCCGTCACCATGCCCTGGCCGTAGATCGGCGTCCCCACCGTGCCCTTCAGCCAACACTCGCTCTTGCGCTGGATGAAGGTGAAGGCGATGCAGCGGTTGTCGGCAATACATGCCAAACGACACTGTTGCGCCGTGCCACCCTTTTGCGCTGGCCGCCTAGAGAGATCGCCGCCGGGCAAATCCACGTCCTTGAACAGTGCCAATTTCGGGTCGATCGTGCCCATGGAAAACTGTTGCGGGTCGGATCGGCGCTGCTGAGAAACTTACCGGAGACCGCGACCGCATTGCCGTCGGCGGTGCCTTCGCTGGCTTTGAGGAAACAGTTCGGGCCACGCGCCACACGTGGATTGGCGTTGAAGGTAAATGCCTTGCATTGACCGTTCAGCGAAAGACAGCTCCTCGCGCACTGCGCCGCATCGCTGGTGCGCACCGACGAGATGTCATCACCAAACAGATCAAGGCCAGTGTAGACCGCCATGCGCGTTGGACGCTTGGCATATTGTTCGATCGCCGACAACTTCGCCTCGGCTTGCCCGCTCAAGCCTTCCGGCGTTGCTTGCGCCGGAATACTGGCAGGCGACAAAACCACCGGCGTTGTCGGGCTCGTTGCAACCCCATCGGGTTCGAATTCGTGTTCGGCTGTTTTAACCGCGTCAGCTGGTGCCTGCGTTCCTGGCTTCCGATTGATGTGAAAGCGCGCAACCTCCTCTTGCGAAAAGACATGCATCTCCTTCGGCGGCGTTCGAAACATCACGGTGAGCACTTCAGTTGGCGTGTTGAAGCGGTTTAAGACGTCAAGAATGTCGGAAATCGAATATTGCGCGCTGACAAGGTTGCCACTGTCATTTGAGATCTGGTGAACGCCAAGTTCGCCATCAACCTGACGCTCATTCCCGGCGAGGAAGATGTAGGCACAGGCGGAATAGCAGCCGGAGCCCTTGGGAATGAACGTGGCGAGGTTGCGCTGATGCACATCATCGGCGATGAGCAGTGCCATCTCCACTGTCCCGCCTGGGCTGTTCAGAACGAAAAGTTTGGCATTCGGCGCCGCTTGCAGCACACGGCGAAAATCAAGCGCCGCTCCAACACCAATTTCGCCGTTCAAAGCGATAACATCGGGACGACTGTCACTGATTGAAAACGGCCCGAACGATCGTTCCGCTGCAAAACCAACAGCCGTGAAGGACAAGAAAAACAAAAGAACCGACAAAAGTCGGCGGACCCCAACGCATATACGCATCACTCACGCCCCCCGGCGCCATTTTTTCTTATTAAACCATCAATCGAGGGAGTATTTCAAGTTGTCCTCACCATCACCATTGGAGGTAATTTACTAAGCAATACTAAATCAATTGAAACCCGTGCTGACCTCGCTATATGCATCAGAGGGATCCATAAATACGGTCTATTTGGGGGAATCGTAATGGGATGGGCTGACGGCATTCTCGAAGGCACGCCGACATACAGTATTGTGTCATCCACCAGCCTGAGGATTCGCGTAGTTGCGGGTCCAGGGACTGGGAAATCTTTTGCTATGAAACGGCGTGTTGCTCGTCTGTTGGAGCAGAAATGCGATCCGACAAAAATTCTTCCGGTCACGTTTACCAGAATAGCTGCTGAGGACCTTCACCGAGAACTTGTTGGCATGGACGTTCCAGGCAGCGAACAATTAAAAGCCGTCACCCTGCATAGTCTAGCGTTGAGAGTGTTGATGCGGAATCACGTTCTCGATGCGACTGGTAGAACTCCAAGGCCGCTGAACGATTTTGAGCTTCAGCCACTCATCAGTGATTTGATGAATGCTCACGGAGGGAAGAAACAAGTCAAGAAATTGAGACAAGCTTATGAGTCTGCTTGGGCGCGCCTACAGACGGAAGCACCAGGATACGTTGTCAATGAAGCTGATGCGGCATTCCAAGGCGACCTAATTTCTTGGCTGCGTTTTCATCGCGCGATGCTAATCGGCGAAGTAATCCCGCAGCTATTGCAGTGACCAGGGCGTCTCTATCTCCGGGATCGACTTCCGGTAGTGCTTGCAGTGCCAGTTGGCGCACAGCCGACGCATTGGGTTGATCTTCTGGAAACAAATCGTCCACGACTGCCGACAAATCAGGCAACCCTTCAAGGGCATTCAGCTTGGAAACCACTTCCCCAAACGCTGCGACAATCCTGTTCGTATATGAGGCTTACATCCGAGCCAAGGAAACAGGAGAAGACGGTCTATTACATCCCTGCACCGAGTGCGGCAACGATACCTATGTAGACTTTGAAAATGCGTGTGCAGTTTGTGGCCACGAATATGGCGATCAAGACTGCGCGCGTTGCGGAACTTCGATTCCATTAAATGAGATTATCTACGCTGAACACCAGGGTCTCTGTGGCTACTGCAGCCACATGCTGGATAAGGTTATGAGAGAATGAGTTTCGTGTTTACCGGCACAACACCGCCACACTCCGTGTGTCGCTTGGGTGGTCTCATGTGACTTATCTGTGCTGGCTAGGACACCGCCCGCAAATAGACTGATCCCTAGCGCTGAGAGGTGGCTGAGTGGTTGAAAGCACTGCACTCGAAATGCGCTATTCACCGTCAATCAGGTAGATTCGTATTTGTGTCGAGGTAGCAATGTCAGAGGACAGCAAGCCGGAATACACCAGGGGCGCAGTTACGAACCTGTGCGCCCCGCGGTTCCAGCATCCGCACACCTTACTTGCGCTCAAGCAAAATTCGCCATTGAAGCCGCGGGCTGCATCGGTTAGAAACGCTTCGCGCATGCAGGTCACCGCATCTTCAATGCACCCGTAGCTCAGCTGGATAGAGTGCTGCCCTCCGAAGGCAGAGGTCACAGGTTCGAATCCTGTCGGGTGCGCCACTTCCGAACTAAAGAGGGGCTGCAGGCTCAGATATGTCTGCAATGCCTGCAGCAGTTCTTGCCAGGTTGCCAGCTTCAACATGCCGTTGCACGTGACGCAGCTTGGAGGGCTTCTCCTCGCTCTGGTCGCCACGTTCTGCAGCCGTGATCGCGGTAGGTCCCGACACCCGAACTTCCTAACCAATAGGGATGAGGGACGCCTGTCCCGATCCCATGCTACTATCGTCGACTTCAGATGGGGGTCCGATGCCGAATTTGCGTGGGGCCGCAATTGCGGCGCTCAGTGTGATGCTTTTTGGCCCGCTGCCAGCAATGGCCGCGGAGCCTGTCGGCGAGGCGGTCCTGATCAAGACAGAAGTTACCGGTGCAGGCGGTCCGCTGGTAGTGGATGCGCCGGTCCACCGTGACGAACGAATCAAGACCTCCCAGTCCGGCCTTGGTCAATTCCTGTTCCGTGACGGTACCAAGCTGTCAGTGGGATGGGGCTCGTCGGTGGTCATCGACAAGTTCGTTTATGACGACACGGACTCAGTCAAGAAGCTTACCATCAAAGCCGCGAAGGGAACGTTTCGCTGGATCAGCGGCAATTCGAAATCTTCGGCCTATCAAATCTTGACGCCCGCCGGCACGATCGGCGTGCGTGGAACCGCGTTCGACTTCTATGTGGGCCCTGACGGTACGACAGCCGTCGTTCTTTTGAATGGCGCGGCGCGGTTCTGCGGTCCTGGCGGCTGTCAAGAACTCAAGCGCCGCTGCGACTGTGTCGTTGCCAAGCGCAATGGTCAGATGACGGATACCCGCCGCGTCGATCGTAATATATTCAAGACGCTGGGCAGCCCCAAAGCCCTGCCGTTCCTGTCAGGCAGTCAGAAACTTGCAGGCGGCTTGGGAATTACCGGTACTGGCTGTGGCCTTTCAATGGCGGCAGCGCAGTCTAACGATGACGGCTCGCTTCCTCCGGGCCGAGCCCCCAGTCCCGCCCCTAACAATCCTCCGGCTCCTGATCCGCCCGCCGCTCCCGATCCGCCAAGTGCCGCTCCGGACAGGCCGAACACGCCCGATACACACGCTGCACCGTCCAAACACGAGCAGCAGCCTGACGAGCCTGACAAGCCAGATATACCCGATAAGGCGGACAAGCCGCATCATCATGACAAGCACCATGGTAAAGACCATGATGATGATGACCACGATAAAGACCGCGATCGGCACGGCAAAGATAGGCACGGAAAGGGCAACGATAATCGGGATGGTGATCGTTCCGGCAGAGGCTATGACAATAACTAACCGTGGCTCGCCACTTCGGTAATATGAGGACTGACCTCCATTGCTAATGTGGTTACTCAGCCGACCCCCCGTCTTTTCCGGTAGGTTCATCGATGAAATGATCGGACCTGCGGGAAATCCGGCGATAGAATTCAGGCAAACCAGTTGTTAGCCCTGCGGCCAGGAGTTTTGCAGTACGCATGATCCTGCGGCGGCTTGCTGACCGCAAACGCAAGGCCTCGACAAGCTGGGCGTGGATAGACTGCAGTTGCGCAAACTTGGCAGACCCGCCGAGGCGCTCATCGCCAACAACTGCGAAGAGTCTGGTTCGCATACTTTTCCCCTTCAGGGCAAGCGCACCCGCCTCAAGCAAGGCGTAGCCCGGCAACAATTTTGCAGTGGTGTCTGACACGAGAATGTCGAAACTGATCTCCTTGCAGGAAGACTCGATGCGAGCAGCGATGTTGACGGCATCGCCAACAGCCGAATAATTGAAGCGGGTCTCGGCACCCATGTTCCCGACGCACGCCAGCCCGGTGTGGATCCCGATCCCAATGCCGACCCTTTGCTCGTTTCCGAAGCCAAATGCGTCATCTTCATTGAGTCGGGCAAGCGTCTCGCGCATGGCCAAGGCGGCATGAACAGCCTTGTTGGCATGGTTGGCGACATCGACAGGGGCGTTCCAGAAGGCCATTATCGAGTCTCCGATGAACTTGTCGAGGGTGCCTTCATTTGCGATGACGTGGCGGCTAAGCGCGTCAAGCAGTGTGTTCAAGAACAATACGACTTCGGTTGGGGTCAGCCGTTCGCTGATTTCGGTGAAGTTGCGCACATCTACGAACATAACGGTTAACTCGCGATCATCTCCGCCCAGGCGCAAAGCATTTTGCGTATGCTCGATCCGATACAGAAGAGATGGCGAAAGATAGTGGCCAAAGGCCTTCCGAACCTCGCGGCGCTCCCGGTCGATCACCAGAAAGCGGAACGACGTTGCCGCAAAATGTGTGATTGATCCGGAGACTATTGGAGCCAGAGGATCAAAGAGAAGCCCTGCATAGAAGAAGGCGAGCCAGGAAGCAACAAGGGCCATAACGGTGATCAGAAGACCGCAGACCAAAGCGACAGCCGGGCTAACGAAGGTTGTCAGTATCACAAGGAGGCTGCCCATCACTGCGATGGACAGGATCTCAAGGCCGTTGGCCCAGTCTGGACGTGAGAGAAAGCGGCCAGACAGTATCTGCTCAACGGTTTGCGCGTGCAGCGAAACACCGGGTACGTTTTGTCCAAGAGCAGTCGTGCGAATGTCTTGCAGCCCAGCAGCCGATGTCCCGACAAACACGATACTGCCTTCAATGGCAGCCCTTATCTCCGGAGGGGCACCTCCAGCCGCCAGCACTTGCCTGGCGGAAATATACCTTTCCGCAGTGTCGGGGCTGACATAGAGCCAGAGTTCACCTGCCGCAGTCACCGGAACCACGAAGTCTCCGATTTTGACGAAGGTTATGGTGTTCGGCACACTAGTGGCGCCTGCCAGCACATAGGTGGAAGCGCCCTGGGCTACACGTAGCGCTTCAAGTGCAAGGTTGGGATAAAGCTGCTCGCCATCACTCAGGAAAAGCGGAACCGCGCGAACGACCGCTGATGGGTCACCCGGATTGAGGCTGATGTGCCCAATGCCGGCGGCATTCGCTTCAAATTCCGGTCGCAACGGTGTCGCGGCCGTGAGGCGCGGGGGCGCGCCGGCGGGACTTTCACCTGTAAAGGCAAAGCCGGCCTTCACCTGCGGGCGATAGCTCCCTTCGTTGGACAGACCAAAGCCCAGGACGACGGGTTTCCCGTCAATCGCTCGAGCGAAAATCTCATCATTATCAGGCAGTTGACCAAGCAGCGAAGGATCAACTCCGGCAACGTCGCGGACAACGGTGCGCGGCGATAAGCGGTCCGGCTCAGCGAAAAGAACATCAAACGCGATTGCCGATGCTCCCATCTCGGAGAGCCTGTCCACCAAGGTTGCGAGCCGATCTCGCGGCCATGGCCACTGACCGAACTCCAGTAGCGAGGCTTCATCTATGTCGACCACCTTGACGGGCAGGCTTTCGAACGTTCGCGGCGTTATTCGCTGATATTCGTCGAACGTGAGCTCGCGAGCCTGCTTCAGCAATTGCGGGTCGCTTGCCCGCAGGATCGTGAGCGCCGCTACAATCGCTAAGCCGATAAGTACGCCAACTTGCTGCGCGCGCGTCATGAGTGCCGTATCAGACCCTTTCTACCGAAAGCCTGACGACAAGGAGTTCTCATCCGGAGGAAAGTGTCCGGCCTTTGGCCTGCCGCCGCGCCAAGGAAGGGATATGCTGCATTTTTCTCGGCTCGATGCAAACAGAACAGAGTAGACATCAGATTGCAGAAATTGCTCCGACTGCGGCGAGCGCAAGGACCACAGCCCATGGCGGCGTCTTCCAGACGATCAGCAGCAGGAACCCGGCAAGTGCGAGGAAGAAATCCAGCGGCATCAGGACGGCGCTGGTCCATACCGGACTGTAGAATGCTGCGGCGAGGATACCGACAACCGCTGCGTTCGTGCCCTTCATTGCGGCCTGGGCTGTGGGACGGCGACGAAGGCCATCCCAGAACGGCAATGTGCCGTAGACCAGAAGCAGCCCTGGAAGAGACAGCGCTATGAGAGCAATAGTTGCGCCGGTAACACCATTCGGCTCCGGGACTGCCACTGCACCAAGATAGGCGGCAAATGTGAAAAGCGGACCCGGCACTGCCTGCGCGGCACCGTAGCCTGCGAGAAAGGCTTCGTGACTTACCCAGCCGGGACCGACGACTGCTGTTTCCAGAAGCGGCAGAACAACGTGACCACCACCGAATACCAACGCGCCAGAACGGTAGAATGCTTCGAACAGACGCAGGGCGTGGTTGCCCATGCCATGCATGAACGGAGGAACCAGGAAAAGAATTGCAAACAAAGCAAGAGCAGCAGCTGCGCTTCGGCGGCGAACCTGAAAGTCGAGATGGTGACCAGGCGGTGCGTTCGTGTCCCTGCAAAACAGGGTGCCCAGAACTGCCCCGCCCGCGATGGCGCCTAATTGACCGACTGCGGTATCAAGGAACACAGCCCCGGCAACTGCCGCCAAGGCGATACCGATACGCGTCCGGTCGGGCGTGAGAGTCCGGGCCATCCCCCATAGTGCCTGCGCCACGACTGCGACTGCGACGAGTTTCAGCCCGTGGATGATGCCTTGTCCCATCGGGCCCGAAAAATTTGCGGCTCCGAATGCAAATGCCAGAAGCAAGATCGCGGATGGGAGTGTAAATGCCGTCCAGGCAGCGATTCCACCGAGCAAGCCGCCGCCGCGCGAGACGCCGAGGACGAATCCTACCTGGCTCGACGCTGGTCCGGGCAAAAACTGGCAAAGGGCCACAATATCGGCAAAGGCCTCATCTTTCACCCACTTGCGCCGGACGACGAATTCCTCGCGGAAGTATCCAAGATGCGCGATAGGCCCGCCAAACGACGTGAGACCAAGTTTCAGGAATGCGGCCAGAACCTCGATAATTCGGTTGGGGTTAGAGCGGTCGATCGTCGTCTCCATATTTTCCACTTGGGGATCCCTGAGAATGCTGTTCGTGTTGCCACGACTACCACGAGATCCGTGTCATTTTCATCTTGTTCCTACAACCGTGCCGGTCTGCCCGACTGGCGCACTCGAATGTGATTTGACGGATTGGTCGTCGAGGACCACGCTTATTCCTGCCCTCCCCTGGGTACAGAGGCTCGGCGTTCGGCCTTTGCCACAAGGGGCGCTTCGCCGGGCCTCGCCTTTAATGCGTGTTTCAGCAAGTCATGATCCGATAACGGCGTCGTATCGGTGGAAGTGACAGATACAACCAAACAGAAATCAGAAGCTGTGAACTCACCAAATGTTTCTTGTCGAAACATCTTGCGTGCGCTGGCACGCCAAGGGTATGATAGCCGATGAAAACCACTTCCGCTAAAATTTTACCTGCAATTGGCTCGGGCGAACGTCCTTGGCCCAAGATCCTCTCCAACTACCGTAAACCACATAGAGGACGCAGCACTTTCGAACTTGCTGTTACTGTTATCCCGTTCGCTTGTCTCTGGGCACTGACCTGGGCGGCAGTGCATTATGGCTTCTGGTGGGGCCTTGTATTGATTATTCCGGCATCTGGCTTCCTGCTTCGGCTCTTCATGATCCAGCATGATTGCGGCCACGGCTCTTTTTTTGCGCATCGTCATACGGATGACTGGACCGGCAGGGTGATCGGCGTTCTAACGCTGACCCCTTATGATTACTGGCGCCGCACCCACGCTTTGCATCACGCTTCGGCTGGCAATCTCGACGAGCGCGGCGACGGTGACATCACCACGCTCACCGTTGCCGAATATCGTGCCCTGTCGCGTTGGGGCCGGCTGGGCTACAGGCTATATCGCCATCCGGTCGTGATGTTCGGCATTGGGCCCGTCTGGCTTTTCATCTTCAAACAGCGACTACCCTTCGGCATGATGCGTTCCGGCATGGAACCGTGGATTTCGACGATGGCCACCAATCTTGGCATAGCGGTTCTGGCGATATTTCTGATGTGGCTGGTTGGCGTCGGCCCGTTCCTCCTCATCCATCTACCGATCGTCACCCTGGCTGGCGCTGCCGGTATCTGGCTGTTCTACGTGCAACACCAATTTGAAGAAACGCACTGGTCGTCTGGTCCCGAGTGGCAATTCGCAGAGGCCGCACTGCATGGCTCTTCGCATTACGTGCTGCCAGGCGTATTGCGGTGGATGACCGGCAATATCGGCATTCATCATGTGCATCATCTTTCTTCGAAGGTCCCGTGCTACCGTCTGCCTGAAGTGCTGAAGGACTATCCGGAACTTCGCGATGTGGGACGCATCACCATCATGGAAAGCTTGCGCTGCGTCAAACTCGTTCTGTGGGATGAAAATCGCCGCAAGCTTATCTCATTTCGCGAGGCCAAAAAGCTGGCTTGAGCCATCGCTCGCAAAGGCTCGGAACCATATTCCAGCCGGGCCGTTGACTTCATGGAAAGTGTGATGACCGTGTCAACCGGACGCGATGGCAAGGCGGACAGGAACGTTTTTCCGGTTTCCAATCCTGGCCAACGAAACGGCAGACGAGCGCTTGTCCCATCCGGTCCACACTTTCCTTCCAGAAATTAGAGTCTCTAACGAAAGTCCGTTGCGGTCAGCACATACATGGTCTTGCGTCCGTGGGCATAGGCTTTCATCGCCACACCCTGAATCGAAGCGCGCGCCGCGTCAAACGCCGCGAGATATTCATCCTCGGCAGCTTCCGGCGTCGACGATACTTTGGCAAATGCGTCGATATCGACAAGGAACGGCACCTGGAACAGCCCGTCATAGCCAATGAAGCGCACGCGCTTGCCTGCCGGATCGTAACTGCGACTGCGATTAGGAAAATTCAATGCCATCATCAATACCAATCACTGCTATTTCGAATATTATTCTGGCGTGTTGACCCGCTTATATTGCGATTAAGTTTGACTCGTAAGGTTTTTTGCCAGAATATCAGTCTATCATAAATACTGATTGAGCAGTCATCTATTTATAATATTTAATTTTTCCTTCACGCTCATTTGCGACGCAATCGAAGCGTAATTTCTATTACTCAGTCCGGATCGAATTTAGCCAGATTTGGCTCCTCGGGATGCCGAATAATTCGGCCCCATCAATTCCCTCCCCGACGTTGAGTTCGTACACGACAAACTGAGGATCGGTGACCTGTCTCGCCCGAGACTACACCTTGCTTCACCAAACCAAATTCACCAGGAGAATCTCGATGAACATGCATCGACGTTACAAGACACCCGATACACCAAACCACCGATTTGCTATCGGCCAGAAAGTTCGTATGAAGGGCTGGGGCGGCAACAAGGTCAAATCCGCCGCTACCTTCCGGATCATGGCGACGCTCCCCGCCGCGGGCGGTTCTTTGCAGTACCGTATTCGCGATGACGAAGAAAAACACGAGCGAATTGCTACCGAGGATAATCTCGAGGCTGCGGACATGTGGAGCAGCAAAGAGCGCAGCACTTTTGATCTGAAAGAAGAATCTTGACGGTCGACCCAGATGCTGAAATTCTGACCCCGAGACGGTGGGCCAATGATAATCAAAGAGATGACGCAGCACGAGATCCGGGAATTGCTCGAAAGAGCGACGATCGGCAGGCTTGCGTGTGCAAAAGATGATCAGCCATATGTCGTACCGCTGACTTTCGCATACCACGCAGTGTTTCTCTATTCGTTCACGACGGCTGGGCGCAAGGTCGACTATATGCGCGCAAACCCGCGTGTGTGCGTCGAGTTTGATGAAATCTCCGCGACGAACAACTGGCAGAGTGTCATTGTAACAGGCCTGTTCGAGGAACTGACAAAAGAACCCGATCACATCGACGGCAGAAACACGGCGCATACGCTTTTGAATAAAAGCGCCGAATGGTGGCAACCTGCTTATGTGAAGACTGTCATTCGAGAGCAGGAACGGCCCCTGGAGCCGGTCTATTTCCGTATTTCGATACTGGAGACCACCGGCCACAAGGCTATCAAAGGCGAATAGAACGACCGGCCGAGCCACACGGTGCCAGAGTTGTCTCAGGCTATAGACAGTTGCCGCTTACCGGGCGAACCTGCCAGCCGCATAACCACAAGACCCATGAGCGGGAATATGCCGCCGATCCAGCCGAGATATTCAAGGCCGACATTGGCAATGATCAACCCGCCGATCATCGAACCCAGTGCTACGCCGAGATACAGTGCCGAGTAGTTGAGCGACAGGGCCAGCGGTGCGCTTTCCGGTGCAATGGCCAAGACGCGGCTCGCCTGTGCTGGCGGGAACATCCAGGCGATGACGCCCCAGATCACCATGACTGCAATGAGAGCCGGTCCGGCGATATTGTCAGGCAGTTGCATGATCCAGCTCACAGCCATCAGCACGATGGCGTTCAGCACCGATGCGGCAATGACGGTTTTTGTCGCCCCAAGCCTATCGGCAAGTTGTCCGCCGAGGACATTGCCGATCGCCGCGCCAATGCCGAAAGCAAGCAAGACAATTGGCATCATCGATCGGCTGAGACCCGCGCCCTCAACGGCAACCGCAGCGATATAAGTGTAAACCGCGAATGCGCCGGTCATATAAAGCAGCATGGTAAAGAGCGCCGGCAACAGGCCCGGATGACGGATGACGCCAAGACGCTGTGCGAGGGTCAACCGATCCGCATAGAGTCCGCGCGGCAGAAGAAACCAGACAACCAAAGTAGCCACCGCGCCGATCAAGGCGATGAAGAGATACATACCGCGCCATCCGGCAAAAGCGCTGATGAATGCGCCGAGCGGCGCGCCGAAAGCCACGGCCAGCGTCGTACCGCCGACAATTGCAGCGATGGCGCGGGCGCGGTGGTGCGGTTCGGAAATGGCAACGGCCGTTGCCTGAGCCGTAGCCGCATAAAGTCCGGCCACGACCGCGATCAACAGGCGGGCAACCATGAGCAGCAGATAAGTCGGAGAAACGGCGGCGAGAAGAGCCCCGGCAACGAATACCAAAGCACTGCCTGCGAGAATGTTGCGCCGGTCGAGGGATCCGGTCAGCGCAGCAACGATCGGGGCACCGATCGCATAGGCAAAGGCATAGGTAACGACAAGATAACCGGCTTGAACAAGGGTGACTCCGGTATCATCCGCGATCTGCGGCAGGAGACTCGCGACGACGAATCCCTCAATGCCGATTGCGAATGTACCAAGCGCCAATCCGACGAGACGAATATCCATGGGAGTTACCTTAATGTTCAATGATCTTTGAACTAATGAACCTCCTGCCTTTTCGTGTCAAGAATAAAGTTCAACAAATATTGAACATTGAAATCTCTCCTGCCAATTGCTATTACATGCCGATGACAGATTACCTCCCGCATCCGTCCACTGAGGACATCGCGCTTCCGGCTGTTCTGACTGCGCTCGGCGATGAAACGCGCCTGGCAATCATTGCCACTCTCGCCCGCAATGGCGAACGCGCCATGACTTGCGGTCAGTTTCTCCAACTCGCTTCAAAGACCGCACTGAGCTACCATGTGGCTAAATTGCGCGAGGCGGGCGTTATCCACATTCGGCCTGAAGGCACGAGGCGACTACTGATATTGCGCCGCGCAGACCTGGAAAAACGCTTCCCCGGCTTTCTCGATTCCGTCGTGGCTTCCACGGCCGCGGTTCCGATACCGGAGGGGAACGAAAACCACCATATGGCCGATACGGCCGAGAGAGCGGGAGAATAGCAATGGACATCAAACCATCCGGATCAGTCCCGTCGCGCCGCGCTTCATCCGACTGGTTCTCCGGCACCGTCTGGATGGACCCGATTATCGAGGCGGAAGCACCAGCGCGGTTGCAGGCAGTCACGGTTCGCTTCGAACCTGGTGCACGAACCGCATGGCACACCCATCCTCTCGGCCAGACACTGCACGTGACATCCGGATCGGGTCTAGCCCAAGTCTGGGGCGGACCGATATGCGAGATCAAGACCGGCGATACGGTGTGGATTCCGCCGGGTGAAAAACACTGGCACGGCGCTGGTCCCGATAACTTCATGGTGCATATCGCCATGCAGGAAGCGCTGGATGGCAAAACCGTCGAATGGATGGAAAAGGTCTCCGATACACAATATTCCGGCCACGATTAATCTGCTATTATGGCGCCAGCAGTGCATGTGAAAGGAACCATCATGGCGTTCGAAGATATCAAAGCCCGGATCGCGCTTCTGATCGAAGAGATGGTGAAGCGACCGACGGATGCCCATGAGATTCACGAGACACTGCGCGAGCACCTCAACGAGTTGAGGGCCATGGGCATGCCGCTACCTGATGATCTTGTTGCGCTCGAAAGGCGCTTGGAAGCCGACTTCGATTCCTGAACATCGCATTATAAAAAACGCTTGGGATGGTCTCTGAGCAGATCGCTCAAATCGTCACTGTCTGTTCGTTCGCCCCTTACAGTCCGGCCATCGAGCATACCGATATCCCTGAGCATATGATCAGAAAAATCCTCGGTATCGATATGGTCAGGCTGACTTTCGCCGTTGTCCGGCTTCCATGGATTTGCGATCCGGCTCCACCACGAAGCGTGGCTTGATACGTGCGGTAATGATGCTGATACGGGGTTCATAACTTCAACTCCAAATGTTGGCGACGCGTTGCGTCTCAATGTGTTGTGTTCTAGATGCGCCGTTCTGCGCTTGTTTTCCAACAAAACGCCGAGTAGCATGCATAAGGACAGCTTATGCGAGACCGTTGATGAATCTGCCTCCGCTAGCCGCCATTCGCGTCTTTGAAGCCGCTGCGCGCCACGGCAGTTTTACCAATGCCGCCGAAGAACTCGGAATGACGCAAGCAGCGGTCAGCTACCAGATCAAGCTTCTGGAAGAGAGAATTGGCGCATCGCTTTTCCTGCGCCGCCCACGCCAGGTGATCCTGACGGAAGTCGGAGCGCGGCTTTCACCGGCAATTAGCGAGGCGTTCGACATGATGCGCGCAGCCATCGCCGCGACGCGCGAAAACGCCGATGGTATACTTACAATCACAACCATTCCCACATTTGCTGCAAACTGGCTGGTGCCACGGCTGGGTTCATTCCAGTTGGCTCACCCATCCCTCGCGGTCCGGCTGCAGGCAACGCGCGAGATGATCGACTTCGCCCGCCAGGACGCCGACATCGGCATACGCTCGGGTGGCGGGCGTTGGCCCGGCATGGTTTCGCATAAAATCTTTGGCGCCGACTTTGCGCCCATGCTGAGTCCGGCTCTTGCTGCAACAATCGGCGGCGTAAAAACACCTGCGGACCTTCTCAAATTGCCGATCGTCGATCCGAGCGATCCTTGGTGGAAAATATGGTTTGCAGCAGCGGGGGTGTCCAAACCCGATCTACGCGGTGATCCGCGCAGCCGCTTCGGCGATCAACATCTGGAAGGTAAAGCGGTGATCGCCGGCCAAGGCGTCGGTATTCTGACGCCGGTCTTTTATGAAACCGAACTTAAATCGGGTCAGCTGATCCAACCGTTTGATATCGTTGGCAATGACGATCATTTTTATTGGCTGGTCTATCCGGAAGCCCGGCGTAACGTGCCTAAAATCCGCGCGTTCCGCGACTGGTTGCTCGGGCAATTGGAAGATAAACAGGCGGAACCAGAGGCTCCGCCTGCCGAAATGCTTAAAAAACGGCAAGATAGCGCAACAATGAAATAATACCGATTACCACGACGATGACCTGCACGATCTGTTTTGCACCGATACAACTCACCGTTGCGTGATTTGGTTCCCTCGAACAGACGTGGAAATGCTGCTTTTCCCGCAACCTCTCATTGTTTGCCTTTAGACTTGCTGCTAGGTTTCAGCGCACTCCCGCCCCATCAGGATACCTCCCATGCGCTCGCTGTTTCACCTTGCCTACCACGTCACCAATCTCGATGACGCAAGGCACTTTTATGGTGGAATTCTCGGATGCGAAGAAGGGCGTAGTACAGATACCTGGGTTGATTTCGATTTCTTCGGGCATCAGATTTCGCTGCATCTCGGCAAGCCTTTCGAAACGACCAATACCGGCAAGGTCGGTGACCACATGGTACCGATGCCGCATCTCGGCATCATCCTGCCGCTCGATGATTGGAATGTCCTGGCAGGCAGACTGAAACAGGCGGATGTCGATTTCGTCATGCCGCCGGTAGTACGGTTCAAGGGTGAGCCCGGCGAACAGTGGACGATGTTCTTCCGCGACCCGTCGGGCAATCCGATCGAGGTCAAGGGCTTCGCCGATTTCGCCAGCGTCTACGCGAAATAGCGCCAGTTCATCGTGGAAGTACAGCAGTCCAATTTGAAGGCAGCGTTCTGGATGACCGGATCGCTCACCGCCATTCTGCTCATGGCGGTTTCCGGTCGCGAAGCATCGAAAGAGCTCAACGTTTTCCAGATCATGGAGATGCGCTCGGTCATCGGGCTTGCCATGCTCTACCCTTTGATCCGCTCGTCGGGCGGCTTCAGGGCAATGAAGACCACGCGTATCTGGCAGCACCTTGGACGCAACACCGCGCATTATGCCGGGCAGTTTGCCTGGTTGCAGGCCCTGTCGATGATCCCCCTTGCACAGATAATTGCCATCGAATTCACTACACCGGCCTGGACGGCTGTAATGGCTGTTGCTTTCCTCGGGGAGCGACTCAATATCTGGCGAATATTGACGATTGCCCTTGGCATCATCGGCGTCATCATCATTGTCCGGCCTGGCATAGGCACGGTCGAGGTGGGCCAGATCATCGTCCTTGGCGCCGCCCTCACCTTCGGCATTTCCTTCACCATGGTTAAATCCCTGACCCGCACGGAGAGCGTCGTAAAGATCATTTTCTGGATGCTGATCATCCAGTCCGGAATCGGACTGCTGCCTGCCTTGCATGAGTGGCAGTGGCCTTCAATGCATGTCCTGCCGTGGGTGATCATCATCGCCTTTACGGGCACTTTCTCGCATTTCTGCATGGCGAAGGCCCTGCAATATGCCGATGCAACCGTGGTCATTCCCATGGACTTCCTGCGCGTGCCGTTAACGGCTGTGCTCGGCTGGCTAATCTATGCGGAAAGAATCGATATATTCACAGCTGCTGGCGCGGCGCTCATCCTTTCGGGCAATCTGCTTAACCTCAAGAATCGAACACCTGCGCCAATCGGAGCGTAATTCAGGGTAAATTCTTTTGTCCTACCCGTTACGTTAGGCGATTGTCGTTCCTACATAGCCATAGGAAGGACATAAATGTGAGGGATGATAGCCGTTCGACCGCGGACACATCTCAATATCTTGATTGATATATACAATATTATAGCAATCAGTGTCTTGCGCAGTGCAGCGACTCATCCGACACTGTGTCCATTCGGCATGCAATCCTCTGAGCGAGGGGCGGCCCCTTCAGCTCAGATTCCACTGAATTTGCACGTGGCTGGAGGTAAACATGACTACGCAAGCTTCTGACGTATTTAGCCTCTTCTCTGAGATTTACAGCAGCGAGAAGCAGGAAGAGATGAGCCTGCAGGAATATCTCCTCGCCTGCCGCAATGATCCCAAGATGTTCGCTACGGCTTCCGAACGAATGGTGGACGCCATTGGCGAGCCGACATTGGTCGATACCAGCGCTGACGAACGTCTCGGCCGTATCTTTCTCAACCGCACCATCAAGATCTATCCCGCCTTTGCCGACTTCTACGGCATGGAAGATACGATCGAACGGATTGTCGGCTATTTCCGCTATGCTGCCCAAGGTCTGGAGGAACGTAAGCAGATCCTTTATCTGCTGGGGCCCGTCGGCGGCGGCAAATCTTCATTGGCCGAGCGGCTCAAGCAACTCATGGAACACCGGCCCATCTACACGCTGAAGGCAGGGAGCCAGATCAGCCCGATTTTTGAATCGCCGCTTGGTCTTTTCCACCCCGATCGTATGTCAGGTCTGCTGGAAGACAAATACGGCATTGCCCGTCGCCGCCTCAACGGCCTGATCTCGCCATGGGCAACAAAGCGCCTCGACGAGTTCGCCGGCGATATTTCGAAATTCAGCGTCGTCAAAATTATGCCATCCAGGCTGCGGCAGATCGGCATTGCCAAGACGGAACCCGGCGATGACAACAATCAGGATGTCTCGTCGCTGGTCGGCAAGGTCGACATTCGCCAGCTCGAAAATTTCAGTCAGGCCGATCCTGACGCCTATTCTTTCAGTGGCGGATTGAACCGGACGACACAGGGTCTGCTCGAGTTCGTCGAAATGTTCAAAGCACCGATCAAGGTACTGCATCCTCTGCTGACGGCAACGCAGGAAGGCAATTACAACGGCACCGAGAACTTCGGCGCTTTCCCGTTCCAGGGCATCATTCTTGCTCACTCGAACGAATCCGAATGGCTGCAGTTCAAGAACAACAAGAACAACGAGGCTTTCCTCGATCGCATGTCAGTGGTCAAAGTCCCCTATTGCTTGCGGGTCACCGAAGAGAAGCAGATCTATGAGAAACTGCTGCGCGAAAGCGAGCTGCTGAACAATCCATGCGCACCGGAAGTGCTGGAGATCCTCAGCCGCTTCACAGTATCCACACGCATGGCGGAGCATGAAAACTCGCCGCTCTATACGAAAATGCGCGTCTATGACGGCGAGAACCTCAGAGAATCCGACCCCAAAGCCAAGTCCGTGCAGGAATACCGCGATGCGGCCGGCGTCGATGAAGGCATGAATGGCATCAGCACGCGATTTGCCTTCAAGGTGCTTTCGGAAACCTTCAACTACGATACCAAGCAGGTGGCGGCTGACCCGGTGCATCTCATGTATGTGCTGGAGCAGGCAATCAAACGTGAGCAGTTTCCTCAAGAGATCGAGGCGAACTATCTCGATTTCATCAAGTCGGAACTCGCCTCGCGCTATGCCGAATTTATCGGGCACGAGATCCAGAAAGCCTATCTGGAATCCTACAGCGAATATGGTCAAAATCTGTTTGATCGCTACATCGCCTACGCAGATGCCTGGATCGAAGATCAGGACTACAAGGATCCGGACACAGGGCAAATACTCAATCGTGGCATTCTCGACAGCGAATTGTCGCAGATCGAAAAGCCTGCAGGCATCGCCAATCCGAAGGATTTCCGCAACGAAGTAGTAAAGTTCACCTTGCGCGCCAGGGCCAAGAACAACGGCCGCAACCCCTCGTGGACGAGCTACGAAAAGTTGCGCGAAGTCATCGAGAAGCGCATGTTCGGTCAAGTGGAGGATTTGCTGCCGGTTATCAGCTTCGGCTCGAAGAAGGACGGCGCCACTGAGAAGCAGCATACGGAATTCGTCCAGCGCATGGTCGAACGCGGCTATACGGAGCGGCAGGTTCGCCGACTGGTTGATTGGTATATGCGGGTGAACAAGGCCGGCTGACGACCCGCCGAAGAGAGGTGCGTGCATGCCGAACTTCATCGATCGCCGCCTGAACCCGAAGGACAGAAGCCTGAGCAATCGCCAGCGCTTTCTGAGGCGTGCGCGTGTCGAATTGAAGCGCGTCATCAACGAGAAGATATCGACTGAGAAGATCACGGATGTCGATGCCGAGCACGCCATTCCTTTGCCTGTCGGCGGTACTAGCGAGCCCAGCTTCGCTCCGGATCGCAGCACCGGCCGCCGCGAATATGTTCTTCCAGGCAATCGGGAATTCGTTCTTGGTGATCGCCTGCCAAAGCCGGGTGCAGGTGGAGGCGCTGGTGCCGGCAAGGGCGGCGCCGCCGATCTCGAGCTGGAAGACGATTTCCGTTTTGTGCTGTCGCGTGAGGAGGTCCTTGATCTGTTTTTCGAGGATCTGGAGCTCCCGGACATGGTCAAGTCCAGCTTGAAGGAGGCCGTTGCCTTCAAGCCTCGTCGCGCTGGCTTTACGACTGCCGGAGCGCCGACCAATATCAACGTCGGGCGGTCCATGCGCAACAGCTTCGGCCGGCGCATTGCCTTGAGGCGGCCTAAACAGTCCGATCTGGACGCGGTCACCGATGAACTGGCCCTGCTAGAGGCTGAGGCGAAACCAAGTCCGGCATCACTCGAGCGCCTCGTCGAATTGCGCCGCGAACTTGAGGTCCTGCAACGCCGGCGCAAATTGGTAGCCTATATCGATCCCGTCGATATTCGCTTCAACCGCTTCGAGCCAATGCCTGTGCCGAACGCCAATGCGGTTATGTTTTGCCTGATGGACGTTTCCGGTTCCATGGGCGAGCGCGAAAAGGATCTCGCCAAGCGATTTTTCGTCTTGCTGCATCTGTTTCTCAAGCGGCGGTACGAGCGCATCGATATCGTATTCATCCGCCATACCCATCAGGCGCATGAGGTCGATGAGGAGACTTTCTTCCACAGTACCCAGAGCGGTGGAACAGTCGTATCCACGGCGCTGGAGGAGATGCGGCGCATCATCGAGGAACGTTATCCGAGCAGGGACTGGAACATTTATGCCGCCCAGGCGTCCGACGGCGATAACCTGACGGGCGATTCCGAGAATTGCGTCAATCTGCTGAACAATGAGCTGATGCAGCTTTGCCAATATTATGCCTATGTCGAGATTCTCGATGAGCGGGAAAGTGCCATATTCAGGTCGACAGACAACGGTACGTCGCTATGGCGCTCCTATCGTCTGGTCGGGCGGAACTGGCGTAATTTCCAGATGACGCGAATAGCCAAGCCCGGAGACATATATCCGGTGTTCCATCAGCTTTTCGCCAAGCAACCAAAAACGACAAAAAGCGGCTGAGCGGCCAATGAACAAGAGTGCAGGCACGTCCGATCTTCTGTTTCAAAGTTCCGAATGGAACTTCGACACGCTGTACCGCACCTATGACGCGATCAGGGAGATTGCGCTCGGTGATCTTAGCCTTGATGTCTATCCCAACCAGCTGGAGATCATTTCATCCGAGCAGATGCTCGATGCCTATTCCTCCAACGGTATGCCGCTGATCTACCAGCACTGGTCATTCGGCAAACATTTCGTTTATGAGGAGCACCATTACCGCAAGGGGCATCGCGGGCTTGCTTACGAATTGGTCATCAATTCCAATCCTTGCATCACCTATCTGATGGAAGAAAACACCATGTCGATGCAGACACTGGTGACCGCGCATGCAGCCTTCGGCCACAACCACTTTTTCAAGAATAATTATCTGTTCAAACAATGGACCGACGCAGACGCTATCTTGAACTATATGGAGTTTGCCAAGGGCTACATCGCGCGCTGCGAGGAGAAGTATGGTCTGGCTGCGGTGGAACCCATTCTTGATGCGGCCCATGCTTTGATGGATCAGGCGGTGTTTCGCTACAACCGGCCGCCACGCAATTCACCCTTGAAGGAGCGTGAGCGGGTCCGCGACCGGTTGGAATACGAGGAGCGTGCCTTCAGCGATTTATGGCGTACGCTGCCGCAGCGCAAGACCGGCGAGGACCGGACCGAAACGGAGCGGGACTTATCGGAGCGCAAGAAGACCCTTAATCTTCCGGAAGAGAACCTGCTCTATTTTATCGAGAAGAACAGCATCATCCTCGAACCCTGGCAGCGGGAAATCCTGCGTATTGTTCGTGTCATAGCGCAATATTTCTACCCACAGCGCCAGACAAAGGTGATGAATGAAGGCTGTGCCACGTTCGTCCACTACACCATCATGAATATGATGTTTGACAGAGGGCAGCTCAGCGAAGGCAATCTCTTGGAAATGCTGCACAGCCACTCCAATGTCGTGTTCCAACCCGGGTTCGATGACCCGCGTTTTTCCGGCCTCAACCCCTATGCAATCGGCTTTGCCATGATGCAGGATATCGAGCGCATCTGTACACAGCCGACCTCGGAGGATCGCGACTGGTTTCCCGAGTTTGCCGGCAATGGCGACTGGCGTGGGACATTGCTCGACGCCTGGGCCAATCACCGCGACGAATCATTCCTCCTGCAATATCTGAGCCCGGCGCTCATCCGTAAAATGCGCCTGTTCGCCCTGGAGGACGAGACGAAGGAAAACCACTACAGGGTCGCGTCGATTCACGACGAACGCGGTTATGAAAAGATCCGCAGCACGCTTGCCCGAAGCTATGATATCGGCGTGAACCAGCCGAACATCCAGGTCGTCGATGTGGATTTTCGCGGCAACCGGCATCTGCGCCTGCAACACACGGTGCGGGACGGCATCGTTCTCGACGAGCACACGCGCAGCGCCACTTTGCGGCACGTCCGCTGTCTTTGGGGTTACGATATCAGCCTCGTTGGGGTCGAAGCGGGCTCGGAGAAAATCCTCTACGAAACCTCCGCCGACAGGCTTGCCGATTAGGTCCTGACGCTGGACTGGAACCCGTGGACACGGCAACGCATCCGGCGTATCTTGGTTGAGGATTTGACGAGGGCGCAGATGCTCTTCCACATCTTTGTGCGGTGTCAACTCCAACCCTCCCCCCTGCCCCAGCCACCCTCGAGGAAGCCATGGCCTATAATCTCAAGATTAACGGAACCGCTCATAGCGTGGACGTCGATGACGACACTCCGCTGCTTTGGGTAATACGCGACGTGCTCGGCATGACCGGCACAAAGTTCGGCTGCGGCGCCGCCCTTTGCGGCGCCTGCACTGTCCATATCGACGGCGTAGCGACGCGTTCCTGCGTTACCACGGTCGACAGCATCGGCGACAGCGCCATCACGACAATCGAAGCAATTGGAGAAACGCCGCAAGGCGCGGCGTTGCAAAAAGCCTGGCTCGATCTCGAAGTCGTGCAATGCGGTTACTGTCAGTCAGGCCAGCTCATGTCGGCGGCCGCCCTTTTGACCGATACTCCGAAGCCGACCGATGCGGATATCGATGGCGCCATGTCTGGCAATGTCTGTCGATGCGGTACCTATCAGCGCATTCGCGCCGCCATCAAGCAAGCAGCGGAGGCCTGAGCCATGGACACTCTCAATCTGAACGAACCAACCTCGGGACATACCAGCACGTCTCGCCGCGCCTTCCTTAAAGGAGGCGGGCTGCTCCTGGGCTTTGCTCTGATCGGCGGTACCACGACGTCGGTTTTTGCCGCGAGCGCATCGCAGGTGACCGAAGAAGAAGTGACGGCACCTTTCGCGCCGAATGGCTTCATTCGCATCGATCCCAAGGGCACCGTCACATTGGTCATGCCGATGGTTGAAATGGGGCAAGGCACCTATACCGCCTTGGCCATGCTGCTAGCCGAGGAACTGGAAGTCGATCTCGATCAGGTCCAGGTCCAGCATGCACCGCCCAACGACGCACTCTATGCCAATTCGATCCTGCATATTCAGTCAACCGGCCTCTCTTCATCCGTGCGAGCCTTCTGGACACCCTTGCGTCAGGCCGGTGCGGTTGGCCGCACACTGTTGATCGCCGCTGCGGCAAAACAGTGGGGTATCGATCCTGCCACCTGCAAAGCGGCACGTGGTGTGGTCACGGACGTCTCCGGCTCGAAGCACCTGAGCTATGGCGAATTGGCCGACGCGGCATCGAAACTGCCGGTACCGGCAGCGGATAGCGTCAAGCTGAAGGATCCGAAGGACTTTACCCTGATCGGTACGCCCGCCAAACGGCTCGATGCGGCGATAAAGGTCGATGGACGCGCCATGTACGGTATCGATACCAAATTGCCTGGGATGAAGGTTGCGGCCATTGCAATTTCGCCCGTCTTTGGCGGCAAGCCGAAAACAGTGGATGAAAAGGCCGCTCTCGCCGTCAAGGGCGTGCACCAGGTGGTCAAGATCGATGAGGCGATAGCAGTCGTTGCCGACCATATGGGAGCGGCCAAGAAAGGACTGGAGGCCGCTGCTATCGAATGGGATGACGGTCCGAACGCCAAGGTCAACAGCGCCGATATCATCAAGCAGCTGGAAGAAACGTCGAAACAGCCCGGCGCGGTTGCACGCAATGAAGGTGACGCCGAGAAAGCGCTCGGCACAGCGGCACAGCGGCTTGATGCCATCTATCAGGTACCTTTCCTCGCCCATGCAACGATGGAACCGATGAATTGTACGGTGCACATGCAAAAGGACAGCTGCGATATCTGGGTCGGTACCCAGGTGCCGACGCTGACCCAAATGGTGATCGCCGGCGTTACTGGTTTTCCCAAGGAAGCGATCCGAATTCATAATCACCTTCTGGGTGGTGGCTTCGGCAGACGTCTTGAGCCAGACGGCACCGTGCTGGCCGTCAAGATCGCGAAGCAAGTGGACGGCCCGGTCAAGGTCGTATGGAGCCGCGAGGAAGATATCCAGCACGACATGTATCGCCCCTATTATTACGATCGGTTATCGGCTGGGTTGGACGCCGACGGCAAGCCGGTGGCGTGGACTCACCGTATCACCGGCTCATCCATCTTCGCGCGCTATATCCCGCAGGCTTTCGTCAACGGCCTCGATCCCGACGCCGTGGAGGGGGCCGCTGAACCGCCCTATGCGTTACCGAACATCCATGTCGACTATGTCCAGGTCGAACCGCCCGGTGTTCCTACCGCTTTCTGGCGCGGTGTTGGTCCAACCCACAATATTTTTGTGGTCGAGAGTTTCATGGATGAACTCGCCCATGCTGCCAAACAGGATCCGGTTGCCTATCGCAAGGCGCTGCTCGCAAAAAACCCGCGGGCGCTCGCCGTGCTGACCTTGGCCGCGGAAAAAGCAGGGTGGGGCGCGTCACTGCCTGCTGGTCAAGGTCGCGGCGTCTCGGTAGCCTTCATTTTTGGTTCCTACGTCGCCCAGGTGGCCGAGGTGGAAGTCGGTCCTGACGGCGCCGTCAAGGTCAAACGCATTGTCTGCGGACTGGATTGCGGTATGTCGGTTAATCCCGACACAATCGAAGCGCAGATCCAGGGCGGCTCGATTTTCGGCTTGACCGCCGCCTTGCACGGCGCCATCACATTAAAGGATGGCCGGGTGGAGCAGAGCAATTTCGACAATTACCTGCCCATGCGTATCGACGAAGTGCCAGTGATCGAAACCCATCTTGTCAAGAGCGCCGAGGCTCCCGGCGGTATCGGCGAGGTGCCAACCTCCATCGTCAGTGCCGCTGTGACAAACGCAATCTTTGCCGCTACGGGCAAGCGAGTTCGCACTTTGCCTATCGATCCTGAGCTGCTGAAATCGTCGACCTGAACGCCGAGCGTTCAACATCAACAACGCTTTCGAACATCGGGAGAAGGCAAAGCTTCTCCCGATGCAAGTATAGCGAGTTGTTAACGCGCCACTGTAGTCACTTATTCATACGCCAGCGCCCAGCCCGAACCCTTCAGCCAGCATCGATCATATGGAATATCGTCGGTGCGGTAGAGGCGAGTGACCCGATCCCAACCGCCATTGGCGAATGCTGTGGCGAGCGCCTCTTCCGATTTTTCGTCTCGCATGCCGACGCATGGGTAGATCGCGACACCCGAAACCCAGCGCGCTGCGAAGGCTTCGCCTTCACGCGTGATAACGAATACGGCACCCCGCGGTCTGCTCCGCCCGCTTCGGCTGGTGTAACCATCATCCGTCGTCAAAGGCAGCACCAGCCGGCCTCCATCCTTGAGTCTGTCGAGCCATATATTGGCGGGACGCGTCGCACCGGCATTGACGTAGATTATATCCGCCGGTTCAAATGGAACGATTGTCCCATCACCTTCGATCACTTCGACATTTGGATAAGAAGCTAGATTCGCCTTGGCGCGCGCCGCAAGATCCAGTTCGAGTTCGATCCCGGTGACGTGCCCTGACGGTCCGGCCAGATGCGCCATGATTGCGGTGTAATAGCCGACGCCCGCGCCGACATGCACAATATGCTCGCCTGCGGCTGGATGCGCGCACCACAGGAGATGCGCATGCAACGATGGCTCGCCATTGTTGATGTGCCGTTCGGGCGATATACCGACCAGATCGTCAGTATAAAGGTAAACAGGATCGGCGCTCGGCGTATCAACATAGCCGACACCGAACCGGCGCATTGGCCATGGTCCCGGTCCCAGGAAAGCCTCGCGAGGAGTTTGCGCAAAGGCATTCTCGATACGGTGATCCTCAATGCCAACACTCGCCAATATTTGCTTGGCGAAGGCACGGCGAACGATTTCAAGTTTCTCGCCGTCAGTCATCGATTGCATTTCAGCTGAACCAGAAACATGTCGGCATTGTAGTCAAATTGCCCTGAAAGATACAGCAAGTTGAATGATGGCGCTTTTCTAGCTAGTCAGTTCGTGACGCACGCCTGCCGCTCCCTTCCCTACATGTGCAGCGCATAGCTGACCGGTCAACTCGGCGTCACGCGCTTCGATGGCCGAGACAATCGCGCGAAGCTCATCGAGCGCGTCGGCGTTATGGCTCACCAAGCTTGGTGAAAGGTGCTGCAGGATGATGATGCGATTGTTGAGGTGGGTCAGCATTGAGCTCGCTACACTGTTGCCGCAGCCTTCGAGCAGAATCGAGTAGAACTTATTTTCGGCGGTCATCGGATTTTGGTCATCCAGACGATCGACATGCTCACGCAAGCGGGCAACCTGCGCATCGCTGGCATTGCGAGCGAATTCCTCGCCCACCAAGGGCGTCAGCGCCTGCCTGACGCGAAGCATCTCATTGGCTTCCCGTGCACCGGGCTTAGCCACGGAAAGCCCCCTCCGCGGTGTGCTAACGATCATGCTTTCAGCCTGCAAATGCTGCAATGCTTCACGCAATATCGTGCGGCTTACGAGCAATTCCTCGTACAGCTCGCGCTCTATCAGTTTCTGACCCGGCCGCAAAGATCCTGACAGAATCGATTCACGTAGGGTGTCCGTAACTTGCTGGCGCAAGGATGCTGTCTCTTGAGGCATGTGTAGACCCAATATCGCCATCGTCCATCCTCGATTCCACATGCGCTCGTCATGCGAGCTACGATCATTCGTTATATTTCAATAAATATAACGTCAAGTGGAAGACGAATCACGATGCTCGGCATCCGCTCCCAGGTTCTCGGCCAGAAAATCGACGAAACTGCGCACCCGCGCCGCAAGATATTCATGGCCAACGAACACCGCATGGATGAGTTCCATGTCACCTGGGTTGTAATCTTCAAGCAGCACGACCAAGCGACCCTCCCGGATATCGTCGCGTACGTGAAAAAGACCAAGCCGGGCAATGCCGAGCCCGGCGACGCACATCTGCTGCGCGGTCGCGCCGTTGTTGGAGAGGAAGTTTCCCGACACCGCCAACGTATCGATCTCCCCTGTCTCCGGATTCCTGAACGGCCACTCATTCAGCACGCGACGAAAATTGAAGTTGAGGCAATTGTGACGTTCGAGGTCACGTGGATGTGCTGGCGTGCCGTGTGCCGCAAGATAGCCGGGCGAGGCGATCACCACCACGCGGCTTTCAAAAAGCTTGCGCGCCTTCAAGCTCGAACTGCGCATGGGACCGACGCGAATGGCGATATCGGCACGCTCCTCGATTAGATCAACCACACCATCGCTAAGGGAGACATCGAGCTCTACCTCCGGATAGCGCTGCAGAAACTTTGGAACGAGCGGCAGGACGCAGATCATGCCGACCGGCACCGAGGAATTCACGCGCAACAGTCCGCGTGGTGCAGCCGAGGCGCCAAAGGCTACAGCCCGCTCTGCCTCTTCAATCTCAGCGACAATACGGAGTGCCCGCTGATGGTAAATTTCGCCCTCCGGCGTCAATCGCAGCGTGCGTGTCGAACGGACGAGCAGACGCGTTCCGAGCCTCTCTTCGATGCGGCTGATCATCTTGCTGACGGCGGAAGGCGTGAGGCCAAGCCGCCGGCCCGCGGCAGAGAAGCTGTTGAGCTCCACCGCCTGCACGAAAACGTCCATCTCTCCGGCTCGATTGTCCATGATCAGCGGCCCATTTCACCTATGAATTCACTTCACAAGTATTGAGCAATATGAGGCGATTATCAAGGTAATGGCGATGCGCCATATTCAACCCACTCGAACGGATCAATTCGCAGGCTAACTCCCAAGCAGCCTCCATTCAAAGGACAAGACAATGCCTCTCGCTCTTCTGGCGTTGACAATCAGCGCCTATGCCATCGGGACGACAGAGTTCGTCATCGTTGGTCTTCTGCCAACCGTCGCCACTGATCTCAACATTAACCTGCCGCTTGCCGGTCTCATCGTCAGTGTCTACGCGCTCGGCGTGACCTTCGGCGCGCCGGTCCTTACCGCCCTTACCGGCCGCATCGAACGCAAGCCGCTTCTGCTCGGCCTGATGGCACTTTTCATCGTCGGCAATACTGCCGCCGCGCTTTCGCCGAGCTATGAACTGCTGCTTGTCGCTCGCGTGCTCAGTGCTTTCGCCCACGGCGTGTTTTTCTCAGTCGGCGCCACCATTGCTGCCGATCTCGTGGCACCGAACCGCCGCGCCTCCGCCATCGCCATGATGTTCCTTGGCCTCACGGTCGCCATTGTCACTGGCGTACCGCTCGGCACCTTCATCGGTCAGCAACTCGGCTGGCGAGCAACCTTCTGGGCTGTATCCGGGCTTGGTGTCATTGCCTTCATAGCCATCGCGATCCTGCTGCCATCAAAGATCGCCAAGGCTGCCCCGGCCCGGCTCATCGACCAGGTGCGGGTGCTTGCCCGCGGACGCTTGCTCCTTGCCTTTGCCATGACGGCGCTTGGCTATGGCGGCACCTTCGTCATGTTCACATTCCTTGCCCCGGTACTTCAGGAAATCACCGGTTATGCTGGTTCCACGGTCAGCCTCATCCTCGTCCTTTACGGTCTTTCCATCGCGGTCGGAAATATGGTCGGCGGGCGCGTCGCCGATGGTAATCCGGTTGGTGCGCTTGTGGTCATGTTCCTGCTGCAGGCGATCGTCCTTGCAGTCTTTACCCTCACAGCCGTGTCGCCCGTATGGTCATTGGTGACGCTAGCCGCCCTCGGTGCGCTCTCCTTCTCCAATGTGCCCGGACTGCAGCTTTATGTCGTACAGCTTGCCAAGATCCATACGCCTGATACCGTCGATGTCGCCTCGGCTCTCAATATCGCTGCCTTCAACCTTGGCATCGCCGGTGGCGCTTTCCTCGGCGGCATCATCGTCGCCTCGCCGCTCGGCCTCGGTGCGACACCTTGGGTCGGTTCAATTCTCGTGGCCGGCGCGCTCGGCCTCACCCTCTGGAGCCAGATGCTCGACCGCCGGGCGACGACCGAAGCTCTGGCCACCTGCTAAATCCAAAGGAAACACGATGTTCAACGTAAACGCCAATGGCGCCAAGATTCCTGCAATAGGCTTCGGCACGTTCCGTATGCCCGGTCCCGACGTGCTCCGCATGGTCCCGGCTGCCCTGAAACTCGGTTACCGCCACGTGGATACGGCACAGATTTATGGAAACGAGGCCGAAGTCGGCAAGGCCATCGCCAATTCTGGGGTCGCCCGCGGCGATATCTTTCTCACCACGAAAGTCTGGGTCGACAGCTACCCCCATGATGATTTCATCAAGTCGGTCGATGAAAGCCTGCAGAAGCTCAAAACCGACTATGTCGATCTCCTGCTTCTGCACTGGCCGCGAAGCGATGTGCCCCTGGCCGAACGCGTTGGTGCATTGAACGAAGTGCGTGACGCAGGGAAGACCCGTAATATCGGCGTCAGCAACTTCAACACAGCGCTGATGGCGGAATCCATCGCTCTCAGCAAAGCGCCAATCGTTACCAACCAGGTTGAATATCATCCCTATCTTGATCAGACAGCGGTGCTCAACGCTGCCCGCAGCAGCGGCATGAGCATCACCGCCTACTACGCTATGGCCGATGGCAAGGTGTTTGGCGATCCGGTGATCAAGGCCATCGCCAGGACTCATGGCAAGAGCGAGGCACAAGTCGTCTTGCGCTGGCTCATACAGCAGGACGGTGTGGTTGCGCTGTCGAAAACGGTCAGCGAAGAGCGCGCCCGCAGCAATTTCCAGATATACGATTTCGAGCTGTCAGCGGAAGAAATGCAGGCTCTGCATGCACTCGCAAACCTTGGCGGCCGTATCGTCAATCCGGGCAATCTCGCACCGAAGTGGGATTAGCTAGCGAACCGCGTCTGCCTGCCTGGAACCGTGAAAGTCTATTCTACAATTAATAGCTTCGCGGTTTAACGCGAAGCAACTTGTGGTAGATAAGCGTTGACCAAGCTTACAACCTGCGCGTCACGACTTTTCGCGGTCTCGCCGCCCATCACCACCGCCACTAACTGCCGGCCATTGTCGTTGATCGAGGTGACGATGTTGAAGCCGGAAGCCCGCACATAACCGGTCTTGATACCGTCCGCACCATTCAACTGTGCCAGAACACGGTTATGGCCACGGATCAGCTTGCCGTTGTAGACGAAATCCGGGGTGACGAAATAATAATATTGCTGGGGGTAATGCCTCCGCAAGGACATACCGAGCAGCGCCATATCACGCGCCGTGGTGATCTGCTGCGGGTCGGGCAAGCCGGAAGCGTTGTGGAAGTTCGTGCCTCGCATGCCGAGTTGATGTGCCTTCGCCGTCATCTGGGCTGCGAACTGGTCTTCCGTGCCGCCGAGATATTCGGCAAGGGCCACGGCGACGTCATTGGCGGATTTGACCACGATCGCCTTGATCGCGGTATCGACATCGATCGTCTGGCCTGGCTTCAAACCGAGTTTGCTCGGTGCCTGTGATGCGGCGTGAGCAGAGACCGGCAGGAGTGTCGTCTTCGTGATCCGTCCGGATTTCAGGGCCTCGAAGGTCAGATACAGCGTCATCATCTTGGTCAGCGATGCCGGAACGCGCGGGAGATCGGCGCTCGACTGATAGAGCACAGCGCCTGTGCTGCCATCGACGACGATGGAGGCGGATTTTTCCGAAACAGGTGCAACCGTGGGGGTGACGGTATCAAGCGTTGCAGCGGTGGTACAGCCGCTTGCGCTGCCAAGGGTCAAAGCCATCAACGCCACGATTTTCGAAAATGAATATAACGACATATGGACTCGCGGCACGTTTATTTCCGGACATAATGCTTATGCGAAAGAGCAGATGTCTAGCGCAGGAGAGGTTAATAATTCAGCTTAGTCCGCGCTTGTTAGCCGATTTGAGCGCATCGGCCAAGCGAAGTCTCCTACAGCAAATTGTCGCGTGCTACGCAGTCAACACCACCTTGACGCTGCGCGAGCGGTCCAGAGCCATACGAAACGCCTCCGGCGCATCGGCCAGCGTGTATTCGCCCGTCACCAGCTGCAGCACATCGATCTTGCCCTCGACGATCAGTTCGACAGCCTCGAAAAACTCCTCGCCAAAGCGGAATGTCCCGATCAGGTCGAGCTCCTTCGACATCACAGCATTGGCAGGAACGGGGATCGAGCCTCCGGCAAGATTGCCGACCTGCACCACCGTACCACCGCGGCGAACCGTGCGAATGGCTGAGGCTAGTCCCGCTGCAGTTCCGGAGATTTCGAAGGCGATGTCATAAGGCGTAGCTGCTGCGAGCTCCGCCAGCTGCTCCTCGCCTTGCGACAGGTCAACTGTCTGGTCCGCGCCAAGCTCCTCGGCAAATTTCAATGGTGCGGCGGCAACGTCGACCATAGCGACTGATCCCGCGCCAGCATGTTTGAGGGCCAGCATGGTTAGAAGACCGATGGGGCCAGAGCCAAAGATGATAGTCGAGGCGCCCTTGACGTGTCCGGCACGGCGCACCGCATGCAGACAGACCGCCAGTGGTTCGGCCAGCGCCGCCGCCTGATAGGGCAGTTCCGCAGGCACCCTGACGCATTGCGCCGCCGTCGCATCGAACAGGCTGGCAAAGCCCCCCTGCATATGTGGGGTCTTGGAGGCCGAGCCCATGAAATAGATGTTCTCGCAAAGGTTGGCGCGACCCTCGTGGCAATAGGCGCACTGTTCGCACCAGCGGGACGGATTGACCGCAACCCGCTCGCCAACCGCCAATCCGGTCACATTGCTACCGATCTCGACGATCTCGCCGGCCACCTCATGACCAAGGATCAGCGGCGATGTGACGACGAAATCACCGGTTCTCGCATGGCGGAAATAGTGCATGTCGGAGCCGCAGATGCCCCCGGCACCAAACCTGACCCGCACCATGTTCGGCGCCAGATCTCCGAGTTCGACATCAACGACGCGAAGATCCTCCGCGGCGAAGAGGGTTGCGGCTATAGCTTTACTACTCATTTGATCAATCCCAACTGCATTGGAAGCCAAAGGGTGATCGCCGGAATGAAGGTGATGGCGATCAGGGCGATGAACAGCGGAACGAGCCAAGGCACGATTGCCATGGTGGTGCGTTCGACCGAGAGCTTCGCAACGCGCGACAACACGAACAATACCATGCCAAGCGGCGGATGCAGCAGGCCAATCATCAGGTTCAGCGTCATGATCAAGCCGAAATGCACCGGATCGATGCCAAATTTAAGCACGAGCGGCAACAGGATCGGCACAAGGATGGTGATGGCGGCGATCGTATCGAGGAAACAGCCAACAAACAGCATCAGCAGATTGACCAGGATCAGGAACACCCATTTGTTCTCGGTGATCGAAAGAATGGCCGTCGACAGAAGCTGCGCCGCCTGGCTCACAGTCAGAAGCCACGCGAAGACCGAAGCCGCCGTCACGATGAAGAGTACTGAAGCTGTGGTCTCGATCGTATCGAAACTGGCCTTGGCAAGGCTGGGCAATGTCATCGTGCGATAACGCACAAGCCCGAGGAACAGCGACCACAGCACGGCGGCAACGGCCGCTTCCGTCGGCGTGAACCAGCCCATGGTCATACCGCCGATGAGAATAACCGGCGTCATCAAAGCCATGACGGCGGAGAAGTCGAAATACCAGTCAGCTGCCAGCAAGAGGACAAGTGCAATGCCCACCGAAGCGTTGATTGACAAGCCCGTCAGCGTCAGAAGATAGATGACCACGGGAACGCAGGCCACGACGATGATTTCAAGCGAGGCTTCCAGAAGCTGCTTCATTTCGAATGGCGCATCGGAACCCCATCGTTTCACATAGGCGAAAATGGCGACGGTGATCATCATCAGCACTGTCATCACCACGCCCGGCAGGATGCCGGCCATAAACAGGGCGCCGATGGAGACGTTGGCCATCATGCCGTAAATGACGAAGGGCAGCGAAGGCGGGAAGATCGGGCCAAGCGTTGCGGAGGCTGCGGTCACGCCAACCGCCGCCTCGACGGGGTAGCCATGATCCTTCATTGCCTTGATCTCGATGGTGCCGATACCTGCGGCGTCGGCGAGTGCAGTTCCCGACATGCCGGAAAAAATGACCGAGCCGATGATGTTGACCTGCGCCAGACCGCCCTTCATCCAGCCGACCAGAGACACGGCGAACGAATAGATACGTCCCGTGACACCGGCGGAATTCATGAGATTGCCGGCCAGAATAAAGAAGGGCACGGCGAGAAGCGGGAAGCTCTCGACACCGGCGATCATGCGCTGTGCGACGATAATATCGGGGGCAACGCCGAAGAAGACGAGATAGAGCACCGACGCCGCGGCCATGGAAATGGCCACCGGCACGCCAACAAGCATGAGGACAAGGAAAGTTCCGACGAGCAATAACATGAATCAGTCCTCGATCTTCTGGAATTCTTCGGGACGTTCCAGGACGGAATAGCCGCGGCGAATATTGCTGATGAAAACCTGGAGCGAGCGGAACAGCATCAATATGAATGCCACGAGCACGCTGTAGAAAACGATGTTGCGCGGGAGGTCGACCGTGACCATGCGCTCATCGGCAACGATGTCGACATACCGCCACATCAACCAGACGCCATAGACGAAGAAGCCGATGCGCACGATATCGACGAAATTCGACAGGATGCGCGCTACACCGGCCGGCAGGTAGTGGTAGAGCACATCCACCTGGATATGCCGCGAGACACGCACGCACATGACCGAGCCGAGAAATACCACGCCGATCAGGCAATTGATGGCGATCTCCTCGGTCCAGGCATAGCTGTCGTTCATGATGTAGCGCGTGAAGAACTGCAGAAAGACGCATCCCGTCATCAGCCAGAAGATGATAAGCGTCAGCCAGTCTTCAATTGCGTAATCCTCAACATTTGCCACAGGCGCCGCTTCCTCGAAGGAATGGGCGATTTCCTCGGCGGTGATCTGTGTGTGAACTTCATTTGACATCGGGTGTCTCCGGTCGTCAGGCGTCATCGGGATGATGTGGCCGGGCAGATGCCCGGCCAGCATCATTCATTCCTTGATAGCGCGAATGGCTTCCCAGTCGGACTTCTCGTAGCCGAAGTCCTCGAACTTCACCTTTTCCAC
This sequence comes from Phyllobacterium sp. LjRoot231, assembly GCF_964253365.1. Lineage (NCBI taxonomy): Bacteria > Pseudomonadati > Pseudomonadota > Alphaproteobacteria > Hyphomicrobiales > Phyllobacteriaceae > Phyllobacterium > Phyllobacterium sp. LjRoot231. The sequence goes on from NZ_CAXUQT020000001.1 coordinate 198,024, forward strand.
GACATTCTTTTCGAAGTCGGTCTTGTCGACGTCCGTGACGTTCAGACCGCGCTCTTTGAAGCTGGAGACCAACGCCTTTTCTTTGTCCTCGATGATCTTCGTCGTCTTTTCGGCTGCCTCCTGCATCACCTCGCCGAAGATTTTCTTGTCTTCATCGGAAAGGCTGGACCAGAGCTGCTTGGAGACCACCGTATTGAGATGATCGACGATATGGCCGGTCAAGATGATGTTCTTTTGCACTTCGAAGAACTTCTTGGCCTCGATAGTGGTCAGCGGGTTTTCCTGCGCCTCGACCGTGCCGTTCTGCAGCGCGAGATAGACTTCGGCAAAGGCGATCGGCGTCGTATTGGCGCCGCAGGCACGCGGCATGGCGAGATAAGCGGGCACGTCCGGCACACGGATTTTCAGGCCCTGCATATCCGAGCACTTGGCGATGGGCTTGTTGGATGTGGTCTGGCGGGTACCGTAATAGCTGACGGCGGCGATATGATTGCCGGTCTTTTCTTCGTAGCCCGCAGCAAGACGCTTGAACACGTCGCTCTTCGTATAGGCAATCAGATGTTCCGGTCCGCGGAAGATATAGGGGAAATACGTAACGCCGATCGGTTTGAAATCACGGGCGGCAAAGCTCGAACCGGAAATGATGATATCGACCGTGCCGAGCTTCAATCCCTGGTTGATGTCGGCTTCCTTGCCCAGTTGCGATGCCGGGAAAACGTCGATCTTGTAGCGGCCATTGGTACGCTTGGCGATTTCTTCGGCTGCCCAGACGGATTCCGTATGGAATGGCTCCGAGGTTTCGTACACATGCGCCCACTTCAGCGTGGTCTGCGCCTGCGCCGCAACGGCCGATAGTGCGAGAGCGGCAACCGCCCCCAGTATTGTCGTCAGTTTGATCTTCACGTCATTCTCCTCCCAGATTGAATTCAGACCTTGGTACTTCTGCTCCGGCCTCCCGCAGGATGGCCCCTCTCACTTTCCAGTTCCTCATCGAAGCTTCTGGAAAATCTCAACTGCGATTGCATCAGGTGAAACTGCATCGCTGATTTGGCACGCGCCGGATCGCCTGAAGCGATGGCATCGCGTATGGCCCTATGTTCCTCGAATGCCTCCCGCCATGAGGCGGGGCTTTCGAAATAGCTGGCCAGTTTCTCGAAATAGGGTGTCATGCGCTGATCGAAGAGCTCGCCGACAAAGCGGTTGAGCGCTGAGTTTTCGATGATACCCGCAATCGTCGTGTGAAATGTCCGGTCGAGCGCAATGGATGTAAGCGGATTATTGAATGTTTGCGCCATCCTGGTCAGGACCGCGTCCATGGCCTCAATATGATCCGGCGTCACGACCTTCGCGGCTTCTTCGGCGATAGCGCATTCGATGAGCGAACGCGCCCGCAGGAGTTCGAACGGCCCCTCCAGGTCTTCGGCAGGCGCCAGGACGGGTTTTTCACGTTGCCGTGTAACGTAAATACCGGAGCCCATGCGGATATGGACAAACCCTTCGACCTCGAGCGCAATCAGTGCTTCACGGATGGTCGGACGGGAAACGCCAAGCTTTTCGGCAAGTTCGCGCTCACCGGGCAGCCGCTCGCCAACGGCAAACTCGCCGTTCTCGATCAGCGTGCGGATCTGGTCTGCCACTTGCCGGTAGAGCCGGCGTGGCTGAATGGTTGCGAACATTGATCCTCCCCGCACGGCTCTCCCTTTCCGCACCCGACTGGTAAACTGGCCTTACCAATATACAACTGATACATTGGTATATATGTTGGAGTCAAGGCGGTCGATCACGCTGGGACCTTCCCTCACTGTAACAACCTGCAATGGAAAGTGATTGCCCCATCCCCCTGCGAACAAGCTATGAGAAGTCGACATCTGCCTCGTCCTATCGGTGACAAATGCTGCTTGATATTCGATTGCCGCGCGCCTTCGCCTGCCTGAGCCTTGCTTTGGTACTCGGCGCCTGCACGACAGCCGACCCGAAATTGCCCAGTGCAGCATCCATCCCACTTCCCGAGCCGTCCCCTCGTCTAGCCAGCACTGAAGTAAAACCAGGGCCGAAATCCTCGGACAAATCCGTCGATGGGCTGATCTCGAAATATTCCGTCGCCTATGCCGTTCCGGAATCGCTGGTGCGCCGCGTCGTCCAGCGCGAAAGCAGGTTCAACCCCGCAGCCCGCAACGGTCCCTATTGGGGCCTGATGCAGATGCTGCCGGCCACGGCGCGTGGCATGGGGCATGGCGGCAGCGCCAAGGAACTGCTCGATGCCGAGACCAACCTAAAATATGGCGTGAAATATCTGGCGGGTGCCTACAAGGTCGCCGACTACAATCCCGATCAGGCTGTGCGGCTCTATTCGCGCGGCTATTACTTTCAGGCCAAGCGCAAGGGCATGCTGGACGTCCTGGAACCAGCCTCTACGCCCGCCGAGCCCGCTCCTGTAGTTGCCGCCGCCCTCACTCCCGCTCAAACCACGACCGCACCTGCGCCAATGATGCAAACGACCGCGATTACCGCACCCGCGCAGCTTGCCTACGCCGACGAGCGGGTCGTGCTTCCCTCCACGGTTCCTCTGCCGTTCGAGCGGCCCGAGCTGATGACCACGGTCACGCCGCCCACCAGCGGTGGAAATGGTGCACCGGTCCGCGTCCCTGCCCCACTTTGAGCGTTTCGGCCGCGGCAATTGCCGCTGTCAGATAATCCTTCGCATCACCCACAGCCTCACGTAAACCCAGGCCTTTGGCTAATCCGGCGGCAATCGCCGCCGCCAGCGTGCAGCCAGTTCCGTGATCATGTTTCGTTATGATACGAGGGCTTGAAAAACGCTGCATCGTCACCCCATCGAACAGCAGATCCGTGCTCATCTCGGCTTTCGCATGGCCGCCTTTGATCAGCACAGATGAAGGCCCAAGCGCGAGCAATTTCTCTGCCTGCCGGGCCATCTGCGCTTCGTCCTCGGCGATAGACTCACCCGTCAGCAATGCCGCTTCCGGCAGATTGGGTGTCAGCACCAGGGCGCGCGGCAGAAGAAGCTGCCGCAATGCTTCAATAGACTCTGGCTGCAACAGGCGGTCGCCCGATGTCGCGACCATAACCGGGTCCAGCACCACCCTGCGGTTCCAGTGCTCCAGCGCGTCGGCGATTGTCTCGATCGTCTCGACCACGCCGACCATCCCGATTTTGATCGCCTGCACGTCGATATCCGACAGGACAGCATCGATCTGCGCGCGGACAATGCCAGGCGAAAGGTTTTCGATGGCGGTCACCCCGCGTGTATTCTGCGCGGTGATCGCCGTCAAAACGCTTGTGCCATAAACGCCAAGCGCCGAGAACGTCTTCAAATCAGCCTGGATGCCAGCCCCGCCGCCGCTGTCGGAGCCGGCAATGGTCAATGCGATTGCGGTCATGCCCGTTCCTTCAGCGAGGCATCGACTGCCGCCAGCAATGCAGCGGTCGCGCCTTGCGGATCTCCCTGCCGGAAGATCGCCGAAATCACCGCCACACCATCGGCTCCGGCAGCAATGGCAGGCGGCGTTCGCGCAAGATCGATGCCTGCGATTGCGCCGATCGGCAGGTCTGGCTTCACCTTGCGAATGATCGGCGCCAGACGGCTGAACCCTTCGAAGCCGATAGGTTCGAGATTGTGCTTGGCCGGTGTTTCGAACAGGCCGCCGATGCAGGCATAGTCGATATCGGCCTCGATGGCCGCTTGAGCATCGGCCTCGTTCTTGACCGTCAGGCCGATGATCGCGTGCGGTCCGAGCAGCCGGCGCGCATCCGCCACAAGCATGTCCTTGCGGCCGACATGCACGCCCTCGACGCCAGCGGCAAGCGCCACATCGATACGGTCATTGACCACAAGTGGCACGCCTGTTCCCTTCAGCGCCGCATGGACAGCTCGTGCCCGTTCGACCATAAGGCGCGTCGGCGAGTTCTTGTCACGGTACTGGATGATCGTTGCGCCACCTCGCGCCGCAGCAAGGGCAAGCTGCCCCAGATCCTTGCCGCCTCCGATAGCATCGAAATCGACAATGGCATTCAGCCGGTAATCTACTTTTGGCATTTTTTCTCTCTTTGAGTGGGCGTTTGCATTTGTGATTGTCACGGTAGCTCGACAGCGATGTCTTCGATCTTGGCCACGTTCTTGATCAGCCCGGCATCGTGCATGAAGACCCCGAACCGCTCGTAGCGGCCGCGATCGAGCGCCGCCGGACGCTTGGCAAAGCGCGGCAGCGTATCGATCCAGGCCTGTTTGTTCAGCGGATTATCGAGGTCCGGATAGGCCTTGATGAACAGCTGCCAGGATTCATCCGGATGATTGGTCAGATAGATTGCCCCCTTCTCCACCGCGCCGAGAAAGCGCTTCAGCCGATCGTCCTTCAGCAAATCCGGATGGGTGACGAAAATCAGTTCGTCATAGGGCGGTACGCCATGTTCTTCCGGAAAGAAGGCGAGGCCCTTGTGTCCTTCCTGCGCCATCTGCGTCAGCTCGAAATTGCGATAGGCGCCGACCGTCGCATCCACCTGCCTGGAAATCAGCGAGGTGGAGAGGGCAAAGTTGACATTGATCAACTCGACATCCTTGGTCGACAGGCCCTCCGCTTTCAACATGGCGCCCAGCATCGCGTCTTCGAAGCCGGCGACCGAGAAGCCAACCTTCTTGCCTTTCAAATCCTTCAAACTTTTGATTGGCCCGTCGGCAAGCGTCATCACCGTATTGAGCGGCGTTTCGACAAGCGTTCCGAATCGCACCAGCGGCAGGCCCTCATCATGGTCGAGAAAAAGGGTCGGCTGATAATGGATGGCGATGTCCGCCTGCTTCGCCGCAACCAGCCGTGGCGGCGCTGCCGGGTCAGCGGGCGGGATCAGCTCGACATCGAGACCGGCGTCGGCGAAGTAACCCTTCTCTTTAGCGATGACCAGCGGTGCATGGTCGGGATTGACGAACCATTCCAGAAGCACAGTCAGCTTGTCGGCCGCCATGGCCTGGCCGGCCATGGCGGAGCCGAAGACAGCGAGGCCTATCATGAACATCAGAGAGCGAATACGAAACATCGAAGATCCTTTTCTGTGCAATAAGTCATTGAACTGGTTCATCCTTCGCGCGCCCATGGTGTCAGCCGCTTCGCCAGCGCATCGACGAGGAAGCGCACGACAATGGTCAGCGTTGCGAGGATGATGAGGGCGGCGAATAGCGTGTCCGTCTGCATGCGGGCATTGGCCTGCAGCATGACAAAGCCAAGGCCGCGCGAAGAACCCACCCATTCACCGATGACGGCGCCGATTGGCGCGAAGACGGCAGCCACGCGCAAGCCGGACCCAAGGCCTGGCAAGGCGCTGGGTACGCGTACGAGGAACAGTGTCGCGAGCGGTGATGCCTGCGTCAGCGCTGCCGCGTCGAGCAGATCCTGATTGGTGCGCTGCAGGCCATCGGCGAAGGCCGAGGCGACGGGAAAGAAGATGATCAGGCTGGCCATGACGACCTTGGAGGCAAGGCCAAAGCCGAACCACAGGACCAGCAGCGGTGCGATGGCAAAAACCGGTAGTGCCTGCAACACCAGCATGAGCGGCCAGACGATTTGCCGGAAGCCCGGCACAGCACTGACGAGAAGCGCAGTGAGGATGCCGGCCAGCGCACCGAACATCAGCCCAAGAATGATTTCGACCAAGGTGATTGCCGCATTTGTCAGCAGATAGTGCTGCTCTTCGACCAGTGTGGCGATCACCGTCAATGGCCCCGGCAGGATGAAACGCGGCGGCGCCATCACCCAGACGATCACTTGCCAGCACAGGACCACGGCCAGCAAAGCTGTGGCTATCTGCAGAACCAGACGCATGGCGCTGTTCACGCCACTACAGTTTTTGCGGGAGGTATTTCGGGGCAACGGGCACAGTCTGGACTCCATCATGAATGGTTGGAGATCCGGATATGTGCGAAGACAAGGTTTGGGGTGCGCGAAGAAGGCTCAATTCCCGTTCCTACGCCGGCATAACCCGGATCAGGTTCAAGGGTCCAGCTCGACGCTATCTCAGCACTGTACAGTGCCCCCCTCGGAATGAAGTCATGATGGAGCGGCGCAAGGACAAAGTCAATTGCGCCGCCGGATTGTTATCCAGTTAGTGAGTCAGACGAACAAGTTCACCATCGACCGATTTGCATTCGGATTTTACCCTATACAGAAAGTCCGGCTCAACGACGTTGGAAGGGCTGCCACCATCTTCCCACCAATGTTCGTGCTCCTTCTGATCGCAATCCAACAGGTTGTCGAGCGGATTTCCAGAGGTAGTCGTCAATCGTTTTCCATCGACAAACAGGTTATTATAGGTGCTGGGATCATTGGTGCGTAGCGTCGAATTATACGCCGCGTCTGCGGACTTCGTGCTTGTCTTGCACACGACCTTGTTCGTTGTCGATGTATTCCTATAGCCGACATCACAACCGTCATTCTTAATGTCCATCTGCAAGTACAACGAATTCTTGTCATATTCCCCAAGGTCGTATTTTGTCGCAACTGATATCGGCGGATTGGTCACGCCGGAACCAAGACCGCCCGCGCCGTTGTGATCCGCTGCAGTGTAGGTGATCGTACCAACCACAAACTTCTGGCCGTTCCTTTTGACAACAATCGAGACACGTTTAAACCAGTAGCCCGTAACTTTATCTATAGTGATAGTGGCGCTGGATGGTTTCAGCGGCGCCAATGCTATAGAAGTGACCTCGATTGGAAGCGAGTCCTTGTTCAACACACGCATGAACGTTGTATTGGTTTGGCCACCGAGTGTGACGGTCACTTGCTGCTTTTCCGCCTTGAAATTGATCGTAACAGCATTCGCAGCTTCTTCGCCCAGATTAGCTTTGAGGTAGGCGCGCGCAAGCGCTTCCGCGGCTGCCGAGTTTGGGCCGGTAAAGATCGAAGCGCCGGCCAGCGCAGCGGCATCGGCAGCGTTCTGCAATTTCGAACGTTCATTGCTCGCGACGCTATAATCGACCGCAAGCCCGGTCATGCCCATAAGGGGTACGAGCAGCAATCCGAAGGTCACCGCAGTTGCCCCGCTGCTATCTTTCAGGAATTTTGTAAATTTTTTCATTGGCCCACTCCGTCGTTACGTGGACCTTTGAATCTCCGGCGTAAATTCCTGCTTAGTAAATTCATTCACATTTTCACGATCATGCTCCGGCAGCACGAATTGCGCGAAATCGTTGCTGGAATGGTAAAAAACAGATGAATATCGTTAACGCTCGGGCTGAATATCCGGCCGCACGAAGCCTTGGCTCGCGACAAGCAGATTACGCGTGTATTCCTGTGTGACCTTGCGTTTTGCTAGTTCGGAAGCGGTGAGGCGCTCCACCTCCGCACCGTTCTGCATGACCATCAGCCGGTCGCACATGTGGGTGACGACGGCGAGGTCATGGCTGACCATGAGAAACGTGAGCTTGCGGTCGCGTCGAATCTGTTCGAGCAGGTTCAGCACCTCCGCCTGCACCGAGGCATCGAGCGCCGATGTCGGCTCATCGAGCAGCAGGATTGACGGTTCCAGGATCAGCGCCCGGGCAATGGCGACGCGCTGGCGTTGACCACCGGAAAGCTGGTGCGAATAACGGAAGCGGAAGCTCGATCCCAGGCCCACTTCGTCGAGTGCGCGCAGGATACGCTTTTCAATATCGCTGAAGCCATGGATTACCAGTGGTTCCAGCAATAGCCGGTCCACCGTCTGGCGCGGGTGCAGCGAACCGTACGGGTCCTGGAACACCATTTGCACTTCGCGGTAAAATGCCTTGGTGCGCGACGAGCCCAGCGTCTTGCCGTTGACTGTGATTGTCCCGCCGCTGACCGGAGCCAGACCTGCGACGGCACGCAGCAATGTGGATTTTCCCGAACCGGATTCGCCGACAAGACCAAAAGATTCGCCCGGCGCCACATCGAGGCTGACACCGCGCAAGGCGAGAAAGCGGTCGAATTTCACTTCAAGCTTTTCAATGACCAATGCCTTGGAGCGGGATGGTGTCATGCGGCCCACTCCGGCTTGCGATCGAGCACCGGCAGCGGATGCCGGTCAGCGCCGATCTGCGGCATGCAATTGAGCAGGCCTTGGGTATAGGGGTGCCTGGCGTTGTGCAGATCGGTTGCGGCAATCTCCTCAACGATCCGTCCTGCATACATCACGATGACGCGGTCGCAAAACGATGAGACCAGCCGCAAATCATGCGAAATGAAGATCAGCCCCATGCCGCGATCACGCACCAGATTGTCGAGAATCCGCAGCACGTCGAGTTGCACGGTAACATCCAGCGCCGAGGTCGGCTCGTCGGCGATCAGCAGTTCCGGCCCGGTGATCAGCATCATGGCAATCATGGCGCGCTGACCCATGCCACCGGAAACCTCATGTGGATGCAAATCATAGACACGCTCTGCATCGCGGATTTGTACCGCGGCAAGCATGTCGAGCGCACGTTTTCGTGCCTCGGTCTTGCTGACCTTTTCATGCGTCCGGAGGGTCTCGACAATCTGCCGGCCGATGCTCATGACCGGATTGAGCGAATATTTAGGGTCCTGGAGGATCATGGCGATACGATTGCCGCGTAGGCTTCGCCGCTGCTTCACCGAGGCGCCGAGCAGGTCGATACCATCGAAGTTCAGCTTTTGTGCAGTGATTTTGGCATGCGGCGGCGTCAATCCCATAATGGCGCGGCCGGTCTGCGACTTGCCCGAACCGGATTCGCCGACGATGCCAAGCCGTTCGCGGCCGAGGGTGAACGAAACGCCGCGCACCGCATCGACAGTGCCGGTACGGGTCGGAAACTGAACTCTCAGGTTCTCGACAGTCAGCATCGTGCTCATTGGTCGCTCCCCCGCGGATCAAGCGCATCGCGCAGGCCATCGCCAAGCAGATTGAAACCGAGGCTGACGATCAGGATGGCAAAGCCCGGTGCTGCCGCAACCCACCACTGATCCATGATGAAACGGCGGCCCGAGGCGATCATCGCGCCCCACTCCGGCAATGGCGGCTGCGCACCAAGGCCAAGGAAACCAAGACCCGCCGCAGTCAGGATAATTCCCGCCATGTCGAGCGTTACCCGCACAATCAGCGAGGAAAGACAGAGCGGCATGATATGGCGCAGCACGATCCGTGCCGGAGACGCACCCATCAGCCGCACTGCAGCGATATAATCGGAATTGCGCACGGTCAGTGTTTCGGCGCGGGCGATACGCGCATAGGGCGGCCAGGAGGTGATCGCGATGGCGATGACTGCGTTTTCGATGCCGGGTCCAAGCGCCGCGACGAAGGCCAGCGCCAGTATCAGTTTCGGAAAGGCAAGGAAGATATCGGTGATGCGCATCAGGATCGAGTCGACCCAGCCGCCGGCATAACCGGCTATCGTCCCGACCAGAAGCCCGATCGGTGCGGCAATGATGGCGACGAGGATGACCACATAAAGCGTCAGCCGCGAGCCATAGATCAACCGCGAGAGAATATCGCGTCCCTGATCATCGGTGCCAAGCAGATACTCGCCACCCGGTGGTAGCAGGCGCGCATTGCGCAAATCGCCGATCACCGGCGAATGCGGTGCCAGCACATCGGCAAAGGCGGCGACAAGCAGAAGCGCAATGATAATGGCGAGGCCAACAACGGCAAGCTTGTTGCTGGCGAAGCGGCTCCAGACCAGATAGGCCCGCCCCAGCCGCGCCTGCATGCGCGATTGCGGCCGGTCACTCATCAGCCATTCGCGGCGCGTTAGGGGTCGTGCAAGATCAGTCATCGTGCGCGTGTCCGTGGGTCAAGCGCCCGATACAGGAGATCGGACAAAAGGTTGATGGCGATGAAGACCGTGCCGATGATGATGGTACCCCCAAGCACCGCATTCATGTCGGCATTCTGCAGCGAATTGGTGATGTAGAGGCCAAGCCCCGGCCACGAAAATACTGTTTCGGTCAGTACCGAGCCTTCGAGCAATCCGGCATAGGACAGCGCGATCACAGTCACCAGCGGCACTGCCGCATTGCGCAGCGCGTGGCCCCAGATGATGCGCGTTTCCGACAGCCCCTTCGCCCGCGCGGCGACGATATATTCCTGCTCCAGTTCATTGAGCATGAATGATCGCGTCATCCGGCTGATATAGGCCAGCGAGAAATAGCCGAGCAGCGAGGCCGGCAGGATGATGAAGCTGAAAATATTCCAGAATGCTTCCCAGTTCTGCTGCAGCACCGCGTCGAGCAGGTAAAAACCGGTGATAGGCGTGAACGTATATTCGTAGACGACGTCGATACGGCCTGGGCCGGAGGTCCAGCCAAGCTTGGCGTAGAACACGACAAGGCCGATCATTCCCAGCCAGAAGATGGGAACGGAGTAGCCGATAAGTCCGATAACGCGGACGATTTGATCGATGATGCTGCCGCGTTTCACCGCTGCCAGCACTCCAAGCGGCACACCGAAAAGCGCCCCGATAAGCGTGCCGAACGTGGCAAGCTCCATGGTGGCGGGGAAGACGCGCCTTATATCCTGCATGACGGGATTGGTGGTCAAAACCGAGTTGCCGAAATTGCCCTCCAGCACGCCTTTCACATAGATGAAGAACTGCTGGTAGAGCGGCAGGTTCAGCCCGAGTTCTTCACGCACCCGTTCGACCACATGGGCCGGCGCCCGGTCGCCGACAATGGCCAGCGCCGGGTCGATCGGGATGACGCGGCCGATGAAGAATGTAACGGCAATCAGCCCAAGGAATGTGATGATGCCGATCAGGACGAATCTGCCGGCCGCCCAAGCGAAGTTCGAAGCCCAGGCGCCGGAACGCCTTGCCTCCCATTGCATGTCGGGATTGGTCAACGGAACGAACCCCGGATCACTTTGATATGTTGAAGACGTAGTTCGTATCGAATGACGGTCCGAGCTTGAAGCCCTTGAGGTTCGAACGGTAGCCCGAGACCTCGATCTGCTGGAAAATCAGAATGAAGGGGCTCGTTGCGAGAACTTTTTTCTGCAGATCCTGATACATCTGCGCGCGCTTGGCACCGTCGCGCTCCAGGAGTGCAGCCTTGGTTTCCTTGGTCAGTTCCGGCACGTCCCAGGCATTGCGCCAGGCCAGTGTCTTGTTGGTACCCTCATCCGAATTGTTCGGATTGTTGGTGAAGGTGTCCGCATTGGAGTGCGGATCCCAATAATCGACACCCCACTGACCGATATACATATCGTGAGTGCGGGCGCGGTACTTCGTCAGCGTCTGCTTACCATCACCCGGAATGATCTCCATCTTGACACCGCCCTGAGCGAATGTCTGCTGCACGGATTCGGCGATACCCGTCACCGGCTGATTGTTGCGCACATCCATGGTGACGGAGAAGCCGTCCTTCAGCCCTGCCTTCTCCAGCAATTCCTTGGCTTTGGCGACATCGAGCTTGTACGGATTCTCGTCAAGTTCGCCGAGCACACCCTTTGGCAGGAAGCTCTGGTGGATTTCGCCAATGCCCTTGATCAGCTTCTCGCCGATCGCATCGTAATCGACGAGATATTTCAGAGCTTCGCTCACACCTGGCTTGGCCAGATTTGGGTTCTTCTGGTTGAGGCTGATGTAGTAAACCGTACCCTTCGGCGCATTTGTCGTCGCAATATCCTTGTTCTTGACGACCTGTTCCAGATCGTTGGGCTCAAGATTGCGGGCGATGTCGATGTCGCCCTTCTCGAGCAGCAGGCGCTGCGCAGCGCTTTCCTTGACGTGCCGGTAGATGACGCGCATGAGCGGCGCCTTGGTGCCCCAATAATTGTCATTGCGCTCAAGCACGATGATTTCATTGGCGCGCCAGTCGCGGATCTTCATCGGACCGGAACCTGCATAGGCGGTCTTCAGCCAAGCCCAGCCGAAATCGTCATTGACGACATGGTCGGAAACCAGCTTCTTGTCGACAACCGAGGCGACTGTTGCAGTCAGACAGTTCAAGACGAAGCTCGGTGCATAGGGCTGATCGACCGTGAAAACGAAGGTCGAAGGATCGGTCGCCTTGGCCTTTTCGGTGACATTGTCCGGCTTCAGGCCGAACTGGGTCAGGATGAACGCCGGGCTCTTGTCGAGCTTGACGGCGCGCTCGAAAGACCAGGCGACATCATCGGCAGTGATCGGGTTGCCCGATGCGAATTTCAGGCCCTGCTTCAACTTGAACGTATAGGTGAGGCCGTCATCGGAAACCGTCCAGCTTTCGGCGACATCGGCAACGACCTTCGAAGGATCGTTGATATCGAGACGCACAAGCTTATCGTAAGTGTTGCCGTTGATTTCGCCCGTGGTGAGCTCGAAGGCTTCAGCCGGATCCAGTGTGATCACGTCATCGATGGCGAAGGCTTCAACCAGCGTATCGGCTGGCGTTTCGGCCCATGCCGGTACGCCGGAAAGCAATATCGCGGACAGCGCCGCGCTACCGAGCAGAAGCCGGAATTTTGGGCTAATTTGGTTCATCAACATTGTTCTGGTTCCCTGTTTATGAGCAATTTGAGCTTTTTAGTTTTCTTCGTGCCAAGCTGAGCGAAGCACGCGCAGCCAGTTTTCGCGGCAGATTTTTGCAAGGTCGTCTTCCGAATATCCGGCATCCCGCAGCGCCATGACGAGATTCTGATTGCCGCTCGCATCGGTAATTTCACCGGGGATTTTAGCACCATCGAAATCAGAACCAAGGGCCACGCAATCGATGCCCATACGGTTGACCATATAGTTGATGTGGCGGACCATATCGATCAGCGGCGTATCGGCATTTTCCCGCGCGTCGGGCCGCAGCATGGCAACCGCATAGTTGAGCCCGACCAGCCCCTTGCTCTCGCGTATGGCGTCGAACTGCTTGTCAGTCAGATTGCGCGCGACAGGCGTCAGCGCGTGCACATTGGAGTGGCTGGCGACGAGCGGCTGGTCGCTGATCCGCGCCACATCCCAGAAGCCCCTCTCAGTGATATGCGCGAGATCGATGAGGATGCCGAGGCGATTGCAGGTCTTGACCAGTTCTTCGCCAATCGCGGTAAGTCCGGGGCCTGTATCCGGGCTCATCGGATAGGCGAACGGCACGCCGTGGGCGAAGATGTTGTTGCGGCTCCACACCGGACCCAGCGAACGCAAGCCGGCAGCGTAGAATACATCGAGCGCGGCAAGATCGGCGCCAATCGCCTCGCAGCCCTCCATATGGAGTACCGCGGCGAACATATCCTTTTGCATGCACTCGGTAATCTCGGCGGTACTGCGGCAGAGCTTCCAGCCGCCGAAGCGCTGCAGCTTCAGCGCGATCGAGGCCATTTCCAGCGCGATATCGAGGGAGGGCGCACGCTCCAGCGGTGCGGCAAGCGGCGTCGAATAGTGACCATTGGCATCGGGCGCCTTGAAGGCAAGATCGCCGGAGGGAACATAGATGGCGCACAGCCCGCCGATCAGCCCGCCCTTGAGCGCCCTGATCTTGTCGATGTGGCCGGAAGTGGTGCCTTCGATGAATTCCTGTACCGGATCCGCGCCGTCCTTCGAATGTTTCCACAACCGGTAAAGCACATCGTTGTGACCATCGAAGACTGGCTGCATTTCAATTCCCGATCAGGTTGACTTGAAAAAAGACCACATGTTCGCCGGGTAATTGTTTCATCAATCCCCGTGGCGCCCCATGGCCCTTTTTCGACAAAAGATCATGATGCCCGCGAACAGGCAAGAGAGTTGTTGTACAAAAGTATAAAAAGCCCCTGGGTCGTGGCGACTTACGTTTGCAGCAGTGCAACCTGTGGATCGTGGCGGTGACTCATGAGATGTGCCACCATCTCGCGACTGACTATTGATATCAAAGTCATCTATGTGATATCATCCTCGCTAAATCCAACGAGATCGATCAACATGCCGGCTGTCACTGTTAGAAATCTGCCAGAGGAAACCCACCGCGCGCTAAAGCTGCGTGCAGCTCAGCACGGACGCAGTACCGAGGCGGAAATCCGTGAGATACTCGAGGAGGCGATCCGTCCGAAGGATCGCATCAAAGTGGGTTCGGAGCTGGCCGCATTTGGCCGTCGATTTGGCGGTCTTGACCTCGACATCGAACGTGACCGAACTCCCGCTAAACCGGCAAAGTTTGAATGATCATACTCGATACAAATGTCGTTTCAGAACCGATGAAATCAGACGCCAGCGCTGCTGTATTGGCTTGGCTCGACAAGCAGGCAGCAGAAACACTTTATCTAACAACCACAAGTCTGGCCGAGTTGTTATTGGGCATAGCGATCTTGCCGGGTGGCAAGCGTAAAGACGGTCTGGAAAACGCACTCTCTGACCTAATGAGCTATCTCTTTGGACCACGTATATTAGCGTTCGACCAGGCCGCCGCCAAAGCCTATGCGCCCCTTGTCAGTCACGCGCGCGTATCAGGCCGCACCATCGCAGTTGCAGACGGCCAAATTGCCGCGATAGCTACGGCCAATGGATTTGCCGTAGCTACACGCGACACCCGCGCCTTTGCCGCCGCGGGTGTTTCCGTCATCAATCCGTGGATCGAAGAACAAACGGAGCACTCAGGATAAACCGTCCAAATAACGGTCAATCCCTAAACATCCAGATTAGCCACGCTCAGCGCATTATCCTGAATGAACTCGCGGCGCGGTTCGACGTCGTCACCCATCAGCCTTGAGAACAGACTGTCGGCGTCGGTAGCGTCGTTGACCTTGACCTGCAGCAATGAGCGCGCGTTGGGATCCAGCGTCGTTTCCCAGAGCTGATCGGCGTTCATCTCGCCCAGACCCTTGTAGCGCTGCAGCGACAGGCCTTTGCGCCCGGCGGCAAATACAGCCTCTAACAGCGCAATCGGTCCGGCAACGGAATCCGATTTTTCCTTGCGGCGCAGAACCGGCGGCTTGGAATAGATGTCGTGCAGGCGCGCCGAGTAGCGGTCGAGCTGGCGTGCATCGGCTGAGCCGATCAATGCCATGTCGAGCGTAACAGTTTCCTTGACGCCGCGCAGCGAACGCTCGAAGACATAGCCATCGACACCGTCATCCGGCGTCGCCAGACGGCCGCTCCAGCCCTTTTCGGTTTCCTCGGCGATCAGGTCGAGACGGCCGGCGACTTCAGTCACCAGCGCCTGTGCTTTCACTGTGTCGGAAATGGCTTCGGGGTTTAGCGCACCGGCAATCGTCGCCTGTTCAACGACCGCGCGGTCATAGCGCGTATTCAAGCCCTGCAGCAGATGACGGACGGCGAGCGCATCGGTGATGACGGAGCGCAAATCGGGGCCTGTGCGTACTTCGCCCGAGTCCAGTTCCAGCGCGGCCTCTTCCAGCCCGGAATCGATCAGAAATTCCTCATACGCGACCTCGTTCTTGATGTATTGCGAGGATTTTCCGCGGGAGACCTTATAGAGCGGCGGCTGCGCAATGTAGATATGGCCACGCTCGATCAGCTCAGGCATCTGGCGGAAGAAAAAGGTCAAAAGCAATGTGCGAATATGCGCGCCATCGACGTCAGCATCGGTCATGATGATGATCTTG
Source organism: Phyllobacterium sp. LjRoot231 (assembly GCF_964253365.1). Taxonomy (NCBI): domain Bacteria; kingdom Pseudomonadati; phylum Pseudomonadota; class Alphaproteobacteria; order Hyphomicrobiales; family Phyllobacteriaceae; genus Phyllobacterium; species Phyllobacterium sp. LjRoot231. The sequence continues at coordinate 213,504 of NZ_CAXUQT020000001.1, forward strand.
TGATAGCGCAGCTTGTCCGGATTGAACTCGTCCTTGCCGATGCTGGTACCAAGCGCCAGAATCAAAGTGCCGATCTGATCGGATGACAACATGCGATCGAGCTTGACGCGCTCGACATTGAGGATCTTGCCACGCAGCGGCAGGATCGCCTGGTTCTGGCGCGAGCGACCACCCTTGGCAGAGCCACCGGCGCTGTCACCTTCGACGATGAAGATCTCCGATTTGGCCGGATCCTTCTCCTGGCAATCGGCAAGCTTGCCCGGTAGCGAGCTGATGCTCAGCGAATTCTTGCGGGTGATGTCGCGTGCCTTGCGGGCGGCCTCACGTGCGGAGGCGGCCTGAATGACCTTGTCGACGAGGACCTTACCTTCTGCAGGATGTTCTTCGAGCCATGTCGAAAGCGCCTCGTTGACGAGGCTTTCAACCACCGCCCGCACTTCGGACGAAACAAGCTTGTCCTTGGTCTGCGAGGAAAATTTCGGGTCCGGAACCTTGACGGAAAGAACTGCGGTCAAACCCTCACGGCAGTCGTCGCCGGTCAACGTAACCTTGGCCTTCTTTGCTTGACCGGTGTTTTCCGCATAGCCGGTCATCTGACGTGTCAGCGCACCACGGAAACCGGCAAGGTGCGTGCCGCCATCGCGCTGCGGAATGTTGTTGGTGAAGCACAGCACATTCTCGTGGTAGCTGTCGTTCCACCACATCGCGACTTCCACCGTCGTGTCATCACGCTCGCCGCGGATATAGATCGGCTCGTTGACAAGCTCTTTCTTGGTGCGGTCGAGATATTTCACATAGGCGGTCAAACCGCCCTCGTAGAACAGCTCGAGATCGACGGGATCGGCATGCCTGCGATCTGCGAGCAGGATGCGGACACCCGAATTCAGAAAAGCCAGTTCGCGCAACCGGTGCTCGAGTGTCTTGAAATCGAACTCGACCATGGTGAACGTGTCGGTCGATGGCAGGAAGGAAACTTCCGTTCCAGTCAGACCGTCGGAATCGCCCGTCACCTTCAGAGGCGCATCGGCGACGCCATGGGTGAAGCTCATCTCGTGGATTTTGCCCTGACGGCGAATTTTCAGCTTGAGCCAGACAGACAGCGCATTGACGACGGAAACACCGACGCCATGCAGACCACCGGAAACCTTATAGGAGTTCTGGTCGAATTTACCGCCCGCATGCAGCTGGGTCATGATGACTTCCGCTGCGGAAACACCTTCGGAGTGCATATCGGTCGGAATACCGCGGCCATTGTCGGTCACCGTGCACGAACCATCGGGATTCAATGTCACGGTGACGCGCGTCGCGTGACCCGCTAGCGCTTCGTCGATGGCGTTGTCGACGACTTCGTAGACCATGTGGTGAAGGCCGGATCCGTCATCCGTATCACCGATGTACATTCCAGGGCGTTTGCGTACAGCATCCAACCCCTTGAGGACTTTGATGGACTCCGCACCGTATTCCGGCGAGGCTTCGACTGTCATCTCGGGTGTATCACTCATATAAAATTCAATCTTTCCTGACGCCTGAACTGGCGCGCCCGTCCTTATAGCATAGCTTGGGCGAATCATGGCCCCATTACCGCGTTAGATATAGTGATTAATGCAGGTTTTTCCAATTCTCGGGGGCTTGATATCCACGGATGATGGCCAAGTTGTGGATCGACCAAACAGTTGTGGCTCCAACCCGTTTCCCTGGAAGGGGATGAGTTGAGGCACGATCTCTAAAGCAACCGATCCGTGAAACGTCCTGATACCGAGCTACTCGATGATTTGTATCCCTTCGGCAACTGGCCTTGCGATGGGGGACTGTGCATTGAGGTACTTCTTGACCTCGCTAAACCGAAGACTACCATCACGGTCGCCGTCTATTTCCGCAAAATGATCGATAAGGAAGCCCGATCCTGCCTTATCCGCAGATGCGGGGGTTACAAGGTGCGTCGAAGGATCGGTGGCCCTGTCGAAAAGCGCCTCAATATGCTTGTCGACAGTATCGAGAACGGTTTCACGCGTCACCGGCACCGAGGCTTTCCGAGCTGTTGACTCCGGCAGAGCATAGGCACGCTGCAGACGGATTTGCGCGCCTCTTTCCGGCCTAGTCAGCGTAATGGCATCATTCGCATTTGACGCTGACGTCTGGACGCCAGAAGCAATCAATGCCGTCATGAAAATCAAGGGACGCATGCTCATGGTGTTTCCTTCTCTGTAACGGGAGCGTTCAGAGCCGCGAGTGTTTGTGCTTGGCCCTGATCGTAAAATGCGTCGAGTTCGTGAATGAGCAGATCATATGAACCTGTATCGAAGGGCGAAACCCCGTGGCCGCCCTCGTATAGTTTGACGGGTATCTTTGCCGACAACCCCGCAGTCCCGACATTGAGTTCTGACTGATGGAAGGGTGTATTGAGATCATAATATCCGTGCTGAATCAGAACCTTCAGGCTTGGATTCAGTGTCATGCTGAAAGCCATATCGGGAATGCTGGCTCCCGTCCGGCCCCCACCAATGGCCAGCCTTGGGTCAGGTTCAAAGTCCCAGTTATCGATGATTGCTCCGTTAAAACCCAAGTAACGGGATGTCGAACTGTAGTTGATAAATGCGCCTGATAGCGTTGGATGAAATCGTAATAGACATCCGTGCGGTCAAAAACCGGATCGATAGTCTCCGTACGGTAAAACCGCCCGTCATTCACCTTGAGCTTTCCTCCGCCGGGACTAAATTTCTCAGTGAACTGGACCGTGTTCATATTTGGATTGTCGATCCAGGGGTTGTTGTTCCTGTTGTCACCTGGCTGATATGTTTTCCCTATTCCCGTGAGCTGAAAAAGCTTGTTGAGGAAGCCCGCTGCTTCCGGCTTTTTAAGGAACGCTTCCCATCCAGAACGATCAGGCGTCTTCAGCGAAACGCCGCCGAAGACACTATTGTAAAGCTTGTTGAAGTCGCCGGCAAAAGTGCGGACACCCGCTAAAAATGTCGCGATCGGTAAGCCGTTGCGTTCGGTCGATCTTTTGTGAAAGTCGGCCACCATGGCGTATGTCGGCAGCGCACCACCGCAGGAGACGCCTGGAAAGTAGCAGTCCGTTTTGTAATCCAGCATGGGTGAGTTCAGGACCAGACCGCTTAGAATATTCGCCGGTTGATTGCTCGGATCGGCAACATAGTCACGTGTGCCGCTTTCAATCAGCAGCCGGCCGATGATCGGGGCGCGAATGCCGCCATAGGAAACACCGTAAATATACTTCGGCGAGCTTTGACGATTATTGATGTTGATGTAGCGCGTGATGAAATCACGCAGGACCTTCGCATCGCTGTCGATACCCCAAAAATTCGAGTTTCGATGCGGCCTGATCGCTGCGGAGTAGCCAGTTCCGACCGGGTCGACAAAGACAAGATCCGTTCGGTCGAGAAGTGTGTTGGGATTGTCGATGAATAGTAGATTTGCCGGCGTGGAGGAAGGGTCTATGCTCTTTGGCCCGAGAAAATCAAGATCCAGATCCGCGGACGCACCGCCTGGGCCCCCATTGAATACGAATGTTACTGGTCGGTTTGCATGCGGAAGACTGTCTCGCGTATAGGCGGTATAAAAGATGGCCGCCTCGGCATCGATTGTCGTCAAATCTGCCGGCTTGGCTGGGGACGTTGCCCAGTTGTAAGCGATCAGATGTCCCGCCGTCGCGGTGAATGAGATGACATTGCCGTTCAAACTGATTGTCTGCGCTTTGCTGGATGGTATTTCGGAAACGGCGGAGCGCTCGATTAGATCGTTGGCTCCATAGCGGCCCGGTTGGACGGACGTGACGGGATCAGGAGTATCGAAGGTTCCAGCGGATTGTTCAGAATCCGATCCACCGCTACAGGATGCCAGAAAAATCGCCAGCAGAAGCCAGCACAAGCGAAATGCCATAATAAAAAACCTCACAATATAATTGCAATTAACGTATTGATATTATGTAATAAAATATGAAGAAGGCGGGGTAGTTTTGAGCTGGAATTTTGGTTCATAAGGCGTTTATCGAAACAGACCTCATTCGGGTCTTGGCGTCAAGGCGAAACCAGCGCAGAATCATCGCCATTGGCCGAAGGTATAATGGCCGATTTTGTGGACATCCCGCCTGGTTGTCCCCACATCGGGACCATGGAGGCCCAATGGATACGTTGAGAACCGCTTTTGTCCCCCCCGCCCCGGTGCCGCGCACTGGTCCGGTCGGCACATTGCAGCTTATCCGCACCATATACCGCAATCCGCTCGAATTGTGGGGCGAACCTTCCTACAATGAACCTTGGGTTTCTATCGACTGGTCCTTCGCCCACACGATCATCGCCAATGATCCGGGATTGATCCGCCACGTGCTCGTCGATAATGCGAAAAACTACAAGATGGCGGCGGTGCGCCAGCGCATCCTGCGCCCTATCCTGCGCGATGGATTGCTGACGGCGGAAGGCGATGTCTGGAAGCGTTCGCGCAAGGCCATGGCGCCGGTTTTCACGCCGCGACACATCGATGGTTTTGCGGAAAGCATGAAGCGGACGACCGACGTTTTCGCTGATCGCTATCAAGGTCTTACCGGCACGACCGATGTATCGCGCGACATGACCATGCTGACTTATGATATTCTCGCCGAGACCTTGTTCTCTGGCGAGATCGCCGGTGATCCGGATCAGTTCTCGCATGAGGTCGACCGCCTGTTTGAAACCATGGGCCGCGTCGATCCGCTCGATCTTCTCGGCGCTCCGGCTTGGCTGCCGCGCTTCACCCAGATACGCGGGCGCCGTGCCCTCGCCTTCTTCCGCCAGATCGTCGCCAACACGATGGAGATGCGGAAGGTCCGCATGGAGAAAGAAGGCGACAAGGTCCCGAATGATTTCCTCACCCTTCTCCTGAGAGCCGAAGGGCCGCAGGGTCTTTCCCGTGCCGAAATCGAAGACAATATCATCACTTTCATTGGCGCGGGCCACGAGACCACGGCCCGGGCGCTTGGCTGGACACTGTACCTTCTGGCGAAGGCGCCATGGGAGCGCGATCTGATCGAACAGGAGATCGATGCTTTCATGGGTCAGCGCGAGGTGCCGCCGCCGCATCAATGGCTCGACGCCCTGCCCTTCACCCGCGCCGCCTTCGAGGAAGCCATGCGGCTTTATCCACCCGCGCCGTCGATCAATCGTGAGCCGATCGAAGACGATGAATATCAGGATCTGAAACTGCCGAAAGGCGCAGCGGTCCTTGTCATGCCGTGGACAGTGCATCGCCACCGGCTCTATTGGGACAACCCGGAAGCCTTCATGCCATCGCGTTTCCATCCGGAAAACCGCGACAAGATCGACCGTTTCCAGTACCTGCCCTTCGGCGCCGGGCCGCGCGTCTGCATCGGCGCCAGCTTTGCGCTGCAGGAAGCCATTATCGCTCTGGCAACCCTGCTCCATCGCTACCGCTTCGATATGGCTGCGGATGTAAAGCCATGGCCCGTGCAGAAACTCACCACCCAACCGGACGGCGGATTGCCGATGACCGTGACGGCGAGACGATAGTAATTTGGCAAAACCGCTAGCGTGGTTCGACAGGGCTCACCATGAGGGATGTTGGTGGGCTACAGGATAGTCACCAACATTGCAGAATGTGTCTCCCTGCAATCAGCCCACCTCCCTCATGGTGAGCCCCGTCGAACCACGCACGATGGATATGCAACTTCCCGAATACTAATCACCTTGATTTCACAAGAAATTTAATCTATATTTATTTCCAGTGAAAGGACCAACCCATGCGAACCACCGCGCAACATATCCCAGAAACCCCGAGCAAGACCGCCGTTGTCTCCAAAGCGTTGCTGCGTTCCGCCGAATTGCTGGGTCTGACCGCCAAGGAACTTTCAACCGTCGTCGGCCTGTCCGAACCCAGTATCTCCCGGCTCAAGCGCAGCGAAGGTGCCGGTCCGCTCACCGGCAAGAGCTATGAACTCGCGCTCCTGTTCATCCGTCTCTACCGCTCGCTCGATGCGATCGTCGGCGGCGATGATGCGGTAGCACGGCAGTGGATACGAACTGACAACACCATGCTCGGCGGCAAGCCGCTCAACCGGATCAAAACCATTGACGGTCTCGCCCATGTCCTCGCCTATCTGGACGCCCGCCGCGCTCCGATCTGAGTCCCGGTCAATTCATGGCGCCTGTTGGCGTCTGGTTGAAGCGCAGCACCGCGTTTCCACCATGAAGCTCGTCGATACGCTCGATGAGCAGGCTCTGCTTGAAGACGAACTCGAAGCCACCAAGCCACCAGTTCCACCAGCCTGCACCCATCTTGATTACCTGCTGGCGACACCATTCCGCTATGGCCGCTATCCTGGCAACTCGCGCTTTCGGCGGGAAGGCTATTCGCCCGGCGTCTTCTATGCCAGCGAGCAAGTCGAAACCGCTGTCGCCGAAACCGCTTTCTACAGGCTGCTGTTCTTCACCGAAAGTCCCGGCACGCCTTGGCTGCGCAATGCGCTGGAATTCACCGCCTTCGAAACGCGCTATGCCACAACACACGCTATTGACCTGACCGCCGCGCCGTTTGTCGAGCAGGCGCGACAATGGACGCACCCGACTGATTATTCCGCCTGTCTCGATCTTGCCGACACGGCGCATGAAGCAGGCATCGAGCTTATCCGTTATCAATCCGTGCGCGATCCCGGCGACGGAATTAACCTTGCGCTGCTTTCCTGCGCCTGCTTTGCCATGCCAAACCCGACACGCATGACGACATGGCGTCTGCATTTCTCCAGTTACGGCGTGAAGGCCATCTGCGATAGTCCCGAGATCAGACTTGAGTTCAGCAAAGAGATCTTCTGCTGAGCTTGCGCCGATAGCCGCTTCAACACGCTGGCAAGCGAACACGCATGGCAGCAATCACAGTGATTCCGGCAGTCACTCTGGCAGCCCTGCTCTTCGCAGACCCTCCACGAACGTAGCGAGATCTTCCGGCCGGTGGATCGGAAGCCAATCCGTGAGATTGGAGATGCGCAGCGCCGGATCAAGCTGGCGCAAACGGTGCATCGCTCGCCGCGCTTCGTCCATTCGGCCGGCAAGCGCGTGGCTTGCGGCAATGATGCTGACCACCATCAGGAAGCTCGGCAAATCCCTGAATGATTTCTCGGCCCATGACGACGCCGTGTCGAACCGTCCTGCAAACAAATGCGCCATCGCCATTCCGGCCTGCATTCGATACATCTCCGGATCCAGGGGGCTCAACCGCATTGCGCGCGCGAAGTGCTCGATTGCGCCGTCTGATTCGCCGCGCCAGGTTCTCAGGAAGCCGCCGAGGAACCACGCAGCCGCCAGGTTCGGATTGAGTACCAGCGCCCGGTCGAGCAATGCGATGCCGCCATCGAGGTCGCCGACGAGATGGCCGAGCGCGTGGCCGCTTCGCGTGAGGGCAACCGCATCGTCCTTGCCCAACTCGACGGCTCGCCGGGCCAGTCGGGTATGCAGGAAGCCCATCGTCGCAGTTGCTCACCCGCTGGCTGCAGATTGGAATGTTCTATCCAATCAGCCGTGATCACACTGAGTCAGGCACCGACCGGCAGGAACCATGGGAGAAATTGGGCACGGATAGGAATATCGATGATCTGGCTATCCGCACCAAATATATCAGGGAGCGCTATGCGCTGATGCCCTATATCTACACCATGGCCGAAGAAGCCTCACGTAGCGGCATTCCCATGATGCGGCGGATGTTCCTCGAATTCCCCGGTATTGCCTCAACCGTCAAGCCGTCAGCCGGAGTGATGGATCTTGACGCCGAAACGCAGTTCATGTTCGGCGCCAACCTGCTTGTCGCCCCCTCACCTGTCGAGCAGGGTATCATGCCGTTTGGGACGCTATTCGAGGCAGAAAACGCAAGACGGTCGGGAAGCGCAATAACCGCAACCGATCACGCGGGCTTTTCAGGTTCGGGTTTCGTTTCTGGCTTCTACCCAAACCCCGGCGCGACAATCACGACGACCTTGAAGGGCGTTCCGGCGGATGGTCGCTACGCTCTACAAGTGCGTTATGCCAATGCCACCGGTTCTGACAAAACAGTAACCGTGTCCGTCGATGGGATCAGTGTTGACGGCCAACTCACACTACCACGGCTGGCTAATTGGGATACATGGGGCAATGTATCATTTCCCTTGAACCTCACCCCCGGCGATCACACCCTCGCCATAAGTTACGGGCCATCAGATAGCGGCAACGTCAATTTTGACAGTTTTGCCGTGACCGCTCAGGATGCCGCCTATCCAGTAGCGGTCTCACCGCATACACGGCCCTATGACGCCCTGATGCCGCCCGGCCAATGGTATGATTACTGGACAGGCAAGATTCTGCCTGAGCCCAAGGAAGGGACAAGCGCCGCCTGGAATTACACCATTGCCTCACCCAGCCTGAAAGGTTTGCCAGTGTTTGTGCGGGGCGGATCGATCATTCCTCGCCTGCCCGAGGAGAAGGTGGCGGACGTCAAGAGTACCCGCGACGTCCAGAAGCTCGAGCAGCTGGAATTGGCGATCTATCCCGGCGATAAATGCGCCGGCACGGTCTACATGGATGCCGGTGACGGGTTCGGCTATCAGAAGGGCGATTATTACCGCCGCAGCTTTACCTGCACCAAAACCGCCAACCAGATAACAGTCAGCTTCGGCGCCATCGAGGGCACGTTTACGCCATCATGGAAGACTGTCAAACTGCGTATATACGGCTTGAAAGACGGGCAGACCGCTGAGAACATCCAAGGGCTGGAAGGCACAACAGCCCCGGTTCTGGAGCAGGGCAGCGTCACTATAACGCGGCTTGAACCCAAAGCGGCGGGGACGCTGACAATGTCCTTGAAAAACTAGGGGCTGGCATCTCGAAGACGGCCGGCACGATCTCAATCGTACCGGCCGAAATCATTGGCACAATTTTATCCCAACCTCTCCGCATGCCAGGCGATATGATCGGCCATAAATGTCGAGATAAAGAAATACGAATGGTCGTAGCCGTCGCGCATGTTCAAGGTCAGCGGTATACTGGCCTTTTCGCACGCTTCTTCGAGCAACCAGGGCCGCAGGCCATCTTCGAGAAAGCCGTCCGCTTTGCCCTGATCGACCAGCAGTTCAGGCACCCGGTGACCATCCTCGATCAGCGCGACACTGTCATAGGCGCGCCATGCCGCCTCATCCCTGCCGAGATATTTCTCGAAAGCCGGGCGTGACCAGCCAGCGACCATCGGCCGGGTGATCGGCGCAAAGGCGGAAACGGACTTGAAACGGCCCGGATTCTTCAAGGCCAACGTGAGAGCGCCATGGCCACCCATGGAATGACCGAAAATACTCTGGCGTTGCATATCGACCGGGAAATTGGCGGCGACCAGTTCCGGCAGTTCCTCGCCGATATAGGTCGCCATCCGATAGTTCGTCGACCAGGGCTCCTCGGTCGCATCGAGATAGAAGCCTGCGCCGCTACCGAACTGCCAATTATCCTTTTCGTCCGGAACATATTCGCCGCGCGGGCTGGTATCCGGGCAGATGATGGCAATGCCGAGCTCTGCGGCAATACGGCGGTATTCGCCCTTGTCCATCACGTTCTGATGCGTGCAGGTCAGCCCTGACAGGTACCAGAGCAGCGGCACCGGTCCTTCTTTTGCCTGTGGCGGCAGGAACATTGCGAAGGTCATGTCACATTGGCAGGCATCGCTGCGATGGCGATAAACCCCTTGCGTACCCTCAAAGCTTTTGGCGATCGATAGCGTTTCCATAAATTCCCCGTGACTATGGTTTTTGGCCGAGTGAGACGACGACGTTGACGGCAACGGCAACGAGCACCGTGTTGAAGAAGAATGAGACGATGGCGTGCAGGAGATTGATCTTGCGCATCTCGGTACTGGTGATGGCGGTGTCGGAGGTCTGAGCCGTCATGCCGATAATGTAGGAAAAATACAGAAATTCGATACCGCCCGGCTCCTTGCCGCCAGGGAAATCCAGTCCGCCGACATGTCTGCGTGGCTTGTCCTTGGTTCCCTCTGCATCCTCGTCCGGCTGCCAATAGAGATGGGCGTAGTGGATGGCCGCCATCATATGGATGGTTAGCCAGCCAAGCGGCACCGAAGCAACTGCGAGCGCAAGCGACATATCGAGCGGCAGCGGATTCTGGCCGGAGTTGAGCACTGCAAACAACGATCCGACAGCCACGACAACGGTACCGAAGGTCACTGCGAAGATGATCCAGACGGGTTCATCGGACCTTGCCGCATTTTTCCGCAAGTATTCCGGCGTCAGCTTGTGGATTTTTAGTGCAGAGAAAAACAGATAAATCACAAAGAACACATTGGCGGCGATGACATAGGCATTGCGCGGCGACAGAGCCAGCCCCGGTGCCAGCGCTAGCGCTATAAGACCGACGACAGCCGCAATATAAAAGGGATTATGCCGCTTCCACATCACTCGTCACTCCGTCGTTATGGCGGCGGGGCGCTGCATGTCGACATGCGGAATCCCGTCTTCGAGATATTCCTCCGAGACCGGCACGAAGCCGAAGGATCCGTAAAAGCGCAGCAACTGGCTTTGAGCCGACAGCTTGATCGGGCTTTCCGGATAAAGCCGCTCGCATTGCGCGATCGCTTCGACCATCAGCCTGTCGCCAAGCTTCTTGCCGCGATGGTCCGGCGAAACAACAACCCGCCCGATCCGCGTCGCCGGATCGTTCTTGGCGGGCTTCCTGATGCGCGCGCTCGCCACGAGCTCCTTGCCCGACAGCAGGCGCAGGTGCAGCGCATCTATATCCTTGCCATCGAGCTCGGGGTAAGGGCATTTCTGCTCGACGACGAACACATCCACCCGCAGTTTCAGCATGGCATAAAGGTCGCGCGGGCTAAGCCCATCGAGCCCGGATAAGACAACCTTATATGCAGGCGCGTCCGTCAAAACGTTACGACGCTGCGGATCGACTTGCCCTCGTGCATGAGGTCGAAGGCGGTGTTGATCTGGTCAAGCGGCATGGTGTGGGTGATGAGCGAGTCGATATCGATCTTGCCCTCCATGTACCAGTCGACGATTTTCGGAACATCGGTGCGGCCGCGCGCGCCGCCAAAGGCCGTGCCGCGCCAGTTGCGTCCGGTAACAAGCTGGAATGGCCTTGTCGAGATTTCCTTGCCGGCTTCGGCCACGCCGATGACGATGCTGGTGCCCCAGCCGCGATGGCAGCATTCCAAGGCCTGGCGCATGACATTGGTGTTGCCGGTTGCATCGAAGGAAAAATCCGCACCGCCGTCGGTCAGTTCCTGGATCGCTTGCACAACCTTGTCGTTGCCGACCTCGTTGGGATTGATGAAATCGGTCATGCCGAACTTCTTCGCCATCGCCACCTTGCCGGGATTGAGATCGACGCCGATGATCTTGTCGGCTCCGACCATGCGGGCGCCCTGGATGACGTTGAGGCCAATACCGCCGAGACCGAAGACCACGACATTGGCGCCCGGCCAGACCTTGCCCGTATAGATGACCGCGCCAATGCCCGTTGTCACGCCGCAGCCGATATAGCAGATCTTGTCGAATGGTGCGTCTTCACGCACTTTCGCCAGCGCGATCTCCGGCAGAACCGTGAAATTCGAAAACGTCGAACAGCCCATATAGTGGAACACTTCGCCGCCATCGCACGAAAAGCGGCTGGTGCCATCGGGCATGACGCCCTGGCCCTGCGTCGCGCGGATCGACGTGCAAAGGTTGGAGCGCTGCGACAGGCAGGTTTTGCACTGGCGGCATTCCGGCGTGTAGAGCGGGATGACATGATCGCCGACCTTCAGCGATGTGACGCCGGCGCCGAGTTCGCGCACGATACCCGCCCCCTCATGGCCGAGAATGGCCGGGAATTTGCCTTCGGAATCGAGACCGGACAGCGTATAGGCATCCGTGTGGCAAACGCCTGTCGCCATGATCTCGACCAGCACTTCGCCGGGCTTGGGGCCGCCGATCTCGATGGTTTCTATGGTCAGTGGCTTCTTGGCTTCCCAGGCAACGGCGGCGCGCGATTTCATGAATGTCTCCCTTGTGCGTCTCGATTTGGTATGTCGAGATTCAGGTCAGGGCGAGCCGAAAATGGTATTTTTTGAGAGCCGGAGCACAGTGAACATTTGGGTTCACGAGCACCGGAGCGCAGAAAAGTGCCATTTGCAGGCCGCCATGGCGTGAATATCAACATACCATGGTGATTTGCGAGAATGCACTATCAGGATCATATAAGGGGTCGTCAATCTGACCGGCGACATTTCTGGACGCGAAATGCCGCGGGTCGGATTTATCGCGGGGCGTGATAGCCGGTCGACGATTGCGCCGGACTACTCGATGATCTGGATCGGCTTTGTCCCCGCCGGCTGAACCGGCGCTTTGCTTAAGGGCGAACGAGGAGCCATAAAGCGCGAGACGTCGGAAAAACTGACGAACCCGTCCTTGTCGCGATCGATTTCGGCAAAATGATCCGAGATGAATCCCCAACCGGCTTCGCTCGCCTGTTGCGCGGTCAACACTTTGCCGGAACCGGCCGCGGATTCGAAGCGGGATTTCATCTGCTGATCGACCGCCTGCTGTACAGTGGCCTGGTTCATTTTTGGACGCACCACACCCGGAGGATCACGCGGCGGAAAGCCCAGTATCTCGCCGGCTCCGGAAGTTGTGATGCACGCCGCAATAGCACTGATCATTCCAATCAATGCGAGGGATACGTTGTAAATTTTCATCATACTCTTCCTAGTTCAATGACATGGTCTGTGTGGTGACAGACGGCGGGGTGTAGGCAGGAGCGTCATAAAACGCATCGAGCGTCATCTTGGCCGGTACACGCGCCTCTTCCGAATAATACATCATGTGACCACCTTCGAAATTCTCGACCGGAATTCGTTGAGATAGACCCGCGCCGATCAAATCCAGTTCTGTCTGATGAAAGGGCGTGACCAGATCATAGTAACCGTGCAATGCCAGCATTTTCACGGTTGAGTCATATGTGAGGGTTCCAACCAGATCCGGAATGCTGCTTCTGGAATTCTGCTGCTTGTTTTCGCGCTCATATTTCCACAGGCTACGGATGACATCACCGAGTACAGAATACTCCGAAGCATTGTGATAGTTGAACTCGTCCGGCAATACCGTCTTTATGCCGGCGGCGAATGCCACGTCCTCATAGAATGTGAGGTCATAGCCCCCCACTTTGGGAATGTTCAGGCGAGCATCATAGATACCGAGGTTTTTGTCCGGCATGATGCTATCCCCGAATTTGCCCGGTGTCATTTCAAACTCATCCACCCAGTTGACATCGAGCCCGGTTATACTCGCCATATCTTTGAGGAAATCGATTCCGGGCGCCGATTGCGTATATTCAAGCCATGCAGGGAGAACAGCGTCCTTTGCTGCAGCGGCGGCAACTTCCGCGAGTATCCTGGCTCTATCCACGGGGTTGGCAACGAATTCGTCAATGAATTTGGGACGATCCGCTGATCTGGCGATGTAGAAATTGGCGACATCCGTAGCATATGCGGTTACCGCAACCTTGTCTTCGAACCACTCGGCGGCACCAGGGTCATTGGTGAAATAATCAGCAAGCATCCCAGCCAACCATTCGGCATTTGCGGCCAGATCTTTCAACCTACCAAGTTCAGGATTATGCCATAGCCCATAGGCGGGATTGTATTTATCCGTAACAAACGTTCTTAACGTATTCGCATAATCGGGAGCAGAAGTCTGGCCGCGCTTGGTCGATTTATTAAAGTAGTCAGCCACCATGCCATAGGACGGCAAAAAGCCCCGGCACGACATATCCCCGCCCTGGCCGCAATTCGTATCATAATCGAGGATCGGGGAATTCAGGATAACGCCCGACAGAACGATCGGCTTCTTGCCGGTCGGGTCCGGCTCAAAACTTTTTGTTCCTGCCGTCTCCAGCAAATTAGCTATGATCGGGATGCGGATGCCGCCATAGGATTCTCCGTAGAGATATTTCGGTGAAAGCTGGCGGTTGTTCCGGTTGATATACCGTCTGATGAAATCGAGATCCACGCGCGCATCGATCTCCATTCCCCAAAATTCCTGATTCTGGTGCGGTTTGATCGCCTGGGAGTAACCTGTGCCCACCGGGTCGACAAAAACCAGATCGGACTTGTCCAGCAGCGTCTCTGTATTGTCGATCCACGGGAATGTGGCCGGCTTTTCGGTGTATGCACTTTCCGGTATGAACGGCTCGCTTGTCTTCAGACGTTTGGGCGCCCATGAACCCAGATGCAGCCAGATCGATGCGGATCCCGGACCGCCATTGAAGAAGAACGTTACCGGGCGGTTCTCCTTCGGCAGATCATCGCGCGTATAAGCCATATAGAAAATGGAGGCCTGCGCGTCGGTCGTGCCGGGACTGGCCGGATCCGTCGGCGCGTACGCGATCAAGTGTCCCGCTGTCGCCGTATATTCGACGGTCTTGCCATTGATCGTCGTGCTGTGGTGCTTGACGGCGGGCGTTTCATCAACCGCTACCAGCTCAAGGCCTGCTTCCGGTCCACCATCGAAAACGTTCTGGTCTAAAACGGCATGATCTTCGGGCCAGACAGATGGGATCACGACTGGTTCTGGTTCGAAAGTTCCCTTACTGACATCGCTATTGTTGCAGGCGGCTAGAAAAACGAGAATGAAAAGCGAAAACGTTCGAAAATTCATGTGTGACAAATCCCCGATCAAAAGAGCAAGCCTTTCGATCGGGGCAGGCCACGTCAATTCGCCTAAAGTTTAATCGGTCGATAAATTTGTCTGTTTCACAGGCGATGCTTTTTGGAAATACCGCGATATCATAGTGTTAGTTCTAAGAGGAAAGCCGAGCTTCGTCCAAAGTATGAGGCAAAAATCGTCATCCCGCATGTGGCGGCAGTTCCGTATGAAACCGCCGCGGGCGATAATCATTGGCAGGTGATTTTGGGTTCGGCCCAGTCGGGATAATCATAGGCATCCTTGTCATCCGACGGCTTTACGATGAGCCTCAGTGTGGAGACATCCGCCAGGTTGGCGGTCAGGGTCTTTTTTGGACTGTACGGCGTCATCACGCCGCTCTCCGCCAGCAGATTGCCGTCGCCCCAGATCTCGAACGCCACATTGCCTTTGCCCTTACGTTCTGATTCTGGCTTGGTAAAATAATAATCATCCACGCCGACCGCGACGGTCAATTGCGAGCACTTGCCTGCGGGACGATAGAAAATCTGCGTGGGCGCGGAGACGCCGAGTCCCTTAGCGAAAGCTACATTGCGAACGCTCGAAGGTGGGCCATCATTTGCCTTCTCCTCACCATTGGACCTGTCCTTCTCGATAGGCCCCCAGCCAGCAATTCAACCTTGGTCTTTGCGGTCTCGTCCTTGAGGATCTTTATCTCGGCGTTGGCTTCCGCGAGACCATTCGCCTTGAAAGTGGCTACCTCCGCCTGTGCCTTTTCGTGCGCATCGGCCTTGGTCTCTCCGCTGAATGTTCCGTCATTGGTTGAATCGCCCGAGCCATTGCAGGCCGCAAGGCAAAGCAAGGCCGCGAGGTAAACCAGCCTGAAATTCACTTTAATGATCCTCCCAGATCGAAAAGTATGACTTCTTATAGGGATGATCTTTTTAGAGATCGGGAGGCCGCGTCAATTGGCACAAAGTCTAATGAGAAACGTACAAAGCTGGTCGACTTCGAAAATCGGTGGACTTGACGGCGTAAACCTTGTCAAAACGCCACCGTATTCACCAATGGACGTCACCTTGCGAGACCTGCCTGCCCTTCCTGTCACCGAGATCCTGCCTGCGCTCAACGAGGCGCTGGCGAAGGGCAACGCTGCCGTGCTGGTTGCGCCGCCCGGTGCTGGCAAGACGACGCTCATTCCGTTGCATCTGCTTGATGCGCCCTGGCGCGGGAACCGCACCATCATCCTGCTCGAACCGCGCCGCCTCGCAGCGCGCGCTGCGGCCAGCCGCATGGCGAGTCTTCTCGGCGAAGATGTCGGCGCGACAGTTGGCTATCGCATGCGGCTTGAGAACAAGGTTTCGGCGAAGACCCGCATCCTCGTCGTCACCGAAGGCGTTTTCGCGCGGATGATCCTCGACGATCCGGACCTGAAAGACATCGCCGCCGTGCTCTTCGATGAATTCCATGAGCGCAGTCTCGATGCGGATTTCGGCCTGGCGCTGGCGCTCGACGTGCAGGCAGCATTGCGGCCGGACCTGAAGCTCCTCGTCATGTCGGCGACGCTCGATGGCGCGCGGGTCGCGCGCCTGCTCAATGACGCGCCGATTCTGGAAAGCAAGGGCCGCTCCTTTCCCATCGATATCCGCTATCGGAGCCGCAATCCCGACGAGAGGATCGAGGATGCCATGGCCAAGGCCGTTCGCGATACGCTTGCGGATGAGACCGGCAGCATCCTCGCCTTCCTGCCCGGCCAGCGCGAGATCGAACGTACCGCCGAGGCGCTGCAAGGACGTGTGCCCGCTGACACGATTATCGTGCCGCTTTATGGCGCGCTCGAAGGACGCGATCAGGACGCGGCGATCAAGCCGGCACCGAAAGGTCAGCGCAAGGTGGTGATCGCCACCTCGATTGCCGAAACCTCGATCACCATCGACGGCGTGCGCGTCGTCATCGATAGCGGCTTGGCGCGGCTGCCAAAATTCGAACCAGCGACAGGACTGACGCGGCTGGAAACAGTCCGTGCATCGCGCGCTGCGGTGGACCAGCGGGCCGGCCGCGCCGGACGAACGGAGCCCGGCATCGCGCTGCGGCTGTGGCGGGCCGAGCAGACCGCGGCGCTGGAAGCCTTCGCCCCGCCGGAAATCCTTGAAGCAGACCTCACCGGCCTGGTTCTCGATTGCGCCGCCTGGGGCGTGGCGGAACCGGCGAGCCTCGCCTTTCTCGATGCACCGCCGGCCCCTGCGATCAAGGAAGCCAAGACGCTTCTGGAAAATCTCGGCGCACTGGAAAATGATCGTATAACTGCCATGGGCAACGAAATGCGTGCGCTGGCGCTCCCCGCCCGGCTCGCCCATATGGTGCTGACCGCTCGGCCACGCGGTCAGGCAATGCGCGCCGCGGAGCTTGCCATGCTCCTGACCGAACGGGGTCTTGGTGGCAATGATATCGACGTCGATGTGCGGCTTTCACGCTTCCAGCGCGAACGCGGCGACCGCGCGACCCGGGCGCGATCCCTGGCGAAACGGCTCGCCGGACGCGAGACTACGAGTGCCGCTGATCCCGACAGCGTTGGCCGGCTGCTGATTGGGGCCTATCCCGACCGCATCGCCAAGGCGCGTGGCAATGGCCAGTTCACTGGTCAGTATACTTTGGCAAACGGTCGCGGTGGCGAGGTGGATCCCGCCACATCGCTGGCCAAATCGTCATGGCTGGTCGTGGCCGATCTCGCAGGCCGTGCCGGGCGCGCGCGTATCCTCGCGGCGGCGGAGGTAACCGAAGCAGAAATCCGCGATGCCTTGGCTGATCGTATCGTCAGCGGACGGCAGGTGACCTACGATCCCGCGCGAAATGCCCTGCAGGCGCGCGATGCCACGCGCATCGGCGCCATCGCATTGTCCGAAAAGACGCTGCCAGCGCCAAGCGGTGACGAAGCCGATCTTGGCGTCATCGCCGCCGTACGTGTGCATGGTCTCGACATTCTGCCATGGTCGAAGGAAGCAACGATCCTGCGCCGCCGTCTTGCCTGGCTTCATCAGGGGCTTGGTGCGCCGTGGCCAGCCATGGATGACGACGCCCTCACCGCAACACTCGATGACTGGCTGTTGCCCTTCCTCAAGGGCGCGGCACAACTCAATCAAATCCCGGCGCATGTGCCGATCGAGGGTCTGCGCTCGCTCGTCCCCTATGATCTCCAACGCAAGATCGACACCCTTGCACCCACGCATTTCGAAGTACCGACCGGCTCCAACATTCCGATCCGCTACGATGAAGGTGAACCAGTGCTGAGCGTGCGTGTGCAGGAGCTCTTCGGGCTCGGCACGCATCCGGCGATTGCCGGCGGAACCATCCCGCTCCTGCTTGAACTCTTGTCACCCGCACATCGACCGATCCAGATCACCCGCGATCTTCCCGGCTTCTGGAAAGGCTCCTGGGCGGATGTGCGCAGCGACATGCGCGGCCGCTATCCAAGGCATGTCTGGCCGGAAGATGCCGGCTCCGCAACGCCGACCAGCCGCGCCAAGCCGCGCGGGACGTGACGCATTCAGCACGGGATTTGACTTGACCCTGTAGAAATCTCATATCTACCGAATGAACAAAATACAGGAATGACCGTGCCCAGCACCGACAAGACCATCGCTGTCCCGTCCAAGCAATTCGCTGCCGCGCGGCTTGCTACACGGCGAAGCTTGGCCGTTTCGCGTGCTCGTGCTGCTAGTGAAGCCCTTGCTAAACTTGGGGTAGATGTGAAGGTAATCGGTTCGCTCGCCAATGGACGCTTTGGCCAGTCGTCGGATATTGATTTCCTCGTTCTGGAATGCCCTCGTCATCTAAAATATGGAATTGAAGGTACTGTAGAAGATTGTCTGCAAGGTTTTCGGTTCGATGTCATCTATATTGATGACATACCTCCTCATAAGCGCGATCGCTTCTGCAAGGAGGCGGTCAGTGCGGGGCATCTTCGTTGATATAGAAAATGAACTGAGTGACATTGGTAGTGAAGTCGAGATGCTACGTGACGTGGTAAATGCAGAACCCGCCTGGTTATGGCTCGCGGTACAAGGCCTCGCATCAGGAATCGAAAAAATCTACACCGGCTGTGAACGGGTCATGGGAATGATCGCGAATGATGTTGATGACGCCAAAGTCGATCACAATGAAGGTTGGCACATTTCGCTTCTAAAACGAATGGCACATCCATTTCCTGGCATTCGCGAGGCCGTAATTACTGATGATTGTTACAAAGCGCTCGATGTGCTACGCGCTTTTCGCCACCGCGAGCGAAACAGCTATGGACTGACGCTGGATAGTGAGGTCGTATGGAACAGAGCGCTCCAGGCAGAGGCTGCGTTTCTAAGATTTTGCGACGAGGTCAGGGTTTTCTCGATCATACCGGTCGAGCCATTAGTTAAAACAGACTCCGGTCTTTAGGGTGCGGACCCATTAATATGACTGAAATGGCGCCTGAAACGGCAAGAAGATGCAGCGCATGTTCCGATCCGGCTCTTCGCCGGGTCGAAAGATACATGCGCCGCTTTTTTCTTTGGAGCATGGTCTTGTCCGAAAAGTCTGACAACTTTTCGGGACCATGCTCTGAGAGACGGGAAGGGCGGGGTCTTTCCCCCGACCGAGCGGCTCGACACTGCAGATTGCAGCCGTTTCGGCGTCCGCAGGATATGGTCTTTTCGTCCGGCTACTTTGTCGCAAAGGCTCGACAATGGATAGACATTGCCATCGCCTTTGCTCCTAGTATCCAAACGAAAAACCTCATACCATTTCGACCATATTAATGGGTCCGCACCCTAACTCCACCATGGTTCAGGATTTCGGCATACGCTCATCTTATCTGTCGCGCCGTCTGCGGCTGACGACCCTCATACGCCTGCGCTGGCTTGCGGTGGCTGGACAGAGCATCGCGGTGCTTTTCGTCGCGCTCTTCCTGAAATTCCCCTTCCCGGTCAGCATTTGCTTCGCGATGATCGCCTGCTCGGCTTGGCTGAACCTCCTGATGTCATTCCGCTATCCGATCAACCACCGGCTCGAGCCGCGCGCGGCGGTCACCGTCCTCGCCTTCGATATCCTGCAGGTGGCGGGTCTGCTTTATATGACAGGCGGACTGCAGAACCCCTTTGCCGTGCTGATGATCGTCCCGGTGATCATTTCCGCCACCTCGCTGCCGGCTTACTCGACCATAGCGCTCGGTCTTCTCGTCACCATCTGCGCCACCGTCCTTGCCAATATCTATCTGCCGCTGCCCTGGTATGCCGGCGAGAGCATGCAGCTGCCCTTTGTGCTGATCGCCGGCGTCTGGTGCTCGGTGGTCTCGGCCCTCGCCTTCACCGCCGTCTATGCCTATCGCGTCGCCGAAGAGGCGCGCCAGCTCGCCGATGCGCTGACCGCAACCGAACTGGTCCTGCAACGCGAGCAGCATCTTTCGGCGCTGGACGGGCTCGCGGCCGCCGCTGCGCATGAGCTTGGCACGCCGCTTGCGACGATTGCCCTCGTCGCCAAGGAAATGGAGCGGAGCCTGAAACAGGACGACCGTTTCGCCGAAGATATCGAGCTCCTGCGTTCGCAGACCGACCGCTGCCGCGAAATCCTGAAACGGCTGACAAGCCTGTCCTCGACCAGCGAAGAACATATGTCGCGGTTGAAGATTTCTTCGCTCATCGAGGAAGTCATCGAACCCAATCGCAATTTCGGCATCAATATCGAGGTGAAGAAGCTGCGCGGCGAAGGCGTCGAGCCGATCATCCGGCGTAATCCCGGCATCATCTATGGTCTCGGCAATCTGGTCGAGAATGCGATTGACTTTGCCAGAGCCACAATAGAGGTCAGCTGGGGCTGGACCGACAAGACGGTGGAGATCATCGTCAGCGACGATGGCCAGGGTTTTGCCGCCGAGATTCTCGACCGGATCGGAGAGCCCTATACGACCGGCCGCGACCGTGAGATCAATGAACATGGCGGCGGGCTCGGCCTCGGCCTGTTCATTGCCAAGACGCTGCTGGAGCGTTCAGGCGCGACGATTACCTTCCGCAATCGTAACGATCCGGGCCAAGGTGCGGAGGTCATCGTGAGCTGGCCGCGCAATCAACTCGTTGCCGATTGATAATCTTTGACTTTTTATTCATTGCGAACCATTAACAACGAATAATATTAGAAAATGAGCAGGAAACCCTGATGGAAAACACGGATCAGGACGATATTGCGGCCATTGGCGGCGATCCGACACTTCTTCTTGTCGATGACGACAAGCCCTTCTTGCAACGTCTTGCACGCGCCATGGAAACGCGAGGCTTCACGGTTGCCATTGCAGATTCGGTCGAAGCCGGCCTTGCCAGCGTCAAGACCCACGCTCCGGCCTATGCGGTGGTCGATATGCGGCTCGGCGACGGCAATGGTCTCGACATCATCGAGGCTATCCGCGCCCGGCGCGAAGATACGCGTGCCGTGATCCTGACCGGCTACGGCAATATCGCGACGGCGGTCAATGCGGTCAAACTCGGCGCCATCGATTACCTGTCGAAGCCGGCCGATGCGGATGAGGTCTTTGCGGCGTTGACGCGGCGTTCAGGCGAAAAGGTTGCTCCCCCGGAAAATCCCATGTCCGCCGACCGGGTCCGCTGGGAGCATATCCAGCGTGTCTATGAAATGTGCGATCGCAATGTTTCCGAAACGGCCCGCCGCCTCAACATGCACCGCCGCACGCTGCAGCGTATCCTCGCCAAGCGCGCGCCGCGCTGAGGCGCGTTGCATATTCATAGTGCGTGGTTCGACGGGGCTCACCATGAGGGAAGATTGTGGATGCAGGGATAGTCGGAAACCTTCCAAATCTTGACACCTTGCGATCAACCCACCTCCCTCATGGTGAGCCCCGTCGAACCACGCACAGCGCCTGTGCACCCCAGTTATCCCGGAGATCACCCCAGTCCAACGCAGAAAAATGCCATTTGCAGGCCGCCATGGCATGAATATCAATAGAGCCTATTCCATATCCGTTTCAGGAAGATCGATCCCCGATAATTCTGCCAGCGTCATGCGCGCGGCACTGACGCGGGCAAACCGCAGCGTCATCGCCTTGCGGGTTGCGCTTGCAAGCTTATGTTCGGGCGCATCGCGGATGATCTCGGCACCGTAGCCATCCGAAAGAATGAACCCGCAATCTTCGGGGAAAATATCCGCCGGAACGCCGGGATGCGTGGCGAAGAAAAGCCGGTCGCAATGCGCCCGGTAGATCGGCCATTTGCGGTCCACCTTCCAGTCTTCGATCGACGACTTGATCTCGACGATCCAGATTTCGCCGCTGCGCGTCAGCGCCACGAGATCCGCGCGCCTGCCAGACGCCAAGGGCAGTTCCGGCATCACCGCAAGGCCAAGTTCGAGAAACAGCCGCTGCACGCCACGACGCACCAGCATGGCGTTTTCCGATTGCCGCCCATCGATGAGCGGGCTTGTCTGACCAAGGCTGACTAGAGGCATGATCCGGAGATTATCGGCAAAATTGCAACCATGGCAAAAAAACTACATTGCAAGGTTGAGGATTAACAGGTTAACGAAAAACTTCACTTTACGGTTAATCAGCCATTAACAATAATGCCGCTAGAGAGGCAACACAAGAAAACGCACATAGATTCGCTTTAATATTGGGGTGACCATGCAATTAAAGACTATCGTCCTCGCAGTTGGGCTGATGGCTACAACTGCCCTGACCGGCTGTTCTACGATCGGTTTCAGCTATTCCACCGCCTCCTACAATTCCGTCGTCGATGCTGGCTACGTGATTCCTGCCGTTCCCCGCGCCAAGATCCCGCCGCAGTATCTGCGCCAGGAAGTCCGTTATGATGGCAGCGAAGCACCGGGGACGATCATCGTCGATACGGGTACGAAATATCTCTATTATGTGCTCGGCGGCGGCAAGGCGATGCGCTACGGTATCGGCGTCGGCAAGCAGGGTTTCGAATGGCATGGTACCGCACGTGTCGCGTTGAAACGCGAATGGCCAACCTGGACGCCCCCGAAGGAAATGATCCAGCGCCGGCCTGAACTCGCTGAATTCCGCGATGGCATGGACCCGGGCATCCAGAATCCGCTCGGCGCCCGCGCGCTTTACCTGTTCAACAAGGGCGGCGACACGGGCTACCGGCTGCACGGCACACCGGAATGGTGGTCGATCGGCAAGGCCATGTCTTCCGGCTGTATCCGCCTGATGAACCAGGACATCATGGACCTTTACAACCGCGCGGAAGTCGGCGCCAAGGTCATCGTCAGGTAATTTGCTGGCTCAGCAACAAATCGAAAAGGCCGCTTTCGAGCGGCCTTTTTATTTGCTCGACCGAATTTTGCCGTGTTGACCTGATCACTGGCGGCCTCCTAGATTGCACCTGCAGACTTCAAAGGTTGCGCAGAAACTGGCTAGAGACTGGCCAAAAAACTGGAAGCCCATCATGTTCAAGACCGTTGCCACCACGCCATTCGACGACCAGAAGCCCGGAACCTCGGGCCTTCGCAAGAAAGTCCCGGAATTTCAGCAGGAGAACTACGTCGAGAACTTCATCCAGTCGGTGTTCGATTCGCTTGAGGGCTTCAAGGGCAAGACGCTGGTGATCGGCGGCGACGGCCGCTATTACAATCGCGAAGTGGTGCAGATCGCCGCCAAGATGGCCGCGGCCAACGGTTTCGGGCGGGTTCTTATCGGCAAGGGCGGCATTCTGTCGACGCCTGCAGCCTCCAATGTCATCCGCAAATATAAGGCGTTCGGCGGTCTCGTTCTTTCGGCCAGCCACAATCCCGGCGGTCCTACCGAGGATTTCGGCATCAAATACAATATCGGCAATGGTGGGCCTGCGCCCGAAAAGATCACCGAGGCGATCTTCGCCCGCTCCAAGACGATCACGCAATATGCCATCGCCGATGCCCCGGATATCGATATCGACACGATCGGCACGCAGAAGATCGACGGCATGGAGGTCGAGATCATCGATCCGATCGCCGATTATGCCGCACTGATGGAAGAACTGTTCGATTTCGAGGCGATCCGCGCGCTGATCAAGTCGGGCTTCACGCTGCGCTTCGATTCCATGCATGCGGTCACGGGCCCCTACGGCAAGGAAATCCTGGAGCATCGCCTCGGCGCACCGGAAGGCACCTGCATCAATTTCGTGCCATTGGAGGACTTCGGCGGGCATCATCCTGACCCGAACCTCGTCTATGCCAAGGACCTCTACGATCTGCTGATGTCGGCGGACGGTCCGGATTTCGGCGCGGCTTCCGATGGCGATGGCGACCGCAACCTCATCATCGGCAAGGGCATTTTCATCACGCCGTCCGATTCCCTTGCCATGCTCGCCGCCAATGCGCATCTCGCCCCCGGCTACAAGGCGGGCCTCAAGGGCATCGCCCGCTCCATGCCGACCAGCGGCGCGGCGGATCGTGTCGCGGAAAAGCTCAAGATCGGCATGTATGAAACGCCGACCGGCTGGAAATTCTTCGGCAATCTGCTCGATGCGGACATGGCGACGATCTGCGGCGAGGAAAGCTCCGGCACCGGCTCCAATCACGTGCGCGAAAAGGACGGGCTATGGGCCGTCCTGCTCTGGCTCAATATCCTTGCTGTCCGAAAAGTCAGCGTCATGCAGATCGCACACGAACATTGGGCCACCTATGGCCGTAACTATTATTCGCGCCACGATTATGAAGGTGTAGACACCGCCGGCGCCAACAAACTGATGGATGATCTGCGCGCCAGGCTGCCAACGCTTCCCGGTACTTCGGTCCAGGGCCTCAAGATCACGCACGCCGATGATTTCGCCTATCTCGACCCGGTCGACAAATCAGTCAGCAAGAACCAGGGCATCCGCGTCCTGTTCGAGGGCGGATCGCGCGTCGTCTTCCGCCTGTCGGGTACCGGCACCTCCGGCGCAACGATCCGCGTCTATATCGAGCGCTACGAACCAGACCCGAAGCGCCACGATCTGGAGACACAAAGCGCCCTTGCCGATCTCATCCATGCCGCGCACGACCTTGCTGACATCAAGGGGCACACGGGCCGCGCTGAGCCGAGCGTGATTACGTGATCCAAACCGGCGCTAAACGCGCCGGTTTTCGACAAAATTTACACTTATGCCCAAGAAATATGCGCAATCAGGAATTGCTCATACTTTGTGCTAATTGACGCTTCTTCCCCTGATCTGAAACATTCGAGCTTTTCAGATCAGGATTTCAACACAATGAATTTTAGAAATTCGTCTCTAGCACTTTTGCTATTCCTCACCGCCTGCAATGGCTCGAACTCCTCCACCCCGCAAACCGATACGACGCAGATCGATACCACAGGTGCGGACAGCACCTTTGCCGACCTCGCCAAGGCGAAGGACGAGCTTGCCACTGTCACTGCACAGAAGTCGCTAACGCAGGCGGGACTGGATGACCTGAACAACCGGACCACCGCGGCAAAACAATCCCTTGATGAGAAAAATGCCGAACTTGCAGTCCTGAAGGGTGATGGCCAAGGATCGATCAAGGAAAGCGGAAATGCACTGGAGGCCCTGAAGCGTCAGGCTGAAGCCGCGCAGAAGGATATCGACGCAAAGGCAGTCGAACTCGACAACCTGACGCGTACCGACCCGGGCAACCTCGGCCTGATCGCGTTGAAGGCCAAGGAACTCAGCGACAAGCAGGCCGAGCTCAACGATTTGATCCGCATCGATCCGGTTAACCCAGGCCCGATCCCAAAAGCGGAAGCGGAGCTGAAGGAGAAAACCGCCAAACTCGCGATCCTCAATGGCGATGGTGACGGCTCGATCAAGGCGGCCGAGGCCAAGCGCGACAAGTTCCTGAACCAAATCGCCGGTTTGACAACGGATGCCGCCAAGTTGACTGCGCGCAACAGGGCGCTGGAACTGAAGGCACAGGGCGATATCACCGGAGCCGCCGATGTGCTGGCCAAGGCAGGCCTCACCAAGGAAGCAGCGGAAATTTTAATGGCCGGCGGTTTCCGGAAGGAGGCCGCCGAGGTTCTTCGAGCCGGTGGTTTTAAAGACGAATCCGATGCATTGCTCAGGCTGGTGGAGGCAGAAACGCCGAAGCCTGCTGCGAATAGTATCCTCGAAGATAAAACCAGTTATGCCTATGAGGCCAATTCCAGCCTTGCCCTGGAAGAGGTCCGCGAGACGTCGTCCGTCAAGCTGCAGGAAATGACCATCAAGAACAAACTGGTTAAATATACCGCACGGGCCGGACACCTCACGGCGTACGCGCCGAAGGATCCAGCCAAGCCTGACGTAAAGGATGCGCAGGCAACAATCTTCTACATGGCTTATACGAGGGACGATCTGCCAAAGGAAAATCGGCCGGTGACATTCTTCTGGAACGGCGGTCCGGGCTCGTCGTCTATCTTCCTGCATATGGGCTCGTGGGCGCCCAAACGCCTCTTCGTCAACATACCAACCATGACACCAGAGTCGAAGATAACGAAGCCTGCGAGCTTCCCGTGGATCGATGATGACGAGACGCTGCTGGAGCATTCCGACCTGGTGTTCGTCGATCCGGTCGGAACCGGTTTTTCGCAAGCCATCGCACCACACACCAACACCGAATTCTGGGGCATGGATGAGGATGCGCGTATCGAGCGCGATTTCATCACGCGGTTCATCAATGTTTATAACCGCCAGAGTTCACCGAAATATCTCTATGGCGAATCCTATGGCGGTATCCGCACCCCTATCGTCGCCAGAATGCTGGTGGAGGCAGGGACACGCGACTTTGAGAAGGACAATTCCGGCAAACCGGCGAAAATCCTCACCGGGATCGTGCTGAACTCGCCGGTCCTCGATTATGAATCAAATACCGGCCTGGGCGGAGACACCTCCAACGCGGGGTTCCTGCCAACGGAAGCAATGTCCGCTGATTATTATAAAAAGGCTAGCAAACGACAAAAAGCACCCGCAATTGCTTACGTCGATACGTTGAGAAATTTTGTCAGGAATGAATACGCCGCAGGATACAGGCAATGGTATTATCCAACGCGGAGCGCCATAAAAGCAGCAGCCGACAATGCCCCCGCAGCATCGCAGCGAATGTTGGATTGGTACAATGCCAAGTTGTGGCAGTTCGTGGTCGGCCGTTTGAACATTACCACAGACTTTGCAGAGGCTGCCGTCAACTGGTTCGTTGTCAATCCCGTTGATCGTCCCAAAGCCGTCGAAGCGTTTGGCACAGATATTTTTGATGTTGAACCTGGACTCGAACGGTTCGTCCAGCTTGCTCTCGACGCCGAAAAGGAAGCCAATTCTCCGGCTTGGCTCAAGTATACGAAGACCCCAGCGGGCATCGACCTTCTGGGTAACATGAAAAACATCATGGGCCTCGACGTGAATTGGATCAATGAATTTGAAATGTCGTCAAAAAAATTCCAGGAGAGCATCATGCCGGATCTAAGCCTCAATCCCTACGATACCCGCATAAACGTACCAAAGGGCGCTTATGACCTCACTTTCTATGAGGACGACGCATTTGCCGCCGGAATCGAAAATGCTCTGACCGGCATGTTCAATTATCAAACGGCGTCTGCCTATAAGACATACAACTTCGACGTGATCGGTCCTGCGTGGAAATACAGCCGTGACAGTTCCATGAAATATTACAGGAGCAGTATCCCGGATCTGGTGCAGACACTGAACTATGATCCGTCCATCAAGATGCTGGTCATGCATGGCTATTACGATCTTGTCTGCCCGTTCCATCTGACGGAACTTGACCTCGCCAATGTTGGCCTGACAGCCCGCATTCCGGTCAAGAATTATGAAGGCGGGCATATGACCTACGAATCGGAAGAGGCGCGCGTTCCAATGAAACAGGAACTCGACAAGTTCTACACGCAACCCGTCTACCCCGCACCTGCCGTAGTCAATTCGCAATCCGTTTCCATGAACTAGAGAGATACGATGAGAAATTATTACCTATCGATTGCAGCTCTGATGACCATCAGTACCGCCCTCATTGGCACAGTGCCGGCCAATGCGGGGGAGCGATTGGGCTTTCCGCCGCCGGACCCGCCAGGAACGGTGCGCCCCAAAATGACGGCGGAAACGATCCGGCAAGACCTCGACCAGCAATTAAAAAATAGGTTCACTGCGGCATCCGGCGGCTCGGGACGGCTCACCGCACAACAGGCGAAAGACGCAGGCTGGGGCTTCATCGCCGATCATTTCGGCGAAATCACCGGTGGAAATGCCGACTCCGTCAGCCTGGACGAGATCCAGACCTTCATCGATGCCCGCTCGCTCGGCAATCCAGCCGGAATCAGGGCCAAGGCAAAAGCAGCGACCACGACGTTCCACAAAGTGGAATAGAAGAAGGCCCACCTTGCGACCCTCTTTTACTGGCTTTTCAATGCGCCAATTTCAGGCGCAAAAATCTAATTTATTGATTTAATTATATTTTTTATGAATTTGTGAGGATTTATGAATTACCGGATATTGTTTATTTGTGCCTTGGCTGGCCTTGCCGCCTGCAACGGCTCGAACTCCTCCACCCCGCAAACCGATACGTCAGCCAGCACCTTCACCGATGCTGACGCAGCGGCGCTGAAACCGAACGCTGAGGCCGAGGCTGCAGCCCTGACAGCTGCGGCGTTGCTGGCTGCCGAGACGGAGGCGGCAGCCATCAAGGCAAAAGCCGATGAAGCCGCCGATGCAGATACCAAGGCGAAGATTGAAGCTGAGTTAAAGGCTCAAGCCGACAAATTGATCGTGACGGCAGCTGAATTGGTCAAGGCCGGTCAGGATGGCGCGGCCGTGGAGGCGCTGAAGCAGGCGGGATTGGTTAAAGCGGCATCGAAAGATGGCGAGTTAAGGCAGGCGGAGACCCTGTTTACCGCAGCCAAATTACCAGAAGAAGCCTTTCTGCTCTTCGCACCTGACGATTATGTTCTCGAAGACAAGACCGTCTATGGCGGTTTGCCGGCCGATTCTCTTGCCGCTGCTGTAGATGAAAAACCTTCCGTCAAGCGCCACAAGATGACGCTGGACGGGCAGACCTTCTGGCTCACCGCATCGGCCGGGCACCTGACGGCCTTTGCCAAAAATCCCGAAAAGCAGGACCCACAGGCCTCGATCTTCTACACCGCCTATACGCGCGACGATTTGCCGAAGGAAAACCGCCCCGTCACCTTCTTCTTCAATGGTGGACCGGGCGCGTCATCGATCTATCTGCATATGGCATCCTGGGCGCCAAAACATGTTGTCATCGATGCGCTGAACGTGCCGGATTCATGGACCCGGGGCCGCCCGCAGACGTTCGATTTCATCGATAGCCAAGAGTCGCTGATCGACAGGACCGATCTCGTCTTTGTCGATATTGTCCCGGGCACCGGCTATTCTGAGGCCATTGCTCCAAATACTAACCAAACGTTCTGGTCTATTGACAAGGACGTTGAGCTTTCGAGGCAATTCATTACGCGCTATATCAATGTCAATCGCCGGCAGGAATCGCCAAAATATCTCTATGGCGAGTCCTACAGCGGTGGCATTCGCGTGCCAAAGCTCATCCAGGCGCTGGAAGACGCGGGCATTGGCGGCTATGAGAAGGTCGAGACGGTCGACAAATTCAAGTTCAAGGTGCTCACCGGGGCGGTGTTCCATTCGCCGGCTTTCGACTACAACAGCACCAATCAGGTTGTCAGTGACTTTCCCACCTTCGCCATGGTCGCTGATTTCCTGGGTAAATCAACCGCCCCGGACGAGCAGACATCGATTGAGGCCTATGCCGAAACCGTGCGGAGTATTGCCGCCAGATATTCGACTGCCCCCCGTTTTACCGCCTCATCCTACACCGGTATTCCTATGCGGATACCTACCTACTTGGGGGGGCAGTTGAATTTTGGAAGATACACGGAAGCGTTGATGCCTGGCTACGCGTTTAATAGCTATGACGGCAGAATGCACCTCAAGCTCGAACCATTCACGTGGATGCCCGATGCTTTGACGTACAGCTTTGACTTCTTCGAAGAGGACGCTCTCAATAATCGTATCACCAGTCATCTTCCGGAATATGTGAACTACACAGCCAAGGCGCATTATATCAACGGGTCTTGGCAAACGTCGGATCCGGTCCCGGAGAAGGGACCGGAGCTGGCGTTCGAGCTATGGCAAGGCCGGAACGGTGCAAGTGGTCTGGCCAATATTGTGGCGGCCATTGCCAGGGATCCTTCCCTCAAGCTTTTAACAGTGCACGGCTACCATGATACGGTAACGCCCTTCGTCCGCTCTGAACTCGACCTCAAGGGTGTCGTCTTCGATCCGGCGAAAAACCTCACCCTTCTCGACCGCGTTCCGGTGAAGAATTTTGTTGGCGGGCACATGATCTATTACGCACAGGAATCGCGGGCGCCGCTGATCAAGACGCTCCATGAATTTTACGATGCGCCGCCCTATGGCACCGGGCCGACGATTGCCAAGGCACAAAGCCTCAGCATTCCATCGCCAGCGCAGCATGCCCCTGCCACCGCAATATCCCTGCACTAGGAGAGCGACTCATGACCCTTTCGCGTATAATCATCATCGCACTTCTCTCCACCTCAATGGCCGGAGGATCCGCGCTTGCTGGCGACCGTATTTGGCGCCCGGAGCCGGTGCCCGGCGCAAAGGCCGTCAAGCAGGATGCGGCGTCGCTCCAGAACCAGCTTGATCAGGAACTGCGAACCAAGTTCGACGCAGCGGCAAAGTCGAATCACCTTCTCACTGCGCAAGCCGCCAGCGATGCCGGTTGGGGCTTCGTTGCCGGTCACTTCACCGAGATCGACAGCAACCATGATGGCTATGCCAGCCTCAGTGAGGTTCAGGACTTCTTCGATGCGCGTTCGCCCTTGTCCGCCGTGCGGGCAAGGGCTGCGGCGAAGGTGCAGGTGGTGGAGTAAGGCCTACTCGAACACAATCGCCGGTGCCGTCCGCCCGGGATTGGCCTTCGCAGCGGCGAGCTGGTCCCAGACCTTGGCGGCGATCTCTCGATAGACTTTCGCCTGCGGACCACCCGGATTGCTGACGACCACCGGCGTTCCGGCGTCCGACGTTTCGCGGATCTCCATGACCAGCGGCACCTCGCCGAGGAAGGGCACGCCAAGGCGCTCCGCCTCCTTGCGCGCGCCGCCATAACCGAAAATGTCATAGCGCGCACCAGTGTCCGGGGCGATGAAATAGCTCATGTTCTCGACGATGCCGAGCAGCGGTACATCGACCTTCTTGAACATGTTCAGGCCCTTGCGCGCATCGATCAGCGCGAGGTCCTGCGGCGTCGAGACGATGACGGCGCCGGCCAGCGGCACCTGTTGCGCCATGGTCAATTGTGCATCGCCGGTGCCGGGCGGCATGTCGACGACAAGCACATCGAGATCGCCCCACTGCACTTCGCGCAGCATCTGCGTCAGTGCCGACATGACCATCGGTCCGCGCCAGATCATCGGCGTTTCCTCATCGACGAGGAAGCCGATCGACATGACCTTCAGGCCGTAGCCTTCCATCGGCTTCAACACGCGGCCTGATATCACTTCCGGCTTGCCGTGAAGGCCAAGCAGGCGCGGCATCGAAGGCCCGTAAATGTCCGCATCGAGGATGCCGACGCGGTGGCCATTGGCCTTGAGCCCAAGCGCAAGATTGACGGCCGTGGTCGATTTGCCGACGCCGCCCTTGCCGGAAGCAACGGCGATGATTGCGCCGACACCGGGCACACCGGATTTGACCGGCGCTGCGGCGTGGCCGTGCGAATGGGCGGGAGCGGCAGGTTGCGCCGGGACGCGCTGCGGCGGGACCGAGCCTGCCGGAGCCGGGCGTTGTGCCGGACGCGCTGTGGGTGCGGGGCGCGGCGGCGCGTCATCGCTGGTCGGGCCGCCCTTCTTTTCGGCGGTCAGCGCAACGATAGCGCCTGTTACATCGGGCATCGCCTTGACGACACGCTCGGCGGCGGCGCGCAGGGGTTCAAGTTCCTGTGCCCGCGCGGCCGGCACGGTGATCGAGAAGAACACCTTGTTGTCGGCAATGAAAATATCCGAAACCAGGCCGAGCTCGACGATATTGCTGTTGAAGTCGGGGCCCGTCACCGTCTTCAATTGCTCGAGTACATGCTCTTTGGTCACGCCTGCCATTGCAATTCCATCCCTGTCGTTCTTACCAACTCAAATAGTGCAGTTGGAGCGAAACGCCAATGGTGATTTGCATATGGTCGCAGTGCCTTGCCCTCCCCCTTGTGGGGAGGGAGGCTGCGTAGCAGCAGGGAGGGGTTATTTTGCAATAGTTAGTATGGCGATGGCTGTGCTGTTTGAGCGTCGGAAATGCCCCTCCCCGTCGCTTCGCTCCGCCCCTCCCCACAAGGGGGAGGGTGAGGCGCCAAGCAACCCGTCGTAGGCGTTTGTCTTCAAATTCTTGCTAATATTGATGCGAGGCGCGTCTTGTAGGTCTTGAATATGGCATCCCGGTCGCGGTGGCGGCCCTCGTGCACCACATGCCGCCCGGCTGACCAGACATCGCTGACCGCCTGCCGGTCGCCTGCGAATATCCAGCCGTCGAGCAGCCGGTCGCCGGTCAGCCCCAGCAGCGCGGGATTTTCAACGTCGAGCGCGATCATGTCGGCCCATTTGCCCGGGGCAATACTGCCCGAATCGCGGCCGAGCGCCTGCGCACCGCCGGACAGCGCCGTGTCGTAGAGTGTGCGGCCGCAGGACTTGCCCTCAACCGACAATGTCACGCGCGACACGTCGCGCAAGCGCTGGCTGTATTCGAGCTGGCGCAGTTCCTCCGACGGCGAAATGCGGATGTTGGAGTCGGATCCCGTGCCGAAACGCCCACCTGCGGCGAGATAATTCACGCCATCGAATATGCCGTCGCCGAGATTGGCTTCGGTGATCGGGCACAGACCGGCCACAGCGCCGCTTTGCGCGACCCGGCGCGTTTCTTCGGCCGTCATGTGCGTCGAATGGATCAGGCACCAGCGCTCATCGACCGGCAGATGATCGAGCAGCCAGCTCATCGGGCGCTGGCCGTAAGCCGCCTGCACTTCTTCGATTTCCGGTATTTGCTCGGCGATATGAATATGGAACGGCATGGCGCGGAAGTGCTGTTCCAGCGCTTTCAAATCCCGTTCGTTGACGGCGCGGATCGAATGCGGTGCGACGCCAAAGTCCGCATCCGGACCGGCCGATCTCGCTGCCTTCTCCGCCTGCGCGGCCAGTTTCACATAACGGTCGAAATCATTGCCGAAGCGCAATTGCCCGCCTGCCAGTGCCCGTCCGTCGACGCCGCCCTGCATATAGGCGACAGGCAACAGCGTCAGGCCGATGCCGGTGGCGCTGGCCGCCGCCGCGATCCGTTCCGACAGTTCGCCAAGCTGGGCGTAAGGTTCCCCGCCCGGCTGATGGTGCACATAGTGGAATTCCGCAACGCTGGAATAGCCGGACTCCAGCATCTCGACAAAGGCAAAGGCGGCGATCGCCTCGATGTCTTCGGGGTCAAGAATGTCGAGAAAACGGTACATGATCTCGCGCCATGTCCAGAAGCTGTCACGCCCGGCAGGACTGCGCGCCTCGGAAAGCCCGGCCATCGCCCGCTGGAATGTGTGGCTGTGAAGGTTGGCTTGCGCCGGGAGCAAAATGTCAACCGTATAGGCGGTTGCTGCAACCTTGCTCTCAGGCACTACCGAGCCAATACGGCCCGGGGCATCAATCTCGACGAGAACATCATTTTCCCAGCCGTTTTGCGTGAGAGCGGTCCGTGCAAAGACCGATTTTTTGGCCTGGCTCATTTCTTCTCCTGCCCCGATTGACATGTTATGTATATACATATTAACGTTGCGGGCAAGACCAAAAAACGGGAGCAGGCCACGGCCGATGAGGAAAATTCTGTCCGGATTGAGGATCGCCACGCTGGAAGATACCGGCGCGCCGCATGGCCTCATTGAAGATGGCGCGATCGGCATCGATGGCGAGCGCATCGCCTGGGTTGGACAGACTATCCCGGGCGACTGGAAGGACGCGCCCCGCGAGGATTTCGGCGGCAGGCTGGCGACCCCCGCCCTCATCGATTGCCACACCCATCTGGTTTTCGGCGGCAATCGCGCCCGCGAGTTCGAAATGCGGCTCGAAGGTGCGACCTATGAGGAGATCGCGCGCGCCGGCGGCGGCATTGTTTCCTCGGTCAAATCGACCAATGCCTTGAGCGAAGATGAACTCGTCGCGCAAAGCCTGCCGCGGCTCGATACTTTGCTGGCCGAAGGCGTCTCTACCGTCGAGATCAAATCCGGTTATGGCCTCAATATCGAGGCCGAGCTGAAGATGCTGCGCGTTGCGCGCCGCCTCGGCACGATGCGCCCGGTGCGTATCCGTACCAGCTATCTCGCTGCTCATGCGACACCGCCGGAATATAAAGGCCGGCCCGATGACTATATCTCCGAGGTCGTCCTGCCCGGCCTCGATGCGGCGCACGCCGAAGGTCTGGTCGACGCGGTGGATGGGTTTTGCGAGGGCATCGCCTTCTCGCCTGCGCAAATCGCCCGCGTTTTTGACAGGGCGATATCGCTCGGCCTGCCGGTAAAACTCCATGCCGAGCAGCTCTCCAATCTGGGCGGCGCGAAACTTGCCGCCTCCTATGGCGCGCTGTCAGCCGACCACCTCGAATATCTCGATGAAGACGGCGCCAAGGCCATGGCGGCTGCCGGAACAGTCGCGGTGCTCCTCCCCGGCGCGTTCTATGCCCTGCGCGAAGAGCGGGCCCCACCTGTCAAAACCCTGCGCGAGGCCGGTGTCCGCATCGCCGTCGCCACCGATTGCAATCCCGGCACATCGCCGCTGACCTCGCTGCTCCTGACCATGAACATGGCGTGCACGTTTTTCCGGCTAACGGTGGAAGAAGCGCTCGCCGGGGCCACGCGTGAGGCTGCGCGCGCACTTGGCCTGTCCGAACAAATCGGCACCATTGCACCGGGCAAGCGCACCGAAATCGCTATCTGGAACGCAGAGCAACCAGCGGAACTCTGCTATCGCATCGGTTTCAATCCGCTCCACCAGCTCGTTTTGAAAGCGTAATTCATGACCATTCTGCTTCACCCCGGCGCTGTGCCGCTTGCCGTTCTGGAAACGATCTACTGGCACGGCACGCCAGCAAAGCTCGATACTTCCTTTCATGCCGGGATTGAATCGGCTGCGAAACGAATTGCCGAAATCGCCGCCGGCAATGCGCCGGTCTATGGCATCAATACCGGCTTCGGCAAGCTCGCCTCGATCAGGATCGACGCTGCCGATGTGGGAACGCTGCAGCGCAATTTGATCCTGTCGCATTGCTGCGGTGTAGGGAACGCCCTGCCGGAAAACATCGTACGGCTGATCTTGGCGCTGAAGCTGATCTCGCTCGGGCGCGGCGCTTCCGGCGTGCGGCCCGAGCTCATCAGCCTGATCGAAGCCATGCTGGAAAAAGGCGTCATCCCGGTCATTCCGGAAAAGGGCTCCGTCGGCGCTTCCGGCGATCTTGCCCCACTGGCGCATATGGCCGCTGCCATGATCGGTGAGGGCGATGTTGTGTTCGAGGCCAAGCAAATGCCGGCGGGCGAAGGCCTTGCCAAAGCAGGCCTCAGGCCTGTCGTGCTTGCTGCCAAGGAAGGCCTCGCCCTTATCAACGGCACGCAGGTTTCGACTGCCCTTGCACTGGCGGGGCTGTTTCGCGCCCATCGCGCCGGACAATCGGCGCTGATCACCGGCGCGCTTTCCACCGACGCGGCCATGGGCTCATCGGCGCCGTTCCATCCGGATATTCACACATTGCGCGGCCATCGCGGCCAGATCGATACGGGCGCTGCCCTGCGGAAATTGCTTGAGAATTCGCCCATTCGCGAAAGTCATATCGAAGGCGATGAGCGCGTGCAGGATCCCTATTGCATCCGCTGCCAGCCGCAGGTGGATGGCGCCTGCCTCGACCTGTTGCGTATGGCAGCTCGTACGCTGGAAATCGAAGCCAATGCCGTTACCGATAATCCGCTGGTGCTGAGCGATGG
The DNA here is from genome assembly GCF_964253365.1 of Phyllobacterium sp. LjRoot231. NCBI lineage: Bacteria > Pseudomonadati > Pseudomonadota > Alphaproteobacteria > Hyphomicrobiales > Phyllobacteriaceae > Phyllobacterium > Phyllobacterium sp. LjRoot231. The sequence goes on from NZ_CAXUQT020000001.1 coordinate 249,196, forward strand.
TTCGGTCGTCTCCGGCGGCAATTTCCATGCGGAGCCGGTGGCCTTCGCCGCCGACCAGATCGCGCTCGCCATCTGCGAAATCGGCGCGATCGCCCAGCGCCGCATCGCCCTGCTGGTCGATCCCGCCTTGAGCTATGGCCTTCCCGCCTTTCTTGCCAGGAAGCCCGGCCTCAATTCGGGGCTGATGATTGCGGAAGTCACGTCCGCCGCGCTGATGTCGGAAAACAAGCAAATGTCGCACCCGGCTTCGGTGGACTCGACGCCCACTTCGGCCAACCAGGAAGACCACGTCTCGATGGCCTGCCACGGCGCGCGCCGCCTGTTGCAGATGACCGAAAATCTGTTCTCGATCATCGGCATCGAGGCTCTGACTGCTGCGCAGGGGATCGATCTGCGCGAGCCACTACAGACGAGCCCGGAACTCACCCGTGCGCATGGCGTTATTCGTGCAGCAGTGCCCACGCTCGACGAGGACCGTTATATGGCACCAGACCTGAAAGCCGTTTCCGATCTCGTTGCTTCGGGTGCTCTCAACGCCGCGATTTCTCCGGATATTCTGCCAGTTCTGGATACAGCCCGATGAGTGTTGTCGACGTCAAACTGGGGTCGTCCCCGATCATCCTTGGCTTCCCGCACACGGGAACCGAAGTGCCCGATGACATACGCGAAAGGCTGAATGAGAACGGCCAACTGCTTGCCGATACGGACTGGCACATTGACCGGCTGTACGACGGCTTGCTTCCAGAAGTGACGACTGTCCGCGCAACATTCCATCGCTATGTCATCGATGCCAACCGCGATCCCGCGGGCGTCAGCCTCTATCCTGGACAGAACACCACCGGGCTCATTCCGGAAACCGATTTCGACGGCAAGCCGATCTGGCGCGATGGCGAGAAGCCGACTGCAGCGGATATCGAATCCCGGCTGAAACGGTTCCACAGCCCTTACCATGTGGCGCTGGCCAGGGAGATCGAGCGCGTGCGCGAAGCCCACGGCCTTGCCATTCTTTACGACTGCCATTCGATCCGCTCGCATATTCCATTCCTCTTCGAAGGCAAGCTTCCGGATTTCAATATCGGCACCAATGAGGGCAACAGTTGTTCGCCCGAGATCGCCTCGGCGGTCGGCCGGATCGCCTTTGCAGCGCGTGGCTATGACGCCGTCATAAACGGCCGCTTCAAGGGCGGCTGGACGACACGCCATTACGGACAACCGCGGCTCGGCGTCCACGCTATCCAGATGGAACTGACGCAGTCCTCGCATCTGACGACGGAGGCGCCGCCTTTTGCCTATGACGAGGCCAAGGCAGAAAGGCTGCGCAAGCACCTCAAAGACATTCTCGAAATCATCCGACAGACCGCGATCAAGCTGGGGAGCCAATAATGAATAATCCGCGTCACAATATCCGTGAAGTGCGCGCTCCGCGCGGCGACAAGCTGAATACCAAATCCTGGATGACGGAAGCGCCGTTGCGGATGCTGATGAACAATCTCGATCCCGATGTTGCGGAAAATCCGAACGAACTCGTGGTCTATGGCGGCATCGGCCGCGCGGCCCGCACCTGGGATGATTTCGACAAGATCGTTTCCACCCTGAAAACACTGAACGAGGATGAGACGCTGCTGGTGCAGTCCGGCAAGCCGGTCGGCGTGTTCAAGACCCATGCCAATGCGCCGCGCGTGCTGATCGCCAATTCCAACCTCGTGCCGCATTGGGCAACCTGGGATCATTTCAACGAGCTCGATAAGAAGGGTCTCGCCATGTACGGCCAGATGACCGCGGGTTCGTGGATCTATATCGGCACGCAGGGCATCGTGCAGGGCACATACGAAACCTTCGTCGAGGCAGGCCGCCAGCATTATGGCGGCAATCTCAAGGGCAAATGGATATTGACTGGCGGGCTCGGCGGTATGGGCGGAGCACAGCCATTGGCGGCCGTCATGGCCGGCGCGTGCTGTCTCGCTGTCGAATGCAATCCGGACTCGATCGATTTCCGCTTGCGCACCCGCTACGTCGACGCCAAGGCTGAAACGCTGGATGAGGCGCTGGACATGATCGATCGCTGGACCAAGGCGGGCGAAGCCAAATCTGTCGGCCTTCTCGGCAACGCAGCGGATGTCCTGCCGGAACTCGTGCGCCGCAATGTGCGCCCGGATATCGTCACCGACCAGACCTCGGCGCACGATCCGATCAACGGTTATCTGCCGAAGGGCTGGACTTTGGCCGAATGGCGCCAGAAGCGCGAAAGCGATCCGAAAGCCGTCGAAAAAGCCGCGCGTGCGTCCATGCGTGAGCATGTCGAAGCCATGATCGCCTTCTGGGAAAGAGGCATACCGACGCTCGATTATGGCAACAACATCAGGCAGGTCGCCAAGGATGAAGGGCTGGAGAACGCCTTCGCCTTCCCCGGCTTCGTCCCGGCCTATATCCGCCCGCTGTTCTGCCGGGGCATTGGTCCGTTCCGCTGGGCCGCGCTTTCCGGCGATCCGGAAGATATCTACAAGACCGATGCCAAGGTAAAGGAACTGACGCCCGGCAACACGCATCTGCACAACTGGCTCGACATGGCGCGTGAGCGCATTGCCTTCCAGGGCCTGCCGGCGCGCATCTGCTGGGTCGGGCTCGGCGACCGTGACCGGCTCGGCCTTGCGTTCAACGAGATGGTGCGCAGCGGCGAGTTGAAGGCGCCAATCGTCATCGGTCGCGACCATCTCGATTCAGGCTCCGTCGCCTCGCCCAACCGCGAAACGGAAGCCATGAAAGATGGTTCGGACGCGGTTTCGGACTGGCCGCTATTGAATGCGCTACTCAACACCGCTTCCGGTGCGACGTGGGTTTCCCTGCATCATGGCGGCGGCGTCGGCATGGGCTTCTCGCAGCATTCCGGCATGGTGATCTGCTGCGACGGCACCGACGATGCGGCCGAGCGTATCAAACGCGTGCTCTGGAACGATCCGGCTACCGGCGTCATGCGTCACGCCGATGCGGGCTATGAGATCGCCATTGATTGCGCCAGGGAAAAGGGCCTTAACCTGCCGGGTATTCTCGGCTGATGCGCATTCTTCGCGCCAGCGATCACCGGCAAATGCCGTGGAAGAATGGCGGCGGCGTCACCACCGAGATCGCTGTCGCTCCGGCTGGTGCCCCCGTTGGCGATTTCGACTGGCGAATCAGCATGGCGACTGTCGCTGCCGATGGGCCATTCTCACGGTTTGAAGGCATCGACCGCACGCTGACTGTGCTGAGCGGGGCGGGCTTGGACCTTGAGGTCGAGGGCGAAACACCGGTGCGATTGACACCTGCGGGCAAGCCTTTCGCATTCCCCGGTGACGTGGCTACATCAGCACGTTTGATTGCCGGGCAGGTTACCGATTTCAACGTCATGACACGGCGGGGGCGCTGGACACACAGCGTCGAAAATCTGTCCATGAATGGGACACGCGTTCTGCCCGTCGCTGCGGGCGCTGTTGTCATCTTCTGCCGCGAGGGGAAAATCACCCTTGATGAGTCTTCAGTGCTTCACGCCCATGATGCAGCGTTGATCGAAGCTTCGGCGGATACCGCAGAGATTTCGATTGGGGGATCGGGAGAGGCACTCGTCGTCCGTCTCTCGCGAACTCTGTCGGCCGAATAAGAGGTCACCTTGGATCAGTTGGAAAACCAGGTTACCGATACGCCGAAGGGTCAGCTCTCCGCCCGTATCCGCAACGACATCGAACAGCGGATCCTGCTCGGCGAATGGGCTCCCGGTTTTCGCATTCCGATGGAACGCGAATTGATGGAAACCTACGGTTGCGCGCGGATGACCGTGAACAAGGCTTTGTCTGCTCTTGCGGCTTCGGGCCTCATCGAGCGTCGCCGCAAGGCGGGGAGCTTCGTCTCACAGCCGCTGTCGCAATCGGCCGTCATTGAAATTCCGGACGTGCGTGCCGAGGTCGAAGCCATCGGTCAGATCTATCGGCTCGAGGTGATCTCACGGCAGCAGCGCCGTTCGACCCGAGCCGATATGGAACGCCTCAATGTGCAAACGCCGCGTCAGGTTCTGGCAATTCACTGCCGTCATTTCGCCGGCCGCCGCGTCCATGCTTTCGAGGACCGGCTGATCGATCTTGTCAGCGTTCCGGAAGCGGCCGATGTCGCCTTCACCGATGAACCGCCGGGGACATGGCTGCGCGGCCATGTGCCCTGGTCTGAGGCGGAAAACCGGATCAGCGCGCTCAATGCCGATTCCGAGCTCGCGGGTCGGCTCGGGGTAAACGAACGCTCTGCCTGTTTGCAGGTCGAACGATCGACATGGCGCGGCAAGCGGCCGATCACCGCCGTGCGCATGTTTTACCCGGGTGAAACCTACCGGCTGGTCGCGCATTTCAGTCCGAAGGGTGACGTGCCGCGCCGCGATCCTTCGTAGAGCCAAATTCGGAAACATTCTGGACTGAAGCGAAACATTTTTTGCGCAAGAATAGGCAAAACTCATACAAGAGATGCCGAAAATGGCGCAAGAATCATCGAATCTCGCTCAAGAATTTCTACCATGACGCGAATTTTGGGTGTGCCTAGTTGCATTCCTCTTTGCCGCATGGATTTTCAGGTCAGGCTCCTGTATTAAAACCCCGGAATGAAACGAGGCGGTAATGCGCAATATTCGGAACGATTGGCGATTGGCGGTGCGCATGCTTTGCGCATTGGCGCTCGTATTCGTTGCCTTCGCGCACCAGCCCATTTCAGCCTCCCCCGCCAGTGATATCGACCTTGCCGCCTATACCTTGCCCGACGGCTCGGTGCCTGTGCTCTGCCTTCAGAACAAGGTGGATCAGGGCTCGCACAAGAGCACCTGGCACGGCAATGGCTGCGAGGCATGCCGTCTTTCGGCGTCCGTCACTCTGCCGGTTCCGCCCATGGCGTCTGGCCTGAAAATCGAGCCGGTTCAATCACTTGCGATAAGGCGAGAGGAGGTCCGGATCGCGCGCAGCCTCTTCCCGCCATCGGCTCCGCCGCAAGCCCCACCACTCGTCTGATCCAAGGAATGCGCCCTTGATGGCGCGTCGCGACGACCTGCAAAAGCAGCACCGTCACCCTTGCTATCAGACGACTGGAACACATATGACCGTCTCAAGCATGGCTTCCGGGAAGCCCGATTATCTCAGCCTTTCGCTCTACCGCGCCATCTGGCGCTGGCACTTTTTCGCCGGCCTTCTGGTCATCCCTTTCATGCTCAATCTCGCCGTCACCGGCAGCCTCTATCTGTTCAAGGACGAGATCGACAATACGGTCTTCGCCTATCGCAATGTGGTGCAGCCGCGCGGCGAAACCCTCGCCACGACGCTGCTGACCGACAACGCCAAAGCCGCAGTCCCTGACTCAAAAGTCCTGCGATATCAAACACCTGGCGTGCCAACACAGTCAGCAAGAGTCACCGTAGGCACCCCCCAGGGAAACATTTTGGTCTTCGTCGATCCCTATAGCGGCGCGGTGCTGGGGACAGTCGGCGAGCGCGAGGAGTTCAGCTGGGTCGTCAAGAAAATCCACAGCCTCGAATATTTTGGCCTTGCCTTCAATCGCATCGTCGAAGCTGTCGGGGGGCTAGCCTTAATCCTTGTTATTACAGGTTTTTATCTGTGGTGGCCGCGCAAACAGACCGGCGGCGTCATCAGCGTTCGCGGAACGCCGGACAAGCGGGTATTCTGGCGCGATCTTCATGCGGTGACCGGCGCTGGAGCTGGCGCATTGATCTTTTTCCTCGCCATATCCGGCATGCCATGGTCCGGCTATGGTCTTGGCTATCCCGCTCAGCTCTGGGACGATGTCCCTGTATCGAAAATACAGACAAAACAAGTGCTTGGCAATTCAGGATGGACTGTCGAAAATGCACCGGTGCCGGCATCGACACCGATGGGAACCGCTGTTGGGCTCGATCACATCGTCGCTTCTGCAAAGGCTGCAGGCATGGCTCCGGGCTTTGAAGTGTCGCTGCCCGCCGGCAAAAAGGGCGTCTATACCGCCGCGGTTTTCCCCGACGATATTGCCGGGCAACGGACGATCCATTTCGACCAGTATAGCGGTAAGCCATTGGTCGATTTGAAGTTTTCCGATTATGGCGCTGGTGCCAAGGCCATCGAATTCGGCATCGGCCTGCATCAGGGCCAGTATTGGGGCCTCGCCAACCAACTCGTCATGTTGATGACCTGCCTTGCTATCGTTCTCGCCTCCGTTTCCGCCGTGGTCATGTGGTGGAAGCGCCGTCCCTCAGGACGGCTCGGCGTGCCGCCCATGCCCTTGCAGAAAAGTGTCTTCGCCGTTTTTACCTTGGTCATCCTGGCATTCGGCATCGCCTTTCCACTGACGGGGTTTGCAATCCTTGCGATGCTGGTCCTCGATCAATTGATCACGCGCATCCCTTCGCCTTTGCAACGTGTATTCTTATAAGAAACCTGAATTGGAGACGTCTGATGAATTATTTTTCCAGAATCGCAGTTTTGGCGCTGCTGTTTATGTCGATCTCGTATGCTCAGGCGCACGATCATTCCAAGATGATGCAGGGCGGCGCGGCCGCCATGGGCGAGGATGCCTCGATGGAGCCCGTAAAAGCTGGCGATTTGACCTTGAGCGGCGCCTTCACACGCGCCACCCTGCCCGGCGCAAAGGTGGGTGGCGGCTACGTCAAGATCGAGAATCAATCGAAGGAACCTGACCGCTTGATTGGCGGCTCCAGCCCGGCCGCAGCCCGCGTTGAGGTGCATGAGATGAAGATGGACGGCAACGTCATGCAGATGCGCAAGCTGAAGGAAGGACTTGAGATTCCCGCTGGCGGTACCGCTGAACTCTCGCCGGGCGGCACGCATTTGATGTTGATCGACCTTACGGCAGCCCTGAAAGAAGGAGATATGGTGCCTGTCACGCTCGATTTTGCCAAAGCCGGCAAGGTCGAAGTCCAGTTCATGGTGGGACCTGCGGGCGCGACGAGCATGGAGCACAATTGATGAATTTCCGTCTCCTGCGCTACACATTATGGGCTCTGATTGCCATTTTGTGCGGCTTTCTCGTCTTCACCTATATCAATGCGCGCAACGGCAGCAATGCCCAAGCGGTGCAGCTCGGCGTTCCTTTCAATCTCATTGATCAAAATGGCGCACCGATCACCGAGGCAGCCTTCAAGGGCCATCCGACGGTGCTGTTTTTCGGTTTCACGCATTGTCCCGAGGTGTGTCCAACAACGCTGTTCGAAATGGCAGGTTGGCTGAAGACACTTGGCGACGAAGGCAAGGACCTGCGCGTCTTCTTCATTTCCGTTGATCCGGAACGCGATACGCCGGAGGTTATGAAGGGCTATACATCGGCCTTCACCGACAGGATCACTGGCATCACCGGCAATCCGCAGGAAGTCGAGAAGCTACTCAAGGGCTGGAAGATTTATGCGAAGAAGGTGCCAACCGAAAACGGCGACTACACCATGGACCATACTGCATCGGTGATGCTGCTTGATCGTGATGGACGACTGAAAAGCACGATCGATTATAAGGAAAGCCCGGACGTTGCGTTGAAAAAGCTCCGGCTGCTGATCGCCGGATGATCCATGCGTCTGCTATTCTCTTCCGGGCCCGGTCCGGAAGAGATGAATATGCTCTTTGCGGGTTGATCCGAACATTTGTATACTAAAAAACTCATAATTTTCTAGAATTATTCTAACCTATTGATATTTTTATAGGTTTTAAAGAATTAGCATTTGACATTGCGGTTTTGAGAAGCCTTTATGCGAAAAGTGCAAAAGCACATCCCTTTGATGTCTGGGCCTTGAACCCGTTCGATTGGAGGACCCTATGATAGGTCTTTTTCTGCCACGCCTACGCGTGGTTTCCTTGCTGCATCGTCAGCATCTGTCTCCTGTCAGGCTGACCCAGCCGGTCATTCGCGCTTGCCGCAACGGTCCCCTCGCCCTGATCCGCAACGCGCAGCAGGATGGGAGCGGCGATGTATCCGCGCACATCTGAAATCGGCAGTACAGGCTGCTATTTCGATCGCACCCCGGAAAAACTGGTGCTCGAAGGCTACCGGCGCTGGACGGCGGGTTTCGAAACCGGCTCTGTCATCGCTTGGGAAATGGCCTTTGGCCTCTACAGCGAGCTTCTGGGCACGCGTAACGGCAACCGCGCACTTTCCGAGCTTTCATTCTTCATCCGAACCCTGCGCCACTGCGCGTTATGCCCGCTCAAGACCTTCCCCTTCGGCTCACATCATGTCTGCCGGGAAGAATGTATGACCCTGGGACTTATCGCAGGGATTCAAAATTGCGACATGGTTGTGGCACGAACCTGCCTCAATGCCATGGCATGCCCCTCGCGCCAGGAGGAAGTGGAGAACGCGGCGGTCAATTTCGCCGAAACGCTGGCCGATCTGGATCAGATGCTTTTGCCAATCCCGAAATCTGCAATCGACGACATTATTTCCCGCCCGTTACGGGCGCGCTTTCACTGAGAAGGGAGAGAGCATGATCATCAGTTCACGTATGGAACGCCGCCTTTCCATCGCCGCAACCGCTTTATTGACAGCCGCAATCTTTGTCATGCCAATCAAAACGCGCACGTTTGACAACGTTCGAATCGATCAGGGCAGTTATGCGCGGCTCGCCGATGCGACGCCCGTGAAAGTGCTGTTCGGCAAATAGAAATCCGGGTAAGTCCAGACAATTCGACCAGCCGAAATGGTGTCCCTCGCTCAAGCCTTTGCGAGTTGGAAAGATTATTCCGGGTTAGTCTCATTTTCCAGAATCGCGGCATCGGCCTTCTGGATCGGCCAAAAACGGCCCTGCTACTTAAGTTTGAGAGAATCCTATGCCCATTCAGAATAGACGACTGTTTCAGTAGACTATGCTGATCCGGTAGAATATTCTAATTTTTCGCTATAAAAGGAATTCTTTCTAACGCCCCTATTTGGAGGCGCTCTGCTACGCTTCAGTTCTGATCATACGGAGGCAGGCATGAAACGTTCCCGACTTTCCCTCACACTGGCGGCTGTGTTGCTTACAGCAACGGCCGCCATTCAGCCGATGTCTGCTGCCCACGCGGACACCACCCTTTTAAACGTATCCTATGACCCGACGCGCGAGCTTTACAAGGATTTCAATGCGGCGTTCGCAGCCAAGTGGAAAGCCGACACAGGCGAGACTTTGACCATCCAGACATCACATGGCGGCTCCGGTGCGCAGGCTCGTTCCGTTATTGATGGCCTCGACGCCGATGTCGTGACGCTGGCGCTCGAAAGCGATATTACTGCGATTGCCACAAAAACGAAGAAAATCAATCCGGACTGGCGCAGCAAATATCCGCACAATTCTGCTCCTTACACATCAACGATTGTCTTTCTTGTGCGTAAGGGGAATCCAAAAGGGATCAAGGATTGGGGTGATCTGGTCAAGGACGGCGTAGAAGTCATCACGCCGAACCCGAAAACGTCCGGTGGCGCCCGCTGGAATTATCTTGCGGCTTGGGCTTGGGCTTATGGCCAGTACGGCGGCGATGAAGCCAAGATCAAGGAATACATCGGCACATTGTTCCAGCACGTTCCCGTGCTCGACTCCGGGGCACGCGGCTCCACCACCACATTCGCCCAGCGCGAACTTGGAGATGTTCTGCTTGCCTGGGAAAATGAGGCATACCTTGCTTCAGACGAATTCGGCACTGACAAATTCGACATTGTCGTCCCCCCCCAGTCGATCCTGGCAGAGCCGCCGGTGGCTGTAGTCGACGCCAATGTCGATGCCAAAGGCACGCGCAAGGTAGCTGAAGCATATCTCCAGTATCTTTACTCCACAGAGGGACAAACACTGGCTGCCAAGCATTTTTACCGTCCGGCAGAACCAGAGCTTGTGGCGCCGGAACTCCTGAAAAAATTACCGGAGTTGAAACTGGTGACGATCGATGATCCAATCTTCGGCGGATGGGCAAAGGCACAGCCCTATCACTTCGGAGATGGCGGAACCTTTGACCAGATTTACAAGCCGAAACAGTAACAGCATGATTTCCAGCCTCGCGAAAGCGGGTTGGCGGTTTAAGAGGCCGAGCGTCATTCCAGGGTTTGGAATGACGCTCGGCTTCACTCTTGCCTACCTCGCATTAATTGTTCTTATCCCTCTCACCGGCCTCGTCTGGCGCTCAGCATCATTGGGTTTTTCAGGATTCTTGCATGTTGCCACTGATCCACGCACCGTAAATGCTTTGAAGATCAGTTTCGGTACATCTCTCGTCGCCGCGTTGATCAACGTGGTGTTTGGTGTCATCGTCGCATGGGTGCTGGTGCGCTATAGATTCCCGGGCCGGCGTATCGTCGATGCGATCGTCGATCTGCCCTTCGCGCTGCCGACGGCCGTTGCAGGTATTGCACTAACGGCACTTTATTCGAGAAACGGCTGGATCGGTCAGTGGCTGGACCTGGCCGGAATCAAGGTCGCCTTCACTCCGATCGGCATCACCATCGCATTGATCTTTATCGGTCTTCCCTTTGTCGTTCGGACAGTACAGCCGGTAATGGAAGAAATCCGCAAGGAGGTCGAAGAAGCGGCGGCGACGCTTGGCGCCAATCGCTTCCAGACGATCACGCATGTGCTTCTACCGGGTCTGCAGCCGGCGATCCTGACCGGTTTCGCTTTGGCGTTTGCCCGGGCTGTCGGCGAATATGGTTCTGTGATCTTTATCGCTGGGAATCTGCCCTATGTCTCGGAAATCGCGCCTCTATTGATCGTTATCCGCTTGGAGGAGTTCGATTATGCAGGCGCGACCGCAATTGCCACCATCATGCTTCTGCTTTCGTTTTTCATGCTCTTTGTAATCAATCTCATTCAGGCTTGGAGCCGGAGGAGGTATGGCTATGGCACATGATCCCATACAAACCGTAGACCCATCGGCCACAGCCCGGCATGCGACGACGGAGGGGCGCACGGCACGCTTTGTTCTAACCGGTATTGCGCTGGCTTTTCTCGGACTGTTTCTGCTGTTGCCGCTCGTGTTGGTTTTCGTCGAAGCGTTCCGCAAGGGCCCGGCCGAATACTTCGCTGCCTTTGCAGAGCCCGATGCCCAAGCCGCCATTCGCTTGACACTGCTGGTCGCATCGATCGCGGTGCCGCTCAATGTGGTCTTTGGTGTCGTCGCGGCATGGGCGATCGCCAAGTTCGAGTTCAAGGGCAAGGCGTTCTTGACCACTCTTATCGATCTGCCATTCTCGGTCTCACCGGTCATTTCCGGCCTGGTCTATGTGCTGTTGTTCAGTTCACAAAGCATGCTCGGACCTTGGTTCAAATCGCACGGGGTCGAAGTCTTGTTTGCCGTTCCGGGTATTGTACTGGCGACGATGTTTGTCACATTCCCGTTCGTCGCGCGGGAACTGATCCCTTTGATGCAGGAACAGGGTACGACGGACGAGGAAGCCGCCCTGTCGCTCGGGGCCAATGGCTGGCAGACATTCTGGCATGTAACGCTCCCGAACATCCGATGGGGCTTGCTATACGGCGTACTTTTGTGCAACGCCCGCGCCATGGGGGAATTTGGTGCAGTGTCTGTCGTTTCAGGGCATATCAGGGGCCTCACCAACACGATGCCGCTGCATGTCGAAATTCTTTACAATGAATATAATTTTGTCGCTGCTTTTGCGGTGGCTTCGCTGCTGGCGCTGCTTGCGCTGGTGACGCTCGTTCTCAAGACTCTTCTGGAGCTGAGATATGGGGCGGAGCTTCGCGCAGCCGGCGGACACTGAAGGGAATAAATATATGGATGTTCGCGTAAGTAGTGTACGCAAGGAATTCGATCGTTTTCCGGCGCTGCACGACGTGTCACTCGATATCAATTCAGGCGAACTGATCGCTCTGCTGGGGCCGTCTGGATCCGGAAAGACGACGCTGCTGCGCTTGATCGCCGGGCTTGAAACCCCAACCGAGGGCAAGGTTTTCTTTGGCGACGAGGATGCTTCACTGAAGTCGGTGCAGGAGCGTAACGTCGGCTTCGTCTTCCAGCATTATGCACTGTTCCGCCATATGACAGTGATAGACAATGTCGGTTTTGGTCTGAAGGTGCGGCCGAATTCCAACCGGCCGAGCAAGGACGAGATTCGCCGGCGTTCTTCGGAACTGCTGGATTTCGTCCAGCTTTCCGGCCTTGAAAAACGCTATCCGGCACAGCTTTCGGGTGGTCAGCGTCAGCGCGTCGCGCTTGCCCGTGCCATGGCTATCGAACCTCGAATTTTGTTGCTGGACGAACCCTTTGGCGCGCTCGATGCGAAGGTCCGCAAGGAACTGCGCCGCTGGCTGCGTGAAATTCACGACAAGACCAAGCATACCACTGTTTTCGTGACGCACGACCAGGATGAAGCGCTGGAATTGGCGGATCGCGTTGTCGTTATGAGCCAGGGTAAGATCGAGCAGATAGGCACTCCCGATGAGGTCTATGACCGGCCGAATTCCCCCTTCGTCTACAGCTTTATCGGTGAATCGAGTTCGCTTGAGGTTCGGATCAATAAGGGTGAATTGTGGCTTGGCGACCAGTTGCTCGGTATCAAGAGCGATCTCCCCGATGGCGAAGGACTACTGTATTTCCGGCCGCATGATGTCGAACTAACCGAGAGTGCGGATGCGCGCATCGGAGGTACGGTTGTGGCAAGCCGGCGCGTCGGAGCCACGAGACGAGTAGAGCTCGATATTGCTGGCGTGACAGACCGCGTGGAGATCGAAATTCCAGCGGACCATCCCGCAAAGGAGACCAGCCGGATCGCGTTCCGTCCCAAACATTGGCGAGTCTTTCCGAAGGGCTGAGATAGTCGTTATCTCAATTGAAGACCGGGATTGTACAAATCCCGGTCTTCTTATTTGAACTCCCATTACCTCGCCGCTCCAGCTTTCCCTGTGCGGGAGTTTCAAAATTGCGTACAAAGACGAATAGAAATCTGACTCATTTTCATCAAAACTGATCGCTAACAGCAAAAGTGATGATAGCTTAATTGCCATGACCTGATTAGACCGTAAACTGAAACGTGGGCGATCAGCCCCTGATCGCTTTTGTGCTGCAATCCAGAAGATTTTTTCTTCCAACCGAAATGAAACAAATGCCCGTATTGAGCTTTTTTCAAGCGTTCGCATCCCAGAAGAAGACCGTCGGCCAGATTTTTGCTGTCCAACCGAACCCTATCAGGGCTCACTATAAATCCATCGACGATTTGAGGGATCTGGGTACCAGGGTGGCAAAGGGCGAAGACGTTCGATTGCCCGACTACGAACCGATGGTTTTCGAGCAGCGTACAGTCGAAAACGCCAGGCTGATCCTGCATTCCTACCGTTCCTCCGATGCCGCAGCACGCAACGGCGAAACGATAACACCAGCGGCTCAGTGGCTGCTGGACAACTATTACCTGGTCGACCAGAACATACAGCAGGTCGAGCGCGATCTGCCTAAGAAATTCTTCCGGCAATTGCCATCGCTTGTGACCCAGCCCGGCATTCCACGAGTTATGGCGCTTGCCTGGCTTTATGTCGCGCACACGGACAGCCAATTTTCGCTGAATAGCCTGAGCGCTATCGTTGAAGGTTTTCAGATTGTCGAACCTCTGCATATCGGCGAATTGTGGGCGCTTCCATCCGCCGTTCGCTTTATTCTGATCGAGAATGCGCGGCGTCTTTCGCTGCGTGTCGAACGCGCACGCCGCATGCGCGCCTACGCCAACAGTGTGGCCGACGAAATCACGCTGAACGCCGAAAAGGACACCCTGCCCCAGCTTCTGGCGCAATATGCGACGGCGGCCAAAGACAGCACGTTTGCCACTCATCTGCTCTACCGCTTGCGCGGTGGCGCTGCTCACTCCGGTGCCGCAGTCGCATGGCTCGAAGATGAACTCGAAAAGAACGACAGCGATTCCGAGGACGCCATCATTCAGGAGCACACGCGCCAGTCCACAGGCGGCGTCAGCATGGGCAATCTCATCCGAAGCCTGAAGGCTATCGACGACGTCGACTGGATCACCTGGTTTGAGACGGTCAGCGGCGTCGATGCCGTCCTGCGTGATAACTCGAATTTCGATGCACTCGATTTTCATTCCCGCAATGCGTACCGCGTTGCTATTGAAAAGATTGCCCGCCGTTCAGGCAAGAGCGAACACGACATCACCCAGGCCGCATTGGAACTCGCACATAAAAGCGCGGAGGAAACCGGCGGCGAAGGTGGAGTGACCGAGCAGCGTAAACGCGACGTTGGTTACTATCTCGCTGGTGAAGGCCGCCCTGAACTTGAAGAGACGTGTGACTACAAGCCGACGCTTCTTATTCGTTGGGTACGTTTCTACCGCCAATTGGGCCTCGCTGGCCTTTGGGCTCCGGCTTCATTCTTCTCGATTGCCATCCTGCTGTTGATCCATTATTTCCTGCGCCGTGCCGGATTGCCCGGCGACATGACTTGGCTGTTTACCTTGCTCGCAGTGTTCCCGACGATGGAAACCGCCAACGGCTTCGTCAACTGGATCATACCGATGTTCATGCCGCCGACGCGGCTCATAGGCTTCGAGTATAAGAGCGGTCTGCCTCCGGAGGCAAAAACCCTCGTTGCCGTGCCGACGCTGATCACCTCGCGCGACTCCGTCGATGAGCATATCCGCAATCTCGAAGTGCACTATCTCACCAATCCGCGTGGCGAGGTCTATTTCGCCCTTTTGACGGACTGGGCTGACAGCAAATTCGAACAGACCGACGACGATCTCGATATTTTCGATTATGCGCGGGAGAAAATCACTGCGCTCAACGACCATTACACGCAAAACAATCCCCGATTCTTCCTGCTGCACCGCAAGCGCCTGTTTAATGCCCAGGAAAATCGTTGGATGGGCTGGGAGCGCAAGCGCGGCAAGCTGCACGAACTCAATATGCTGCTGCGCGGCGATAAGGACACGACGTATTTCCCTTCGAACGAGGAAATTCCAACCGATATCAAGTTCGTGATGACGCTCGACTCCGATACGCGCCTGACGCCGGACTCCGTGAACCGTCTGGCCGGCAAGCTTATTCACCCACTCAACCGACCCATCTCCAGCCCCAAAGCGGGCCGTGTCGTCAGTGGCTATGCTATCTTGCAACCTCGCGTTACACCTTCACTGACCACCGGCGACGATGCCTCGTTCCTGCAGCGCGTCTTTTCGGTCAACCGCGGCATCGATCCCTATGTGTTTGCGGTTTCCGATGTCTATCAGGACGTGCTTGGTGAAGGGACCTTTACCGGCAAGGGTCTTTATGACATCGATTTCTTTGAAGCCGCACTCGAGGGCAAGATTGGCGAGAATGCCGTCCTGAGCCATGACCTGCTCGAAGGCGGCTACGCACGCAGCGCGCTCGTCAGTGACGTCGAGGTGGTTGAAGATTATCCGACAGGCTACAACGTCGATATCTCCCGCCATCATCGCTGGACGCGTGGTGACTGGCAGCTCTTGCCATATCTCTTCAGCACAAGACCAGGTGTGACTGCGGTCACGCGCTGGAAAATGGTCGATAATCTTCGCCGCTCACTCACACCGATATTCTGGATAGTGGCTTCCATTGCCGGCTGGACATTGCTGCCGCCGGAACTTGCCACCCTATGGCAGTGCTTCATGATTTTCAGCATGTTCATCGTGCCGACGATGATCCTGTTTACCAATCTCGTCCCCACAGACATGAACCTGTCACTCAAAGGGCATTTTCAGGCGATTCTGACGGATATTTTTGCCGGCGCCGCGGACATTGCACTGCGCATTACCTTCATCGCCAATATGGCGTGCCTGATGACCGACGCGATTGTGCGTACGCTCTACCGCCTGTTCATTTCGCGCAAGCATCTTCTCGAATGGCGCGCAGCGGCGCAGGCAAAAACCAGTTCTCCCGATACGCTGAGCTATTATACGCAGTTGATGTGGCCTGCTGTGATCGTTGCAGTGATTGCCATCGGTTTGCCACTGGCAGTTCAAAGCCCGGGATGGTTCCTGGCCGTGCCTTTTGCACTGATCTGGTTCTTGTCGCCGATGATTGCCTGGTTAGTGAGCCGCTCGGCCAAGCCGTTGGATGATCTCAACGTTCGCTCCTCGGACAAAGGTGAATTGCGGCGGTTCGCCCGCCGTACCTGGCACTATTACGACACGTTCGTCACGAAGGAACAGAACTTCATTCCACCGGACAACTTCCAGGAAGACCCGCACCCCGTCATTGCGACACGAACCTCTCCTACGAATATCGGGATGTATCTGCTCTCAACAGTCGCAGCCCGGGACTTTGGCTGGATCAGTTTCAATGAAACGCTGACGCGTATAGACCAGACGCTCGAAACGCTCGAGAAGATGGAGAAATATCGCGGCCATCTTTACAATTGGTACGAAACGACCACGCTGCGCCCATTACTTCCACTTTATGTTTCGGCGGTGGATAGCGGCAATCTGGCAGGCCATCTCGTTGCTCTGTCATCGGCACTGGAGAAATGGGCAGAGGCACCTTCAGTCTATCTTCAGAGCGATCTCGACGGCATTCTTGATGTCAGCGATATTCTGGAAGAGGCCATAAGCGACATTCCGGATGATCGTCGTGTTTTAAGGCCCCTTCGCCGTCGCCTGGAGGAACGCGTTTCCAATTTCCGCCGGGCAATCACGACGATCAAGGAAGAGCCTGAAACGGCATCGCTGCGCACAATCAACCTTGCGCTCTTCGCCGGTGACATCCAGCGCCTGACCGACGAATTGCACAGCGAACTCGAAAGTCCGATCAGCGCGACCGCCAACGAATGGGCGCTTCTGCTCGTCAAGACGTGTCAAGGCCACACGGACGATGCAATAGGCAGTCACGAGAGCACGGACGTCCTGCGCGAACGCCTGGGAACCCTCGCCACCCGAGCGCGGCAATTGGCTTTCGACACTGACTTCACCTTCCTGGAGCGCAAGGAACGACGCCTGTTGTCCATCGGTTTCCGTGTAGAGACCAACGAACTCGATGCCAGCTGTTATGACCTTCTCGCCTCCGAAGCGCGTTTGGCGAGCCTCTTTGCCATCGCCAAGGGCGATATTCCGGTCGACCACTGGTTCAAGCTCGGACGGCTGCTGGTTCCAGTTGGCTGGCGCGGTGCGCTGGTTTCCTGGTCCGGTTCGATGTTCGAATATCTCATGCCGCCTCTGGTGATGATCGAACCACTCGGCAGTATGCTGGATCAGACCAACAAGCTGATCGTGCAGCGTCAGATCGAATATGGTGAGTCCAAAGGGCTGCCGTGGGGCATTTCCGAAGCGGCCTATAATGCCCGCGACCCGGAGATGAACTACCAATACACCAATTTCGGCGTTCCGACACTCGGCCTCAAGCGCGGCCTTTCCAAGAATTACGTTGTAGCGCCCTATGCCAGCATCATGGCCAGCCAGTATCAACCCGCAGAGGCTGTCAAGAATTTGCAACGTCTGCGCGCCATGGGTGCGCTGGGTCAATATGGCTTCTACGACGCCGTGGACTTTACTAAATCGCGCGTCCGCGAAGATGAAGAGTATGCAGTCGTACGCAATTACATGGCCCACCACCATGGCATGTCGATTGTCGCCGTCAACAACGTCGTGTTCGAAGGTCGCATGCGCGAACGTTTCCACGCGGATCCTGTGATCGAAGCCGCCGAGCTCCTGCTTCAGGAGAAGGCTCCGCGTGAAATACCGGTTCTGCAGGCCAAGGCCGAGAACCCAATGCGCAAAGCTGTGGAAAGCGCGGAAGAAACGGCCTCTATCCGTTTCATTCAGAATCCACTGAGTGCGCCCATTGCAACGCAGATCATGTCGAATGGACATTACTCGGTTATGGTCACTGCCAATGGCGGCGGTTACAGCCGCTGGAATGGCCTTGCCATTACCCGTTTCCAACCTGATCCCCTCGAAAGCGGCTATGGTACGTTCCTTTTCCTGCGGGATCTCGAAAACGGCGAATGGTGGTCAGCGACAGGCGATCCTGTGCGCGTTGCAGGCGAGAAGAGCACCACCATCTTTGCCGACTACAAGGCGGAATTCGTCAAGGAGAATGGCACGCTCCATACTACCGTGGAGGCCATCGTTGCCTCGGATTCCGATGGTGAAGGCCGCCGCATCGTCATCACCAATACCGGCACCAAGGACCGCATCATCGAAGTCACGTCCTACGCTGAACTAGTATTGACGAATGAAGATACGGACACTGCTCATCCAGCTTTTGCCAAGATGTTCGTTGAGACCGATATCGACCAACGTGGCGACGCGATCTACGCTACGCGCCGCAAGCGCGGTAATGACGACCCGGATATCCACGTGGCCCATATCGTGAGCGACAGTTCCGGCGCGATGCGCGAAATCCAGGCTGAAACCGATCGGCGCAACTTTATCGGTCGCGGACGCTCCTTGCGCAATCCGGCTGCTTTCGACGAAGGTGCAACTCTCAGCGGCAGTCATGGTTTTGTGCTCGATCCCATCGCTTCGCTGCGTTGCCGCGTTCGGGTTCCCGCGCACAAGAAAGTGACGCTTGTATTCTGGACTCTTGTACGTCCAAACCGTCAAGAACTCGAGGAGGTCGTCTCCCGCTTCCGCCATCCGGATTGCTTTACCCGTGAATTCTCGCTGTCATGGACGAGTTCGCAGGTTCGCCTCCACCACATCGGCATTAATCCCGACGAGGCAGCTGAGTTCCAGCGTGTGGCAACGAGCCTGATATATCCGGACAAGGCTCTGCGCATGCCATCTGAGAGCATTGCAAGCGGACTAGGCAGCCAGTCCGAGCTTTGGCCAATGTCCATTTCCGGCGACTTCCCGATCCTTGCGCTGCGCATCGACGACGAAGCGGATATGGAAACGCTGAGAAACCTGCTGAAGGCACATGAATATTGGCGTGCCAAGGGTCTTGTCGTCGACGTCGTTGTCATCAACGAGCGTTCATTCTCCTATGCACAGGATTTCCAGCGTGGCTTGGAGGCAATTTGCGAAAATAGCCGTGCCCGCGGCGCTCAGCTTGGACCGCGCGTCCACATCTTCACCGTCCGTAAGGACCAGATGAGTGATGCCAGCTACAACACGCTTCTGGCTTCAGCCCGCATCGTCATGCACGCGCAGAATGGTTCACTTTCCGAGCAGTTGAAGCGCATGGCAGGTCTGAGCGCTGACCTAGTGCCGGTCACTGAAACCCGGGGCAAATCGATCATAGCCGGTGACATTGGAAATGACGATTTGCGTGGGATCGCTCCGGCACCGACGCAGCTCATGAGCAAACGCCGTCCCAAGATTTCCGGAGACGACCTGTCGTTCTGGAATGGCTTTGGCGGCTTCGACATGAAGAGCGGCGAATACATTGTTCGTCTTGGTGGGCTGATCAGCACCCCACAGCCCTGGATCAATGTGATTTCGAATCCCAATTTTGGCTTTCACGTATCCGCCGAAGGCGCGGGTTTCACTTGGTCAGGCAACAGCCGCGACTATCAGCTGACGCAATGGTCCAATGATCCGGTCATCAACCGTTCCGGTGAGGCGATCTATGTGGTGGACCTTGAAAAGAACACCGCATTCGCTCCGACTGCATCGGTGCTCCGTGATCCTTCAGTGCAATATGAGACCCGGCATGGCCAAGGCTACTCAATCTTTGCCGCGCGCCATGGCAATGTCGGGCTCGAACTCACGCATACGATCGATCCTGACCAACCCGTCCGTGTATCGAGTCTCAAGATCACCAATAATGGCGGCACCGCCAAACAATTGCGCGTCTACGGCTTTGTTGAATGGATGTTGGGCAATGCCCGTGCAAAGACCTCGCCATTCATCGTACCGTCGTGCGATACTGAAACGGGCGTGCTATTTGCCCGCAACCCCTATGGAATCGACCGACGTGAGCATGTGGCGTTCTTTGCTGCCAATGTGAAGCCGCAGTCCTATACTGCAGACCGTGCCGAGTTCTTTGGCGCGCTCGGTTCCGTCGATCGTCCGGACGCGGTGCTTCAGGCCAAGACGCTGTCAAACCTGGTTGAAGCCGGTGGGGATCCCTGTGCTGCGCTTGCAGTCGATATCAAGATCGCAGCGGGTGAAACGCACGAGGTGGTCTTCTACATGGGGGATGCCGGCAGCCATGACGAGGCACGCCAGATTCTTGCACACCACAACAAGCAGCCGTTCGAAGAGACTCTCTCGGCCTCAAAGGCAATCTGGACGAACTTCCTTGATGGATTGCAGATTGACACCCCGGATGATGCTTTCAATGTCATGGTCAATCGCTGGCTGCCCTATCAGAGCCTCGCCTGCCGCATTTGGGCACGCTCGGCCTTTTATCAGGCAAGTGGCGCCTTCGGCTTCCGTGATCAGCTGCAGGACACTCTGTCCATGCTGATCCTTGATCCATCTTTGGCACGCAAGCAGATTCTTAATGTCTCGGCTCGCCAGTTCAAGGAAGGCGACGTTCAACACTGGTGGCTGCCGACGACTGGGGCGGGTGTGCGCACGAAAATCTCCGATGACGTGGTCTGGCTCGGCTATGCCATAGCCCATTACACCTCGGTGACTGGTGACATGAGCATCCTGGAAGAGCAGATCGCCTTCATCGAAGGCCGGGCGCTAGAAAATGGCGAGCATGATGCTTTCTACCAGCCGACTGTCTCAAGCGAGAAGGTCAGCGTTTATGAGCACGCAGCCCGTGCGCTTGACCTTGCCATTGTCCGTACGGGCTCGCACGGCCTGCCGCTGATGCTGACGGGCGACTGGAACGACGGCATGAACCGCGTCGGTGAGGACGGCAAGGGCGAAAGCATATGGCTTGGCTGGTTCCTGATAAGCACTTTGCGTGACGTCTTGCCGATCGCAAGGCATTTCAAGGACAAGGAACGCATCCAGCGATGGGAAACCCATATCGAAAGTCTGAAAGCCGCTCTCGAGAAGGATGGCTGGGATGGTGAATGGTATCGTCGCGGCTACTTTGACGATGGTGCGCCGCTTGGTTCGAAGAAGAGCGATGAGTGCAAGATCGACTCGATCGCTCAATCCTGGAGCGTCATCTCCTGCTATGGCGATCCAGACCGCAGCAAGCAGGCCATGCACTCGGTCGCGACGCATCTCATCGACGATGAAGTCGATATCATCAAGCTGTTCACACCGCCGTTCAACAAGACGCGGCATGATCCAGGCTATATCAAGAGTTATCCGGTCGGCGTGCGCGAAAATGGCGGACAATATACCCATGCCGCAACTTGGGCAGTTCTTGCCATGGCCAAGCTCGGCGACGCGGATGAAGCGTATCGCTGGTTCAAGAAGCTCAACCCTGTCAACCATTCGTTGACCCCGGAAAAAGCTGAATCCTACCGTGTAGAGCCTTACGTGGTGGCTGCGGACGTTTATTCGGTCGATCCAATGCGCGGACGTGGCGGCTGGACCTGGTATACCGGTTCGGCCGGATGGCTTTACCGCGTGGCAACAGAAGGCATCCTTGGCATCATCCGTCAGAGCGACAGGCTGTTCGTTGATCCCGCATTTCCCTCGGAATGGAGCGGCTTCAGTTTTGTGCTACGCAATGGTGATGCCCGCTATACCTTCGAGGTCAAGCCAGTCACAAAGGGCACCAAGAAGATCACTGTCGACGGGAAGAAATTAGCCAAGGCTGAAAATGGTATCCCCTTGAAAACAACGGGGGAACACACGGTCATTGTGGAAGTACCCCCATCGTAATCCCGGCTTCTGCTTTAATGCATCCGCCGCCTTTGATTTTTCACTGGCGGCGGTTTTGTTTCTGGGTGAAGCGATCATTTCCTGTCGGATTGCCAGTTGAGAATCTTTGCAACTGACGCCGATCTGGCGCATAATCGGTATTATGAAACATGCAATGAATCAGAAGCCGGATTACGAAAAGGAACTGCGTAAGGCTGGCGTACGCATTACCCGTCCCCGGCGTATCATCATCGACATTCTGACTTCTACCGAAGACCACCCTGATGCGATGAAGATTTTCCATCGTGCCATTGAGATCGACGACAGCATTTCTCTTTCCACTGTCTACAGGACCATGAATTTGCTGGAGGAGATGGGTGCCATCCATCGCCATGCTTTCAACGGCGGACCATCGCGTTTCGAGCAGGCCCGCGGCGAACACCATGATCATCTGATCGATATCGATACGGGTGCTGTAATCGAGTTCAAGTCAGACAAAATTGAAAAATTGCAGGAAGAGATCGCCAAGTCGCTCGGTTACGATATCATTCATCACCGGCTGGAGCTCTACGGACGCAAGATCGGCCAATCCTCTTAGAAAAGCCGCCCAAAGGCGGCTTTCACAGACCGAAGACAGATACTCAGGCGGCGTTGGACGCCGGCTGCGACGTTAACAGCTCGTAGATTAAGCTCGCATCGTGGGCGGTGCGCAGTTTTGCAATGCGCTCGGGATCACGCAACATGCGAGCAATGCGTGACAATGCTTTCAGATGATCTGCCCCGGCATTTTCCGGCGCCAGGAGCAAAAACACGATATCGACCGGCTGGTCGTCCAGTGCTTCGAAATCGACTGGTGTTTCGAGCTGCGCGAAAACACCGGCAATGCGCTTCACGCTATTGATCTTTCCATGCGGAATGGCAATGCCATTGCCAACGCCAGTTGAGCCCAAGCGTTCGCGCTGCAGGATCGTGTCAAATACCTCCCGCTCGCTCAGGCCGGTCAAGACGGCTGCCTTTTCCGACATGATCTGCAAAAGCTGCTTCTTGGAATTGACTTTCAATGCGGGCAGGACAGCGTCGGGCTGAATGAGATCACCCAGATCCATTATCTCTCTTCCTTCCAGTTACCATCCGCGCACTTGCCTGCGCGCGGACGGTAGTTCAAATTTCGCTATGAACCCGCTTCTTCACGCAGAAGCAACGTTTTCACCCGCCACTGTCGATGGATCGATCCAGCCAATATTTCCATCAGCGCGGCGATATACGATATTTACCTGCGTACTACCAGCGTTACGGAAGACAACAACAGGACTATCCTTCAAGTCGAGTTCCACGACCGCTGATGCTACGCTCATGCTTCTGAGCGCCATCGACGTTTCAGCAACGATGGTCGGCGCGTAATCTTCCGGAATATCCTCATCATCATCCGGTACCGGCGCCATCACCGTATAGGAAACATCATCGAAAACCCCATTTGAACCAGGGGCCTGATGCGACTTGAGGCGTCTCTTGTAGCGCCGGAGACGCTTGTCTATACGCTCGCCTGCTGCGTCAAAGGCGAGCAACGGATCCTGCGCTTCGCCCGCCGCTTGCAGCACGGTACCAGTATCAAGGCGGACAAGGCAGTCGGCAATAAAACGCGATCCCTGCTTTTCCACCGTGACATGGCCGGTATATCCGCCATCGAAGTATTTGGAGACCATCTCCCCTATCCGCTCCTCAATCCGAATGCGGAAAGCGTCACCAATGTCCATATGTTTCCCAGATACACGCAGACTCATGATACCTCACCTTCATTTGTGATTTTTCATCGCCCGGACCAATCTACACTGTTGTTGGGAGGCGAGCAAAGACATCCCGCACAACCTGTGCGAGCGTTCGGTCATCACATTCACTTGCTGATTCTTCATTCAAAGGCGCGCTTTCACTTCAATTGTCGCAAATTACCGGCGCTTGTCTCCCTGACCAGACTTCTTCGGTCCAGTTCATTTACCCACTCACAAGGATTCTACACCCGTGCGACGGATGAATCCAGACTTTCCGTCGCCCTTGCACACAGATGCCTGAGCTTTTTTCTCTCGCCGTCTTTGCACAGAAGAAGCGATATTCATCCCCTCCCGGTACTTTGCAACGGTACGTCGGGCAATATCGATCCCTTGCTCTTTCAACAAATCCACAATTGTATCATCCGACAGAATGTCATCCGGTGTTTCCACGTCGATCAACTGCTTTATCTGATGACGTACCGATTGCGATGAATGCTGCTCGCCGCCTTCGGTTGCCGCGATCGCCGCGTTGAAAAAGTACCGTAACTCGAACACACCCCGTTTGGTCAGCATGTATTTATTTGCAGTGACGCGACTCACCGTGGACTCGTGCATGCCGATCGCATCCGCCACGTTCCGCAAGTTGAGCGGCTTCAGATGGGCAACGCCGTGACGAAGAAATTGTTCCTGCTGGCGAACAATCTCGCTGGCAACTTTCAGGATTGTTTGTGCGCGCTGATCGAGGCTGCGCGTTAGCCAGTTGGCGTTCTGTAAACATTCGCTCAGAAACATCTTCTCGGCGGAAGAGGTCTTTGTCTTCGCTATCGTCGCATAGTAGCGGTTATTGACGAGCACACGCGGCAGCGCATCGGGATTAAGCTCAATCCGCCAACTTCCATCTGAAGCGGTATCCACCTGCACATCGGGCACGATACTGTCTGCTATGCCGGAGGAGAAGGCCGTTCCTGGTTTTGGATCGAGAAGTTGGATTTCCTGCAGCATAGCCAGAATATCCGCATCACCTACGTGACAAAGCTTCTTGAGACTGTGGAAATCGCGTTTGGCGAGTAGTTCGAGGTTTTGCAACAGCATTTTCATGCTCGGGCCGAGCCGGTTTTTTGCACGAAGCTGCAGCGACAAACACTCCGCAAGGTCACGCGCGAATAGCCCCGCAGGTTCAAACCCCTGCAAGACCGCAATCAGTTTCTCGATATGGTCGGCATCGACACCAAATCTTTCAGCGATTTCTTCTACATCGGCGCGCAAATAGCCCATCTCATCAAGGTGATCGGTGAGCTCCGCGGCGATCACCCGGTCGCGAGCCGATGCGAAGGCGAAAATAATCTGCTCGGCGATATGGTCCCGAAGGGTCAGCGGAGCTGCTGTCACCTGTTCGAGGTTATACCCCTCGCCCCCGGTAGAAACATAGCCGTCTCCGGACGATGACTTCCACTTCGAAGCGAGGTCGCCGGCAATAAAATCATGTGTTCCCGGATCGTCGGGAAAGATGTTCTCAAGGGAACTGTCGAACGTATCGGACATGGAACCTGAACTCGTCGATTCGCCGCTTACCAGCCAATGATCGGCTTGCCCGTCCAGGGAATGATCATCATGCGTCTCGAAATCACTGCCCACGGCTCCTCTGCCGAATTCGCGTTCATCACTCGAAATCCGGTCAGTGTTGAAGCCACGTTCATCCAGCGAGAAATACTCGCCATTGGCATCATCACGCTCGAGCAGAGGGTTCTTTTCAATCTCCTGCTCTATGAACTGTTCGAGTTCGATATGCGTCAACTGCAGCAGTCGAATCGACTGCATGAGCAACGGCGTCATTACCAATGCTTGGTTTTGCCTGAGATCGAGCTTTGCCGACAGAGCCATGGTGGACGCGGATACTCCGGTACGATTTCTTTGCTGTCGTACAGAACTGGCCCAATCCTTGCTTGTCAATCGCATGCAAGGGAAAAACGTGTTGGTGCGGCAATTTTCAATCTAAAGACGTATAGGAAATGGCATTTCTTGCAGATGAAAGCCGAAAAATGGGAAAATCAGAGCTTGAACTGATCCCCAAGGTAAAGCCGGCGAACATCCTGATTGGCAATAATTTCATCCGGCCGACCGTGGGTGAGTACTTGTCCGGCATGGATGATATAGGCCCTGTCGATCAGCTTCAGCGTCTCGCGTACATTATGGTCGGTGATCAGCACACCAATACCGCGGCCAGTCAGATGGCGCACCAATTGCTGAATATCCGCAACGGCAATCGGATCTACACCTGCAAAGGGTTCGTCCAGGAGCATGAAATTAGGACGAGACGCCAGGGCGCGAGCAATCTCCAGCCGCCGGCGTTCGCCACCTGACAGGGAAAGCGCTGGAGCCTTGCGCAGATGAGCGATGTGAAATTCCTCAAGCAGCGAGTCGAGTTCCTGCGCGCGCGCGCTCCGATCTTTCTCGACAACCTCAAGGACGGCCTTAATGTTGTTTTCAACCGAAAGACCGCGGAAAATCGAGGCTTCCTGCGGCAGATAACCAATACCCAGCCGAGAACGGCGATACATCGGCATCGTCGTTACGTCGAAACCATCGATTTCGATGGTGCCCTTGTCGACCGGGACGAGGCCCGTGACCATATAGAAACAAGTTGTCTTGCCAGCGCCGTTAGGACCGAGAATACCAACGGCTTCACCGGCACGTACCCCAAAGGAAACACCGTTGACGACCTGGCGGCCATTGTAGCTCTTGGTGATACCACGCGCGACAAGTGTGCCCTTCATACGGTCCACTGCCGTTGGATCAGCAGGACGCATTTCCTGGGAAATGGTAGAGTCGGGCCGAGCGGAAAGCTTGCTGGAAGAGCGACGCGAAAACAAGGACACTATGGTCTCAGTTCTTCGGGGCGTTCTTGGGAGCTACAACGATAGAGACACGGCCTGTCTGACCGCTCTTGCAGCTTTCAAGCTGGGCCTCGCCCGTTTTGAGCTGCGCGGTCAGCTTGCAGCCGACGGCGACATTGTCGCCTTGAGACAGAACAACCTTGCTGCCGGTCAGAACCAGCACTTCAGTCTTCATATCGAAAGTGCCGTGATCGCCAGTGGCGACCTGGTCTTCTGATTTGACGTAGACCTTGTCATTGACCTCGAGGTGATCGATATCCTGCGCTCCAGCCCCAGCCACTCCGGTGGTTTTTGGCGCGTCAGCAGGAGCAGCACCGGTCGTATCTTTCTTGGGCCCCTTGACGTAATAAACGATCATGGAACCCGCTTTCAAAAGTGTCGCACCTTGTACTACGGTCACATTGCCCGTGAAGGTAGCGGTACCCTCATTGTCGTGAACAACAAGCTTGTCCGCATCGATCTGAATCGGCTGGTCGCCGGACAATTTTATACCGGTTGTGGCTGTGGCAGCATCCTGAGCTAGGGCGGGAGCAATCATGGACGATGCCAACAGGCCCAACGCAATGGTCGAAATGCTGATCAGTTTTGCCCCGCACGACATCGTCTTCTCTCCTAAATTCGGGATATTCCCTCGAAATCAGCAATAATCCCCAGACGTTACTCTGACGATTTGATTTCCTTGTCACCTTCTTGCAGCTTTGCAGGCTGAATGACAAGCCTTACCCGCTTTTCAAAAGTCATTACCTTGCCGCTTTCGGTAATTTGCATACTGTCTGCGGTTATACTCGACTTGCTATTTTTTACGCTGACCGGATCGTCGGTCGACATGGTGTTGCCGGCTATATCGATATTGGCCGATTGCAGCAGGGCGGTAATACCATCGGATGTTGTCAGGCTTATGGCGCTGTCGAGCTTCAACTGTCGGTTCGCGTTGTCATACACGCCCGATTTCGCCTTCACTTGCGCGCGCAACTCTTTGCCAATCGGAATTTCGGCACTGATCCCCTCCAGAGAGATCACATTGTTGTTGCCTACTTCCTGCAAGGCTCTTACGGCGCTCATTTTGTAAGGGAGCTTGTCCTTCGTAAATCCGTCGAGTTTCGGATTGGTCATGACAAGTTTGCCATTTTCCATCCCGGCATTATCGAGCGAAATATTGCTCGGAACGCTCGACGTGGAAAAGAAAGTGAACCAGGAAAAAACAGCGGCACCGATCAGAGCGATTGCGGGCAGGGCAACCTTCAGAAAACGCACGCGCCGTGAGTGGCGTTCCGCAGCGCGGAACACCATGGAATCCTTGTCGGAGCCAGCAAACTGCCGTGCGACCTCGGCATGATGGTCAGCGTCGGCGGTGGCATCGCGCCCCGCATGCGTCTCGTTTCTTTCGATGGACATAGGTCTGGCTGTGTTTACCGATTACAATATAATGGCTAGTTGAACGCCAATATGGTTATTTTTCGATGAAATGAACAAGTACCTGTCGCACAAGTTGCACTCGAGGCAACAAGTATGCCGTCATTGGAAGAGATACAAGGTCCAACCGCCCAACAAGCGATAGTGTGAAGTCTGGACTTCGACGAAATGATGTCGCAGAAGAGTAGCCGACCCGAATTTGAGAGCGAATGGATGGGACGATGGCAAACATTGCTGACGCAATTATCGACAGACGACGGCTTCGCAGGAAGCTGACCTTCTGGCGTGCATTCACCCTTCTGCTCATCGCCGTTGCCCTGATTTCGCTTTATTTTTTCAATGCTGGTTCCGACAGGTTTTCCGGGAAATCAGCGCCGCATATCGCCAAGGTCCGCGTCGAGGGCACGATTTTTGAAAACGACGAATTGCTCAAGCGTCTTCAGGATGTGGAGGATTCCGACGCGGCCAAGGGCGTGATCCTTTCCATTGATTCACCGGGCGGAACGACCGCCGGTGGCGAAGCTATCTACGAAGCCGTGCGAAAACTTGCCATGAAGAAGCCTGTCGTCGCTCAGGTCGGAACGCTGGCCGCTTCGGCTGGATACATGATCGCCAGCGCCAGCGATCACATCGTAGCCCGCCAGTCCTCGATCATCGGATCGATTGGCGTGCTCTTCCAGTATCCCGATATTTCCGAGCTCTTGACCAAGATCGGCGTGAAGGTCGAGACGATCAAATCCAGCCCGCTCAAGGCGGAACCCAATTTCTTCAATCCAGCCAGCGACGAAGCCAAGGCGATGATTCATCGCATGATCATCGATTCCTATGACTGGTTTGTCGGTCTCGTCCAGGAACGTCGTAAATTCACGCATGAACAAGCACTGGCGCTAGCCGACGGATCCGTCTTTACCGGACGCCAGGCGGTGGCCAACAAACTGATCGATGAACTCGGCGGCGAAGACAAGGCAATCGGCTGGCTCAAGACCAAAGGCATCGATGCCAAACTTCCAGTTGTCGAGTGGAAGCCGGCCGGAAAGTCCTCCCTCGGTATGTTTTTTTCGCAATCCGCTCTGAAAATGCTGACCAGATATCTCGGCATTCCGGAAGAAAGCGCGGGAATGCTGCGCGAATTGACCGGAGATCGTATGTTCCTTGACGGACTCGTTTCTGTTTGGCACGTTGACGGCAAGCCTGTCGGGGCGCAATAAAGATATTAAACTCATAAGATCAGTGACATAGTCTTCAGGTTAGTGCTTTTTGACCTTGTCCTCCTGATCCAGAACCGGAAGGGATTTCGCTGTGATCAAATCAGAGCTCGTGCAGATCATTGCTAACCGCAATCCGCATTTGTTTCAGCGTGATGTGGAAAACATCGTCAGCGCCATCTTTGACGAGATTACCGATGCACTGGCCGAGGGCAATCGGGTCGAGCTCCGTGGCTTCGGCGCATTCTCTGTCAAGAACCGCCCCGCTCGCAACGGACGTAACCCGCGCACCGGCGAAAGCGTCGATGTCGAAGAAAAATGGGTGCCTTTTTTCAAAACCGGTAAAGAACTTCGCGACCGGCTGAATGCCAACGGCTAAGGGCGCATCCACCAAGCGTGTGAAGCGTCGCAGGAGAGAAATATGATCAATCGCGTTGTCATCATCCTCATTCTTGTGCCGCTTGCCGTCATCCTGATTGCCCTGTCGGTAGCCAATCGCGAGGCGATATCGTTCACGATCGATCCTTTCAACCCGGGCAATCCTGCGCTTTCCTATTCTGCGCCCCTCTTCGTCTGGATGTTTGCCGCCCTGATCCTCGGCTTGATCCTTGGGAGTTTCGCAACGTGGTACAATCAGGGCAAACACCGAAAACTCGCTCGTCAGCGCAAGCTCGAGGCGGAATTGTTGCGCAAGGAAGCGCGAAAAGCTTCGGCTGAAACGACGTCTACGCCAAATCTTCCTTCGCTCCATTAGCAACCAACCAAGGATATGAAATGAGACTGATCTCCCCGGCCGAGGTCGATGGGCTGTTGAAGTGGCCGGATATGATCGACGCAATCGAACAGGCTTTCCGCCAGGGGATGATCCAGCCTGTGCGCCATCATCACACCGTCGATCGCCCGGATGGCGCCGCTTCGACATTGCTCCTGATGCCTGCCTGGTCGGATTTCGATACGCTGGGCGATTCCTCAAAAGGCTATATCGGTGTCAAGATCGTTACCGTATCGCCGGATAATGGTGCCATCTCGAAGCCCGCTGTCATGGGCGTCTATCTTTTGCTTGACGGCAAAACCGGTGAACCCAAGGCCCTGATCGACGGACAGCGCCTCACCTTGTGGCGTACAGCAGGCGCATCAGCGCTCGCCGCTCGCTATCTCGCTCGCGAAGATGCGTCAAAGCTCGTGGTGCTCGGTGCGGGCGCGCTGTCCGGCTTTCTGGCACGCGCACACAGCGCCATCCGTCCCATCACAGAAATCTCTATCTGGAACCGGAATGTCGCTGGTGCCGAGAAAGTTGCTGCCGAACTCGTTGCCGATGGCTTCAACGCCAAGGCCGTGAACGATAAGGATGCGGCGATTGCCGAAGCAGATATCATCACCGCCGGAACGCTCTCCACCGAGCCGTTGATCCTCGGCAAGCACTTGAAGCCAGGCGCCCACGTCGATCTGATTGGCGCTTTCACGCCAGCAATGCGTGAAAGCGATGACGAATGCATCAAGCGTGCCCGGGTGTTCGTCGATACCAAAGACGGTGCGCTAAAAGAGGGCGGTGATATCGTGCAGCCGATCAAGGCGGGAGTCGTCAACGAAAGCCACGTGATCGGTGACCTGTTTGGCCTGACGCGCGGAACGATCAAGGGTCGTCAATCCCCGAGCGAAATCACGCTGTTCAAATCGGTCGGCGCGGCGTTGGAAGATCTAGCGGCGGGCATTCTCATCTATGAAAAGGCTATGGCTGCCTCAACTTGAGCCTTTTTACTTTCCCCTTTGTTCGTCTTGGCATAGGAAACCTGCAGCGAAGGTTAACCAGGGAAAGCACGATTTGAAATCGCCAGGCGGAAAAACCAGGAAGGCAAAGGGTCCGGGTCCAAAAGGCGGGGCTCCAAGGAGTGCACCGCATCGGCAGACTGCAACCAAGCCGCGTCCGCAATTTGCCAAAACACCACGCGCCGCTGATGCCGAGCTTCAACAACAGAAATTCACGCCTCGACCGGAAACCGCGCCCAAACGTGTGCTTGCACGCCGCACTGGAGCACGCCCACAGGAAAAAACCGGCCTCATTCTCGAAACCCTGCCCTCCGACGATTACGCGCTGCTCGATAGCGGCAATGGTCTGAAACTTGAACAATACGGCCCCTATCGCATTGTCCGTCCCGAAGGTCAGGCGATCTGGCTCCCGGCTTGGGATAGACCGGAATGGGACAAGGCCGATGCGATATTCACCGGCAATACGGATGAGGAAGGCGTCGGTCGTTGGCATTTTCCAAAAGCGCCCCTCGGCGAAACCTGGCCGCTTGCTTATGACGGCATTCCGTTTTTCGGGCGTTTTACCTCTTTCCGCCATGTAGGCGTATTTCCAGAACAAGGCACACACTGGTCCCACATGGATCAATTGATCCGCAATGCGAAACGCCCGGTTAAGGTGCTCAACCTCTTCGGTTACACGGGAGTCGCGTCGCTTGTAGCGGCGCGTGCGGGAGCCGAGGTAACGCATGTCGACGCTTCGAAGAAAGCAATCGTCTGGGCACGGGAAAACCAGGAAATGGCAGGCCTTTCAGCTAAGCCCATTCGCTGGATCTGCGAAGATGCGATGAAATTCGTCGCACGCGAAGAGCGGCGCGGCAGTGGCTATGACATCATCCTGCTTGATCCGCCCGCCTATGGACGCGGACCGAATGGTGAAGTCTGGCAACTATTCGAAAATCTACCGGAAATGGTTGATCTTTGCCGCTCGATCCTCACGCCAAATCCACTTGCAGTCGTCCTGACCGCCTATTCAATCCGCGCTTCGTTTTTTGCGATCCATGAGTTGATGCGCGATGCGTTCACCGGGCTTGGCGGAGAGGTCCAGTCAGGCGAGCTCATCCTGCGCGAACGTTCATCCGGCCGTGCCCTTTCGACCTCTCTTTTCAGCCGCTGGAGGGCCTAATGAACAAGCAGGACGACCACCAGCGCGGTAGCGGACTGATTCGCCCCGGCAGGGTCAAGGAGGTTACCAGCCTGACTAATCCGATCGTCAAGGATTTGCGCTCGCTGGCGATAAAAAAGTTTCGCGACCAGCAGGGCGTTTTCCTCGCCGAAGGTCTGAAACTTGTCATTGATGCGCTTGATCTTGGCTGGATCATCAAGACACTGGTCTTTTCAAAGGCGGGCAAAGGCAACTCGTTGGTCGAGCAGATAGCGGCGCGCACGATCGCCAAGGGCGGCGATGTACTTGAAGTCAGCGAAAAAGTGATCTCGGCAATCACCCGACGCGACAATCCCCAAATGGTCGTCGGCGTATTCGAGCAGAAAGTTCACTCGCTTTCTGCTCTCAGACCACAAGGCAACGAGGTCTACGTTGCGCTCGACCGGGTGCGCGACCCCGGTAATCTGGGCACGATTATTCGAACCGCGGACGCAGCAGGTGCTAAAGGCGTCATTCTGATCGGAGACACGACTGATCCCTTTTCGATGGAAACGATCCGGGCCACGATGGGCTCGGTTTTTGCAATGCCTCTCATACGCGCGACCGAAGCCGAATTTCTTTCCTGGCGGAAGGGTTTCCCAGGAATAGTTGTCGGAACGCATCTGAAGGGTGCAGTCGATTATCGAACGATCCCCTATGCCAAGAAACCGGTGATCCTGTTGATGGGGAATGAGCAACAAGGGTTGCCGGATCAATTGGCTTCAGCCTGTGACAAGCTCGCGCGCATTCCACAGGAAGGCCGTGCCGATTCGCTCAATCTCGCCATTGCCACTGGCGTCATGTTGTTCGAGATCCGGCGTGACGCGTTGAAACTTGACGCTGGAATTTGAGAAAACAGATTTATGAAAAGCAAAACCTTTTTCAGCCTTCTTGCTGTCGTTGCCTTCGCTGTGATCAGCGACCAGATCATCAAATATCTGGTCGAGACTGGCATGGACTATCAGCAGCAAATTGATCTGTTGCCTTTTCTGGCACTCTTTCGTGTCCACAATAATGGCATCGCCTTCTCGATGCTCAGCGGCTTCGGCGACACTGCCCTCATCGCACTGACGATCATTGTCATCTGTTTTGTCAGCTATCTGTGGTGGAGCACGACGTCCGCCCGCTGGATTTCACGGTTCGGTTTTGCCCTCATTATTGGTGGCGCGATCGGCAATCTTATCGACCGCGGACTGCATGGCTATGTCGTCGATTACATTCTTTTCCACCTGCCATCATGGTCGTTTGCCGTCTTTAATCTCGCTGATGCCTATATATCGGTTGGAGCGGCATTGGTGGTGGTCGAGGAAATTTTTGTCTGGCTGCGCGACCGGCGGGCTGGAGGCGGGCAAACCGGCGAAAACTGAAACGAAATTGGGTAATTAGCCCGTTTCCAACGTCATGTAGCCGTCATCCAATTGTTGTATTCAACGGACGAACGAGTACCGATAAATCTCCTGAGAGAGCGAATCGATATGACCATCGCCTTGCTTGAACCTGCTTCAATCACTAAAGATCAACGCATGATGTCGCAGGTTGATTCAACACCCTCGCCGTTTACGGCGCCACACCTTGCATCGGTGCTTGGTCGCATCGGCACGATGGAAGTTTGCATTGCGCAGACCGAAGATGAAATCGCGTCATCGCAGCAATTGCGGTTCAAGGTTTTTTTCGACGAATTGGGTGCCAAAGGCTCTGCCACGATGGAGCAACGCGATGCGGACCGGTTCGATCCCTTCTGCGATCATCTTCTCGTCTACGACACCTCTATCCCCGGACCGAAACACAAGCAGATTGTTGGCACCTATCGGCTATTGCGCTCGGAAAAAGCTTTCGAAACGGGTGGTTTCTATTCAGCCAGCGAATATTCGATCGATCGACTGGTTGCCGCAAAGCCGGAATTGCGCTTTCTTGAGTTGGGCCGTTCCTGTGTCCTGCCGGAATACCGGTCGAAACGGACGGTCGAATTGCTCTGGCAAGGGATCTGGACTTATTGCCGTTACCATTCGATCGGTGTGATGTTCGGTTGCGCATCCTTCCAGGGAACCGTTCCTGCAGCGCACGCCCTGCCTCTGTCTTTCCTGCAGCATAATTGCCGCGCGACGCCCGACTGGGACGTTCGCGCCCTGCCCGCCCTTTACCAGGCGATGGACCTCGTTCCGAACGAGGCAATCAATCCAAAAGTAGCCCTCTTCGCCATGCCGCCGCTCATCAAGGGCTATCTACGGCTTGGGGCGATGATTGGCGATGGCGCTGTCGTCGATCATGACTTTGGTACAACGGATGTCTTCATCATCCTGCCGGTCAGCCGCATCTCGGAACGCTATATCAGCCATTACGCTGCGGAAGCAAAGCGCTTCGTCTAGAGTCATGCGGCCCGGGGCGATGATCTGTGGAGAAAAGCCCCGGATGAACTCGGAAGAGGTGTGTAAATTCTGCGATAGCGAATAGATTGCTCCTGATCGAAATCAGGAGAGCGTCTTGGCCGAACTGGCAGCTATCATCGAACCGTCCCCTTACGAGGCTGACATATTGGCGCGACCAACGCCGATGATGGAGCAATATATCGAAATCAAGGCGACGAACCCGGATAGCCTATTGTTCTATCGTATGGGCGATTTCTACGAATTGTTCTTCGATGATGCGGTCGAGGCATCGCGGGCGCTTGGCATCACGCTGACGAAGCGCGGCAAGCATCTGGGCGACGATATTCCCATGTGTGGCGTACCCATCCACGCTGCCGACGACTATCTGCAAAAGCTGATTGCGCGCGGCTTTCGCGTTGCCGTGTGTGAACAGATCGAAGACCCTGCGGAGGCCAGGAAACGCGGGGCAAAATCCGTCGTCAAGCGTGACGTCGTGCGGCTGGTTACACCCGGAACGATTACCGAAGAAAAACTGCTCGATCCATCCGAAGCCAATTATTTGATGACGCTCGGCCGCGTGAAGGGGTCGGATAAAGGTCAGTTTGCGCTTGCCTGGATCGACATTTCAACCGGCACGTTCCACGTCAGCGAAACCGATCCATCCCGATTGCTCGCCGACATTCTGCGTGTAGATCCGCGAGAATTGATTGTTGCAGATCCCGTATTTCATGATCCGGATCTGCGGTCAGTGTTCGATGTCATCGGCCGCGCGGTCAGCCCGCAGCCACCCAGTCTATTTGACAGCGCCACGGCAGAGAACCGCATCCAGCGCTATTTCGACGTCAGCACGCTCGACGGGTTTGGGCAATTCTCGCGTGCCGAGCTTTCAGCGATTTCCGGCGCCATCGCCTACGTCGAAAAGACACAGATTGCCGAGCGCCCGCCGCTGATGCGGCCCGAGCGGGAGTCGGAGGGTTCTTCGCTTTTCATCGATCCTGCCACCCGCGCCAACCTAGAACTTTTGCGCACACTTTCCGGCAAACGCGAGGGAAGCCTGCTGAGGGCCATCGACCGCACGGTCACAGGCGGTGGGGCACGACTTCTGGCGGAGCGGCTGACGTCACCTCTAACTGATCCGGCAGCGATTGCGGAGCGCCTGGACTCCATCTCCTTTTTCCTTCTTCGCCATCCGCTCGCAGATTTGACGCGCGAAGCGTTGAAGGGCGTACCTGATATGCCCCGCGCCCTGTCGCGGCTAGCGGTCGGTCGCGGCGGTCCGCGCGATCTTGGTGCACTAGCGCGGGGTTTGGAGGCCGCGGCTGAAATCTCACATTTATTCGGAAGCGAGGAATTGCCAGCAGAGTTCGCGCGGGTCAGGGAGTGTCTCGTTGAATTGCCGCTGGATTTTGCCACGCACCTTGACCAGGCGCTCGCCGATGAACTGCCGCTTCTCAAGCGCGACGGCGGGTTCGTTCGGCCGGGATATCGTGCCGATCTGGACGAAATGCGGGCACTGCGGGATCATTCGCGCCGCATCATCGCCGGCCTGCAAGCTGACTACATGGAAACCACTGGCGTCAGATCGCTGAAAATCAAGCATAATAATGTGCTTGGTTATTTTATCGAAGTTACCGCCAACAATGCCTCCGTCATGAC
Organism: Phyllobacterium sp. LjRoot231; assembly: GCF_964253365.1. NCBI lineage: Bacteria > Pseudomonadati > Pseudomonadota > Alphaproteobacteria > Hyphomicrobiales > Phyllobacteriaceae > Phyllobacterium > Phyllobacterium sp. LjRoot231. The sequence continues at coordinate 285,094 of NZ_CAXUQT020000001.1, forward strand.
CGATACCGATGAAGCCAAGAGCAAATTCATTCATCGTCAGACCATTGCCAATGCGATGCGGTTCACGACGACGGAGCTAGCAGAGCTTGAAACCAAGATAGCAAATGCCGCCGAACGCGCGCTTTCGATCGAGCTTGGCGTTTTCGACGCCTTGACTAATGAGACCGTGGCCAACGCCGACGCTATTCGCGCAGGTGCTGCGGCGCTGGCGGCGCTCGATGTCTCCATATCGTTGGCGACGCTCGCTGAAGAACAAGGCTACTGCCGGCCGCTCGTCGATGACAGCCTTGCGTTTGAGGTTGTGGCCGGACGCCACCCGGTCGTCGAGCAATCGCTGCGCCGGCAAGCGGCCGATCCCTTTGTTGCCAATGATTGCAATCTTTCCCCTGAGGGCGTGGGTAAGGGTGCGATCTGGCTTCTGACAGGCCCTAACATGGGCGGTAAATCAACCTTTCTGCGCCAGAACGCATTGATTGCTATCCTCGCACAGATGGGTTCGTTCGTTCCCGCTGGCTCTGCCCATATCGGCATTGTGGATCGTTTGTTCTCACGCGTCGGCGCTTCGGATGATCTTGCACGCGGGCGTTCCACTTTCATGGTAGAAATGGTCGAGACGGCGGCAATCCTCAATCAAGCCAGCGACCATTCGTTGGTAATTCTCGACGAAATCGGTCGCGGCACCGCCACCTTTGATGGTCTTTCGATCGCATGGGCGGCGGTTGAATATCTGCACGAAAAGAACCAGTGCCGGGCAATTTTTGCCACGCACTTCCACGAGATGACGGCACTTTCGGAGAAACTCGAGCGACTCAGCAATGTGACCATGCGCGTGAAGGAATGGGACGGCGATGTCGTGTTCCTGCATGAGGTCGCCAGGGGCGCTGCTGACCGCTCATACGGCGTGCAGGTGGCCCGTCTGGCTGGTCTGCCAGAAGCCGTTGTCAACCGCGCCCGCGATGTGCTGCACCAGCTCGAAGCCGGAGAGACCTCTGGCAAGGCCGATAAGCTGATCGACGACTTGCCGCTCTTCTCGGTCGAAGTGAGGCGCCAACCGCCCAAACCGATTCACGGTAAGGATAGCGCGCTGCTTGCCGCAATCTCCAGCGTCAATCCGGACGAGATGACACCGCGGGAAGCGTTAGAAGCGCTCTACCGGTTGAAAGGCCTCGCCACGAACACGACATCTTGAATGCTGCGAGGATCGAATGCTTCAAATGTAATCGTTTCGTTTGAAGTAAATTCGCGCTATAGCGTGCGGCCAATATCAATAAAGACGTGTTCATGAGCGCCTCAGACCTGAAACTGGACCAAATCGTCAACCCGGCCAACCTTCATCGTCAATTTGAAGATCTGGTCAAGTCAGCGAACAAACAAGGCGCCGCGTCCGTCGATCGTAACGACGTTTTGCAGCTTGTGAAGCAGACACTGAGCGCGGGTCGCAAGTCTGCTGAAGAGATGCTGATGAAGGATGCGGGCGGAACGCGCTGCTCGATCCGCCTTTCCTATCTGATGGACCAGATCATATCGGCACTCTATGAATTCGCCGTTACCCATGTCTATCCGGCAGTAAATCCGTCCACGGCGGAACGGATGACGGTGGTGGCGGTTGGTGGTTATGGCCGCGGCGGTCTGGCGCCTGGTTCGGATATCGATCTTTTATTCCTCCTGCCTTACAAGCAGACCCCTTGGGGCGAGCAGGTCGTCGAATATATTCTCTACATGCTCTGGGATGCGGGTCTCAAAGTCGGCCACGCAACGCGTAATCTGGATGAGTCCATTCGCCAATCGCTGGCTGACATGACCATCCGCACCAGCATTCTGGAGGCTCGTTACCTCTGTGGCAATGAAGACCTTTTCGCCAAACTGGTGCAACGCTTTGATGAAGAGGTCGTCAAGGGAACGGGTCCTGCGTTCATTGAGGCCAAACTAGCCGAGCGTGACGCACGCAATCGCAAGTCCGGAGCGACACGCTATCTGGTTGAACCGAACGTCAAGGAAGGCAAGGGGGGTCAGCGCGACCTGCATACGCTGTTCTGGATCGCCAAATATTATTACCGGGTGAAGACCAGCGACGAACTGGTCAAACTCGGGGTTCTCTCCCGCGCGGAACATAATATCTTTCGCAAGGCCGAGGATCTGCTATGGGCGGTCCGCTGCCACATGCACTTCCTCACCGGCAAGGCAGAAGAACGCCTTTCCTTCGATATCCAGAGCGAGATTGCCCGGCGGCTCGGCTACACAGCCCACCCTGGCCAGCGTGATGTCGAGCGTTTCATGAAACACTACTTCCTTGTCGCCAAGGAAGTCGGTGATCTCACGCGCATCATCTGCGCGGCGTTGGAAGAGGAACAGGCCAAGCACGTTCCAGGGTTCAATCGAATTTTCCTCACCTTTTCGCGCCGTAAGCGTAAACTTTCCGGTACAGCAGATTTTGTCGTCGACAATCACCGTATCACTATTGCCAATGACGGTGTCTTCCAGAAAGACTCGGTTAATCTGATACGCCTGTTTCATCTAGCGGACGAGCATGGGCTCGAATTTCACCCGGATGCGATGCAGTTGGTGACGCGGTCGCTGTCCCTGATAAAAACCGATCTGCGGGAAAATCCTGAGGCGAACCGGCTTTTTCTGCAAGTTCTCACCTCGGAGCGTAATCCCGAGCTCATCCTGCGGCGCATGAACGAATCCGGAGTTCTTGGCCGGTTCATTCCAGATTTCGGCAAGGTCGTCGCGATGATGCAATTCAATATGTATCATCACTACACTGTCGATGAGCATCTGTTGCGTTGTATCGCAGTCATGTCTGAAATCGAGCATGGCGATCTTGTCCAGGAACACCCTCTCGCCAACCAGATTATGCCGGGTCTGAAGAAAGACCGTAAACTGCTGTACGTCGCCCTGCTCTTGCATGACATTGCCAAGGGCCGCCCAGAGGACCACTCTATTGCGGGGGCACGTATTGCAAGGCGCATTTGCCCGCGTCTTGGCCTTTCGAAAGCCGATACTGAAACCGTTGCCTGGCTCGTCGAACAGCATCTGACCATGAGCAGGGTGGCACAGTCGCGCGATCTCAATGACCGCAAGACCATCGAGGACTTCGCCGAGATCGTGCAGACCCTCGATCGGATGAAATTGCTGCTGGTTCTTACCATTTGTGATATCAAGGCGGTAGGACCCGGCGTCTGGAACGGCTGGAAAGGCCAGTTGCTGCGTAACCTCTTCTACGAAACGGAATTGATGTTGACGGGCGGCTTCTCGGAAGTCTCGCGCAAGGAGCGCACCGACCATGCACGTGCGCAACTCGACCATGCATTGTCGTCATGGCCGCAGATCGAACGTCAATCTTACCTTGCGCTGCACTATCAAAACTACCTGTTGACTGTCAGCCTCGACGATCAAATTCGCCACGCCAATTTCATCCGCGAGACTGACGCCAGCGGTAAAGCCCTTGCTACCATGGTGAAAACGCATGATTTCGAGGGCGTGACAGAGATTACCGTTCTGTCACCCGATCATCCGCGACTGCTCTCGATCATTGCAGGCGCGTGTGCCGGGGCCGGCGCCAACATTGTCGACGCCCAGATTTTCACCACCAGCGACGGGCGCGCGCTCGATACGATCCTTATCAGCCGTGAATTTCCAACGGATGATGACGAGCGGCGCCGCGCCATGCGGATCGGACGCCTGATCGAAGACGTGCTTTCAGGAAAAGCCTATCTGCCAGAAATGCTGGCAAGCCGCACCAAGCCGAAGCGCGCGGTCAAGGCATTCCGGATCACCCCGCGTGTCGAAATCAACATTACGCTTTCGAACAAATTTACCGTCATCGAAGTGGAAGGGCTGGATCGTCCGGGTCTGCTATCGGAAATAACCGGTATCATTTCCGATCTCTCACTCGATATCGCTTCTGCGCATGTGACGACCTTCGGTGAAAAGGTCATCGACGTGTTCTATGTCACAGATCTCGTCGGTCACCAGATCACCAATACGACGAGACAGAGCCGTATTCGCAAGAAGCTGCTTGCGCTCTTCGGTGAAGGCGATATCACGACAGCGCAGCCGCAACGGCAAAACATCCTCATGACGGCTGAATAGAATGAGTTTGGTCAAGAAATTTGCGACAGTGGCGTCCGGCACGCTGATGAGCCGCGTCTTCGGCTTTACACGCGAGATGTTGATGGCTTCTGCGCTGGGCACCGGACCGGTCGCCGATGCGTTCAACGCTGCCTTCCGTTTTCCCAATACGTTCCGGCGGCTCTTCGCGGAAGGCGCATTCAACTCTGCTTTCGTACCCCTGTTTGCCAAGGAAATCGAAGCCAATGGGCTTGATGGAGCGCGCCGTTTTTCCGAAGAGGTGTTCGGTGTCCTCTTCACGGTACTGCTCGGTCTGACGATCCTGATGGAGCTGTCGATGCCGCTGATCGTGCGCTTCGTCATAGCTCCGGGCTTTGTGACGGACGCGATGAAGTTCGACAACACGGTGTCGATGGCGATCATCATGTTCCCATATCTCGCCTGTATGTCCCTCGCCGCCATGATGAGCGGAATGCTGAATTCCCTGCATCGCTATTTTGCCGCGGCCATCGCTCCGGTTTTCCTGAATGTCATTCTGATCGGCGTGCTCGGCTATGCATGGCTGAAAGGCCAGGACGGCCACGCCGTGGGCTATGCCCTGTCTTGGGGCGTGATGGTTTCCGGTGTGGTGCAACTTGCCATTGTCTGGTTTGCCGTACGCAATGCCGGCATTTCCATCGGATTCCGGTTGCCTCATATAACCGCCAACGTCAAACGCCTGCTGATACTGGCCTTCCCGGCTGCCGTAACCGGCGGCATCACCCAGATCAATCTCCTGATTAACACGAACATCGCCTCGGCTAAATCGGGTGCCATCTCGTCCCTGGCCTATGCCGACCGTATCTATCAATTGCCGCTCGGTGTCGTCGGAATCGCGGTTGCGACGGTCCTCCTGCCGGAATTGGCGCGTGCGCTGCGCTCGGGAAATCTGAAGGAGGCCGGCAGCCTGCAGAACCGCTCCGTGGAATTCACGCTGTTTCTTACGCTTCCTGCTGCCGCGGCGCTGCTTGTAATGTCCGAACCGATCGTTCGGATGTTGTACGAACGTGGCAATTTCTCCACCGCATCTACGCATACGGTCGGCAATATCCTGGCGATTTATGGGCTCGGTCTTCCAGCCTTCGTCTTGATCAAGGCGTTTTTGCCGGGGTTCTTCGCGCGCGAGGATACGCGAACACCGATGATCTTTGCGGCCATCGCCGTTATCGTGAATGTCAGTCTCGCGCTGACGCTATTTCCAATCATGGCAGAGACCGGCATCGCAACTGCCGAGATTGTCGCCGGGTGGACGAATGCAATTTTGCTTTTCATAACGCTTGTCTGGCGAGGACATTGGGGCCGGGACATTCCGCTGCTTACCCGTATTCCACGGCTGATTATTTCCGCTGGTCTCATGGGCCTTACACTTTATTACGCAATTCGCTGGATGGGCCCGGCGCTCGAACCGCATGCGCCTCTGCACACACAAGCCATTGCTGTCGTATCGCTGGTTGGGTTGTCGATGATCCTCTATTTCGCGCTCGCTTTCGGGACAGGCGGCGCCAGCTTCGGCATGATCCGGCGAAATGTGAAGCGCGGAACTAAAGCGCCCGAGGACGCCGCGCCGTGAGTCGACACATCCACTTGATCACCCTCGTTGTGCGTGACTATGACGAGGCGATTGCCTGGTACACGAAGGTGCTCGGCTTTTCCCTTGTCCACGATACGCCGCTTTCCGAAACCAAACGCTGGGTTGTCGTCGCGCCTGAAAATGATGGCGCCCGGCTATTACTGGCTAAAGCGGATGACGACACACAGAAAGCCAGCATTGGTAACCAGACCGGCGGCCGGGTTGCGCTTTTTCTGCGTACCGATGATTTCCCGGTAGACCACGCAAAGATGGTTGAGGCTGGTGTACATTTTCTTGAAGAACCGCGTCACGAAGCCTATGGCAGCGTCGCGGTGTTTGAAGATCTCTATGGCAACAAATGGGATCTCCTGGAGCTCAAATGAAGGTTGGCATCGATAGGGCTTGAATAGAGCGTCTCCCTCTGCCAAAAGCTCGACTTCATTGCTGTCGGAGCCTGCAAGCCCGATCCCCGAACGATCAAGGACGATTTTATGAGCACGTTTGAACCGCTCGTCTTTTCCGGTGTCCAGCCAACCGGCAACCTGCATCTTGGCAATTATCTCGGCGCGATCCGTCGCTGGGTTGCTTTGCAGGAAAGCAGCAAATGCATGTACTGCGTTGTGGACCAGCACGCGATTACCCCTCCCATCTCCGTCTGGGGCGGGCCGGCCGAGTTGCAGCGCAACACGCGTGAGGTTACCGCAGCCTTCCTCGCTTCGGGTATCGACGCAAAAAGGAACATCGTTTTCAACCAGAGCCGCGTGCACCAGCATGCCGAGCTGGCATGGGTTTTCAACTGCGTTGCCCGAATGGGCTGGCTCAACCGCATGACCCAGTTCAAGGACAAGGCCGGTAAGGACCGTGAAAATGCCTCCGTCGGTCTATTCGCCTATCCCAACCTGATGGCTGCCGATATTCTTGTCTACCGTGCGACACATGTACCCGTCGGTGAAGACCAGAAGCAGCATCTGGAGCTGACGCGCGACATCGCTCAGAAATTCAACACCGATTTTTCGGATCGCATCGCTGAACTCGGCCTCGGTGTCGACACGCAATCCGGTGACGAGACTATTTCCAGCTTCTTCCCGCTGACAGAACCGGTCATCGGGGGGCCTGCAGCGCGTGTCATGAGTCTGCGCGACGGCACCAAAAAGATGTCGAAATCCGATCCGTCCGATCTCTCTCGCATCAATCTGACCGACGACGTGGATACGATCTCGAAAAAAATCCGCAAGGCAAAGACAGATTCTGAACCCCTGCCGTCAGATGTCGATGGTTTGAAGGATCGCCCTGAAGCTGACAACCTCGTTGGTATCTATGCCGCACTGATCGATAGTGACAAGGAAAGCGTGATCCGCGATTTTGGCGGGCAACAATTCTCTGTGTTCAAGCCGGCGCTTGCCGATCTTGCTGTTGAGAAGCTGGCACCGATCGCTGCGGAAATGCGGCGAATTTCTGCTGACCCCGGCTTTGTCGATGCCGTCCTCAAAGATGGTGGTGAGCGTGCGAGCGTTCTTGCAGAGAAGACGATGCGCAATGTCCGTGATATTGTCGGATTTCTGCAGAACTAGACCGCGCCAGAGAAGGCCTTGCGGACGATCAATGCTTAAGGCAGGTTGAGCACATGGTATCAAGACGACTTAGCCGCGAAGCCGGCCACCGCCGCAAATTTCTGGCCGTCATTGACGAAACGCCGGAATGCGAGCGGGCCGTTGCCTATGCCTCACGCCGAGCCAAGACGACCGGCGGCGTACTCTTGCTGCTGTTCGTTATCGATTCGGCAGACTTTCAGCAGTTTCTTGGAGTCGAACAGATCATGCGTGCGGAAGCCCAGGAGCGGGCCAATTCGACGCTCAGCAAGTTTGCCGCCAGCGTTCGGGAAACAATAGGGATCGAGTCGGAACTTGTTGTCCGCGAAGGCATTACATCCGAAGAGATTCAGAAGCTTATCGAAGAAGATCAGGATATCGCCATCCTTGTCCTGGCAGCTGGTTCCGGGAAGGACGGTCCTGGTCCGCTTGTCCAGTCGCTGGCAGGGCGGGAATCCTTTTCCATTCCAGTCACGGTCGTACCTTATAATCTCTCGGATGAGGACATCGACGCTATTACCTGATTACGTCGACCAAACGTGATATAATCCTGACTTGAAGAGAATGGTTTAAAGGCCTATATGCCTCTTTGAATAGTTCTAAACTAGATACGCGAGATCCGCCATGTTCATCCAGACCGAAGCGACGCCCAATCCAGCGACCTTGAAGTTCCTGCCTGGAAAGGTGGTGCTTGAAGAAGGAACCGCCGATTTCCGCGATGCGGCGAGTGCTGGCGAATCCTCACTGCTTGCTGGCAAGATCTTTGGCGTCCCGGGCGTCACCGGCGTATTCTTCGGTTATGATTTTGTCACCGTGACCAAGAGCGAAGGCCCGGAGTGGCAACACCTCAAGCCTGCCATTCTAGGCGCGATCATGGAGCATTTCATGTCGGGCGCACCGGTGATGGCCAATGTCACCCAAATTGCCGATACGGCCCAGCGGGAGACCGATGGCGAGTTCTTTGACAGCGCCGATACCGAAATCGTTGAAACGATCAAGGAACTTCTTGAAACTCGCGTCCGTCCCGCTGTGGCTCAGGACGGCGGAGACATCACATTCCGCGGTTATGAAAACGGTACCGTGTTCCTGCACATGAAGGGCGCTTGCTCGGGCTGCCCATCGTCGACTGCGACCCTTAAGCACGGCATTCAAAACCTCTTGAAGCATTTCGTTCCGGAAGTTCAGCAAGTCGAGTCGATCTGACCTTCCCCAGCTTCGTTCAATAAAAAGGCCGCTTCAAGCGGCCTTTTTATTGGTTTAGTTCACCGCGCCAGGTCCTGGTATCGCACCGGGCGGGCACTTGCCGAGGATGATCATGCCGAGCACTTCGTCCTCGTTGACATCGCCCACCTTGGCGGTGCCAACAACCTGACCATTTTTCATCACCGCCACGCGATCGGCGAGGTGGAAGACGTCATGGATATCATGGCTGATGAGAAAGATACCGATGCCTTCACTCTTCAATTGCTTGATCAGTTCGCCGACCTGTGCCGTTTCTTGCGGTCCAAGCGCCGCCGTCGGCTCGTCCATGATCAGGATCCGGGCGTTGAACAAGATCGCGCGTGCAATCGCCACGGACTGCCGCTGACCGCCAGACAAGGCCTTGACCGGGTCCTTGAAGCGCTGGAACCGGGGATTGAGCCTGCCCATGACTTCGCGGGCGCTGTGCTCCATCGCTACATCGTCCAGGGTGCCCCAAGGCGTCATCAATTCACGGCCGAGATAGAGATTGGCGGCCGTGTCGACATTGTCCGCAAGCGCCAGGGTTTGATATATCGTTTCGATGCCATACGCCTTGGCATCGCGCGGATTGTTGATTGCCGCTTCTTCCCCGTTGACCTTGATCGTACCATGGTCGCGCTTGTAGGCACCCGACAGGATCTTGATCAGGGTCGATTTGCCGGCACCATTGTGGCCGAGAAGCGCAACGACTTCACCGGGAAAAAGATCGATCGAAGCCCCATCGACCGCGCGAATACCACCGAAGGCGATCGAGATATTTTCCATATCGATGAGAGGCGTTTGTGTGTTGGTCATGGTTGTTCCTCCCTTACGCGGTACGGCGGCGATAGATCGTGTCGAGCCAGACGGCGACGACAAGAACCAGACCGACAACGATGTTCTGCAATGGCGTATCGAGACCAAGCAGAACCATGCCGGAACTCAGCGATTGCATCAACAAGGCACCGATCATGGCACCGGCGATCGTGCCGACACCACCAGCCAGTGACGTTCCACCAATGACTGCGGCGGCGATGGTCAGGAGCTCATCGAGCGTGCCTTGTGCATTGGTCGCAGCGTTCAGACGGGCGGTGGAAATGGCACCAGCGATGGCACATAGAATTCCCATAATGATGAAAATCTTCATCGTCACCCAGCGCGTGTTGATACCGGCAAGATCAGCTGCTTCCGGATTGCCGCCCATGGCAAAGACATAGCGGCCAAAGCGAGTGCGTGTCGCCACGAATGTCATGATCAGACCTGCTGCAACCGCGATCAGCACCGGAATGGCAATTCCGTGCGAAATGAACAGACCTCCATCGGGAATTGTGATGTTGTTGGCTTCGGCATATTTGCGGACAATACCAATCGGCCAGTAGTATGCGTTGGCAATGGCGACGCCACCAAGCGCCAGAATGCAGCCAATGGCCGCCATGAAGGCCTCGGCCCATATCGGACGACGCGGAAAGTTGAACCGTTTGCGCTGGCGGCGACTATTGATGACCATGGCGATGATGGCGACGCAAGCAATGATGCCGACGACCCAGCTCCAGAACGCGCCTATCGAACCCTCAGGTCCACCACCCATGAGGCGGAAGGTCGAGTCCATCGGCGCAACTGTACGGCCTGACGTAACCCACCAGGCAGCACCGCGCCAGACCAGAAGACCGCCAAGCGTGACTATGAAGGCGGGAACGCCGAGAAAGGCAATGATGAAGCCCTGAAAGCCGCCGATGAGCGCACCGGTAATGACGCCAATACCAAGCGCAATTATCCACGTGGCCGGATGCTCGAAACCAATAAGCTTTGGCAGGAACTCAGCCTGCGTCACGCCCATGATCATACCCACAAATCCGAGGATGGAGCCGACGGAAAGATCGATGTTGCGGGTAACGATAATCAGCACCATTCCCGTCGCCATGACAGCAACCGACGATGTCTGAACAGACAGGTTCCAAAGGTTGCGCGGCGTCAGGAACTGTCCACCAGAGAGAAACTGGAAAGCAAGCCAGATTATGACCAGCGCTCCGATCATGCCGAGAAGACGGGTGTCGAGCTCCGTCGCCTTGAAGAATCTGGCGACAATGCCGAGCTCCGAAGAACGGGCCCGGTCAAGGCTGATGGCCGGATCACTCATTTTATTCTCCCAGTTCTATTGTCTTTTTAAAACGCCGCTGACCCAACGGACCAGCGGCGCTCGATCTTAGCAGATTCTAGCGATATTATTTGCAGGCAGGTACCGAACCTGCCTTTACGCCTTGGCAAACAACATCCTTCTTCACCCAGCCAGCATCCACGACGACATCAAGATTGTCCTTGGTGACCGGAACCGGTGTAAGGAACACAGCATTGACTTCAACTTTGTTGACGCCGCCGGCAAACTTCTGAACGTTTGGAATTTCTTCCATCTTCTTGCCATCTGCGAGGGCCGAGGCGATACCTGCAGCCTGCTTGCCGAGTTCACGGGAGTCCTTCCAGATCGTCACGGTCTGCGTGCCCAGTGCTACGCGGTTCAGCGCTGCGAAATCCGCATCCTGGCCGGAGACAGGAACCGTGCCAGCAAGGCCCTGAGCCTGCAGTGCTGCTATGGCACCACCTGCTGTACCATCGTTTGCCGCAACAACCGCATCGACCTTGTTGTCATTGGCAGTCAGGAACTGCTCCATGTTCTTCTGGGCGTTGGCAGGCAGCCAGCCATCCGTATAGGCTTCACCGACATTCTTGATCTTGCCGGAGTCGATTGCCTCTTTCAGGACCTCCTGAGCACCCGAAAAGAGGAAATCAGCATTCGGATCAGCCGAACTGCCCTTGATGAAGACGTAGTTGCCTTCGGGCTTCACGGCGAAAACACCACGTGCCTGCATGCGGCCCACTTCCTTGTTGTCGAAGGTGATGTAGAACGCATCCTTGTTTTCAATCAGGCGGTCATAACCAACGACGGGAATGCCCTCAGCAACCGCCTTCTCGACGGCTGGTCCGATGGCGCTCGAATCCTGCGCGAGGATGATCAGGGCGTTCGCACCTTGCGAAATAAGGCTTTCAACGTCGGTCAATTGCTTGGAAGCAGAAGACTGCGCGTCAGCAGAAATGTACTTGTCGCCATTGGCTTCGAGCGCCTTCTTGATTGCGGCTTCGTCGGTCTTCCAACGCTCTTCCTGGAAGTTCGACCAAGACACACCAACGATCTTGTCTTTCGCCAGAACGGGTCCGGCAAACGACACAGCAAGAACAGCAGCGCCCGCCAATGCGGTTGCATATTTTTTCATGGTAACCCTCCCAGTGCATACAGCACGTTGACTGATCGATGCGGCCTTTCACCTCCGGCCAGCACCTAAACCTCTTTATTTCGAGGCTCGAAAAAAATAGTGACTTAAAACCATTTCCATGTCAACTTGGTTTTGCGTAGGATAACCTATTGCAACGCAACAATATTTTTGCGACGCACAAAAAAGATTTCGGGAGGAAATCATTTTGCTGATCGATGAGATCGCGCGACCGGACGATGTCAGGCGCCAAAACCGAAGGCTCGTGCTAGCAACATTGCGGCGTCACGGACTGCTGTCGAGGACTGACATTGTAGCCCAAACCGGTCTAAGCCCGTCGACCGTTTCGGCCATCACGACCGCGCTTATTTCAGAGGGAATTATAGCCGAAAGCCGCGATGGCGATGTGGCAGCGAACCGGCGCGGGCGGCCCCAGGTTGCGCTCACCTTGAACCCGGAGATAGCGACGGTTGCAACGGTCGAGCTGGCGCTCAATCTCGTCCATGCCGTTCTGTTCGATTACAAAGGCCAGTTGATCGCCGAGGAGTTCAGGCGCGTCGCCACACTCGATGCAAAGTCGGACGACCTGATCAATACCATATGTCTGATGCTGGACAATTTGCTCGACAATCGACCGCCAGGGGCGGGCCGGCTTACGCATATTTCTATGGGCGTGCAGGGCGTAACCGACGCTGCAAGCGCCACCATGCTGTGGTCGCCGATCACGCCAGACAGCAATATTGCTTTCGGAGAAGCGCTTTCGGAGCGGTACAATGTAGCGGTAGCCGTTGCCAATGATTGCAACATGATTGCCGAGGCGCTGCGCTGGATCGATCCGGAATATTACGCCGAGGACTTCGCAGCAATCCTCCTCTCACACGGTATCGGCATGGGCCTCTATCTCAAGGGGAAACCCTTTCTTGGCGCCCATTCCTCCGCCGCCGAGTTCGGTCATATGCTGCACGTGCCGAACGGCGCACTCTGCCGCTGCGGCCGGCATGGTTGCATCGAAGCCTATGCCAGTGACTATGCAATTTTGCGGCGCACTTCAGGGGAGAGTGAAAAAGCCCAACCCGCACAGGACGTAAATGCAGCAGCGTTTGACAAGGTTGCAGACAGTGCCCGGGCTGGTGATGGAGCAGAGCGTGCAGCGTTCCGCAAGGCAGGGCAAGCGATCGGTTCGGGTTTGCGCAGCCTGTTTTCCCTGATCGATCCGGTTCCCGTCGCGTTGGTCGGACCGGGCGCCGGTGTTTTCGATCTCATCGAGGATGAATTGCGCGAGGTCGTATCCGGTCCCTCCGGTTGGGGCGCAGCCCAGGAGTTGAGTATACGCTGTTATCCGGACGAACATCCGCTCATCCTGCAAGGCTGCATGATGACATCTTTGCTTCACCTCGATACACAGGTTTTTGCCCCGGGCGACGCAGGTGACACGCCACTCAAGCGGGCAGTTTGAACGTAATTCAGGAGGAGAATCCATGTATCTCGGTCTCGATTTGGGCACGTCCGGCGTCAAGGCGCTACTGATCGACGAAGATCAATCGGTCATCGGGTCCGGCACCGGGACACTCGATATTTCGCGGCCGCATTCCGGCTGGTCGGAGCAGGACCCATCGCATTGGATCAAGGCGACGGAGGACGCGGTTCAGGACCTCAAGGCCACGCACGGAAAAGAGCTTGCAGCTGTCAAGGGTATCGGCCTCTCCGGCCAGATGCACGGTGCAACGCTGCTCGATGCTGGCGATAAAGTGCTCCGTCCCTGCATCCTCTGGAACGATACCCGCAGCCACAAGGAAGCCGCCGAACTCGACGGCGATCCTAGATTTCGGGCGCTGAGCGGCAACATTGTTTTTCCAGGGTTTACCGCTCCAAAGGTTGTTTGGGTCAAGAACAACGAACCCGAGATTTTCGCACGACTGCGCCGCGTGTTGTTGCCCAAGGATTATCTGCGACTGTGGCTGACCGGCGAACATGTGTCGGAGATGTCGGATGCAGCGGGCACCTCCTGGCTCGATGTCGGCAAGCGCGCATGGTCGTCAGAGCTTCTCGCGGCAACAGGCCTGGACACCGGGCATATGCCTTCGCTGGTCGAGGGAACCGACGTGTCCGGCACATTGAAGACCGACCTCGCTGCGCGCTGGGGCATGGGCAGCAATGTCGTCGTTGCGGGTGGTGCAGGCGATAACGCAGCCTCGGCCTGCGGCATGGGAACGGTGGGCGAAGGCCATGCCTTTGTCTCGCTCGGCACATCCGGCGTGCTTTTCGCGGCGAGTAGCGCCTATCTGCCAAATCCCGAGAGCGCAGTTCACACGTTCTGCCACGCTCTTCCCGATACATGGCACCAAATGGGCGTTATTTTATCCGCGACGGACGCCTTGAACTGGTACGCAGGTATCACCTCGCGCAAGCCTGCCGAACTCACCGGAGAATTGGGCGATCAACTGCGCTCGCCGTCTGGCGTGACCTTCCTGCCCTATCTTTCCGGTGAGCGTACGCCGCTGAACGATTCCGCTATCCGCGGGTCGTTTCAGGGCCTTGAACATGCCAGCGACCGCGCAGCGCTTACGCAGGCAGTGCTTGAAGGCGTCGCGTTCGCCTTCCGCGATTGCCTGAACGCGCTTGCTGCAGCGGGTACCAAGCTCGATCGTGTCACTGCTGTTGGCGGCGGGTCGCGCTCTACCTATTGGCTCAAGGCCATCGCTACTGCTCTCAACATTCCCATTGATGTACCTGCTGACGGCGATTTTGGAGCTGCTTTCGGTGCCGCACGCCTCGGATTGATTGCCGCGGAGAAAGCCGACCCGCGCACTGTTTGCGCCGCGCCTGCAACCGATTACACGATCGAACCCGAAACAAGACTCACCGCCGATTTCGATGCGGCGTACCATCGTTATCATAACCTCTACCCAGCATTAAAAGGAGTTCAGTCATGAGCAGTGGATTTTTTGGTGATACAAAACCAGTCAAATTTGAGGGGCCGGACAGCATCAATCCGCTTGCCTATCGTTTTTACAACGCCGACGAAATCGTGCTGGGAAAACGGCTTGAAGACCACCTGCGCTTTGCAATCGCCTATTGGCATTCCTTCGTCTGGCCTGGCAGCGATCCATTCGGTGGGCAGACCTTCGAGCGTCCCTGGTTCAACGACACGATGGATGGTGCAAAGCTCAAGGCCGATGTAGCCTTTGAAATGTTCTCGATCCTCGGCGCGCCGTATTTCTGCTTCCACGATGCGGATGTGCGCCCGGAAGGCGACAGCATTGCAGAAAGCAACAAGCGCCTGCACGAAATCGCCGACTATTTCGCCGCCAAGATGGAAAAGACCGGCACCAAGCTCCTGTGGGGCACGGCCAACCTCTTCTCCAACCGCCGCTATATGTCCGGCGCAGCAACCAATCCTGACCCGGATGTCTTCGCCTATGCCGCCGCAACGGTGAAAACCTGTATCGATGTCACGCAAAAGCTGAAGGGCGAGAACTACGTTCTCTGGGGCGGACGTGAAGGCTACGAGACGCTGCTCAACACAGACATGAAGCGCGAACTCGACCAGATGGGCCGGTTCCTCAGCCTCGTCGTCGACTACAAGCACAAGATCGGTTTCAAAGGGGCGATCCTGATCGAACCGAAGCCACAGGAGCCGACCAAGCATCAGTATGATTACGATGCAGCAACCGTTTATGGTTTCCTCAAGCGTTTCGGTCTTGAGAATGAGGTGAAGGTCAATCTCGAGCAGGGCCATGCGATCCTTGCCGGCCATTCCTTCGAGCACGAAATCGCAACCGCAGCAGCGCTTGGCATTTTCGGCTCGATTGACATGAACCGCAATGATTATCAGTCCGGCTGGGATACGGATCAGTTCCCGAACAACGTTCCCGAAGTCGCTGTAGCCTATTACGAAATTCTCAAGGCCGGGGGCTTTACGAGTGGAGGCACGAACTTCGATGCCAAGCTGCGCCGTCAGTCACTTGATCCACAGGATTTGCTGATCGCGCATATTGGCGGTATGGACACCTGCGCACGCGGCCTCAAGGCAGCTGCAAAGATTATCGAAGACAAGGTTTTGACCGGCTTTGTCGATGATCGCTATGCCGGGTGGTCGAAGCCGGAGGCGCAGGCCATGCTTTCGGGCAAGCTCTCGCTCGAAGATATCGCAAAGCAAGTCGGAGACAAAAACCTGCAGCCGCAGCCGCGCTCCGGACGCCAGGAATATCTGGAAAATGTGGTAAACCGTTACGTTTAACGCTATTTGCGCACACATAGAAAAGGAATAAGTTCTCAGCTGAGAACTTATTCCTTTGACACCATATTCATCCAAAACTCGCAAAAACGACCTCTAGATGGTGCGTGGGTATCAACCATTTTGACCGCTGTACGACCCATTTTCATCTCATTTTCGGGAATTCTTGCGCCAAAATTTGTGGCGGAATCACGGCTTTTTCGCGATTTCGCGCCACAATTATTTGCCCCGTACAGGCGTCCTAAACGTGCTGACCGCCATTGATATGGATCTCCGAACCCGTCACGTAGGATGAGGATTCGGTGCACAGGAAATAAATGGTTTCGGCGACTTCCGCCGTTTTGCCGAGACGGCGTAGCGGCAGGTGCTCAACCAGCTTGTCGGTGCCGGGCGACAGGATCGCAGTGTCGATTTCACCCGGCGCGATTGCATTGACGCGAATACCGTGCGGACCAAAATCCGAGGCCATTTCACGGGTCAGGGAAGCCAGTGCCGCCTTGGATGTGGCGTAGGCTGTACCTGCAAACGGATGAACGCGGCTGCCAGCAATCGAGGTCACATTAACCACGGAGCCCTGTGCCGCCTCAAGCTCCGCGAACAGGCCACGCGCCAGCATGATCGGGGCGAAGAAATTGACCTGAAACACACTCATCCACGTTTGCATGGGCGTCTCGATTGAATCGAGCCGGTCACCGGAACTGTTTTTCGGCGAAATACCCGCATTGTTGACCAATGCGTTGAGCTTGCCGCCTTCCGCCGCAAGCCTCCGTCTTATCTCCGAAACGGCATGATCGACGTCGGCAGGATCGGCGAGATCGACCTTGATGTGATCGTCGGGGCCGGCTGGCCAAGGACAATTATCGTCGAAACTTTGGCGCGAGCAGGTGATGACGCGCCAGCCTGCGCGCGAAAAACGTTTGACTGTCGCGTGGCCGATACCGCGGCTCGCGCCCGTCAGGACAAGTACCTTGCGTGGTTCATCGTTTGACATAGGAATACTCCGTTGCATGAGCAATAGCCCATCGCACTGTGAAATTCGAGGCATATCATGTCGCAACGATTGATCCGTTAGAACGAAGCCAATATCTTGGCGCGAAATGAGGGGGAGAGCATGAACGGATATATCCTGGCCATCGACCAAGGCACCACGTCGAGCCGCGCCATTATTTTTGACAAGAACCGCAAGGTTGTCGGCAAGAACCAGCAGGAATTCACGCAGATCTATCCGCAATCGGGCTGGGTTGAGCACGATCCAGAAGAAATCTGGCAATCAGTGCTCAGCACCTGCGACGTGGCGATCGAGAACGCCAAGATACAGGCGGGTGACGTTGCGGCAATCGGTATCACCAACCAGCGCGAGACCGTCATCGTCTGGGACAAGGCAACGGGCAAGCCTATCCACAATGCCATTGTCTGGCAGGACAGGCGTACGGCTTCACTTTGCCAGAAACTGAAGAAGCAAGGCCTCGAAAAGAAATTCACCAGGAAAACGGGGCTTTTGCTCGATCCCTATTTCTCCGGTACCAAGCTTTCGTGGATTCTCGACAAGGTGCCCGGAGCGCGCAAGCGCGCAGCCAATGGCGAACTGCTGTTTGGAACAGTCGACAGTTTTCTTATCTGGCGACTCACGGGTGGCAAGGTGCATGCAACTGACGCCACCAACGCTTCGCGTACCTTGATCTTCAACATAGCGACAAATGAATGGGATGACGAACTTCTGGAGATTCTCCGCATTCCTCGCGCCATGCTGCCCGAGGTCAAGGACTGCGCTGCAAACTACGGCTCGGCCGAGGCTTCCTTGTTTGGGGCTGCGATGCCTATCCTCGGGGTTGCCGGTGACCAGCACGCAGCGACCATCGGACAGGCCTGTTTCGAACCCGGCATGTTCAAATCCACTTATGGAACCGGTTGCTTCGCGCTTCTCAACACCGGCAGCGATATGGTCTTGTCGAAAAACCGCCTGTTGACGACGATAGCCTACCGTCTCAATGGCAAGACGACTTATGCGCTGGAAGGTTCGATCTTCATTGCGGGTGCCGCGGTGCAATGGCTGCGCGACGGGCTGAAGATCATAGGCTCCGCGCCTGAGACCGGTAAACTGGCCGATCAGGCAGACCCTCGCCAGAATGTCTATCTTGTCCCCGCCTTCGTTGGCCTCGGCGCACCGCATTGGGACGCGGAGGCACGCGGTGCGATCTATGGCCTCACCCGCAACTCCGGCCCGGCGGAATTTGCTAGAGCGGCGCTTGAATCGGTCGCCTATCAGACGCGCGATCTGCTTGACGCGATGCGCAAGGACTGGAAGTCATCCAACACAAAAACCGTTTTACGTGTTGATGGCGGCATGGTCGCTTCCGACTGGACCATGCAGCGTCTCGCCGACATTCTCGATGCGCCGGTGGATCGCCCGACCATTCTCGAGACGACAGCGTTAGGCGCCGCATGGCTTGCAGGGTCAAAAGCCGGCATCTGGCCGAACCGGCGCGAATTTTCCAAAACCTGGGAACGCGACACGCGTTTTGTGCCGAAGATGGACGACAAGACTCGCAAGACCAAGATTGCCGGGTGGAGGGTCGCAGTGAAACGGACTTTAAGTAATTGAGGCAGCTGATGCCGATTATCTCTCCCTTTGCGGGAGAGAAAGCGATTTCAGCATCTTAGCTTCTTGGGCCAAGTGCTAGAAATCGCCAGAGAGGGGATTTGCAATCATGATACTACCCCCTCTCTTGGATTTTCTAAGAATTTAGCGAAGGGGCTAAATCCAAGAAAATCCTTTCTCCCCCACCAAGGGGGAGATAAGAGGCGTCTGCGCTCAATTTCCCATGATCAGATCAAACAGTGTCGTCTTGCGGCCCTTGTGGCCAACCTCGCCGGGGGGTACCGGCCGGGTTGAGCCAGTCTGATCGCCGAGATCCGCGGGAGGAACGGGACCGACCGGATCGAGTTGCGCGGAAGGCACGCCCTCGGCGGCCGGCACCGACGGATCGCCACCCGGTAGAATATCGTTGCCGTCGTTTACCTGCTGATGCAACTGATAATCGCCTGGCAACTGCGTCACAGGCACACCCTTGTGTGCAGCGACCATGAAATCTTTCCACGCGATGGCTGGCAGGGAGCCGCCCGTGATCTTCTTCGTCGGCTTGCCGTCATCGTTGCCGAACCAGACGCCGGTCGTCAGGTTTGATGTGTAACCAATGAACCAGGCGTCACGGAAATTCTGGCTGGTACCGGTCTTGCCGGCTGCCGGCCAGCCAAACTTGGCTTTCGTCGCCGTGCCCGTATCAACTGTCTGCCGCAGCATCGCATTCATCATGCCGACATTGCGCGGATCGATGACCCGGTCGGTAGCAGAGTTCTTGTGCTGGTAGAGAACTTTGCCTTCATTGGTCGTCACGCGCCTGATGATATAGGGCGGCGCCTTGTAACCGCCATTGGCAAAGGGGACGAAGGAATCGGTCAGTTCGAGGAGGGTGACTTCCGATGTCCCGAGTGCAAGTGACGCATTTGCGGTGAGGTTCGATTCGATGCCGAGGCGGTGGGCCGTCGATACGACGGTATTCGGACCTACTTCCATCACAAGCTGCGCCGAAACCGAGTTGAGCGAGCGCGCCAGCGCTTCAGCCAGCGTGACCTTGCCGAAATACTTGCCGTTGAAATTACCGGGCGTCCAGTTGCCAATGCGGATTGGCGCGTCGTTGCGCACGGATTCCGGTGTGAATCCCTGCTCCAGCGCCGAGAGATAGACGAAAGGCTTGAACGCCGAGCCCGGTTGACGCTTGGCCTCGCTGGCACGATCGAACTGGCTGTTGGCATAATCGTAGCCGCCCACCAGCGCCCGTACCGCACCGGTACCGTCCACCGAAACCAGCGCGCCCTGCGAGACATTGAGTTTCTCGCCATTCTTGCTGATCAGATCGCGGATCGAGGCCTCGCCGAGCTTCTGCAAGCCAAGATCGACGGTCGTATCGACGATCACATCACTGCGTACATCGCCGATCAGATCCGGTAGTTCTTCCATGACCCGGTCTGCAACATATTGCTCCGAACCGCTCCAATAGGAGGCGGCGCGGGTTGCCGGTTGTTTCATGGCGAAGTTGAGTTCCTTGTCGCCGATCATGCCCTGTTCGCGCATGGCCGCAAGCACAAGCTGCGACCGTTCACTGGCGGCCTTCGGATCGCGCGCTGGCGACAGGCGCGACGGTGCCTTCAAAAGGCCGGCAATCAACGCCGCTTCCGGCAATGTCACTTCCTTGGCCGATTTGTTGAAATAGCGCCGGGACGCAGCGGCAACACCATAGGAACCGGAGCCGAGATAGACCCGGTTCAGATACATCTCAAGAATTTGGTCCTTGGTGTATTTATGCTCGAGCCAGAGGGCGAGCATGACTTCCTGCACCTTGCGTTCGATGGTGCGGTCCGGCGTCAGGAAAAGGTTCTTGGCCAGCTGCTGGGTGATGGTAGAGCCACCCTGGACCAAGCGCCGGGAGATGACATTGGCGACCATGGCACGGGTGAAGCCAATCGGATCGACGCCGAAATGCGAATAGAACCGGCGGTCCTCGATGGCGACGACGGCTTCCGGCAGATAGGGCGACATGTCATGCAGGCTGATCGCCTCGCCGCCAGAGGCGCCTCGATTGGCGACCAGATCACCCTCGACCGAAACAATCTTGACGTTGGGCGGCCGGTCGGGAATTGCCCATGTGGTTGTCTGCGGCATCTTCGCGGCGAAATAAATGACGGTACCCGCCAAGGCTATCCCGCCCCAGATGCACAGAACGAAGGACCAATAGACCACACGCCGCAGCGCGCCGAAAAATCCGCCGCCGCCACTACCGCGGCGCGATCTGCTGCGTTTTGATTTGGCCGGTTTGCGTGCAGTCTTGCGTTTTGCCACAGGCCTGTCCTCCGGATCTGCGCGCAAATCATCGCCCGAACGGCGGTCCGTACCGAACCCCGGCTCAATGCGCTGTTTACCCCTGCCGCGTGATGCCATTGATAAGAAGTCCCGCCCCGATGAGCCGCAAGAATGTTACGCGACCCGTTGCAGGGTAAATGCGGCGATTTAAGGTGCGGTTAAGACCGGATTTCTGATTTGGATCAGGGACTATCCCGCGATTGAGAAACCTGCCAACCGACGCTAGTCTGAACAAAGCAATCTCACGGAGTTGACCAAATGCGTTTTGTCGTTCTTGCATGTTTGATGGCGATTTTAAGCGGTTGTGGCGGCGCCGCGTTTGAGCGACTCAATCCCAATCCTGATGCGGAAGCGCAGTATCGCCTTGGCGGATGCCAATTGCGCGGGCATGGCGTCTGCAAAGATCTGCAGGAGTTTTCAGGCCCAGGCCAACAAAACCCATAACCAGATGTCCCGACAGAATCATCGCGCGCGTAAAATATTATTTTGCAGCCCTTGAAAACTTTCCTCGGCAGTTCTACTTTAATCCTTGCGTAACGAGTGGTTCTCCTCCCATTTTCACTCGTTGCGTGTTCCCCTCTGGACGCTTTAGCGTTCACAACTCGCCGGGCTTTTGCCCGGCTTTTTTGTTTTAAGGGGTACTACCGATTTCTTAGTGTTCATCACCTGATTTTTACTTCCCCTTCTCAATTTTCGCGTATCAAAGGAAAATCGGTTTGGGGAACTAAGAGTTATGAGCACGGGTGAAAAGACACGCGTCGATTGGGTCGATATTGCCAAAGGTATCTGCATCATCTTCGTCGTGATGATGCATTCCGTGCTCGGCGTCGAGAACGAAGCAGGTGTACGCGGCTGGATGCATCCTGTCGTTGCTTTCGCTCAGCCTTTTCGCATGCCGGATTTCTTCATGATCTCGGGTTTGTTTCTCGGCCTTGTCATCGACCGTTCCTGGTTGCGTTATTCTGATCGCAAGATCGTACACTTCGCCTATTTCTACGTGCTCTGGCTGACGATCCAGTTCCTGTTCAAAGCACCCGGCATCGTCGCGGAAAGCGGTACGGGCGGCGCGTTCTCCGCTTATCTGCTGGCCTTTATCCAGCCATTCGGCACGTTGTGGTTCATCTATCTGCTGCCGATTTTCTTTGTCATCACGCGCCTCGTCAAAGGCGTCAATGTCTGGCTGATCCTGCTGATCGCTGCCGCGCTCGAAACATTGCCAATCCATACGGGCTGGCTCGTGGTCGACGAGTTCTGCAGCCGTTTCGTGTATTTCTTCGCGGGCTATGCTTTTGCCCCCGCGATTTTCCGCCTTGCCGAGTGGCTGCGGCAGCGTCCGTCGACGGCCTTGGCCATTCTCGGCGTCTGGGCATCGATCAATGGCTGGCTGGTATTCCACCCCGCATCCGAACCTTTCGCCGCTTGGATACCTGCGGAGGCCTATACATCGGGCGGGCTTGGCGGCTGGGCCAACGTGCCGCTGATCTCACTCGCAGCCGGGTTTGCCGGAGCGCTGGCAATCGTGTCTGTTTCCGCGTTGATCGCCGCTATGTCTTCATCTTGGGACCGCGTTATAAAACCGCTGCGCTGGCTCGGAGCGCATTCGATCGTCGTCTATCTCGCCTTCTTTCTGCCGATGGCGCTGGCTCGTACGGTTCTGTTGAAAAGCGGCATTATCACCGATATCGGCACGATTTCGCTTCTGACAGTCATCAGCGGCGTCATCGGTCCGGTTATTCTTTATTGGTTGATCCAGTGGAGCGGCTATGGCCAGTTTCTGTTCAGGCGGCCGCAGTGGGCTCATCTCGATCGCGCCCCGGCTCCAAGGGGCGCGCCAGAGCCTTTCATGCCTAAATAGAATCGTTCTGCCGGAGGGAATTCGTGGACAAGGTCAAGGGGTTTGGCGAGGCCGATGCCTTCCGTCGGACGATGCCGAAGCCCGATGGATTTGGCCCGAATTCACCCGGCCCTTCGGGTTTCTGGCTGGCGGCCACCCACTTTGTCAGGCGGCGTCGGACGATGGAAAGGCATCGACCTCGCCACCTTCCGCGTGGATTGTCTCGCCATCCGAGAAACAGAACTGTTTCTATTTAAGCATAAAAGGCTCTAACTTCAGCTGAATAATCTCTCAGCTATGGGCGAAAATGTCCTGCTCGTCCCAACCCATCAAATCGAGTTTGGAGCGGGTCGGCAGGAATTCAAAGCAGGCAGCGGCCTCCTCTGAACGCCCATCGCGGACGAGCCTTTGCTGCAGGATCGTCCGCAGACGATGCAGATAAAGCACGTCGGACGCTGCATATTCGAGTTGCGCCTGCGACAGATCTGGTGCTCCCCAATCTGACGATTGCTGCTGCTTGGAGAGATTGACCTCCAGAAGCTCGCTGCAGATTTCCTTCAACCCGTGCCGATCCGTATATGTCCGCACCAGACGCGAGGCGATCTTGGTACAGAAGACCGGCTTTGCCACGACACCAAAGGCGTGGAAAAGGACCGCAATATCAAACCGGCCAAAATGGAAAATCTTGGTGATGGCGTCATCGCCAAGCAATTTGACCAGATTTGGCGCCGCCGCCTGACCCTTGTCGATCTGGATAATATCCGCCGAACCGTCGCCAGGGGATATCTGTACGACGCAGAGCCGGTCGCGATGCGGATCAAGCCCGAGCGTTTCCGTGTCGATGGCGACAGCATCGACCTCATAATGCTTGAGGTCAGGCAAATCATTGCGGTGAAAGCGGATGGTCATCGTCGTTTCCTGTCACTTTGCCAAGGCGTCGAGAATACGCGCCCAGGAGCGCTGACCCTTGTGGAAAGAGTTCAGCTCATACTTTTCGTTGGGAGAGTGAATGCGGTCATCCTCGAGACCGAAGCCGACAAGCAGCGATTCCATACCGAGCATCCGCTGGAAATCACCAACGATGGGGATGGATCCGCCCATGGCGATGAGCACAGCAGGCTTTGGCCACTCATCGCTCAAGGCATTCTTGGCCTTGGTCAATAGCGGTGATTCATAGGAAAGCTGGATTGCAGGCGAAGCCCCATGTTCGTGAAACTCGGCCGAGCAATCGGCGGGGATGCGGGTCCGGACGAAGGCCCGGAAAGCTTCACGGATTTTCGCCGGGTCCTGCTTGTGGACGAGGCGAAACGACACCTTCGCCGAGGCTTCGGCCGCGATAACGGTCTTGAACCCCTGCCCCGTATAGCCACCGGTGATACCGTTGAATTCGGCTGTCGGGCGCGCCCAGGTCAGTTCGAGGATGGAACGGCCTTTCTCACCGGAAGGGATCGAAAGCCCGACTGGCCCCAAGAAATTCTCCGGCGTCGAACCCAATCCATCCCACATCTGCAAGATTTGTGTCGGCGTTTCTTCGACGCCATCATAGAAGCCCGGAATGGTCACGGCGCCATTTTCGTCGTGAATGTCGGCAAGAATCTTTGTGAGGATACGAATCGGGTTGGCGGCAGCCCCGCCAAACATTCCGGAGTGAAGATCGCGGTCAGCGGCCTTGATCACGACCTCTTCGCCAACGAGACCACGCAACCCGACGGATATAGCCGGCGTATCGCCATCCCACATGCCCGTATCGCAGACGAGAGCAAAATCCGCCTTCAGTTCGTCCCGGTGAGCATCAAGGAACGGCTTCAGCGAAGGCGAACCTGATTCCTCTTCGCCTTCGAAGAGAATGGAAATCTTGACCGGCAACTTGCCATGCACTTCCTTATAGGCGCGGCAAGCTTCGACAAACGTCATCAGTTGGCCCTTGTCATCCGACGTGCCGCGACCGGTGAGTATCTTGCGGCCATTACCAATATCCTTGATCGCCGGAGCGAACGGATCCTGATCCCAAAGATTGAGCGGATCGACGGGCTGCACGTCGTAATGGCCATAGAACAGCACATGCGGCGCATCAGCGCTCGGGCCCTCGTGATGGCCGACAACCATCGGGTGGCCTGGTGTATCGCGCACGCTGGCTTCAAACCCGATCGATTTCAGATCAGCAACCAGCCATTCGGCCGCTTTGCGGCATTCCGATTTGAAGGCGGGATCGGTCGAGATGGACTTGATTCTCAGGAGGTCGAAAAGCCGCCCCAGACTTTTGTCCAAATTATTATCGAGCGCGTTCAAGACAGGTTCGAGAGCTGACATGCTATTTCCTGATTTCTGTGGACCGGAATTCGTGAAGGGAGTTCTTCTTAGCGCATTTCAAGGCTGGCGGCACAAAAAAGTGGTTGACCTGGACCCAAAAGAAATGGTCGCCGTGGCGGGGGGACCACAGGCGACCAGATCACTACACTCAATTTGCGGCCAACCCTGGAGAGGGGGATGAGGCTAACCGCAAGTCCGGTGTTAGGCGGGGGACGAGCCTCATAAACCGGACATCGATCTAACGTCGACACCTTGGATTTGGGGGTCAAACCGTGGCAATTCAAGGGCATCGCAGATTACATCTTTGTAACAAACGCGTGATGCTCATTTGTCAGGATAGACGCGTGTCCAAGCGATCTTTCGTTGAAAGAAAAAGACAGATCATTCCCTTTTTGCAGATGATCATTTAATCGTAGGCGCCATGAAAAAAGGTGATCATCTCTTCCTCGTCGACGGCTCCGGTTATATCTTCAGGGCTTATCACGCACTCCCCCCATTGACCCGCAAATCAGACGGTTTGCCAGTGGGCGCTGTCTCCGGATTCTGCAACATGTTGTGGAAACTGCTGAGGGAAGCGCGCGACACATCCGTGCGCGATACGCCCACGCACTTTGCCGTGATCTTCGACTATTCGGCGCATACGTTCCGCAAGGAAATCTATCCGGAATACAAGGCAAACCGCTCGGCACCGCCGGAAGACCTGATTCCGCAGTTCGGTTTGATTCGCCAAGCCACAAAGGCTTTCAATCTGCCCTGCATCGAAAAGGAAGGGTATGAAGCCGACGATCTGATCGCGACTTACGCCCGCATGGCAGAGGCGGTTGGCGCGGAGGTCACCATCATCTCCTCCGACAAGGATCTGATGCAGCTCGTCACACCGCTGGTGTCGATGTATGACAGCATGAAGGACAAGCAGATCGGCATTCCCGATGTCATCGAGAAATGGGGCGTGCCGCCGGAGAAGATGATCGACCTGCAGGCGATGACCGGCGATTCGACCGATAATGTGCCCGGCATTCCCGGCATCGGGCCGAAGACCGCCGCGCAGTTGCTGGAGGAATTCGGCGATCTCGACACGCTGCTGGCGCGCGCTGGCGAGATCAAGCAACAGAAGCGCCGCGAGAACATTCTCCAATATGCAGACCAGGCGCGTATCTCGCGTCAACTCGTAACGCTGAAGACAGACACGCCTGTTGATGTCGGTATCGAGGAGTTTGGCCTCGAACCCCAGAATGGACCGAAGCTCGTCGCCTTTCTCAAGGCCATGGAGTTCAACGCGCTGACGCGTCGGGCTGCGGAAGCAACCAATGTCGATGCAAGCGAGATCGAACCGGCAAATGTCCGCATCCAGGCAGTCGCAGAGGCGCATGGACCGGATCTGGATATTTCATCCGAAGACGATCTCCCCAGCCCGCCAAAACCGGCGGCAACGGCCGCGCCCACCACCAAGTCAGCCACGGGAAACGCCGTGGCGACACCTGCCGACCTGGTGAAATCACGTACGGATCAAGTGCTTTCGGCCAAGATCGATCGCAGTGGTTATGCAACCATTCGCGACGTCGCGGCGCTGCAAGTCTGGATTGACGAGGCGATGGCATCCGGCGTCATCGCATTCGATACGGAAACCACGTCTGCCGACCCGATGCAGACCGAAGTGGTCGGTCTGTCGCTTGCTACAAGGCCTGGACGCGCCGCCTATATCCCGATCAATCACATATCCGGCGATGGCGATCTTCTTGGCGGCGGGCTGGTGGAGCGCCAGATACCCGAGCGCGATGTGTTCCGCATGCTGAAGCCGCTTCTAGAGGACGCGTCGGTCCTCAAGATTGCGCACAGTATGAAATATGAGTGGCTGGTCATGCACCGCTACGGTATCGACCTTCATCCACTCGATGATACGATGCTCATCTCCTACGTGCTGGATGCCGGTGAAGGCAGTCACAGCATGGACAGTCTTTGCGATCGCTGGCTTGGCCACAAGCCCCTCGCCTACAAGGATTTGATCGGGTCGGGTAAGTCATCGGTCACCTTTGACAAGGTCGCGATCGAGCGGGCCACGGAATATGCAGCGGAAGATGCCGATGTCACATTGCGGCTGTGGCGTCTGTTGAAACCCCGTCTCGTCGCCGACGGACTGATGTCGGTGTATGAACGGCTGGAGCGGCCGCTTATTCCCGTGCTCGCGCGCATGGAAGAGCGCGGCATTTCCGTCGATCGCCAGATTCTCTCGCGCCTGTCGGGTGATCTCGCTCAGTCAGCGGCAGCGATAGAGGAAGATATCTACCGGCTCGCTGGCGAAAAAATCAATATTGGCTCCCCGAAGCAGATGGGCGATATCCTGTTCGGAAAAATGGGCCTGCCCGGTGGTTCCAAGACCAAGACCGGCCAATGGTCAACCTCGGCCCAACTTCTTGAAGACCTCGCGGCAGAGGGACATGAACTGCCGCGCAAGATCGTCGATTGGCGCCAGCTGACCAAGCTCAAATCAACTTATACCGACGCCCTGCCCGGCTACATCAATCCGCAGACAAAACGTGTTCACACATCATACGCCATGGCGGCGACCTCGACAGGCCGCCTCTCCTCATCCGAGCCCAACCTGCAGAACATTCCGGTGCGTACCAGCGAAGGCCGCAAGATTCGCACCGCCTTTATCGCTGAACCCGGCAACAAGCTTATTTCTGCCGATTACAGCCAGATCGAATTGCGGGTGCTGGCGCATGTCGCCGAAATTCCGCAACTGACACAGGCTTTTGCCGACGGCATCGACATTCATGCTATGACGGCGTCGGAAATGTTCGGCGTCCCGGTCAAGGACATGCCCTCGGAGGTTCGCCGCCGCGCCAAGGCGATCAACTTCGGCATCATCTATGGCATTTCCGCCTTCGGCCTCGCCAACCAGCTGTCCATTCCCCGCGAGGAAGCGGGCCAATATATCCGTACCTATTTCGAACGTTTCCCTGGCATCAAGGATTACATGGAAGCGACGAAAGCGTTCGCCCGGCAGCATGGCTATGTCGAGACGATTTTCGGAAGGCGCGCACACTATCCGGAGATACGTTCATCCAATCCGACACACAGGGCATTTAACGAACGTGCCGCGATCAATGCGCCGATCCAGGGTTCTGCGGCCGATATCATCCGCCGCGCCATGGTGCGCATGGAGCCAGCCTTGAACGAAGCAAAGCTCTCGGCGCGCATGCTCCTGCAAGTGCACGACGAATTGATCTTCGAGACCTCCGAAGAGGAAGTCGAAGCAACTATTCCTATCATTCGCCATGTCATGGAGAATGCCGCCATGCCCGCGATCTCCCTGTCCGTGCCCCTGCATGTCGATGCGCGTGCGGCGCATAATTGGGACGAAGCGCATTAGCATTACGACAACGGGAACTGCATTGCCATTGTGCGTGGTTCGACGGGGCTCACCATGAGGGAGTGAGTGGGCTGCAACGGTAGTCGCATACGTTGGGATTCTTGGCTCCCTGCAATCAACCCATCTCCCTCATGGTGAGCCCCGTCGAACCGCGCACAACGAAACTGCAATCTTCCTCAGTAGTTATTATAGCGTGTCCAGAACCTTCCGCTGGGCATGCATTTCCAGAAAAATGCGGTAATCCCTGTCGAGACGTTTGCGCGCGGTCGGGTCCGGTTGGCGCGGCCGGCCACCCTGTTTCATTGCGATGCAGGCGGAAGGCAGATCGGGATAAATCCCGGCTGCCGTCGCTGCCACCATGGCCGTGCCAAGCAGCACGGCATCTTCGGCAGCCGAAGTGATCACGGTGCAGCCAGTTGCATCGGCATAAAGCTCCATCAGCAAGGGGCTTTTCGTGTGACCGCCCGTCACGTGCATGGTGTCGATGGCATAGCCCTTGTCGTTGAGCGCATCCAGAATGTGCCGGACACCCAGCGCGATCCCGACGCAGGTGCGCCAGTACAGCCGGCAGAGGCTGTCGAATGACGCATCCAGTGTCAGACCGCTGATCACACCCACGGCGTGCGGGTCGGCGAGCGGCGACCGGTTGCCATGGAAATCCGGAAGAACATGGAGACGGCTAGCGAGGTCAGGCCCCTCTTTGTCGCGCAGTTCCATGATCCGCTCGGTGATCTTCTTGTGCAGCGCCGTGTTGGGTTCACCGACAGCGCCATGCCAGCGGGTGACATGATCGAGCAGTGCGCCGGTTACCGACTGTCCGCCTTCGCTCAACCAGCAATCCGGCAGAGCAACGCCATAATACGGTCCCCAGCCGCCGCTGAATGAAATAGGCTCCTGCGACAGCGCCATAAGGCAACTTGACGTCCCCGCGATCAGAGCAAGGTGTCGATCGATTTGCGAGAGGTCTCCGGCAAAACCGCCGAGAACTCCCAGCGCGCCGGCATAGGCATCGATCAGCCCTGCGCCGACGTGGCATGCGGTGGTAAGTCCCAGCGCCTTGGCTGCTTCGGTCGTCAGCCTTCCAACGTCAGCGCCCACCGGGCTGGCACGCTCGGGCAGATTGCCGCGCTTAACCATGTCTTGAAGGCCAATGGTCTCAAGATAGTCAGGCTGCCAGCCTTGTAGTTCATGCGCAAGGTAGGTCCATTTACAGGTCAGCGTACATTGCGAGCGGGCCAGCGAGCCCGATGCTCTCCAGCTCAGATAATCGGCAAGGTCGAAGAAATAGCCGGCTTTGTTCCACGTATCCGGCAGATGCCGCTTCAGCCACATCAGCTTTGGTGTCTGCATTTCCGGCGACATGACGCCGCCGAGATAACTCAAGACTTTGTGGCCTGTCGCCGTGCATTCATCTGCCTCATCCAGCGCACGGTGGTCGAGCCAGACGATGGTATCCCAACGTTTCTCGCCCGAGGTCGAGACGGTCAAGGGTCTGCCTTCCCTATCACGAACGACCAGGGAACAAGTGGCATCGAAGCTGATGCCAACGACATGAGCCGGATCGACTTTGGACGCCGCGATGGCGCCCTGCACGGCGATGCAGACGGATTTCCAGATGTCTTCCGAATCATGTTCTGCGTGATCGGCAAGCGGCCGGTTCATCAAAATTGGGTGCTCGACGCGACCAAGCAGGTTTCCCTTGGCATCGAGAATGCCCGCACGGGCGCTTCCTGTCCCGACATCTACCGCACAGACGAATTCCGGCATCAACGAACTTTCGGTGTGGCTTCCTGCGCTGTGAGCAAGCCCGGCAACTCCAACATGTCGTCGAATATACGGTCTGGCTTGAGGGAAGCAAGTACAGCCTCAAGCCGCCCGCCGCGGGAATGAGTGCCCCCGGTAAAAGCGAAAACACGCATGCCTGCATTTTTGGCTGCCTCTATTCCGGCCGGGCTATCCTCGATCACGACGCAATCCTGTGGCTCAACCTTCATGGTTTTTGCTGCCAGCAGAAACAGATCCGGTGCCGGCTTGCCATGTTTCACCATTGTGGCGCTGAAAATATGCGGATCGAGCAGGTCAAGCAATCCTGTAAGTCTCAACGACAGGCGAATGCGATCGGGCTGACTCGATGAGGCCACGCAGCGCGGCACGTCCAGCCTTGGCAGGGTCTCGGCAATACCCGGTATGGGCTTCAGGTCAAGCTCGAAGCGAGCGAAGAGATTGGCCCGCATTTCATCAAGATCTGCCTCGCTCGCCGCAAAACCATAGTCCTCGTGCAATATTTTACTGATCGTCGTCATGCTACGCCCGAGGAATCGGTCATAGGCGTCATCCTCGGACATCCTTGTCCCGCTCTTGGCGATCATATCGAGCAGGACAGCGATTGAAATTGGTTCGCTGTCAACGAGGACACCATCACAATCGAATATGACGAGAGCAGGTTTCGCCATATTAGAGCTTATCGTCGAGATAGAGCTTCAAGGTTTCGCGCGCGCCCTTATCCCAGAGCGCCCGGAGGATTCGCGAGAACGATTCAACAAAAATCGGCGAGGTTCCGACCTCACCGAATATATCGGTCATCGCTAGGAACGCTTTTGGATCATCCTTGGCTTTCAAGGCTTCGACCTTTAATCGTTCGGCGCTGGCGTCGAGATAATTCGTCGGCTTGCCGGAGTCCGTCGTCCCGGCGCAGAACCGGCACCACAGCGCTGAAACCAGCGACAGCCCGGTGATGCTCCTGCCCGCCTTCAGCCTGTCCGCTGTGGTCGGCAGGATAAATTTCGGCTGGCGATTGGATCCGTCCTGGCACAGGCGCTGAATCGTATCGCCAATCTTCGGATTGGAAAAGCGTCGTACAATGAGGTCGAAATAGTCATCGAAGGGCATATCAGGCACCGGCGGCAGGACCGGGATGATTTCCTCGCGCTCGAGCTTGGTCAGGAAGTCGCGGATCAACGGTTCTTCCATGGCTTCGTGCACGAAGTGGATATCCATCAACGATGCCGGGTAGGCTATCGCCGCATGACCACCATTGAGGATGCGGATTTTCATCAACTCATAAGGAGCGACGTCCTTGACGAAGGTCACACCGACTTTTTCAAGCGCGGGGCGTCCCGTGGGAAAATGATCTTCGAGCACCCATTGCTTGAAGGGCTCGCAGAAAACCGGCCAATTATCCTCGATGCCGAAGTCCGTGGCCAAAAGATTTCGCTCGCGATCCGTCGTGGCCGGCGTGATGCGATCGACCATGCTGTTGGGAAATGCAACGTTTTGCTTGATCCATTCGGCAAGGTTCGCATCGATAAGAGCAGCGAGACCGCTGACGGCATCGCTCGTCACATGACCATTGCCGGGAATGTTGTCGCACGACATGACGGTAAACGGCGCGGTGCCTTCATTGCGGCGGCGGATCAAGCCGGCAAGGATCAGCCCGAAAACTGTTTTCGGGTCTTTCATATCGGCCGCATCGGCAACGATTGCAGGATGCTGCGGATTGAACACACCGGAAGCCGGATCGATGAAATAGCCTCCCTCGGTAATGGTCATCGAGACGATGCGAATTTCGGGATCGGCAAGACGGGCGATGGTGTTGGCGCTATCGCCCGGCTGCAGATAGTCGATCATCGACGAGGTGACGTGGGCAACCCTGTGTCCACTGTCCTGTTCAACGACTGTGGTCAGCCAATCCTGCGCCTGCAGTTTCTGCCGCATGACCTCATCGGAGGCGAGAACACCTGCACCGACCAGACCCCATTCATGATCCGTCCCGGCGTTGAACAACGCATCGAGATAAACAGCCTGATGCGCGCGGTGGAAATTGCCGATGCCGAAATGGATTATCCCGGCCTTCAGGTCGGACTGGCTATAGCCGGGAACGCCGACATTCTTCGGCAGGTTCTGCAACGCAGCTTTCGAGAGTTTTACAGTCATCGGGCCTAACCCTTCTATTCAAATATGCTGCGTCGGCGGCACCACTGAGCCGCGCGGAAACGTCAGCTCATCCAGTTGCCGCCATCGACATTATAGGTCTGGGCGACGATATAATCGCTTTCGCTGCTCGCCAGGAAAATCGCCATGCCGGTCAGATCTTCCGCGGTCCCCATGCGGCCATAGGGAACGGCTTCCCCGACGAGACGTTTTTTCTCGCCGCGCGGCCTGTTTTCATACTTGGCGAAAAGGGCATCGACGCTTTCCCAATGCTCGCCATCAACCACGCCCGGCGCGATGGCATTCACGTTGATACCGTGCTCGATCAGGTTGAGGCCGGCTGATTGGGTCAGGCTGATCACCGCGGCCTTGGTGGCGCAATAAATCGCCACGAGCGGCTCACCGCGACGCCCGGCCTGGCTGGCCATATTGATGATCTTGCCGCCCTTGCCACGTGCAATCATCACCTTGGCGACTGCCTGCAGCGTGAACAGCGTGCCGGAGAAATTGACCGCGAAGAGCTTGTTATAGCTCTCGCGGGTGATCTCAACGATCGGTGCCAGATCAAACAGCGCCGCATTGTTGATGAGCACATCGATACCGCCAAATTTGTCGACGGTTTCATTGACGGCGGCGTCAATCGAGGCTTGGTTTGTAACATCAAGCCGGACCGCATGCGCCTGGCTGCCAAGTTCCTTGGCAGTCTCCTGCGCACGTTCCAGATTGATGTCAGCGATCACAACGTGAGCGGCGCCTTCGCGTATGTAAGCCTCCGCGAACGAGCGACCGATGCCGCGCGCCGAACCCGTTATGAATGCCGTCTTGCCTGCAAGTCTGTTCATTTCAATTACCTGTTTGTCATTCAAATTGCCTGGCCGTTCGCATCGAAGCGATGCAGCCGGTCGGCCTCTGGCGTAAGGTAAACCTGCTGGCCGAAATCGGTGGTGAAATCGCCATCGGTCCGCACGGTGATCTTGCCGACCCCATCGACTTGTATGTGGATGAAGGTGTCGGAGCCGAGATGTTCGGTCACTCCCACAGTGCCTTTCCAGGCGCCTTCGGTTTTGGAGATACGCACATGTTCTGGCCGCACGCCCAGCGTAGTCGCATTTTGCTTGGCAGCTTCCTGTCCCTCGATCAGGTTCATGCGCGGCGAGCCGATGAACCCTGCCACGAAGACGTTTCTCGGGCTGCGGTAGAGGTCGAGTGGCGATCCGACCTGCTCGATACGCCCGGCATTCAGTACGACGATCTTGTCGGCCATAGTCATGGCTTCAACCTGATCATGGGTCACGTAGATCATGGTGGTCTTCAGTTGGTGATGCAGATCACTGATCTCGAGCCGCATGTTGCCGCGCAAGGCCGCATCGAGATTGGATAGCGGCTCGTCAAAGAGAAACGCCTTCGGCTGCCGTACGATTGCCCGCCCGATGGCAACGCGCTGGCGCTGTCCGCCGGATAGTTGTCCTGGCCGCCGATCAAGATAGTTGGTGAGATTGAGGATATGCGCCGCGTCCTTCACCTTCTTGTCGATCGCAGCCTTGTCCTGACCATCCATTTTGAGCGGAAAGGCGATGTTGCCGTAGACGCTCATATGCGGATAGAGCGCGTAGGACTGGAAAACCATGGACAAACCACGCTTGGCCGGTGCCTCGCTCGACATGTCCTTGCCATCGATGATGATACGGCCGCCGCTTAAGTCTTCCAGACCGGCGATCATGCGCAGCAAGGTCGACTTTCCGCAGCCGGAAGGGCCGACGAAGACAACGAATTCGCCATCGACGATTTCAAGGTCGATTTCTGGAATGACCGAGGTGGTTCCAAATGACTTTGATACTTTTTCGAGTGTAATTCTTCCCATGATATCCCCCTGATTATTTGACGGCGCCGAAGGTCAGACCGCGAACCAGCTGCTTTTGGCTGAACCATCCCATGATCAGAATCGGTGCAATCGCCATGGTGGATGCGGCCGACAGTTTGGCCCAGAACAAGCCTTCAGGACTAGAGTAGGAGGCAATGAAGGCGGTGAGCGGCGCGGCGTTGGCCGCTGTAAGGTTCAGCGTCCAGAACGCCTCGTTCCATGCAAGAATGATATTGAGCAGCATGGTTGATGCAATACCCGGTACGGCCATGGGCGTCAGTACATAGACGATCTCCTTCATCAACGATGCGCCGTCCATGCGCGCCGCTTCGAGAATTTCGCCCGGTATTTCCTTGAAATATGTGTAGAGCATCCAGACGATGATCGGCAGGTTGATCATGGTGAGGACCGCTACGAGACCAAGACGCGTATCCAGGAGACTCCAGTCGCGGAAGATCAGATACAGCGGCACCAGAACGCCGACCGGCGGCATCATCTTGGTGGAAAGCATCCACATCAGCACGTCTTTGGTGCGCTTGGTCGGCGAGAACGCCATTGCCCAAGCTGCCGGGATGGCGAGAGCCAAGCCGATGAGCGTCGACCCAACAGAAATCACCACCGAATTAGTGACATGTTTCATATAGTCTGAGCGACTTTGCACCTCGCGGTAGTTCTCGAGTGTCCAGTCGAAGAACAGGAACTGCGGCGGCGTGGCGACCGCCGTTCCTTCCGTCTTGAAGCTGGTGAGGAAAGTCCACAGGATCGGAAAGAAGATCAGGAGACCGATAGCCCAGCCGAGGATGGTGAAGGTCAGCTTTCGCCGTGTTGTGACTGCGCGGGCCATGGCCTAGAGCCCTTTCTGGCCATATTGGCCGTATTCTGTTTCTCGACTGGCGAGACAATCCACGCGGAAGGCGGCAAGGTCGATGTGGTTCATCGGACGAAGCCGCCTGACAAAGTGGGTGTCCGCCAGCCGGAAACCCGAAGGGACAGGGTTTGTTGCGCCAATCCCGGCGCAAAGCCACTCGCCCGCACGCAGAGTGCGGGTCTTCCTGTCTTTACTTGATCTTGTCACAACACACCTCCGTCAGAATAGGTCAATATGGCCAGAAAGGGCTCTTACCTCTCAAGGTTCTTGCCGATGAGGCGAATGAGGAAGAAGGCGACGATATTGGCGAGGATCACCGCGACGATACCACCGGCCGAAGCGCCGCCCACATCGAACTGCAGAAGCGCCTGAGCGTAAATGAGATAGGTGATGTTCGTCGTCTGCAGGCCAGGTCCGCCATTGGTCGTCACCAGAATTTCGGCGAACACGCTGAGCAGGAAAATGGTCTGGATGAGGATGACGACGGTAATCGCGCGCGACATGTGCGGCAGCACCAGGTAGAAAAAGCGAGAGAGAGCCCCTGCGCCATCCATTTCCGCGGCCTCGATCTGTTCGCCGTCAAGCGATTGCAGGGCGGTGAGCAGGATCAACGTGGCGAAAGGCAGCCACTGCCAGGCGACGATGAGAATGATCGAAAACAGCGGCAGTTCCGCGAACCAGTCGACAGGCTGGAACCCGAACGAGCGGGCGATCCACGCGAACAACCCGTTGACCGGATGCATCAGCATGTTCTTCCAGACAAGTGCCGAAACGGTCGGCATGACGAAGAACGGCGCGATTACCAGAAGGCGGACGATGCCCTGCCCGAAGAATGGCTGGTCAAGCACGATCGCCAGCAGGATGCCGCCAATCACGGTGATAAGCAGTGTACCGCCGACCAGCATCAGCGTATTGCCGAGCGCGGTGAAAAAGGCGGGGTCGGTCAGAAAATACTGGTAGTTGAGAAAGCCAGCAAATTCCTCGGTTCCCGGCATCAACAAATTGTAGCGCAGGAACGAGAAGTACAGCGTCATGACAAGCGGCACGATCATCCACAGAAACAGGAGGATGACGGCGGGCGACATCATGAGACGGGCAGTTGCACGTGTCTGAAGCGTAGCCATGGTCGGGTTCCAATGCAGTAATCATTAAAAGTGAGAATGCAAAAGGAGGCCCGGGCTGCCCCTGACATTCGCGTCAGGAAACCGTCCGGAGCCAGGAGGATCCTACTTGATGTAGCCGCCCTTCGTCATCTCACGTGTCGTCAGCGCTTGTGCACTCTGCAATGCCTGATCGACCTTCATCGAACCGGCAAGCGCCGCCGAAAACTGCTGTCCAACCGCCGTACCAATACCCTGGAACTCAGGAATGGCGACGAACTGGCCACCCGTATAAGGCACCGGCTTGACAGTCGGCTTGGTGGTATTCGCCGCATTCATCGCGTCGAGCGTGATCTTGGCGAAGGGAGCTGCCTTCTGATATTCCGGATTGGCGTAAAGCGACTTGCGCGTGCCTGGAGGAACGTTGGCCCAGCCTTCCTTGCTGGCGACGAGCTCCGTATAGGCCTTGTCTGTCGCCCAGGAGACGAACTTCTGCGCAGCTTCCGCTTTCTTGGTGCTGGCAGGAATGCCGAGGTTCCAAGCCCACAGCCAGTTGCCATGATTTTCCACGCCGCCTGTCGGGAAGAGCGCATAGCCCACCTTGTCGGCAACCTTCGAGTCCTTCGGGTTGGTCACGAAGGACGCAGCAACGGTCGCATCGATCCAGATACCGCATTTGCCGGTCTGGAACAGAGCCAGGTTCTCGTTGAAGCCGTTCGACGATGCACCGGGAGGTCCTGCTTCCTTCATCAGGTCGACGTAGAAGGTCAGCGCCTTCTTCCATTCCGGCTGATCGAATTGCGGTTGCCACTTTTCATCGAACCAGCGGGCGCCGAATGAATTGGCGGTCGCCGTCAGGAGCGCCATGTTCTCGCCCCAGCCGGCCTTGCCGCGCAGGCAGATGCCGTAGGTCTCGGTCGACTTGTCAGTCATTTTCTTGGCCGCGTTGGCGATCTCATCCCAGGTCGGCTTCTCAGGGATCTTCACGCCCGCCTTTTCGGCAAGGTCCGTGCGATACATCACCATGGCGCTTTCGCCATAGAAGGGCGAGGCGTAGAGTTTGCCGTCAAAGGAAACGGCGGCATCGATAGCCGGCAAAAGGTCCGATTTGTCATAGTCCTTGCCAAGACCATCGAGCGGCAGGAGCCAGCCCTGCTTGGCCCAGATCGGCACTTCATAGGTGCCGATGGTCAGCACGTCGTACTGGCCGCCCTTGGTGGCGATGTCGGTGGTGACGCGCTGACGCAATA
The DNA here is from genome assembly GCF_964253365.1 of Phyllobacterium sp. LjRoot231. Lineage (NCBI taxonomy): Bacteria > Pseudomonadati > Pseudomonadota > Alphaproteobacteria > Hyphomicrobiales > Phyllobacteriaceae > Phyllobacterium > Phyllobacterium sp. LjRoot231. The sequence continues at coordinate 322,531 of NZ_CAXUQT020000001.1, forward strand.
CGTTTTCTTCGAGCGTCACCCACTCGAGCTTGATGTCCGGATTTTTCTTGGTGAAATCATCGGTCAGTTTCTGCATGCGGACCATGTCGCCATTGTTGACCGTGGCGATGGTCAGCGTTTCCGCATGCGCAAAACTCGACATGGCGAGTACCGACGCCGCGGCGAGCAGAAGCGTTCTTGATAACATCTCATTCCTCCCGAATGTTATGAGCAATTGCTTGTCTTATGGGCAAATACTCACACAATGGCGAAACAAGTCAAGAGCAATTCGTCGCTGCATTGCAACAATACGGTGGGAGCTAGCTGCGGAGGAGTGCTTCCGCGGTCTGTTCGTCGGTGATCAAGCCGTTGATAAGGTTGCCCTTTATCGCCGCCACAATGCCCGGCAGCTTTTTCGCACCTTTGGCGGTGGCGATGACCGTCGCGGTGTCGCGCGACGGGATCTGCGCGCTGGCGACGCGGTCATTGGTCAGGCCCTCGATGGGCACGCCGTTGCGGTCGAAGGCACGGCCGATGATTTCGCAGACCGCACCGGCCTGGCGCAAGGCGTTCAGTTCTTCGCGCGAAATGAAGCCGTCGATGAAGAGCGGCGCGTCTTCCCCGAGATCGCCAATGCCAAGAAACGCAACATTCGCCCGCGCCGACAATTCCAGCACCGGACGGATCATCGCCTGGCTGTGCAGAAGCTCGCGCTCCTCCGGCGAGGAGGCGATGACCGGCAGCGGCATCGGAAAACTCCGCGCCTTGATCTTGTCGGCAATGTTGAAAATGACGTTGTAGAAAGCCGCCGAACCATCCGGCGAGATATTGCCGGTCAGCGACACCACCTTGTGCTGCGGGCATTCGATCGGCGACAGCTGTTCGATCGCCGCCTTCAACGTACGCCCGGTGCCAATGCCAAGAATGATCGGCGCTTCCGATTTCAGCCAGCGCGTCATCTCCGCCGCCGCCGCATCGGCAATGCCGAGCGTCGTCGAGGTGGAGCCCGGATCGGTCGGCACCACCTCCGCCATCTTGAGATCAAAGCGCTGCCTCAGTTGCGCGGCGAGATCTAGGCAATGGGCGATTGGATGGTCGAGCCTTACCTTGACCAGCCCTTCCGACACGGCCAGCGACACCATGCGCTGCGCCGACTGGCGCGAAATGCCGAGCTTGGCGGCAATCTCGTCCTGGGTGTTGCCGGCGACATAATACAACCAGCCAGCGCGCGCCGCGTCGTCGAGCCTGGTTGTGGTAATCTCCGGCTTACTCTTACTCATCTTCACCCCGTGGTTCGCCGTTCGACAGCTCACGAGGCTCACCATGAGGGGCGTTGGCGCTTGACCCACCCTGAGTAGTATTGGAGCTTGGCTCATTGGGGGCGTTGGTGCAGGGCTCCTCCTGTCTCATCCTGAGCTTGTCGAAGGACGCACCGGCAGCCTTATGCCCGTCGGAATGGCCGAGATCGCGCTCGGGCCAGACGATATCGCGCACCTTCTGCTTCAGCACCTTGGCCTCGGGAAACCCGCCATCGCGCTTGCGCTCCCAGATGAGATCGCCGTTGACATGGATTTCGAAAATCCCGCCTGTTCCGGGGATCAGTGCCACCTCGCCGAGATCGGCGCCAAAGGTCGAGAGCAGCTCCTGCGCCATCCAGGCGGAGCGCAGGAGCCAGCTGCATTGCGTGCAATAGGTAATGGTGATGCGCGGTTTCGTTGTCATGTCTTTCTAGATATCACTTTCCCATCGCATTGGAAGCTGCCGTCTTCGGTATAGGTGACCGACTGGCCCCCGTTTACCCACCGCATGATCTGAATGGTCACCACGAAGAAAATGCTGGAGTCTTTCCAGGGAATGCAAGGAGGCAATGCGCTGTCGGGATAGTTTCGCAATTCGGACTCGCGTTCCTTGCAGCAGCGGTGCCTCTGGCAGGTCTTGCGATGACATGTCTTGTAGTATCCAAAAACAGTTGCCACGCTTTGCCCGATGGCAAGCAGCAGGCTGCTTCGTTCTTCGAGAGCGCGCAGTTCTGACGCGGGCATAGGATCGCCATACGGATCCTGCCGCACCCCGACTTTCACCCGGGGTGACAACCGAAATTCTTTCATGCAATTGACCTGCTTCATCGACCGTTCCTTCTCTGCTCGGCTCAACATAGAGGCTCCCTTTGCCACGCCCGCTTTCGCGTCTGGCCATTGCTTGGTGGTGGGAAAGACGGGCGGTCGTCGAAGCGCGTCTTGGTAGAATAAAAATGCGATCCGAAGACCGCCCGTCCGGCGTTTTTTGATCCCGTCCGTTCCGCGTCGGAAACGCCAGCGGCCAGGACTGCGCCCAGCCAATCTGCCGCCCTCACAGTGCTCGTCCAGCACGCACCGGCCTTAGTACCGGCAGGGGAACCCTTGGACAGAACTTCCCCGGACGACGGGTCCGTTACCCGCCATCGGAGGCGCCGATCCTCTCCCCACTTCGAACGGCTCCGGAAGCAGTTCCCCATGGAAAGGACGCCGTTAGAATAAGCGAGGTTTGGAGGGTGTGGATAAACAGCCACGATTATTTTTGATCTGGTCGCTTTCAAGGGTGCTGATTTGCCGGATGGCAATGCTGCTGTGCGTGGTTCGACAGGCTCACCATGAGGGAGCGGGGCAAGCTGTCGTGGGTGTTCGTGGGTGTCCATAATTGTAAAAAAGCCAGTGTTTTCAATGTGTTGATTTGCCATGGCCGTCCGTAAGTGTTAGGTGGTGTCATATACCTAACTAGGAAAACGCCAAGGAAAGCCAATGCCCAGAACCCGCAAACACATCCCGCCACTCACCAAGGAAATCATCGACAGTCTGACCGAACCCGGACGCTACGCGGAAGGCACGGTACCGAACCTGTACATGAAGGTTAGCACCACAAAAACAAAATTCACAATCTCGAAGAGCTGGGTTTTCATGTGGCAGCGCGGCAAGAAAGTGTGGGAGCCGGGCCTCGGCAGCTGGACCGGCGCGGGCAAGGCCGGGCGGACGAGCATCCCGCTGGCGCGCAAGAAGGCGCTGGCCATCCACGAACAGATCGCCGAGGGCAAGAACCCGATGGCGGAGAAAAAGCGCAATGCCATGACATTTGCGAAATGCGGCACGGCGCTGCTCGACAGCCTCAAGCCGACGTTCCGCAACAAGAAGACGGAGGATGGCTGGAACCGCTCGCTCACCCTGCACGCCGCCGCCATTGCCGACATGCCGGTGAACGCCATCGGCGTTGAGGATATCCTCGGCATCCTCAAACCCGTCTGGCTGGAGAAAGCGGAGACCGCCAAGCAGTTGCGCGGGCGCGTCGAGCGGGTCTTGGATTTCGCCAAGGCCAAGGGCTATCGCTCAGGCGACAACCCGGCAGCGTGGCGCGGCAATTTGGACCATTTGCTGCCGAAGCGTCCGAAGCTGCAAAAGGGTCATCACCCGGCGCTGCCCTACGCCGATGTCCCGGACTTTGTCGCCGGTCTGGATACGGCCAGCGACCCGGCGCTGCCGCCGCTGTTGCTCACCATCCTCACCGCCGTCCGTTCCGGCGAGACGCGGCTGGCCGAGTGGTCCGAGTTCGACATGGACAAGGCGCTGTGGACAGTGCCGAAGGCGAGGACCAAGACCGGCGAGCGCGACCATATCGTTCCCCTGAGCAAACCGGCCTTGGCGATTTTGGCCGCACAGGAGCGCCGCACAAGCGAAAGCCGGGTGTTCCCGGCCCTTGAGGAAGGCGACATGCGCGATGCGCTCAGCAGGCTTGTATCGGCCAAAATTGCGGTTCCGCATGGTTTCCGCTCATCCTTCCGCGATTGGGCTGGCGATGAAACCGGCTTTGCCCGCGAGACCGCCGAGGAAATTTTAGGCCACCGGATTGGCAACGATACAGAAAATGCTTATCGGCGCAGCATCGCCGTCGCCAAGCGCAGAAAGCTGCTCGATGCATGGGGCGCTTACGTCACAGGGAATAACAATGTGACGGCGCTGAAGCGGGCGTGAGTGCGGAATTTTCCGCAGGCTTTGATTGTTCACAAAACGAATTTTTTTGCAGGAATTGTTCACTTTTTGGTGACGACCTATAACGAGACTTACAAAGACTGTACGGCGGCTAGATTATCCCCGGACAAAACAAGCCGAAATCGTACCGAGGTTAAAGATACACTTAAGTTTGCTTGCGAAACGGGCATTGCTCAAAGAAACGGCAAGAAAAAAAGGCTTGTCACGCCAACTTTTAACAATTTTACTTGTCATTCAAACGTGGATGACAGCTATGAACGAGATACTTTCCTATTTCATGACACTCAAAGAGGTAGCCGCCGACCTTCGCTGCTCGCGCGGCTATATCTACTGGCTGATGGATCACGATCCGGATTTCCCGCTGCCCGTATATCACGGCAACCGACCGAAGATCATACGCAAGGAACATGAGGCGTATCGGCGCAAGAAGGTGGCGGCGCAGCGTCACGGTGCGCCACGCCGAGGCCGTCCGCCGAAGGTAGCACCAGTGCAAGAGGTTATTGAGAATTGAAGTTTACGGCAGTCGGGCAGCGCAGAACCGCTGCTACGACAGGAGTCAAATCAACCAAGGAGGATAGAGCGATGCCAATAGTCATGACCACCGAAGAAGATGAAAGAGCCGATGCGTTGCTTGACCAGCATTTGAAAGACCAACGTGCGCGTGCGGAGCAGGAAGCCAAAGACGGCTTGTTCGACCATACCCGCTACGTATATCTCAATCCGCGTTACAGATTGCCGCGTGGCGAGATGACTCGGCAGCTCTGCGATGTCCGGTGCGCCTACATCGAGACAAAGCCGGACTACGACAACGAGTGGCTATGGCTCGCTAAAACGCGGCGCGCGCTGGCGAACATGCCAAAAGCCACGATGCGGAAAGATGTGCTGACTGACGACGGATTTCCGCTCGGCAACTAACGTTTCTAGAGGCCAGCAGGCAGGAAGAACCGGGTTTCGCCTGACCAGAACAGGCGAGCGAAGGGAGTATAAAGGCCACTGAAACGGGAAAAATTGCCGCCATTCTGGCCCGCAATGAAAAAACCCGCCCGGAGTGTCTCCGAAACGGGTTTGGGGAGGGAGATGGTTACTTGCCTTCACCACAATACCCTCCAGACCGTTCCAGCACAAGATTTACCGGGCCACCCAGGGGCTCTGTTTCCAATGAACACGCGAAAGCAAAACAACGGATCCGCAAACTGGAAATTTGAACTTCTCGACGCCGTCAACGACGACAAGCGTCTCAGCCACGCGGCCAAAGCAGTCATGATTGTGTTCTTGCACTATGCCAGCGACGATAACCAGCAGCGCGCCTTTGCCGGTATCGACACCATCGTCGAGCGAGCCAATGTGGCGAAGCACACCGCCATCAAGTGCCGCGACCTGCTCATATCGACCGGCTATCTCGTGCCGACCGGCAAAAAGACCGAACTCGGTGCAAACGTGTTCCGGCTTGCGAACGTCAATCCAAACCCTACCCGTTGGGCCACGAAGTTGCAAAGACAAGGGGTGCACCCAGTGCACCCCCTCAACGATAGCGGGGGTGCAATTACCCCCGATAAGGGGGTGCAGTTTTCGCAAAAAAGGGGTGCAGCAACTGCACCCGAACTCGATAGAGAACTCGATAGAGATTCTTTGCGCATGCGCGCGAAGACGGATTTTCCTTTGGAGAAAAAATCCGCTTCGCTCAGTGCTGAGGAAGAAGAAGAGAAAAGGGAACGCGAAGCCGAGCAGCGCTGGGCAGAGCAAAAGGCGAGGAAAATAGCGCAGCGCGAAAAACGGCGCGAGGAGCAGCGAGCGAAGTTCCATCGAGATTGGCAGCAAGCCAAAGCGCGCGTCCATGCCGATATAGAGAACCTGCCAGCTGACGAACGGTGTCCCGGAGCAATCGACGAAAGTGAACTGATTGTCGCCGAACTTCGTAAGCCGGGTGACGGCCTGAAGCGCTACCGCGAGATCGCGGTGGCTGAAAGGAGCGCGCCTTGATCCGAGCACCAGAAAATTAGGGGAGGATAAGTGTTATCACGATGAGTAAAGGCGCAGGAAAGATCGAACAGCGGATTGCGGACTTGTTCGCCGCAACACGTGATCGCGCACTGTCGATCGATGACATCACTGATAACACTTATGAGCTTCATGGCCAAAAGCCGAGTCGCGAGCAGCGTCTATCAGCGACTCGCGCCACGCATCGGCTGTTGCGCAGGGTGATCTCGGCGGCACAGCCGAAATGTTCCGCAAACTGGTTGAGGCGCGAGACCGGCTTCTCGCTGCCATCGGCATCCTCGATGCCGGATGGGCGGTCGCGCCGGATCGCGTCGCCTATACCAATCAGGCGTGAGGTGGCGTCATGGGCAAGAGCAAAACTCCGCAAGAGCAACTCTCCAGCGAACTGGCGCGGTTGATCGCCGAACAGATGCGCGTTGGTTTCGAGGCCTACGCGGCGGCGCTGCAACGCGTGGCGGACAGCCACACGCGCAACCTCAAGGCCACGGCAAAGGAGTTGGTCGAACTGATCGAAATCGAGAAGGCCGTTCGTCAAAGGCAGGACGCCGTGTTGCGTGAGCAGATGAACGATTTGCTCAAATTGCATGATCTCAAACAGCAACAGGAGGCTCTGCTGCAATGAACGCGCCGGTAAAGGTTTCCGAGAAGGCCTACGTCAAAACGCGGGGCGGCGACTTCGTCGACCTGACGGCCATCCTGAACGGCATCGGCGATGCGCTTGAAGAAGTGCGCGCCCACCTGCAAAAGCAGATCGACGAGAGCAAGAAAGCCTTCAGCGCCGCAGAGGTGATCAAGGCCGTCGGCAGCGAATTGGGTGAGCTGGAAAGAAAGCTCGATCAGTCCGAGCAGGTGCGTCGTGATTTGCAGGATCAGATCGATCATTTGCGCGACGTGCAGCGAAGCCGCGAAGTCGATTGGATTGACGATGTTCAAGAACTGAAGCGCACCGTCAGTCGCATGAGCGCGGCACTCGACGCGCTGAAAGGAAAGGGCAAGAGCCGTGGTTGAGCCGTCACTTGGTGCACGCTTTAGTAACTGATCGGGCAGTATCAGTAGACGCGATTCGCAATTACTTGCGGTATAGATTTGAGGTGCCGAGCAGGCCCTTGGGGGAGCAATTGTCACACGTAAGCGTAACTGTCCGTCTGCGGCCAATACGATTCGCGTTCTTGGTTCGCCCCACGGACATGGACGCTCTGATAGAAATCTTCCGCATCAACACTTGCTTGTGGGGTGGAAAATACAATCCGATCATCCCCATTATAAAGCAAATACCTCCTTGGTGGGATCGCCATCACGTTGTTGAAACCGCTCCGCAGGTGGTCAATGGCTACCTTAGTTTTTTTGAGCCAGATTTTCTCGTGGAGACGTCCACAGGTTTGGCCGAAGGTTTAGGCTTTGAGAGCGACCGAGTGCTTCAGTTGGCTGACATCTTGCCCCGCGACGGCAATCGTGACGAGCGTGGTCATGGTCTCAGTGTATTGGACCTCTATCGGGAACTTTACAAAAAGGAATTCCAATTCACACGACGGCATGAACACGGAATTGTGCATGTCGTCGCGCGAGAAAAGAGGTTTCAAGCGTTGTGTGCCTGTTTGGCAGGTAGTTTCCCGCAGACCGAAGACCTTGCCTATTTCGAGGAAGCTTTCATTGATGCCTTCGACCCAGAAAGGATTTCACTGGACGGTGAAACGCTTGCCAAGCTCTTCCAATCGGGCGGAAGAACGGCACTCCGAATCGGACACTCGAAGCTCAACGTCGATTATCATGATCGCGCCGATCCTGCGCTTTTTGTACTGGACGCGACCAAGCCACAAGACCTCCTCGACTTCTGGAATCTTCGTGCTACACGCCGCGACGTTGTGCCAATTCCCCTCCAATGGGCGAAGGAACTATCAGCGTACTCAAAGGAATTTATAGAGCTGAACTATCGGCCTCTTCCGGGCAATGACAATGGAGTGATGATCCACCCGCACGTGATGTTTGCACGTTCCATTCCAACGAGCGATCTCGACCGCATCTATTACGACTATTTCAGGGTCGAAACCAACGGAGCGAATACTCGTCAGGACTGGTACCCAGCGCTTTGGCGATCTTCTTCGGGATCCACTCAGCGAAAAAAGCAAACAACGCTGTCAGCCGATCAGAAAACGATTGATGTTCCCATTGATCTGCAAACGCCCGAGCTGCGGTTTGAAGGACTGCATCCGACGTTTGCCTCTGAGTATGGTGGCCAAAGTCGGTGGGCCAACGTCATCAAGTTGAGAGATTGGAGCTTAAGTGATCAAATTGCTGTAGTCTATCCGACCAGCCATCAGCATGGCCTTTTCACCCGCCTCAACGTTGCATCGGAAAATCTGCTCTCTACGACCGAAGGATTCGTGACTTTCCAAGAATTTCGAAGCAGATCGCAGTTCTGGCGATTGTCGGATGGCGGAACAGCTATCAGGAAATGGCTCGAAACGCACAACGTGAAATCTTCTGCCTCTGATGCCGGGAGCGCCACTCAGCAGATTGTGCAAACGCTTGGCGGCTTTTGGGGCGTTAAAAGCATCGCTCACCGGGCAATAGTTGAGCTTCTGAATGAAATATCGCGGAGACCAGGATCGCGAAGCATTCAGCATCAAGAGTTTCGAAACCGCATTCACAACGCTACCAAAGGTGATATTTGGCGACAAAACAATTTTGAGATTCTCGTGAAGCAAAATGCGTTAGAACTCGGACTTGAAATCAAATGCGATAAATGTTCGAGCTGGAGCTGGCACCCGTTAGCGGACCTTGGCTACACTGTGAAGTGTGGCTTGTGTCTTCAACCCTTCGCTTTCCCAATCATTGAGCCGACTTCTGGTCAGCATACCCGGTGGTCCTACCGCCTAGTTGGGCCATTCGCGCTCCCGGACTATTCGCGCGGAGGTTATGCCGCCGCGCTAACGCTCCGATTTTTTTCCGATGTTATTGGCCACATGGACCTCGCCCGAATGACTTGGTCGGCTGGGCGGGAATTGGAACTTGGACCGAAGCACAAAGTCGAAGCTGATTTTATCCTCTGGTATCAACGCAAGGAGATGTTTGGCAACGACCATGCTACCGAAGCGGTGTTCGGTGAGGCCAAGAGCTTTGGCCGGGAAGCGTTCACACAAGACGATGTTAATCGAATGAAGGTCCTCGCGGAGCGGTTTCAAGGTTCGACAATTGTCTTCGCGACGATGAAGGAAGCGAGCGAACTTTCCCAACAAGAAATAGCGCGAATAAGGAAGCTGGCCGCTTGGGGGCGCGAATACCTTCCCCGGGAGCGTCGCACCCGAGCACCCGTCATCATGCTAACAGGTACGGAGTTGTTCACTGCGTACAGTCTGAAGTCTGAATGGGAGGCGAAGGGAGGCGCACACGCTGCGATTGCCGCTCATGGTTGGGCGAGACTGGATAATTTGCGGGAACTGGCGGACTACACCCAACAACTCTATCTCGGTATGGAGTCCTATAGTAGCTACCTTGAACAAAAGTGGCAAAAGCGGCGTGCGCGGAGTGATCGTTGATCCGGACGCGCAGAATTCGTCGCGGCGCTGACTCAGAGTAAAAAAGATAGGGCGGGGGTAGTTAATGAAATTGATTTGGGTATGGCTTTGCATTTTTGCAGGAGTTGCAAGCGCACAGGCAGACGATAATACATGTGCTGAGCTCAACGCGGCGTACCAACACGCAGCAAACACGGGTCGCTACCAAACGGTTTCAACCGTTACAGGAACGGGTCAGGATAGCGGGAAGCTATGGCTCTGGACCTTTTATTACGACCAGACCATCTACGTCCGCAAGCCAGACTCTCCTTGGCTCGCATACAGGCGTGGAACGGTCGATCATACCGATGATGGACGGCCGGTCTTTCAAAATTGCACTAAGCATGGCACTGAGACCATGGACGGAAATGATACGACGGTCTTCCAAACCGATTGGCAGCGCTATGGCGACAAGGCCGTAACCAAATTGTGGTTTTCGACAGAAACGGGAAAGTTAGCGCAAACAGAACGGTTCTTTACGGCGCTTGACGAGAATAGTTTTTTTTCTGGCTTGCTCGGACAATCTTTAGTTGACAGATACACCTATGACCGTGGGCCGCCACCACCCCTAGAAGAGTACAAAGCATATGTGCTACCGCTCCTCCCGTCAGAATTGGGGCAAGCAAAGTAGGTTGAGGTGAATTAACGCCCGTCAACACGAGCGCCATCGTCGCTCTTTCTTGCCGCCCGCGCGCCTTCGGGTGTATCCATGAAACCATGCCATCGGAGGCCGAACAATTCCACTCGTTAATAGCTCGCCTTGAGGCCTGTGGCATGACGATCTTCACCGGGGGTTTTATGCACAAGTTTTGGTATGCTCTTGCTTTAACAACGGTTTTTTCTATCGCTTGGATGGCTTCGCTGGCAGCGGAGCCGACAAAAGCGATGCCGACCGGACAGGAAACGTGGATTTCTCAGGAGGATGCACTCGCGAATCCCGACATCGTCGTCACCGTTGATTTGAATTTAGATCGAAACGGCAGGATCACGGGTCCGCTAAAGGTGGGCGGCTCCGGTGAAAATCGGGATGCTCTGAAGAGGGCAATGGACGGTGCTCAGCGGGCTGTTCGTCGAGGAGCCCCATACAAACTTCCGGCGAATAAGTACAAATATTGGAAGAATACTCATTTTACGTTCCACGCGGATCCCAATTGGAAAGGGCAAAAGTGGTAGCTCACGCGAGCCGTGGTGGCGTCATCTAAAGAGGACCGTGGCCCATGGCGCGGTCTGGCGCAACTTGCGCGGAACTAGGGGAATTTCCTCACTGCTGATCGATTAGCGGTGGGATCGGGGCCAGTGCTAGAGCCCGGCGCTAGTATCCGAGGAGGTAATAGACCAGAGCCACGATAGGAAACAGCACGAAGGGTGTCGCCATGAACACCACCTTGGCGAACAAGGGCCGGGCCATGACAACCTGATATAGAAGCGGCGTCATGGCCAACGTGAGGAGCAGGGCAATGATTGCCACCCCGCCTTTTGTTGTCGCGACCGCAGGGCCGACAAGATGCCCCATAGTAAGCCCCAAGACGGGCGAAGCGGCTTTCAGCGTATCGATAAGGTTTCGTGTCCTGTCCATACCGGAAGCACTACCAGCCCGGATTTAAACCAGCGTCAAAATCTTCGGTAAGGTTTTAGGAATTGCCGCAGTCTGGGATCGGAGGAAGTGCTAGAGGCCGCCGCTCGCTTGCAGATAGAGCCACAAAGCAGACATCAGGGTAGATTAAGAATATACAAAAGACCAAATGTATACATGCTTCCAAAAATTAAAATTGCCAGCCACATAAAGAACAATTGTGTAAATTCGCGCCTATATCGAGTGAAGCAATACATAACAATTGTGAGCGGGATGAGAATATAAACTTGTGGTGTAACAAATAATATGATCTTCAATGCAGAAATAAATTCGCTTAAGTCAACGATAGCCGCAAAATTGGCTATTTGGCCCACAAGTAGAAAGAATACGACAAAGTAAATGACAGAGATCAAAAACACGGTAAGAGAGGTTCTTATTCTAGAGCTCTCAGTCGAGTAGATTGCAGTAGATTCGGTCGTTGGCATTTTCTTGGCATAACTCCCCACGAGTTTTAATTATATCGCCGGAACGATAGTGGAAAGCAAGAAGAAGTCGGTCTCTGCAATTGGCGATGAACGCGACAGCATCACCTCTTAAGATTTCCAACGGTATGAGCGAAGGGCTTTCCAAACCTCGACGGCAAGCGCGACAGGATAGACGCCAAACACAAGTGTCATCCCGAAGATCGTCAGAAGCGCGACCATTTGGCGGATTATCCTCTGTTCTGCAACGGAGTTGAAAAGCTCGCCAGAGACATGGAACGTTGGCCGCGTTCATCGGTTCCAAAAGGGGAAGCATTGCCTAAAAGGTGCAACTAGGAATGCTGCCGGGAAGCACTTAACTGATAATTAATTCGCAAACGATATCAACACGTTACCACAGGGGCATGTTCACCATGAGGGAGGTGGGATGATGGCAGGGAGCCAAGGTCTGCAAGGTTGGCGGCTATCCGTCTTGTCCGGATCGCAATGCTGCTGTGCGTGGTTCGACAAGCTCACCATGAGGGAAGTGGGTTGATTGCAAAGAGTCAAGGTCTGCAAGGTTGGCGACTATCCATGCAGTCCCCAACCTCCCTCATGGTGAGCCCTGTCGAACCACGCACAGCAGCATTGCCATCCGGCAAATCAACGCGCCCAAAAAAATCCTCTCCTCCTGACATCCTCCTGACAGTAGGTTGTCAGGAGCCCTGCGCTATATTTATCCACGAAACGGGATGAAATAACGGGAGGACGGCATCATGGACGGAGCGATACACACCCTTGGCAGCGCGGCGGATTTTGATTTTCTCGTCGGCGACTGGAACATACGCAATCTGCGCCTGAAGGCGCGTTTTGCCGGCTCCGATAACTGGGATGAGTTTCACGCCACGTCGAGCGTGCGCAAGCTCCTCGAAGGCACGGCGAATATCGAAGAGATGGTTATGCCCTCGCAGGGCTTTACCGGGGTAACGCTGCGCCTGTTCAATCCGCGCGACGGGTCATGGTCGCTGCATTGGGCCGACAGCCGCAGCAACGTGCTGTTTCCGCCGGTGATCGGCCATTTCGACAATGGCAAGGGGGTTTTCTACGGCGAGGATACGGATGATGGCACGCCGGTGCGCGTGCGCTTCCTGTGGACACCCTCGCCCGACGCACCGCTCTGGGCGCAGGCGTTTTCCAAGGATGGCGGCGAAACCTGGGAAACCAACTGGGTGATGGAGTTTACCCGGCGTGCTAAAGCGTAGTTTACGCAATTCCGGACGGAAAACCGGTTCCCACTTTTCCTGGAATTCCTCTAGCGCCGCGCGCCTCATGCCGGGCCTCATGGAAGCGGGCAGCATCCTCCCAAGCCTGCCCTTCCATCAGGGCCCGGCGGGGCGCAAAATTCAGCGGCGCGACATCTCGCGCGCAATGCGGGTGAAATCACCCTGCTTGATGCCGATATCGGCACGGTCGGCGGCGCTCATGCCCTGCAGCATGGCAAGCGCCTCACGATAAGCACTGTCATTGTGGCGGCGGCCGCGCGTGGCAAAATCAATCAGAAAGCTCATGGCCTGTTCCCTGTGAAATCTGGTTCAACAGGCGCAGGATAGGCATAGGTGCGGATATTGTGCAGTGCAATATGCGCATGGGAGGTATGTTGGTCGAAAAAGGGGAACGGCGTTATGCTAAAGGCAGCGTCTTAAGAACTGTCAGCAATTTGTGAATGATATCAATCATAGTTGGATTCTCAGCAAAATAGGTCAACAGCCACTCTTGATTGGCGACTACCCATTTAGCAGCAGCCAGATCTGAAGTCCCGCTGGCAATTGCCGTCTTCCCCTTATGTTGCCAAGCTAACTTTGCGTAATCGGATGCACGCTCAATTGCTTTTCTAGCAAAATTCTTTGCGCCCTCAGAATAGCGGCGGGATTGTCTGCTCTCTTGGTCGGGTACGGCTGGCGCAACCTTTGCTTCCTCACCAAGCACCGCTTCTACATTAGGCGCAGCTGCGTCACGATCAACGGCATCTTTTATTACTCTTTGTCCCTCTGAGGGGGGAACCATCTTCTTGCGAGCATCGGGGCCAAGCAGTGCTTCGTCACGCCTAGCCAATTCGGAATCGAAAGAAACATAATTGTTATAATCTGCAATCAACTTCCCTAGTGCCAGCAACAGATCGTCAGCTACAGGCGTAAGGTTCGAAAAATCGCTTTTATCTGAATAAGCCGTCAAATCTCGACGCAATCCATCTCCGCGTGGAATCAATAAATCTGGATCTAATTGTTCTATCGATTCACCCAGAGATTCGCTGAACAACGATATCTCATCAATGATCGCAGCGGAAGCATTGCCCCCTCTCTGATCTCGTGCGTAAGTTGCAAGAAGCTGATCAACACGTCGCCTCACCTCTCGATGACGCTTCCTTGCTTTTTCGTCGCAGCTCAGTTCTCCGGCACTTGCCTTGTGTTTTACTTCTATAGGTCGATCCGGTGGGCTTTCGAACTGGATTGCGCCTGGAGTCTGTGGTTCAACTAACAGATCTGTGAATCCGGTTTCTTGTTTACTGTTCGCAGCCTCATATGCCCCGTGCGCGACTCTTCTAATTCGTCCCCCAGCGGTCAAACGGCTAAGCTGGCTTCGGAGCGTATGTGGTAGAACGTCTCGATTGTCTCGCTCGAAAGCGTTCATAATCTCGGCAATGAACGCCGCCGATCCTCTCTCCTCGAGATAAGCGACAATAAAATTGGCAATACTTAATCTATTTGCTGTTTTTTCTGGTGGATCCCAATTTTTACTTTCTCTAGCGATAATGCGCTTAATATCAGAATTTATGCGCTCTACACTTCTTTCCCAAAAGTATTGCTCCTGCGATAACAACTCAAGATCTATTGTTATCGGACGCGTCCCATAGAGGTTAGATTTATCGCCTCTAATTATGCTTTCATACCAATCAGTCCATACAGACCAATTCTCGTTTCTTGCGAACAGCGATGTCTTTAATTTCCGCCAGCTACTACTCACCCAAGTTAGTTGCTTGGTCGGCCATAGTGGAGCCCCGTCAAATGCGTCGACGCTTAGACCCCGTTCTAAGCTGTTGATTTCTTGTTGGAAAGCATCCCACGTGTGGCGAGTGACACGTTCGATTAATTGAGGTTGGCCCAACGAACGAGTTGTCACTCGTATGGCTGAGCCAGGGGACCGAATAGCGTCAAGGATAGACGATGCTGCCGTATAAGCCGGATTATTTCCTGATGCCGCATATGCTGCATACGCCATACAGAACAGAACCCGCCGTGTGTCTTCCGCTATGCCCTTAGCAAACCTCTCACACTCGGAAGCAGCTAGATCAACCGCATCCGGGATGGTCGCGGATCCGACCTCCGAAATAAACCACGCCGCATGTATAGCGCGAAAGGCCGCGAGTGTTCGCTGAGCACTGAAGTCTGAAATGGTATTCGATTTCGGATCTATTTGAAAAGAGAGTGCAGGGACCGATCGTAGGACAGCCCTTGTCGCCAAGCGTACTGCCCATTTATCAGGCTTGTCTTTCAGCCATTGCTCGAGATCGTTTTCGTCATTGATCTTAACCAAGACATACCCTTCGGAAGATCCGTATCTGATTTAATCTTGGCTCTGCAAGTCGAGAATCATTCAGGTGTTAACCTATAACTATTCGCATACAGTATGAGGAGCAATCGTCAATACAAGTAGCGCAAATATAATTCCCCCCCCCGTGGCCAAATAGGAAAACCATACAAAAAGGTTACTTACCCACCAAACTGCTCTTCCTGTTCCACTGTCAGCGGCTTGATGCCGGGCGTTGGCGGTTCGGGCTGGTCGCCTTGCGCGGCGGGCATGGCCGCAGGCGGGGTGCGCGGTGCGGTTGTGGTGCAGCCGGCAAGCGCCGCGCTGCACAGGATCAGGATGCTGATCAGAAGATAGTAGGCGGGGCGCATGGGGGTCACAAGGACAGGAAAGTTGAGGACCGCAGCCTTCAATTATCGCTCATCTTCAGCGCCTGGATAAACGCTTCCTGCGGGATTTCGACCTTGCCGAACTGCCGCATGCGCTTCTTGCCTTCCTTCTGCTTTTCCAGAAGCTTGCGCTTGCGCGAGACGTCGCCGCCATAGCATTTCGCCGTCACGTCCTTGCGCAGGGCCGAGATGGTTTCGCGCGCGATCACCGTGCCGCCAATGGCCGCCTGGATCGGGATCTTGAACATGTGCTTGGGGATCAGGTCCTTCAGCTTTTCGCAAAGGTCACGGCCGCGCTTTTCGGCGGCGGCGCGGTGCACCATCATCGACAATGCGTCCACCGGCTCGCCATTCACCAGCACCGACATCTTGACCAGATTGCCCTCGCGGTAATCCGACAGATGATAGTCGAAGGAGGCATAGCCCTGGCTGATCGACTTCAGCCGGTCGTAGAAATCGAACACCACCTCGTTGAGCGGCAGATCATAGGTGACCATGGCGCGCTTGCCGACATAGTTCAGATCGATCTGGATGCCGCGGCGGTCCTGGCAGAGCTTGAGGATCGAGCCGAGATAATCATCGGGGGTGAGGATCGTCGCGCGGATCCACGGCTCCTCGATGGAGGCGATCTTCATCACCTCCGGCATGTCGGCGGGATTGTGCAATTCGCGCTGGGTGCCGTCGGTCATGTTGAGCTTGTAGACGACGCTCGGCGCGGTGGCGATGAGATCGAGGTTGAACTCGCGCTCCAGCCGTTCCTGGATGATCTCGAGATGCAGGAGCCCGAGGAAGCCGCAGCGGAAGCCGAAACCGAGCGCGGCGGAGCTTTCCATCTCGAACGAGAACGAGGCGTCGTTGAGGCGCAGGCGGCCCATGGCTGCACGCAGATCCTCGAAATCCGCCGCATCGACGGGGAAGAGGCCGCAGAAGACGACAGGCTGCGCCGGTTTGAAGCCGGGCAGGATCGACGTGGTCGGGCGCTTGTCCTCGGTGATGGTATCGCCGACGCGGGTGTCGGCGACTTCCTTGATCGAGGCGGTGATGAAGCCAAACTCGCCGGGTCCGAGCTCGTCGACGGCGAGCATCTTCGGCGTGAATACGCCGGTGCGCTCCACCGGATATTTGGCGCCGGTGCCCATCATGCGGATGGTCTGGCCCTTTTTCAGCACGCCATCGATGATGCGCACGAGAACGATGACGCCGAGATAGGCGTCGTACCAGCTATCGACCAGCATGGCTTTCAGCGGCTTGGTGCGATCGCCTTCGCGCGGCGGCGGCAGCTGGTTGACGATGGCTTCCAGCACATCCGGAATGCCGAGGCCGGTCTTGGCGGAGATCAGCACCGCGTTGCTGGCGTCGATGCCGATGACTTCCTCGACCTGCTCGCGGATACGCTCAGGCTCGGCTGCCGGCAGATCGACCTTGTTGAGCACCACGACGATTTCGTGGTTGTTGTCGATGGCCTGATAGACATTGGCGAGCGTCTGCGCCTCGACGCCCTGCGAGGCATCGACGACGAGCAGCGAACCTTCACAGGCAGCGAGGGAGCGCGACACCTCATAGGCGAAATCGACGTGGCCGGGCGTGTCGATCAGGTTGAGGATATAGGTCTCGCCATTGTTAGCCTTGTAGGTCAGCCGGACCGTCTGCGCCTTGATGGTGATGCCGCGCTCGCGCTCGATATCCATCGAGTCGAGCACCTGCTCCTTCATGTCGCGCAGCTCCAGCCCGCCGGTCGATTGGATCAGCCGGTCGGCAAGGGTGGATTTGCCATGGTCGATATGGGCGACGATGGAGAAATTACGAATGTGATCTAGTGGAGTGCTCATGCGCGCCACATAGAGCATTTCGGGCGGATTTGGAAGGGTTGTGTCAGGCGTATCGCAGTGCCGTCAC
This sequence comes from Phyllobacterium sp. LjRoot231, assembly GCF_964253365.1. Lineage (NCBI taxonomy): Bacteria > Pseudomonadati > Pseudomonadota > Alphaproteobacteria > Hyphomicrobiales > Phyllobacteriaceae > Phyllobacterium > Phyllobacterium sp. LjRoot231. The sequence continues at coordinate 339,982 of NZ_CAXUQT020000001.1, forward strand.
ATGATTGCATAGCGCACGTGGTATAATGATGTGGACACGTCAGGCAGCGGGGGAGCGATCATGGACGCGTTTTTCAGTTTCAAGGAGAAGGACGGCTTTCGCGTCAAGCTGTGGCGGGGCGAATCCATGTGCCTGCTCGGCTTCGACGTGGATGCGCCGGAGGCCGATTTCGTCGGTTTTGCCGTCGAATACAAGGAGCCCGGCGCTGCGGCATTCAAGCGACTGCACAACCGCATCGCGTTCAAGTATGAAGCGCCGGTGGCCGAGGCAGTCACGGGGCAGCGGACATTCCGGACGACCGAGGCGCCGCTGCAGACATTCCGCTGGGTGCATTTTCCGTGGGATCCGCAAGACGGGATCTACACCTACCGCATCACCAAGATGCACATGCCGCAGGATGGCGTTTTGACGCGCGGCACCGCGATCGAACAGTCGATCCGGCTGGATACAGTGACGCTGGACGGCTATCTCGACGTGGGTTTCACCCGCAACTTCGCGTCCTCGCAGGCCTTCGAGGCGAAGAAGCAGCAACTCGGCATCGGCAATGACATCATTCCCGCGCTGGCCGATGACGGTCTCGCCTTCGCCGCGAAGAAAGCGCAGATCGCCGGGACGGGCATCTATGACTGGCTCGGCTTCGAGGCACACCGGTTGTTGTTCGAGTTCCTCGATTGGGCGATAGCCGATCCGGCGATCGAGATCGACGCTCTCGCCTATGATCTGAGCGAGCCGGATTTTCTGGCGCGACTCGAGGCGTTGGGGCCGCGACTGCGCGCCATCATCGACGATTCCACCGAGGCGGACGAGCACACGAACGGGGTCACCGGACACGGAGCGGCGCATAGCGCGGAGACGCAGGCGGCAGAACGGCTCAGCGCGAGCGCCGGTCCGGCCAGGATAAAGCGCGGGCATTTCCGCGGACTGCAGCACAACAAGGTACTGGTCGCCAAGCGCAACGGCGTGCCGGTGCGGGTTCTCGGCGGATCGACGAATTTCTCGTTCCGCGGCTTTTACATCCAGGCCAACAATCTCTTCGTCTTCGACAACGAGGAAATCGCCGGCCTGTTCGAGCAGATGTTCACGCTCGCATTCACCGATATGGCGAATTTCCAGAAAAACCCGTTCGCCAAGGTCTGGCATGCAGTCAAACCCGAAGGCAAGCCTGCGGTACATATCTGTTTCTCGCCGCATACCGCTGCAACGCTTTCGCTGGAGCCGGTCGGCGGGGCCATCGACCAGGCGACGTCGTCGGTGTTCTATTCGTTCGCCTTCATGAGCCAGACCCGATCCGGCGCGGTGCGCGAAGCGCTGGACCGGCTGATGACGAAGCCGCTGTTCAGCTACGGCGTGGTCGACAAGAAGGGCGCCATGGAAATCAAGAAACCGAGCGGCGATGTCGGTCTCGTCGATTTCGCCTATCTCGCGGAAAAGGCACCGGAACCGTTCAAGACCGAGTGGTCGGGCGGTGCCGGGATCAATATCCACCACAAGTTCGCCGTGGTCGATTTCGACAAGCCGACCGCCAAGGTCTTCACCGGATCGAGCAATTTTTCGCCATCGGGCGAAAAGGGCAATGGCGACCACCTCGTGATCATCGAGGACCAGCGCGTCGCAACTGCCTTCGCCATCGAGGCGCTGCGGATGTTCGATCACCTCAACTTCCGCAATCGCATGGAAACGGAAATCGCAGCGCAACCCGAAGCGCTGCTGTTGCAGAAGCCGAAGGCGATTTCCGGCAAACAGACATCTTGGTTCGACAAATTCTATGTGGCCGGAAGCCAGCGCGAGCGCGACAGGCAAACCTTTTCACGTGCATGAAGAATGTCGGATAATTTTACCCGGGTATATTGACGAGAGTATTTTACCCGGGTAAAAACTCGCCATCAAACAGATGGATGAGATTATGCAAACAACGGAAAACAGGTGTACGGCCTTCCAGGGCGTGCGGAAGATTGCCAGCGGGGCGCGGGCAGAGGTCGCGCTGGCGGCGAAGCGGGCGGGCGATACTGGCGAGGCAGTCCTGATTTTCGATGACATGACGGGCAAACAGGTCGAGTTCGACCTGCGCGGCAGCGATGCGGAAATCCTGGCGCGGCTGGACCCGGCCGAACCGCGCAAGCCGGGCCGGCCGAAGCTTGGCGTTACGGCACGTGAGGTAACGCTGCTGCCACGCCAATGGGATTGGCTGAACGGCCAACCGGGCGGCGCTTCGGTTACGTTACGCAAGCTCGTGGATGCGGCACGTAACGCCAATGGCGGGCGTGAACGCAAATGGCAGGCGCAAGAAGCCGCGGACCGCTTCATGCTGGCGATGGCCGGGAACCAGCCGCACTACGAAGAGGTTGGGCGCGCGCTTTATGCCGGCAATGTCCAGCGGTTCATCGATCTGATCGAAGGCTGGCCGCAGGGTATCCGCGACCATGTGCGCCGCCTCGCCGAACCGGCTTTCGACTGGCCGGATGCAGCCAATTAGACCTTAGCCTAATACAGCCCTATCTGGCACACCCCTTGCTTCATTGATCGACATGAGCCCGTACGGGCTTACAACAAACATCGTTATTTCTCTCGCTTTGTATTTTTTGTCTTTTTAAGGGTCGATTGCCCGACAGGAGTTTTCAATGACGCAATGGATTAATCCCAGCGCACGCCGCGCGTGCATGTTTGGCGCGCTGCTTGCCGCTTTAATGGGCTGCAATGAAGGGGGCAATGAGCAAACGCCAACGGAGTCGACCTTTGACACCGTCACAGCGGCGCCGGTAATCGACGAGACACAAGTGCCGAAAGAGCCGGTCGTGGGAACTGTCACCGAGGTTCCTGATACCGAACCGAAGAAACCGGAGACGAAAGGTGGCGAGGCGACGCCGCTGGATGTCAAGCCCGACGGCGGAGCGACGCTGCTGAATGAGGGTATCAAGCCAGTCGTCGCCAAGGCGATGCGCTTCACCGAAATCGCGCCCGATACGACCGGCGGCGCGACGTTCAAATCATTCGCTCAATATGAATATGAATTGGGCAATCTCGTCGCAATGGCAAGCACGGACGCGGTCTCCTTTACCAGTGGCACTCCGTTCATCACCCCTATCAAAGGTCGGGTCCGTTTCCCGGAAAAATTGCTGAAGCAGTCGGTTACGACAGATCCTTGGCCGATCATCATCTTCCTGCATGGGCAGCATAATGCCAGTGCCCCCAGCTATCAGGGTTACGACTATCTTGCTGAGGATCTTGCCACAAAGGGCTATGTCGTGGTTTCGATCGATGCAAAAGCGATAAATGCCGACGGAGATTTCTCAAGCCAATCGCGCGCGCAGCTGGTGCTGGGCACGCTGGATCGTTTGCGCCAGATCAACGAGAACGGTCAGATAGATGATAAGAGTAACCCGGGAGCGCTCAACGTATTGCGTGAAAAGCTCGATTTTTCCCGGATCGGTATTATGGGCCACTCGCGTGGCGGGCAGGGAATTTCGAACACAATTCTGTTCAACAAAATCCGGCGGGGCGTCACGGAAGCGGATTTGATCACCGCCTTGCAGAAAAGTCCGGGCTCATTCTCAACGGCTTTTCCCAAGCTCGTCGGAGCGATCACACCGCCCGAAGTTGCCGTCCCGGAGATCTTGGCAACGGATGGTACGGTGATCACGCCGGCAATTGAGGCCAAAGCGGCCGGTATCGATGAAGCCGTTCTCAAGGAGTACAACATCTTCTATGCCGCCGGCAGCAAAGACAGCGGAAAGAAGGAGCCCTATTATAATTTCAAGGCGGCCTTCATGCTGGCGCCGACGGATTTCGGCGGTAATACGGCTCTGAACGACATTCCGCTCGCAAATCTGCTCCCCACCTGCGACGGCGACATGCGCGATCTCGAAGGCGCCAGGGTCTATGACCACAATCGCTTCGGCCCCACGAATGACACGGCGCCGCGCTACCAGATCATGGTTCATGGCGCCAATCACAATTTCTACAACACAGTCTGGACACAGGATGGCGATGATACCCCGGACGTTAGCACCAAGTGGTCTATCCCCGACGCCACCCCCTATTGCAGATACAAGCGTTCAGACGATACCAAGAGTATCCGCCTGAACGCGGAGGATCAGCGTCGCAACGGGCGTTTTATCATCAATTCTTTCATGCGCTATCATGTTGGCGGCGAAATGAAATTTGCCGCTTACTGGAACGGAACGGCAAAATTGCCCGATACGGCCTGCCCATCCGGAGCGGGACCTTGCGATGAACGCATGGTGCTGACCGTGCAAAAGGATGCCAGCCACAGCAAGCTGATCCAGCGCTTCGATCAGGCTGATGGTCTTTCGCGCAATGCGCTCGGCGAAGCGATCACGTTTTCCGGTTTCGACAAGATTCCCGGATTCGATACGCATAACGTTGCGCGTTGTGACATGACGCTTGCGGCAATGAACGCGAAAACTTGGAAGTTCTCGGCCAGCGTATGCACGCCCAAGCAGCTAAAAGACTTCGAGTATGGAGGCTGGGACAATAATGGCCTGCTTTCGATTGCCGATCATGCCGAACTGGTCTGGTCGAAACCAAATGCGGCGATCGTCGAGGATATCACCGGCCTTTCCGCTGCGGGCACTGATTCGCTGACATTCCGCATCGCAGTGGTGCGGCCCATGGGCCAGGAGGTGCTGGTGACGCTGACCGACAGCGCGGGCAAGACGGCGACTGTCACAGCGAGCGACTTCACCGATGCGCTTTACAATGCCCCGACACCGAAGAAGGGGGGCGATTGGCCTAAGGAAAAGGACTTGCCGATGACTGACGATCCAGCGGACAAGCCCTACACTGATGGTCAAGTAAAAATGCTTATGAACATGGTCGCGATCCCGCTGAAAGCTTTCGAAGAAGTAGACATGACCAACCTGAAAGAGTTGAAGCTCGCCTTCCCCAAGGAAAGCGGCAAGGTCGCCATCACCGATATCGAGCTGCAGAATCTGGGTCGGGAAAGGCCTGAGCAGAAGCTGGCAGCGCGTCAGTGACATCACACTGCGCCCCTCATTGGTTGAGGGGCGCAGTGGTGTCATGTTGCCTCTACTGCAATTCGAAAAATATTCCTTCGATATTCAAAACCCTATTTCAGGTTAAGAGCCCTGACATTGGCCAACTTGCTATCCTACTCAAGGCAGCTGAGGCGCGATCAGATCCAGTGCCGGGAAATATGTTCGATAGCGTTTCGGATCACGCGTGAGGAGTGGTAATTTTTCCACTGCTGCATGGGCGCCTATGAAAAAGTCCGGCAGCACCCCGGTTTTACTGCCGCCATTCTTACGGTATTGGCTAAAGACCTTGGCGGCCTGAAACAATGCCGGGCGGGGAGTTGATACAATACCTATCTGCGTATCATCGAGGAATCGATCCAAATCCTCAATATGATTGAAGCTCACGGAGAGTTCGGCGTAAACGACGTCATTGATCAGGAGCGGGCTGCGCACCGCAGCCTCCTTCAATCTGGCGAGGGACCAATCCGACCATTGCGTGTCGTTTGTAACCAGGTCGAGCAGGACGTTTGTATCGATGAGCAGCAAATCAATCTTCGCCGCGGGTCATGGCCATGATTTCATCGGTGCTCATACCGTCGGCGAGAAAGCCCCTCCACTTTTCGAATCGGCTTTCCGCACGCTTTTCATCAAGATGAACCAGAACTACCTTGCCATCAGTCGTGCGCTGGAAATCCACCTTACTCCCGGGAACAATCCCCAGGAGATCGCGAACCGGCTTCGGAATCGTAACCTGACCTTTTGTGGTGACTCTTGTCATGGCAACCTCGGTAATACTTTTCTGACAAAAATGTATTACTTCGGTTCCGGGAATTCAAGCCCGACTTTAGGGTGCGGACCCATTAATATGGTCGAAATGGTATGAGGCTTTTCGTTTGGGTACGAGGAGCAAAGGCGATGGCAATGTCTATCCATTGTCGAGCCTTTGCGACAAAGTAGCCGGACGAAAAGACCATATCCTGCGGACGCCGAAACGGCTGCAATCTGCAGTGTCGAGCCGCTCGGCCGGGGGGAAGGCCCCGCCCGTCACGTCTCTCCTCGCATCTTCTTGCCGTTTCAGGCGCCATTTCAATCATATTAATGGGTCCGCACCCTAGACCAAGATGCCTAAAGCCGGGCTGTTACGATCAAACCGCGATCTTGCCGCCGCCCTTTTTGGTTATGGCGAGGACCGAGGGGCGGACCGGCATGTTGTCCTTGAAGTCCGGCCAGCGGGTCGACAGGTCCTCGTAATAGGAAGGACGGCCAAACTCTTTCCAATCCTCGCCGCCATCGCCCGGATGCTGGACCGCAACCATCATGGTTGCCATATCCGGCAGCATGAGCGGGCCGCACATTTCGGCGCCGACCGGTACACGGAAGAACAGTTTCGACGTAGCGCGAGCACCGCCTTCGGTGTCCACCGCCCAGATGCCATCGGTGCGGCCAGTTTCCTTCGGCGAGTTGCCGTCGGTGGACACCCAGAGGCGGCCATCGGCATCAACTGCGCAATTGTCCGGCATGCCGAACCAGCCATTCCTGGTGGTATCGGTGGAGAATGACGCACCTACATCGGCCACGGAAGGGTCGCCGCATTTCAGCAAGATTTCCCACTTGCCCTTGGTGGCAGCGAAATTGCCATCTTCCTCGGCAATCTCGACAATGTGACCGAAAGCGTTTTTGGCGCGCGGATTGACGGCATCAACCTGGTCGTCCTTGCGCTTGGTGTTGTTGGTCAGCATGACATAGACTTTGCCATTGACGCCGTTCGGGCCAATGTCTTCGGGACGATCCATCTTGGTCGCGCCGAGCAGATCGCCAGCGCGGCGGGTTTCGATCAAAACATCCGCCTGACTGGCAAAGCCATTGGCTTCCGTCAGCGGACCTTGGCCAAAGACGACCGGCAGCCAGTTGATAGTGCCGTCGACATCGAATTTGGCGACGTAGAGCGTGCCGTCATCGAGAAGATCAAGATTGGCAGCGCGGTCATCTGGATTGAATTTGCCGGCGGTGACGAATTTATAAACATAATCGAAACGCTCGTCGTCGCCGAGGTAGAAGACGACACGGCCATCCTTGGCAACGATGGAATCGGCGCCCTCATGCTTGAAACGGCCCATGGCAGTGCGCTTCTTGGGAATGGAATTGGGATCATTCACATCGATCTCGACCACCCAGCCGAAACGGTTGGCCTCATTCGGTTCCTTCGACAGGTCGAAGCGGTCGTGGAACTTGCCCCAGTCGTAGACGCCTTCCGGAATGCCCATGCGCTTGTAGTTGGCGGCTTCCTTGCTGTCCGCCGGCAGTTCGCCGAGGAAATAACCATGGACGTTCTCTTCGCCCGAGACATAGGTGCCCCAAGGTGTGACGCCGCCTGAACAATTGTTGATCGTCCCGAAAACTTTTTTGCCGGAAGAATCGGCATTGGTCTTGACGCGATCATGCTCTGCAACGGGGCCGGAAAGTTGCATCTCGGTATTGGCGGTGATGCGGCGGTTGAGCTTGCCATCCTTGACGACCTGCCACTTGCCTTCGGTCTTTTTGATCTCGACAACAGTGCCGCCATGGGCAGCCATCTCGATGTCGACGCGCTTCTGGTCAGCGGGCGAGATCTCGATCTTGGCAACGCCCTTGTCATCCTTGACGACTTTGACGATACCCGGGAACATCAGATGTTCATTGGTGTATTCGTGATTGACGACGAGCAGGCCGTGCTCGGACGAACCGTCGATCGGAATATAGCCGACATAGTCATTGTTGTAGCCGAACTGTTTTGACTGGGATTCCGGCGTCTGGTTCAGAGGATCGAATTCGGGGGAATCCGGAAACAGGCCGTCGCCCCAACGCAGGAGGACGTCAGCGTCATAGCCAGAAGCAACATGGTGCGTTTGATCGATCCCGACCTCGACTTCCTCGAACGCGAAGGCTGATTTGCTTTCGGCGCGGGCATCGTCGGCAAGCATCAGCGCCATCGGACTGACAGTTGCGGCAATGGCGGAAACAGCGAGCGAACCCTTGAGGAAGCCGCGGCGCGAAAAGCGCGCGGCAATGAGTTCGCCCATGGTCGCATTGTCGGTCGGGTTGTGACCCGGGCCATCATTTTCCTCGAGCTGGCTGGTGCGGAATGTCTGAGACTGGTCGTTCATGGCGCTTACCTCTGGCTATCTGGCTTGGGGAACGGATTTAAACCGTACCGCCCCGCTATGACGCCAGAGTAACAGTATGATGACAAACGCGCTTGTTTCGCATTGCTCAGACGAAGGTCTAAGCCGCTGCGATGAACTCGCCATAGAGGTCGAGATCGACATTGCCGCCGGAAAGCACGACGGCGACAATCTTGCCCTCGATATCCACTTCGCCGCTTGCCAAGGCCGCAAGCCCGACACAGCCGCCGGGTTCGACAATCAATTTCAGGAAATTCGCTGCGTCGCGCATGGCGGCCTTCACGGCGTCATCCGTGACCGCGATAGCGCCGGCGAGATTGCGCTTGTTGACAGGGAAGGTGAGATTGCCCGGTTGCGGTGTCAGGATCGCATCGCAGATCGAACGATGGCCGGGCTCATTGGCAACCGGCTCACCCGCGATCAGCGAACGGCGCAAATCATCGAAGTTTTCCGGCTCGACACCCCAGATGCGTGTCTGCGGCGAACCCGCCTTCACCGCCACGGAAATGCCGCTGATAAGGCCGCCGCCGCCGCTCGGTACAAACAATTCGTCGAGCATCAGCCCGCGCTCATTGGCATCGGCTACAAGCTCAAGCCCGATCGTTCCCTGCCCTGCCATGATGGAAGGATCGTCATAGGGCGGCACCAGGATCATGCCGCGCTCTTCGATATAAGGTGCGGCGACCGCATCGCGGGTTTGGTTGTAGCGGTCGTAAAACACGACTTCCGCGCCGTAGGAACGCGTGTTGGCGACCTTCGTCTGCGGGGCATCAAGCGGCATGATGATGGTGGCATGAATGCCGAAAAGCTTGGCGGAACTGGCAACACCCTGCGCGTGATTGCCCGAGGAGTAGGCGATGATGCCGCGCTCGCGTTCGTCCTGGGTGAACTGGCTGATACGGTTATAAGCGCCGCGAAACTTGAAAGAGCCGGTTCGTTGCAGGCACTCCGGCTTGAACAGGATGCGCGCTTTGTACTTGGCGTTCAGGGCCTCGGATTCCAGCAGCCGCGTCGACACGATCTGGCCCTTGAGCCTCGCCGCCGCAGCCTCAACGTCACCTATACCAATGGCCAAACCCTGACTGTCCATGCTGTCCTCGCTCCAGTGCTTTAATGACGGAGGATTGATAGCACCGCGATCTGCAACAGGCACTCAAATCATTGTCATCATAGCAATGAACGATGCCAATCAGGCAGAAAGAGTCTCGGCGCGCGTCTTGAGGAACTGCGGCAATTCGGCGATAGAACCCAGGATGGCATCGCTGAGATGCGCAAGATCGTCCAGCGTGCTGTTGCCTGACAGGACGCCGATGGCCAGCCCCGCACCAGCTGCATGGGCCATCTCCAGATCGTGGGCATTGTCGCCGACCATGGCAATAGCGCGAGGCTCAAGCCCGGTCTTTGCCGCGAAAAGGTGAAGCTGGTCCGCATGCGGTTTGGCACGCGTCACGGAATCATAGCCGATGATGACGGTGAACAATGGAGTCAAGCCCAGCGCTTCCGCCGTTGCGCGCGCACCCGCCTCCGAATCATTGGTGGCGATGCCGAGAACGAACCCTTGCGCCACCAATGCTTCCAGCGTCACACGCAAGCCTTCGATGCCGACGGCACGACGCGAACCCTCTTGCACGGCATAGGCGTTATAATCCCTGATGCGCGCCCGCTTTTCTTCGAGCGTCAGTTCGGGATGCCAGAGATCGACGATGTCGTTGACGGTTCCTGCGGCAATGACCGAACCGCCGCGGAATTTCTCCATTTCCCAGTCATAGCCGCCTGCTTCGACGAGCGCCCGCGCCCGTGCCTCATCGCCATCGGCTGCCTTGTGCGCCAGTTCCATGGTGATGCCGAACCAGGTGCGGTTGAAATCGACCAAGGTGCCATCCTTGTCGAAGAGGATGCCCCGGATATGGGAGGAACCGGCGGTTGCCATCAGGCCTCCAGGGAGCCAGGCCGTGCGTTTTCTGAACGCTTGCTGCCGAGCAGTTTCAACAGGTCATCGCCACGCCTTGTATAACGATGGCCGCGGCGGGTGAGAATCCGTCCCGCCTGCGGTGCAGTCAGGGTGATATCGCCGTTCGGATCGCCGGGAATGGTCACGACCGTCACCAGCTTGGCGCCGGCTTCGACTTCAGCGCCGATATCGACGTGGAAGAGGATCATGCCACCCTGTGGCGCACGGATCATCTCGACATTTTCGAGCGGAGTGACCGGACCGTTGAAATCGACCTTCAGCTTGACGCTGTCGTCGATGACGACACCGCGATGGACCAGGAATTTGTACAGGCCTTCGGCGTCGGCTCTACCGGTTTCGAAATCGACATCGTTCAGGCCGCGGAATTCCACGGTTGTCACGGCACGGGCCTTTCGCTCCGTCTCGGACAATTGCAATGCCGGATGCGCGCAGGCCTCCTCGAAGGCGGCATCGGCGGTGCTGTCCCATGAAAGAATGGCGGTCGAACCCAGGGCCGAAGCGAGGTCATACATTTCCGGCAGGAAGGCCTGATGGATGTAAAGGTAGTTCTCGCTCTCGTCGTCGCAGTGCAGATCGAGCACGATTTCGTGCGGCAGCGCCAAACGCAGAAGCTGTGCTTTCAGCCGTTCGACCAGCGATTTCGGTGCATCGATGGGTGGGAGAGCGGCGGTATCGAACGTCTCGAGCAAGGGGAACGAACGGTTGAAATTGACACCAGAGAAGTAGTCGAAACGGCCGAGGTGCTGGTGTGCCTGCCACTGCGCCGAGCCGATCGGATTCGCCTGCGGTACGACGGTGATAGTACCGGCGACGCGGCCTTCCTTCTCGGCTTTTTCCAGCATCGGGATGAGGAAATGCAGTGCGGCCTGGCCCGGCAGTTCCGAACCGTGCAACGAAGATTGCAGATAAGCGCCAACGGCTTTGTTGTCCCTGCCCTCAAAGCGCAGAACGCGTAGTTCAATGCTGTTGCCCGGCACGTCGCCGGGCAGCTTGATCATTTCCGTCTTCATTCCATTCTCCCATACCCCACCCTGATGGACATCTGATGCAGTTTTCTGTGCTTCCGGTGCTCGCAGACCAACTAGTCCGCTGCGCTCGTCGCCTCTGGCGACCCCAAAAACCACACCAGCTGACTCGTCAGGCTGAACTTTTAAACAAGATAGTTTCTTCTTAGCTCTATTTGCCTCGGCGCTTGCGCAGGTGCGCGACAAGACCTTGCGTGGAAGCGTCCTTGTCCTTGGGCTTCACCTCACCGGATACCACGGGCAGGAGTTCCGTTGCCAGTTCCTTGCCGAGTTCGACACCCCACTGATCGAAGGCATTGATGCCGTAGAGCTGCGCTTCGACGAAGACGCGGTGCTCGTAAAGCGCGATGAGGCGGCCGAGGGTATAGGGATCAAGAATGTCGTGGATGATGGTAATCGAGGGCCGGTTGCCGGTGAAAACCCGGTGCGGCGCGATGCGGTCCACCTCAGATTTGGGCAGGTTCTTTGCCGCGAGTTGCGCCTTGGCTTCGTCCAGAGTGCGACCGCGCATGAGCGCTTCGGATTGGGCGAGGCAGTTTGCGAGCAGCATTTCATGCTGGTTGTCGAGATGCGGCTCATGGCCCTTGGCCCCAACAATGAACTCGACGGGAATTGTATCGGTACCCTGATGCAGGAGCTGGAAGAACGCATGCTGGCCGTTTGTTCCCGGCTCGCCCCAGACGACGGGGCCGGTCGGCCCGGAAACGGGTTTGCCATCGACGGTAACGCCCTTGCCGTTCGATTCCATATCGAGCTGCTGCAGATAAGCCGGCAGACGGGCGAGGCGCTGATCGTAAGGGATCACGGCGCGGCTGGTATAGCCGGAAATGGCGCGGTGCCAATAGCCGACAAGGCCGAGCATCATCGGCAGGTTCTTCTTGAGCGGGGTTTTGCGGAAGTGCTCGTCCATCGCATGGGCGCCATCGAGGAAGCGGCCGAAGTTTTCCGGACCGATGGCGATCATCAGCGGCAGGCCGATCGCCGACCAAATGGAATAGCGGCCGCCAACCCAGTCCCAGAAACCGAAAATACGGTCTGCTGGAATGCCAAAAGCGTCGACCTTGTCGAGCGCCGTGGAAACAGCCGCAAAATGTTTGCCGACGGCCTTCTCGCCCAGCGCATCGGCGATCCATTTGCGCGCCGCCTTGGCATTGGTCATGGTCTCGATGGTAGTGAACGTCTTCGACGCGATGATTATCAGCGTTGTCGCCGGATCGAGGCCGGCGAGCGTGTCGGTGATATGCGCGCCATCGATGTTGGAGACGAAATGCGCCCTGGGCCCGTCATGATAAGGCGACATGGCAAGTGTGGCCATGGCAGGGCCGAGGTCGGAACCGCCGATGCCAATATTGACGATGTCGGTAATCGGCTTGTTCTTCGCACCTTTGATTTCGCCGGAACGCAGACCGTTGGAGAATGCGGCCATGCGATCGAGCACGTCCTTGACCCCCGGCATGACATCTTCGCCATCGACCTTGATCGGCTTGCCGGAACGGTTGCGCAACGCAATGTGCAGCACCGCGCGGCCTTCCGTATTGTTGATTGGTTTGCCGGCAAACATGGCGTCACGCCACGCTTCGACATCGGCTGCCTTTGCCAGATCGCCAAGCAAGGAAAGGGTCTCGTCATTGACAAGGCATTTCGACCAATCGAGCAGCAGGTCGTCAAGCCCGAGCGAGTATCGCGTAAAGCGTTTTGGATCTTCTGCGAAAGCCCCGCGCATGTTTTTCGGTGCGCCGCTTTTCCAATGGGCCTTCAATGCCTGAACCGACCGTTTGAGGTCGTTCGCTTGTTCTGACGCCATATCTGTCTCCTGAGATCACGCTGGATGGTGGGCAAACTGCCACCGGAACGGTTTTAAAGCAACGCATGTCCAAATGGAATCGTTGACAGAAACATGGACAGGAGCATTCGCGTGCCCTAGCTTTCCAAAACTCAGGGAGGGTTTTGAGCATGGACTTGATCGGGGAAGAACGAATTGCCGCATCGCGCGACACTGTCTGGAAAGCCTTGAACGATCCGGAAATATTGAAGGCATGTATTCCCGGCTGCGAGAGTCTTGAGAAAATCTCGGATACGGAGCTCGAAGCCACCGTGGGCGTCAAAATTGGTCCGGTCAAGGCGCGTTTCAATGGCAAGGTTGAGCTGACAAATCTCAATCCACCCTCTTCCTATACGATCTCCGGCGAAGGCAAGGGCGGCGTTGCCGGTTTTGCCAAGGGCGGAGCCGACGTCACTCTGGTCGAGGAAGGCGCCGAGACCGTGCTGGCCTATAAAGTCAATGCGGATGTCGGCGGCAAGATCGCCCAACTCGGCAGCCGGTTGATTGCCTCGACTTCCAAGAAACTCGCCACGCAGTTTTTCGAGAACTTCAACGCAGCGGTGAGCGGGACATAGGCCAATTTACGCCTCTGTCGCAATTTCCATAAGCCATGGCGGAAAGCCGTTTGGGTTTACGGAGTCGAAGCCGGATATCCTGATCGCATGCAATAACGCATTTGGAAATGGCATGCATGCGCTCCTTTGATTTTATCATTGTCGGATCAGGATCGGCCGGATCTGTCATCGCGGAGCGACTTTCAGCAAGTGGACGACATTCCGTGCTGGTGCTGGAAGCTGGCGGCTCGGACCGGCGCTTCTTCGTGTCCATGCCGCTCGGCTATGGCAAGACGTTTTACGACAAGTCCGTCAACTGGATGTACCGCGCCGAGCCTGATCCCGGCCTTGACGGCAATGCCGACTACTGGCCGCGCGGCAAGGTGCTGGGCGGTTCGAGTTCGATCAATGCCATGGTCTATGTTCGTGGTGCGCCTGAGGACTTTGACGAGTGGCGCGACAGGGGCAATCCGGGCTGGGGTTATGCCGATCTCTTGCCGATTTTCCGCTCGCTTGAGGATCATGACGGGCCAGCGACCAGCCTCGGACGCGGTGGGCCGCTTCACATTACCGATTGCTCAAAACTCTTTCATCCGCTTGCCAATGAGCTGATCAAGGCCGCACAGGAAGCCGGACTTGCCTACAACCCCGATTTCAATGGCAAGACGCAGGAAGGCGTCGGGCCCTTTCAACTGACGACGAAAGGCGGGCGGCGCATGTCCGCGGCACGGGCGTTCTTGCGGCCTGCCATGAAACGTCCGAATGTCACCGTCATCACGCAGGCGATGGTGACGCGCATCGTCTTCGAAGGTAAGCGGGCGGCAGGCGTCGAATTCACCCGCCATGGCAAGAGCGAAGTCGTCAAGGCTGGCCGCGAGGTCATCCTCTGCGGTGGCTCGATCAATACACCGCAACTCCTGGAGCTGTCGGGCATCGGCGACGCCACGCGTTTGCGCGATCTTGGCATTCCTGCGGTGCATGACAACGCCCAGGTGGGCGAAAATCTGCAGGACCATCTCGGCATCAACTACACCTACCGGGCCAATGTTCCATCGCTCAACCAGGTGTTGCGGCCGTGGTGGGGCAAGGCGCTTGCGGGCGTGGAATACCTGCTGCTACGGACCGGGCCGCTCTCGATCAGCATGAACCAGGGCGGCGGCTTTTTTCGCAGTGATCCATCACGTAACCGAGCCAATATGCAGCTCTATTTCCAGGCTTTTTCAACGTTGGTCCCCAAGAACGGCGAGCGGCCGATCCTGACGCCGGATCCGTGGCCGGGCTTTTCCATCGGCCTATCAAATTGCCGTCCGACGAGCAGCGGTTCGATCCATGTTCAGTCGAGCAATCCACTGGAGCAGCCGCGCATCGTGCCGAACGCGTTTTCGACCGAACATGACGTGGCCGAGATGCTCGACGCGGTAAAATTCCTGCGCAGCATCGCCGGAACACCAACCATGTCGAAACTGATCGTCGAGGAATTGCTGCCCGGGCCCGCCTGTCGGAGCGACGATGAATTGATGACGGATTTCCGGCGGCGCAGCGGCACGGTCTACCATCCTGTTTCCACCTGCCGCATGGGGCCGGACCCGGCGCAATCGGTGGTCGATCCGCGCCTGCGGGTCCACGGTGTACATGGCCTGCGCATCATCGACTGCTCGGTGTTTCCGAACATCATTTCCGGCAATACAAACGCCGCTGCCATGATGGTCGGTGCGAAGGGAGCGGAACTCGTGCTGGAAGATCGACAATAATCTGGAGGAGCACCATCGCTCCTGCCCTCCCCCTTGTGGGGAGGGTCGGACCGCAGGTCCGGGGTGGGGTCTCTTTTGCTGTTTAGACAGCTATGGCGCATAGGAAAGCGCACTGCAAGAAAGCCCCTCCCGCTGCTGCGCAGCCTCCCTCCCCACAAGGGGGAGGGTAAGGAGCCTAGCTGTATCTTGCTTCGAGCAGATCGATATCACGCACCATTTTACTGGCGGTGGTGCTTTCAAGCCGTCTCGCCCGCACCAGACGGTAGATTTCCTGCCGCTCTGCCTTCAGCGCAGTAATATGCAGCAGCTTTCCGATTTCCTCGCTTCGTGCCGTCTGTTCGCGTTCCTCGCCGAGGTGCATGCGCCCATCGATGCGCTTGCGGTAAAGCTCCATGATCTGCGTGGCCACATCGGTGAAAGCATCGGCGTCGGCGCGGCCGGACGCGAGGTCATGCTGGGCCTTTTCGATGGCCATGATAGCGGCTTCCGCAGCGGAGATACGAGCGTAATCCTCTTCCCGCTGGTGCGAATCCTCGACCGGCAGGTCGATATTCTTAAGCAAGCGCGGAAGGCAGATGCTTGCCATAATGAGGGACAGGATGATGACGCCGGCCGCCAGGAATATCACCAGATCGCGGGCGGGAAACAGGCTTCCATCATTGAGGAAAAGCGGTAGCGTCAGGATACCAGCCAGGGTGATGGCACCGCGAACTCCGGCAAAGGATATGGCGGCGACGAGCTGCCAATTTGGCCTTACGACAGGCTGCCCGCTTTTGGAAGACCGCCGAAAGGCGAAGCGCCACGAGACCCACACCCATGCAAAGCGAAGCGCGGCCAGCGACGCATAAATAATCACGACGTAGACCGGCAACCACCAGTAACTCGCCCTTCCCACGTGATGGACGTTGTCGACCGCACCCCAAAATATGCCCGGAAGCTGCTCGCCCAAAAGCACGAAAATGGCGCCATTGGCAGCAAATTGTGCAGTGTCCCAGACGGCAGTGCGCCGTACCCTTGTCAAGGCTAGGGACTGGCCGGTGTTTTCGGCGTAGCTCATGGTGATGCCGGCCGCGACGGCCGCAAGAATGCCTGAGGCATGCACATGTTCCGCCAAAAGATAGGCGCCGAACGGGATGAGCAGGCTGATAAGGATTTGCGAGCCGCTCTCTTCACCAAGATGCCGGGTCAGGAACGCCTTGCCCCTCGTGACGCCGAGGGTGACACCAACGCCGATGACAATGCCAGCAAAGGCAAGCCAGAGGAACGTTAAAAACGCTTCGGGCAGCGAAAACGCGCCTGTCAGCATGGCAGCGACGGCAAAGCGCATACAGACAAGGCCGGACGCATCGTTCAGCAACGATTCGCCTTCGAGGATATGCATCATGCGCGAGGGAATTGGCACGCGTGCGGCAATGGCGGAAACAGCGATGGGATCCGTCGGCGAAAGGATCGCAGCAAGCGCAAAGGCGACCGGCAGCGGCACCGACGGGATCATCCAGTGAACGAAGAAACCAACGCCGACGACGGTAAAAATAACAAGCCCAAGCGCCATATCGAGGATGATGCCCTTGTCGCGGAAAAGACCTTCCTTGGGAATACGCCAGCCATCGAGAAACAGGAGTGGTGGCAGGAACAACAGGAAGAAGATGTCCGGATCAAGCTCGACGCGGATACTCGTCACCGAGGCGATCGCCGCGCCGAGGCCGATCTGCACCAGCGGCAGCGGTACCGGAAGGGGAAGGACCCGGATGATGGAATCGCTGACCACAACGGCCAGGAGCATCAGGAGGACAATGGTTATTGTTTCCACGGAGAATCCAGTTTCGATCGGGAACAGGATGAAGGAAGTGCGGGTGCTTTGTCGAGGCGAACCTTGGCAACTTTGTGCCCAGATGGTGCCGAAGAGATGAATTGCACGATTTCGCTAAAGGAGGACGCAAAATCATTTTACGTTTACGTCAATGTAAATACTTGCAAGCGCACAGCCTCTCGCAATAGATAGGATTGTTAAGTAGCATGCGCGCGGGTCTGGGAACTGCGCGCAGGCGTCAAGAAAATCAACTGGGAGGTTAATGTGGCAAAAGAGACGACACCGGTAAAAACGACCAAGCGCGCGCCTGCTAAAGCGCCAGCCGACAAAGCGGTGAAAACTGAAGCGCCAGCTTCGAAAAAGCCAACCGGGAACGTCAGGAAAGCCGCAACGGACAACTTGGTGAAGGCCCCTGCGAAACCAAAGGCGTCAGATGCCGCAAAAGCGGTTTCGAAGGCAGGTTCGATGGCAAAAACTGCTCCCGCCGCTAAGGTGGTCGAGAAGGCTGCGCCGAAGACCGCTGCTAAAGCCAAGGCCGCGCCTAAGAAAACTCCACCGAAAGCCAGCACGACAGCGCCGCGATTCTGGGTGAATTCCTATCCCGATGGCGTGCCTGCCGAGATGCCGGCAGTGCAATATGAATCGCTTGGCGACTTCTTCGCACGAGCCTTCAAGGACTATAGCGACCGGCCCGCCTTCATGTGCATGGGCAAGAGTATTACCTATGCCGAGCTCGATCGTCATTCGCGATCCATCGGCGCTTGGTTCCAGTCGCGCGGGCTTGTCAAGGGCGACCGCGTCGCGGTGATGATGCCCAATGTGCTGCAATATCCAACCACCATCGCAGCCATCCTTCGGGCCGGTCTGACCGTCGTCAACATCAACCCGCTTTATACGCCGCGCGAGCTCGAACATCAGTTGAAGGACAGTGGCGCGAAAGCCATCGTCATCCTGGAAAATTTTGCTGCGACCCTGGAGAAGGTCATCACCAAGACCCCGGTGCAACATGTGGTTGTGGCAGCCATGGGCGATATGATGGGTCTCAAAGGCCATCTGGTGAACCTCGTCGTGCGGCGGGTCAAAAAAATGGTTCCCGCCTGGTCGCTTCCAGGCCATACGCAGTTCAAAACGGCCCTGATCAAGGGTGCCGCGCAAAGTCTCAAGAGCGTCGAGGTGAAAGGCGCGGATATTGCTTTCCTACAATATACGGGCGGTACGACCGGCGTTTCCAAGGGCGCAATCCTGACCCACAGCAACATCGTCGCCAATGTCGCGCAGATGCGGCTGTGGTGCGATGTCGGGTTTCGCGTTAAAGGGCGCCCGAAGGACATAATTTATATCTGTGCATTGCCGCTGTATCATATCTTTGCACTGACGGTGAACGCGATGATGGGCATGGAACAGGGCGCGCTCAATGTGCTCATTCCAAATCCCCGCGACATACCCGGCTTTGTCAAAGAGCTGCAGAAGCACAAGATGCATATTTTTCCGGGCCTGAACACGCTGTTTAACGGTCTGCTAAACAATGACGAATTCCGCAAGCTCGACTTCAAGGAACTGATCCTGTCGCTTGGCGGCGGCATGGCCGTTCAGAAGCCGGTGGCCGATCGCTGGAAGGAAGTAACGGGTTGCCTGATCACCGAAGGTTATGGCCTGTCGGAGACATCGCCTGTGGCATCCGCGAACCGGCTCGATGCAACTGAATTCTCCGGTACGATAGGACTGCCGCTCCCCTCAACGGATTTCTCCATCCGCGACGATGAAGGCAAGGAGCTTCCGTTGACGGAAGTCGGCGAAATCTGCATCCGCGGCCCGCAGGTCATGGCTGGCTACTGGAACCGTCCGGACGAAACCGAGAAAGTCATGACCTCCGACGGCTTTTTCCGTTCCGGCGATATGGGCTATATGGATGAGCGTGGATACACCAAGATCGTCGATCGCAAGAAGGACATGATCCTGGTTTCAGGCTTCAACGTCTACCCGAACGAGATCGAGGAAGTGGCGATGGAACATCCAGGCATCCGCGAGGCGGCCGCCATCGGTGTGCCGAACGAGCATTCCGGTGAAATCGTCAAACTCTTTATCGTCCGCAAGGATCCGGCGTTGACTGAAGAGGCTGTAAAAGCCTTCTGCGCCGAACGGCTGACCAACTACAAGCGTCCGCGCGTGGTCGAGTTCCGCAATGAACTGCCGAAGAGCAATGTCGGCAAGATCCTGCGGCGCGAGCTGCGCGATTAGAACAGATCAGGCAGCCTTATCGCGAACCTGATAATCCTTGATCGCAGCAAAGCGGATCGCCTTCCAGCGCTCCGCTTCGTAAGACAGCGAAAAAGTATTCTGCGCCAGGAACACCGGATCATTGTCGAGATCGTGGGCGATATCGGCACGATGCGCATTGATGAAACGCTGCAATTCCAAGGGGTCATCGGCGGAAATCCAGCGGGCAACGGTGAAGCGGGCCGGCTCGAAGCCGACCGGGAGCGTATATTCCACCTTCAGCCGCTCGGTCAGAACGTCGATCTGCAGTGCGCCGACAACGCCGACGATTGCGGGCGAGCCGTCATCGGGCAGGAAGAGCTGGACCACGCCCTCTTCCGCCATCTGCTGTAGCGCTTCACGCAGCTTCTTTGCCTTCATGGCGTCGTCGAGACGCACACGGCGGAGGATTTCCGGCGCGAAGTTCGGGACGCCGCGGAACAAGAGGTCTTCGCCCTCGGTCAACGTATCGCCGATGCGCAGCGTCCCGTGATTGGGAATGCCAACCACATCGCCGGCCCAGGCCTCGTCGGCGATCTGGCGGCTGCGCGCGAAGAAGAACTGCGGCGCAGACAGGCTCATCGGCTTGCCGGTGCGCACCAGCTTGGCTTTCATACCGCGCGACAGTTTCCCCGAGCAGACGCGCAGGAAGGCGATGCGGTCGCGATGGTTGGGGTCCATGTTCGCCTGAATCTTGAAAACGAATCCGGTCATCTTGTTTTCAGTCGCCTCGACCTTGCGCGTATCGGCATCCTGCGCACGCGGGCTCGGCCCGTAATCGCAGAAAGCTTCGATCAGATCGCGCACGCCGTAGTTGCGCAGCGCCGACCCGAAATAAACCGGGGTCAGGTGGCCTTCGCGGAAAGCCTGCAGATCGAACGGATTGCAGGCATCGCGCGCCAGCGTCACCTCGTCGATCCAGGCCTGACGCTCATTTTCCGGCAGAAGGCCGGACGCAGCCGAAGATTCTGGACCGTTGACCGACGTCGGCACCTCATCCTCGTCGCGGCGGCGCACCGTGTTGTTCTGCAGATTATAGGTTCCGGCAAAGCTCTTGGCGCGCCCGATCGGCCAGGTGATCGGGGCGGTATCCAGCGCGAGTTTCTGTTCGATCTCGTCAAGAATTTCGTAGGGATCGCGGCTTTCGCGGTCCATCTTGTTGATGAAGGTGACGATCGGAATATCGCGCATACGGCAGACTTCGAAGAGCTTCAGCGTCCTCGCCTCGATACCCTTGGCGGCATCGATGACCATAACCGCGCTGTCGACTGCGGTTAGCGTGCGGTAGGTGTCATCGGCGAAATCCTCGTGGCCGGGCGTGTCGAGCAGATTGAAGATGCAATCCCTGTACTCGAAGGTCATCACCGAGGTGACCACCGAGATACCGCGATCGCGCTCGATATTCATCCAGTCGGAGCGCGTCTGGATACGGTCTTTCTTTGCCTTGACCTCACCCGCGAGCTGGATCGCTCCGCCGAACAGCAGCAGCTTTTCGGTCAGCGTGGTTTTACCAGCATCAGGGTGCGCGATGATCGCAAAAGTACGGCGCTTGGAAACGGGGTGGTCGGCAGAAGACATGGAAGGCTCAAACTCGGTGAAGGAAAAGGTTGCGCGCCTTCTAGCAGCCGCAGCCTTTGCAGTCGATGGTTGATTCTGTATGGCAGGCGCTGTGGGGGTTCATATGAGTTCGAGATGCAGCGTGCGCCCGACCGCGACAGCAGCACGCTGCACCGTATCGAGTTGCACCTTATCATTTTCCGGGTCGAGCAAACGGTCGAGTTGGGTACGGCTGGTTTTCATCCGCTTGGCCATTTCGCTCTTGGTGATGCCCTCTTCCAACATCGCCTGCTCGATCTGCCATGCCAGCACGCGTTTGATTGCATGGGCCGTTGCCTTCTCGTGAATACCTTCCTCCTTCAAGAATTCCTCGAAAGTTGAGCCGATGTGTTTACCAGTCATGGTCCGACATCTCTTTGCCGTTTGCGTGCAATTTCCAAATCCGGTGCCGGTGTCTTCCGGGTCTTCTTCACAAAAGCATGAAGCAAGACCATGCGACTCTGGGCCGTGCACAAGATAACCCTCGCAATCCGTCCGTGGGCAAGATTGCTGCGTATTTCCCATAGGCCACCGCCAAGTGATCGGCACAAAGGCATTCCAATTGGCCAACCAAATTCAAGCACGGCAATATTAAAACCTACAACACGCCGATCCGCCATACCAAGGGATTTCAACCAGTCCCTGACCGGTTCAACACCGCTTTCCGATTCATAGAAGACCGCCGCTATTCTCTTCAATTCACCCCGCTTCATGTACCGCAAACGGTACATTCAATCAAGCAATATTCTGCGCAGCCGGCCGAAACGGGAATATGGCGGTCAAGCCGGCGAACGCGCAATTGGTCTTTAGTTGATCATTTGATTTCAGGGCGGTTGCAACTGGGAGTCGGTGCAGTTTGTGTGCAAAGAATGCACGCATCATATCTTGTGAGTTGACCATGACCGCCGTCTGGTGAAAAAGGTCTTTTCATGTCCAAAACATCCGATTCCGCTCACCACAAGAATCCCGCTCTCGGTATCGTCCGGTTGCCGCATGGGCAGGATCTTGAATTGCCCTCTTACGAAACGTCAGGTTCCGCTGGCATGGACCTGCGAGCGGCCGTACCGGAAGACCGGCCATTGCTGCTTTTGCCCGGTCGCAGGGCGCTGGTGCCAAGCGGTTTGATCTTCGAAATTCCGCTAGGCTTCGAAGCGCAGATCCGGCCGCGTTCGGGCCTCGCGCTGAAGAATGGAATTACTTGCCTCAACACGCCGGGAACGATTGATTCGGACTATCGTGGTGAGGTAAAAGTATTGTTGATCAATCTCGGCGATGACGATTTCTATGTGACACGCGGCATGCGTATTGCACAGGTCGTCTTGGCCCCGGTCGTGCAGCTTGATGTCGAAGAACGGCAGCATGCCAGCGAGACGGCCCGGGGTGCCGGTGGGTTTGGTTCAACAGGTACGTCCTAGCACAAAGGACGTCCGCATTGGGAGGTCGTCATGGACAAGGGCAGGGTTTTCCGTCAGCTGCATGAAGGCCACGAGATTTTTCTCATGCCCAATCCATGGGACCCCGGGACAACCAAATTTCTCGCTTCGCTGGGGTTCAAAGCGCTAGCGACAAGCAGTGCCGGCTTTGCATTTTCGCGCGGCCTGCCGGATGGGGCCGTACCCTTTGATGTGATGATGCAGCACTGCCGCGACCTCGTGGCGGCGACAAGCCTTCCCATGAATGCCGATCTCGAAAAGGGCAAGGGTGACAGTCCCGACAGCGCGGGCGAAACGATTTTCGCGGCCGAGGCGGCGGGTTTGGCGGGCTGTTCGATCGAAGACTATTCCGGCGATGACGATAATCCTATCTATGATTTCTCGCTTGCTGTCGAGCGGGTTGCGGCTGCAAGCGAAGCAGCCAAGGCTCTGAAGGGAGACTTTGTCTTCACCGCCCGCGCCGAAAACTTCCTGCATGGCAGACCTGACATCAATGACACGATCAAACGGCTGCAGGCCTTCGAAGCAGCTGGTGCCGACGTACTTTATGCGCCGGGCATCAGCGATATCAATCTCATCCGGCAAGTCTGCTCCTCGGTTTCCAAGCCGGTCAATGTGATAGCCCTGCCCTCCTTCACGGTTGCGCAGCTTGCCGAGGCGGGCGTCAAGCGTGTATCGATTGGTCCGCGCTTGACGACCATCGCCTTTGCGGCGGTCCGTGATGCAGCGCGCGAGATACTGGACAAAGGCACTTTCGAATTCAGCCATCAGGCGATGCCCTTCAGTGAATTGCAGCAGCTCTTCTCGCAGGGCACAGACAAGGACATCTGAAATAATGACAAAACCGGAGCTGGTGATTTTCGACTGTGACGGCGTCCTGGTCGATACGGAAACACTGGGCAATCACCATCTCGTCAAGATGCTTGGCGCTTCCGGCTATACAACCACTTTCGAAGCTGTCCGCAAAGATTTCTGCGGCATGCCGATGCGTGCGGTGAAGGAAAAGATCGAGGCCGAAGGCTATTCCCTTGGCGACGATTTCGTTGACCGCTGGTATCGGGCAATTCCAATTATCTTCGAAGATGGGGTGGAAGCCATTCCGCATATCGAAGAGGTCATCGCTGCAGTTAAAAAGGCTGAGCTTCCCTACTGTGTTGCTTCATCGGCCAA
This sequence comes from Phyllobacterium sp. LjRoot231, assembly GCF_964253365.1. Classification (NCBI taxonomy): domain Bacteria; kingdom Pseudomonadati; phylum Pseudomonadota; class Alphaproteobacteria; order Hyphomicrobiales; family Phyllobacteriaceae; genus Phyllobacterium; species Phyllobacterium sp. LjRoot231. The sequence goes on from NZ_CAXUQT020000001.1 coordinate 363,526, forward strand.
TGTCGAGAAAATGCACATCACGCTCGGCAAAACCGGTCTGATCGAGCATTTCCAGGATGTACTCTACAGCGCCTCGATGGTGGCGCGCGGCAAACCTTTCCCCGACCTGTTCCTGCATGCGGCCAGGGAAATGGGTTATGAGCCGTCTCAGTCTGTCGTCATCGAGGACAGCGTTGCGGGAACCAAAGCCGGCACGGCAGCCGGTATGCGCGTCTTTTCCTATTGCGGTGATGAGCATGCAGACCGCGAAGGCCTGGCCGCTGCTGGCGGCATTCTCTTCGACGACATGCGCAAATTGCCCGCGTTGCTGGGCGTCGCCTGATGGGCGAGCCCTTGACAGTTATCGATATGCACACGGGCGGCGAACCCTTGCGCATTGTCACGGGCGGCTATCCGGAATTGCCCAAGAGCACGATCCTCGAAAAACGCGCCCATGTCCGCGACAGGCTGGATCATCTGCGCAAGATCCTGATATTCGAGCCGCGCGGGCATTTCGATATGTATGGCGCGGTTCTGGTAGAGCCGAACCTGCCCGGCGCCGATCTTGCAGTGCTGTTCATGCATAATGAGGGTTATTCCACCATGTGCGGCCACGCCATCATGGCTCTCGGCCGCTACGCAGTGGACTATGGTATTGTGCCCAAAGCCGAGCCTGTAACGACGGTCCACATCGAATGCCCGTGTGGCATGGTCGTCGCGTCGGTCGAAGTACGCGACGGTAAATCCGGTGGCGTTTCGTTCGAAAGCGTGCCTGCCTTCCTGTTTGCAGGCGACCAGACAATCGAGCTGCCGGGTTTCGGCAAGATCAATTTCGATGTGGCCTATGGCGGGGCGTTCTATGCCTTGGCAGATTGCCACCAGTTTGGCCTCGAGTTCGGCCGCGATCCGGCAAGAAAATTCATCGACGCTGCGACTGCCCTCACCGAGGCCGTGAAAGAGGCAGTGCCGCTCGACCATCCCGACCACAAGGATCTGGCGTTTCTTTACGGATCGATCTTGACGGATGGCGCGGACGACTGGAATGAAGGCCCGACGAAGAACGTCTGCATTTTCGCCGATGCGCAGCTCGACCGCTCGCCCACAGGTTCGGGCGTGACTGCGCGTCTTGCAGCCATGCACGCCAAGGGGCAGATACGCGAAGGCAATGCACGGATTTTCGAAAGCATTGTCGGCTCGCGTTTTGCCGGCTTCGTCGCTTCACAGACCAAGGCGGGTGATTTCGATGCTATCACCGCCCGTGTTTCCGGCCACGCCTATTACAGCGGCAAGGCAGAATTCATCGTTGAGGATGATGACCCGCTGGGCCAAGGTTTCCTGGTTCTCTAGCACTTTGGCGTAGTCATCTCGCCGCCATCATTCAACGTTGAAATCGCCTTTCGAGAAGCCAGACTGGTTCACCGGTATAATTGGTCTGCATGAGCTTTTCGAACCCAGTCTTTTCTGCGAGGCGCAGCGATGCGGCATTATTCGGCGATATGATGCAGCGGGCAGTGTCAACCGTGAAGAAGCGATCTCCCCATTCGACAGCCCTGGATAAAGCCTCGCTGCCATATCCCTTGCCGTGGATTTCCGGCGCGAGGACCCAGCCCATCTCCGGTGTCTCTCCAAAGCGCGGTTCTATTTCACGCTCGAAATTGCCAAAGCCCAACTCGCCGACGAAACGCCCGCTTGCCTTCTCTTCCATCGCCCAGAAACCGTAGCCGATCAGATGCCACATACCGGCATAGCGCAAAAGCCGCGCCCAGGATTGCTCCCGGGTGGAGGGCTGACCTGAAATATGCTTGTAGACCGTGGGATGGGTCCACATTGCATGAAGTGCCTCAAAGTCCTCGCGCCGATGAGGACGCAGGATGAGGCGGGCGGTTTCGAGGATGGGGATTGACCCAGGACTCATTGCAGACAATTCCATTCAAATCCTCAGAATGCTTTGACCAGCAGGTCGTTGGGGTGTCGCTCGTTTTCCAATTGAAAATCGGAAGAGCCAATTTTTTCAAAAGACTTGTCTTCGTAGAATTTGCGAGCACGCACATTTTCATGGTTAACCAATAACCACATACCGGAATGGCCATATGACCGACAGGCCTCTATCGCGGCCTCGAGCAAGGCGCTGCCAATTCCGCGACGGTGGAAGTGTTCCTGTACGTAAAGCGTTTCTACCTCTGGCTGACTGACGTTCCTTATGGGGCAACGGGCATTGAAGGCGATTTTTACGTACCCGGCCAGACAACCATCTATTTCACATACAACAATGCGCTTTGTCTCGTCAGCTATCTCGTTGAACAGTCGCGCCTCTGTGAATTCTGCCATTGCATAACGCGATAAAACGTCTCGTACACCGGCCTTGGCGTAAGTGTGCAGCCACACCTGTATGGACAATGCGGCGAGGTTCAACGCGTCGGACGGCTTGGCGGGACGAATGTCGAAGCTCATACGTCCACCGTCCGCAATGCAGCTGCGATCTTCGCCGCCAGACGTTCTGCCACCTCTTCCTTGCTCATGTCGGGCCATTCCTCGACGCCCGAACGGGTGACGATGCGCACGGCATTGCGGTCGCCGCCCATGACACCGGTCGCGTGGCTGACATCATTGGCGACGATCCAGTCTGCGCCCTTCTTGTCGAGCTTCTTGCGCGCATTGGCAAGCAGATCCTGGGTTTCAGCAGCGAAACCGATGACCAAACGTGGACGCGATCTGCTATGCCCCACCCCGGCGAGGATGTCGGGATTCTCGACCATTTGCAGCGCTGGAGCCTTTTCGCCAGGCTGTTTCTTGATCTTCTCACCCGCTTCGTTTGCGGTGCGCCAATCCGCGACCGCCGCGACCATGATGGCGGCATCGGCAGGCAAAAGCTGCTCCACCGCGTCGCGCATCTCGCGCGCTGACTCCACGTGGATCACCGCAACATCCTCCGGATCCGGGATGGCAACAGGACCAGAGACCAAACGTACCGTTGCGCCGAGCCTTGCAAGCGCGGCGGCAATAGCGTGACCTTGCTTACCGGACGAGCGATTGGCGATATAGCGCACCGGATCAATGGGCTCATGCGTTGGACCCGAGGTCATGATGATGGTTTTGCCCGCTAGCGGTTTCGGACTGCGGTCCAGCTGCTTTTCAATCGCGGCGACGATTTCAAGCGGTTCCGCCATACGGCCTGCGCCGCTTTCGCCACTTTCCGCCATCTCGCCCTTGTTCGGGCCGACAAAACGAATGCCGTCCTTTTCCAGCGTCGTGCGGTTGCGTTTCGTCGCTGGATGATCCCACATTCTCGGGTTCATCGCTGGCGCTACCAGCACGCGCTTGTCTGTCGCCAGGAGAACCGCCGAGGCCAAATCATTGGCAAGGCCATTCGCCATCTTTGCCATCAGATCGGCCGTCGCAGGAGCGACGACGATCAAATCAGCTTCACGTGACAGGCGGATATGGCCTACATCATGTTCATCTTCGCGCGAGAAGAGTTCAGTGAAAACCTTGTCCGCTGCGAGCGCTCCCACGGCCAATGGCGTTACGAATTCCTCCGCCGCCCTGGTCAGCACCGGGCGCACCTGCGCGCCGCGTTCGCGCAAACGCCGGATAAGGTCGAGGCATTTATAAGCAGCGATTCCGCCGCCGATGATCAGGAGAATGTGGCGTCCGGACAGAGTGCCGGAAGAATATATACTTGTTGGCGCTGCAGTGGTTGCTGCCGGAATAACGTTCTCCAGTTCGCCAAGGATAAGTCGCACCTCTTCTTCCATCGACCGGCCGTGTGCCGCTGCGCGCAGGCGTAGTTTCTCCTTGGTCGCATCATCGAGATTACGGATTGTGATACTCGCCATATGATTGCACCTGTATGAATCTGATCGCTAAATATGCAATCATTGCAATCACTCTAGCGCACATTTTCCTACGCTAAAAGCTTATATGTGATGACAACGAGACACAGTGCAATCACCCAGAGCGCTATGCGCCCTGAGCGCGTGTGGCGTGCTTCGGCCTTGCCGATGGCTTTGGCCGTCTGTTCGTCAAACCGCAGGCCATTTTCCGCCATCAGGTCGAGTTCCTTCGACAGACGGTCGGCGCGCCCGACCAATTCGGGCACCTGGCGGGCCAGATGCAAGACCGCCTGAGCACCTTCACGCGCGTCGATGAGAATGCCCTGAGGTCCAAGATTGCGGCGAATCCATCCGCCAACGACCGGCTCCGAGGCTTTCCACATGTTGAAATGCGGATCAAGCGTGCGCGAGACGCCCTCGACGACAACCATGGTCTTCTGCAGCATGACAAGCTCGGGCCGCGTTTCCATATCGAAGAGTTCTGTGACCTCGAAAAGCAGCGTGAGTAGCTTTGCCATGGAAATGGTTTCGGCAGGCTGGCCATGGATCGGCTCGCCGATGGCGCGGATTGCCTGGGCAAAGCTCGCCACGTCATGGCGATGCGGCACGTAACCCGCCTCGAAATGCACTTCGGCGACACGGACATAGTCACGCGTGATGAAGCCATAGAGGATTTCGGCGAGGAACCGGCGCTCCTTCTTGCCGAGCCGGCCGGTAATGCCGAAATCCACCGCAACAATATGACCTTCATCATCGACGAAGAGGTTGCCCGGATGCATGTCGGCATGGAAGAAGCCATCACGCAATGTATGGCGCAGGAAAGACTGGATCAGCGTTTCCGCAAGCTTGATGAGGTTGTGCCCCGCGGCGCGCAGGCCTTCGATGTCCGACATTTTGACGCCGTCGATCCACTCGAGCGTCAAGACATCACGTCCCGTCCGTTCCCAATCGACTGTCGGAACACGAAAGCCCGGATCATCCTTGGTGTTCTCGCCGATTTCAGACAGAGCCGCCGCCTCAAGCCGCAGGTCCATCTCGATACGGGTCGTCTGCGCAAGAGTGCGCGTGACCTCGATGGGGCGCAGGCGACGGGTGGCGGGTACATAGCGCTCCTGCCATCGCGCGACCAGAAAAAAGCTCTCAAGATCATTGTTGAAACGCTGGCGCACGCCAGGTCGCACGACCTTGACCGCAACCTTCTTGATCTCACCGTTGCTTGCGACGAAAGCCGGATGCACCTGCGCAATCGACGCTGCAGCAATTGGTTCGTCAAGACTTACAAAAAGATCCGAAACGGGCCTTCCCAGCGAGCCTTCGATAGCCTTGACCGAGGCTTCCATCGGGAAGAAATCGAGCTGATCCTGCAGGAGCGCCAAATCGTCGGCCACGTCGTTTCCGACCACGTCAGGCCGTGTCGCCAGGAACTGCCCGAGCTTGACATAGGATGGGCCAAGCTTGTTGATGGCGCGCGACATCCGCTCGGAGCGTTGAGCGGTCATGGCGCGCCGGCGTGCCAAAAGGCCAGCCACCCGGTGACCAAACGCAGGAAGTCCACTCAGGCCTTCGGCGGGAAGCGCGGAGATAACGCCCTCGCGCGTCATGATCCATCCGGCCCACATCAGGCGAAATATTGCTGCAGGACTACTCATGCAGCGATCACAGCTTCCAGCCGGAATGCAGCGCGGCAATACCGCCGGTAAAATTGCGCCAGCTGACCCGCTCGAAGCCGGCCTTGCGGATCATCTCGGCAAAATCCGGCTGACGCGGAAACTTGCGGATAGACTCGACCAGATACTGATAGCTATCGGCATCGCCGGTCACGGCCTTGCCGATCTTTGGAATGGCATTGAACGACCACGCATCATAAATCTTGTCGAGAACCGGCAACTCGACCTCCGAGAACTCGAGGCAAAGGAAGCGTCCGCCCGGCTTCAGCACACGGAAAGCTTCCGACAGAGCGCGATCGATATGAGGCACATTGCGGATACCAAAGGCGATCGTATAAGCGTCGAAACTGGCATTCTCGAAAGGAAGCTCTTCGGCATTCGCCTCGACAAATTCGGTATTGTCGGCAAGCCCCTTCTTTTCAGCGCGATCGCGCCCAACGCCAAGCATGGAGCCGTTGATATCGAGCACTGTCGCATGGGCATTGCGGTTGGAAGCCTCGACAATGCGAAAGGCAACATCGCCGGTTCCGCCGGCTACATCGAGAACTTTCCAGTTGGCCGTTTTTGAAGGCGCCAGCCAAGCGATCATCGAATCTTTCCAGACACGATGCAGGCCGCCGGACATCAAATCGTTCATCACATCATAGCGCTTGGCGACGCGGTGGAAGACGTCATTGACGCGTGTCTGCTTTTCCCCATCGCTGACATCCTGAAAACCGAAGGAGGTTTCCATGCCGCCGTGGGCGCCGGTTCGTTGCTGGCTCATTGTGCTACCCGTTTTTCAAATCGCCAGAACCATAGAAGATTGAAACGCATAAGGCTATTGTCTCTTGCGCGGTGAAGCGCCGCGTTGATTGTTTTGTTGGGGTGATTTGAGATGGTTCTGAAAGCCGAACTGCACTGCCATATTGAAGGCGCCGCCTCCACCAGTCTCGTCGAACTGAAGGCGGCCAAATACGGCGCCGACGTTTCCGGATTTATCCAGAATGGCAAGTTCGTCTGGCACGATTTCACGTCGTTCCTGCGTGCCTTCGATCAGGCGTCGCTGCTTTTTCGGACTGAGGAGGATTATGCGGACCTCGCTGAAGACCATCTTCTGTCGTTGAGCCGGCAGGACGCCATCTATTCGGAGTTCTTCATCTCGACGGATCACGCCGTCAGCGCCGGACTCGACCCGCACGCCTATATCGAGGGCCTGGCGGAAGGAATGCGCCGTGCCAAAGCCGCGACGGGAATAGAATGCCGCATGATCGCAACGGGCCTGCGCCACAAGGGCCCGGAAGCTGTCCTCGCAGCCGCACAATATATCGCGGCTAATCCGCATCCTTTAATCACCGGCTTCGGCATGGCGGGCGATGAGCGCATGTATCACCCCAGCGATTTCACAGGTGCATTCGATCTGGCACGCGATGCGGGGCTGGGCATTACCGTGCACGCGGGCGAACTGGCAGGATGGGAAAGCGTGGCGAATGCGCTGGACGCGCTAAAACCCGCGCGCATCGGCCACGGCGTTCGCGCTATCGAAAATGCCGATCTCGTCAAAAGGCTGGCGGATGAACAAATCCTGCTCGAATGCTGCCCCGGATCGAATATTTCGCTGGGCGTCTACGGGGATTTTCCGTCGCATCCTTTTGCCGCGCTTGCCAAGGCTGGTGTGCCGGTGACGCTCAATTCCGACGATCCACCCTATTTCCATACAGATCTTGCGCGTGAATATGAGATCGCAGCTACATATTTCGGTTACGACGACGAGATGTCAACGGAAGTGACCGCAACCGCGCTCAAGGCCGCTTTTGTCGACGAAGACACAAGAATCGCACTGCTTGCACGTCTTTATCCGGACAAAACTGTGCGCGTTACGGATGAGCTCTTTGCGGGATCGGTCTCGAGCAGCTAAAGTCTCCGTAATTTCGAGTAAAAGGGGTTTTTCAATGGGCGTGACGATCATTTCTCACCCGCTTGTCCAGCACAAGCTTACCATCATGCGCGACAAGGATACCTCGACTGCAGGCTTCCGGCGGCTGCTCAAGGAAATCTCGCTGTTGCTGTGTTATGAGGTGACCCGCGATCTGCAACTGACGACAATCAAAATCCAGACACCTTTGACGGAAATGGATGCGCCGGTGATCGAGGGCAAGAAGCTCGTCTTCGCCTCGATCCTGCGCGCCGGCAATGGGCTGCTCGAAGGCATGCTCGACCTCGTCCCGGCGGCTCGCGTCGCGCATATCGGGCTCTATCGCGATCATGAAACGCTGCTGCCGGTCGAATATTACTTCAAGGCACCCGAAGATATCGTCAACCGGCTTATTATCGTTGTCGACCCGATGCTGGCGACCGCTAATTCCGCCATCGCCGCTATCCAAAAGCTTAAAGATCGCGGCGCCAGCAACATCCGTTTTCTCTGCCTCCTCGCTGCACCGGAGGGCATAGAGCGCTTTACCACTGCACATCCTGATGTGCCGGTTTTCACCGCGGCAATCGACAGTCATTTGAATGAAAAGGGCTATATCGTTCCCGGTCTTGGCGACGCCGGCGACCGCATGTACGGAACGAAGTAGTCAGGCCCCTATCCGGCGAAGCACAGGGTTGACCGTGCGTGGCTTGCGCTCGGAGAAATCATAGGCTGCCTGGATCACTTTTACTGCTGCAGCAGCGTCCGCGTCACTGCGGGCATGGACGAGAGCAATGGGTTCGCCCTCTTCCATTTTAGCCCCGATTGGCTGCAGCGCCGTAATGCCGACCGCATGATCGATGGGGTCCTGCGGGCGAATGCGTCCACCGCCCAACGTTACGACACCGACACCTATAGCGCGCGTATCGACGGACGCCACATAACCTGCCTGCGCGGCTTTTACTTCATGTGTTACGGGCGCAACTGGCAGATGATAACGCGCGCGGGAGATGAAATCCGTTGGTCCGCCCAGCCCCGCCACCATACGGCCAAAAATTTCCGCCGCCTTGCCACTGCTCAAGGCCTCGCGTGCTTTTTCGGTCGCGGCTTTGTGGTTAGTGGCGAGTTTTGCTGAAACCAGCATCTCTGCGGCTAGCGCCAGTGTGACAGCTTCCAAACGGCTATCGCGCCTATCTCCAGTCAGGAAATCGACCGCATTCCTGACCTCGACCGCATTGCCAGCGGCAAGAGCCAGAGGTTCGTTCATATCGGTAAGAACTGCGGTCGTTGTCAGACCTGCACCCGCCGCCACAGCCACGATACTTTCTGCCAATGACACCGCATCGCGGTTTCTGGTCATAAAGGCGCCATTGCCCGATTTCACATCCAGCACCAGCGCATTGAGCCCGGCGGAAAGCTTCTTGGACAGGATCGAAGCGGTGATGAGCGGGATGGATTCCACTGTCGCTGTCACATCGCGGATCGAATAGAAACGTTTGTCGGCAGGAGCAAGGTTGGCCGTCTGGCCAATAATAGCACAACCCACCTCGTGGACGACCTTGCGAAATAAAGCGTTGTCGGGCTGGCTGCGATAGCCGGGGATCGAATCCATCTTGTCGAGAGTCCCGCCCGTATGGCCGAGCCCCCGGCCCGAAATCATCGGCACGTAAGCACCGCAGGCTGCTACGACGGGCGCGAGTATCAATGAAACATTGTCACCAACGCCGCCAGTCGAATGCTTGTCCACGGCGGGCCCGGGAAGATCGGACCAATCGAGAATATCGCCTGAATCGCGCATGGCAATGGTGAGTGCCACCGCCTCATCGCGCTTCATGCCATTGAAAAATATGGCCATGGCAAAGGCGGCAACCTGTCCCTCGGTGATCGACCCTGAACTCATCGCATTGATGAATGCCGTGATGTCGGCAGCGTCGAGGGTTTGGCCATCGCGCTTTCGCCGGATAATTTCCTGCGGCAACAACATTGCTTAGTCTATCTCCCGGATCAGCGCCTGAATGATCTTCTGTAAGCGTGCACCGCCCTTCGGCGCAACGTCCTTGGTTTCCTCATGGGAAAGTTCCGCACCCGTCATGCCTGCACCGTAATTGGTGATGACCGAGCAGGCAGCAACACGCAATCCAAAGAACCGCGCAAGAATGACTTCAGGAACCGTGGACATGCCAACCGCATCGGCGCCGAGCGTGCGCGCCATGCGAATTTCCGCCGGCGTTTCGAAGGACGGGCCGGAGAACCACATGTAAACGCCGGTCGCCAGCCTTTCGTTGACCTCGCCAGCAGCAGCAACAAACGCATCTTTCAGCTTTTTGTCGTAGGCCGTCGTCATGCCGACGAAGCGCCGGTCGGACGGTTCACCAATAAGGGGATTGAGGCCGGAATAATTGATGTGATCATCGATCAGCATCACACTACCCGGCGCAAGATCGCGACGGACTGAGCCTGCCGCATTGGTGAGGATCAGCATCTCGACGCCGAGATCGGCAAGCGCAGCGATAACGGGGCGCATGACGGAAGCGTCGCCCTTTTCATAATAGTGAGCACGGCCTGCCAGCATCAGGACCGGCTTGCCCGAGAGGTAACCCGCAACAACCTCCCCTGCATGGCCGGAAACGCCACTATGCGGAAAACCGGGTAGATCGGCATAGGGGATGCGGATGGCGTTTTCCACAGCATCGACCAGCGAGCCGAGGCCAGAACCGAGGACAAGCGCAACACGCGGCGCCAAACCGTTAAGCTTTTGAATAAGTGCGCCGGTCGCAGGTGCGATCATACAGCACCTTTGCCCAAAACGTCAGCCTCGAAACCGTAAGGCAACAACTCCTTCATGGTGAGCGTTTCGACAATGCCATTGCTATCGCAAAGATGCAGGCGGGCGTCTGGTCCGGCAAATTCAGCCAAACGCTGACGGCAGCCGCCGCAAGGCGTGCATTTCGCCTTCTTTTCGGCAACGACGGCGATATCCGTGATCGTACCGCCGCCGCCCATGACGAAATGCGCCAGCGCGGTCGTTTCGGCGCACCAGCCTTCGGGATAGGAGATGACCTCGATATTGCAGCCGGAATAGATGCGCCCGTCGCTGGTACGAATGGCCGCTCCTACCGGAAATTGCGAATAGGGCGAGTGCGTTTTCTGCATGGCGGCGAAGGCCGCGTCGAACAGGTCCTTCATTCTATCTCTCTTTCACATAAGCAACGCCGCCGGCCTTTGGAGGGATCGCCTTGCCGATAAAGCCGGCTAGAAGCACCACGGTCAGTATATAGGGCAAGGCCTGCATGAATTGCACCGGCACCTCGCCGATCAGAGGCAGCGGATGCCCCTGCATGCGGATCGCTACCGCATCGAGAAAACCAAACAGCAGGCATGCAAACATGGCCTGTACCGGTCGCCATTTGGCGAAGATCAGCGCCGCCAGCGCGATATAGCCCTTGCCTGCCGTCATGTCCTTGACGAAACCCGCGCCCTGAGCTGTCGCCAGATAGGCGCCCGCGATACCGCAAAGCACGCCGCAGCAGATCACCGCGCGGTAGCGTAGCCATGGCACCGAGATGCCGGCCGTATCCACCGCAGCCGGATTTTCTCCAACTGCGCGCAGGCGCAGGCCAAAGCGCGTGCGGTAGAGCACCCACCACGTGAACGGCACAAGCAGGAAGGCAAGATAGACCAAGACCGAGTGACCCGAGATCAATTCGTAGTAGAGCGGGCCGAGGACGGGCACACCGCGCATGGCTTCCGCACCGGGCAGATTGATCGGATTGAAACGCGCAGCATTCGGCAAGGAAGGCGTACGCCCGCCCTGGCTGAACCAAGCCTGACCGAGGATGACGGTCGTTCCCGCAGCGATGAAATTGATCGCAACGCCAGAAACAATCTGATTGCCGCGGTGGGTGATGGACGCGAAACCATGTACGAGCCCGAGAGCGACCGATACGAAAATGGCCGCGAGCAACGCAAGATATGCTGAACCGAACCATGTCGCGACTGCACCGGCGGCAAAAGCCCCTGCAAGCATCTTGCCCTCAAGGCCAATGTCGAAAATACCGGCGCGTTCGGAATACAGCCCGGCAAGACAGGCTAGCAGCAAAGGCGCCGAGAGCCGGATCGTCGAATCGAACAGCTGAAGGACTGTCGTGAAGGATTCCATTATTGGCCCCCTCCGGTGACGATGGCTGGCGCGGACCGGCTCTTTGCTCGCCCCAAACGATAGAAAATCCGTTGCAATGTCGGCCGGAACATATGCTCGAGCGCCCCGGCAAAAAGGATGACCAGGCCTTGGATGATGACGATCATATCACGCGATATGTTGGGCATGTCGAAGGCGATTTCCGCGCCTCCTTGATAAAGCATGCCAAAGAGGATCGCCGCAAGGACGATGCCTGCCGGATGCGACCTGCCCATCAAGGCGACAGCAATACCGACAAAACCGGCGCCTGCGACGAAATCCAGCTGCATGCGATGCTGTGCGCCCATGATCGGGTTCAGCGCCATCATTCCTGCCAGCGCGCCGGAAATCATCATGGTGATGATGATGATCCGCAGTTCGCTGATACCAGCATAGCGGGCCGCTTTCGGGCTGAAGCCCATGGTACGGATTTCATAGCCGAGCTTGGTGCGCCAGATCAGGACCCAGACAAGAAAAGCCGCCAGGAGTGCCAGGAGGAAGCTGATATTCAAGGGAGCCGAGCGCATCGAAAGCCCAACGAGGTCTAGCAGCCAGCCAAGGCCCGGCAATTGTCCGCCCTCAGCGAAGACGCGCGTCTCCGGTGCCTGGCTGCCTGCAGGTTTCAGAGCGCCGACGAGCAGATAGACCATGAGGCTCGCTGCAATGAAATTGAACATGATGGTGGTGATCACCACATGCGAGCCGCGCTTTGCCTGCAGCCATGCCGGGATCAGTGCCCACAGGGCGCCAACCAGTGCCGAGGCGACGATCGCTAGTGGAAAAGTCAGCCACCAAGGGAGAAAATTGCCGAGCCAGAGGCCGACGAGGGAAACACCGAGACCGCCAATATAGGCTTGGCCTTCGCCGCCAATGTTGAACAGGCCGCAATGGAACGCGACGGCCACGCAAAGCCCGGTGAAGATGAAATTCGTCGCATAATAAAGCGTGTAGCCGACACCATCGCCGGAACCAAACGCACCCTTGATCATCAGCACAGCCGCGTCGATCGGGCTTTCGCCGACAAGGAGTACGACCAGTCCCGCAACGAAAAAAGCAACGATCAGATTGATCAGCGGCAGGAGGCCATAGTCAGCCCAAGCGGGAAGTTTGGCAAAAGGCTGGCTCATGGCAGGGTCTCGATGATCGCGTCCGACGTGGTGATACGGGCATATTCGCCGTCAAGCACCGACAACGCCAAAGCGTGCACGTCTTCAGCAGTCCACCGCTTGCCGCGATGATCCTTGCGGTCGATGCTTGCAACGGCATCTTCAGGCACCGTCACCTCGAACCCGAGATTGGCAGCCATGCGAACTGTTGCGTCGACAGAGTTTTCAAGAAGCACACCGGTGACGACAAGGCTATGCACCTGCAATTCGTCCAGCACATCCATCAGGTCGGTGCCGATAAAGGCGTTGTTCGTTCGCTTGTCGATCACTGGTTCGCCCATTTGTGGCGCGACTTCCGGTTTGAATTCATTGCCTTCCGTGCCCGGTCTGTAGGGCGAGGTTGGATCGGTGGAATCATGACGAATGTGAATGACCGGCAGGCGGCGTTCGCGCCAGGCTGCAAGCAGTTTCGCAATCATGGCCTCGGCTTCCGGCTGGCCGCGCCTGCCCCACTTCGGATCATCGATGGCGTTTTGCACATCGACGACGATAAGCGCCTGCGTCGTCATTCCGCGGCTTCCTTCTGTTCGACACCGGCCATCAGCAGGCCAAGTTCACCCTCGTCAGCGTCGGAATCACGCTCGCCGACGATGCGTCCGGCAAACATCACAAGGATACGATCGGAGAGCGAGCGGATTTCGTCGAGCTCCACCGAAACGAGCAGAACCGCTTTGCCAGCGTCGCGCATTTCGATGATGCGTTTGTGGATGAACTCGATCGCGCCGACGTCAACACCGCGCGTCGGTTGGCCTATGATGAGAACGCCAGGATCGCGCTCCATTTCCCGCGCAAGCACAATCTTCTGCTGATTGCCGCCGGAGAAATTGGCAGTCTTCAACCGCGGATCGCCGGGCCGTATATCGTACTTTTCGATCTTCTTGCGCGCATCGGCCTGGATGGCTTCAAGATCGAGAAACGGCCCATTCAGATAAAGCGGGTCGTCATGATAGCCGAGGATCGAGTTTTCATATTCCTCAAACGCGAGAACCAGCCCCATATGATGGCGGTCTTCCGGCACATGCGCCAAACCCCGGTCGCGCAATTCGCCGGGGTCTGCAGCGCCGGTTATATCGATGATCTGGCCATCGAGTAGCACGCGCCCTGAAACGGCAGCGCGGATACCAGCGATGGTTTCGATGAGTTGCGACTGGCCATTGCCGGCAACACCGGCAATGCCGACGATCTCGCCGGCACGCACAGTGAATGACGCATCGTCCACCATCACAACACCGCGGCCGTCGCGCACGGTCAGGTTTTCGACGGAAAGTTTGACGTTACCTGGCTTTGCCTCGCCCTTCTGTACCCTCAGGAGTACGCGACGGCCGACCATCAGTTCAGCAAGCTCTTCTACCGTGGTTTCCTCAGTCTTGCGCGTTGCGACGACCGCACCCTGACGCATCACGGAAACATTGTCCGTCACCGCCATGATCTCGCGCAGCTTGTGCGTGATGAGGACAATCGTCTTGCCCTGGTCCTTGAGTTGTTCGAGGATACGGAAAAGGTGATCGGCCTCCGGCGGCGTCAGCACGCCGGTCGGCTCGTCCAGCACCAGGATTTCCGCGCCACGATAGAGCGCTTTGAGAATTTCCACGCGCTGCTGCAGCCCGACCGGCAACTCTTCGATCAGTGCATCCGGATCGACATCGAGCTGGTATTCCCGTTCGAGGCGTTTCAGTTCAGCGCGAGCCTTCGAGATCCCGTTCTTGAGCAGCGGCGCCCCTTCGACACCGAGCATGACGTTTTCAAGCACGGTGAAGTTCTCCACCAGCATGAAATGCTGATGCACCATGCCGATACCGAGTGCGATGGCGGCGTTCGGGTCGGCAATTTTGGCGGTAGCACCATTGATGCGAATTTCACCGCTATCAGCCTGATAGAACCCGTAGAGGATCGACATCAATGTGGACTTACCCGCGCCGTTCTCACCGATAATGCCGTGAATCGTGCCCTTTTCGACAAGCAAATGAATGTCGCGATTGGCATGAACGGCACCAAAACGCTTATCAATTCCAACAAGTTCGATCGCCGGTTCGGCCATATCCCCATCCGCTGTTGTTCAGCTTTTTTCGTCTTTTCGATGTTTCGACCCTAACACGGGATTTTTTTCTTTCCAGTCAAGAAACACAAGATTCAACAGTCCAAAAGCGATTGGGACAAAACCTTGAACCAGGGCTCAACCCGGAATAGAGAGTGTGTCTTAAAACGGAGCCGAGCAATGACAGCCGACCAACCTGAGCGATTGACCCGTCTCGAAATTCTGGTGACCGAGCATGAGAAAACAATCGAGGAACTTTCCGGCCAGATCGCCGAGCAATGGAAGGTCATCGAGGGCATGCGCCGCAAGCTCGATGCGCTGACAGATCGCTTTCTGGTTCTGGAGGAGCAGACGGCGCCCGATATTCCCGTAACCAAACCGCCGCATTATTAATAGCTGATTGCTGACGTGTGAAAACTAAGGTTTGGCCTTCAACGCTTCAACCATCAGCTTCAGGCCCAGCGCACCCATGACAGCACCGGCACCGCGATCGATCCACAGTTTCAGACGAATGTAGACTGACCGTGCGCGAGAACCGGAAAATGCAACGGCAACCACTGCATACCAGCCTGCTTCTACACAGAAGAGCATCGGCGGCAAGGCAAAGAGAAGCCATAGCGGTGGCGACGGCGGCATGAGAGCGGCAAAAATACTGGCATAAACGATCGACGTTTTCGGATTACTGAGCTGTGTGACCAGCCCGAGGAGGAAAGCGCGGGAAACGGATATCCTTTCCGCAGGTCCGCCCGTATCTGACAAGGCCAACGGCTCGGTGGCGCCACGCCAGATGCGGATGGCGATATAGATCAGGTAAGCTCCGCCAAGCAGCTTGAGCAAAAGATATAGCCACTCGAACTGCATCAACAGGGCAGTAAGGCCAAGGACGGCCAGGCCGGCGAATATTGCGCCGCCCAAGCCCATGCCCAAAGCGGAAGCAAGGCCATGCGCCCGCGAAGATGCAATGGCAATGCGCGAGACAAGAACAAAACTCGGACCGGGGCTCATCGCTCCAATGAAAATGGTAGCGAGGATGCTAAGAAGAACGGCAAATGCTGTCACGGGCATTCTCCCTAAGAATTGAACCTTCGCTGCAGTCTTCAAGACAAAACCGCCGACCTTGCGACCGGCGGTGTCCCGAATAATCAGCGCTTATCAATATGGGCAGGCATTGTCCGAGAAGTAGCTGTGAACCTTGACCTTGCCGGAAATGATATCCGCCTTGGCAGCCTCAACAGCTTTCTTGACATCGTCGGTCATCAACTTGGCGTTGTTTTCGTCAACGGCATAGTCAACGCCGCCTTCCTTGACGCCGAGAACATTGACGCCGGCGGTGAACTTGCCATCCGCAGCGTCTTTGAACGCATTGTAGGTAGCAACGTCGACGCGCTTGAGCATGGACGTCAAAACCTTGCCTGGATGCAGGCCATTCTGGTTGGAATCGACGCCAATCGCCAGCTTGTCAGCGTCTGCGGCCGTCTGCAGGACGCCAATACCCGTACCGCCGGCAGCCGCGAAGATTACGTCCGAGCCCTGATCGATCTGTGATTTGGCGATTTCACCGCCCTTGGCCGGGTCGTTCCAAGCAGAGGGTGTATCACCAGTCATGTTCTGGATGACCTTGGCGTTCGGGTTGGTTGCCTTGACGCCGCCGACATAGCCGCAACCAAAATTGCGGATGAGCGGGACATCCATGCCGCCGATGAAGCTGACCGTACCGGTTTTCGACGATTTGGCGGCTATCACGCCAACGAGGTAGGAGCCCTCATTGTCGTTGAAAACCACCGAACGCACGTTCGGCTTGTCGACTTCCGCATCGATAATGACGAATTTGGTGTCCGGAAATTCCGTAGCGACCTTTTCGATCGCAGCGGCGGCGGAGAAACCTGCAATGACGATCGGCGAATTGCCGTCGGATGCAAACTTACGCAGGGCCTGTTCGCGCTGCGCCTCGTTCTGGATTTCGAATTCGCGATATTTGACGCCAGAATCGGCCTTGTATTTCTCGGCGCCGTTGAACGCGGCTTCGTTGAAGGATTTGTCGAATTTTCCGCCAAGATCGTAAATGACGGCCGGCTTGTCATCCGCAGCAAAGGCCGAGACGGACATTGCTGTAGCAGCCAGGAGACCAAGAACAATACGCTTCATTTGATACCAACCCTCTGGATTTTGTTGAGCAAGGTTAACTTCTGTTGAACCTTAAAACCGTTGCGGATGGTCAATCCCAGCCGCCCCGGAAGCAATCTTGCATGCCAAGAGGCAAAATTCACGCGGAATTTTGCCTCTTGGTCAAAGATCCTCTAAAAATCCAGTCAAGTCAGTCTGTTAGATCGCTCTGGCCCGTGGAATAGGGCACGAAACGCCGGTACCACGCAGGCTGCAATAGCCAGCGGGATTTTTGGCCAGATACTGCTGGTGGTAGTCCTCTGCGTAGTAGAATTCCGGCACTTCCAGAATCTCGGTCGTGATCTTGCCGCGGCCGCTGGCGTTGAGGGCTTGCTGATAGGCATCACGGCTGGCTTCCGCTGCTTCCTTCTGCTCGGGGCTGAACGTATAGATGCCAGAGCGGTAGGTGGTGCCGATATCATTGCCCTGACGCATGCCTTGCGTCGGATCATGCTCTTCCCAGAACAAGGTCAGCAGTTCCTCATAGGAAATGATCGCCGGGTCAAAGACCATCAGCACCACTTCATTATGGCCTGTCAGGCCGGTGCAGGTTTCCTGATAGGTCGGGTTCGGCGTGATGCCGCCGGCGTAACCGGACGCGGTTACATAGACACCGGGAACCTGCCAGAACAGGCGCTCGACTCCCCAGAAACAACCCATGCCGAACATGGCGGTGTGAAGATTATCCGGCCAGGGTCCCTTCAGCGGGCGGCCATTGACGAAGTGGGTTTCAGCGGTGGGAATTGGCGTGTCGCGACCTGGAAGCGCTTCGTTGACGGCCGGCATTTTGGTCTTCTTGTTGAACATGTCGATGATGAACATCGATATACCTCCAGTGAAAAGGGTTCAGCGCGGCTCAAAAATGCTCAACGGGCGGCGAAGCGTCCCACCCTGTTCTCGCGTCTGTAGCCGATCGCATAAAGCAGAAATGCGAGCAGGGCGAAAATAATGAAAGTCGGCGTTTCGAGCACCCAAAGCATCAAGGGGTCCCATATAATAGGGTAGATATGGGTTTTGATGCTTGTTTCGGCAAGGGCGAGCGAAGGCGCGGAAATGGATTGCCATGTGTCCTGCAAGGATGTCATGACCAATTGCGACGCCCCAACTGAACGTGCAGCATCCAGAACGGCAGCAATGATCGCCAGGCTCAGGGCGATATAGGCAAGAAGCCTGAAAATGGATCGGATCACATCGGTCTCCAAAGATAAGGCAATATCAGCACGGTCTCTGCGCTGATGGAATGGCATTGTAGCGCCGGACCAAGGCCGAATGAATTCACTTTTACCGGCATTTTGACGGGATGAGATGAATTATTCGAGAAAATTCCCAGCAATTTCAGCAGGAAATCCGGGAAATTCCAGCAAAGCACGATTATGTTGAAATAGGTGTTGATCAAGTGCCTGTTCTGACTATAGTGCGCGCCGCACGGGTCGCTGCCGGCTAACCACCGACAAGCCTTGCGTGCTTATCCAGAACTGAGTGACCGATGGTTGACGGTGCTCTTGAAGCCGGTTTTTCCGGCTGCAGTAAAACAACCCGACCGGCCAGATGCCGGCTGTAATACGGAGAGATGGCCGAGTGGTTGAAGGCGCACGCCTGGAAAGTGTGTTTACGTCAAAAGCGTAACGCGGGTTCGAATCCCGCTCTCTCCGCCAGTTACTTTTTTACCTATAAAACATAATGAATTCAGCGCGTTGGGTCATCGGCCAGATTGCAGACCCATTCCCTTCCTCTTCAGCGTTTCTGTGATGGTCACCAAGTCCGACACTGAGCGGGCAAGGCGGTCCAGCCAACGAAGCGTTCTTGCCTCGATATACTAGAGCGCCGGGAGCATACATTAGCTTAACCGAGCTTGGCCTCTGCGCAGATTCCAACTTGCGAAGTCCAACTGGTGCGATGGGGCTTCGAAATTTTTCTTGATCGCTGTCGGAATCGATCCCCGTTGGGCGTCCTTGATGTAGAAATATGGCTTTGGTGATCGAGGAGCGCGGAAATGAGAAAGATTACCGTTGGTGCATTTACAAGTCTTGATGGAGTCATGCAGGCCCCGGGCGGACCGCACGAAGACCCTGTTGGCGGCTTCAAGTATGGCGGCTGGATCCCCCCATATTTCGACGAGAAGATGAGAGAGGCAGTGGGTGAGATGTTGTTTGACAAACCGTTTGACCTCCTGCTCGGCCGAAAGACTTACGACATTTTCGCGGCATATTGGCCGTATGCTGGCGCCGACGATCCGATTGGTCCGTTGTTCGACCGCATTACCAAGTATGTTGCCACCCGAAATCCAAACTTGAAGCTCGACTGGCAGAACAGCCAAATCCTGGGCCCCGACGTGGTCGCAACGGTTAGCAAGCTGAAAAGCGAGACAGGACCGGATCTGCTGACCCAGGGCTCGACCGACTTTCTGCAGACCCTCTTCAGAAATGATCTCGTCGATGAAATCAATGTCTTGATCTTTCCTGTCGTGCTCGGAAACGGAAAGAAGCTGTTCGGCGAAGGTACTTCTTCCACTGCGCTAAAACTCCTCAGTTCGAAGGTGTCCGGCACCGGCGTCACAATCAACAAATACGTTCGCGGCGGTGAAGTCATGACAGGATCATTTGGATTCGAACAGCCGACAGAGGCGGAACTGGAGCGGCGAAAGAATTTGAGCTAGCTGTCAGAACGGTGGGAAGCCGGACGCCCACGTCCGCTGTCGGATCAGGGAACGATGCCCCTGCAGGCCCAGGCGACGTTTGCAAAAGACCTCGGGCCGTCAGGCCGGCCGGCCTCGTAGGCGTCGCGCACGGCGGCGTCGGTGCGCGCCCGCTCCGCTGCGTCGAGCGTGGTCATATATTTGCCGAGCGGCCCTTCGCCCGCCGCAATCGGCGCCCAGTAATCGTCGAAGCTTTGGTAGTCCATGCGGATCATGAGCTGGGTTTCCGTAACGTCCACGAGACCCTGCTCGACAAAAGTCCGTTTCATTTCCCCGGACTGCATCATCGGTTGGAAGCAATAGCGTCCACGCAGCTGCCGCCCGCCTTCGCTGAGTGCCGCCACCGTGTCGACCATCATGCGCATGCCGGGCATGCCGCCGAGATGATCCCACACGGCCGCCGCGACCACACCGCCCGGCTGCACGACGCGGCGCATCTCGGCGACTGCCTTGCCGGCCTCGGGCACGAAGTGAAGCACGAGAAGCGCCAAGGCGCGGTCGAACGTGCCGTCCTCGAAGGGCAAGGCGCAGGCATCCGCCTGCCGGATATTTATGCGCGGGTCGGTGTTGCGCCGGATGGCCTCCTCGACGAAGACGGGCGAATAATCGATCGCGGCGATCTCGCCGAGATCGGCGGTCCTGGCGAGCGCAAAGGTCAGGCTGCCGGTGCCACAGCCAATGTCGAGAATTTTTTCGCCGTTGGCCAGCCCAGCGAAGTCGATGAACAGGGGTGCGAGTTTTTGGCTCCAGCGGCCCATGAGTTGCTCATAGCCGGCCGCATCGTGGACGTTGAAGCTTGAGGTCATCGAAGTCTCCAAACACTGAGCGTATGCTAGGCCTCGATGGGGAGCTTGCCAAGGCGCGGGAGCAACCAACCGCTGTTGTTCGGATAGCTCGACCTATCCTGCCGTTAGAGGCTCGAGTGATAAGTGTATTGTCCGCCTTGAGCCGGTAGCGGTTATTCAACGTACACAGCCTTATAATCTGAGGCGTTTACTGTCACGTTCCGGCCGCGGAACCTTGCTTGGGTCGGCGGACGGTTCTCACCTTGCCGCTGCTTCCGCCGCCGCAGAAAAACTGATCACCGCCATCGGACTCGAGCCCAGACACGCCTGCTCCGGGCGGCATATCGAGCCTCTCCAGGACCTCTCCCGTTTCAGGATCGACCCGCCTCAAATCGCTCTCGTCACCTTCCCAGGTGCCGTGCCAGAGCTCGCCGTCGATCCAGGTGACCCCGGTGACGAAGCGGTTGGACTCGATGGTGCGAAGAATCGCCCCTGTCTGGGGATCGACTTGGTGGATCTTCCGGCCGCGATGCTGCCCCACCCAGAGGGTGCCCTCGGCCCAGGCGAGCCCCGAGTCACCGCCGCCGCCGGGCGCCGGGATAGTGGCGAGCACATGTCCTGTCTTGGGATCGATTTTCTGGATGCGATCCTCGGCGATCTGGAAAAGGTGCTGACCGTCGAAGGCCGTTCCTGCATGGGCTGCGACATCGATCGAGCGCACCGTCTTTCCGCTCACCGGATCGAAGGCGTTCAATCCGTCTCCGGACGCGAACCAGACGTGCTGACCGTCGAAGGTGACGCCATGCACGTTGTCCGCACCGGGGAAGGGTCCATATTCACGAAGGATTTCTGCAGCAGATTTTTTCATACCACCATCCTAGTCACTCGGCAGCGGACCGGGGAGTAACAAGATTGTCGGGAATCCCGGCACAGGCGGAGTCATCCAACGCAGCGCTCGCCCGCGCCCGAACGACTGCACCTTGCAGGCTGCGGCAAGCTGGACAAGCGCCCGCTGCACGGTGCGCGGGCTGGTGCCGAGCGCAATCGCCAGGGCCGAGCTCGACCACGCCTCGCCGTCGGCAAGCAAGGCGAGCACCGCCGCATGCTGATCCTCGACGGGCGGCGCCAGCACGACGATCTCGGGGGCGCGGCGCGGCGCCAGCGCAAAGCCTTGCTTCGTCGCACTCACATCTGCAAGCGCGCGAAGCTCCACGCGCAGCCGCCCGGCTTCAACGCGCAACCGTGCCCGATGCGATTCATCGGCGTGCTTCGCCTTGAAGGCGCGTGCGACAAGCGTGCTCCTCGACACGTCTCGGGGCCACGCTTCGGCCAGCGCGCGTGCAAGCGCGAACAATACCGGGCGCATCGCGAGCGAGACCACCTGCCTTTCGTCCCGCACGACATTGCGGCACGCGTCCACGATAAGCGCCCCCGACGCTGGGAGCGCTTCGACCTCATCGAGCAGGAGGGGGCGTTCCTCGCCACGCGTGATCAGGCGCGCCGCGGGCGTGTTCATCACGAAGGATGCGCTTTCGACCTCGGCCGTCAGCGTGGGGATGTCCGCCTCACGCGCGGCGTGCTCGGCCCGGGCGAGCGCAGCGCGTGCCGCCTTCGTCTGGAGGCGGCGCATCGCGATTCCTGCGACCGCCAACTGGTGGGCGACCCTCAACGCGGGCGGGAGTGGTGTGGGGTCGGGCTCGACGAGCGTGCGCTCGGCCTCGTCGAGGCGGCCGATCAGGAGCAGGCGCCGAACCTCGAGATTGCGCGCATGCGCGGCATTGACGTAGTCGCCGTGCTTTTCAAGCGTCGCCCGCGCGGCGTCGAGTGCCTTCGCAGGCCAGCCCAGGTCGCGCGAGGCGAGTGCGATCTCGGCTTCGGCGACGACGCACCTCGCGCGGGCCACCGCCTCTTTCGGACCGAACGCGCGCGCCGCACTTCGCAGGAGAGCCCTTGCTCGAACGAGATCGCCTAGCTGCGCCATCGCAATGCCTCTGAGCGCGAGCGCAGGCGCGTCTTCGCGCAGGGCGACCCGCTTCAAGGCGCCGAGGGGATCACCCGTCGCGAGCGCACGCGCCGCGGCCGTCATCAGCGAGTCCATCGGAATCCCGTCACACTTGTCACTCTCACCATTCGATATCCCGTCCTAATCTATCTCACGACCAACAACCAGTGCGCCGCACGAAAACGGTGCGAGCGACGCAGGACACGAAGGAGAAGACGATGACGACACATATGACCGGGACACGTGAAGAATGGCTCGCAGCACGGCTCGATCTGCTCAAGGATGAAAAGGATTTGACGCGCCGAAGCGATCAGTTGGCGTTGCGGCGGCAGGAACTGCCCTGGGTCCGGGTCGACAAGGAGTACCGTTTCGAGACCGATGAAGGGAGCGCCTCGTTGGCGGATCTCTTCCAGGGGCGCTCGCAACTCCTCGTCTACCATTTCATGTTCGGTCCCGACTACACGGCGGGGTGCGTCTCCTGCTCGGCGATCGCCGACGGCTTCAACGGCTTTGTCGTCCATCTGGCGAACCACGACGTCACGCTTTCGGCGGTGTCGCGAGCCCCCCTCGCGAAGCTGCAGGCGTACAAGCAACGGATGGGGTGGACGTTTCCCTGGGCATCCTCGCGCGACGGAGACTTCAACTTCGACTTCAACGTCTCGTTTACCGAGGAGCAGCAGCGCGAGGGGCACATCGACTACAACTACCGGCGCGGCGGCCATGCGATGGACATGACGCCGGTCCCGGAGCCGGTCGCCCACCTCGCGGCCAAGTCCGGAACCGATGCCCCGACCTATTCGCGTGATCGGCCGGGTCTGAGCGCTTTCGTCCTGGAGAACGGCGTCGTCTACCACACCTATTCGACCTATGCGCGCGGCGTGGACGGTCTCTGGGGTATGTACCAGTGGCTCGACCGCGCGCCCCTCGGGCGCAACGAGACCGGCGCGTGGTTCCGCCGCCACAATGAGTACGACAAGAGTTAAATCGGTTGTGGCTATGATCGTGGCGGACGTCTCCCGGACGTTCGCCCTGCCCAGGTTCAACCGGGGACAGGAGGTCTCACGACGCATGGCTTCCGTGAGAGCTTCCCAGCGAGCTCTATCGCAGGAGAAAAATCATGAGTGAGGTTGATACCGGCGGAAGCGCCTGCGGCGCGATCCGTTCTGAACGCGGCAACGTGGCCGCCCTCGGCGCGGCCGACTGGCTATCCCTAGCGGCCGCGCCGACCTTTGCACTCATGGCGCTGCTTACCGGCGTTCTTGGTAGTGGCCCGCTGGATGCGCTCTGCTCTGCCGCACAAGATGCGTCACCGCTGAGCGGAATGGTCACGATGTACTTGCTCATGAGCGCATTCCACTTGGCGCCCTGGTTGAAGCTGGTCTCAAGCCGACGGAGCGGTGTCGATCAATGAATTCAGGCGAGGAGCGCACGAGAGAGGCGGCATTTCACTACTGCAGGGCAAACACCGCGCACGGCGCGGCAATGCCGCGCAGCCTGTACTCGCCGAGCGGTATCCGTAGCTGCGTCGTTTCCGCCGCAAAGGTGCCGGAGAGCAACACCGTGTGGCCGAGCGGCCTACACAGGCCCTCCAGCCGGCTCACCAGGTTCACCGCGGGGCCGATTGCGGTGAAATCCAGCCGGTCGGCAGTGCCAATATTGCCCCACAGCATCTCGCCAAGATGCAGCGCCATACCGAACGACAGAGGCGGCTCGCCTTGCGCGGCGCGGGCGCGATGAAGGTGATCCATCCCGGCGCGTGCGGCGGCAACCGCGCGCAGCGCCGCATCACATGCGGCGGCAGCGTCACGTTCTCCGATCGGGAAGATCGCCAGTACGCCGTCGCCAATGAATTTTAGTACCTCGCCGCCGAAGGCGTGGACGGCACCGGCGATGCGGTCGAACCAGGCATCGAGTGCGGCAATCACCTCCTTTGCCTCTGTCGACTCCGACAACTCGGTGAAGCCGCGGAGGTCGGCAAAAAGCAAGGCCGCCCGAATAGTCTCACCCGGCTCACGCCGCAAACGGCCGGCCAGCACCTGCGCCGCGCTTCGCCGGCCGAGGTAGGTCGTTAACAGCGCGGCCATGGTTGAGCGTGCGGCCAGCAAGGCAAGCGGCGCAGCGGCAAAGCGCGCAACCTCATGCAGCAGCTCCGATTCGGGTCCGCTGAACGGCCGGCTCGCAGTCCAGGCAAGCACGGCACCATCAGACACGCGGCCGGCGAAATCCTCCTGTACAATACCTGTACCGAGACCGGCCAGCCAGTTGCGAGCAACATGGTTATGCTCGGGATCGGCAGGTCTGGCCAAGTTCAGTGCCTCTATCACTCTTCCCGTATCGGCGCGCCATAGCCAAGTGCGCCGCTCGATGACCGGGTGCGGTGCCGCTTGGGTGAGCGCGCCACCGGCCAGCGGCATGCCGTCGGCGATGAGCCGTTCTGCGAGCGCAGTGAGGAAGGCGTCGCCGTCCGGCGCGTCGATCGCCTTGTCGACCAGGAAGGAAAGAGCGGACGGCAGCTGCATAGCTGCCATCATGCAGCGATGTCAGACACCTGTCACGAGCTTTTGTTTCTTGCGCGAGATCCCGATTGGCTTACATTGCACCGATGCTGGGTACCAATGCTGGAAATGACAGTGCGTCCTGCTGGGAGGAGATCACCGATGACCGAGACGCTTCACAGTGAAATCGAGATCGCAGCCCCGCAGGCAACGGTCTTCGCCTTCCTCACCGATCCCGACAAGATCCTGCGCTGGATGGGTACGAAGGCGACGGTCGAGCCATATCCGGGCGGCATCTATCTCCTCAGCATGAACGACACACACACTGCCCGCGGCGAGTTCACGGAGGTGATCCCGGTCCACCGCCTGGCCTACAGCTTCGGCTGGGAAGGGCACGAGAATGTGCCGCCGGGGTCAGGCCTGGTCGAGATCGACCTCATCGAGAAGAACGGCGGCACGCTTGTGCGTTTCACCCATGGCGGACTGCCCGATGAGAAGGAACGCGCCAACCACGAAAAGGGCTGGAACCACTATTTGCGCAGGCTGGCCGTAGCCGCGGCTGGCGGCGACCCGGGACCGGATACACCTCTCGATGCGTGAGGGCCCGGAGACAATCGCGATCGTGGTCAAAACCATCCTCGTCGCGGTCTTTGGGCACCATGTCGAGGATGGCGGGTGCTTGACCACGTCGATGCCACGGCTGTGCCAGGATACAAGCGGAACACCTCGCTCCTCACATCCTTGCAGAAACGCTGATCCCTGATCGGCCGACGCCCCACCGACGCCGGAGGTCGGCTATGGGGCACAACCGGATCTCACAACACTCAATGAACAACTGCAGTTTAATGAAACAACCGTCCGCTCATGTTATCTTTACGGATAAGAAGTATTATCGCACGACCGGTGCGAATATCCCTTGATGTGGAAATCAGTATGAAGCCTGGTGTCAGTGATCTCCTGCTCCATATTCAGAATGAAATTCTGGAAGCCATTGCCTCTGGTGATACGCTGAGAGACATTGCCGATTTGCTGTGTCGCAGGATCCAGAATCTGGTCCCGACCATCATATGTTCAGTGCTTACAGTAGACCCGGACCAGAAGCTTCATCCGCTGGCGGGGCCCAGTCTGCCTGACGCCTACTCTGAGGCGCTCGACGGCATCGAAGCCGGCCCCACCGTCGGGTCGTGCGGAACGGCAGCCTACCTAGGCGAAGCCGTGATAGTTTCAGACATAAAATCCGACCCGCTCTGGGCCGAATTCAAAGCTCTGGCCCTGCCACTTGGACTTCGGGCTTGCTGGTCCACTCCAATAAAGTCGCGCGATGGACGCGTGGTGGGCACTTTTGCTTTCTATTACAAAACAGTCCGGACCCCTGATGAACTGGAGAGGCGAATCGTTCAGACCTGTGTTCATCTGTGCGCAATTGCCATTGAGCATGAAGAAGTGCAGGCGCGCGATTATAAGCTGGCATACTTTGACACGCTAACCGGGCTCTCCAATCGAAGTCGTTTTGACGAAATGCTCTGCGGACGGGTTCATGACAAGGCCGATTTCGGGCTCCTGCTGGTAGATATCGATCACTTGAAATCTATCAACGATACCATGGGACACCTGGTCGGAGACTTCCTGATCCGAAGTGTGGCCGATATGATTGACGAAGACCGGCCGGGAGAGACCGCGTTCCGGTTGGGCGGGGACGAATTTGCAGTCATCGTTGATGGTATAACAACCGCAGACGATCTGACTGTCGCCGCTCAAGGCATTCTCGACAGAACCAGCAGTTCCGTAACTTCTGGATTGGACACACTTTTTCCCAGTGTCACTATCGGCGGGGCGCTGTTCGGTACCGATGGCATTGAGGCAAATACATTGCGGCAGAATGCGGATTTTGCGCTTTACCATGCCAAGGAGACAGCCAGGGGAGGCTACGTTCAATTTCGTCCTGAGCTTCGCACGTCGATTATCGACCGTATCCGAGCAATCCGCAATGTGGACGCTGCGTTGGCCGAGGGCCGCATAACGGCATATTACCAACCAATCGCGCAGCTGGCTTCTTCAGAAATTGTGGGCTTGGAAGCTTTGGTCCGCATGACTGATCCACAGGGCGGCGTGTCCCCTGCGGGCGACTTTGCTGCTGCGTTTTCCGATACCAAGATAGCCTCACGTGTCACTGAGAAAATGCTGCACCAAGTTGCATCTGACATTCGCGAATGGTTGGAACTTGGAATACCGGTAGAGCACGTCGGCATTAATGTGACGACGGGTGACTTTCAAAACGGAAATCTCCAAGAGAAGATCGAGGCATGCTTCGCGAAGCACAATGTCCCGCTCAAGCACATTGTGCTGGAGGTAAACGAGTCCGTGTTTATGGGCGGCAGCGACCAGTTCGTGGCAAAAGCGGTAAAGCGGCTCCGCGACAAAGGACTGCTTGTTGCACTTGATGATTTTGGTACGGGATACGCTTCCCTCACCCATCTGATAAGCTTTCCGGTCGATGTCATCAAAATCGATCGGTCCTTCGTGGAGGCTTTAGCCTATGGAAAAACAAGTTCGGTCATTGTCGCGGCTATCATGGACATGGCTAATCGATTGGACATCCGGGTGATTGCAGAGGGTATCGAATCTCTTGAGCAGGTGCGGCAATTAAGCGAGCTCGGTTGCCAGTTCGGTCAAGGATATCTTTTCGGCAAACCAGTCTCGGCGACAGACATCAGGGAACTTTTGCTGGAGCAGCATCTTAGGTCGCATACGCGATTCGGCAGTTACCCATTCTGGCTTTAGACGCAGAACTTATCGTGCTGCTTATTGTCCCAGGAATTCGGCGCGATGCGGAGTGAATGTATCAATGAGCCGGCCCTTCTCAAGTGCCTTGACGCCGTGAATGCGATTGGGTGGAACAATAAAGCTCCCGCCCTGTTCCATTATTTTCGTAACACCATCAATTGTGACGCCAAAGCGTCCCTCCGCGACATAACTCGCCTGAATATGTGGGTGAGAGTGCTGGGCACCGATTGCGCCTTTTTCAAAAACCACCTCCACCATCATCATCTCATCGAGATAGACCATGATACGGCGCTTCACACCGGGTTCCGGGTTAGTCCATTCCCCATTTTGCGCTGAAACAAACAAGTCGCTTCCACTCATTTTGAGCCATCCTGTTAATGCCGATCCATGGCAAGGTATCGACAGCCTACAATCAACGTTGTCGAGCCGTAATTGTCAGCGAAACTTCTCCCGCATGGCATCGATGCCAGGAATTTTCGCCATAAGCGGGCGATGAACTTCCTCGAAATTCTGTACGAGCGAACGCTGCGTCTTGCCGACAAGAATGGTGAAAATATAGGACGCATGGCCGGGCGACGTCGCGGTGGGATGATAACCGGTCGAGAACGCGAATGTATCGCCATTACGCGTCGCATGGGCATGCGGCTCCTGTCCCTCTTCATACCATAATTGCGAGCCGAAGCCGGTCGGCGGATCGAAGCGCCAATGATATAATTCCTCGTGTGCGGTTTCGCCCTGTTGATCCGTATCGTGCTTGTGCGGCGGGTAGCCGGACCAGCAGCCTTCATCGGCATAGAGTTCGCTGACGAGCAGACGTCCGACGCGATCCGCCTGCTTGTTGCCAAGGATATGGAAGATACGCCGGCGTGATTTCGTTTCGTTGGAACCGACATCGACCAGGTCGACCTCTTCGGGCGAGATGCGAAATGGCTCCATCGGCGCGTTCCAGTGGCCTCCGGCAATGGCGATCTCACAACTCGCGAGTGCTGTGATTGTAACGGCCGCGCCCGGACCGGCGTAGATGGAGTCTGCTTGTCCAGCCCAGACGCTTGCACGTCCACCGACCTCGTTGAATTCCATATCATCGATAGAAACATGACAGCTGCCGGAGAGCGGAACGATTGCCGTCTCAAAGTCGGGCAGACGGTAGCTATACGCCTCCCCCGCGGCAAGTTTCACCAGATTGAAATGAATGAGCGTCGTCGGCTCGCCACCATCGAGAATGGGCGTGTTGCCGTTTTCAAACCTGCGGATCATCTTCGCTGACATTGCTAGTTCGCCTCGCTGTTCAAAACCTGCAACAGCGCTGCAATGTAACCGTAACTGAAGGCGAAAGCGGTGTTCTGCGGATCGCGTCCAGAGATTTGCGGCACATGATCCGGCATAATCATGTATTGATAGCCGACCTCCGCATAGGTCTTGAGCGAGCGCCACATATCCATGTCGCCCTCCTCCGGAAATGTCTCCATGAAAGAAAGCTTGCCACCGCGGATATTGCGGAAATGCACGTTGAACAATTTGCCCCGCTCGCCAAACCAGCGGATGACATCGAAGATTTCCTCGGCTGGATTGTCGAGCATTTCACCGACTGTTCCTTGGCAGAAGTTCAGGCCATGATAGGGATTTTCGCGCAGGAGCACGAATTTCTTCAGCCCCTCGACTGTGCCAAGAACACGCGTCACACCGCGATAGCCGGGTGGCGTATAGGGGTCGTGCGGATGACAGGCGAGCCTTACCTTGTTCGCTTCCGCGATCGGGATCACGCGCTCGAGAAAGTAATCGATCCGCTCCCAGTTCTCGTCTTCATCAACGATGCCGGCAATGGTGGGCGGTTCGTTATGGTCGGCCTTGTCCCAGCGAAACGCGTCATTTCGCGATCCGCCCCGGCCCGTTTCGAGTTCTGTGCGCGGAATGCCAATGATGTTGAGATTGTATTTGACTGCTGGAATGCCGGCCTCTGCCGTCCGCTCGATCAAACGGCATATGGAATCGATCTGCCGATCGCGTTCGGGACCGGCACAGAGAATATCCGGGCTGTACTGTTTTTCGATAACGCGGGAACTCAAGGGCAGTTGGATCATGTCCAGTGACAGTCCGAACCCTGCCAGATGATCGCGATGCCGTTCGAGAATTTTCAGCGTCCAGTCATGCGGATTGCCTTCGGGATCGGCGCAGACATGTTCAATACCAAGTTGTGCCATGACCCGGTAATCATCATCGTCGCGTGCACGAAATTGCGTGCCAAGAAACATGCCGTCCTCCTGTTTATAAGCTGGAAACTTGCGCCTGAGTAATCTCGAGCGGATGTTCCCCGTAGGCTTCGCTCGCTGCGATCAGTTGTTTCGTGTAATTTTCTCTCGCGCCGCCATTGACGAGCGCATCGACATCCAGTGTCTCGACCATGATCCCGGCTTGCATAACCGCGGTGCGCTTGCACATATGAGCGACGACTCCGAGATCATGGCTGACCATGACATAGGTCAAGCCTCGCTCGTCCTGCAGGTCAGATAGAAGATTGAGAATTTCCGCCTGCACCGAAACGTCAAGTGCTGACGTGGGCTCATCGAGCAACAATATGTCTGGCTCTGACATCAGCGCCCGTGCAATGGCAACGCGTTGCCTCTGCCCACCGGAAAGCTGGTGCGGATAGCGCCACAACAGTGCGCGGCTCAGGCCAACGGAATCGAGCGCCGCGTGACCACGGGCCTCGGCACCCGGAAGACTCTGGATGCGCGCAGGTTCCATCAACTGTCGCCAGACAGTATGGCGCGGATGCAGGGCCCCATAGGGATCCTGAAAAACCATCTGCACCTTGCGGTAAAACTTCTTGTCGCGCTTGTTGCGGACATCTTCGCCCGCAACGCGCATGACATCGGCTTCATTGGCCACAAGCCCGGTGATCGCCCGCAGGATTGTCGATTTGCCTGAGCCGGACTCACCAACGAGGCCAAACGTTTCGCCGCGATAGACGGAAAAGCTGGCGCCGTCGACCGCGCGCCGTTCGTCGGCACCCTCACCGAAGGCAACGACAAGGTTCTCGATCTCGATGATCGGCGTGGCGCTGTTCATGTCGTCTACCATGCTGCATCACGCTTGAGGACCGGCAGTCGCCTGCGCGGTGTGTGGATGCGGGGCATCGCATCGAGCAAGCCTCGAGTATAGGGATGGGTGGCCTCGTCGAGTTGATTCGCCTTCAAGGTTTCGACCACCCTTCCCTGGTACATAATCAGCACGCGGTCGCAGAAGCGTCGCACCAGATTGAGGTCATGGCTAATGAAGATCAGTCCGAGGCCGCGCTTTTGTACGAGATCATTGAGAACGTTTAGGATTTCCAGGCGAACGGTTACATCCAACGCCGAGGTTGCTTCGTCGGCGATAAGGATTTCCGGTTCCGAAACCAGCATCATGGCAATCATGATACGTTGTCCCATGCCCCCGGACATTTCATGCGGATACATGCGGTAGACCCGCTCAGGATCGCGGATCTGCACCGCACCAAGCATTGCAACAGCCTTCCGGCGCGCCTCCGATGATGAAGAGCGAGCGTGGATGCGATAGGCTTCAGCGATCTGCTCGCCTACGGTGACGACGGGATTGAGCGAATACTTCGGATCCTGCATGATCAGCCCAATACGGCGACCACGGATACTGTTCATTGTCTTCTCCGATGCAAGGAGAAGATCGATTTCGCCGAGTTGTATGCGTTCGGCTTTCACCTGTGCCGCAGGCGGCGTCAGACGCATGATAGCGCGGCCGGTCATACTCTTGCCGGAACCGGATTCGCCGACGATACCGAGTTTCTCCCGCCCGAGGTCGAAAGACACGCCACGCACCGCATCAAAAATGCCCGAAGCGCCGTGAAAGCTGATCCGGAGATCGCGGACAGAAAGAAGAGGATTATCCATCTCGCTCACTCCTGCCTCGGATCGAGCGCATCGCGCAATGCGTCACCAACCAGATTGAAAGCCAGGCTAACGACGAGAATGGAAAGGCCCGGCATAGTGCCGACCCACCAGCTGTCGAGCATGAAGCGCCGCCCGGTGGAAACCATCGCACCCCATTCCGGGCTTGGCGGCTGCGCACCCAGGCCGAGGAAGCCGAGACCCGCCGCCGTAAGAATGATGCCTGCCATGTTGAGAGTGATCCGCACGATCACCGACGGAATGCACAAGGGTGCGATATGGCCGAACACGATACGCAGGCTCGATGCGCCCATAAGCCGGACTGCCGAAATATGATCCCGCCCACGCAGGCTGAGCGATTCGGCGCGCGCGAGACGGGCGATAGGCGGCCACTGCGTCAAGGCAATCGCGATGATGGCGTTGTTCAAGCTCGGGCCAAGCGCCGCCACAAAAGCCAACGCCAGAATGAGGCTCGGGAAGGACAGGAACAATTCGGTGATACGCATCAGTATCGTATCGAGCCAGCCGCCAAAATAACCGGCAAGGCAGCCGACGATGAGGCCAATGGGCGCAACGATGACACTGACGATCATGACGATGGAGAGCGTGATGCGACTACCCCACAGGATACGACTCAAGATATCCCGGCCAAGTTCGTCGGTGCCGAACAGATGCTGGGTATTGGGCGCCAGCAGCGTTTCTCGCAGGTTCTGTTCGAACGGCGAATAAGGTGCAAGCCATGGTACGAAGATCGCGATGAGCACCAGCACCAGTATGATGGCGAGACCGGCGATGCCGAGGGGATTGGCAGCAAACCGGCCCCAGACATGCCTAACATTCTGGAATGCTGCGTGCGTCGCGCTTGACGGCTCTTGCGTTGTCAACCAGGCCGTCAGCCCCTTGCTATCGGTACTCATTGAATCCTCGGGTCGAAAAACTTGTAGAGCAGGTCGGAGATCACGTTGAGGGCAATGAACACACAGCCGATGATCAGGGTGCAGGCCACCACCACGTTCATGTCGCCAATGACCAGCGCGTTGGTCAGATACTGGCCGAAGCCGGGCCAGCCGAACACAGTCTCGATCAGCACTGCGCCTTCCAGCATGCCGCCATAGGAAAGGGCGACGACGGTCACCAGTTGAACACGAATATTCTTGAAGGCATGGTGCCAGATGACGCTGTTGCGCGGCACGCCCTTGGCGCGCGCCGTGATCACATATTCCTGGCTCAGTTGTTCCAGCATGAAGCTACGCGTGATACGGCTAATATAGGCAATCGACGCATAGGCGAGCACAGAGGCCGGCAGGATGATGTGCGACACCGCGCTCCAGAAAACATCCATATCCCAAGCAAGCAGCGCATCGATCAGCAGGAAACCCGTGACGTTCGGGACAATGTCCTCGTAGAAGAGATCGATTCGTCCGGAGCCGCCAACCCAGCCAAGTTTTGCGTAGAACAGCATCAGCCCAACCATGCCGATCCAGAAGATTGGCGTTGAATGACCGAGCAGCGCGATGAGCCGCACCGCATGATCGGCGAAACGCCCGCGATTCACGGCCGCATAGACACCGAGGGGAATACCGATGCCGGCGCCGAGAATGATCGTCACCGTGGCGAGCTCGATTGTCGCCGGCAGAACGCGGGCGATGTCTTCCATGACCGGGCGGCCAGTAAGCAAGGTCGTGCCAAAATCACCATGCAACAGATTCTTGAAGAATATCGAGAACTGCTGCAGCACAGGCAGATCAAGGCCGAGCTCCTGCTTGACCTTGAGATAGGTGGCGCGGTCGGCATCGGGACCGACTACAGCAATGACGGGATCGACCGGCATCAGCCGACCGATCACGAATGTCAGGAGCACCAGCAGGAAAAGTGTCGTCAGGACACTGAGCAGCGAGCCGCCGAAACGGCGATATTTTCGCAAACCCGAACGCCGCCTTGACGTCCGGATTGCTGTTTCAACCTGATTGACCATGCGCCGGCGACCTGACTCTGCTTTCTTAGTCCTGCTTCTCGACCTCATCCCAGCGGGTCATCCAGCCGATATCTCCCACATAATTCTTAAGCCGAGCGCTCTTGGCATAGGGATCGACACGCTGTGAAATCGGGATCACCGGTGGACCGGACTCTTCAAACAGTTTCAACGCCTGCTTGTAAAGTTCGACACGCTTTTCTTCATTGTCGGTGATGGCCGCAGCTTCGTCGATCAGTTTGTTGACCTCAGGCAATTGGAAAGAGGCACGCCACGCCTGCAAATTGGCGAGGTTGGCGCCGTCATTGTTGTCGGGATTATAGGCATGGGTACGGATCCAGCCGTCTGCGTCGGTCTGAGCCGAGGAAGCCGTGCGGCCCACACCAAGCTCGAACTTACGGTCACGCATGGGTCCATAGGTCTGATCGCCATTGCCGGTCTGGATGTCGACCTTGACGCCGGCAACAGCGAGATTTTGCTGAATGGCTGTCGCAAGATCGGCATAGGGCGTCGAGTTGAGCGAGAGCAACTGTTTGTTGAAGCCTTCGGGATAACCGGCGGCGGCCAGATCCTGTTTGCACTTTTCCGGATCGTACTTGTTGCCGATGTCCGGGATGTAGCCGGGAATGTCGGCCGGAATAAATGTGGTTGCGCTCTTGCCGTAATTCTTCATTACGACATCATTGATATCCCTGTAATTGATGCAATAGCGCAGCGCCTCGCGTACTTCCGGCTTGGCAAATTCCGGATCTTTCGTGCTCATGATCAGATAATAGAAACCGGAACCCACGAGTCGGTCAATGACGATATCGGGATTTTTGGCGAGACCATCAATGTCGGCGGAGACGAGCTGGAAGCCGACATCGAGATCGCCCTTCTCCAGTTGCAGACGCTCTGTCTGCGACTCCGGAAGGTGGCGCACCAGCACGCGTTTCATCTTCGGTTCGCCGCCCCAATAATCGTCGAAGCGATTGAGCACGACGATGTCATTTGGGTTCCAGCGATTGAGGGTGAACGGGCCGGACCCTGCAGCATTCGATCCGAGCCAGCCTCTGCCCATATCGCCATCTTTCTCGTGCTTGGCGAGGACTTCCTTATCGAGAACCGCGCCATAGGCGCGGGTGAGCGCGTTGAGCTTTAGTGATGGCGCAACCGGTGTCGCCACGTCCATCACGAAGGTCTTGTCATCCTTCGCGTGGAATTTCTGGTCTACATTGTCCGCGGTATAGCCCCAATTTGCATAGTAGGCCTTGGCCAGGAGGCCAAGCTTGACTGCGCGCTGCAAGGAGTAAGCAACATCGGACGCCGTGATTTTGCGGCCGCTCTGGAAAGTCGCCTTGTCGTCGAGGGTGAACTCGATCGTGCCGTCCGGCAATACCTTCCAGGATTTCGCCAGCATGGGCAGAACCTTGCCCGGCGTCTGCGGATCAGTACGAACCAGCGTATCATAGAGGTTGGCGATAACATGGTAGGATTCGTAGGAATTGACATTGTGCGGATCAAGGCTGGTGAGGTTGACCATGTTCATGCCGATGACCAGCTGATCCTGCGGCGTCTTTGCCTCGGCCACGTTCATTGTCATGGCAGCTATGACGGCCGTGGTCCCCGCCAGAAAAGCGAGATAGTGCGACATAGATTTCCTCCCTATGGATCGCGCTCTTAGTTGTATGACATCGTAGTATTGATTATTGGAGCACGCAAGGCCAAATTTGTTGAATATGCTGGATCCTAGTCAAATATTTGGCCAAGAACGGGTTTGAACCAGATAATCAACAGGAAACGTTCCATTTCAAGGGAGTCCCAGCGATAACGGTTTTCTGCGATGAAATATATGATATCTTACTTTCAGACGCGAGCTTTGAGCCCGTTCTGATTTGCCGTTCGCGGACTGGCACAGCAACCCGGATACAACATACTGAAGGACCTTATGTCGAGCATTGGCAAACGAGAAACGCTTACAGGTCAACTGGTTAAGGCCGTAGCAGACCGTATAACGTCGGGACAGTACAAGCCCGGCGAGCGGCTTCCAACCGAACAGGACATGATTGGCGAGTTCAACGTCAGCCGCACTGTGGTGCGCGAGGCGATTGCCAATCTTAAGGCAAAAGGTCTGGTCCACACGCAGCAAGGCGTTGGAGCCTTTGTCTTGAAGGATATTCCTTCCGCTCCCTTCCGGATCGAGGAAGACAACCTTGAACTTGTCGAAGAAATCCTCAGCGTCATGGAATTGCGAATCAGCATCGAACTTGAAGCGGCAGCGCTTGCAGCCGTGCGGCGTGACGAGAGCGAACTTGCCAGGATCAAGAACGCGCTTGATATGATGAATGAGGCGATTGAACGCGGCGAAAGCTCGATCCATGCGGATCTTGAGTTTCACCGCGCGATTGCATCCGCTACAAAAAATCGACACTTTCTCAGCATGTTCAACTATTTAGGTGAGGTTCTCATTCCCCGCACGCGATTGCAAACACATAAAATCGGTGGTCTGCCGCAGCGCGAGTATCTGGAACGTGTCAATCGCGAGCATGACCAAATCTATCAATCCATCAAGGCACAAGATGTGGAAGGCGCTCGCGCCGCTATGCGCCTTCATCTCGGCAGCAGCCGCGATCGGCTGCGCAACAATGCTCTGAATGCGAAAAAGAAGCACAATTAGACCTTTTTATTGGACCCTTGCGATGGGTTGAAACTTGTAACGATTCAATAATCACAGTTGTATGATGACATACATGATGCTAGTTGTGAGTGACTCCCGATTTCAGACGAGGCTCCCATGCATTCACAAACGCTCAAGCAGATAATCAGCTCCGGTCTTCTTTCCTTCCCCGTCACAGATTTTCATGAGAATGGCGATTTCGCCCCTGCGGACTATACAAAACGTCTGGAATGGCTTGCCCCTTATGGCGCGTCGGCACTGTTTGTCGGTGGGGGCACAGGCGAAGGCTTCTCGCTGACACCCGCCGAGCACGAGGACGTCGTTCGCACGGCGGTGGGAGCTTGCGGCAGGGAAGTGCCAATCATTGCCGCTTCCGCCTATGGAACCCGCATTGCTGCGGAGATGGCGCGCAATGCCGAGAAGAATGGTGCTGCCGGTCTGCTTCTGCTCCCGCATTATCTCACCGAGACCAGCGTTGAAGGAATTTGCCGTCACGTCGAAGCAGTGTGCGCCGCAACGAGCCTTGGCGTCATCGTCTACAATCGCAATGTCTGCAAGCTGAATGCCGATGCACTGGAGCGCCTAGCCGATAAGTGTCCTAATCTGATCGGGTTCAAGGATGGCGTGGGTGACATCGAAAACATGGTATCGATCCGCCGCCGCCTCGGCGATCGCTTCGCCTATCTCGGCGGCCTGCCAACGGCGGAAGTCTATGCGGAGGCCTATAGGGCAATGGGTGTGGGTGTCTACTCGTCCGCCGTGTTCAATTTCATTCCACGCACCGCCCTCACCTTCTACAGGGCGGTCACCGAGAACGATACCAATACGACGGCGAAACTGCTGGGCGAGTTCTTCCTGCCTTATATTGCGATCCGCAACCGCGTTCCCGGCTATGCGGTGAGTATCGTCAAGGCAGGCGCTTCGATCGTTGGCCGCCCTGCCGGTCCGGTTCGAGCCCCGCTGGTCGATTGTACAGCCCGCGATATGGAGGACCTCGGGGAGCTTATCGAAAAACTTGGTTTACAAAGTTGATCGTCGATCTTGGGACCTGTTAACAAGGTATGGGAACCAAATGTTTTCCGCAGCTAACGCTGGCGCAAGAACTTGGGGACATTCAAGGTTGCGCATGCATCGACGAACCCCACGGATTTGAATTTAGGATCGGTAGTTGCTGATGGATTTTACGTGTCACGTCATTTGGGGGTATTGCTCGTCGCAATTTCCGCACAGGGGGTCTGCTCCCCTGAAACCGCCAACAGCAGCCGTCTGCTATCCGATCAGTTGTGAAATCGGTTTGGAGCGAAAGCTGTTACCAAAGGCTCCTCATTGCCCTTGATAAGTTTTGAAACCAATCTGCTTGTGATCGCTGCCAGTGTCAGTCCGAGATGGCCGTGGCCAAACGCGTAAATCACGTTCTCACTGTTGCGGCTTCGACCAATCACCGGGCGTGAATCCGGAAGCGACGGACGGAACCCCAACCACTTTGCTGAAGGGAGGTCGAGTCCGGGAAAATATTGGCGCAAGCCGCGATCCAGAAGCTCAAACCGCGAAGGATTGGGGCCGGCGTCGGTTCCGCCGAGTTCTACCGTGCCGGCCACCCGCAGCCTGCCGGCCATCGGTGTCATGTAAAATCCGAGATGAGTGGGGCAGACGGGACGCTGGAGCAGCGGGCTTTCCGTTGCATATTCTAGATGGTAACCGCGCTCGGTTTCGAGCGGAATTCTATCCCCAGCCTGTAGGGCCAGGTTCCGGGAAAAAGCACCGGCCGCTATCACCACGGTTTGAGCCGTCAGATCAAGATCAGGCCCCTTGAGTTGCGCCCGATCCCCGTTGATTTCGAGTGTAGTCACACGCGATCTTCGAACGAACGCGCCTTTGGATCCCCCCGCGACAAGAAGCATCTGCATCAAAGCGCGCGGATCAGTGACATTCATCGAGTCGGGGAAAAAGACGCCATTGCCATCAAAGCGCGGAAGTGTCGGCTCCATCACTCCGACTTCTTCCGCTGTCAGTATTTCCTGGTGGACACCCAGCTCCGATCGTATCGCATGAGCCCACGACTGGCTCGCACGATACGGGTTTTGTTGCAGATAAAGGCATCCGCTTCTGCGCATAAGGTCCTGCGCGCCTGCCTCCATGGTCACCTCTTCCCACGCGGGCAGGGCTTCCGCAAGTAGTCCCGCCAACGCTACGGCATTTGTTCGCGCAGCCTGAGGGAGAGATTGGCGAGCAAACTGCACGAGCCATGGCGCGATTTGAAAAAGCGCGGCCCAACGCAATGAAAACGGACTGTTGGAATCGAGCAGCAGACGTGGGAGATTTTTCAGAACATCGGGAGTGCCGACCGGAACACAGGCGTAGTCGGCAAATGTTCCGGCATTTCCAAACGACGCTCCTGAGCCAGGCTCGTTCGGGTCGATCAAGACGACCTCGCGCCCTTCAGAGACCAGTCGCAGCGCAATGGTTAGACCGATGACGCCAGCCCCAATAATCGCAATTTCAACACGCTTCGGCTCGCTCACCCGACTCTCCTAGACAAAGCCAGGAATTTGCAGATGCCCCGCTTCGAGCAGTTCGCGCATTGTTTTCAAGGCACGTCGAAGATCGTCCCGCGATCGCGCCGCGCCGACATTGATACGTACGCCATGCTGCACGGGTTCGCGCCCAACCGCGAAGGCATCGCCGGGCAAAACGCCGACGCCTCGCTGCAGGCACGTGCGGGCAAAGCCGGCACCGCGCCAGGGTTCAGGCAAGCGCAGCCATGCGTGGGTTGAGGTCGCGTCGGTCTGCAGATCGAAGCCACCGAGAATGTCAGTGAGAATGTGTTGCCGTTGCATAAGCTCGGCCTTCTGGGCCTCGATTATCTCGACCGCACTGCCCTCTTCAAGAAGAATGGTTGCGATCAGCGCCGCCATCGGATTGACACTCCAGCAATTGATCCGGAGCGCCGCTGCCACCTGCCCCATCATGAATCGCGGCCCAATGACAAAGCCAAACCTCAGTCCCGGTGCCACGCACTTGGAAAATCCGCCGATATAAACCGTTAGCTCCGGTTCGAGATTAGCGAACGACGGCGGCGACTCATTGAGCAGCGGACGGTAGACATCATCTTCGATGATCAGCACATTGTGTCGCCGCGCTATAGCAACGAGTTCTCTGCGCCGTTCTTCCGTGAGCGTGATGGTCGTTGGATTATGGAGGCTAGGTACGAGAAAAACGGCCCGGGGGCGCCATTGTACGCAGGCGGCGTCGAAGGCGTCGGGCCGAAGCCCGCCCTTGTCCATCGCAAGACCTCGGAGTTCTATGCCGTGCGAGCGGCATAGGGCGTTGATGCCTTGGTACGTCACTTCATCGGCAAGAATGACATCACCCTTCTGGGCGACTGCACTGAGGACGCAATCAAGGGCATGCTGCGCACCGATTGTCAGTACGACCCTCCCAGGATCGCCGTCACCCGCGACCGGCTTCAGCCATTCCGCCACCGCGGATCGCGCCCAAATTGGCCCTTCCGCGGGATGATAGTCCTGGATTGCGGCATAGTGCCGATTCTTTGCAAGACGCGGCAGGAGTGCCGTGAAAACGTCGAGATAGGCGTTGGTGGCGGGCCGGTTGATCGAAAGGTCGATGACACCTGCCTCGTCACTCGGAGCTGAAACGAAGCCGGGACCAGCATTGCTCTTCTGCTCAGCGACAAGCATGCCCCTGCCTGGCCGCGCGTCGATCAAACCACGTTCCTGGAGAGTGGAGAAAGCCCGCGTCACGGTTGTTACATTGATTCCAAGACTTTGAGCGATCTCGCGTTGGGGCGGCAATCGCTCGCCGGCCGAGAGTATGCCGCTCGCGATCCGGTCGGCAATGGCGTCTGCCAGGCGACGGTATACCGGGCCCTCGCCTCCGGAAAGCTGTAAGTCTTGCATCATCGCCGTTGAGCCATTCTGTGCGGTTAACATCCGGCTTGTACCATACGATAAATGACCAAACAATCGAATTCATATAGGACAATCGCTCAATCAACACCAATTTTGCCCATACATGCCACACAATAAGGCCTTGACATCCATTTTGTATGGTTCATTATCTCCTTCTAGTAGATTGTATGATCATATAAGTTCAGCGATCACATGAGGAGGAGCAGATGAGTCCAAGACCTTGGTTGCGTGAACCAACGCGGAAGCTGGCAGCCAATGCGGGCGAATCGCATGGTGTCACTGGTGACGCAGTCCTATGATGGTCGCCCATACGACCAGACAATTCGAAACTTTGGCTGCGGGCAGCGCCCTGCACACGAAAGCCGATCGCTTTGTCGAATTCATCGACGTCGAGAAGTCATACGATGGCCGCACCTTTGCCGTGACACGGCTCAACATGCATGTGGCCAAAGGCGAGTTTCTTACACTGCTCGGTCCCTCCGGCTCCGGCAAGACGACCACGCTGAACATGCTGGCGGGATTCGAGCGTCCAACCAATGGCAGCATCATGTTGGACGGGCAATCCGTCGATCGGCGACCGCCCTATGAACGCAACATTGGCATGGTCTTCCAAAACTATGCGCTGTTTCCGCATATGACCGTTGAGGAAAACGTCGCGTTCCCGCTTTCAGTGCGAAAATTTTCGAAGGCAGAAGTAACCAGTCGCGTTCACAAAGCGCTGGATATGATCCAGCTTCGAAAATTCAGCGATCGTCGGCCAGCCCAGCTTTCAGGCGGTCAGCAACAGCGCGTGGCGCTGGCGCGTGCGCTGGTATTCGAGCCTAGCCTAGTGCTGATGGACGAACCGCTTGGAGCGCTCGACAAGAAACTGCGCGAACACATGCAGCTTGAGATCAAGCAGCTTCATTCGATGCTGGGCGTGACCATCGTTTACGTAACCCATGATCAGAGCGAAGCGCTGACCATGTCGGACCGCGTCGCTGTGTTCAACAATGGCGGCGTCGCCCAGATCGGCACCCCGGACAGTCTGTACAACCGGCCGGAGAGCCCCTTCGTCGCGAGCTTCATCGGCGAGAACAATACACTTGAAGGCGTTATCGAACAGGTTTCGGGCGATGTTTGCCAAATCGCCCTGACGGGTGGCGGACACATCCGCGCAACGGCCATCGAGATCGGCGCGGACGGAACTTCGTGCCAGGTCGCCATCCGTCCGGAACGTATTCGGATCACTGTCGCTTCCAATGAAGAAAATGATTTCGAGGCGACCGTCGAAGGAAGAATCTATCTCGGCGATCATCTGCGGCTCCTGGCACGGCTCGACAACGGCCAGTTGCTGAGCGTGAAGGTTGGTCCCGAAACCATAACGACAGAGGGCCAACGAATTGGGCTTGGCTGGTCGCACAGGGATTGCCGCGCATTTCCGGCACAGCATTAGGACCAAGAATTCAACTAAGAACAAGAGAGGAACTCATGAAACGTCATTCTTTCCATTCCGTTGCCTTGGCGACGGTCGCCGCCTGCGCACTCTTCGGTCAATCGGCAATTGCCGAAGAACTCTCGATCATGGCCAGCGGCGGTGCCTGGCAGGACGCGCAGCGCAAAGCCTGGTTCGAACCATTCAGCAAGGAAACCGGCGTCAAGATTGTCGAGCAGGAATATCTTGGTGACCTCGGCAAGGTCAAAGCCATGGTCGACACGGGCAATGTGCCGATCGATCTCGTCACCGTCGAGACTGCGACGGTTCTCCAAGGCTGTGATGCCGGTATTCTCGAACCTCTTGATTACTCGAAGATTGCCGATCAGTCCAAATTCATTGAAGGCTCCGCGCTCAAATGCGGCGTCGGACTTGATGCCTATGGCGACATTCTCGCCTATGATCCGAATGTCCTGAAGGACGCGCCAACATCGGTGCTTGACATCTTCGACACCAAGAAGTTTCCCGGCAAGCGCGCCATGCGAAAGTTTCCCGCGCAAAATCTCGAATGGGCGCTGATGGCGGATGGTGTTCCGGCGAACCGGGTCTACGAGGTCTTGGCAACGCCCGAAGGCGTTGACCGCGCGTTCAAGAAGCTGGATACGATCAAGAGCGACATTGTCTGGTGGGATGCCGGCGCACAACCCGCGCAA
This sequence comes from Phyllobacterium sp. LjRoot231, assembly GCF_964253365.1. Lineage (NCBI taxonomy): Bacteria > Pseudomonadati > Pseudomonadota > Alphaproteobacteria > Hyphomicrobiales > Phyllobacteriaceae > Phyllobacterium > Phyllobacterium sp. LjRoot231. The sequence goes on from NZ_CAXUQT020000001.1 coordinate 405,784, forward strand.
TTGCTTGCCTCAAAGGAAGTGGTCATGACGACCGCATGGAACGGCCGCATCCAAAACGCGATCGACACTGATTCCAAGCCGTTCAAGATCGTCTGGGACGGCCAGATCCTCGAATATGACATGATCAGCATTCCAAAAGGCGCGAAGAACCCGGAGCTTGCCTATAAATATCTCGCCTATATCAGCAAGCCCGAGAACAACGCCAAGCTCGCAAGCTACATCACCTACGGACCGGTAAGGGCGGACGCCACCGAGTTCGTGGCCCAGGATGCATTGCCCAAGCTCCCGAATGCGCCGGACCACATGAAGTCATATCTCGTCGCAGATACGGAGTTCTGGGGGGATTATGGTGAGGATCTGGTCAAGCGCTTCAACGCCTGGCTGGCCCAATAGTCCATGTCTACGGCCCAGCCCACAAACATGGATCAGGGGCAGTTCATCGGAACCGCCCCCAACGTGGCCGACACCAGATCGGTTGTGGCGGCGATCCGGCGATCCCAGGCACGCGAACGACTGCGGTCGTTCGTCCTTGCTACGCCGCTCCTTGCCCTGTTGCTTCTCAGTTTCGGCATTCCTATCGCCATTCTCCTGTCGAGGGCTGTCTACGATCCGACAATCGCCAACGCCTTGCCGCTCACCAGCGCTGCGATGCAGAACTGGAGCGGTAGCGGCATTCCCGATGACAGAACCCTTGAAGCGCTCGCCGCCGATCTGAAAACCAATCAGCAAAGGGGAAATCTTGCGGAATTTGCCAAGAGCCTCAATGCGCGATTACCCGGCGCCCGCAGCCAGATCCTCAAGACCGCCCGCGCGCTCGACAAGGAAGGTATCACCGATACCGTATCCGTCATCAAATCCGTCCCGTTCTGGACCAGCCCTGGCACATGGGCGACGATAGAGAGAGGAAGACACGCCCTCACCTCATTCTATCTCTTGAGTGCGGTCGACCTTCGCTGGAATGCCGATGGCAGCATCGAACGGGTGCCGCCAGAGCAGGCTATATTCCTGCGCGTTTTCGCACGTACCTTCCTCGTGGCGGCAACAGTTACGCTTGCAACGCTGATACTCGGATTTCCGTTGGCCTACTTGATTTCCAGTGTGCCAAAAACCGTAGGTGCCATACTGATCGTTGCCGTGCTGCTGCCATTCTGGACATCAATCCTGGTGCGGACCGCGGCCTGGACGGTGCTCTTGCAGAAATTCGGCTTGGTCAATGATGTTCTCCTCTGGCTCGGCGTGACCAGCACCAGACTCGACCTGATGTACAGTCGGCTTGGACTCATCATCGCCATGACGCATATTCAATTGCCGTTCACGCTGCTGCCGATCTACAGCGTCATGCGAACCATACAGCCATCGCAGATGCGGGCAGCCTATTCCCTCGGCGGCAGGCCGTTGACGTCGTTCTTGCGTGTCTATCTTCCGCAGGTGGTGCCGGGAATCATGGCAGGCTGCCTTCTGACATTCATTCTTTGCCTAGGCTACTACATTACACCAGCCCTTGTCGGCGGTGCTGGCGACCAGTTGATCAGCAACTTCATTGCCAACTACGTCAATGTCGAACTGAATTGGGAAATGGCCGCGGCGCTCAGTTTCATCCTCCTCGTTTTCACCATGGGACTTTATGCGGTGTTCGCACGCATGCTCGGTCTCGATCGCTTGAAGCCGGTGTGATCATGCTGTTGTCTCCCTATCCCACGATCGGTGAACGAATACGGGTTACGTTGTTGTGGCTCTGGGGCGCACTCGTCATTGCGTTTCTGATGGTGCCGATCCTCATTCCGGTGCCGCTTTCGTTCAATAGCGGAGCCTTCTTCGTATTTCCGCTGGAAGGGCTTTCCACCCGCTGGTACGAGGTGGTTCTCGGCACGGACCGCTGGCAGATGGCAATAGGCAACAGCCTCATCATCGCCTTCGGCACGACCGCCCTTGCTACAACACTCGGAACTTTGACCGCGATCGCGCTGTCGAGCGAGAGATTCCCGGCGCGGCGCATCGTCATGCCGCTGGTGATCTCCCCCCTGATCGTACCGGTGGTCATCACAGCTGTCGGCTCCTATCTCTTCTACGCACGTGTTGGATTGGCTAGCACTTATATCGGAATCATCCTCGCCCACACCGCACTCGCTAGTCCCTTTGTGGTGGTAACGGTGGGGGCGAGCCTGACGGGATTTGATCGCAACCTCATGCGGGCGGCATCGATTGCCGGGGCGAAACCTATCGTGGCATTCTACAGGGTAATGCTACCCTTGATCCTGCCCGGGGTCCTGTCCGGGGCAGCCTTTGCCTTCGTCACATCGTTTGATGAGGTCGTCGTCGCCCAGTTCCTTGCCAGCGCCAATCAACGGACGATGCCGCTCGAAATGTTCATCGGTTTGCGCGAAAGGCTGAGCCCGGCAATCACCGCCGCTGCAACGCTGATGATGATGCTTTCGATCATTTTGCTCGTCGTCGCCAATCTTCTGGCCAGACGAGGAGCAAAGCGGCCAAGGCCAGTCGAATAACGTCAAGGGAGGACCGTTCGCTCGATGCCAATGCAGGTGCCTTGTCGACCGTTATTTCCACATTCCTCGCATACGCGCCCCAATGTCCACACGCATCTTTGGAAGCTCGGATTGTCCGGCAGCGGCGGACCGCGCCAAGGGCCATGAAACGCATTCGAAATATTGCAGCAGCGTCGCGGGGATGAATCGTGTCCGTGCAGCATAGACATGCCGGTCGCCCTGGGCATTCTGACCATGGGTAAAGAAGCGCTGCGGCACAACAAGGTGGAGATTGTCCTTTGCGCGGGTCATGGCGACGTAGAGCAATCGCCGTTCCTCTTCGAGTTCCGCCGACGAACCGACACCGAGGTCGGAAGGCATGCAGCCATCGACAACATTGAGCATATAGACGGATTTCCACTCCTGGCCTTTGGCCGAGTGAATGGTCGAGAGGATCAGGTAATCCTCGTCGAGCAGCGGCACGCCGGATTGGTCGCTGGTTGCGTCCGGCGGATCAAGCGTCAATTCAGTGAGAAACCGCTCACGCGACGGATAACCCGCTGCAATCTGCTGCAATTGCAAAAGATCAGCCTGCCGCGTCGACGCGTCTTCATGGATGCGTTCCAGATGCGGTTCGTACCAGAGCCGCGCCTGCTCGATTTCGGCCGGCCACCCAGCTTTCCCTGCACGGATTTGCTGCAGCGTTCGAACAAAGCCCATCCAGTCCTCGCCGGCACGCGGCGGCGCCGGAATATCGGTGAGTGCTGCGATGGGATCGGCATTTTCGGCCATCTGATCCAGCACACGTTGCGCCGAAGAGGGCCCGACGCCGGGCAGGAGCTGCAGTAAACGGAAACCGGCCACGCGGTCGCGCGGGTTCTGCGCAAAGCGTAGTGCTGCAAGCATGTCCTTTATGTGGGCGCTGTCGAGAAACTTGAGTCCCCCGAATTTGACAAAGGGTATGTTGCGGCGCGTCAACTCAACTTCGAGCGGTCCGCTGTGATGCGACGTGCGAAAAAGCACTGCCTGTTGTTTCAAGAGTATCCCGGTTTCGCGGTTTTCCAGCACATGTTCCACGATGTAGCGCGCCTGATCTGCCTCGTCGCGAACACTGACAAGTTGTGGACGCTCAGCCGATTGCCGTTCGGTCCAAAGGTTCTTGGTGAACCGTTCCGCGGCCAGATCGATGACACCATTGGCAGCAGCAAGGATGGTCTGCGTCGAGCGATAATTTCGATCGAGCGTTATAATGTCGGCGGATGGGCTGAATGCCTTGGGGAAATCCAGGATGTTGCGTACGGTCGCCGCGCGAAAGGAATAGATCGATTGCGCGTCATCTCCAACCACAGTCAGGCCTCGGCCACCCGGCTTCAGCGCAAGAAGAATCGAGGATTGCAGACGGTTGGTGTCCTGGTATTCATCGACCAATACGTGGTCGAACCGGCCGCCCATATCGTCGGCGAGCGATGAAACACTTGCCGTTTGGGCCCAGTAAAGCAGCAGATCGTCATAATCGAGAATGTTCTGCATCTGCTTTGCTTCGACATAGGCGGCGAAAAGCTGGCGCAGTTGCGCATCCCAGGTCGCGCACCAGGGAAAGAAATCCTTGAGCACTTCTTCGAGTGGGCGTTCCGAATTGACGGTGCGGGAATAGATAGCGAGACAGGTGCCCTTTGTCGGAAACCTGCTTTCTTTTTTGGAAAAGCCCAGCTCGTGCCGGACAATGTTCATCAGATCGGCAGAATCCTCGCGGTCGTGAATGGTAAAATCCGGGCTGAGGCCGATCTGGTCGGCATATTCGCGCAAAAGACGTGCGCCAATACCATGAAACGTACCCGCCCATTCCAGAGCGTCGACCATGACACCTGACTTCGCACCAAGTACCTGACCGCAAATACGCTCGACGCGACGCGACATCTCCGCGGCAGCCCGGCGTGAAAAGGTCATCAGCAAAATCCGGCGCGGATCAGCTCCATTCACGATCAGATGTGCGACGCGATGGGCAAGTGTGTTGGTCTTGCCAGAACCGGCACCGGCGATTACCAGAAGCGGGCCTGCCACCTGCCCTACGCCGTATTCCACTGCCATGCGCTGCTCGGCATTCAGTTTTTCCAGATAGGCAGCGCTCATATGATCCCCAAAGGCAGCCTGGCGAATCAGCTGCGAACAGAGAGTGAACGTAACATCGTGGAAATTGGTTGGGAAGATCAACCTTGAGTGGATCGCGGCTGTCGCGAATAGTGCGACCTGTTACGGCCATGAACCCGCCCAAATGAAACCATCAGTTCGCCGCAGCGTTCTGCTATTGCTGATCACTTTCAGCACATCGCTTTGGTCGCCGAAAGGATGACTCCCATGGTCGATGACTTTGACGAAGACGATGAAGATGCCTGGGCAGTTCACAACTCCCTCGGATGGTATCTCGGTGTATTTATCGCCGGGGTAATAGTGGCAGCGCTCGTCGCGTATTTTTTCTGAAATTGCTAAACATCCAATCAGAAGATACGTAATGGCGCTCGCGCCCAATGCTTTCGGACACTCTTTTCTAAGAAATAGTAGCGAGTAGCGGTTAATTGAAGCGATTATCGTATCTGTGCAAACTGGCATGGCTGATTGACCCCAGCAGAGGCCCGGTGCCCCATTTACCCCCTAGCCCCGCCGGGCCTCTCTCCCATGAACCTGCATATGATCATAAATGGATTCAGACGACAGAGACCCGCCAAAAACCGAGTATGAGCCGTATCTCACCCCGATGCAGCCCTACGTGGTGCTGTTCGTCGTGATAACTGCAGCGGTACTTTTCGCAGGTTGGCTGTTCAGCCGGTAAAGGTAAAATCCGGAGCATTGTACAAACAGGCTCCGCCGCTTTGGACGAAGCATGCGCCCGGGGAGCGGCGCCTTGTTGAGAAATGCCAGGATACCAATTCCAGCAGATGAGCATATAGCCCATGTCCTGAAGGACCAGCGTCCGAACAACGCCTGGTTGTCGCTGTTCTACGGTTGTGCATAGTCCATCACCCCCCGACGTGTGAGACTTGGCCAGCAGGTGTTGGAATGTTAGGGTGAACCTAATACGTGTCGGTCGGTGTCCGGGCAGGGGTCGCAATGGAAAATGTAAAGATTACGCGCAGGGGACTCCTGCTGGGCGGCGTGACGCTGATGGCTTCGGGATGCACGTCGACAGTACGACAGGCATGGGAGCCTATCTCCAGTGCCTTCTCAGGCAAACCCTACATGGATCCTCGTTTGAGGCGACAGCGTGTGCATTATACCGGAAGCGAGGCGCCTGGAACCCTCGTCGTCAACACATATGAGCGTTACCTCTATGCAGTCGAGGGAGACGGATGGGCGACCCGTTATGGCATCGCTGTCGGCGAAGAAGGACTAACCATGAAGGGCCGGGCGACGGTCGGGCGCAAAGAAGAGTGGCCCTCATGGACGCCCACTGAAAGTATGATACAGCGCAAGCCGCGCCTATGGCAGTATGCGGGCGGTGTCCCCGGTGGACCGAATAATCCGCTCGGAGCGCGCGCCCTTTATCTCTACCAGGGCGGACGCGACACCATGTTCCGCCTGCACGGCACAAACGAGCCCTGGTTGATAGGCCAGGCAGTGTCGAACGGGTGCATCCGCCTGACAAATGAGGACGCCATAGATCTTTATGATCGCACGCCTTTGGGGACACCAGTACTGATCATTTAATGATCTCGGTTTTGCCGAGCGTATCGCGTTGCTTGCCTCGCATGCAGGACATTGCTGACCACGGCGACCATCGGCACATTAACCCTGATTGTGGTAAATCGGACACAATCTGTGCGTTTCCTCCACCTGTCACTGGCGTTCACTACTATTTATGGTAGCATACCGTTGTTGGCCTACTCGCCTTTGAGGAAAGGATTATCAGATGAGAAGTATTCTGATCGCTGTAGTTGCCGTACTGGCGGTTGCTAGTCTAAGTGCCTGCGGGTCAATCGGAAAAGGGAAAGCTCCCCCGCCTGAGCCTGCTCCTGCAGTAATAACCAAATAACTGCCCTTCAATCCCGGTGGGGGAAGTGTCGCGTGATCCTTCCCCCACCGGCATGTGATCCGGACTAAGTCGGCTCACAAAATCGGGTGGTCACCAGTTGTTGGTAGCGGACATGGGTACCTGCATGTCTTCGCTCTTCGGAGTTCGGGAATGATATGGCGCTCTTCTGTGGTCGTCTATCGGTTGTGTTTCTCTTTGCCCTCGCGGTAGCGGGATGTGCGCCGGATGCGGCAATCAAGCCGAATGTCGTGTCCTATGACAATGAAGGCTCAGTGGTCGTCGCGACACTTTCGAATTCCAAGACACGAAACGGTGCCTTGGAAACAGCGGCAGCGCGACAGCAGCAAGGGCGGTATTTTATCGAGTTCCGCTCCCGTTATGCGCTCAGCTACGGCCATACCTATGTAATCTTCGGGCGGCAGGACAGTGCCGGCAGGATGATCGATCGCGAAGTAGCCGGTCTCCACCCGGCTTCGAATAGTGCCATCCCCTACGTTCTGGGGCACTACATACCGGTGCCAGCCGAGACCGGGGCGAGCGACGGCGATCTCGAAGACAAGTACAGGTCGGCAAGCTGGCGCGTTACGCTGAGCGAAACCGAATACAACCAAGTCGTTGCATTCATACGCAAACTGCAGGCCCGATCCCATCTATGGCAAGCGACGGTCTATAATTGCAATGCCTTCGTGGGAGAGATAGCGCGTTCCATGGGATATAAAACGCCCGGCATCTGGCTGCGCCCCCAACAATTCATAACCAGGCTTCGAGAGATGAACGGCGGTCCGAATGCAGTAGGGTACACGGGGCCTGCAGGTTAGATTTTGGTAGGCCGCTGCACCGAAGCCGGTGGTGCATCTTGAGCACGGCTTATGATGATTGCAGATCGCAGAAAAGGCGCCGGTGACATAGCGTGAGCATATCGATAGCTGCAGTTGGCGAGATCGTATGGGTGCTCGGCATCGTTGCTTGGTATGTCATCCGCTACCCCTTCGAACGCCGCGCCAAGCGCGTGCAAGTTGTAAGCGACGCCCGCTCGCTCTACGATATAGTCGGGCTTGTCTCGGCCCTCTTTGGTCTTGCGATATTGCCTGGGTTTTATGTCGCCACCGGTATTCCCCAAACCGCCGATTATCCCGCTAATGTGTGGGCGGTTACTCTGGGAGCGGTCATTTTCGGTCTGGCACTTTGGGTTTTTCGCATATCCCACAAAGAACTGGGCCGGAATTGGTCGATCACGTTGGAGATTCGTGAAAAGCATCAACTGGTCAGCTCCGGGCCTTACGCCATCATACGCCACCCCATGTACACCTCTTTCCTGCTTATGGCATTGGGCCAAGCCTTGCTGCTGTCGAACTGGGTTGTGGGTTTGGCTGGCTTAGCCGGTTTCGCAGTTCTTTTTTTCCTGCGAGTAGATGAGGAAGAGCGTATGATGTTGGAAAATTTCGGCCCTCAGTACCGCGCTTATATGGAGAGAACCAAGAGAATTATCCCTTATCTCTACTAGAGGTTACACGATGCGAGGCCGAGCCCTCAAGCTTTCAGCTTCCCGCCGCCTGGTCAACGACCTGATGAGGTTTTCGATCGGGATACCGCGAGTGACGGTGCAGCGTCACATGAATCTCGGCCCGCTCTTGCAGGCAAGAATGCCGCTAAATATCAAGCCCTCCTGGACGGTGCTCTTCTTGAAAGGCTATGCGCTTCTTGCTCAGGAGGCGCCTGAATTACGGCGCGCCTACGTAAAGTTTCCCTGGCCACGACTTTACGAATACCCTCTCAGCGTTGCCTCAATTGCTCATGAGCGCGAGCATGACGGCGAGCGGGTCGTACTCTTGAGCCTCATCAAGGACCCGGAGCACCGATCTGTTGCGGAACTTGAGGCGTTGATCCACGCGGCGCGGTCACGTCCGGTCCTTGAGGTGAAGGAGTTTCGCCGTGCGTTGAGCATTGCTCGCGTCCCGACACCAATCAGGCGGCTGCTAATGTGGCTCGGACTGAACATCGGTCGGCAAAGAGCAAACCGCTTCGGCACATTCCAGCTGTCCGTATATTCGGGCCTCGGGGCAGAGTCACTCAATCCGCTTACGCCTTTGACCACACTCCTCAACTACGGTCTGATCGGCCAGGACGGATCTGTGAATGTCCGCATTCACTACGATCACCGGGTCATGGATGGAGCCAACGTCGCGCGCGCACTGGTGAGGTTCGAAAAGATCTTGAACGGCACTGTCGCCGATGAAGTCAAACTGCTCTCGCAAGGCGCTACCGTTACCGCAAGGCAGGAGGATTCCAGCCGCTGATAATACGCCGGGGCGCATTTTATGGTAAAGGGCTCTAATGGCGCGACATTGGCTCCCCATGGCCGCCAACCTCAAGCTTCTGGGCGGCAATAAGAACTTCGAGCCGATTTCGAGCATGCAATTTCTGCATCAGGATCGTCATATAGTTCTTGACCGTCTTCTCTCCTATGCCCAGCCCCACGGCAATTTCGCGATTGGGAAACCCTCGCAGCAATAGCCGGACGATTTGCTCCCACGAACCGCATAGTCGCTTGCGGTCATTGCAGTAAAAGCCACCACTTTTGTGCCGCATTCCGACTTCAACTGCCTGCACCCAAAATTCAACCGAGGGGCGAGATTCTTGCGCCAGAATCGACCTTTGTTGCGTAAGAATCGGATAAAGTTACGCAGGAATCGAACTTTTCTGTTTGATTTCCGCGCTCGATCCGGCTGAGCGTCGGCAAGTCTTGCGGCTCGTTGCCGCTTCCCCCTCCAAGACGTTGCTATTGCCGCAATCCGGTGAAAAACTGGACGCCTATTCGCACTCTTGCAATGAGAGGCCCATCGGAAATTTTCCGGTGCGGAAATCTGATTCCCAGCATGACCGACATTGATGAACCTGGCTCCTCGAGTGAGTCACTCTATTGGCGGCAGAACCTCGTCGTCTGTCTGCTTGGCTCGTTTACCACAATCGTCGCGATGACGCTGATCCTGCCTTTCCTGCCACTTTACGTTGAACAGCTTGGCGTGAAGGACCATGCGGCGATCGTGCAATGGTCAGGCGTTGCCTATGGTGCAACGTTTTTCACCGCGGCGCTGGTCGCACCACTCTGGGGACGCCTCGCCGATCTCTATGGACGCAAGTTGATGCTCATCCGCGCCAGTCTCGGCATGGCCGTTGCAATGTCACTGATCGGCATGGCGACGGATGTCTGGCAGCTGGTGTTCCTGCGCCTTTTGACCGGGCTGCTCGGCGGCTATGCCTCGGGCTCCACAGTCCTGGTCGCTACCCAGACACCGAAAGCACGAACCGGTTGGGCGCTTGGCACCCTCGCCTCGGGCATCATGGCAGGCAATCTTGTTGGTCCGCTGATCGGTGGCGCGTTGCCGCCTCTGATCGGCATCCGCCAGACCTTCTGGCTGGCCGGGGGCGTCATCTTCATCACCTTTCTGGCAACAAGTTTTTTCATTAAGGAAGAACGCCGCCCGGCGAAATCGAAGGCTGACCAACAAAGCGGTGGCTGGTCGACGATTCCCGACAAGCGGCCCGTCATCGTGATGCTGCTCGCGGGAATGCTGCTGATGCTCGCCAATATGTCGATCGAACCGATCATAACGGTCTATGTGGCGCAACTGGTCGACAATCCGGCTCATATCACAATGGTTGCAGGAATCGTCATGTCGGCGGCAGCGCTCGGCAGCATTCTTTCGGCATCGCGTCTCGGCAAGCTTGCTGACCGCATCGGCCATTGGAACGTCATCGTTGCCGCGCTTGGCGTATCGGCACTCCTGTTGATCCCGCAGGCCTTCGTAACGGAGGGCTGGCAACTGATCGTCTTGCGTTTCCTGATGGGGCTTTCGCTCGGCGGGCTCCTGCCCTGTATCACCAGCGTGATCCGCCATAATGTTCCGGACCGCATTGCCGGCAACATTCTGGGCTACGCCACCTCCTCGCAATATGTGGGGCAGGTAATCGGGCCGCTTGCCGGCGGGTTCGTTGGCGGGCATTTCGGCATGCGCGCCGTCTTTCTCGGCACCTGCCTGATGCTTGGCGGCGGTGCACTCTACGGTTGGCTGGCGCGTCCGCGGGGACAGTAGCCCCCACTCCGGCGCGGATGGTCAAAAATATTTCTTCAAATTGTCATGGAACCGGACTCATACCGGACTCATTTCTGTGGTTGGCTGAGCAGCGCAAAACTGCTGCCAAACTATCCGACATTTATGGAGGAAGTGATGAACGACAAACGTTTTCCCATCCCGGTTATGATCACTCTTGGAGCTGCCGGTCAACGCGCAGTCACCAGTGTTTGGGAAGCGATCGAATGCCTGCGAAGTTATTGGCCCACCAAGAAAGGACCGAGCTATCGTCGGGCTTTGCAAGCCTGTCTTGATGCGCTTGATGGCTGGAAGCCCGCGCATAAGGCGCGGCATGCCTTTATCAGCGCCGCGCGCGAGGCTGGCGTAATTCTGGATACCAGACTGCATTAGTGGAAGTGGCGCCACTTTTACCCTCCCCCTTGTGGGGAGGGGCAGAGCGAAGCGACGGGGAGGGGCCTTTCTGACGCTCAAACAACACAGCCATCACCCTATTAACTATTGCAAAATAACCCCTCCCTGCTGCTACGCAGCCTCCCTCCCCACAAGGGGGAGGGTAAGCGGAGCCCCCCGCGTAAAAGTATCTCGCATCAGCGAATATCTGCTCGTGCCCGCGGGCGTTTTTCATTCATTTCATTGGAGAAGATCGCTGGCGGCAGCGGCGTCATTTCACGGATGATGTCCGAGCCTTTTTCGCCCATCATGATCGTTGGTGCATTGGTGTTGCATGACGGGACGCGCGGTATCACCGAACTGTCGCAGACACGTAGACCTTCAAGCCCCCGAACTTTCAGCTCGAGATCAACGACGGCCATGGAGTCGGTCCCCATCTTGCACGTACCGACGGGGTGATGGTCGGTCTTGGCATTGGCGCAGCCATAGTCGAACAGTTCCTCATCGGAATTGTATTTTGGCCCGGGCAGACGCTCCGCCATGATGAAGGGTTTCAATGCCGCCTGCTGCATGATTTCGCGTGCGAGCTTCAGACCCTCGATCGACATTTTTTGGTCGTACGGATCGCTCCAGTAGTTCGGATCGATCAGCGGCGCTGCGAACGGATCGCCCGATTGCAGGCGCACCGTGCCGCGCGAACGCGGATGCAGATAGGCTGAGTTCAGCGTGACGCCGGCATTTTTCAACCGTTCGACGCCCGCTTCGATGCCGGAGCCGAGGCCAAGATGGAACTGGATGTCCGGTGAGCGGGCTTTGTCATCGGCGTACCAGAAGCCGCCGGTTTCGAACAGGCTCGACGCCACCGGCCCGGAGCGGAACAGCACATATTGCAGACCGGCCCACAGTGTCCTGTGCAGCTTGGCAACGCCATCATAGGTGTGATCGCCGGTACATTCGCAGATGACGAAAAGATCGAGATGATCCTGCATGTTCTCGCCGACGCCCGGCAGATCATGCATCACCGGCACGCCGACGCTTTTCAGATGATCGGCGGGGCCGATGCCCGACTGCAGGAGAAGCTTGGGTGAGCCTATTGCGCCGGAGCTCACCAGAACCTCACGATTGGCGTGGACGACCTCACGTGCACTGCCGTTGATGATCTCGACGCCAATGGCGCGTTTGCCTTCGACGACGATTTTCGACACTTGCGCGCCCGTGCGGACGGTCAGGTTTTTTCGATCTTTTATGGGCGCGAGATAGGCCATCGACGCGGACGATCGGCGGCGGTCGCGCTGGGTCAGCTGGTAGAAACCGACACCAGCCTGCTGCTTGCCGTTGAAATCATGATTGTAGGGGATGCCGAGTTCCTGCCCGGCACGGATATAGGCATCGCAGATCGGCAATGTGGCGGCAGGCATGGAAACGCCGAGCGGTCCACCATAGGAATGATAGTCGTCGGCAAAGCGTTGATTGTCTTCGGCGCGCTTGAAATAAGGTAGCACGTCGCGATAGCTCCAGCCTGCGCAACCATCTTCCTTCGCCCACAGATCGTAGTCGGTTGCATTGCCGCGCGTATAAAGCTGCGCATTGATGCTCGAGCCGCCGCCGATAACCTTGGCCTGCGTATAGCGAAGGACGCGGTTCTTCATGTGCTTCTGCGGCACTGTTTCCCAGCCCCAACTGGCGACGCCCTTGGTCATCTTGGCAAAGCCCGCGGGCATGTGGAACAACGGGTTCCAGTCGCCACCACCAGCTTCCAGCAGCAGCACGGAAACCGCCGGATCTTCGCTGAGGCGATTGGCAAGGACGCAGCCCGCAGGACCGGCACCGGTGATGATGTAATCGTAAGTCGTCATTCTAGAGCCTGCTTATCGAAAGGGCGCCGTCGGCATTGATGACGGAGCCGGTGGCAAAACTGAAATCGCCGCTGGCAAGCGCGGCAACAATGCGGCCGAGATCATCCGGTTCGCCCCAGCGCTTCATTGGCACGAGACCGTCCCCGATAAGTTTGTCGTATTTCGCTGCAGCAACCGCTGTCATGTCGGAGCGAATGATACCGGGGCGCACATCGAAAACGCTGATACCCTGATCCGCCAGACGCAGCGCCAGACCTTGGGTAAAGGCGGCCAATGCCGCTTTTGTCATGCAGTAGTCGAGTCGCTCCGGCGAGGTCATCTTGGCGGAAACCGAGGTGATGTTGATAATCGAGCGTGGTGCGGACGTCCCCTGTTGGGTCAGCATTGCCTTCAAGACAGCCTGCGTGAAAAACACTGTACCGCGCAGATTGACGTCGAAAATGGCGTTATAGTTAGCTGGCTCAAGATCGAGGAAATCTCCCCGTACTTTCGAGCCGATACCGGCATTGTTGACGAGGCAATCGATGCGGCCGAACTTTTTAATGACGGTCTCGACTGTCGCGCCATGGCTTGCCAGATCAGCAATATCCGACTGGATAAACACCGTGTTTGCGCCCAGCTTTTGCAGCGCCTTTATCGCCGATTGGCTGGCCTCGTCATCGACAATATCGGTGATTGCCAGGTCGAAGCCTTTCGCGGCCAGCGCCTTGGCGATTCCAAGCCCGATACCGCGGCGCGCGCCGGTGACGAGAGCAACAGGTTTCATTGGGCAAGCTCCCTTGAGACGAAGCGACCGGCAAGGCGTACTGAAGGTTTAGCGCCCTTTACCCTCCCCCAACGTGGGGAGGGTCGGACCGCAGGTCCGGGGTGGGGGGAACACCGCAAGCCCCCCCACCCCGCTGCTACGCAGCGACCCTCCCCACGTTGGGGGAGGGTAAGGGACTGCAATGTTTGCGCATCGCGTGAAACCTGCAGCTTTTTCATCATGCAAGCTCCTTCTCGGCGATATGATCCGCCACACGCAACGCTTGCGCAGCAATGGTCAGCGCCGGATTGACGGCGGCTGAGGTTGGCAGGAACGCAGCATCGACCACGAACAGGTTGGGGTGCTGATAGGCGCGGCAGTAGATGTCGAGCGGCGCGGACGCCGGGTCGTCGCCCATGCGGATGGTGCCGCACTGGTGCGAGGGCGTCTTGCGATCGAAAGCCTTGGATAGCACCAGCGGAAAACCGGCCGCGCGCAGCACCGACTTGATCTGCGCGACCAGCTTCAGATGCGCCGGCCAGTTGCTGCGGATCCATTGCAGGATGATCCTGTCACCGTCGACGCGAACGCGACTTTCCGGCTTTGGAACGTCTTCGCTCATGGCGAGGAAATCCACCGTGTGGGCACAGAACCGATTCAAAATCCATTCCGGTACCAGCTTGAGGTCGGACTTCAAAACCGGTCCACTGATGCGACCGAGCAGTTGCACATTGCCGAGCGGCGCACCGCCTTCGCCATCGGAAAGGTAGAAATCATTGAAGCCAAACGTCTTCTGATAGACGGAATCATTCCTGAAGCGGGGATCGAAGCCGATGACCGCAGAGAGGTTGTGGTTCATGAAGTTGCGTCCGACTTGATCGGACTTGTTGGCAAGCCCGGCAGGATTGGCGTCATTGGCGGAACGCAGCAGCAGCACGGCGGACTGGACGGCACCAGCAGAAAGAACGACGAGCTTCGGTTGGATCACGTAGCTTTTGCCGTCTTTCTCGTAATGCACCGCGGAGATGGCCTTGCCGTCGGGTGCAGTTTCCAGCCGCGTGACCCGCGAATTGGCCTGCAGCCGGACATTCTCGTGTTTGAGCGCAGATGCCAAGGCTGTGGTCTCGGCATCCATCTTGCCGCTGAAACTGTCGGGATGCGCATCCCACGGCGTTTTTCCGTGCGACAGCCACGCATCGATATCGACACCGAGCGGCAAGGTCGATGGATGAACACCCGTTGCCTTCAGGCGCTCCCGCAAGGCAGCGATCGGCGCTTCATCAGGAACTGGTGGGAAATTGTACGGTGTCGAATGGAGCGGCTCCGTCGGGTCTTCGCCCAATTTTCCGCGAACCTGAAACAGAGCTTCGGCCTTGCCATACCAAGGCTCCAATTCCTCATAGGGAAAAGGCCAGGCAGGAGACACGCCTTCGAGATGCTGCATCTCTTCGAAATCCTCGGAGCGATAGCGCGTCAGTACCGCCCCGTAGAATTTCGAATTGCCGCCGACATTGTAGTAATTGCCGGGGTTGAAGGCGCGACCGGTCTCGTCGTACCAGTTTTCCCTGGGGCGGAAGAAGCCGCGCTGGAAAATCGCCCGGGGATCGCGGTTTTCGGGACGATCCGGCAGATGATCGCCCGCTTCGAGGATGAGGATGTCCGCACCGGAGGTGGCAAGTCCTGCCGCCATGGTCGCGCCGCCTATCCCCGAGCCTATGATGACAATATCTGCGGCTGTGTGCGGTTGCAGAACGGGGTTCATGAGTTCGATCGATCAGGCGCCGATACGCAGTTGCGATTGCGGATCGAAGAATACGGCCTTGTCCAGGTTGAAAGCGAGCTGTGTCTTCTGCCCCGGAACGATTTGCGCGTCAGCACGCAGGCGGGCAACGACTTCCTTGCCGCCAAGCTTCGTTACCGCGAACGTGTCTGAACCTGCCGGCTCAACCACTTCGATCAGGCACTCGCCTTCAACCAGCGAGCTCGCATTGCGGTCGGCGCCGTCCGGATCGGTCAGGGCTTCGGGACGAATGCCGAAGATGACATCCTTGCCGGCGTAGTTGATGAGAGCGCTGTTGGTGCTTTTGATCGGCAAGCGCAAAGGCGCTGCATCGGGCCGATCGAGCACGACATGCAGATCCGAAGCGCTACCTTCGATCTTGGCCTTGAGCAGGTTCATCGCCGGTGAACCC
The DNA here is from genome assembly GCF_964253365.1 of Phyllobacterium sp. LjRoot231. Classification (NCBI taxonomy): domain Bacteria; kingdom Pseudomonadati; phylum Pseudomonadota; class Alphaproteobacteria; order Hyphomicrobiales; family Phyllobacteriaceae; genus Phyllobacterium; species Phyllobacterium sp. LjRoot231. Next base: position 421,571 of record NZ_CAXUQT020000001.1, read on the forward strand.
ATGAAATCGGCAACGAAAAGATTGGTCGGGTTGTTATAGATTTCCGCCGGAGTGCCGAACTGTTGAAGCACGCCATCCTTCAGAACTGCAATCTTGCTGGCAAGCGTCATCGCCTCGATCTGGTCGTGCGTCACATAGACGATCGTCGTCTTCATGCGCTGGTGCAGGCGCTTGATTTCCGTACGCATATCGACGCGCAACTTGGCATCGAGGTTGGAGAGCGGCTCGTCGAACAGAAACACCTGCGGGTTGCGCACAAGCGCGCGGCCCATGGCGACACGCTGGCGCTGGCCCCCGGAAAGCTGGCTCGGCTTGCGGTCGAGCAGATGGCCGATCTGCAGCATATCGGCAACCTGCTTGATGGCCTTTTCGCGCTCAGGCTTCGGGACGCCGCGGATTTCCATGCCGAAGGCAATATTGCCGCCAACAGTCATGTTCGGATAAAGCGCATAGGACTGGAACACCATGGCGATATCGCGCTTGGAAGGATGCAGCCCGCTGATCGACTTGCCCTTGATGGAAATATCGCCGGAGGTGATCGGCTCCAGCCCGGCAATGGTGTTGAGCAAAGTGGATTTTCCGCAGCCGGAAGGGCCAACGAGCACGAGGAAACCGCCCTCGTCTATCTCGATGTTGATATCCTTGAGGATTGGCACATTGCCATAGGATTTATGCAGGTCTTTGATCTGGAGAAATGACATTGATTTATCCCTTCACGGCGCCGGACATGAGGCCGCGGACGAAATAGCGTCCGGAAACGATGTAGACGATGAGAGTTGGCAGCGCCGCGAGGATCGCGCCGGCGAAATGCACGTTGTATTCCTTCACGCCCGTCGACGAATTGACGAGGTTATTGAGCGCGACCGTCATGGGCGTGCTCGAGAAACCGGAGAAGGAGGCACCGAACAGGAAGTCGTTCCAGATATTGGTGAACTGCCAGATGACGGACACGACGATGATCGGACCCGATGACGGCAGAAGGATGCGGCGGAATATCTGGAAGAAGCTCGCGCCGTCGATCTGAGCCGCGCGAACGAGCTCGGTCGGGAACGCCTCGTAATAGTTGCGGAAGTAGAGGGTGGTGAAGCCAAGGCCATACACGATATGGACGAGGATCAGACCCTGGATCGTCCCGGCCATGCCGAGCAACCCGAGCATGCGCGCCATGGGAATGAGCACGATCTGGAACGGTATGAAGCAGCCGAGCAGCAGCATGCCGAACATCAGATTGGAGCCACGGAACTTCCACTTGGTCAGGACATATCCATTGAGCGCACCCACAACCGTGGAGATGGCGACCGCAGGCACGACCATGAGGATCGAATTGATGAAATAGGGTCTGAGGCCTGTCGGTTGTACGCCGATCTGTGCCGTCGACCAGGCGGAAAGCCAGGGCTGGATGGTCCACTCATGCGGCGGCGAAAGCATGCCGCCCTGGCGGATCTCGTCCAGTGTCTTCAGCGAGTTGACCAGCATGACGTAAAGCGGCAGCAGGTAATAGAAGGCGAACAGAAACAACGCTGCGTAGATCAGAACGCGCGTCAGCTTGCCGCTGGAAATTGCGTTGTCCGGGCTTTGGGCGCTCATTTGTTGCCCCCTCTTATTTCCGAATAGAGATAGGGAACGATGATCGAGAAGATCATGATCAGCATGATGATGGCCGATGAGGCGCCGATGCCCATGGAATTGCGGGTAAACGTATAGGAATACATGAAGGTCGCGGGCAATTCCGTGGCCTGGCCCGGTCCGCCGCCTGTCAGCGCGATGACAAGGTCATAGGCCTTGATGGCGAGGTGGGCGAGAACGACGAAGGCCGAGAGGAAAACCGGGCGCATCAGGGGAATGATGATGCGGCGATAGATCGTCCCGGTGGAAGCGCCATCGATTTGCGCCGCCTTGATGATCTCATTGTCGACGCCGCGCAGGCCGGCAAGGAACATGGCCATGACGAAGCCGGATGATTGCCACACGGCGGCAATGACCACCGTATAGATCGCCATCTTCGAATCCTTGATCCAGTTGAAGTGAAAACTCTCCCAGCCCCATTGATGCATGGTGTTTTCAAGACCGATGCCGGGATCGAGGAACCATTTCCAGGCAACGCCGGTGACGATGAAGGATAACGCCATGGGATAGAGATAAATCGGGCGCAAGAACCCTTCGATGCGGATCTTCTGGTCGAGCAGGATGGCAAGGCCGAGGCCGATGACCGTGCAGATGATGATATAGAGCGAGGCGAAAATACCGAGATTGGTGATCGCACGCCACCAATGCGGCAGCGCCCAGAGCTTGCGATAGTTTTCAAACCCGACAAAGCCATAGGATGGCAGCATCTTGCTGTCGGTGAACGACAGGATGCCGGTATAGGCGATGAAGCCGTAGACGAAGACCAGGACGATCAGAAAACTCGGTCCCAACACCAGTTTGGGTATCAGGTCCTGTATGCGGCTGCGGGTATCCATAGCCTCACCCCTTAACTATTTCGATTTTTGTTGTTGCCACGCATCAAAGCGCGGAAAACCTGTCCGGGGCGGCGACGCCCCGGACAGAAACGCCTAACTTATTTCGCGGCAGCAACAGCGGAAACGAGTTCCTTGACTGCTTCTTCCGAAGTCAGATCGCCATTGAACTCACGCGTCACGACGTCATAGATCGCGTTCTTGACAGCCGCCGGATTGGCATGGCCGTGGGCCATCGACCCAAAGAGCGTGCCAGCCTTGTTGGCTTCGGCAAGATCCTTGATGGCCTTCTTGCCACAATCGTCAAAAGCCGTATCCGGAACATCGGTACGTGCAGGAGCAGAACCCTTCACGACATTGAACGCCGACTGGAAGGTCGGGCTTTCAATGGCCGATGCCATGACGAGCTGAGGCGCGCGCTGTGCATCACTGACCTTGAACATGGCGAACTGGTCGGAGTTGAACGTGACCGAGCCTTGCGTGCCAGGGAAGCGCATGCAGACGAAATCCTTGCCCGGCACTTTGCCGGCCTTGATGAATTCGCCCTTGGCCCAATCGCCCATGAACTGCAGACCTGCCTTGTTTTCGATGACCATGGCGGAAGCAAGATTCCAGTCGCGACCGGAGAAGTTGTCATCCACATAGCTACGCAGCTTGGTCATGCGGTCGAAGGCTTCCTTCATCTTGTCGCTGCCGAGGGCCGTTGGATCGAGGTCGATGAAAGCTGACTTGTAGAAGTCATTGCCCAGCGACAGGACGACAGCATCGAAGATCGTCGCATCTTCCCATGGCACGCCACCATGGGCGATCGGAATGATGCCCTGCGCCTTGAAGTTGTCGAGAAGAGCGATCAGCTCGTCCCAATTCGCAGGCTCCTTGCCACCGGCCTTGTCAAGGGCAGCCTTGTTGATCCAGATCCAGTTGGTCGAGTGCACGTTGACCGGCGCGGCAATCCAGTGACCGTCATATTTCGAGAACTTCTGCAAGGCAGTCGGAACAACTTCATCCCACTTCTCTTTCGCCGCGACCTCGTCGAGATTGCCGAGAGCGCCCTGTTTCGCCCAGTCGGTGATGTCGAAGCCGAGCATCTGTACGGCCGTTGGCGGATTGCCTGCGGTAACGCGGGCGCGCAATACGGTCATCGCTTCCGTGCCGCCACCGCCGGAAACCGGCATGTCGGACCAGGTGATGCCCTTGGATTCCAGATCCTTCTTGAGCACTTCCAGCGCCGTCGCTTCGCCGCCGGAGGTCCACCAATGCAGAACCTCGACGTTTTCAGCCGCACGGGCCATGGTTGCTGTACCGAGCAGCATTGCTGCAGCGGCAACAGTATTCATCAACTTTTTCATAACAGTCCTCCCACGAGAAAAAAGAGATAAAATTTAACATATCCGACCGAAGGTGCCCTAAGGTCTGGGGCATTCATACAATAGGCAGAATGGCTATTACAATCGATTTAATCTCCTGACCATACTACTTTCCGCCTACCCACGTGCATGTTCAAAGTCTTGGTTTCCGTGTAATCCTCCACTGCGTGCCTGCCGAGTTCACGACCGAGCCCGGATTGCTTGTATCCACCGAACGGCAACTCCGAGGCGCCGTCCATGAACGTGTTCATCCAGATTGTTCCAGCACGTACGCGGCGGCCAACAGTGAGGCACGTATCGAAGTCGCGACTCCACACGCCGGCCGACAATCCATAGTCGATGGAATTCGCAATACGGATGGCATCCTCCAATGTTTCAAATGTTAGCACAGACAGGACCGGTCCGAATACTTCTTCGCGTGCCACAGCCATGTCCGGCTGAACGGCAGAGAGAATTGTCGGCGACATGAACTGCCCCATGCCGAGATCGAGTGCTTCACCGCCATGGCTGACATTCGCTCCGGCAGAGGCAGCGTTGCGCACATAAGTATCGATCTTGGTGAGATGTTCGGGCGTGATGATCGCGCCGACCTTGGTCCGCGGATCGAGCGGATCGCCGACCCTGACCTTGGCGGAAAGCGCGGCGACACGCTGCACGACTTCATCCGCGATATCACGATGAACGATGAGACGTGAACCGGCATTGCAGCATTCGCCTGCGTTGAAATAGGCACCGAACACCGCCGCATCGATGAAATCATCGAGATTGGCATCCGGAAACACGATCTGCGGGTTTTTACCGCCGAGTTCGAGCGAGACCTTCTTCAGGGTCTGCGCGGCGTTGGCCATGGTCAGCTTGCCGACGAGGGTGGAGCCGGTGAAGGAAACCATATCGACATCCGGATGCGTCGTCATAGGCGCACCGACTTCGGCGCCCGTACCGGCGACGATATTGACCACGCCCGCCGGAACCCCGGCTTCCATAAGGATTTCACCGAGAACAAGTGTCGAGCCGGATGTAAGTTCCGATGGCTTGACCACAGCGGTGCATCCGGCAGCGAGCGCAAAGGGTAACTTCTGGCTTACGATGAGGAAGGGGAAGTTCCACGGCGTGATGATCGAGACCACGCCGATCGCCTCGCGCAGCACGACACCCAGCGTTCCATCGCCAAGCGTGTTATAGCTTTCGCCATGCAAGTCGCGACCAAGCGCCGCCGCATAACGCCAGATATCGACGGCGCCGCCGAGCTCGGCCTTGGCCTGGCTGATGGGCTTTCCAGATTCGATGCAGTCCAGATAGGCGAGTTCGTCCGAGCGCGCCGCGATCAGATCCGCAGCCTTGAGGATGATATTCGAGCGCTCGGCGCCAGTCATGCGCGACCAGGGGCCATCGTCGAAGGCATGCCGCGCTGCACGGATTGCGCGTTCCGCGTCGGCCTTGGTCGCAGCCTGATACCGGGAGACGACCACGCCGTGACCGGGGCTCTTGCGCTCGATGACGCCGCCTTCCGCGCCGTCTGTCCATCTGCCGTCGATCAGCATCTGGAATTCGCGCACCTTGAAATTGTCGAGTGCCTGAGGGCGCACCAGAACCGTCATTACCATTCTCCCTTGAACACGGGCTCACGCTTTTCGGCAAAGGCCGAAACACCTTCTTTCAGGTCCGCTGTTTTTGCGACGAGGATCGAGCCGAGGGCCTCGACCGCCGTTCCATTGTCTTCGCCATTGGCTGAAGCAATCATCAGTTTTGCCACCTCGACAGCGGCCGGACCGCGCTTGGCGATCCGCTCCGCATAGGCCTGCGCCGCGGAAACGGCCTCGCCGGTTTCAACAACGTGATCGACCAGACCGAGTGCGTGACCTTCGCTTGCGCTGAAGATTTCGCCGCCGAGCGCCATGCGGCGCACCACCTGCGCTCCGAAGCGTCGTACCAGACGCTGCGTGCCGGACCAGCCCGGCACCATGCCGAGGCCGGTTTCCGGCAGGCCAAGCTTGATCTGCGTTTCGGCGATACGGATGTCGGCGGCTGCCGCAAGTTCAAGCCCGCCGCCGAGTGCATGGCCGTTTAGGGCCGCGATGAGTGGCACACGCAGTGTCGCCAGCCGTTCGAACACGCGGTGACCGAAACGCACCCAGGCGTGACCGAATTCGTTCGGCGTCATCGCCGCCCAAGCCTTGATATCGCCGCCTGCCGAAAATGCCTTGCCAGCGCCGGTAAGGATCGCAACACGCACTTGCCCGTTTGCCTCCACCGCATCGCAGGCCGCGCTGAGTTCCTTCAACATGTCGAGGTCGAAGGCGTTGAGCTTTTCCGGGCGCGACACGGTGATCGTGGCAACAGGCCCCGCGAAGGTGACGTTAATGCGCGGATCAGCCATGCCATCCACCTGTGTCCGCATTTGAAGCCTTTTCAAAATTAAACCAAAGCGTGGCCGCTTCTTGCCCTCCCCCTCGTGGGGAGGGAGGCTGCGTAGCAACAGGGAGGGGTCTTTGAACCCGTGCGTTTTCGTGCGACAGCGTTTTTGTAAGCATAACAAGACCCCTCCCCGGACCGTTGGTCCGTCCCTCCCCACAAGGGGGAGGGCAAGAGGCGGCACCCTCTATGCGAACTTTAAGCACGTGTTTGCTTACCTCAGCCATGGAGCGTCCTCTGCGGTTTTTGCGGCAGTTTCAGACCGAAAGGCTGCGGCGCGAACAAATGCGCGTCCATCAGTTTCAGATCGCGCGCGACGACCAGCGGGAATTCAGACTGATCGAGGATATGCGTCTGCAGATCAACGCCGGGTGCGATTTCTGTCAGCACCACGCCTTCCGGTCGAAGCACCATGACGCAGCGCTCGGTGACATAGGTGATGTCCTGGCCCTGCTCGACGGCGCGGCGGCCGGAGAAGGTGACGTGCTCGACCTCGTTGACCAGCTTCTTCAGCTTGCCTTCCTTCTCGATCACCAGCTTGCCGTCTTCCACATGCACCTTGGCGCCGGCATTGAACATGCCGGAAAAAACGATCTTGCGCGCCCTTGCGGTGATATCGACAAAGCCGCCGGCTCCGGCTGTCACATGCGGACGGAAGCTCAGCTTGGAGACATTGACGGAGCCAGATCTATCGATTTCGAGGAAGGACAGCAGCGAGGCATCAAAGCCTGCGCCCTGGAAATAGGTGAACTGATGCGGCGACGGCACGAAGGCTTCCGCATTGGAAGCGCAGCCGAAGGCGAAATCGAGCAGCGGAATGCCGCCAACCGGCCCCTGCTCGATCACCCAGGTAACCGCGCCATGCAGGCCTTCCTCCAGCAAAATGCGCGGCACATTGGCCGAGATGCCGAAGCCAAGATTGACGGCGCTGCCCGCTTCGAGTTCCACGGCGACACGGCGCGCGATGACTTTCTGGATGTTGAAATCCGGAAGAGCAAAATCTTCCAGCGGGTGGAAAATTTCGCCGGAAATGGCCGGATCGTAGAGCGTTTGCGTCGTCTGTTTCTGTTCCGGATCAACGATCACGTAGTCGACCAGGATTCCGGGAACGCGCACATCATGCGGTTTCATCGAACCGCTCTTGGTTATGCGCTTGACCTGCGCGATGACGATGCCGCCATTGTTGCGCACGGCAAGCGCCTGATCGAAACCGCCGAGATAGGCGCCTTCGTGCTCGTAAGTGAGATTTCCGCGCTCATCGGCCGTCGTGGCGCGAATGATCGCGACCTGCGGGATGATGGGCTTGAAGAACAGCCATTCCTCGCCCCCGAATTCGATCTTGCGGACAACCGGTTCCTCGGCCGCAGAGGCGTTCATGGCGCAGCCCTGCCGATCCGGGTCGACAAAGGTATCAAGCCCGACCTTGGTGAAAACGCCCGGACGTTTTGCAGCGGCCTCGCGGTGCATGTCGAAGAGGATGCCGGAAGGGATATTATAGGCGGCAACCTCGTCATTGCCGATCATCTGCCAGATCAACGGCGGTTCGGCGCTGGACGGGCCGGATGGATAGGAGCCGCCGATGATCCTTTTCAGCAGGCCCTTTTTGGCGATGTAGTCGACACCCTTGATGCCGCTCATATCCCCCGCTGCGATCGGATGCAGTGTCGTCAAATCGCGCGGATGGCCGGTCGCATCGAAACGCTCGCCGATGGCCTTGAGCATCAAATCCGGGCAGCCGAGACCGCTCGACGACGACACCGATATGATCGCCTCGTCGGGGATGAGGTTTGCGGCCTCTTCGGGGGTGATGTGCTTGTTCATACTTGTATTTCTAATTTCTCAGAGGCCTGGATTGATCTTTTGCGCAGTGCCGGTCTTTGCCGCTTCGGTGACAGCGAGACCGGCTGCCAGCGACCACAAGCCATCTTCGCCACTTGCTGCCGGCTTGCCATTGCCGGCAATGGCAGCATGGAACCTGGCGATGCCGGTTTCGTAGAGGTTCTTGTGATCGAGCTTCAGCTCCGTCTCGCCGTCCGCATTGCGCAGGGTGACGGTGCCGATCGGCTTTTGCGTCATCACATTGCGGCCGACAAGCGAACCCTCGGTACCGTGCACTTCGAAGCCGGTCTCGGAATATTTGGTGGTGAAGCCGTCGTGGAACAGGGCGATCAGTCCCGATTTGAAGCGCATGACGCCCATGACCGCGTCTTCCAGCCCGGCCTTGGCAAGCCCGCTTTTCTGTGAGAACGCTGTGGCCTCGACAGGATCATCGCCAAGAACGTAGCGCAGTGTGTCCGTATCATGCACGGTGATATCCAGAATAACGCCGCCGCCGGCCTCCGGACGATCGAGGCGCCAGCCCTGCAGATGGGGTGGCAGATAGACCGCGTGGAAGACCTTGGCGGCGAGCGGCTGGCCGATCTTGCCAGCGGCGATCGCGTCGCGCATCACTGTGTGGCTGGCTGCATTGCGCAGATGATGATTGGTGGCGAATACGACATTGGCAGCGCGGCAGGCGTCGACCATGGCGCGTGCATCGGCGAGGCTGGTCGCCAACGGCTTCTCGCACAATATGTGCTTTCCGGCCTTTGCCGCTGCCAGAACCTGATCCTTGTGCAACTCGTTGGTCGTTGAAATATAAATGGCATCAATAGCCGGATCGCTGACCAGCGCATCTAGGGTGGTCACTGAATTGGGGATGCCGTGGTCCGCCGCATATTTCTTGCCGCGCTCTTCATTGGTGCTCATCACGGAGACGATCTCGCCGCCGCTGGCGCGGATCGCGTCGATTACCCATTCATGCGCAATCGTGCTTGCGCCGATCAGTCCCCAGCGTGTCATGCCAATTCCTCCAGTTGCTTTACAGGCGCACCGCAACTTTGGCGCACGACAAGGCGCACCGACGTCACGATGGATTCCGGATCGGTTTGCCCGGCATTGATCTGCTTCAGGACCAGTTGCGCGGCGCGCTGTCCCATGCCCTGCGGATCGACCGAGACGGTGGTCAGCGCGGGGACAGCGGTCTTCGCCTCGATCACATCGTCGAAACCGATGATGCCGAAGCCTTTTCCGGGCTCGATATTATTGGAGCGCAGGCCGTCGCAGACGCCGAAGGCCACCGCATCATTGAGGCAGAGGGCCGAGGTCGGGCGCTCGGCAAAGACCATCATGCGTTCGACCGCAGCGACACCACCGGCGCGGGACGGCGCGGAATGGATGACGAATTTTTCGTTGAGAGGGATGTTCGCTTCAGCCAGCGCATCGCGATAGCCGCGCAGCCGTTCGCCAAAAACCGCCGTATCGGCAAAGCCGCCCATGAAGGCAATGCGGCTATGACCCAGACCGATCAGATGGCGGATCGCAGCTTTGGCGCCAGCATAGTTGTCGGAAAGGAGCGTCGAGACTTTCGCGCCGGGCACGTTGCGGACCACCAGCACCACGGGAATGCCGCTATCAGCCAGCGGTTTGATGTCACTGGCTTCGGTGCCGCGTGCTGGCGACAGGATCAACCCGGCAATACCGTTCTCGCGCATGGTGGAAATAACTTCGCGCTGCCGGTCGACGCTCTCGCCGCTATGGGCGAGGAACTGCACGTAGCCGGCTGATTGAACCATCATGTCCATACCAACGGCAAGCTCGGCAAAGAAACTGTTGGTCAGGTCGTTGACGACAATGCCGATGATTTTCGACTTCGACTGACGCAGATTGGCAGCACCGCGATTATAGACATAGCCAAGATCGCCGATGAGGGCGTTGACCTTTTCGCGGGTCTTTTCGTTGACGAGCGGACTGCCCTGCAGAACCAGCGACACAGTGGATTTCGACACGCCGGCGGCGCGCGCAATATCCACAATACTGGTCCGGGTCTTGTTCAACCGAAAATCCTCCACAGGCATTCATATAATTGGAACGTTCCAAATTCGTCAAGCGCTTTTATCGCAATTGCCATAATAATTGGCTTATAATGTTCATATCGGCGCTTCTTATTACCTCTTGTTTTTTGGAACGTTCCAAATTAAAAGTGAATTATTGGACTGGGAGCAATGCGAATGACCCTCAAACTTCAGTTGCCAAATGCAAGTGGCATAGTCACGCATTACGCTTTGAAGGGCGTCCCGATTGCCGCGCCATCAAGTCCTCCAACCTTCAACCGTATCGCCTATGCCGCTGCTCATGTGGTCTCCGATCCGCTGCGCGATGTTCAACCCTGGGGTGCGCCTGCCATCGATTGGGACGCGACCATGGCGTTCCGTCACCACCTCTGGTCACTCGGTTTCAAGATCGCCGAGGCCATGGACACGGCACAGCGCGGCATGGGTGTGAATTGGGCCGGAGCACGCGAACTGATCCGCCGCTCGCTGGCGGAATCGCGAACCGTTCCGGGTGCGGACCTCGCCTGCGGCGCAGGTACCGATCAGCTTTTGCCCGAGGTTGCGCGTACGCTTCAGGACGTCATCGAAGCCTATGAAACGCAAATTGGTTTTGTCGAGGCCGAAGGCGGACGAGCGGTCATGATGGCGAGCCGAGCGCTGGCGCGTGTGGCGCGTTCAGCTGGCGACTACCGTACGGTCTACAACCATATCTTGAGCCAGACGCGCGAGAAAGTGGTGCTGCACTGGCTCGGTGACATGTTCGACCCGCAGCTTGCCGGATACTGGGGCTCGCCCTCGTTCGAGCAGGCGCTGGAAACCGTCCTCGCGATCATTAACGATAACAGGGACAAGGTCGAAGGCATCAAAATCTCGTTGCTCGACAACGCCAAGGAAATCGAGCTGCGCAAGCGTCTGCCAGAGGGCGTGCTCTGCTTCACAGGTGATGATTTCAACTATGCCGAACTGATCGAAGGCGATGGCCAGCGGTACAGTCATGCGCTGCTTGGCATCTTCGATGCGGTAGCGCCATCCGCCTCCAAGGCATTAAGCCATCTCGCCAAAGGCGAGATTCAACAATTTCGCGATGTAATCGAACCGACAGTTCCCTTATCGCGCAAGATCTTCGAGGCGCCGACGCAATATTACAAGGCCGGCGTGGTGTTTCTCGCCTGGCTCAACGGCCATCAGAGCCATTTCACCATGCCGGCTGGCATGCAGTCGGCACGCGGTATCGTCCACTATGCAGATATCTTCCAGCTGGCCGATCAGGCCAATGTCCTGGACAAGCCCGAGCTTGCGGTAAACCGGATGAAGTGCCTGCTGCAGGTTTATGGGCTCTTATAGAGAAAAAGGGGGCGGAGCCGAAGCGCCACCCCCTTCCCCCACCAAAACGCTTGAAACTTACTTGTTCCAGCTCTTGACCAGTTCATCGTAATTGATGGTCTGGGGCTTCTCTTTTTCGTTCTCGATCTTCAGCTGCGGTGCCAGATGGCCGGCCTTGACGGCATCGGCATTCCAGTAGGCAAGATCATGCTCTTCGGCCAGTTTCGGGCCGATATCACCCTGAACACCGGATTTCTCGATGCGGCCCAAGACCTTTTCCTGCTCGGCGCAGAGCGAGTCCATGGCTTCCTGTGCAGACTTTGCACCGGAAGAAGCATCGCCGATCGCCTGCCACCAGAGCTGAGCCAGCTTCGGATAGTCCGGGACGTTGGTGCCGGTTGGCGACCACTGCACGCGGGCTGGCGAACGATAGAATTCGATCAAACCACCGAGTTCCGGCGCACGCTTGGTAAAGCTCTTGTCCTGGATCGTGCTTTCACGGATGAAAGTCAGGCCCACATGGCTCTTCTTCACATCCACGGTCTTCGACGTGACGAACTGAGCGTAGAGCCAAGCCGCCTTCGCGCGGTCTACCGGAGTTGACTTCATCAGCGTCCAGGAGCCGGCGTCCTGATAGCCGAGCTTCATACCATCCTTCCAGTAGACGCCGTGTGGCGAGGGCGCCATACGCCATTTCGGCGTGCCGTCTGCATTCATGACCGGCAAGCCGGGCTTGACCATGTCGGCTGTGAAGGCGGTATACCAGAAAATCTGCTGGGCGACATTGCCCTGCGCCGGAACCGGACCGGATTCGGAGAAGGTCATGCCCTGAGCTTCCGGCGGTGCATAGGCCTTCAGCCAATCGAGATATTTCTGGATCGAGTAGACTGCAGCAGGGCCGTTGGTGTCGCCGCCGCGCGCAACGCAAGACCCGACGGGCTGTGACTTGTCGTTGACCTTGATGCCCCATTCGTCGACAGGCAGACCATTCGGCAGACCCTTGTCACCATTGCCAGCCATGGAAAGCCAGGCATCGGTGAACCGCCAGCCGAGTGACGGATCCTTCTTGCCATAGTCCATGTGGCCGAAGACCTTCTTGCCGTCGACATCACGGCCGGTGAAGAATTCTGCAATGTCCTCATAGGCTGACCAGTTGACCGGGACGCCAAGATCATAGCCATATTTTGCCTTGAAATCCGCCTTGTTCTTTTCGTCGTTGAACCAGTCATAGCGGAACCAGTAAAGGTTGGCGAACTGCTGATCGGGCAACTGATAGAGCTTGCCGTCCGGAGCGGTTGTGAACGACTTGCCGACAAAATCATCTACGTCAAGGCCCGGATTGGTGACATCCTTGCCTTCATTGGCCATCCAGTCGGTCAGATTGCGTGCCTGCTGGTAGCGCCAATGCGTGCCGATCAAATCCGAGTCGTTGATATAGGCATCATAAATGTTTTCGCCCGACTGCATCTGTGTCTGCAGCTTTTCCACCACATCACCTTCACCGATGATGTCGTGCGTCACCTTGATACCGGTGATGTCGGCAAATGCCTTGGCGAGCACCTTGGATTCATATTCGTGGGTGGTGATGGTTTCTGAAACCACCTTGATGTCCATGCCGGCGAAAGGCTTCGCCGCATCGACGAACCACTGCATTTCCTTCTCCTGGGCCGCCCGGTCGAGCGTCGACATGTCGCCAATTTCCTTGTCAAGGAATGCCTTGGCTTCGTCCATTCCGGCCCAGGCACTGCCTGCACCGAACAGCAGCGCCAAGGCTGTCGTTGTCGTTAAAATTCGCGTTCGCATGATTGTCCTCCCAAAGTTGCGATTGCATCGTCAAATGCCCGGCGGGTGCCGGGCATCTAATTCCTAAACGAAGCGGAATACGCCGATGGCGTAGACCACGGATAAAGCCAAAGCCCACCAGAGGTTCGGACCGACAAGTCCAAGCCAGGCGAGGTGAATGAATGCGCTGCCAAGCAGCGACACGAACAGGCGGTCGCCGCGCGTGGTTTCAAAGCGCAGGATGCCGACGCGCGGATTGCCGCCCGGCGAGGCATATTCCCAGACGGCCATAAGCGACATGAGTGCAAAGATGGTCAGGAAGAACAGCGCCGTCGGGAACGTCCAGGCCATCCACCCACCAGCGATCAATGGCGCGGACCAGTCACGCGCACCGTCCTTGACAGGTACGGCTGCAACGAGAAGCCCGATCATGATTGCGAAAGCTATGGCGAGAACCGCCAGCGCTACAGGCCAACGCCTTGTCGTTTCCATTACACCCTCCCCAGGGCAAAGCCCTTGGCGATATAGTTACGGACGAAATAGATGACGATCGCACCAGGGATGATCGTCAACACACCGGCCGCAGCCAGAACGCCCCAATCCATGCCGGAAGCAGAAACCGTGCGCGTCATGATGGCGGCGATCGGCTTTGCGGCAGTCGTCGTCAGCGTACGGGCGATCAGCAATTCCACCCATGAGAACATGAAGCAGAAGAAGGCGGCCACACCGATGCCGCTGGCGATGAGCGGAATGAAAATCTTCAGGAAGAAGCGCGGGAAGGAATAGCCATCGATATAGGCCGTCTCATCGATTTCTTTCGGCACACCCGACATAAAACCTTCAAGGATCCACACCGCCAGCGGTACGTTGAACAGACAATGCGCCAATGCCACGGCGATGTGCGTATCGATCAGGCCGAAGGCCGAATAAAGCTGGAAGAACGGCAAGGCAAAAACTGCGGGCGGTGCCATGCGGTTGGTCAGCAGCCAGAAGAACAAATGCTTGTCGCCGAGAAACCGGTAGCGCGAAAATGCATAGGCTGCAGGCAAGGCCACCAGCACCGAAATAACCGTGTTCATCACCACATAGATGATGGAGTTGATATAGCCCTTGTACCAGGACGGATCGGTGAAGATGACCGCGTAGTTGTGCAGGGTCGGGTTCTGTGGCCAGAGCGAGAAGGCGCCGAGGATTTCCTGATTGGTCTTGAAGCTCATATTGATGAGCCAGTAGATCGGCAGCATCAGGAAGATGATGTAGAGCGTCGGGATCAGCCACCAGAATTTGGACTCGTCGCCGCGCTTGCGCATCTTTCGCGCCAGCGCCTTGTCGATCTGGCGCTGCTCGGTTTCCGGCCGCTCGCTGGTGCGTGCAAGTGTTTCTTGTCGCACACTCATTTCAGCGCTCCGCATCGTAATTGGTCATGATGGTGTAGAACACCCACGACATCAGCAGGATGATCAGGAAGTAGATGATCGACATGGCCGCTGCGGGTCCAAGGTCGAACTGGCCAACCGCCATCTTGACCAGATCGATCGACAGGAACGTCGTCGAATTGCCAGGGCCGCCGCCAGTAACGACGAAGGGTTCCGTATAGATCATGAAACTGTCCATGAAGCGCAAGAGAACGGCGATAAGCAAAACGCGGTTCATCTTCGGCAGCTGGATGTAACGGAACACCGCCCAGCGCGAGGCACCATCGATCTTGGCGGCCTGATAGAAGGCATCGGGGATCGAGACGAGACCAGCATAGCAGAGCAGCACGACGAGGCTCGTCCAGTGCCAGATATCCATGATGATGACCGTGAACCAGGCATGCATCGGGTTCTGCACGTAGTTGTAGTTGATGCCGAGACTTTCCAGCGTGTGGCCGAGCAAACCGATATCGGTACGGCCAAAGACCTGCCAGATCGTACCGACCACATTCCACGGGATGAGCAGCGGCAATGCCATCAGCACCAGGCAGACTGGAACGCCCCAGCCCTTGCGCGGCATATTGAGTGCGATGACGATACCCAGCGGAATCTCGATCGCAAGGATGATGAAGGAGAAGATGAGATTGCGCCCGAGCGATGCATGAAAGCGTTCGGAGTGGAGGATTTCGTCAAACCACTCGGTTCCGGCCCAGAAAAACTGGTTGTTGCCGAATGTGTCCTGCACCGAATAATTGACGACGGTCATCAGCGGGATAACGGCTGAAAAGGCGACGAGCAGCAGCACCGGCAGGACCATGAACCAGGCTTTGTTGTTCCAGGTTTTTTCCATGGCTCAGTTCCCTCCCACGCGCCAGCTATCGGCATAGATATTGATGCCCTTCGGATCGAAGGCGATATGCGGCTCGGCCGGAATATCCTCGCCCTCGCCGACGATGATAGCGATATCCTGGTTTTCGAGCCGGGTGCGGACGATCTTGTGGCGGCCGATATCCTCGACCTTGGCGATCTTTACAGGCATGCCGGAACGGCCGAGCCGCACATATTCCGGGCGAATGCCGAGTTCGACCGTCTTCGCCTCGGCGGGCATTACCGGCGCAGGCAGCTGGATCTGATGACTGCCGATCTGGGCGATGCCACCGGAAAGCTTCACCGGCATGACGTTCATGCCGGGCGAGCCGATAAAATAGCCGACGAAGGTATGTTTCGGCCGTTCGAACAATTCTTCCGGTGTACCGATTTGCACGATCTCGCCGTCATACATGACCACGACCTTCTGGGCGAAGGTCAGCGCTTCCGTCTGGTCGTGCGTGACATAGACCATGGTGTAGCCGAAGCGCTGGTGCAGCTGTTTCAACTGCGAGCGCAGCACCCATTTCATATGCGGATCGATGACGGTCAGCGGTTCATCGAAAAGGATGGCGTTGACGTCGGAGCGGACAAGGCCGCGCCCGAGCGAAATCTTCTGCTTCTGGTCAGCTGTCAGACCGCGCGCCTTCCTCTTGGCCCAGCTGGCAAGGTCGATCATCTCCAGCGTCTCGCGCACCTTGCGGTCGATTTCCACTTCCGGCACGCCGCGATTGCGCAACGGAAAGGCAAGATTGTCGTAGACGGTCATCGTGTCGTAGATCACAGGGAACTGGAACACCTGCGCGATATTGCGTTCCTGCGTTGAAAGGTTCGTTACATCGACGCCGTCGAACAGCAATTGCCCGTGCGAGGGATGGATCAGCCCGGAAATGATGTTCAAGAGCGTGGTCTTGCCGCAACCGGACGGGCCGAGCAGCGCATAGGCGCCGCCATCTTCCCAGCTGTGATGGACTTCCTTCAGCGCGTAATCCTTATCCGACTTCGGGTTGGGGCCGTAGGCGTGGCGGATATGGTTGAGGTCGATGCGTGCCATGGTTCCCCCTATGCTGCCAGCTTCTGGCGGCGGCTGACGGAATTGCCGCTCACGTCGAAAATCATCAGATTGCGCGGATCGATGAAAATGTCGATCGCCTCATCGGGCGTGTAGATGTGGATGCCGTGCGTAAGCATCGTCCAGCGTGCATCGGCAAAGGAGAGATGCACGAAGCTTTCCGAACCGGTGATTTCGGTCGCGGTGACAGTTGCTCTCAAGCCAATCTCATCGGCATTGCTGCGGACTGTGTTGATATGATGCGGCTGGAAGCCGATCGTATAGGTGCCATCGGCGAACTCGGCGAGATGTGCCGGCACTGGTAGCGTAACGCCGCCCTCGAGCTGAAACGCCTTGCCGAATTTTGCCAGCGCAATGGTGTTGAGTGGCGGGTCAGCGAACGTCTGCGCGGTGATGAGATCATCCGGCTTGCGGAACACGTCAATGGTCGGCCCGAACTGGGTGATGCGGCCTTCGGCCAATGTCGCCGTGTTGCCCCCGAGCAGCAGCGCCTCGTGGGGTTCAGTCGTGGCATAAACAAAAATCGTGCCGGATTCGGCAAATATCCGCGGCAGCTCCTGCCGCAGTTCTTCACGCAGCTTGTAGTCGAGATTGGCCAGCGGCTCATCGAGCAGCACCAGCTTGGCATTCTTGACGATGGCGCGGGCGAGTGCGGTGCGCTGCTGCTGGCCGCCGGAGAGACTGAGCGGCGTGCGATCAAGGAAGGGGGTGAGCTTCAGCATATCGGCGGCCTTGCGCACTTCGCGGTCGATCGTCGCCTTGTCGGCACCGGCCACGCGCATCGGCGAGGCGATGTTCTCATAGACCGTGAAGGCCGGGTAATTGATGAACTGCTGATAGACCATGGCGACCGAGCGCTTTTGTACCGGCACGCCGGTCACATCCTTGCCGTCGAACCAGACCGAGCCGGAAGTCGGCACATCGAGCCCGGCCATGATCCGCATGAGGCTGGTCTTGCCGGAGAGGGTCGGCCCGAGCAGGACATTCAGCGTTGCATGTTCCAAGTTGAGCGAAATATCGCTGAGATGGGGCTTGCCACCCACCACCTTGGATACATTCCGCAGTTCTAACATTCCTACCCCTCCCAGAGACGGCGCGAACCTCTCGTCCACGCCGCGTAAATTCAATTCTATTCCGCCGCGATCTGGCGCCGTCTATCGACCGCATTTTCCATGAAACGGTCGAGCACAGCGGCCTCATCGGCACTCAAATGCAAACCCTTCTTGGTGCGGCGCCACAACACGTCCTGTGCCGTCACCGCCCATTCATGCTCGATCTGGTAGCGCACTTCCGCCTCGTAAAGATCAGAGCCGAAATGCCTGCCGAGCGTATCAATTGATGTCGCCTTGCCAAGCAATATACGCGCTTTCGTACCATAAAGCCGGAACAGGCGATGCGCATGGCGCGGATCGAGAAACGGGTAGTCAGCTTGCAGCTTTTGCAGTTCTGTATCGAAAGCGGTCGCTGCGAAATCCCCCCCTGGCAACGTGCCACCAGCGGTCCAAGGCTTGCCGCGCTTGCCAAGCTGGTCTTCGATCTTTTCCAGCATATGCTCGGACAGGCGCCTGAACGTAGTGATTTTCCCACCGAATATGTTGAGCAGTGGCGCCTGACCTTCCGGCGCGTCGGTCTTCAGTACATAATCGCGCGTGGCTTCCTGCGCCTTCGAAGCGCCGTCATCATAGAGCGGACGCACGCCGGAATAGGTCCAAACGACATGCTCGCGCTTGACCGGGTCGACGAAATATTCGCTGGCGGCGGCGCAGAGATAGTCGATCTCGGCATCGCTGATTTTCACCTCGGCCGGATTGCCGTGATAGTCCTGATCGGTGGTGCCGATGAGGGTGAAATCCTGCTCATAGGGAATGGCGAAAATGATGCGGCCATCGGTGTTCTGGAAGAAGTAGGCGCGCGGATCGTCGAACTTCTTCTTCACGACGATATGGCTGCCCTGCACGAGACGAACATTATGCGCGTTGTTGCTGCCAACGACGCCGGTCAAAACTTCATCGACCCATGGACCAGCCGCATTGACCAGGAGACGCGAGCGAACTTCCTCGGTGGCGCCTGTCAGGCCGTCCTGCAGCGTCAGCGTCCAGTGATCCGCATCGCGGCGGGCGCTGACGACTTTCGTACGGGTGCGGATGACTGCGCCACGGTCTGCCGCATCACGAGCATTGAGCGCAACGAAGCGCGCATCATTGACCCAGCAGTCGGAATATTCGAAGGCCTTGGTATAGAGCGATTTCAGCGGCTTGGCCGCCGGATCGCGGGTCATGTCCAGCGTGCGTGTGGCCGGAAGCTTCTTGCGCCCGCCGATATGGTCATAGAGGAAGAGACCGAGCCGCAGCAGCCAGGCCGGGCGAAGACCCGCGTGATGCGGCAAGACAAAACGCAGCGGCCAGATGATATGCGGCGCGCTGGCCCAGAGCACTTCGCGCTCCATCAGCGATTCGCGCACCAGCCGGAATTCGTAATATTCGAGATAGCGCAGGCCGCCGTGGATGAGCTTGGTCGAACCGGAGGACGTACCGCTGGCGAGATCATTCATTTCCGCGAGGAAGACGGAAAACCCACGGCCAACGGCATCACGCGCAATGCCGCATCCATTGATGCCGCCGCCGATGACGAAGATGTCGTAGACCATGTCTACCAGATTAGGCAATTTCCGCGCTCCCCATTTCGCAGCGCACCATTTCTTCGCAATTGCGAAAGACATATGGTAGCATTACGAAAGCAATACGAAACCAAAAGGAACTATAACGCGCATTGCCGCGTCGCACAAGAGGCGTTGTCAAACTGAAGTTTCGATGAGCCGTACGTCTGCATCGAGGCAAATCTGCCGGATTGCCTCGCTCTCGCAACGATCGGTGATGAAGGTGTGGACTTGCGACAGATGACCGATGCGCACCGGCGCCGTACGCTCGAACTTGGTCGAATCGGAAACGAGAATCACATGGCGCGCATTGGCCATGATCGCCTGCGCGACCTTGACTTCGCGGAAATCGAAATCGAGCAGCGCGCCGTCGCTATCGATCGCGGATGTGCCAATGACGGCGAAATCCACCTTGAACTGGCGGATGAAATCAACCGCCGCTTCGCCGACAATGCCGCCATCGGAACCGCGCACAACACCGCCGGCGATGACCACTTCGATATCGGGGTAAACACGTAACTTGTTGGCAACATTGATATTATTGGTAATTATCATCAGGCCCTTGCGGTCGAGCAGCGCCTGGCCAACCGCTTCCGTGGTGGTGCCGATGTTGACGAAGAGGGAGGCATTGTCGGGGATAAGGTTGGCAGCGGCACGGCCGATCGCTTCCTTCTCGCTCGCGGCAATCAACCGCCGCGCCTCATATTCCAAATTCTGCACGCCGGAAGGAAACAGCGCACCGCCGTGAATACGGTTGAGCAGGCGCTGGTCGCACAGATCATTGAGATCCTTGCGAATGGTTTGCGGTGTGACATTGAAATGAACAGCAAGGTCGTCCACCAGGACACGCCCGTGCTCCTTGGCCATCTCCAGAATTTCGGCGTGCCTGGGAGCGAGGAACATGGGCGTGGGCTTTCATTTTCGTTTTTCTGTAGTCTATACGAAAACGAAAATGCGCATATGTCAATCTGATCAAAAACGAAACCGGCTCATTTCCCTATGCCGTCGCGCCCTCGATGATATCGAAACCGGTATTGATGATGGTTTTTTCGGCGGGCCGCTCGCGGCTTTCCAGCAGTTTTTCAGCGGCCGTCTTGCCGATGAGAAAGCGCTTCGACAGGATCGTCGATAGCGGCATTGGCATGGCTTGTCCTATATCGAGACCATTGAAGCCAAAAATGCCGAGCTTCTCCTTGACGGCGATTCCCGCATGCGTGCAATGGAAAATGCCGCCCATCGCCATGTCATCGTTCGGAAATACGACCACGTCGAGTTCCGGATGTGCGGCGAGAAGAACTTCCAACGCCTCACGGCCTGCCAAAGTTGAGCTTGGACCGGGGTAGCGATGCTCCGCTGTCAACGAAAGTCCCGCTTCCTGCAATGCGGAGCAAAGTCCCTCGTAACGCGCACTGGCGCGATCGTCGGTGACTACATTGTGCCTCGCATAGCCGAAGCGGCGGTAACCGCGCTGAATAAGATGCCGCCCGGTTTCATAGCCCGCTCGGCGGTGCGACATGCCGACGGCAATATCTACGGGCTCTCCGTCGATATCCATCAACTCGGCGACGCGGAAGCGGCCATGCTCCAGATGGCGGCGTGCAGTGGGTGTGTGATGTAGACCAGCGAGGATCACCGCCGCCGGTTGCCATGCGAGAAAGGAGACAAGGATGCGCTCTTCGATCAGCGGATCGTAGTCCGTAACACCGATCACCGGTTGAAAGGCCGTTTCGGTGAGCGCGGTGTGGATGCCGCGCAGCACATCGGGAAAGACAATGTTGGAGAGCGACGGCAGCAGCACGCTCATCAAAGTAGACCCCGCAGAAGCGAGGCTGCCAGCGGCACGGTTGGGAATATAGCCAAGCTCGGCGATGGCCGTCAGCACACGGGCGCGGGTAGAATCGGCGATAGGCCCTTGAGCGCGGACCACGCGTGATGCCGTGATCTCGCTCACGCCCGCAAGGCGCGCGACATCGGCAAGCGTCGGCATGTCAGGACTTCGGTGAGCGTTGCGTTTGCGCGGCATGGGCACCAATCCAGTGCGATTGACAAGATTTATGACAGCGCTACCATAAAAAGCTTGATGAATGCTAGTCAGTGTGCATAACTTTGCGCCACGTTCTTATATATTAGGTCGTAAACTCACTATAGGATCGACAATGGCGCCAGAAACGGCAAAAAGATGCGAGGAGAAGCGCGAAGGGCGGGGTCTTTCCCCCGTCCGAGCGGTTCGACACTGCAGCTTGCAGCCGTTTCGGCGTCCGGAGGATATGGTCTTTTCGCCCGGCTACTTTGTCGCAAAGGCTCGAAAAATGGATAAACATTTCCATCGCCTTCGCTCCTCGTATCCAAACGAAAAGCCTCATACCATTTCGATCCTATAGTGAGTTTACGACCTAATGCAACGAGCCCGGGAGGGGCTTGCAGGGAGGAATTCTTCTTATGCATGTTTTGGTCATCGGTGCAGCCGGAATGGTTGGCCGCAAATTACTCGACAGGATCGCT
This sequence comes from Phyllobacterium sp. LjRoot231, assembly GCF_964253365.1. Taxonomy (NCBI): domain Bacteria; kingdom Pseudomonadati; phylum Pseudomonadota; class Alphaproteobacteria; order Hyphomicrobiales; family Phyllobacteriaceae; genus Phyllobacterium; species Phyllobacterium sp. LjRoot231. The sequence goes on from NZ_CAXUQT020000001.1 coordinate 443,298, forward strand.
GCAGAGCCCGGCTCTCTGGGTGGAGACATCGACAGGCTGACGCTGGTCGATGTGATCGAACCCGTCGCGCCGGCACCCTTTGCCAGCATTTCCGTGACCAAGGCGGCAGACCTTTCCGATCCAGGCGTGGCCGAGACACTGATCGCAAGCCGTCCGGACATGATCTTCCATCTCGCCGCCATCGTCTCCGGCGAAGCGGAAGCCGATTTCGAAAAGGGCTACAAGGTCAATCTCGACGGCACGCGTTCCTTGTTCGAGGCGATCCGGCTGGAAAGCAGAAACGCTCCCTACAAGCCGCGCGTGGTATTTGCCTCATCGATCGCGGTTTTCGGAACGCCGTTTCCGGACAAGATCGGCGACGAATTCTTCACCACGCCACTGACCAGCTACGGTACACAGAAGGCGATCTCCGAGCTGTTGCTGTCGGACTACAGCCGCCGCGGTTTCTTTGACGGAATCGGCATTCGCCTGCCGACGATCTGCATTCGTCCCGGCAAACCAAACAAGGCGGCGTCTGGTTTCTTCTCCAATATCCTGCGCGAACCTTTGGCAGGACAGGAGGCTGTGCTGCCTGTGGATGAGAATGTTCGTCACTGGTTTGCCAGCCCCCGCTCCGCAGTCGGATTTTTCGTCCACGCAGCCACGCTCGATCTCGACAAGGTCGGCGCTCGCCGTAATCTTTCCATGCCGGGGCTTTCAGCACTGGTCGGTGAGGAAATTGCCGCGTTGCGTCGCGTCGCCGGCGAAAAAGCGGTCAAGCTGATCCGCCGCGAACCCGACGCTACCATCCAGAAAATCGTCGCCGGATGGGCAACCGATTTTGACACGACGCGTGCGACGAAGCTCGGCTTCAAGGCAGAAACTGCCTTCGATGATATCATCAAGGCTCATATTGAAGACGAACTGGGCGGGAACGTTGCGGCATGAGCAAAGAAGATTCAGGCAAAGGCAAGATCGCGCTGGTTACCGGCGGCGGCACCGGTGTCGGCAAGGCGATTACCACCGCTCTGCTCGGCGCGGGCTATACGGTGGTCATTTCCGGCCGGCGTAAGGACGTGCTGGATGATGCAGCCAAGGCTCTGGCCTCAGAGACCAACGGTACAGTCAAGGCCATAACGGCCGATGTAAGCGACCCGAAATCGGTTGCTGCCCTGTTCGAGGCGATCAAATCCGAATTCGGGCGTCTCGATCTTCTGATCAACAATGCCGGGGTCAACGTTCCGAACATCCCCATGGAAGAACTCACCTTTGATCACTGGAATTCGATTGTCGGCGCCAACCTTACGGGTGTCTTCCTGTGTACGCAGCAGGCGATGAAGCTGATGAAGGCCCAGACGCCGCGCGGCGGGCGTATCATCAACAATGGTTCAATATCGGCACAGACGCCGCGGCCGAATTCCGCGCCCTATACGGCGACGAAACACGCGGTCACCGGCCTGACCAAATCGACAGCGCTGGATGGCAGACCATTCGACATTGCCTGTGGCCAGATCGACATCGGCAATGCGACAACCGAGATGACATCGAAGATGGCAACCGGCGTGCTACAAGCCAATGGCGAGACCGCCACCGAACCGACAATCCCGGCGCATCATATCGGCGATGCGGTGGTGCATATGGCAAGTTTGCCGCTGGAGGCCAATGTGCTGACGATGACGATCATGGCGACGAAGATGCCGCTCGTCGGACGCGGCTAAAAGATATTTCGACAGCGATTTTTCGAAAAGCGTTGTCTCACGGAAATTTTGGAGGAGAAGGCATGGCATCGGTTGAATTCGCCAACGTACGAAAATCATTCGGGACACACCCGGTTATCAAGGGTGTCGATATCGAGATCGCCGATGGCGAATTCGTCATTCTTGTCGGGCCTTCCGGTTGCGGCAAGTCCACCTTACTGCGCATGCTGGCGGGACTCGAAAACATCTCGGCAGGCGATATCCGCATTGGCGGGAAGGTGGTCAATAATCTCGCGCCGAAAGAGCGGGACATCGCCATGGTGTTCCAGAACTATGCGCTCTATCCACACATGACCGTCGCCGACAATATGGCCTTTTCGCTGAAGCTGAAGGGTGCGCCAAAGTCGGAGATCGACAAGCGCGTGAAGCCGGCGGCCGAGATTCTGGGGCTGTCGCCGCTGCTCGACCGCTTTCCGCGCCAGCTTTCCGGCGGTCAGCGTCAGCGCGTCGCCATGGGCCGCGCCATCGTGCGCGATCCGCAAGTCTTCCTGTTCGATGAACCGCTATCGAACCTCGATGCCAAGCTGCGCGTCGCGATGCGGGCGGAAATCAAGGAACTGCACCAGCGGCTGAAGACGACCACCGTCTATGTCACGCATGACCAGATCGAAGCCATGACCATGGCCGACAAGATTGTCGTGATGCATGACGGACTCGTCGAGCAGATCGGCGCGCCGCTCGAGCTTTATGACCAGCCGGCCAATCTCTTTGTGGCAAGCTTTATCGGCTCGCCGGCGATGAATATGATCAAGGGCAAGCTCGATCCGAACCATGGGCTGAAATTCACGACGGAAAAGGGTGTCGTCCTGCCGGTTGCCAAGGCGCCTGAAAGCGCCAAGGGCCGCACCTTGATCTATGGACTGCGTCCCGAACACATGACCATTGCAGATGGTGGTATCCCCGCCGAAGTGGTGGTCATCGAGCCAACGGGCTCGGAAACGCAGATGATCATGCGCGTTGGCGGTGATCTCGTCACCGGTGTTTTCCATCAGCGCATCAGTGCGAAACCCGGCGAAACTGTCGGCCTGTCGATCCATGCGGAGGCGACGTATCTGTTTGATGCTGAGACGGGCAAGCGTCTCGCCTAGAGGTGTCCAAACGGCATCTGCCAGTCGGGGTGCAGGTGCCGGATACAATTCCCCGTAAGCAGGCCCAGGATGCGGACGCATTTTGCAAGCCTTTGAGTTTATCCGGTCGTTTAATGGAGGAGCATCAATGACCATCAACAGAAGACATCTTCTCGGCGCATCTGCCGGGCTCGTCGCCGCAGCCGGATTGAACCGGTTCGGTCTTACGCCGGCTTTCGCGCAATCAGCGCCAGCATATAAACCGGAAGAGGGCGCGACCCTTCGCCTGCTGCGCTGGGTGCCGTTTGTGCCGGCTGAAGAGGCTGCATGGCTGGCCAATACCAAGAAATTCAGCGACGCCACAGGCGTTCAGGTGCGCATCGACAAGGAAAGCTGGGAGGACGTTCGTCCGAAAGCTGCGGTGGCCGCCAATGTCGGCTCCGGACCGGACATGGTCATGAGCTGGTTTGACGATCCGCAGCAATATCCTGACAAGCTTGTCGATGTGACCGAGCTTGGCGAATATCTGGGCGGAGCACATGGCGGCTGGTATCCAGGCCTCGAGGGCTATGCCAAGCGCAACGGCAAGTTCATCGCGCTGCCGCTCTGTGCCATCGGCAACGCGGTCGTCTATCGCGACAGCCACATGAAGGCTGCGGGCTTCAGCGAGTTTCCGAAGGATACGGCGGGCTTCCTTGAGCTGTGCAAAGCCATGCAGGCCAAGGGCACACCGGCGGGTTTCCCGCATGGCAAGGCAGTCGGCGATGGCAATAACTATGCCCATTGGTTGCTCTGGAGCCATGGCGGCAAGATGGTCGATGAGAGCGGCACGGTGGTGATCAACAGCCCCGAGACGCTGGCATCGGTCAAATATGCGCAGGAGCTCTACAAGACCTTCATTCCGGGCACGGAAAGCTGGCAGGACGTCAATAACAACCGCGCTTTCCTCGCCGGGCAGGTCTCACTGACGGCCAATGGCGTCTCGGTTTACTATGCCGCCAAGAAGGACCCTGCGATGGCAGCGATCGCCGCGGACATGCGCTCGACCAATCTGCCGGTCGGACCGGTCGGTCAATCGGTCGAACTGCACCAGACTTCGACGGTATCGATCTTCAAGCACACCAAATATCCGGAAGCTGCGAAAGCCTATCTGCAGTTCATGTACCAGAGCGAAAACATGAATGCGTGGATCCAGGGTGCCAGCGCGTACTGCTGCCAACCCTTGAAGGAATTCGCCGACAACCCGGTGTGGAAGTCCGATCCCATCCACGCCGCTTACGCCAAGGCATCCGGAACGCTGCGGCCGAACGGCTATGCGGGACCACTCGGCGCAGCTTCGGCGGGCGTGATGGCCGACTATGTGCTCGTGGATATGTATGCCACTGCCGTGACTGGCCAGATGACAGCGGAAGACGCTATCGCCCAGGCCGAGAAGCGGGCGAACCGCTACTACAAGGTCTAGGCAACAAGATCGGCTTCCGCTGTCACAAAGGCAGTGGAAGCCGGCTATCCAAACTAATTTGGCAACCGGAGATATCCGATGACAATGACGACAACTGCGAAGCAGCCTTTGGCCTTCGGAAATATCGCCCGGAGCAACACTGCCGTCGGCTTGTTCTTCATGCTGCCGGCCGCCGTCTTTCTCCTGTGTTTTTTGACCTATCCGCTCGGCCTTGGCGTCTGGCTCGGCTTTACCGATGCGACGATTGGCAGGGACGGTATCTTCATCGGGCTCGAAAATTACGAGGCACTCGCTCGCGATTCAGTCTTCTGGATGGCGGTCTACAACACGGTGTTCTACACGCTCATCGCGTCAATTCTGAAATTCGGTTTCGGCCTCTGGCTGGCATTGATCCTCAACGAGCATCTGCCATTCAAGTCTTTCTTCCGCGCCATCATCCTCTTGCCCTGGGTCGTACCGACCGTGCTGTCGGCGCTGGCCTTCTGGTGGATCTACGATGCGCAATTCTCGATCATTTCCTGGTCACTGATGAAGCTCGGCTGGATCCACAGCCCGATCAATTTCCTTGGCGACCCGAATAATGCGCGCGCTTCGGTGATCGCAGCCAATGTCTGGCGCGGCATTCCCTTCGTCGCGATTTCGCTCCTTGCGGGGCTGCAGACCATTCCACAATCGCTGCATGAGGCCGCGTCGCTCGACGGCGCCACCAGTTGGCAGCGTTTCCGCTTCATCACGCTGCCGATGCTGACGCCGATCATCGCCGTGGTGATGACGTTCTCGGTGCTGTTTACCTTCACCGATTTCCAGCTGATCTACGTTTTGACCAAAGGCGGACCGGTCAATGCCACACACCTGATGGCGACGCTGTCATTCCAGCGCGGTATTCCTGGTGGCCAGCTTGGCGAAGGCGCGGCAATCGCCGTTGCCATGATCCCGTTCCTGCTTGCATCGATACTGTTCTCATTTTTCGGTCTGCAGCGCCGCAAATGGCAACAGGGCGGACAGGATTAAGGGGGACACGATCATGAGCATTACCGAACAGACCAACGCCCAATTGCTTACCGACGATGCGCAGGGCATGAGCTATCTCAACCGGCTGCCGAGGCGGATCGTCGTCTTGTACCTGCCGCTCGCCATCTTTGTCTTCGTGCTGATATTCCCGTTCTACTGGATGGCGATCACGGCGGTGAAGCCAAACTCGCAATTGACCGACTACAGCAATTTCAGTCCGTTCTGGGTGGTTCAACCGACACTCGACCACATCAAATACCTGCTGTTCGAGACCTCCTATCCAGGCTGGCTGTGGAACACATTGGTCGTCGCCGTTTGCGCGACGGCGCTGTCGCTGGCGGCATCGGTGTTTGCCGCCTATGCTATCGAGCGCGTGCGCTTCTCCGGGTCGCGACCGGTCGGCCTGTTGATCTTCCTCGCCTATCTGGTGCCGCCTTCGATCCTGTTCATTCCGCTGGCGGTCATCGTCTTCAAATTCGGCATGTACGATACCAAGCTCGCGCTGATCTTCACCTACCCGACCTTCCTCATTCCCTTCTGCACCTGGCTGCTGATGGGCTACTTTCGCTCGATCCCGTTCGAGCTGGAGGAAAGCGCTTTGGTGGACGGCGCGTCGCGCTGGCAGATCCTCATCAGGGTCATATTGCCGCTGGCGGTACCTGGATTGATCTCGGCTGGTATTTTTGCCTTCACTTTGTCGTGGAATGAGTTCATCTATGCGCTGACCTTCATCCAATCCTCGGAAAACAAGACTGTCCCGGTCGGTGTCCTGACGGAACTGGTGCGAGGCGATGTTTTCGAGTGGGGCTCTTTGATGGCAGGCGCACTTTTCGGGTCGTTGCCCGTCGTCATTCTCTACTCGTTCTTTGTCGACTATTACGTTTCTTCCATGACCGGTGCGGTCAAGGAATGACGGACACCCAGGAGTTCCTCTAAAATGACAAACAGCAATTCCCCGAAAAAACTTCGCTCGCAGGAATGGTTCGACAATCCTGACAATCCGGGGATGACGGCGCTCTATCTTGAGCGTTATCTCAACTACGGCCTGACGCGCGGCGAGCTGCAATCCGGCAAGCCGATCATCGGCATCGCGCAGACCGGCTCCGACCTGTCGCCGTGCAACCGCCATCATATTGAGCTGGCGAAACGCGTGCGCGACGGCATCATTGCGGCGGGCGGTATTCCCTTCGAGTTTCCGGTGCACCCGATCCAGGAAACCGGCAAGCGTCCGGGTGCTGCACTCGACCGCAACCTCGCCTATCTCGGCCTCGTGGAAGTGCTGTTCGGCTATCCGCTCGACGGCGTTGTTCTGACCATTGGCTGCGACAAGACCACGCCTGCCATGCTGATGGGCGCTGCCACCGTCAATATCCCGGCAATCGCGCTTTCGGTCGGGCCGATGCTCAATGGCTGGCATCGCGGCGAACGGACGGGCTCCGGCACGATCGTCTGGAAGTCGCGCGAGAAGCTCACCGCAGGCGACATCAACTACGACCAGTTCATGGATATCGTCGCTTCATCGGCTCCGTCGGTCGGCTATTGCAATACGATGGGCACGGCAACGACGATGAATTCACTGGCCGAAGCGCTCGGCATGGAATTGCCCGGCGGCGCGGCAATCCCTGCACCATACCGCGAGCGCGGACAGATTGCCTATGATACCGGCAAGCGTATTGTCGACATGGTGCGTGAGGATCTGAAGCCGTCGGATATCATGACACGCGCGGCCTTCGAGAACGCCATCGTCATCAATTCGGCTATCGGCGGCTCGACCAATGCTCCGATCCATCTGAACGCCATCGCCCGCCACCTCGACATTCCGCTCGACAATGACGACTGGCAGGCCATCGGCCATGATGTGCCGCTGCTGGTCAATCTGCAACCGGCGGGTGAATATCTCGGCGAGGACTATCACCGCGCCGGGGGAGTGCCAGCCGTGGTTGCCGAACTGATGAAGGCGCGCAAGCTGCCGCATCCGGGCGCCGTGACCGTCAACGGCAAGAGCATCGGTACGAATTGCGAAAATGCCGAAAATCTCAACACCGATGTCATCAAGACCTACGATGCGCCGCTGAAGAAAAAGGCCGGATTCATCAATCTGAAGGGCAACCTCTTCGACAGCGCCATCATGAAAACCAGCGTAATTTCAGAGGAATTCCGCGAGCGCTATCTCTCCAATCCGGACGATCCCGAGGCTTTCGAAGGAATCGCCGAAGTTTTCGAGGGACCGGAAGATTACCATCATCGCATCGACGACCCGAAGCTTGGCCTCGACGAGAACAGCATTCTGATCATGCGTGGAACTGGCCCGATCGGTTATCCGGGCGCAGCGGAAGTCGTCAACATGCAACCCCCGGCTTACCTTCTGAAGAAGGGCATTCATGCCCTGCCCTGCCTTGGTGACGGACGCCAGTCAGGCACATCCGGTTCGCCCTCCATCCTCAACGCGTCGCCGGAAGCGGCAGTGAATGGCGGTCTCGCTCTGGTGCGCTCCGGCGATCATCTGCGTATCGACCTCAACAAGGGTACGGCCAACATCCTGATCGATGACGAGGAACTGCAAAAGCGCAAGGATGACCTGATCGCGGCGGGCGGCTACAAATACCCCGCGAGCCAGACCCCATGGCAGGAAATCCAGCGCAGCATGGTTGGCCAGCTCGACGAGGGCATGGTTCTGAAGCCCGCCGTGAAGTACCAGCGCGTCGCCCAGACCAAGGGCCTGCCTCGCGACAATCACTAGAGCGAGATTGGGCGCTGACGCCGGACATTCGGGAGGAAGCATGGCGAATTCGATCAGGCGCTATGAGGGGCGGCACGCGGTCATTACCGGTGGCGCGTCGGGCATAGGCTTCAAGACAGCGGAGCGGATCGTGTCGGAGGGCGGCACGGTTTCTCTATGGGATGTCGATGCAGCGAAGATCGATGAGGCACGGGCTACACTTGGACCGTCGGCGCACGGCATAAGGCTCGATGTCTCCGATCCGGACCAGGTGGAGAAGGCGGCGCAGGCGACAGCCGGGGCGTTTGGCAAGATCGACGTTCTGGTGTGTTCAGCCGGCATTACCGGCCCCAACGCCAAAGTTGCCGATTATCCGATCGACCAGTGGAAGCGTGTCTTCGATATCAATATCAACGGCCTCTTCTACTGCAACCGCTTCGTCGTACCGGTCATGCAAAAGAATGGCTACGGCCGTATCGTCAATGTCGCCTCGATCGCCGGCAAGGAAGGCAACCCCAATGCCTCTGCCTACAGTGCCTCCAAGGCGGCGGTTATCGGCCTCACCAAATCGCTTGGCAAGGAGCTCGTCGGCGACGGCATTACCGTCAATGCGATCACCCCGGCCACGGTGGATACACCGATCCTTCAGCAGCTGCAGCCATCGTTCATCGACTACATGCTTTCGAAAATTCCCATGCAGCGCTTCGGCAAGGTCGAAGAGCTGGCATCGTTGATCACATGGATCGCCAGCGAGGAATGCTCGTTCACGACCGGTGCCGTCTTCGATATTTCCGGTGGCCGTGCTACCTACTAATCTCCCAAGCTAGAAAGGTTATTCCATGAAACTCTTGCGCTACGGTCCTGTTGGTCAGGAAAAGCCCGGTCTTGTCGACAAGGACGGCAAGGTGCGTGATCTGTCCGGACACGTCAAAGATATTGCCGGCGATGCAATTTCCCCGGAGGGCTTGAAGAAACTGGCGGCTATCGACCCGGCTTCGCTGCCGGTGGTCAATGTAGACCGCTACGGCCCCTGTGTTGCCGGCACCGGCAAGTTCATCTGCATCGGGCTCAATTATTCCGACCATGCCGCCGAGACAGGGGCAACGGTACCGCCGGAGCCGATCATCTTCATGAAAGCAACCTCGGCTATCGTGGGCCCGAACGACAACGTCGAAATCCCGCGCGGCTCGCTCAAGACCGACTGGGAAGTCGAACTCGGCGTGGTCATCGGCAAGCACGCCAAATATGTCAGCGAAGACGAGTCGCTCGATTACGTTGCCGGTTATTGCCTGATCAACGATGTATCGGAACGCGCCTTCCAGGCAGAACGCCAGGGTCAGTGGACCAAGGGCAAGAGCTGCGACACGTTCGGCCCGATCGGCCCGTGGCTGGTGACAAAGGACGAGGTCGAGGATCCGCAGAATCTGAAGATGTGGCTCGAGGTCAACGGCCACCGCTACCAGAACGGTTCATCCGCAACGATGGTCTATGGCGTCAAATATCTCGTAGCTTACCTGTCGCAGTTCATGAGTCTGCATCCGGGTGACATCATCTCCACTGGTACGCCTCCCGGCGTCGGACTTGGCTTGAAGCCGAACGTGTTCCTCAAGGAAGGCGATGTGATCACGCTCGGTATCGAGGGGCTTGGTGAGCAACGCCAGGATGTAGTGCAGGGATAGATTCGCGCGGACAGAACATGCCGATTATCTCTCCCCTTGCGGGAGAGAAAGCGATTTCAGCATCTTAGCCCATGCTAAGTGCTAGAAATCGCCAGAGAGGGGATTTGAACTCACAACACTATCCCCTCTCTTGGATTCTCTAAGGATTTAGCAAGGGCTAAATCCAAGAAAATCCTTTCTCCCCCACAAGGGCGGAGATAAGCGGGAGCACCGCCTCAATAATCCTTCTCGAAAAACAACCCTGCGCCTGAATCGCCATTGGCACCGACGGCACCCTTGGCCTTGAGATTCGGCGTGATATCGAGATTGATCGTGCCCTTGGTGGAACCCGCGGCACCGGCTTCGACGCCCAAATAGACATTGTCGCGAATGTAGCGGCCGGCACGCACGCCGGCGTTGCCCTGGCTGTCAGTCACGACGTCGAGATCGTCAAGACCCGTATTCTTGCGCAAGCTGTCGAGCAGCGAGGAATTCGAACCACCGGCGAGTTCGGCTGCAGCGGAGGCGAGCCTGGCTACCTGCAGTGGCGAAAGATCATTGATCGAGCGATTGAAGATCAGCCGCGCCAAGACTTCATCCTGTGGCAATTCCGGCTGCGAGGAGAAGGTGATCTGCAGGTCCGAGACGCGGCCCCTGACCGTGACATTCACGGTGATGTCGGAGCCTTGCGTACTGGCAACGAAGTTGATGTCCGGATCGAGATCGCCAACCAAAGTCACCTGACCTTCGGTGAAGGTGATGCGCTGGCCAAGAATGCCGAGCCGTCCGCGAATGAGGTCGAAGGCGCCGACCGGCTGGATATTGGTCGCCGGGCCCGTGAGCCGCACTGAGCCGCCGATTTCCGCATCCAGGCCGCGACCGCGCACGAATATCCTGTTGGGCGCAGTGACGTTGATATCGAGCCGCACGACGCTTGGCCGGGCAGTTGGCGTCGCCACCTGCGGCTGATCGGCCCTGGCGCGTTTCAGGGTCTGCGCGACGGCCTTCGACGGGTCCTTGTGCTTGACATCGATGACTGCGGAAGAGCCCCCGAAGCTTTCCGGAACCGTAATTTCGGCACGGTCGATATTGATATTCCCGGAAATGACCGGATCGCGGGTCAGCGGCCCTTTGACGGCCAGCGCACCTGTAACAGTGGCGACCACAAGATTACCGTCGGCATAACGCGCCTTGTCCAGCCTGATATCGATATTGGCCGGGAAATTGGCGGCTGCATTGGTGGAAATCGTGCCCGTGGCGCTGATGGTGCCGCCCGTCGAGAGCGCAGCATTGAACGTGCGAATGGTGACCGTCGTGCCATCCATGCTGCCAAGCAGGGTGATGCGCTGCAGCCTTATATTGGCCTCTGGATCGACGACCTCCGCGCCATTGGCGGAAAACATCCCGCGTATTTGCGGCTGCGCGAAGCTACCAGATACGGAGGCCGTCACATCGATCGTACCGGTGGCCTGTGTGCCGCGATCGGCAAGGAAGCGATTGGCAAGCGACAACGGAATGTTGCCGGTGACGTTGATACCGAGCCCTGACCCTGACATGGGGACATTGCCGCTCGCCGAAACGGTGAAGCCCTGCGGGCCATCGGCCTTGGCGGAGGAAAGCGTCAACGTGTTATTGGCGAAACGCCCCGCGGCCGCCAGCTGCAATGGGGATAGACCTGCCTCCTGCAAAGGCTTGGCGGAAAGTCCTGCGCCCCTCAGGTCGAAATCGGCATTGGGCCTTTGCAATGTGCCGGTGACACGACCCCTGCCAGAAATGATGCCAGCCAGATTCTGATCCTTGACGACACCATTCAAAGCTGTCAGCGGGAAACTCTTCAAATCAAAATCGACACCGAGCTGGCCTTGGACGAGGGGCACGGAGCCCTTGGCCGATGCATCGAGCCCACCGGCACCGGTCAGATGCGCGTCGACATTCAGCACATCCGTGGTCGAGGTGCCTTTAGCGTCCAGACTAAGCGCGTCAAGCCCTGCCTTTTTCAGAGCCGCGGCAGTAATCGCGCGGGCCTGCATGTCGAAATTCACGTCCGGCTTCTGGCGCGTGCCGCCAATCTTCGCCGTGCCGTTGATCTCACCGCCGAGGCCGAGGTCCGGCTTGATTGTGTTGGCGATATCAAGCGGCAGTTTCTGGATGGCGACGGCAAGATTGAGTGTTTCAGCCACATCACCACTGACCGTCACCCTGCCCTGACCAACGTCAAGAACGATATTGCCAAACGACACATTGCTACCCGCGACATTGATCGTGGCCGGCTGGACCAGCCGGGCAGCGAGCGCGCCGCGCGTCAGGTCCGCATTGGCCAGAGACAGGAGATAACCCTTGTCCGTTGGCTGCAATGAACCGTCTAGCGACGTTCTTGCGCCATTGTTCAAGCCGGCATTCAGCTTGAAATTGGTGGTCTTGCCGTCCTGCGTTGCCTGTGCATCGAGATTATTGACGATGATGCCCGCAGCCGACACATCGGATGCCGTCACGGAACCGTTGGCCGAAGGGACCTTGAATATGTCCTGCGCCGCCAGCGCGATCGCCGCCTTGCCGACGACGATGTCATTGGCCTTCAAATTGTCGATCTGGCCGTTGATGTCGATATTCTGCTTCTCCCCATCGGGGGCAAGCGCAATGGTGGCGTCAGCCTTACCGGTTGCCTCGACAAGGAACAGCGCCGCTGCGGTCGAGACATCGCTGGAGGCGAGCGTCAGATTGCCTTGATAGAGGCCCTGTTTCGATTGCGTGACATCGCCGCGCAGCCGCGTGCCTCCTGCGATGAACGAGATATTGGTAAGCCGTTTCTCATCCTGATGCAGCGCGATTTCCGTGGCAAGGTCGGCACGTATGCCATCCAAAAAGGCCAGGCCCGAAACCTTGCCATCGACAATATCCTTGTACAGCGTACCGTTAAATGTGAGGTCGCCCTGCGTCAGCTTACGTCCGGAGAGGGTGCCTTCCGGCACATCGGCGTTGAAGGCAAGTGCGATGATATTGTCCTTGCCGCGGGCGCTGCCCTTGACCTTCAGGGCGCCGCCAGCCTTTTCGGAAAGCAGCGCCAGATCAGTCAGGTCGAGGCCGAAATCGAAGTTCGCTGCGCCGGTCGCGAATGTCCCGTTGGCGGTGACCAGCGTCTGCGGATTCACAATTTTGAAATTCTTGGCACTGAGGCCGTTCGCCCCGCGCGCCACACCGCCGGTGATACGCGTCGTTCCCGCAAGTATCTTGTCGGCCGCCTCGACGCCAAGCTGCATGCCAGTGGCGTATCCGTCCAGCGTCAGGTCAAAGCCGCCAGTCAATGCCTCGACGAGACCATTGGCCTTCAGGTCGATCGATCCGGCGAGATCGCGTCCCGCCAACGCGGAAAACGGTGCGATGCTCGACGCCTTGACGAGAATGTCGCCACTATAGGCGAAGTTGTTGATGGTACCGGCCAGCGCCGCGCTGAGCCCGTTGGCGGCCAGCAGTGCCTGCTTGAGATTAACCGGGCTTCCGGCTTTCCAGTCGCCGTTGATCTTCAGCTGGATCAGCTCGCCCAGCGCTTCGGCGATGTCCGCCCGCTTGGCGGTGATGCCGGAAACTTCGCCGGTGACATCATAGATCAGAGAGCGGGCGGCTGGATCATCGATATTCTCTGCAAGGCCCTTACCCACGAGATTGATAGATTTCGAGGCAAAGCTGTCCGATGTAAAGTTCGTTACGTCGACGCTGCTCGTCCAGTCGTCGCCTCGATTGGTGCCGTAGGCGACAGTCAATACAGCCTTGTCGACCGTCGTTTGGCCACCCTTGACCGGCAAAATCACCTTCTTGCCAGTCGGATCGGCGATCGTCGCATCAACCTTGAGCCGGCGCAGAAAGCCGTCATTGGTGGTTTCACCGGCCGCATCGAGAACCAAGGCGTTGCTCTTGATGTTGAGGCGGTCAAGCGCAACGCCGCCCGCGTCGCGCATCACGCCGTTGGCGATCAGCGCCGTTTCATTGCCGAAGAAATCACGGAAAATCGGCGGGATCAGCGACGCGATCTCGCCGTTGAGCGTGGTCTTGAAGCCAAGTCCGTCACTCTGCCGGTCGAGCTTCGCATCTCCTGTGAGGACGCGCTTGCCTGCCGCATCGAGCGTCAATTGCAACAGGAGATCGCTCAGGGGACCGGAACCTTTCAGCGCCAATGCAACTGGCGGCTTGCCTTCGATGTTGAGGAGATTGGCGACGATACCGTTTTGCGGTTCGTTCAGCGTCAGGTCGAGATCGAGCTGTTGGCTCTGATTAGCATAGGCGGCCTTGATCAGGAATTCACCTCCCGGACCATCAAGCCGGTGCACCTGCAGGTTGGAATCCAGCGATCCGCCTTCTAGCCTCAGATTGCCGGCCAGGGAGATTTCGGATTTCAGACCAAAAACACCATCGCCAAAGGCGATGCGCCCAATGTTCAGTTGCTGCAGGATCACCGCCAGTGGCAATTCAGGCAGGCTGAATCCCTTGGCCTCCGGTGAAGGCAGGCTATCGTCGGGCAGCGGCTTGCGCAGGATATCAATTCGGTCGGCGGCAAGGGTGTTGATGTCGAGCCGGCCGCGCAGCAGCGCCAGACGACTCCAGACGATCCTGGCATTGGTGACCTTCAGCCAGATGCCCTCGCGATCGGCAATCGTAATACTGCCTATGCTGGCTTCGGACGAGAGAACGCCCCGAATGTCGGAGATGACGATCTGGCGGTTTGGCGTCGACAGCTGGTTCTGCACGAAGCTCAGGAAAAAGGATTTTTCGGCCTCGGAACTATCCTGCGCCAAGGCGTCCTGGGCAAGGATCGGGCTCACAAAGAGCAAGAGAAAGAGAGCTGCAATAATCCGCGTCAAAACGCCTGTCCTATGCCAACGTAAAAAGCAAAACTGGGATCGTCGTTCGTGCGGTCGAGCGGCACTGCAAAATCGAGCCGGATCGGACCGAGGCCGGTATTATAGCGCAGACCGGCGCCAACGCCGACCCGCATCTGATCGGCGAAATCGGGGAATGACCCTTCGCCGACATAGCCCGCATCGACGAAGCCGACGACTCCGATCGTATCGGTCATGCGGATACGTGCTTCCACCGAGCTCTCGACGAGCGAGCGGCCGCCTATGACAAATGTTTCGCCATCCCTCGTCACATTGACGCCGACATTGCGATAGGCGTAGCCGCGTATCGAACCGCCACCACCGGCGAAGAACAACTGGTCCGGTGGCAATTCGGCGACTTCGGCACCGACGATCGAGCCGAGCTTCAGACGGCCAGCCAGAATAAAGCGGTTGTCGGCATCGAAACTGTAATAGGTGCGGCCCTCCGCAGTGAATTTTGTGGCGAAATTGCCGTATTCGAATTCATAGAAAGGCGAAACGAGCCCCTCAAGGAAATAGCCGCGTGAGGGATCGACCTTGCTGTCACGGCTGTCATAAGTGAGACCACCGAGGAGGCCGGCAGTCAGAAAATCCCGTTTGCCGAAGAAGTCATCATCGAAGTGCGACTTGGAAACAATCGCACTTATCTTGCCGGTCAGTTCGTCCGAAAAAATCTGGGTGAAACCCGCTTCGGCTGTCAGCGATGTCTGGGTATAGGCATCCAGAACCTCCCGCCTGCCAATCAGCGACGTAAAGAAATCCGTATCGGGTGTATAGACGCCGGGTTTGGTGAAGGTCACGCCAAGCAGATAATTGTAGTCCTGGGGACTAAAGGACTGCGCGCCAATGCCACCGATCTTGGCATCGAAGCGCAGACGCTCCGCATGACCAAAAAGGTTGCGGTGCATCCAGTAAGCGTCGAAACCGGCGCCATCGAGCGTAGAATAACTACCTCCAATACCAAAACGCCGGAGTTTCTGTTCCTGCACGGCAACCGTGATCGGTAACAGACCGTCATTGGTGATCGCATCTGCTTCTTCGATGCGAGCCGAACGGAACACTTCCAGTCGCGACAGGCGCTTCTTGGCACGCTCGATCTCGTCCGGATCGTACTCGACGCCAGGCTGCAGACCGGTGATGAAGGCGACGAACTCCGGATCCATGCGCTCGGTGCCCGTCACCTGAACGGGACCGAAAGCGGCGCGGCGGTCGGGGTCGACATCGATCGTGGTGTCAACCTTGTTGTTGTTGTGATTGGCAAGCACGTTGCGCGATACGATCTTCGCTTTCGGGTGGCCTTGCTCGCGCCACGCATCGACGGCAAGCCGTTCTGCCTTGACGATCGCCGTCGACCTCGCAATGTCGCCGGGCGCAAAGCCCTGGTTTTCCGGCCGGTCAACCATATCCTTCGGGTCCAGCGTCGGCGGTGCCATGTTCTCTACGCGCGCGGTGGCAAAGAGGAACTGCGGTCCGGGATCGACGGAAATCATCACAGGTGCTGGATTGGCCAGAACGGCGTCAGGCGGAATATCGCTCGCCTCGCGACCATCGACCTTGATGCTGATCGTGCCGCCGTAGCGGCCATCCGCATAGAGTGCGCCGAGAATGCGGCGATAATCGCCACGCGCCTTTGCCAGCAGCCCGGCAGCTCCGGACGCAGGTTTATCCTTGTCGGCGACGAGGCTGGAAGCGCCTTCGACAAGCTTTTTCGTCTCTTTGTCTTCGTCTGCTGAAATCTCGACGGTATATTTATGCGGATCGGCGATCACCGCATCCGCATCAGCGTCTTTCTTTTGACCCCAGAGATGAATGCCAAAAAGATCGAATGCATGGGCGGGCGAAACGAGCGCAGTGCAAGCCAAAAGGGCTGCGCCAAACAAACTGGCCTGTGGGCGCTTGAAGTCCATCAACCAGTAAAATCCCCAACTCAGACACACAAACACGCCGCGGATACGGAGAAACCTTACCTGCGATCGATAAAATTCGCCTCCCGAGCTTAAGAAAACGATAACATGACGGGATATGCAGGCCAACCCGCAATGGCCTGTCCGAGGTTCCGCGGAGCTTGGCTTGTGGCCGTACGGCCACAAAAGCGGCCTGTATGAGGCAGGCGCGGCAATCACTTTTTGTTAGGCCGCTGTAATGACAGCAGTTTATAGAAGCAGCTTGATCTCACGCGCAATTGCGCTGCCCTTGCAACCAAATTAGGTTATGGAAGATCAGACCTGACCTTCCGGAGTGAATTTCATGAAACCCGTCTTCCTGCAGCTGCAATGCTTTCCCGGCAAAACCTATGAGGTAGCCGCTGCGCTTTTCGAACGGGAAATCGTCTCGGAACTCTATTCGACCAGCGGCGACTACGATCTTCTGATGAAGATCTACATTCCCGAGGACCAGGACATTGGCAAGTTCATCAACGACAATGTGCTCGACATCCAGGGGATTGCGCGCTCGCTGTCGACCATGACTTTCACCGCGTTCTAGGGTCAGGACCTATTAATATGATCGAAATGGCGCCTGAAACGGCAAGAAGATGCAGCGCATGTTCCGATCCGGCTCTTCGCCGGGTCGGAAGATACATGCGCCGCTTTTTTCTTTGGAGCATGGTCTTGCCCGAAAAGTCGAACAACTTTTCGGGACCATGCTCTGAGAGACGGGAAGGACGGGGTCTTCCCCCCGTCCGAGCGGCTCGACACTGCAGCTTGCAGCCGTTTCGGCGTCCGCAGGATATGGTCTTTTCGCCCGGCAACATCGTCGCAAAGGACTTGAAAATGGGTAAACATTTCCATCGCCTTTGCTCCTCGTATCCGAACGAAAAGCCTCATACCATTTCGACCAGATTAACAGGTTCTGACCCTCGGCTTTAGACGAGACATTACGTCCCGTTTTCTGCGGCGATGATCTTCACTATGTAATCAATGCAAATAAAATGCCCCAACCGGGTAACAAAACTCCATTCTTTTGCCATGGAAGTGGTTTTTCTATAAAGATACTTCCCAAGCAATTTACCATCAGGATTTACGCAGATGCCGCCCTATCGTTCACGCACAACCACACATGGCCGCAACATGGCAGGTGCCCGCGGGCTCTGGCGCGCGACCGGCATGAAGGATGAGGATTTTGGCAAGCCGATTATCGCCGTGGTCAATTCCTTCACGCAGTTCGTGCCGGGCCATGTGCATTTGAAAGATCTTGGTCAGCTCGTCGCGCGTGAAATCGAGAGCGCTGGCGGTGTTGCCAAGGAATTCAACACCATTGCGGTCGATGACGGCATCGCCATGGGCCATGACGGCATGCTGTATTCGTTGCCATCGCGCGAGATCATTGCCGACAGCGTCGAATATATGGTCAACGCGCATTGCGCCGACGCTATGGTTTGCATCTCCAATTGCGACAAGATCACCCCGGGCATGCTGATGGCTGCGCTGCGCCTCAACATTCCGGTTGTGTTCGTTTCCGGCGGCCCAATGGAAGCCGGCAAGGTCGTATGGGACGACAAGGAAAAGAAGCTCGATCTGGTCGATGCCATGGTTGCCGCTGCCGATGACCGCATCTCCGACGAAGAGGTCAAGGCAATCGAGCGCTCGGCCTGCCCGACCTGTGGCTCCTGCTCCGGCATGTTCACGGCAAACTCCATGAACTGCTTGACCGAAGCGCTTGGTCTGTCGCTGCCGGGCAACGGCTCGACGCTGGCAACCCATGCGGATCGCCGCCGCCTCTTCGTCGAGGCCGGTCATCTCGTCGTCGATCTCGCCCGCCGTTACTATGAGCAGGATGACGAGACCGCCCTGCCGCGCTCCATCGCGTCCTTTGCCGCCTTCGAGAACGCCATGACGCTGGATATCGCCATGGGCGGCTCGACCAATACCGTACTGCATCTGCTTGCTGCCGCGCATGAGGGCGAGGTAGACTTCACCATGGCAGATATCGACCGGCTGTCCCGCCGCGTTCCGGTCCTGTGCAAAGTGGCACCAGCAGTGGCCAACGTACATATGGAAGATGTGCACCATGCGGGTGGCGTCATGGGGATTCTCGGCGAACTCGACCGCGCCGGTCTGCTCGATACGTCGGTTTATTCGGTGCATGCGGCCAATCTTGGTGCAGCGCTCGATCGTTGGGACGTCGTTCGCAGCAAAAACAAGTCCGTGCATGATTTCTTCATGGCTGCACCGGGGGGCGTGCCGACGCAGGTCGCCTTCAGCCAGGAGCGACGCTTCGCCGATGTCGATCTCGACCGCGAAAAGGGTGTCATCCGCAATGCCGAACACGCCTATTCCAAGGATGGCGGGTTGGCGGTGCTTTACGGTAATCTCGCCGAGGACGGCTGCATCGTCAAAACGGCTGGCGTCGACGATTCGATCCTGAAATTCTCCGGCCCCGCCCGTATTTTCGAGAGCCAGGACAGCGCAGTCCTCGGCATCCTGAATGGCGGCGTCAAGCCGGGCGATATCGTGCTGATCCGCTATGAGGGGCCCCGCGGCGGACCTGGCATGCAGGAAATGCTCTACCCGACCAGCTATCTGAAGTCGAAGGGTCTCGGCAAGGCCTGCGCCCTCATCACCGACGGCCGTTTCTCCGGTGGCTCGTCAGGTCTTTCCATCGGCCACGTTTCGCCGGAAGCGGCGGAAGGCGGGTTGATCGGGCTGGTTCACGAGGGCGATATCATCGATATCGATATACCCAACCGCCGGATACACCTTGCCGTCGACGATGCTGTTATTGCCGATCGCCGCGGGCATATGGAAGCCAAGGGCACGGCAGCATGGAAGCCTGAAGAAAAGCGCAAGCGGAAGATTACCACTGCGCTGCGTGCCTATGGTGCCATGGCAACAAGTGCTGCTCGTGGCGCTGTCCGGCAAATACCTGATCATTGGGAGTGACATGCCGCCCCTTGCCCTCCCCCTTGTGGGGAGGGTGGCGCAAAGCGCCGGGAGGGGTATTTCTAAAATCTGCTAATGGGGCAAAGACCCCTCCCCGGACCTAAGGTCCGTCCCTCCCCACAAGGGGGAGGGTAAGATGTCCCGCTTTACTTCGCTGCATCCGTAATTTTCGTCGTCCAGGCGCCTTCCGGCTTTTTGGTGATAACCGGATCTGAACCACCGCCGAGCAATGTCTCAACAGTGCGGTCAGCAGCTGCCACATCCAAGACGCCATCGGAACCTTCCGTAAGCTTGTTGATCTCGGCTACCATGCGCTTCTGGTGCTTTTCGGTCTGAGCGCCGCTGGCATCGTTGTCGAGCACGATGGTCGCTGCCTCATCGGGATTGGCGCGGGTATATTCCCAACCCTTCATCGAGGCCTTGACGAAGCGGGCGAGCTTGTCGACCATCTTCGGGTCATCCAGGCTCTTCTGCAGCACATAGAGACCGTCTTCCAGCGTCGCGACCTTTTCGTCCTCGTATTTGAACGTCACCAGCTCATCGGCGGGAATGCCTGCATCGATCACCTGCCAATATTCATTATAGGTCATGGTGGAGATGCAGTCAGCCTGCTTCTGGATCAGCGGATCGACGTTGAAGCCCTGCTTGAGGACGGTCACGCCGTTCGGCCCGCCATCGGTCTTGAGGCCGAGATGATTCATCCACGACAGGAACGGATATTCGTTGCCGCCGAACCAGACGCCAAGGGTCTTGCCCTTGAAGTCCTCCGGCTTGGTAATGCCGGTTTCCTTGCGGCACGTCAGCATCATGCCCGAACGCTTGAACGGCTGGGCAATATTGACCAGCGGCAAGCCCTTTTCGCGCGTAGCCAGCGCCGAGGGCATCCAGTCAATCACGACGTCGGCACCGCCACCGGCGATCACCTGCGGCGGGGCGACGTCCGGGCCGCCCGGCTTGATTTCCACATCGAGCCCGGCTTCCTCATAGAAACCTTTGTCCTTTGCCACGTAATAACCGGCAAACTGGCCCTGCGTGACCCATTTAAGCTGGAGCACAAGCTTGTCGGCGGCAAGTGCCGAACTTGCCATCAAGGTCATGGCCGCGAGGCCTAGTGAGAATGCGATTCTGTTTTTCATGTTTCAGTTCTCCTCTATTCTTGTAATAAGGTCGTAAACTCACGGATAGGGTCGAAATGGTATGAGGCTTTTCGTTCGGATACGAGGAGCAAAGGCGACGGAAATGTTTATCCATTTTCGAGCCTTTGCGACGAAGTAGCCGGGCGAAAAGACCATATCCTCCGGACGCCGAAACGGCTGCAAGCTGCAGTGTCGAACCGCTTGGCCGGGGGAAACACCCAGCCCTTCACGCTTCTCCTCGCATCTTCTTGCCGTTTCAGGCGCCATTGTCGATCCTATTCATGAGTTCACGACCTAAGTTCGATAGGAAGGATGCCAGAAAGTGACAGCCCGTTCGATGAGTGTGATCAGCCCGTAGGATAGTGAGCCGGCAAGCGCTGCAACGAAGATTTCAGCCCAGACCATATCGACATTCATGCGGCCGACCTCGGCCGATATGCGAAAGCCCATGCCGACAATGGGCGAGCCGAAGAATTCGGCGACGATCGCCCCGATCAACGCAAGCGTCGAATTGATTTTCAGCGCGTTGAAAATAAACGGCATGGCTGCAGGCAGGCGCAGCTTCAGCAGGGTCTGAGTGTAGGTGGAACCATAGGTGCGCATAAGATCGCGCTCCATGGCGCCCGAGGCGGCAAGCCCCGCCACAGTGTTCACCAGCATCGGGAAGAACGTCATGATAACGACTACCGCCGCCTTCGACTCCCAGTAGGAACCAAACCACATGACCATGATCGGCGCGATGCCAACAACGGGGAGCGCCGCGACGAGATTGCCGATCGGCAGCAGGCCCTTGCGCAGGAAAGGTACGCGATCGACGATGATCGCCGCGAGAAAGCCGGAGCCGCAACCGATGACATAGCCGGCAATCGCGGCCTTCAGGAACGTCTGCTGGAAGTCCGCCCAGAGCGTTGGCACTGAAGCGGCAATGCGGGTCGCAATCATCGAGGGTGGCGGCAGCAGGATCGTCGGCACGCCAAAGCCGCGAACGATGATTTCCCAGAGGATCAGCAGCCACGCACCGAACAATACGGGCAGAGCGAGATTGACAAGACGCTGGGCGTCCACGGATTTGAGACGTAGCTCCGCCAATCTCTGTACAGCAAGCCACGCCAGCAACCATGCGGCGACCACCATGCACCAATAACCGATTGCAGGACTGCTCATCGAAAAGGAGCCAAGCAGCCCAACCAGGAAGAACGCTTCAATATGGACCAGCACGAGCAGCGCGACCGAAGAGCTGTTGGACGCGGATGCGAAGAGCGCCACCGCGGATGCCGCGAACAACAAGGCAGGAGCTGCAAAGAAGACGAGCCCCGGTCCGTCCGCGCCCGTCGGCAGCACCAACGACGCCGCTGCGAGCAGGAAGGCAACAATGGCAAGCGGAGACCGCTTCATGTCCGCACTCCCATCCGCCGGTTGACCAACGTTGCAATCAGTCCGATCAGGCTGACAAGGACAGCCGCCATCAAGGCCGCCGCAATCAGCGCCGCCCAGATCTGCACGGTCTGGCCATAATAGGAACCGGCCAGTAGCCGCGCGCCAATGCCTGCCACCGCACCGGTCGGCAACTCACCGACAATGGCGCCGACAAGGCTGATGGCGACGGCGATTTTCATCGACGTGAACAGATAGGGCATGGAGGCAGGCCAGCGCAGCTTCCAGAACACTTGCGCCTTCGAGGCATTATAGGTGCGCATCAGATCGAGATGCATAATTTCGGGCGAGCGCAGGCCTTTCACCATGCCGACGGCGACGGGGAAGAACGAAAGGTACGTGGAGATCATCGCCTTGGGCAGAAGGCCGGTGATATTCACCGCGTTGAGCACCACGATGATCATCGGTGCGATGGCAAGGATAGGCACCGTCTGCGAGGTGATGATCCATGGCATCAGGCTCTTGTCGAGCGTGCGCGAATGGACGATGGCGATCGCCAAAAGGATGCCGAGCAAGGTGCCGAGGGCAAAGCCGAGCAGCGTCGAGGAGAGCGTCACCCAGCCGTGATAGACGAGGCTGCGCTTCGACGCCGGGCTGATCTCGAAAACGCTCTTGCGGATTTCCGCCGCCACCTGATGCGGCGCGGGCAGGACGGGACGCTCCTGTGCCATGGTGTTGGCGATCAGCTGGCCGGTCGAAATCGTCGTATTGGCGCGTACCGCCTGATCGCGCTCGAACGGGGCATTGAGAATGACGGCAAAGACATACCAGAGCGCAAGAATGGCGATCAGTACGGTACCCACGGGAATGACGCTGTTGCGGATGAAGTTCATGACTTCATCTCCAAATCATCCGGCTGCCAGCGATAGAGAATGTCCGGCAGTTTCTCTTCGTTGTCGCCGTCGGTGCGCCTGACTTCCGCGAAACCTTCGCGTTCGTAGAAGGCCTGTGCATCGCGGTTGGCGACGAATGTCCAGAGTTCAATAGGACCTGAGGCTTCTTTTTTCACACGGTCGAGCAGCGCTTTCCCGACTCCTTTGCCGCGCTCGTCGCCATGCACATAGAGCGCGCTGACAGTGTTGTCAGGGGCCAGTGCAACCATACCGGCAACGTGGTTGTCATTCTCTGCTACGAAAACCTCGAACCTTGTAAAAACGGTATCACGATAAAACTCCGCTACGTCCTCCCTGGGGTGAACGCGCGGCATCCATTTCGTCGCATCAATCCACGCATTGACGATCTCCGCGCATTCGGACATGTCGCGCAGTTTGGCGGCACGGATGATCATTATGCGCCCCGCTCCGGCGTCATAGATGTGCCTCATCGTAGGAATGACCGTGGCGCAGGCCTTCGCGCACGCGGTGGGCGATTTCGAGGAACTTTGGAGACTCGCGGATGTCGAGCGTGCGTTCCGGGCCGAGATTGCAGTCGATGATTTCGTGAATGCGGCCTGGCCGCGGGCTCATCACTACGATTTTCGTGGAAAGGAATACGGCTTCAGGAATGGAGTGGGTGACAAAAATCACTGTCTTCTGCGTCTTCGCCCAAAGCTTCAGGAGCTCCTCGTTGAGATGATCGCGAACGATCTCGTCGAGTGCGCCAAAAGGCTCGTCCATCAGCAACAGATCCGGATCGAACGAAAGCGCGCGGGCAATGGAGGCACGCTGCTGCATGCCGCCGGACAATTGCCAGGGAAACTTCTTTTCGAAACCGGACAGATTGACCAGATCGAGGTTCTTGGCGATCCGCGTTTTCCGTTCTGCCCTGGGCACGCCCATCACTTCCAGCGGCAGGGAAATATTGCCGCCGATGGTGCGCCACGGATAAAGCGCCGCCGCCTGGAACACGTAGCCATAGGCGCGCTTCTGCCGCGCCTCGGATGGTGTCATGCCATTAACGGAAATCGAGCCGGAGGTCGGCTGTTCCAGATCGGCGATCACCCTTAGCAATGTGGTCTTGCCGCAGCCGGACGGGCCGATGAAAGAGACGAATTCGCCGCCATTGACCGCAAGGTTGATGTTGGACAATGCGTTGACCGGCCCGTCATTGGTCTGGAACACCAGCGACAGGTCTTTGACGTCGATCACGTTTTTGGCCGCTAGTGGCATTGTCTTCGCCTTGGGTCGGAGCGTGACGACTGACATGGGTCTATACGCCTGCCGGAATGTTTTTCGGATCGCGCTCCACTCTACGCGGTGCCGTCAATTCCTTCCACGTGGAAAGTGCACGGTTTGCCGGCGCATTCGCTTCACGTTCAACAAAGCGGCCACTGCCCGTCGGCGCCAGCACCTCGCCGTCTTTATAGGCGATGTTTCCGCGCGACAGGGTCATGCGTGGCAGTCCCGTCACCTCGATGCCTTCGAAGACATTGTAGTCGATAGCGGATTTCTGGGTCTTAGCAGAAATAACCTTCGTAGCATTCGGATCCCAGATGACGATATCCGCGTCGGAGCCCGGCAGGATTGCGCCCTTGCGCGGATAAATATTGAGAATGCGCGCGATATTGGTGGAGGTGACAGCCACGAATTCGTTCGGCGTCAGGCGGCCCGTACGTACACCTTTGGTCCACAGCACCGGCAGGCGGTCCTCAAGCCCGCCTGTGCCGTTCGGGATCTTGGTGAAATCGCCGGCGCCGAAACGCTTCTGCTGCGTGGTGAAGGCGCAATGGTCGGTGGCAACGACCTGCAGACTGCCGGAGGCGAGACCAGCCCACAGGCCGTCCTGATGGATCTTGTCGCGGAAGGGCGGCGACATGACCCGCCGTGCTGCATAGTCCCAATCCTCGTTCTTGTATTCGCTCTCGTCCAGTGTCAGGTGCTGGACCAGCGGCTCGCCATAGACGCGCATGCCTTTTGCCCGCGCACGGCGAATGGCTTCATGCGCCTGCTCGCAGGAGACATGCACGATGTAGAGCGGCACGCCGGCCTGATCGGCAATCATGATGGCGCGGTTGGCCGCCTCCCCTTCAACCTCTGGCGGGCGAGAATAGGCGTGGGCTTCCGGACCGTTGTTGCCCTCAGCCAGAAGCTTCTGCTGCAGATGCGCAACCACATCGCCATTTTCCGCATGCACCAGCGGCATGGCGCCGATTTCGGCACAGCGCATGAACGAGGCGAACATTTCGTCATCATCCACCATCAAGGCGCCCTTATAGGCCATGAAATGCTTGAAGGTGTTGATGCCGCGCTCGACCACTTTCGGCATCTCGTCGAAGACCTGCTTGTTCCAGCTGGTGATCGCCATGTGGAAGGAATAGTCGGTGCGCGCCTTGCCTGCCTTCTGGAACCAGTCCTGCAGCGCGACGAGCAGACCATCTGAGCCCGGTAGCACGAAATCGACGACCATGGTCGTGCCGCCAGCCAGCCCAGCAGCGGTGCCTGTATCGAAATCGTCGGAGGAATGAGTGCCCATGAACGGCATTTCGAGGTGGGTGTGCGGATCGATACCCCCCGGCATCAGATAGCAGCCGGTCGCATCGATAATATCATCGCCAGTAAGATCAGCACCGATGGCTGCAATGGTTTCGCCGTCAATCAGCACATCCGCCTTGTAGGTGCGGTCGGCGGCGATGATGGTGCCGCCCTTGATCACTTTCGTAGCCATGTGTCCGTTCCCCTTTTTGGTTTTTTGCCGAACGTGTCGCTGTCTATTTGGGTTAGCGGGTCAGGACTGGATTTCCGCAGTCTCCAGAACCGCGTGCAAGAGGACATCAGCGCCGGCGGCAGCCCATTCCTTCGAAATATCTTCATCTTCGTTATGGCTGAGCCCATCGACGCAGGGGCACATGACCATCGCTGTCGGCGCGACGCGATTGATCCAGCATGCGTCATGTCCTGCACCGGAAACAATATTGCGATGACTGTAGCCTAGCCGTTCTGCCGCATTGCGTACTGCGGTCACACAACCTTCGTTGAAGGTGACGGGATCGAAATGGCCCGCTTCCTCAATAGCAATTTCAAGGCCAAGTTCCTTTGCGATTTTGGGAGCCTTGTCTTCGATCTCGGCCTTCATCGCGTTCAACGTCGCAAGGTCAGGCGAACGGATATCGACCGTGAACACCACCTTGCCCGGAATGACATTGCGCGAGTTCGGATAGACATCGACATGACCGATTGCGCCGACAGCACTCGGCTGGTGCGCCATGGCAACGGTGTGGACGAGTTCCGTGATACGCGCCATACCGAGGCCGGCATTCTTGCGCATTGGCATGGGCGTCGAGCCAGTATGGCTTTCCTTGCCGGTCAGCGTGATCTGCAGCCACCACAAGCCTTGGCCATGGGTGACGACGCCGATTTCCTTGCCTTCGGCTTCGAGGATCGGGCCCTGCTCGATGTGCAGTTCGAACAGCGCGTGCATCTTGCGTGCGCCGACCTTTTCGTCGCCCTTCCAGCCGACGCGCTCAAGCTCGTCGCCGAACTTCTTGCCCTTGGCGTCTTCGCGATTGTAGGCCCACTCCTGATCGTGAATACCTGCGAAGACACCGGAAGCCAGCATGGCCGGAGCAAAGCGCGTGCCCTCCTCATTGGTCCAATTGACGACGACGATCGGGTGTTTGGTCTTGATATTGAGATCGTTGAGCGTGCGGATCAATTCGAGCCCGCCGAGCACGCCTAGAACACCATCATACTTTCCGCCTGTTGGCTGTGTGTCGAGATGGCTGCCGACATAGACCGGCAGCGCATCGGGGTCAGTCCCCTCTCGGGTGAAGAACATGCTGCCCATGGTGTCGATGCCCATGGAAAGGCCCGCCTTCTCGCACCAGGACTGGAACAAGCGGCGGCCTTCACCGTCCTCATCGGTCAGGGTCTGGCGGTTGTTGCCACCGCGCACGCCAGGTCCGATTTTCGCCATCTCCATCAGGCTGTCCCAGAGACGGTCGCCGTTGATCCTGAGATTTCCTGTGAGCGCCATGCTTAGAGCCCTTAATCCAGATTTTTCAAAACGTCAGCCAGCGTGTCGAAGAGATGTTCGATCTGCCCCTTGCTGATGGTGAGCGGCGGTGACAGCGCGATGATGTCTCCAGTCGTGCGAATCAACACGCCCTTCTCATAGGCATCGAGGAACGCCTGGAAAGCACGCTTGGTCGGCGCACCTTCGATAGGCTCAAGCTCGATGGCACCGATCAGTCCCAGGTTGCGGATGTCGATAACATGCGGGAGACCCTTCAGCGCATGCAGCGCATCCTCCCAATAGCTGGAAATCTCGGAGGCGCGGGTCAGCAGGCCTTCTTCTTCGTACGTATCGAGCGTTGCCAGCGCGGCGGCGCAAGCCACCGGATGACCAGAATAAGTGTAGCCGTGGAAAAGCTCGATCATGTTTTCCGGGCCGGTCATGAAGGTTTCATAAATCTGCTTCGACGCGAAAACCGCACCCATCGGGATCACGCCGCTGGTGATGCCCTTGGCGGTGGTGACAAGGTCCGGGATCACGCCGAAATAATCAACGGCGAACGGTGTGCCGAGACGGCCGAAACCTGTGATGACCTCATCGAAAATCAACAGGATGTCGTGCTTGGTGCAAATCTCGCGCAGGCGCTTGAGGTACCCCTTTGGCGGGATCAATACGCCGGTCGATCCGGCAACAGGCTCTACGATCACCGCAGCGATGTTCGACGCATCATGCAGGGCGATGACCTTCTCCAGATCATCGGCAAACTCAACACCATACTCGGGTTCGCCGCGCGTATAGGCGTTGCGGGCGAGATCATGGGTGTGGCGGATGTGATCGATGCCACTAAGCGCATTGCCGAAAGTCTTGCGATTGCCGGAAATGCCGCCGACTGAAATGCCGCCAAAACCGACGCCGTGATAGCCGCGCTCACGGCCAATGAGCTTGACCTTGGTGCCATTGCCCTTGGCGCGATGATAGGCCAGCGCAATCTTCAGCGCGGTATCAACCGATTCCGAGCCGGAATTGGTGAAGAACACATGATCCAGCGGCGACGGCAGCATTGCGGCGAGACGCGCGGCGAGTTCAAAAGCTTTCGGATGGCCCATCTGGAAAGCGGGGGCGTAGTCAAGTTCGGCGACCTGTTTCTGCACGGCCTCGACGATCTTGGGACGACCATGACCCGCATTACAGCACCACAGGCCCGCCGTACCGTCCAGAATCTCGCGGCCGTCATGGGATTTATAGTGCATGTCCTTGGCGCTCACCAGAAGGCGAGGCTTCTCCTTGAACTGCCGGTTTGCCGTGAATGGCATCCAGAACGCGTCGAGGTTATTGGTCCCGTATGCCGCTTTAGACATTTTATGAAGCCTCCAATAGCGCGGATGTTACCGCTTGTTTTGTGTTCCCGAATGATTGAACCTGCGGCACAATCAAAAACTTGACTACTTGGTCAAAATGCAGGCTAGAAGAGCATAGGAAGGCGGTCAAGCGCTTTATAAGTCTTTAAAGCAGTTCCAGGATGCGACGAAAAGGCCCCTCCGGGCAAACGATAAAGGGACGCAGGGCATGGCAAGGGCGGAAAAGAAGAAACTGAAGGAAGCGCCCGAAAAGACGACGCGGATTCAGGAACTTAACCGCCGTCTGATCCTCGATGCAGCTCTCGATGTCTTCTCCACCTATGGGTTTCGCGGCACCACGATCGACCAGATCGCCGAGAGGGCCGGCATGTCCAAGCCCAATCTCCTTTATTATTTCCCGCGCAAGCAGAATATCTACGTAACACTGCTTGAAGAGACGCTGACGGAATGGCTGGCACCGCTTGCTGAGATCGATGCGGAGGGCGATCCGATCGAGCAATTGCGTAAATACATCACCTTGAAGATCAACATGTCCGAGACCCACCCGGAGGCGTCCCGGTTGTTTGCCAACGAAATTCTACACGGCGCACCGGCTATCAGCGATTTTCTCACCAAGCACCTGAAGCCATTGGTTGACGAAAAGGCTGCCGTGATTCGCCGTTGGGTGGGTGAAGGCAAGCTCGCGCCGGTCGACCCCTACCACCTCATCTTCATGATCTGGGCGACGACGCAGCATTACGCGGATTTCGACGTACAGGTGCGCGCAATCATGGGTAGCCAGGTTGGCCGGCCTGGCTTTAGAGAACAGACCGCACAGGCGGTGCTGAGCATTATTCTCAGCGGAATCAGACCGCGGGGATAATTTTGGCTTATCCCATGGCGCAACAATTGCGCGTGATTCGACGGAGTTCCCCGTGGTAGGTTGAATGAAGCCTGCTTCGGCACAAAAATGCACCTCCCCTTGGCATTTGCAGCCAAGCTGGGCTAAACGTTCAGGTGCTCCACGCACGGAACGAATAATTTGAGGCGTATATGGCCGATCACGGTCAAAAAAATCGACCAGATCCCGATAAATTGCTGGAGCTTGCCGCCCGTGAAACGCGCGGCAAGCTGACTGTTTTTCTGGGGGCAGCACCCGGTGTGGGCAAGACCTATGCCATGCTTTTGCGCGCCCGCCGCCTGAAGGAGGATGGCGCCGATATCGTCATCGGGCTTGCCGAAACCCATGGCCGGGTCGAGACCGCTGAACTGCTCGATGGGCTCGAGGGAATCCCGCGAAAACAGGTCAGCTATCGCGGCAAGGTGCTGGAAGAGTTTGATATCGATGCGGCAATCGCCCGCAAGCCGAAAATTCTCGTCGTCGACGAGCTTGCCCATAGCAATGTACCCGGCAGCCGCCACCCGAAACGCTATCAGGACATCGAGGAACTGCTTTGGCAGGGCATCGACGTCTGGACGGCAATGAATGTCCAGCATCTGGAAAGCCTGTCTGACGTCGTCACCAGCATCACCGGCGTGACTGTTCGCGAGATCGTGCCGGATGTTGTTCTGAAGCGGGCCGACGACGTCCTGCTTGTCGACCTGCCTCCGGCAGAACTGATCGCGCGCCTGAAGGAAGGCAAGGTCTATCTTCCCGGTAATGCCGAACGCGCGGCTGAGGGTTTCTTCAAACCCGCCAATCTCACGGCGCTACGCGAACTGGCGTTACGGCGGACGGCGGATCGTGTCGACGATCAGATGATCGATCTGTTGCGCCAAAACGCTATCGAAGGCCCATGGGCGACAGGCGAACGCCTGCTCGTCTGCGTCGGTCCGGACAGCCTTTCCGACAAGGTCGTGCGCACGGCCAGCCGTCTGGCGTCAGGACTGAATGCCCGCTGGCTGGTGGTTTCGCTCACTCAGACCAATGATGCGGGGGCCGAGACAAGCAAGCGCATCGATGAACTCCTCGATCTTGCCGAACGGCTCGGTGCAGAAACACGGCGTGTGATCGCCCTGGATTTCGTCGAGGAGATTTTCCGTATCGCCCGGCGCGAAAACGTCACCCAGATCGTTGTTGGCCGTCCGAAGTCGGCGCGGTTTGCCAATCCTTTCCGGCGCTCGCTGCCCGACGAGATTATCAAACGTTTCACCGATATCGGCGTGCACATCGTCACCGGCGAGGAACAGGGCACGCCCTATGTGCCGCCGTCGATGCGCAAGCGTACCAGGCTCGAACTTGCCAAGGCAATCGCGCTTCCCGTTGCAGCAACGGGTGTGACCACACTGCTCGGCCTTGGCGTCAGCGATATCGTTCACGCGCAAAACCTCTCGATGCTGTTCCTTGTCGCGGTTATCCTCTCGGCAATGATTTGCGGACGGCTTTCAGCGGTCATAGCAGCGGGCCTTTCCTTTGTTTTCTATAACTTCTTCTTCCTCGAACCGCTGCACGATCTGAGTATTGCCAAGCCGCATCAATTGTTCTCGCTGATTATCTTCCTTGGGGTTGCCTTGATGATCGGCGACCTTGCCGGGCGTCTGCGCGATCAGGTCGCCCGTTCACGCAACCAAGCGAAGAATATGCAGGCGCTCTACGAATTCTCGCGCAAGCTTTCCGGTACGGCGCGGCTCGATGATGTGCTCGTTTCCACCGCCACACATCTGCATTCGACCTTTGGAACCGGCGTTGTCATCCTGATGCCTTATGACGGCGACCTCTCGCTGCAGACCGCATGGCCGCCGGACCTGACACTGGACGGCACAGATATGACCGCCGTACGCTGGGCTTATGAGAAGAATGAGCGTGCCGGTTCCGATACGGCGACATTGCCGCAGATCGGATGGCAGTTTCTTCCCATTCTCACTTCAAATGGAGTGGCGGGCGTGCTGGGCCTTTCCATGCAGGATCGTGCGACGCTGAGCGAGAACGACGACCGCATGCTCACCGCTATCCTCGATCAGACGGCCATCGCGATTGATCGCGCTCAACTTGTGCGGGAAAATGCCAAGACGGCCGCATTGCAGGAGAGCGACAAGCTGCACACGGCTCTGTTCTCATCCCTCTCACACGATTTGAAAACACCGCTTGCCTCGATTACCGGCGCCGTCACGACGCTGCGGCAGCTAGGTAGCCGCATCAAAGCCGACACGCGTGACGATCTCTTGCTTTCCATCGAGGAAGAAGCCGGACGGTTGAACCGCTTCGTCGCCAACCTATTCGATATGACGCGCATCGAGGCTGGAACCCTCAAGGCCAAAAATCTTCCCGTCGATGCGGCCGAAATTATCGTGTCTTCCATTGAGCGCATGAAAAAGCTCAAGCCCGGGATTGCTATCGACACTAGCATCGCCCCAGATTTGCCCATGGTGAACGGCGATGCTTCTCTGCTGGGCCAGACACTGTTCAATCTGTTGGATAATGCCGCGAAATATGCGGGTGATGGCCCGATCGCAGTCTACGCTAAGGGCGACGGCCCGGAAGTCGCCATCAGCATTACCGACCAGGGCAAGGGGATTCCGCCCAAGGATCTGGACAAGATTTTCGACAAGTTCTATAGGCGCGTCAAAGGTGACGGCCGTGCGCCGGGGACGGGGCTGGGCCTTTCGATCTCCCGCGGTTTCGTCGAATCCATGGGCGGTACGATCAAGGCGGAAAGCCCCGCCATTCGCAAGCGCGGGACCCGGATCATTATCCGGCTTCCTGTCGCCAATCCCGATGACGAGGCAGCGGCATGAACCAGCATCGTATCCTCATCGTCGATGACGAGCCGCAGATCCAGCGTTTTCTCAACCCCGCACTCACGGCATCGGGCTATGAAGTCATCATGGCCTCGACCGGCGCTGAAGCCGAGCGGCTGGCTGCCACCAGTGCGCCGGATCTGATCATTCTCGATCTTGGCCTTCCCGACAAGGATGGCAAGGAAGTGATCGAGACAATACGGGCCTTTTCCGAAGTGCCGATCATTGTCCTGTCGGCGCGGGACCGCGAGGCCGAAAAGATCGCGTCGCTTGATCTCGGCGCCAATGATTATGTTGGAAAACCCTTCGGTATTGGTGAGTTGCTGGCACGTATACGCACGGCGCTGCGCCAGCAGGCGGCTGGCACAAGCGTGCCGTCCCGTTTCGAGGCCAATGGGCTTGTCGTCGATATGGTCAAGCGCCTCGTCAGCCGCAACGGTGAGGAAGTGCACGTGACCCGCAAGGAATATCAGCTGCTCGTGCACCTCGTCCTGCATGCGGGCATGGTGGTTACACACCGTCAGCTGCTTGCCTCGGTTTGGGGCGCAGCCCATGTGCATGATTTGCAATATCTGCGCGTCTTTGTCGGCCAGCTGCGCGCCAAGATCGAAGACGATGCGAACAACCCGCAATTCATCCGCACCGAGGCGGGGGTCGGCTATCGGTTTATTGCGGAGTGAAATCAGCGGCTAGGCTCACCCCTGAGTAGAATTATATGCGCCGCCATCAAGCAGCAGGTTCTGGCCGACAATGAAGCCGGAATACTGGCTGCACAGGAAAGCCGCGGCGGCGCCGAATTCTTCCGCCGTGCCGTAGCGCCCCGTGGGATTTTCCGCATAGGATTCGGCCCGCGCCTCCTCGATGGAGATGCCCTTGGCCTTCGCCGTCCGATCGAGGAAGCCTTTGGTGCGGTCCGTATCATGCGATCCAGGCAGCAGATTGTTGATGATAACGCCATGCTTTGCCACCTGCCGCGCAGTGCCGGCGACGAAACCGGTCAGACCGTTGCGGGCGGCGTTGGAAAGCCCGAGCGAGGCGATCGGCGATTTGACCGAGCCGGAGGTGATGTTGAGCACCCGGCCCCATTTCCGCTCGATCATGCCGGGCAGGATGGCGTTCATCAGAAGGATCGGGGTCAGCATATTGTTGTTGATCGCCTTCAGCCATTCCTCCTCGCCCCATTCGGACCAGACACCGGCAGGCGGGCCTCCGGCATTGTTGACGAGGATATCCGGCTGCGGCTCTGCCTTCAGCAGCGCCTGCCGTCCGGCTTCCGTCGTCACATCTTCTGCAACGATCTGAACCTTGACGCCGTACTTGTCCGCAATCTCGTCAGCTGTGGCGCGCAGCGTTTCCTCGGTGCGCGCATTCAGCGTCAGGTCGACACCCGCCTCGGCCAGTTTTTCCGCAACGCCGCGGCCAAGGCCTTTTGAACTCGCGCAGACGATGGCGCGCTTGCCTTTGATACCCAGATCCATGATGTCCTCGCCGATTCTTGCTGTGTGATCCCTTATCGACAATTCCGGCGCGTTTTGACAAGCTCGACCTCAAACAAATCGGATTCGGGAAACGCAAGGCTATGACTACATTCGGCGCCACTGTTCTCTGGACGCGGCCGGAAGGCGCTACCTTCACTGACAATAAATACAGCCGGGCTCATGTCTGGCAGTTCGATGGTGGTGCTGAAGTGCCTGCCTCGTCCTCTCCGCACATTGTCCGCCTGCCCTATTCCACGGCGGAGAATGTCGATCCGGAAGAGGCCTTTGTCGCCTCGATTTCGAGCTGCCACATGCTGTTTTTTCTAAGCGGTGCCGCCAAGAAGGGATTTGTCATTGACGAATACCGTGATGCCGCGGAAGGCGAACTCGCAAAAAACGACAAAGGCAAGCTCCATGTCAGCCGCGTGACACTCAAGCCGCATGTAACCTATGCGGGTGCCGCGCCGGATGCAGAGACGGAGCAACACTTGCACCATGACGCGCACGAGCAATGCTTCATTGCAAATTCCGTGCTCACCCATATCGAAGTTCAGCCCACCTGAACTTCACAGGAACGGAGGAGATATCATGTCTGAACTCAAGATCGGCAATGCGATCAACACCACCTGCCCCTGGTCTGGGGATCCGATCAAGGAGGATAGCCTGACGCTTTATAACGGTGCGGTTGTCGGGTTCTGCAACCCCGGCTGTCGTGACAAGTTTGAAAAAGCCATCAATCATTTCGAGGCAGCGCCGCAGCCACGAAAGCGTACAGACCCAAAACAATTTCGATTGACAATCCTGCTCAACCACAATACTTAAGTACATGCTTAACCAACAAGCTCCACTCGATCTCATGTTCCAGGCGCTGGCGGATCCTTCACGCCGCATCATGGTAGAGCGGCTGAGCCGAGGACCAGCCTCGGTCAGCGAACTTGCAAAGCCGTTTGCCATGTCGCTCCCTGCGGTGGTTCAGCATTTGCAGGTGCTGGAGGCAAGCGGACTCATTCGGTCCGAGAAAGTGGGGCGCGTCCGCACCTGCCATATCGAATGGGCAGCACTGCAGACGGCTGAAGAGTGGATGCTGGAGCGGCGCAAGACTTGGGAACATCGCCTCGACAGATTGGGTGATTTTCTCGCCGAACAGGAAAAAGGATAGATCAATGACCAAACGATCCGTGACACACGACACCTTCGTCATCGAACGCAGCTATTCAGCATCCCCTGCACGCGTATTTTTTGCGCTGAGCGACAAACAGGCCAAGGAAAAGTGGTTCGTCGGACCTCCGGAATGGGGCACCAATTACCACGAAATGGATTTTCGTGTTGGCGGACGCGAGTCCAATAGCGTTGCGCCGGCCGACGGTCCGAGCCACCGTTTTGACGCCGTCTATCAGGACATCGTCGAGAACGAGCGCATCGTCTACACATACGATATGCATATTGGCGACAAGCGCATCTCGGTTTCGCTGGCAACGATGGAACTGCGGCCGGAGGGCACCGGTACAAAGCTGGTCCTTACCGAACAAGGCGCCTATCTTGATGATTTCGACGATCCATCCTTGCGCAGACGGGGTACCGAAGACCTCCTGGATGCGCTCGGCAGATCCCTGGAAGGTGCCGGCGTCAACGCTTGATCTGTGACATCAAGGCGCTTCACCCGAGCCCGTGACGACGGTCTCGGCAGGCGCTTTGATCCGGCCCTGACGCTTCAAC
The DNA here is from genome assembly GCF_964253365.1 of Phyllobacterium sp. LjRoot231. Classification (NCBI taxonomy): domain Bacteria; kingdom Pseudomonadati; phylum Pseudomonadota; class Alphaproteobacteria; order Hyphomicrobiales; family Phyllobacteriaceae; genus Phyllobacterium; species Phyllobacterium sp. LjRoot231. The sequence goes on from NZ_CAXUQT020000001.1 coordinate 478,431, forward strand.
TGCTGTTCGCGGAAGAAGATAAACAGTCCCGACGCGATGATGAAACCTGAGCCGACAAGCATCGACAGGCGCGGCACATCGCCGAACACCAGCCAACCGAAGAGGATCGCCCAGAAGAGCAGTGTATACTGCAGAGGCGCGACAGTCGCGGCATCGGCAAGTTTCAATGCGCGGTTGACCAGCACATGCGCGAGCATGGCGACAACGCCGAGCAATGCCAGCAAGAAGAGATCGCGGAGGCTCACGGGTGTCCATTGGAAACTCACGGCAGCCAGTCCGGCAAGTCCAGCGCCAACGATCTGCCAGAATACCAGCGTCGTATCCGGCGTGCCGCGCAGCGAGCGCCCAAGCAGCAGCATGAAGGCAAAGAACATGCTGCCGAGGATGGATATGATTGCCTGCGGTGTCAGTGCCTGCGACGAGGGCTCGAGCGCAATCACCACACCAATAAAACCGACGATGATGGCAGTCCAGCGTCTCCAGCCCACGGGTTCCTTCAGAACAAATGGTGAGACGGCTGCCACATAGATCGGTGCCGCCAGCCAATAGGTCATGACATCGGCCAATGGCAGATAGACCACGGCGAAATAGAAAGCAAAGACTTCAGCCGTGGAAAGGACTACGCGTGCTGCCTGCAACCAGGGGCGGTCGACCTGCACGATCTTTGCGGGGCCGTTGAACCAGAGAAACGGTGCGAGCACAATGAGTGCTGCGATACTGCGGATGAAAACCACCTGCCCGACGGAATAGGTCGATACGAGCCATTTGCCCATGACGTCATTGAGCGAAAACATCAGCATACCGAGGAGCATAAGCAGCACGCCGCTACGCGCTGCTGAGGATATGGACGCGCTGGGAAAGCGCGCCGGGGCGGTAGACATGAGGCGTTTCCTGAAATTCAAATATTTTTCGACTGCTTTGAGCTATTTTCCGCCGCCAATCCAGCCGAAAAGCACGAAAATCGAAAACTTTTGGCAAGCTAGCCCAAAAGGGTTTCCAGCTGCTTGGCGCATGCCCGCAGTGGTTCGGCGCTCTGGCTCGCCTTGGCCATAGCCATGGCGCCCGAATAACTGGCGACCACCAGTGTCGCAAGATCATGTGCACGCGACGCATCCAGATCCGGCCTGTCGGCTCGCAATCTCAGCGACAGCGCAGAGCGCCAGCGGTCGAAGACAGCGTTAACTGCTTCACGAAAATCCGTATCCGCCAGGGATAATTCCAACGCCAGATTGTTCAGAGGGCAGCCCGACACGGCGCGGTTGCGCTCCAGCACATCGGCCACGCCGTTGAAAACCGTGCGAATGCCAACTGCTGCTGACGCGGCGGTGGTGATGGGCTGGATCGCAGTTTCGTCCACTTCCTTCGCCACGCGTTCGGCAATAACGGCGAGACCGAGGATTTTCTTCGTCGCGAAATGATGGTGCAGCGCGCCGCCGGTCGTCGCTGCGCCGCGCACCACATCGTGGACGCTGGTCGCGTTATATCCGTTTCGCTGGAAGAGGTCGGCAGCAACATCGAGAATTCGCGCGCGCATCGCCTGCGGATTGTTGATGCGTTTGGGGCGCTCGGTGGTGTCTTGCGTCATCATGAACCTCGTCTGTATCTAAAATAGCAAATTGACAAAACAGGACAACCGGTATTATTTAAAACAGGATGACCCGTTTGTTTTGAGAATATCTCATGTCTATTGTCGCGCCTGCACCAACAAACAAAAGCCAACTCCATAGTCCGATTGTGGAACTGCGGCGCTATACATTGCATCCGGGTCGGCGTGATGATCTGATTTCGCTCTTCGATACGTATTTTGTCGAAGGTCAAGAAACATGCGGCATGAAGATCATCGGCCAATTCCGCGATATCGATGATCCCGACGCCTTCGTCTGGTTGCGCGGTTTCGCTGATATGCAGGCTCGCCACCGGGCACTGACCGCATTTTATGACGGTCCTGTATGGGCCGCGCATCGCAATACGGCTAACGAAACGATGATCGATTCAGACGACGTCTTGCTGCTACATCCTGTGGGTGACGCTGGCCGGTTCGCACTCCCGGACGAACGTCCCGGACCAGTTTCTATCAACCCCTCATCGGCGGTCATCGAGGCTGTGACCTACAAGCTCAAGGTTCCCCCGGAACTGGGGTTCCTTGCCTTCTACGAGGAGATGCTTTCACCGATTCTCTGCACGTGGGGCGAACACAGAATTGCAACCTTCACCTCCGAACACAGTGCCAACACGTTCACGCGCCTGCCCGTACGTCTGGGTGAGAATGTCGTCGTCATTTTCTCACGTTTCCACTCAGTCGATGCACAAGCGGCATTCAACGAATTGCTCGGTGGTAGTCCTGCATGGCAGACCGTACGACAGCAGCTTTCAAGGTACCTGATCGCCCCGCCAGACATCGCCCGGCTTTCACCAACCACAAGGTCGTTGTTGAGATAGCGATTACTCATTGCCAAAAAACTTGAGATCAGGGGTTTGCATATCGGTGGAATTCAACTATATGACGACCCGCACCGGCCAATGCTGCCAGCTTTTTTGGGGAATAGGTTAACGGTAGACCCACGGACTCTGACTCCGTTAGTCCTGGTTCGAATCCAGGTTCCCCAGCCAAACTTTTCCGAAGTAAAATCAGTACCTTAACTTAGTGTGACCGTCTCACCTAGGTTGAATTCATGTTGCATCATGTTGCAACTGGCTCCCATTGATTTACAACGATTTTCTGCCGCTATCCGCAAATCCATGCGACATGGATGCAACATGGGATAGGAGATGGCCGAGATCGATGTAGGAACCATGACCGACGAAGATCTGATCAGTTTTGATAGAAGGATGGTCGCGGAGGTGCCGACCGCCGATTTTTCTTCGCTCGAAATGTCGGATTGGTCAGACGTTCTCCGGGACTGGCTTGACGTGGCAAGGTAACGCTGGTTAGCGGTTCCTATGACGAAATTGGCAACGCTTTGATACACAGGAACCCATGACCCAAGCTCCAAAGGTCCGCAAATGGCCTCGGATAAAAATGCTCAGGCCCTCGTCAAGGAGCTCAAAACCTCGAATCAAGCCTCTCTCGCGAACGCCTCGAAAGCGTAAGAGGTCTCCCGAATTTTCGTAGAGGGCGGATATCACCAGAGTCCTCCATAGCACCAACTCAACCCTCGCGCGCATGCTCTAAAAACAGCGAAAAGTGCTTGCTGCTGATTCTGGAGGCGCTCTTTGGAATAAGCGTGCGCTGTTCGTATTAATGTAAACTAACGGCTACCACCATCATACCAATTCACCAGATTCCTGACCTTAGGTAGAATAGTAATCATCGGCCGCGCGATGAATACTCGGACCATTCCAAACTACAGCATTCCGGACACCAAATTGGAGGATTAAGCCCGGGATGGTTTAGCTGGATGATGCAAGTTGCCTCCTGAGGAAAAGCAAATGAGATGGATTATTTTCAGAATCGACGTGTTTGTTGTGCTGCGATACGTTCACAACATATCCGGCGCTTGGCAGTATAGCCGCCATTTCAAAAACTACATGCGGGAGGGCATGGTGTTGATTTCCACTGAGAACTGACCCGGTATTTCCACCGAGATTTGACCCGCCTTTATGTATGTTTCGGATCGGGTGTTGTGGTCAAGTTCCTGTTTTTCTCCTTCGTGGTTTTCGGTTTATGGGCTGAACTGTTCTTGAAGCGGAAACTGTCGTTCCCGGTTTCGAGTATGTGGCAGTGATGTGTGAGCCGATCGAGCAGTGCCGTGGTCATCTTGGCATCGCCAAACACGCTGGCCCACTCGCTGAAGCTGAGATTGGTGGTAATGATGATGCTGGTGCGCTCATAGAGCTTGCTCAACAGATGGAAGAGTAAAGCCCCGCCTGATGCACTGAACGGCAGGTATCCAAGCTCATCGAGAATGACGAGATCGGAGTGGACGAGCCGATTGGCGATCTGCCCGGAACGCCCCTGTGCTTTCTCTTGCTCAAGCGCATTGACCAGCTCGACCGTTGAGAAGAAACGGACCCGCTTGTGATGATGCTCGATGGCCTGGATGCCGATCGCCGTTGCGATGTGCGTCTTGCCTGTGCCGGGTCCACCGATGAGGACAATATTGTTGGCCTCATTGAGGAATTCGCAGCGATGGAGCTGGCGCACGAGGGCTTCATTGATCTCGCTGCTTGAGGAGTCGAAGCCGTTCAGATCGCGATAGGCTGGAAAGCGTGCCGTCTTGAGCTGATAAGCTGTCGATCTAACCTCCCTTTCCGCCGTCTCGGCCTTGAGGAGTTGCGACAGGATCGGAATGGCGGTCTCGAAGGCCGGCGATCCCTGTTCGGTCAGTTCACCGACTGCTTGCGCCATGCCGTGCATCTTCAATTGCCTCAACATGATCACGATAGCACCGCTGGCAGGATTATGACGCATGGCGCACCTCCGTCTTCCTCAGGGCGTCGTAGCGTTCGACATTGGCCTTGGGCTCGTTGGTGAGCATCAGGGCCTGCGGCGCATCGATAGTTGGCGGCGTGAAGGATTTGCCATCGACCAAGCGATGAAGCAGGTTCAGCACATGCGTCTTCGTTGGAACGCTGGACTTCAATGCCATGTCGACGGCCGAGAGCACGGCTTGTTCATCGTGCTGAAGGACAAGCGCCAGGATGTCGACCATCTCGCGATCACCTCCCGGCTTCTTGAGCAGGTGTTGCTGCAGCGTCCTGAAGGCGTCTGGGAGTTCGGTGAACGGTGCACCGTTGCGAAGAGCGCCCGGTTTGCGCTGCACGACCGCCAGATAATGCCGCCAGTCGTAAACCGTCTGTCCCGGTCCATCATGCGAGCGGCTGATGATGCGGCGGTGTTCGCAGATGATCAGGCCCTCTGCAGCGACAACGATGCGATCCGGGTAAACCCGAACGCTGACGGGCCGATTGGCGAAGGATGCTGGAACGCTGTAGCGATTACGATCCAGGTGCACGAGGCAGGTCGGGGAAACCCGCTTGGTGTATTCAACAAAGCCGTCGAAGAGACGGGATGTTGGCATCAGAGCCTGTGCTTCCTCGGCCCAGAGATCGGCAATAGTCCCGCGCATCTTCCCATGCGAGGTCTGCTGCCAAAACTCCTTGCAGCGAAGCTCCAACCAATCGTTCAGGGCTTCCAGTGATGGAAAGCGCGGGATCGGTTGAAAGAAGCGATGACGCGCATCCTGAACATTCTTCTCGACCTGGCCCTTCTCCCAGCCAGATGCCGGATTGCAGAACTCGGGTTCATAGAGATAGTGGCTGGCCATCGCCATGAAGCGGACGTTGACGTCACGATCTTTTCCGCGGCCGACCTTGTCGATGGCAGTCCTCATGTTGTCGTAAATGCCGCGCCGGGGAACGCCGCCAAACACACGGAACGCATGGTTATGAGCATCGAACAGCATCTCGTGCGTCTGCAGCAGATAAGCCCGCACAATGAACGCGCGGCTATAGCTCAGCTTCGTATGCGCTACCTGCAGCTTGGTTCGCTCATTGCCGATGATCGCCCAATCTTCCGACCAGTCGAACTGGAACGCCTCGCCGGGTTCAAACGCCAGAGGCACGAATGTCCCACGTCCCGATGTCTGCAACTCTCTTTGCCGGTCGAACTTCCATTCCCGGGCGAATGCCGCCACACGATTGTAAGAACCGTCATAGCCCAGGCTCAGAAGATCGGCATGCAACTGCTTGAGGGTCCGCTTCTGTTTGCGGGGCTTGTTAGCTTCCGTCTTTAGCCACGCCGACAGTCGGTCAGCGAAGGGATCAAGCTTACTCGGCCGATCCGGTACCTCGAACCTCGGCTCCACGCCGTCTGATCGCAGATATTTGCGGATGGTGTTCCGGGATAAGCCAGTCCTGCGGCAAATCTCCCGGATCGATAAATGCTCTCGAAAATGCCAGCGTCGGATCACGCTCAGTAATGCCATGTCGATCACTCCGTAGCCCCCGCTGTAAACACGCAGGGCAAGGTTCAAACATGGGTCAATTCTCGATGGAAATATCCTTTGTTGCCGGGTCAGTTCTCAGTGGCAATCAACACGCCTGGGTGGTCGACTACCTCGACACCAAAGGCAGGCGCCGGCTGAAAACGTTCAAGTTGAAGAAACAGGCTGATACCTTCGCGTCGACTGCTAGTATCGAGGTGCGAGAGGGTGTGCATGTAGCCGATAGCGCTACCGTAACTGTTGCCCAGGCGGGAAAGTTATGGCTCGCGAGCTGCGACAGCGCCGGGCTTGAACGTTCTACGATCGATCAGTACACCCAGCACCTCAATCTCCACATCGATCCCACCATCGGATCCATAAAATTGAGCAAAATCACCGTGCCAGCTGTGAGAGAGTTTCAGGACACATTGCGCGAGGAAGGCCGATCGGGGGCCATGATCAAGCGCGTGACAGTTAGCCTCGGCAGCATTCTTTCCGATGCACAAGAGCGCGGCTTGGTCGTACGCAATGCCGTGCACGAGATGGCCAAGAAACGTGGCAAAGTCGCTGCCAAGGCAGAGAAGCGCCAGAAGGCGCGACTGCGGTATGGTGTGGATATCCCGACAGTGGACGAGATCAGGGCCATTCTTCGGGCATCCGACGGTAGGTATCGGTCCTTCTTGATTACCGCAATCTTTACTGGGCTGCGGGCATCTGAGCTTCGCGGCCTCACCTGGACCGATGTCGACTTGGATAAAGGGCAGTTGCACGTCCGACAACGGGCCGACAAATACCATGTCATCGGCATGCCAAAATCCGACGCCGGTCAACGAACAATACCGCTCGCACCTATGGTGATCAATGCTTTGAGGGAATGGAGGCTCGCCTGCCCGAAGGGGGATCTGAACCTGGTGTTCCCCAACGGCGAGGGCAACATCGAATGGCATCAGAATATCATCAAGCGTGGGCTGCATCCAACGTTGATCGCGGCCGGGGTCTCGATCGACAAACCGAGCACGAATGGGGAGGTGGTGACCAAAGCGAAATACACTGGCATGCACGCGCTACGGCACTGGTTCGCGTCGTGGTGCATCAACAGCAAGGCTGATGGTGGCCTCGAATTGTCTCCCAAGGCCGTACAATCGCGCATGGGACATTCCAGCATTCAAGTGACGTTCGACACCTACGGACACCTTTTCCCAGCAATCGATGAGGGGCAGGCATTGGCCGAAGCTGAAAGCCGGCTGCTCGCCGCGAGTGCGACATAGGCGCGACATAGCAGTAAAAAGCACAATGAAAACAACTTCAATTAAAACACTCTGACTCCGTTAGTCCTGGTTCGAATCCAGGTTCCCCAGCCAGCAAAATCAAAGACTTATTCCAAACGATTGCAAGCCCGGACTCATCCGGGTGGCTCTCATGACGTTTATTGCTCCTGAATGTCCGCTTGCTCTCGTTGTCATCGCTGGCGAAAAGAGTTACACGAGCCTGTGAATTGCCTCTCAAGCTCAACGTCGAATTTGCGGCTCGGCCCTGTCCGCGTTCGTCTCAACAATGATGATGTTCATGACAAGTCTGAAATTTGGAACGAGTGGGCTTCGCGGCCTTGTAACCGAGCTGCCGGACGCAATTTGCCGGGCCTATACCCTGGCATTTCTAAAGCACATGCAGTTGGCTCATGGGACGCCCTCAGGCGGCAACCTGCTTGTCGGATATGATCTGCGATCAAGCAGTCCGCAGATGGCCGCCGCTTGCATATCGGCAGCACAGGAATTTGGCATGAATGTCGAAAACTGCGGCCCAGTACCAACGCCGGCACTGGCGTTCCGGGCGATGAGCCTGAAGGTGCCGGCCATCATGGTTACGGGCAGCCACATTCCCGCGGATCGCAACGGCCTCAAGTTCTATCGCCCCGATGGCGAAATCGACAAAACCGATGAAGCGGGGATTCTTTCCGCTCTCGACCTTGAATCAGTGGCGTCCTTGCCGTCAGGTGGTGAATCTGTAGTGATCACCCCCGACGCTCTGGAAAACTACGCCAAGCGTTGCCTTTCGCTTCTCACACCGACAGCGTTGGCCGGAAGACGGATCGGCGTTTACCAGCACAGTTCAGTCGCGCGCGATCTGATCGTGAATATATTGCAGGAACTGGGTGCCGACGCAGTCGCCCTCGGCCGTTCAGAGATTTTCGTGCCCGTCGACACCGAGGCGTTGCGCCCGGAGGACATCGAATTTGCGGATGCGGCTGCCAAGAAATACAAGCTCGACGCATTGGTTTCCACGGATGGCGACGCGGACCGGCCTCTCATCGCCGATGAACAGGGGGTGTTTATGCGCGGGGATAGCGTCGGGCTTCTGACGGCGCGTTTTCTCCAGGCCGATGCGGTTGTCACCCCTGTCACCTCCAACACGGCGATCGAACTCAGCGGCCTTTTTTCAAAGGTCTACCGGACGCGCGTCGGTTCGCCATATGTCATTGAAGGCATGGAACAGGCAAGCAAGGATGGCTACCAGCGCATTGTCGGGTTCGAAGCCAATGGCGGTGTTCTGCTGGGTTCATCCGTCGCCACGGATGGCGGACGGCTCGATGCCTTGCCGACGCGCGACGCGATGCTTCCCATCCTCGCTGTTCTTGGCATGGCTGCAAAGGAAGGTGTCGCGCTATCGAAGCTCCTGGAGAACATGCCGTCGCGGTTTACGCGCAGCGGCCGGATCGAGCATGTTGATGCGAGCCGGAGTGGCCCTTTCCTGCAAAACCTGCTCGATGCCAGCCAGCGGGAAAGCTTTTTCGTAGAGCTCGGCGCAATCAGGGAAAACGACGCTATCGACGGCGTTCGCATCGTGCTTTCGACCGGCGAAGTGATCCATTATCGCGCCTCGGGCAATGCACCCGAGTTGCGCTGCTATGCGGAAGCGGCAACGGATGAGCGCGCGGATCAGCTTCTGGAGTGGGGTCTGAAGCGCGCAGAAGTGGCCTTGGCTTCAATCGAGGCGTCCTAAGCTTTAGAACACTTTCATCGCGTGCTGTGTGAAGAATATGGCGGCCGAGCGCAGGAACTGCCAAATGTGCCAGAGACCCTTGTCAGCCGCACGTCCGCCCTCATGCACTATCCTTACGGCCGGCACGTAGGCGATGCGTGCGATTTCACCCGTACGCAGTGAAATGTCGAAGTCTTCGAAATAAAGCAGGTATCGCGGATCGAACCCTTTCAATTTCCGGAAGACGTCACCGCGAAAGAACATGAAGCATCCGCTGACGATTGGCGGATCCCATGCGACGGAATTGGCTGGCTGGTCGTGCATCTCGTATCTGTCCAAGCGCTTCTGGAACAATGATTTGAGCCAGCGCGGCGCAAAACCGCGCAGGAGAAGGTCGAACAGCGTCGGATACCGTTTGCACAGATATTGCTTGCTGCCGTCCGGATTGAAAGCCTGCGGGGTAAGGAGACCGCAATCCGCGTTTTCGCGCATGAACATCAGCGCCTGCTCGATGGCATCCCGCTCCATCTCCACATCCGGATTGAGCACCAGATGATATTTGCCCGCGCGGTCGAGCACCATGTTGTTGGCTCTGCCGAATCCAATATTGCCTTGGCCGGAAATGATCTCGCAGGGTAAATCGCCCCACGCGCTCGTGAGCCATGCATGGTCGGACGCGCCCGGCGAGTTGTCGACAATGGTGAGCCTTACATGCGACGGCGACAGGAAATGAAGCGCCCGCCGCAGGCTTTCCAAGGTTCTGGTGACGGTCGGCCTGTCGGGTTTGAATATGACGATGCAGACCGTCAGTTCGAAATCCTGCGGTTCAGCCATTGCCGGCCTTCTTTCCCATCTTGCCGACAAGGCCGTGGAGGATACCGATCGTCATCATCTTCGCGTGTTGAAGCCGGGGCACAGTCATGAGACTATAGAATATGTACTTTCGCAGGAGGCGGGAGCCATCCACGACCTTCCAGTTGAAACGCAACCACGGCTGACGGTAGAGCCAGATCGCATTTCTGAAGTGGTAATAATGCCGTAGCGGACTGTGCACCGGGATTTGCCTGCCGAGAAACGAAATCGGTTTGTCACCAAGGTCGTGCTTCATGAGCGCCGCGCAAACCCCGAAGGAGCGATAACCCTTGTTCTGAGCTCGCAGTCCCCATTCGATGTCCACGTAGTCGATGAACATCTCCTCCCTCATCCCGCCGACATCATCGAGCGTTTGCATCGGGATGAGACAGCCCGAAGCGATCAGATAGTCAACATCGACAACATCATCCGGCGTGGTGCAGGCCTGTCGCTCAAGCCGGAAGCCGTTCGTCCTGATGAAGGGTGGCGGGTTGTTCTGCCGGGTGTCTTCATATCGTGGGCCAACACATCCGAGTTTCACACCGTCGGAAATCTGGGCTTTTGCAGCCGATAGCAGCGTTGCAACCATATCGGGTGCCGGAAGACTATCCTGATCGAGAAGCAGCACAAATCCTGATCCATTCGCACGTGCATGGTCGATGCCGACATTCTGTGCCTTGGCGATGCCCAAATTATCGCCGAGCACCACAAGATCGACACGGATATCCTGCTGAAGCAGCCACGCTCCGATGTCGGCTTTCGAACCATTGTCAACGATGATCACGGAGCCGAGCTGCGGTACGATCGCAGCGAGAAGCAATTTCAGGCCTTCGAAGTCAGGATTATACGTGACGATAATGCCGCTGACTTCTAACTGGCGTTCAATCTGCATTTCAAACCCATGGTTCGCTATCAGGTGCGATCGCGCTACAAAAATAAATGATATCTGTTGGAAGCAGAACGAACAGAGCCCTCGGCACGGTTGACTTGTCTATCCATTGCCGCGAAATGTCTGCACAAAGATAAGCGAACCGCATCCCGCGCTTGTGCTGAAATCGGCTCTGTTTGTCCAGTAGATTATTTTCCGCGTTCTCTTACGCGTTTTATGTAGGGAAGAGGTCTAATGAAGGGAATAATACTCGCAGGTGGAAGCGGTACACGTCTCTATCCATTGACCATTGCCATGTCGAAGCAAATGCTTCCTATCTACGACAAGCCGATGATCTATTATCCGTTGAGCGTGTTGATGCTTGCGGGGATACGCGACATTCTGGTGATCTCAACACCGCATGATTTGCCGCTTTTCCAGAAACTGCTTGGTGACGGCACCGATTTCGGCGTGAATTTTTCCTATGCCGAGCAGCCGAATCCGAACGGCCTGGCGGAAGCGTTCATCATCGGGCGCGACTTCATCGGCGACGACAGCGTCGCGATGATCCTCGGCGACAATATCTATTTCGGCGACGGCCTTTCCAAACTTTGCCAGCTGGCATCGTCCGGCGAGAAAGGCGGTACGGTTTTTGCCTACCACGTTGAGGATCCGCAACGTTACGGTGTCGTCGAGTTTGACAAGACAACGGGCCGGGCGCTTTCCATCGAGGAAAAGCCCGTCAAGCCGAAATCCAGCTGGGCTGTCACTGGCCTGTATTTCTACGACAATGAAGTTGTCGATATCGCCAGATCCATCAAACCCTCACAACGCGGCGAACTGGAGATTACCAGCATCAACAATATCTATCTCGAGCGCGGCGATTTGCGTGTCCAGCGATTGGGGCGTGGCTATGCCTGGCTGGATACGGGAACCCATGACAGTCTGCACGAGGCTTCCTCGTTCGTGCGGACGATCGAACACCGGCAGGGCATCAAGATTGCCTGCCCAGAGGAGATCGGTCTGGAGTGGGGCTGGCTTAGCGCCGACCAGGTTCTCGCGAGAGCGGAGAAAATGGGCAAGACAGAGTATGCCGGTTATTTGCGGCGCCGCGCCGCGGAGGTAGGAAATGATGGTTGAAGTCATACCTCTCGCCCTGGAAGGCGTACTTGAGATCCTGCCGCGTAAATTCGGCGACGACAGGGGCTTCTTCTCCGAAACCTATAACAAGCAGGCCTTCACCAAGGCGGGGATCGATCTGCAATTCGTCCAGGACAACCACTCTCTTTCGAGCGCCAAGGGCGTTCTGCGCGGATTACACTACCAATTGCCGCCATGCGCTCAGGACAAGCTCGTGCGGGTGGTGAGCGGCTCGATACTTGATGTCGTTGTCGATATTCGCAGGTCGTCGCCGACCTTCAGGAAATGGGTTTCACTTGAAGTGTCCGCGGCGAAATGGAACCAGATTCTCGTTCCAAAAGGCTTCGCGCATGGGTTTCTGACCTTGGAGGAAAATACCGAGGTCATCTACAAGGTGACGGATTATTATTCATCCGAACACGATCGCAATATCCGCTTCGACGATCCTTCCATAGGCATTGACTGGCCATTCGAGACCTCCGCCATTCAGCTGTCTGACAAGGACCGGAAGGCGCCCTTGCTCGATGGTGCCGATATTTTTCCCTGAGGAGCAATCAGTTTCATGAAGATTCTTGTTACAGGCGGTGCCGGCTTTATCGGATCAGCGGTCTGCCGTCATCTCGCGGCCAACCCGAAGAACCATGTTGTCAATGTCGACAAGCTGACCTATGCGGGCAATCTCGCCTCGCTGCGCCCGCTGGAAAATCATACCAATTACAGTTTCTTCAAGGCCGATATCTGCGATCATACAACGATCCTCGGTATCTTGCGCAACGAGAAGATCGATGCAGTCATGCATCTGGCTGCTGAAAGTCACGTCGATCGCTCCATCGACGCTCCGGCTGCCTTCATTGAAACCAACATTGTCGGTACATTCCGCATGCTCAATGCGGCGCTGACATATTGGCGAGAACTGCCGGAGCCGGCGAAATCGGCGTTCCGCTTCCATCACATTTCCACGGACGAAGTATTTGGCGATCTGCCCTTCGACAGCGGTATCTTCACCGAAGAAACACCTTATGCGCCGTCATCGCCCTATTCTGCTTCAAAGGCGTCCTCCGACCACTTGGTCCGGGCCTGGCATGAGACCTATGGCCTGCCTGTCGTTTTGTCGAATTGCTCGAACAATTACGGCCCCTTCCATTTTCCCGAAAAACTGATCCCACTGGTCATTCTCAATGCTCTGGATGGCAAACCGTTGCCCGTCTACGGCGCGGGTGCAAACATCCGTGACTGGCTCTTCGTCGAAGACCACGCCCGTGCGCTGGAACTGGTGGTCACCAAGGGCAAACCCGGCGAGAGCTATAATATCGGCGGGCGGGCAGAACGCACCAATCTCAGCGTTGTCGAGACGATCTGCGATATTCTCGACCAGAAACGTCCACGGAGCGGTGGCCGGCGCTACCGCGAACTGATCACGTTTGTCACCGACCGGCCGGGCCATGATCGCCGTTACGCCATAGATGCTTCCAAGATCGAGCGGGAGCTCGGCTGGAAGCCGACGGAGACGTTCGAAACTGGCCTGGAGCGGACTGTGCAGTGGTATCTCGACAATGATTGGTGGTGGCGGCCGATTCGCGGCGAAACTTACGCGGGCGAGCGGCTTGGCGCAGCGACCAAAGGCGAAGTATGAGGATTGTCGTCACAGGACGGGAAGGACAGGTCGTACGCAGCCTTATCGAACGGGCAGCACACCATCCCTCTATGGAACTCATTGCTCTCGGGCGTCCGGAACTTGACCTGGCGCGACCTGAAACGATAGGCGATGCCATTCACGCCGCCAGGCCCGATCTCGTTGTCTCCGCGGCCGCCTACACAGCCGTGGATCAGGCCGAGGACGAGCCTGAGCTCGCGCAGGCTATAAACGCGATTGGTGCAGGAACCGTGGCGCAGGCCGCCGCAGAGATGGGCGCCCCTATAATTCATCTCTCCACCGACTATGTGTTTTCAGGGGAAGGTGAAAAGCCCTATGTGGAAACCGATCCTACCGGACCGCGCAGCGTCTACGGCCGGTCCAAGCTTGATGGTGAACTGACTGTTGGAGCCGCAAACTCCCGCCATCTGATCTTGCGAACGGCATGGGTCTACAGTCCATTTGGCAAGAATTTCGTCAAGACCATGCTCACGCTGGCAGAAAATCGCGATACTGTCTCCGTGGTTTCGGATCAATGGGGTAATCCGACATCGGCACTCGATATTGCAGATGGCATTTTACATGTCGCGGATCGGCTTCGGACGGACCCGGCATTCGATGCTTTCGGCATTTATCATCTCGCAGGAACCGGCAACACGAACTGGAGTTCGTTTGCCAGGGAGATTTTTGCGGCGAGCCGCCAGAAAGGTGGCCCCAATGCCGAGGTCAGGGATATTCTTACCGCGGAATATCCGACAAAGGCAGCGCGCCCGCTGAACTCCAGATTGTCGACGGACAGGTTCTTTGGCGTATTTAATTGGCGCGCACCAAAATGGAATGTGTCCCTTGCATCGGTCATAGACAAGTTGGTTTAAGTGTGGTTGATGTGTCGTGCAGATCGTTGACGGAGCGGTCGATTGCCGTCCAATGCACGCCCAAACGGGTGTAGCCGAATTGCAGGCTCTTCTTTTTCTTCATCTGACTTCACAATACGTCGAGGAAATGGACCGCAAATTTTGTGGTACTTCGGAAGCGAATGGAGAGACCCAATGCCGGAAACTCGTCCCGTGACGGAAGAAGCGCCTAATACGAACGTGAGCCAAACCGCCATCGCTGGTTCCGCGGCCGGGCACCTCGCATTGGTACCAACATGGCTGCCATTCGATGTCGCAGGCCCGTCCTATTCGGCCGGCAGCGGCGGCGATGGAATAGCCATGGGTGTCATCAGCAGCACGCCCCTCGCCGTCTTCACGCCGTCCAATGCCGCAATCGCTGGCCCCAATTCAGCAGTCGAAGCGCATCAGGGAAATGACGCGCTGATCAATCAACATTCTACCGAAATAGCTGGTATGGGCGGAGACGGTGGCAACGGCAATCTCGCTCTCGGAGGCGGAGGCGACAACGCCATACACAATGCGGGAAGCGGCGGCAATGGGCTCTTCTTTGGTGGCATTGTAAGTTCCGATGTCGGAGTATTCGCCCCTGTCAACACCGCAGTGGCGGGCGGCAGTGGTTCCTCCGCGATTGCAGATCAGACAAATAACGCCGTCATGCTGCAAGGTGGCACACAAATTGGCGGTGTCGGTGGTTCCGGTGGAGACCACAACGCGGCAATCGATGGTCCTTCCGGAGGTGTCGGAACCCATACCTATACCGGTGACATGTTCGCGGGCCATGGCGGCAACGGATATTTCATGGGAAGTATGATCGACGTAAACGTTGCGATCTTTTCACCTATCAACATTGCCATCGGCGCGGCAGGTGGTTCCGCTCAGGCGCATCAGACCAATAACGCAATTTTCGACCAGGGCGGCGTCCAGATCGCAGGTATAGGCGGCGATGGCGGCGGCTTCAATTTGAGTTCGGATACGATTTTTACCGGCAGCCATGACGGCGGCGGTGGTGGCTCAGGCTACTCGAACGGCAGCTTTGTCGACGTCAACATCGGATACTTCCATCCGATCAACATCGCCGTACCTGCTGGCGGCACAGCCGACGCCCAGCAGATCGATCATGTGCTTTACGATCAGCACGCGCTGCAAATGGCAGGCATTGGCGGCCATGGCGGAGAGGGTAACCTTGCCGACAACCACTCCGCACTTGTGGACGATATTCTTTCGTTCCTGCACACCTAGCTTCTCCAGGTTCCCGAAATAGATCTTTCGTCGGAAGCGGTTTTCCCGCTCGTCACCGATATGCCTCCCCGCGACCGGATGTAACCATTTTGCTGTTCGTCCAGTACATGCTCCCATCAGGTACACACCCCACCCAAAAGAACGTCCCCGAATATCCAGCTAGTTCGCAAGCCAAATCGCGAGCACTGTTCCACGGCGGTTATTCTGCCTGACGATGACGTCGCGGGTACCTGGCCGTGGGAGAAACACGGAAAAACTTAGTAGAGGAGTAAAGTTATGCCTATTCCACAATTATCTGACACGATCCAGCTCAACCATTCCGATGCAGGCGATGCAAATGCCGGCAATGGCGGTGACGGATACAACTACGGAAATATCCACTACGACCCCACTGCATATGTCTCCAACACACAAGAAGTGTATGGAGCAGATACTGATTTGCACAATGGCGATCATGTTTGGCAAACAGCCGATTGGGGTGCCGGCATTGCCGGGCACGGTGGAGAAGCCGAGGCAGAGAATGGTTTCCTGTCCAACATCACCAACAATGGCTCTGGTGGAGCAGGTGGAGACGCCAATTCCAATGGCAGTCAGGGAAACACAAGCGGTGGCGATATAGCAGCGGTTTCTGCAGCTACGACTGCGCAGCAGAATACTCAATTCTTCGCAGATCAGCATGCCACTATTCTCGCCGGTGTTGGCGGCAATGGCGGTAACGGCAATCTGGCCCAGGGCGGCGATATCACGGCGGCAGTGGTTCACTCGGATCCCGAAACCACGACGGTCAACACAGCTCTTGACCATTTCATCAATGCCTTCGGGTCGATCGATCTGCACGATCTGGGTTCATAAGATCAAGTCGCCAGGATCGCCGGTTGCGACCGGCGATCCTTATATCCGGACGGGGTGACCAATCGGCTGCCCTTTCAGTACCGAGAGCACCTGATAAATGACAACAAGTGTCGTACAATCGCAGCGTCCACCAACGCATCTGGTCGTAGCCCTTCGCGCCTGTGCCGGGGCCTTCGGTTTGGTTTTCGTCTATAGCTGCGGTTACAACCTCTTTCTTCTCGCACCGTCCATCTATCTCCTGCAGATATATGATCGCGTCTTGTCCAGCCGCAGCACCGATACGCTACTGATGCTGACGCTCATCATCGCGGTCGCTGTGATAGTCGGATCTGTGCTCGATATTGTAAGGCGCGCAGCTCTTTCTCGTATTGGCAGCTGGTTGGATCATCGCCTGCGGCCTTGCGTCCTCACCGCATCATTCGAATACGCGGCAAGAGCCGATACGGGCGTGGCCACCGATTGCTACCGTGACCTTGCCTCGTTGCGACAGTTTCTCGATTCGCCCGCAAGCGCTCTTCTTTTCGACGTGCCCTGGGCGCCAGTTTTCCTGCTTCTGCTTTTCCTCGTCCACCCTTTGCTCGGAGCAATCGGTGTCTTGAGCGCACTCGCACTGTTGCTGCTTGCACTGCTTACCGAACTCGCGACACGTGAACCACTCACATATGCGAACGTTGCGCTGGCAAGGAGCTACGCGCGGTTTGGAACGGCGCTCAAATATATCCAGGTAATCCGTGCAATGGGTATGCAGGATGGCGCAGCGCAGATCGTCTATCGCGACGCCGAGGTTGCAAGGAAAGCGCAAGACAGTGCCATGCATCGGACCGAGATCATCCTGGGATTCTCGAAGTCCATTCGCACGTTGACCCAAATTCTCGTGATGGGAGCTGCCACATGGCTGGTGCTGGCAGAAAATAGCAGTCCCGGGATAATTTTTGTCGCCAGCCTTTTGCTCGGCCGCGGGCTTGCTCCGGTCGAGGGCGCAATCGGTGCCTGGCGTTCCTTTGCATATGCGCGCAACGCCTTCAACCGTCTCAATAGGATGCTGATCGCCGTTGCGTCTGACGCCGACGCTCGCATGGTACCGGTCCCGGAGCCTAGTGGTCTTATTCTGGACAATGTCGGTTATGCGTTTCCGTTCGCTGGTCGGCCCATACTAAACGGCGTCACGCTCCGTCTGGCGCCAGGAGATTGCATGGCGCTCATCGGCGCTTCCGGATCGGGTAAGTCGACACTTGGCCGGATTATCGCGGGGGTCTTGCAGCCGACCAGCGGATGCGCCCTCCTTGGCGGCGTCGATATATCTGCCTTACGTCTTTGTGGAGGAGCGCGCCACATCGGATATTTGCCGCAGGACATCGAGCTTTTTGGTGGTGCCATCAAGGACGTGATCGGACGGCTTGACGGTGCAGGTCCGGGCAAAGCAATCGAAGCGGCGAAACTTGTCGGTTTGCACGAGGCGATCATGCGTCTGCCTCAAGGTTATGAGACCGATGTCGGCGAAGGCGGAACCTTGCTACTGCGCGCCCAGCGCCAGCAACTCGGACTCGCTAGGGCGGCTTACGGCAACCCATCTCTGGTCGTGCTCGACGATCCGAATTCGAGCCTGGATTATGACGGCGAGCGCATATTGTTCAATGCGATCGAACGTATGAAAGCAAGAGGAATGACCGTGGTGGTTATTACCCATCGGATGGGAGTTCTTCCCGTTACCAACAAGATCGCAATCATGCGCAACGGCACTGTCGATGCCTTTGGGGATAGTGACGAAATCTACGACACCTATCTTCAACCTTCATCTCGGACAGGGACATAAGGAAACGCTCTTATCATGACCCTCGCTCGGTTCGACATTCCAGTGAAAGTTGCGGGTGCGTTGACCACACTCCGACAGTCTATCGGAAGGTCAGGAAGCAGGAAACGACTTTTGATTTATGCGCCGACGGACAGTCCTACGGCCTTGGCGCCGGCCTCTCCAATGCCGAGGCTTCGTACCGTCGTCTATGTCGGCAACCTGCTGATCTGCATCTTCATTATTGGCTTCGGCATCTGGTCTGTCTTTGCCCCGCTCAAAAGCGCTGCAATTGCTTCGGGTGTCGTAGAACCCGAGTCGAGTCGCAAGACAATTCAGCACCTGGAAGGCGGCATCGTACGGCAAATTCTCGTCAAGAATGGAGATTCGGTCAAATCTGGACAGGTATTGATCCAGCTTGAAGACACAAAATCGCGCTCGGAACGTGATGCGCTGCAGGGACAGCTTTGGGACGCCGAGGCAAGCCATGCGCGCTTGAGCGCAGAACAAAAAGGCAGCGACCGGGTCACCTATACCGCGGATCTTGAGGCAATCAGAAGCACGAATCCGGCGGTCGACGGCATTCTGACGGGCCAGCAGCGCATCTTCGCGACACGCAGGCTTGTAATGCGATCCGAAATCGCGATCACACAGAGCAAGATGGAACAGGTGCAACAGGAGATTGCAGGGCTCGCCGCACAAAAGGCGGGGTTGACGCAAAGGGCGGAAATCGCCCGGCAGGAACTTGCCGCTGTTACGCCGCTCGTGACGAAGGGGATCGAAAAAAAGAGCAGACTCCTTAATCTGGGACGAGAAAAAGCGGATCTCGAAGGTCAGCTTGGCGAAGTAACGGCACAAATTTCGCGGGCCTATCAGATGATAGGCGAAAGCCAGGCTTACCTTGTGAAGCTCGAAAATGATCGATTGAACGAGGTCGCACAGGGTCTGCGCGAAACCGAAAGCCAGGTACTGCAACTGAGCGAGAGACTTCGGGCAATCGATGACCAACTCTCCAGGACCCAGATCAAGGCACCCGAAGACGGTGTGATCATGGATTTGCGCATCCATACGGCGGGCGGAGTCATAGGCGCGGGCGAACCGCTTGTTGATCTTGTGCCGCGCGAAGGTCGGCTCATCATCACCGCACACGTTCGGCCGGAAGACATCAACCTCGTGCACTCGGGATTGTCGGCACAAGTTCATCTTCTCCCATATAATCAACGTCGGGTCCCGCTTCTCAAAGGTATCGTCGAATACGTGTCAGCCGATCGTCTCGTCGACAAACCGACCGGTCAACCCTATTACGCGGCGACGATCCGAGTGACGGATGAACGGCTGGCGAAAATGCGCAATGTTGAACTGGTTCCCGGCATGCCAGCCCAAACATTGATCGAAACCGGCGAGAGCACTGTGGCGTTTTACGCCGTCAGACCACTTCTAGACAGTTTCAACAGGGCATTCCGCGAGGACTGACAAAAACTTGATCGCCTAATAGGCAACGAAGCCTGGGCCGGCATCCTACTCTTCCTGATGCCCTCAAACTTCGAATTCACACCCGCCGGAGGGACATTGCGATGAGCAAAAGAAGATTCAATGACGACGAGGTTATGGACATTCTGAAGGAACATCGCAGCGGAATCAGGGTGGCGGACCTATGCCGCGAACATGGGATCAGTGAACCAACGTTCTACCGATGGCAGTCCTTGCAGCTTAGAAACGCGGGTTTTGATGTCAAAAAACTCAAGGCACAAAACGCGGGTTTTGATGTCAAAAAACTCAAGGCATTGGAGGAAGAGAATCAGAAGCTCAAAAAGCTATTGGCCGAAGCCATGCTGGCTGCGGCCACTCTTAGTGAGATGCTCGCAAATACCTCATCAAGGGGAAATGCATGAACTATGTTGCTGTAAATTCTTGTCCTGAGGAGGTGGTTTGACCCAACCGCGCGACGACCTCGGTCCTGTTCTGAACGTTCAGTTTGCGCATGATATGTTGCAAATGCATTTTCACGGTGTTGCCTGATAGATTGAGTTTTCCCGCAATGACCTTGTTTGGATGACCGCGCTGCAACTCCGCCAAGACATCCGCCTCTCTCGGCGTAAAGTCGGCGACGCTCATATAACGTGCGTTACCGTTCATGTTTCCTCGTGGTTCCCGGAAAGATTTGTCGCTCTTTGGCAACTCGGTGACAAACGTGCCCAGCGGATTTGGGCAAAAGATGCCGCCTGCAAGGACCAGCCGTATTCCAGCAAGCGCTATTTCAATGGGCAAAGACGTGGTGAAGTACCCGCGGATGCCCATCGCAAGCGCATGTGATGCCATCAAAGGATCGTCCGTATTTGACAGGAGGGCGATCGAAGCCTCCGGAAACAGCTCTGTAATAGCTGCAAGGTCGTTGTGCAAACTGGAACTCTCTACGTTCCTGCCTGCCACATCCAAGGCTACCAGACGCACATCCATTCCAATGGCGCTATCGAGGCTCTCGATGCCCATCATGTCGATAAAATCCCAGCCAGCAAGTTCATGCGCAAGGAGTCTTACGATAGTTGTTCGTGCAAGGGTATGTTGATCTATAACGATGACGGCCGGCACATGGCGCGCCCTACGGCGTTTTGTTTCAATATTATTGGACACTGCTCCCCCATTCTCCCCGTCTCTGCAGAGTTTGAATGCAAATGCCACATTACATATTATATCTCTTTACTCGTCCTGTCGTGATAAAACTGAAAAAATACTACCAATTAGTTATGGTGCCCCGAGATATCGCGCGCGGTAGCTTATCTAAAGATTTAGCTCTTCGGGCAATATTCAGATCAAAGAGTGATTAGCACTTGCGCTGGCGCAGGCAGGTATCCGCTATATGCGCCATTTGTTTGTTGTCGGTGCCATCGGTGATCAAGCCCGGCAAGCCATTGGGCTTGCGTTATCGTTCAAGGCCACGTTCTTGCAAAATTCACTGCTTCGCGGTTGGATAGTGAGAGCATTTCTCACCAACGAGAACCCCTCGGCAGGTTTGTGATGCCACCGAAGTATTCGTGGGTGTTTCGCGAGGCGAGCCCCGCTCCTATGTTTGTGATTGAGAACAGGAGATCGCTATGTGCCGCAATATAAGAACACTGTTTAACTTCGACCCTCCGGCGACCCAGGATGAAATCGACGCTTCTGCGCTGCAGTTCGTGCGCAAGCTATCCGGTTTCAACAAACCGTCGCAGGCGAACGCTGAAATCTTCGAGCGTGCGGTCACCGAAGTCTCCGACGCTGCGCGGCGGCTGCTGTCTGCCCTGCATACTCATGCACCAGCGCGCGACCGTGTCATCGAAGCTGAGAAGGCACGCGAGCGCTCGAGGGCACGGTTCGCGCAGGCGGAGTAGGGAGACGACCGGCAATACAGGCTGCAAGATGCTCCTGCCGAACCAAGCTAGGACTTGAAGGTAGTGGTGGAGCCAAGCGGGATCGAACCGCTGACCTCTTGCATGCCATGCAAAGTACTTTGTTGCGGCGGCAAGAAGCCTACCGGCCGAGCCTCATGGGCATATCGCTATCGTAGCAGAGTGGACGGGAAAGTCCGGAAGCTTACGATTGGTGAGGTGCTCAAGGAACGCAAGACGCCGAATGATAACGGGTTCACACTGAGCGAGGCTGTCAAGAAGGCAAAAGCGGCCTATGTTGACGTGGATAGCGGCAGGGATCCTGCGATGGCAAAGGCAGCCGCGCGACCATCCCTGACAATAGGCCCCGCCCCCGTTATTGCGTCTAACGATACAGTCAAAGCTCTCGGAGACGCCTTCATTGAAGATTATGCCAAGGTCTACCGGAAGAGATGGCAGGAAGTGGATCGGCAGTTCAGAGTCGAGATCTACCCCGACTGGGAACACCGCCTTGCGACGGACATCACCTTTGATGATGTTACCTTATTGTTGCGCTCGATTCGGAATCGGATACAGGAGAAGGGTGGCAAAGGCGTTACGGCCAATCGGGTCAAGGGCACATTAAGCTGTTTCTTCAACTGGCTGGCAAGCCCCGCCGGCAAGAAGCGGATACAACCACAAGATAAACCGTGCGCGGGAGTCGACACAGGAGTTGTGGAAGAGTCCCGAGATCGGCTGCTGAGCGATGATGAGATACGGCTGTTTTGGCTTGCTAGTAGCCTGATTGGCTATCCTTTCGGCAAAATTGATCAATTGGCACTTCTGACTGGCTAAAGGCGGGGTGAAGTCGCGGGCATGAGACGCAGTGAAATCACCTTTGGTGACAATCCGCAGTGGCTGATACCAAGGTGGCGCACAAAAAATGGCTTGGAGAATCTCATTCCTCTGACTCCGGCAATTGTCGAAATTCTCGAGGGACTTGAACAACACGTACGCAATGGGCTGTACTTCAAGAGTGAGAGGGGCAAAGGGATAGTGGCAGGTTTTCCCGGCTCGAAGCGGCGGCTGGATGCAACGACGAGGCGGCTGCTGCTGCAACAGGAGCGTGATCCATACGTTGAGCCATGGACAATTCATGATCTAAGGGCAACGATGTATTCGGGTCTTTCCCGATTGAAGGTCCCGAGACACATTGCAGAGCTATTGGTAAACCACCGCCCCAAAAACAAAATGCGCATGGCCATTGTCTATGACCGTTATGATTACCTCGACGAGAAGCGCGAGGCGATGAACAAATGGAGCGGCTATGTTCAAGAACTCGTTGCCAATGTTGTATTCCGGGAGAGTGAGATCGTGAATTAGTAGATATTGAGCCGAATAACTATATTACGATGCCCTGCGCAAACATCACGCTCCGCTCAAGGACTGCGTCGGCTCGCGCCTCACTCCGCCTTGGATGCCTTTCTATCTTAGTTACGGACATCGGCTGTGAACATTTCGATCGACAGCCCGATCTCACCGTCGCGCAGGCGCTCCCAACTTTTGTCGATCTGGATCTGCTTCCGGCAAACCTCACCGAATTCGTTCCTGCCCTCGATCGTGATCGTCCATTCCAACGCCATCGATGCCTCCGTTAACAAAGCGACGATGGTGAACCACATGATGCTAACAATTCGTGGCTGAGGTCACCCCAGAGAAATTACCGGTCTCTGCTCGCAATGGCCGCATTCTTACAATTAAGTGCCAAGCGACAAGCGCCCTGCCAACAGGGCCGGTCAATTCACTGTATCGCTGATCACTTGCTCCTTTATGGGATCAAAAGCAGCTTACCCGTGGTCGCGCGGCTAGCTATGTCCGCGTGCGCCTGGGCGGCTTGCGCGAGGGGATAGATTCCACCGATGCTGACCTTGAGCGACCCATTCTCAATCCAATCAAAAAGCTGCCTGGTGCGGGCGCGAAGGAGCTCGGGCGTATGGATGTGGTCGGAAAAGACGGCGTAACCGATCCTGATGCTTTTCGGCAGGCTTATAATATCCAGGGGTCCAGGCCCTCCGAGCACCGGGCCATACCAGCACAACGTACCTGACCGGCGAAGTGCGTCGAGCGAACCCTTAAAGGTCTTGGGTCCGGAACCGTCATAGACCACTTCCACGCCCCTGCCGTCGGTCAGGCGCAGGACTTCGTCAGCGAATTCTCCCTCCGTATCCACGATGACGGCCTCGGCACCTGCCTGCTTGGCGATTGCGACCTTGTCGTCGGACGATACGCGACCGATAACGCGGCCTCCTCTCAACCTGATTATCTGTGTCAGCAACAGGCCGACGCCGCCTGCCGCTGCATGTACGAGAGCAGTATCCCCGGGCTGAATTGGATGGAAATCGGTGGCGAAGTGGCTGGCGGTCAATCCCTGCATCATGAGCGAAGCCGCCGTTCGATCATCAATAAATTCAGGGACTTTCACGAGCGACGTCGCAGGAATCGAAATGCGTTCCGCATAGCTTCCCGGGGCGTAAACCCAGGCGACGCGATCACCGATAGCAAACTCCGACACGCCTTCGCCGATCGCTAGCACGCGGCCAGCCCCTTCGACACCAAGTACTTTCGGATTTGGCGTTTCCGTCCAGGCCATACCCTGGCGAACACCGATGTCCATAAAGTTCACGCCCGCCATGGCGATTTCGACGAGAACATGTCCCGGCGTCGCGGCCGGCTCCGGACGATCCACGACTTCCATGACATCGGTGTCACCGATGCCGTTCATGACAACAGCTTTCATCTGCATTCCTTTCTTGACTGATCGTTCCAAAATTGTGTAAAATTTTTGCCGCTATATGATCGCGCGAAGTGCCAGCCGTCCAAGGGACGCGAGTTTGTCGCTATCGGCTCCCCCGCGCGCGGCAACCCGAATTCCGGCTATGCTGGCGAAGAGGAAATCAATCACGGCATCTGCCGATAACGATTTGTCCACGTCGCCTGCGTCCTGCGCTTGCCTGATCCGCGCGCTTGCGGCACTTCTCAACCTACGGTCGGCGGCCTGATGGACCTCTGCAAGGTCCGGCCGACTCTGGCCGAATTCGCAGATTGAATTGACGCCGAGGCAAGCCTGGTTCGCGGTTGCCACCACCCGCTCGATCATCGCCGCGATACCTTCAAGGGCTCGCGGTTTGCCGCGCAACATCGCAATGTGCGCATCGGTTTCCTCGGATGCATAACGTTCCACCGCGAGGCGGTAGAGCGCCCACTTGTCCCCGAAGGTGTCATAGAGGCTCTGTCTGCCGATCTTCATGGCCCGCACCAGCATCTCCGTCGACGTGCCCTCGAAGCCGTGCTCCCGAAATACGCCCACTGCGGCATCCAGTGCCTTGTCTCTGTCGAACTCTTTGATCCTTGCCATGCAAAGCCAAATAGGAATTCTGGAACGATCTGTCAAGAATATAAAGTCAACACCCCAACGGAACGTCTTCGTTGAAGTAGCGCGTAGTTGTTCTCCGAGGCGTGGTCGAGAGCCTGCCGCAACGTGATCAAATATTGTCTTCGTCACCTATTGCAAGATACAAAGTTACAGTTCGCCCGTCAGAAATTGAGCGCGACCGAGCCCGAAAGACCAATCATCATCGGAGTTTTCGGTGAATGAGATCATCACGTCGGATGCCGGTACGCCGCATTTCTCTTGGAGGGCGGAGCAGAGATTTTCATAGAAGGCGACTTTGGCCGGCGTTCCCCTTGGACGCGAGACCACCTCCAGCAGAACGAACTTTTCCGTCCGGGGGATGTCAAGACCTGTGTCAAGTGCTCGCATATGGGAAGGGGCATGCTCGTTGACGATTTGGTAGCGATCCTCAGCCGACACGCCGAATGTCTGGACCATCACGTCGTGGGCGACATCCAGCAGACCATCAAGCTCATCCGTTGAGCGGCCCTTGTAAAGATGGAACTTCAAAAGCGGCATGGGATACCTTCTCCAGTCAGGGTGAGGCCCTCAATAAAGGCACAGATTAAAGCGATCAGTTTGGTCAGGTTCGTCTCAACTGCCGTGACGCATCGATAGACTCAAAAGATTTCGCAACGTCTTGCGCGAATGTCGGGCTCTTTGTGATCGACGCCGACACAGCCAATATCCCTTGCCAGATCCAAAACTGCTTCATAGCCGAGGTGGCGACCCGTCTTCTGATTGAGTGCACGGTTGATCATTTTGCATCCCGCTCCACGATCCACTCGACCTCAGGCGCGGGAATGAACCGCCACTTGCGCAGCGGACCGGCCATGACATTGAGATAGTACATCTCAAAACCATAAGGTGCGCCGCAGGGATGGTGTCCGCGGGGAACCAGGACAACGTCGTGATCCTTGACCGCCATGGTTTCATCGAGGAGTCCGTCATCGGTGTAGACGCGCTGAATTCCAAAGCCAGAAGCAGGATTCAATCGATGATAATAGGTCTCCTCGAGATAGGTAACCCGGGGAAAATCGTCTTCATCATGCCTGTGGCTCGGATAGGACGACCAATGCCCAGCTGGCGTGAATACCTCCGTCACCAGCAGACTGTCGCAATAGTCTTCAGCCTCCATGGCGATATTGTTGATATGCCGCGTGTTAGCTCCCTTGCCGCGCGCCGTCAGCGACATTCCGTCGGGACCGATGCGCCGTGCACGATGGCCGCTCTTGCCGGGCGCCGAGCACACCGCGATTGTGCATTCGGTTTCGGCGTCCGCCCGCCAATCACTCGCATTTGGCACATAGAGGCAATGGGGCGCCGTTTTTTCGAACACGTCCATACGGTTGCCCAGCAGACCCCAGTCCTGGCCGGCCGCATGGAAAGCCGCCTTCCCCTCGACCATGACGAGGATCACCTCGCGGTCGCCAGTTGCTTCCTCGACGACTTCACCCGGCCTCAAACGGTAGACCGAAAAGCCGACATAGCGCCAGCCGGCGGATTGAGGGGTGATCTCATGAACTTTCCCATGAGAGCCAAATGGCCTGCGCAGCAATCCGGTCATTATCTCTCTCCGTCAATCAAACGTTCGTTGATGGGCAGCGTTTTGGTTGTAGCGCGCGCGCGCGTGCTCGAGACGGCCCGGTCCTCCAACCTGGGGCACTGCGACATCCCACCAGTGACCGCCAATACCTGTGCCGGGAACAGCGTCCGTGTCGATAACAATCACGCTGGGAATATCCCGGTTCCGGGCTTCAACGATCCGGACTTGCAGTTCCGCTATCGAGGCAACCTTCTCCGCATGCGCTCCCATAGACGCAGCATGCGCAACAAAGTCGATCTCTGGCTGCGTCTCGACATTGCAGTCCTTGTACATGTTGTTGAATTCGGCGCCACCGCACTCGATCTGGAGCCGATTGATGCATCCGTAGCCGCGATTGTCAGTCAGCACGACGGTGAACGGGATGCGGCGCGTGACAGCGGTCGCGAGTTCCGAATTTGCCATCATATAAGAACCGTCTCCGACGAAGCAGATGACTTCCTTGTCGGGCCGGGCAAGCTTGATGCCCATGGCGCCGGCGACCTCGTATCCCATGCAGGAAAAGCCGTACTCCATGTGATACCCGCCTGGCACCGATTGCCACAGCACCTGCAACGCGCCGGGCATCGTGCCTGCAGCACACATGACGACTGTGTTGTCGGTCGCCACGCGTTGCACAGCACCTATCACCTGCGCGTCGGTGGGCAGGTTGTCCGGCCCATCCGAAGCGGGAGCGGCCGTCACCCGACCAACGGCAGCATGCCAGTCAAGACGGCTCTGACCGTTGACGTCGGGGACACGAAACGGACAAAGTGCCGCTGTCAAACGCTCGAGCGTGACTTTGGCATCTCCCACGCAAGGCAACGCGCCATGCTTCATTGCGTCGTACCCGGCAAGATTGATCGAGCCCAGCCGGCGCGCCGGATTGCGGAAGAGTGCCCAGCTTCCGGTGGTGAAATCCTGAAAGCGCGTCCCGACGCCAATGATGAGGTCAGCGTCCGCACAAAGGGCATTGGCGCATTCCGAGCCGGTGACACCCGGAGACCCGAAATTCAACGGATGATCCCACCCATTCGCGCCCTTGCCTGCCTGGGTTTCGACGAACGGAATATTATGAACCTCGGCAAACGCGGCAAGCTCGGCTTCGGCCCGCGAATAAATGACACCGCCCCCGGAAATGATTACCGGCTTCAGCGCGCCGCGGATCGCAGCGGCCAAGTCCGCAACGTCTCGCGGGTCCGGCTCCGGGCGACGGATGCGCCAGGTCTTCTGTTCAAAGAAGGCTTCCGGATAGTCATAAAGCTCGGCTTGGACATCCTGGCTGAAGGCAAGCGTTGCTGGACCGCAATTGGCTGGATCGGTCATGACGGCAAGCGCTCGCGGCAGGCAGGTGAGAAGATGCTCTGGCCGGGTAATGCGATCAAAGTAGGCAGAAATCGGCCGGAAGCAGTCGTTGGCGCTGACGGTTCCGTCGTTCATATCCTCGATTTGTTGCAAGACCGGGTTCGGACGGCGATTGGCGAAAACGTCACCCGGAATGAACAGCGCGGGCAGGCGATTGACATGGGCAAGCGCGCATGCCGTCACCATGTTCAAAGCCCCAGGCCCGATCGAGGAGGTTACAGCCTGTGCCCGGGTGCGCTTTAACGTTTTTGCATAAGCGATCGCCGCATGAGCCATCGTCTGCTCGTTCTGCCCGCGCCATGTCTGCAGCGCATCGCCGATCCCATACAACGCCTCACCTAGTCCCGCCACGTTGCCATGCCCGAAGATTGCCCATACGCCTTCGATGAAGCGTTCGCCCTCTTCGGTCATCTGTACCGACAGCCATTTCACCATGGCCTGCGCGGCTGTCAGTCGGATCGTCTTTGTCATGCTGCCTTCTCCCGTGCGACGGTTCTCGCCTGATCCCAAATCGAGCATAGGCGCCGATACCGCTCCGCCATCTCTGTGATGGCTTCCTCGTCTTCCATTTCACCAGTCATCCAAAGCCTTGCAACGTCGCCGAAAATTGTCCGGCCAACCGCGAAGCCCTTGACCAGAGGGAATGCTGCGGCGACCTCGAAGCTCGCCGCCAGCTCTGCCTCCGGCGCGTCCAGCCCCAACACCACGATGCCGCGTGTGTGACGGTCATTTTTTTCAATCGCGGAAATCGTGTTCGCCCAAGCGGCTTGCGTCTTCATCGGCTCAAGCTTCCACCAGTCTGGAAAGATGCCGATGTCATAGAATTGCTGGATCAGAACGGCGGCCGTCTGGTCGTCGACCGGCCCGACCTTTGACGGAATGATCTCCAGGAGGAATTCCAGGCCGTTGCGCCGCGAGGCATCGAACAACCGCTTTACCGTTGCTTCCTGGTCTGCGCGCGTTTCAGCATCGTCGTCCGGATGGCAAAAGCAAAGCACCTTAACGACGTTTTCTCGCGCCCACTCGCCAAGGCCACCATAGTCGCTGCCCAGTTCCGGCTCCAAAGTCAGCGGGCGCGACCCCGGCCACTCGCAGGGCCGTCCGATCCACAGGCCGGACCCCGACGCCGCATGCAGCGCCTTTCGTCCGATCCGGTTGTCGCACAGAATCCCGTAACCAGGCCGTCCTGCCTGAACTTGCAAAGCCGCCTGAAGGCAAAGTTCCTTGAAGGCGCCACCCTTTTCGAGCGTGTACCCCGCCAGTTGCTCAAGCTGCATGCGGTGATCGAAGGCGAAGACCCGATATTCGGGCCAGTCTTCTGCGTGATTTCGATGGCGGTTTGTCGACCAGTGGATCTGCTCGAGCTCCGCATCGTTGCGCAGATCCGGCTGCTGGATGCCACGTTTCAGGAAGAACTCCAATTCCTCCAAAGAGGGATAGGCCGGCGTACAGCCATGGCGGGAAACGGCGAAAGCACCGCAAGCATTGGCGTGTTTGAGGGCTAACGCCCAATCCTTGCCATCGAGCCAGCCTTTCAGCAGTCCAGAGAAGAAACCATCCCCTGCCCCAAGGACATTAAAGACTTCGATGGGAAAACCTTCGCCCGATACGCCCTCATCAAGATTGTCCGGGATTACGCCCTCGAAAGCGACCGCACCTTTCGCGCCGCGCTTGCAGACAAGCGTCGCCGCGGAAACCGCACGGACGGCCTTCAGCGCTGCCACGGTGTCCGACGTGCCGCCGGCAATGTGGAATTCTTCCTCCGTACCCACGATCAGATCGAAGAAATGGAGTGTCGACTGGAGTTTATCGGTCACTTGCCGGCTCGCCACATAGCGGCTTTCCCCGTCGCCATGACCGGCGACACCCCAAAGGTTCGGCCGATAATCAATGTCGAGGGCAGTTTTGGCACCGTGCGCACGTGCGAACCCAAGCGCTTTTAGGACGGCTGCTTCTGTCCGGGGATTGGACAGATGCGTGCCGGTGACGACCACGGCGCGAGCAGACGCAACATATTTTTCGTGGATGTCGCCTTCATTGAGTGCCATATCGGCGCAGTTCTCGCGGTAGAAAATCAGAGGAAATGTGTCCTCATCTCGAATTCCGAGGAGAACCAGCGCCGTCAGCCGCTCCGGATCTGTCACCACACCGCCTATGTCGACGCCTTCGCGTTGAAGTTGCTCGCGGATGAAGCGGCCCATATGTTCGTCGCCAACTTTCGTAATCAAGCCCGACCTCAGTCCAAGGCGGGCCGCGCCGCAGGCGATATTGGTCGGTGACCCGCCAATATATTTGTTGAACGAGCCCATATCCTCCAGTCGTCCGCCAACCTGTAGGCCGTAGAGGTCGACCGAGGACCGGCCGATAGTGATGACGTCGAGTGATTTCATGTCAAGACTCCGAGCTATTCAGAAACCGGTACGCGCGAGGAAAGAGCGGCTGGCCGCCAAATCCTCAAGGATTGAACCGGTGTTACGCGGATCGCGCTCCTGTTCGATGGTGATGTAGCCGCTGTAATCAAGTTCTGTGAGAAGTGTGCGGATGGCTGGATAATCGATCGAGCCACGCCCGATCGGACACATGACGCCTTTGGCACAAGCATCGAAGAAGCGGATACGCTCGCCCATCACTTCCTGGTAGGTTCCGGCATCGATGTCCTTGAAATGGATATAGTCGACGCGGTCCCAATAGCGGCGCAAGGTGGCAACGGGGTCCATCGCGGAATAGGCCATGTGCCCGGTGTCAAGGCAGAGGCCTGCCAACTCGGCGGGAACGTCGTCCGCGATACGCTTCAGTTCGTCGGCAAATTCGATATAGCCGCCGGCGTGCGGATGGATAGTGGCGCGTACACCATATGTGTCACGAGCAAGCCTCGCGACGGCGCCGATGTTTTCGACCATCGCGTCCCACGCGGCATCGTCAAGTCGTGGGGCACGGTCCGAATGACCGGCAGCATAGTCTCGCTCGTCATGTCCCCAGTCCATCACCGTCAGAAAGGGCGCCGCATAGCGCTGGCCCGGATGGGTTTCGGGCTTCGGCAATCGGGTGACCAGCGCGCAAATCTCTTCAGTCTGGCGCAGCAGATTGTCGCGGTTCGACGGCGAAACGAGATCGTCAAAGATCGTGCCAGCGACAACCTTCAGGCCGCGTTGGTTGAGCGCCTCAGACACCAGGCCAAGGTCGAGCGGCAGATAACCATACGGTCCAAGCTCAAGTCCGCCAAATCCGGCCGCCTGCGCCTCGTCGAGCACCTTCTCCCAATGGGGCAGATGCGGGTTCTTCACATCATCGACACCCCAGCAGCAGGGCGCGGTAGTAATGGTGATTGGGTTAGCCATCTCGTCCTCAAGGAGTTGGCGGGGCCGCGACGGCGGCCCGCGCCGAAATCAGCGGCTAATCGTCGCCTGCAGCGCGTCAATGGAGGACTGGATGCCAGCGTTGGTCGACATGGTGAAGTCTTCCATCTCGAGGCTGACCCAACCATTGTAGCCGACCATGCGGACCACCGAGAAGAACTCCTTCCACCATTGCAGGTCGTGGCCTGCCCCGACGGCAACGTAATTCCAGGAGCGGTTTGCAACGTCGGTTACGTCCTTCAGTTCAAGCAGGCCGTTTACATCCGCGAGCCCGCGTTCGATACGGGTATCCTTGCCATGGCAATGGTGGATGGCCGGACCGAGCGCACGCGCCGAGGCGATCGGATCGGCGCCCATCCACATTAGGTGCGACGGGTCGAGATTCATGCCAACGGATGCGCCAACCTCGTTGCGCAGGCGAAACAGGGTTTCCGGATTCCACACGAGCATAGCCGAGAAGTTTTCAAGCGCGTATTTTTCAACGCCTACTTCCTTGGCGAGCTTCACCAGATCGTGCCAAAGCGGAAAGGCACGGTCTTCCCACTGATAGCGATCACGCTGCGGCATCTCATCGGGCCAGCTCTTGGTGTAGACAAGCCAGTTGGGCACGCTGTCGCCAGGTGCCGCTTCCGGCAACCCGGACATCGTCACGATGGTCTTAATCCCAATCTCGCCGGCGAGGCGGATGGTTTGTT
The DNA here is from genome assembly GCF_964253365.1 of Phyllobacterium sp. LjRoot231. Taxonomy (NCBI): domain Bacteria; kingdom Pseudomonadati; phylum Pseudomonadota; class Alphaproteobacteria; order Hyphomicrobiales; family Phyllobacteriaceae; genus Phyllobacterium; species Phyllobacterium sp. LjRoot231. The sequence continues at coordinate 510,396 of NZ_CAXUQT020000001.1, forward strand.
CCATCTCCTTGCGATGGCGCTTGCCCATGTCACCGGGATCGAGGGGATTGGCGGAGCAATTCAGTGCCGCGATCTCCAGACCGCGCGCGTCGATTTCCTTGAGTTTGGTTTTCAAGAGCCCCTTGTCAGCCAGAAGCTCGTCAGCGCGGAAATGCGGCGCGCGGGACCAGCCGCCACCAGTCATTTCGATGCCTTCAACACCGAGCTTTACACATTTGTCGAGCATATCGGTGAATGACAGGTCGCCCATCACGTCGGTGCAAATCGAAAGTTTCATTGTACTATCTTTCCGGAGTAGAGATTGTCGGGGCGCTCGATGACGTGGGCAGCGACGCGCCTCTTTTTGGTCACTTGAAATCGACCCAGGCGGAGCCTGCATCGGCCGAATGGACGCAGTTTTCCAACCAGCGCACACCTTCGGTGCCCGCCTTGATGCCAGGGTAGTGGTGCGTCTTCAGGAAGGCTTCGTCGCCGCGATTTTTCGCGTCGATCGCCTGCGCGATCCAGAGATAGATATTCGACCAGCTATCGCCGAGACCTTCCGTATGCAGCGCGCCCATGCGGTCAACGGCAAGGCTTTCCTCTTCAAGATAGGGCATGCCGTGATGCAGGATACGGTTCGGTTCACCCTGAACTTCGTAGATCAGCTGGTCAGGATGCGCGTCGGACCATTCAATGGAAGCCTTTGAGCCAACGAAACGATAGCGCTGCGAACCCATATTGCCGGCATTGACAGACGAAACCCACAGGCGACCACGAGCTCCATTGTCATAATGCATCAGAACTGTTGCGTGGTCTTCAAGCGGCGCACGGGTCGGAATGAAGGCCTTGCGGTCGCAAAGGAGCCTTTCGATCTTCAAATCAGGCAGAACCACTTCGGAGAGGTAATAGAGATGCGTGCCGATGTCGCCGAGAACGAAAGTTGGGCCGGCCGTCTTCGGATTGGTGCGCCATTTCAGGGCTTCGCCCGCGCCAACGTCGTCACCAGCGTTAAAGCCGTGGGTGTACTGCATGTCGACGATGCGGATGTCGCCGAGCATGCCTTTTTTCACCATGGCTGCCATCTGGTGAACCAGCGGATGGCCTGTGAAACCATACGTCACGCCGACGATCAGACCTTTTTCCTCGGCCAGTTGCGCCACTTCGTCGCATTCCGCAACTGTAAAGAACAGAGGCTTTTCGCAAATCACATGCAGACCGGCTTCAAGGCAGGCCTTGGTGATTTCGTAATGCGTGAAGTTCGGCGTGGCAATCGAGACGACTTCGACACCGTCCTCACGTGCTGTCTCGTTGGCGATCAGTTCCTTGTAATCGGCATAGCAGCGTTCAGCTTCGACACCGAGTTTGACGCCGAAGTCGCGGCCACGCGCGGCGTCAAGATCGAAGGCCCCGCAGATGAGCTTGTAGGTCCCGTCGCGCAAAGCTCCGGTCCGATGCTTGTAGCCCACCTGACCGGTGCGTCCGCCGCCAACCATACCCCAGCGCAGTGGCCGTTCTATCAGTCGTTCGCCATTTATCATGTCTGTTCTCCTCCGGCCTCGTGCCGGCTTTGGTTTGCCAAAGCTCCGCCCTGCGACGGGACGGTCCCGTCGCCCACGTAAGCTGTCTCGTTGAAACTTGCCTGTCCGGTTGCTTCCGCGCACTGGCCTCCCTGGCCTATTTCTTCCAGTATTTGTCCACGTAACGCTGCATCTCGGAGCGCATGAACGTGCCCGAATGGTCGGCCTTGTCCTCCCAAGCAAAGACGCAGGCCGTCATGATTCCGTCAAAGCCCACCTCGGCCAGTGTGCCGAAGAAATCGTCCCACGGCACTTCGCCTTGGCCGATATTAAGATGCTGATGGACGCGCGCCTGCGTGCCCGGCGGATTGAGAATGTAACGCAAGCCCGAACTGGCCTTGTGATTGAACGTATCGCCAACATGAACATGAGCCAGCACATCAGCACATTCCCGCAGCATCGCTTTCGTATCGTCGCCGAAGTAGAAAGTATGAGGAGCGCAATAGAGGAACTTGACGTTCTTGGAGTTCACCGTGCGGATGATGTCCACGGCGGGTTGCAGTGTCTCGCACCAGTCTTCGGGATGTGGCTCGACATGAAGGTTGATGCCTTCCCTCTCGAATAGAGGCACCAGCTCCTCCATCGAGCGCCACCATGCATCCTCACAGGTCTCGATCATGCTGCCGGTGTGGCAGCAGTAACAGGATCCCTTGTCGGGATGCGGTCCGCGTCCGAATTCAGAGTTCATCACATCCACTTCCATCTCGACCGCGATCTCGATGGCACGCTTCCAGTGCTTGACGGCTGCTTGCCGCTCGGCCTCGTCGTTGGAGGCCCAGCGATACATCGGCAGGATAGAAGCAATTCCGACGTTTGCATCCTTCAGTGCACGCTTGAACGATTTGATCCGATCAGGAAATACGCGGGGCGCCTTGAACCACTCAAGGAAGTCTCCGCGAGGAGAAAGTTCAATCCAGTCGTAGCCGAGTTCTTTCACCTTGGCAGGCAGTTGCTCAAGGTTCAAATGGCGATGCATGAACGGGTCGAGAGCGATCTTCATATGTTTTACTCCGAGTGTTGGCGGCTGTTAAAGAACCCCCGGCCGGTGGCGGCCGGGGGCAGGTTCGGCTTCAAGCCGCGGGAGGATTATGTTGTGCTGCGAGATGGCCTTCGATCTCAGCCTCGAGTTCCGCCATGGCTTCGCCGCCTGCCATCAGATCGGTGATTTCTTCGCGGGACCTTTCGCCCTTGCGGAAATCGGCGGCAACCGCGCCACGGATCAGCACCGCAAAATGGTTGCCGACGGTCATCGCATGCGTCACCTGATGGGTGATAAAGATCACAGCGAGGCCACGTCGGCGTGCCTCCAGCACGATCCGCAGGACGTGGGCCGCTTCCTTGACGCCAAGTGCCGCGGTAGGCTCATCAAGGATCAATACCCTGGCTCCGAAGTGTACGGCCCGGGCGATTGCCAGCGATTGGCGCTCGCCACCTGACAGACCGCCGATAAGCCGGTCGCCGTCATCGATGCGGGTGATGCCGAATTCCTGCACAGCCTTGACGGCAATCTCGTTGGCCTTTTTCCGGTCGTAAACCTTGAACGGGCCGAACCCTTTAGTCGGCTCGACACCGATGAAAAAGGATCGGCCGATCGACATAAGCGGGAAGGTGCCGCCGAACTGATGCACAGTCGAAATCCCGGCCTCCTGGGCATCCCGCGGGCCGCGAAACTCGACGGGTTTGCCATCCATCAGCAGCTCGCCAGAACTGGGCTTGAAGACGCCAGCCATGGTCTTGATCAGCGTTGATTTGCCTGCGCCGTTATCACCGAGAAGGCAGAGCACTTCACCTGCATGCACCTTGAGCGAGATATCGTGAAGCACATCGATCGGGCCGAATGACTTGTCGACGTGGCGTAATTCCAAAATTGGAGTGGTCATCGCATATCCCTCACTTCTTCTTCGGCCTGTAGGCCAGCGCCATGTTGCGGAAGGTGTTGTTCATCAGGACAGCCAGCAGCAGCATGATGCCGATGATCAGGCTCGACCAGTTGCGATCGAACGTCGTGAAATAGATGCCCTGATTGACGATGGCGAACGTTATTGTGCCGAGGAATATTCCGATTACTGAGCCGAAGCCGCCCGTAAGTAGAACGCCGCCGACGACAACCGAGATGATCGAGTTGAAGATGAAGGTCATGCCACCGGAGACCTGGGCGGAGTTGAACAGGATCGCCTGGCACATCCCAACGAATGAGGCACTGACAGCTGAGAGCACGAACAGGGCGATGGTCAATCGGCTTGTCGGAATGCCAGCATTGCGGGCGCTGATCTTGTCGCCGCCCATTGCAAAGATCCAGTTTCCATATGGGGAATAGTGGATGAAGAAGATGAATAGGGCCGTTATGGCAAACCACCACGGGATGATGACTTGAAACGATCCCCCAAGGAACTGACCGAAGACAAACTTGGCCCAAGGGTCAGCAGTCAATGCAACACTTGTGGTGCCGGTTACAAGGACCGAAAATCCTAAGGTGAGGCCCTGGACGGCAAACAGTGTGCCGAGCGTGACGATCAGCGACGGGACAGCTGTGCGAACGACCAGGATACCATTGATCAGGCCGACGACGAGACCGAGCAAGATGGAGCCCAGCATTCCGATCCAGATTGGAAAATCGTAATGTCCCGAAAGCACGGCGACCATCATGGAGCCCGCGGGGATCATCGCGCCAATCGAAATGTCGAGCTCACCGGCGATCATCAAAAGTCCGATGGGAAGCGCGACGATGCCGAGGTTGGCTGCAACGTTCAGCCAGCTTGCAGCACCGGCGGGTTCAAGAAACTTCGTACTCCCGAACACGACAAAAAAGACAAGGACACCGATCAGTCCGAGAAACGCTCCCGCCTCGGGTCGGCGGAAAAGGTTTCCGAAGGAAAAGTTGTTCATAGGAGAGATCCCATTTTTTGGCTCGACTCTTTACGCGGTTGAACGCGTGTGGCCGGACACCTGATAGGAGCCGGTCCATAGCCGCGCTACGGACCGAACCGGAGGATTTGCTTAGCGAGCGCCCTTTTCTACGCCGGCCAAGGTGGCATCGATGTTTGACGCATCAACAATGCCGGGACCGGTTAAAACCGGAGCGGTCGGGAGAGCCGTACCGTAGTCGATGTTGGAGGCAAGGAGGGTCACGCCAAGCAACGATTGAAGGTAGGGCTGCTGGTCGATTGCAAAGGTCTGGGATCCATCCTTGATACGCGCCAGCCCTGAGGCATTCAGGTCGAAAGTGCCATGGACAACCTTCCCAACCTTGCCCGCCTGGTTGATGCCGCTTGCGGCCGCATCTGCATCAGTCGCGCTGACATTAATCACGCCATCGATGGTATCATCCTGCAACAGCGTGGCCTTCACTGCTTCAGCAATTGCCGTCTGGTCGCCGAAGCTGGTCGCTGGCAGCGGCAGCTGCTTTCCCTTACCACCCTTAGCGGTAATGCCGTCGATGACGCCCTTGCACCGAGCCTCCTGATTGGCCGCGCCTGGAACGGTGTTGACACAAATAACGTTCTTCGCGCCTTTCGAGCCAAGGTATTCGCCGCCTGCCTTGCCGGCGACGAATTCGTCTGAGCCAACATAATTAATGGCGCCGAGTTCACGGGCTTTTTCAATACTACCCGCATTCATCAGAATAACCTTGATCCCGGCGTCGATTGCGGCCTTGATCGCCTCGTCTTCCGCCTCTGGGACCCAGTTCGGAACGACGATACCCTCCACGCCTTGGCTGATGGCGGTGCGCACGAGCTGTGCGGCATCCGGACCAAGATTGTCATAGGTCTGGAGCTGAAGATAGCTGACCTGGCCGCCGTTCTTCTCAACGACGAGGCGGGCGTCATCAACGCCCTTCTTGATACGGTTCCAAAACTCGTCGTCCGTCTTCCCCCCGACGACGGCGATGTTTGCCGCAAATGCCGTCGGAGCGGCGAAAGACACAATAGTGGTCGCAAGCAATGCTGCACAAAAGTGCTTCATATGTTTCATCAAACTCTCCTCCCAATTCCATCCCTCGATGGCTGCAGTAATTGCGTATTGATCTGTAGCGTTTGGAATGCCAGAATGGAACCCTCTTGGCTGGCTGAGGAGCATTTCATTCCAAATCATGCCATTCACAAATGACACAAACGGAACATCTGAATGAACAGGCCAACCATCTCTGATCTGGCGAAGACTGCAGATGTCAGCCTCTCGACGGTAAACAGGCTTCTGCACGGGACGGGAACGGTTCGACCGGAAACGGTAGACCGCATTCTGGATGCCGCCGATGAGATTGGTTTCTATGGCTTGGGAGCCCTGCGGCAGCGTAAACGCGAGAACCTCCCGCATCGAAACCTGGGATTCCTGATGCAGCAGTCTCACCGACCGCTCTATCAGATGTGGGCAGAAGCATTGATGTCGGCCTCGATGCGACGAACCGATGCGGTCATCGAGCCTAGTGTTGTCTTCGAAGATGATCTTTCCCCCGAAGCGGTGTCAGCCAATCTGCTGAGGATGGGACAGACCTCGGACGCCATTGCCGTTGTGACGGCCGACCATCCGCTTGTCAGTCAGGCAATCGATGAATTGCGCGGCAGGGGCATTCCGGTTGTGGCGTACGTGACCGATTTATCGGCCGCTAGCCGGGCAGGCTTCGTCGGGACGGACAACTGGAAGAGGGGACGCACGGCGGCATGGTTTATCAGCCAAACGGCGGATGGTCCGGGCAAGGTCTTTCCCCTCGTCGGCAGCAATCGCTACCAGTGTCAGGATATCGCGGATGCCAGTTTTCGCTCCTATATGCGCGAGCATGCTTCCGCTTTTAGTATTAGCGAAACACAGCTCACTCACGAGGTGCCCGAAAATGCCTATGCAATCGTCCGCCGACTGATCGAAGAAGAGCCGGACCTTAGGGGTATTTTCGTAAACGGTGGCGGGATTTCTGGCGTCTTACGCGCTTTGCGTGAGTTGCCGCTGGACGAGCAGCGCATGATCCGGGTCGTTTGTTCTGACATCGGACCCGAAACCCGCAAAGGACTGAGCGAAGGCTTGATCACCGCATCGCTTTGCCACCCTATTGATAAGATGCCGCAGGAACTGATTGATGTCATGCTGCGCTTAATTGAGCGTAGGGATGCCGCATCAATCGAACAGAGAATCGTCCCGTTTGACATCCTGACTCCGGAAAGCATTTGGACGTGAACTTCCGGCTAGATTCTGGTGAAAGGATGTAGGGCGTTGGTGCACCGAGCCGAACTGGGCGCTACCTGCTCACAAACTAGCGTTGGAAGCAAAGGTATCATTTGTTGAAAACCACAGCTTGGCCTCGCTAATAAATGCCAATGCAGCATTGGGCAGGCGTTGTCGTGTGTCGTGTGCGAGGACGATGCGTTGCCTTGGAAGCGGATCGGTTAATGGTTTGCATACGAGCGGCAGACCATCATAACTACGATCGCCGTGTGGGCGCGTATAGCAAACGGCGACGCCGAAACCGTTGGCTACCATGCTTCGTTGGAGTTCGAACGAAGTCGTCTTTGTGCTAATTGCCGGCGACAAGCCACGACTTCGGAAAATGTCGAGTGTATGTTGCCAACTGGAAGGCTGGTCGGTAACAATAAGCGGATAGTCCGCCAAATCTGCCAAGCTTACTGCCCCACGATCAGCAAGCGCATGTGCGGCAGATAGAAGTGCGTGTGGCCGAAGTTCATGCAACACTATTCGCTCAATGTTCGTTGATAGTCCAAGGTCGTAAGTAAGGCCAAGATCAATAGCCGAGTCGTTTATGCGCTGTCCCAGGGTTTCAAATGTTTCCTCGCGTACTATGACGTGAACATCGGGATATAACATCGAGAACGATCGGATTAAACTAGGAACAAAATGTGGCGCGAGATCCTCAAAGCACCCCAGAACCAAGTCGCCGCCGACAACAGCTTGGCCGCTCCCCAAAGTAGCAAATTCGTCTGCTTGCACTAGAACTTGTTTTGCCTTTGTTGTCACGATCCTGCCAAATGATGTCAGGGCCACGCGACTTCCGCGTTGTCGAACAAAAAGTTTCTGCCCGAATCTCTTTTCGACGTGATCAATCGCCACCGAAATCGACGGTTGAGATACATTCAGTGCTGTGGAGGCTGCGGTAATACTCCCCTGACGGGCTACGGCCACCAGATAGCGCAACTGTGTCAGTGTGAAATTCATAGTCTACCCCTATAAGTCACTTCGGAAGTTATTATTTTACCAAATATGTTTCGGCTGCAATAGTTGAGGCGCTTCTGAAAGGAGGACGCGATGACTTCAGAGCCCTATCAAGTAGATGCTAAGACAATCTCGGATTTTCAGCGCGATGGCGCAGTCTGCATTCGCGGCGCTTTCAAGGATTGGGTTGAGACAATCGCCGCCGGAATTGAACGAAATATGCGGGATAAAAGCGCCGCCGGGTCCGATATTGTTCAGGATGGTAAGGGTAGTTTCTTTGATGACTATTGCAATTGGGAGCGTATTCCCGAATTTGAGAGAGTGGTCCGGCATTCGCCCGCTGCCTCAATTGCGGCCGCCGTTATGGGCTCTCGTACTGCACAATTTTTTCACGACCACGTGTTGGTGAAAGAACCTGGAACCCAAAAGGCTACGCCTTGGCATCAGGATATCCCTTACTATTTCGTAGACGGTCGGCAAACGGTCAGTTTTTGGATCCCAATCGATCCAGTAAAAGAATCGACGCTGCGCTTGGTCGCTGCTTCGCATAGATGGGACAAACTCATCATGCCTGTACGCTGGCTAGATGAAAGCAGTTTCTACAGTTCTAAACAAGACTACCGCGCCGTCCCCGATCCGGACAACGATCCACATATGAGCGTTTTGGAATGGCAAATGGAACCGGGTGATGCCGTGTTGTTTGATTTCAGAACTGCCCATGGCGCACGCGGCAACATGGCTCCCAGTCGGCGCAGAGTACTGTCGCTGCGTTGGGTCGGCGACGATGCATATTACGTGGAGCGGCCTGGTCGTACATCACCACATTATCCGGGACATAACATGAGACCAGGGCAAAAACTGCGCGAGGATTGGTTCCCTGTTGTTTATCGAAATTGATGGGCTGGGTGCTGACCCCAAATACGAAACCTGTCATCGTTTTGAAACTGCGTCGGAAAGCCGACACCAAGACCGGCAACAGATGCTCGGAGGAAATGGCATTCAATTGTTTGCCGGATACGGACGATCCGGCAACTCGGCGACCAGGAGCGCCGCTGAAACTGACCGTCCGGCAAGAACCATAATCCAGGGGAAAGACCAGAAGCCATGAAGAACTACAAGATTCTCGATATGCTCCGGCGCGGCCGGACTGACCTCGAAAACCACCTGATCGACGGGCGTGTCGATGGCAGGGTAAGCCGCCGCGAGTTCATTCAACACGGCAGCCTGCTGGGCCTGTCGCTGCCTTTCCTCGGAAGCGTCGGATTTGCGGCCGGTGTTGGCGGCATGCCGAGCCTTGCCCGCGCGCAGGGCACCCCTGGCGCGACCATTCGCGTCGCCAGCTCAGTGCCCGCAGCGGCGATCGAGCCAGTCAGCGTTGCCGACACCGGCGGCCTGTTGATGCTGCAGCAAGTTGGTGAATTTCTTTGCCTCGACGGTCCCGACCTGGTTCTGAGGCCAATGCTTGCTGAAAGCTGGAAACCTAACGACAAGGGCGATGTCTGGACGTTCAAGCTTCGCAAGGGCGTCAAGTTCCACAGCGGCGGCCAGATGAAGGCTGATGACGTCGTGGCAAGTATCGATCGCCTCGCCGATCCGAAAAACTCTTCCAATGCCTTGTCTGTGTTCACCGGTTTTCTGCAGAAGGGTGCGACAAAGAAGGTCGATGACTATACCGTCGAGTTCCATCTCGACGCGCCGAACGGCAACTTCCCGTATATGGTCTCGTCCGACAATTATAACGCGATCATCATTCCGGCGGACTACAAGGGCGACTTCGAAAAGACGTTCGATGGGACGGGACCATTCAAGCTCGAGAAATACACGCCCAAGGTTGGCGCATCATTTGTCAGGAACGATGATTACTGGGGCGAGAAAGCACTGCCTGCCCGCACCGAGTTCGCATTCTTTGCCGATATCCAGCCGATGATCCTGGCGCTTCAGGGCAGGCAGGTCGACGTCATCAACCAGCTTCCGGTTCTGGCTGGTGTGGGCCTACTGAGCGATCCAAGCGTTACAATTCTCAGCCTTAAGTCCGTATCACACCAGCAGGTACACATGCGGACCGACATGGATCCATTCAAGGATCCGCGCGTGCGCCGCGCAATCGCCCTCAGCCTCGACCGAAACAAGCTACAGAAGGGGTTGATGCGTGGCCGAGCCTCATTGGGTAACGACAGTCCGTTCGCTGCGGTCTACCCTTCGACGGATACAAGCGTTCCCCAGCGGCAGCAGGACCTGAAACAGGCTAAGGAACTGATGGAAGCGGCTGGGGTCGGCAAAGGGTTCAAGGTCACGCTGACAACGGAGCGTTTCCTTGAGATTCCGGAATACGCCGTGCTGATCCAGAATGCGGTCAAGGAAATCGGCATCAATCTGGAGCTCAACATTCTCGACCAGGGCGCCTATTACGGCGATGCCGTCTTCGGCAAATCGAACTGGCTCGACTCGGTCATGGGTATTACCGACTATGGTCATCGCGGCGTGCCAAACGTCTACCTGTCGGCGCCCCTGAAGAGTGAGGGCACCTGGAATGCGGCGCACTTCAAGAGTGAGCATTATGACCAGCTGGCCTCGAGCTATATTGCAGCGCTTGATCTCGAAGCCCAGAAGCAAACGGCGGGCGAGATCCAGCGCCTGCTGCTCCAAGAGACGCCAGTGATATTTGGGTATTTCTTTGATTATTTGACAGCTACTCGATCTAATGTATCTGGCGTTGAACATACTGCAATGGCGCAACTGTATTTAGATCGAGCTTCGGTAATATAAACAAGGCAACCAGTTTGCATATACGTTGGTTTAGTAGTGATGATGATCTTCCCTAGTCGATTGATTCCAACGCTTGGTGCCCACGTTTGACGGCTGCAATGATCTCATCTGGGTCCGCCCTCCAGACGAATGGCCGGGGTTCTTGATTGTGCTCTTTGATAAACCGGTTAATGGCCGCCTGAAGGTCGACGACGGAGTGAAAGACGCCGTGCTTCAAACGCCGGCGTGTCAGCTTGGCGAAGAAGCCTGACGTTATGGATCACGCCAGAAGCGTTGGCAATATGGCGTGCTCCCCGGCGCCGAACTCCAGGTGGGCAGCCGCGCTATTCCGATCTCGCGATCGAGACGACGCTGATGCTGGGCTGTGCTTTTGGAATGCTGCGTCTGCGCCAGACCGAAGGGCTCGTGAATTCTGTGATCGACCTGATGGGACTGGATTTGCCTGTTCCCGATCACACAACCCTTAGCCGCCGGGCACAGAAGCAACCGACCAGAATACGATCCTCCTTGCCGGATGGTCCGCTGCATGTGCTGGCAGACAGCACGGGATTGAAAGTATACGGCGCCGGGCAGTGGTTACAGGAGAAGCATGGCGCGAAGTCGCGCCGCAACTGGCGCAAACTGCACGTGGCGGTGGATGCCGACAGTGGCCGGATCGTTGCCCATACACTCACGGATCAGGACGCTGACGATCCTTCGCAGGTGGCACCGCTGCTCGATCAGATCGATGGTGAGATTGGTCAGTTCACCGCAGACGGGGCCTATGATGGCGCGCCGACATATCGGACCGTCCTGCGCCATAGCGATGCCGCGCAGGTTGTCATCCCACCACGCTCAAAGGCGGTACAAAGCAGCGATACGGGACCACCCGGCCAGCGGGACAGCCACATCACGGCGATCGCAGAACGGGGACGGCTGAACTGGCAGGCCGCCACCGGCTACGGCAAACGCGCCCTAATCGAGACCACCATGGGCGCTACAAGGCGCTGATCGGACCGCGTCTGCGTGCACGGTGTTTTACGGCTCAACAGACTGAAGTTGCCATCGGCTGCGCCGTTCTCAACCGCATGCTGGCAACCGCACGCCCGGATTCCGTCCGCCGCAAAAACAGCCATAACAGACGGCATCAAAGATCGAATTGCGCCTCCTCCCATATCCGCGCACCAACGCCGACAGAACCCACCAACGCCTATTCTCTTTGTTGATGGAGCGTCGATCGTCTTGTCAACGGGGAAGAAGCATTCGCATTAATTCTCATAACAATCGTGACAGCCACCGTTTGCTACCGGCGGGCACGCGCTTACGAAGCGGGAAACACGGAACGCGGAGCAAAGGGTCAGTTGCGAAAATCCTTTGCTCAAGCCACCTGCAAAACGACTGAATGCCAAAGTACCTGTCAATCGGCGTTGAAATTTGCATGCCTAAACACAAAATTGAAAGAGCGCCTACTCTATCGCTATATTAACAAGTCGGCAGCGGCGAAACCGGATCCTTGAGAGCCGATATTCGATGGTAGGAGTGGAACCTAAGTGGCGATCCTGGAGCGGGCACAACCTTTTCGTTGACTGAGTGATGTCCCTCAAACTCCTGATTGCCGCCGAGCACCAAAATTTCTGAGCTGGTTATGCGGACGTAAAGACCTACGTGGCCCTGACAACTTGTCCCTGGTTGCTTGAAAACGACGACATCTCCCCGCGAGGGCCTCGTTGTCACTCCTCCGACATTGCGAAACGTGCCGCTGCTGCTCGATCGTGTACCGCCTTTGTAACGGCATCGGGCCAGCGACCAGTTGAGGAAAGCAGCGCACCAAGGTGTATTGTCCTGCGTGGGTTTCGTGTCAGTGGCATCGAAAAAGGCCAGAAGCACGGGATTCCAGCGACCATACCACCCGGCATTATACGCTTCGCCCAAGTCATTTTTGGCGCGAAGGTCGCGGAAATATCCCATCACAGCGGCAGGAGAGGACGTCGGAGCGCCGTTTAGTATTGCCTTCGCTTTTTGTCGTTCGCCTTTTCGTAAGGTACTCAAGCTGTCAAACGTGGGAACGACGTCACTCACGTAGTCTGGTCCCAGGACAACGAACCCGGACTCGCTTGTTTTTATCGTTCCCTTGGCATCTCTTGATGAGAAACCCGATCCGGAAGCGCATCTCGAAAGGAGCGCTGCGCTCACCAAACTGCCAACCACTACCCCACGTCGTGTGATCATCGCACCCCCCCAACGAGCCTTGGCCTCAGTTAATTTATACTTCCATTGCCATCTGTACAATTTGCGCTTCGCGCGATCTTGCACCCTCCAACCTGTACTTCGCCAACATTTCGGGCGCGAGGCCGTTCGCCAGGATACTCAGGAGCCGCTCGTAACTGGCCTTCTCCGTAATTTCCCTACTGGCCGTCTCCAATGCATAAAATCCTTCCGTGTAGCCGAGCAGTCTGGCGGCTCGCTCCAAATCGCCGCCAAGCCCAGCTATCAAGGCCATATTTTCGATTATTCGGACTATTGCTGCAGGCCAGCCAAGCGCCCTAGCCTTGTGCAAACCATTGAAGGCCGTCAGCTTGGCTTCAACCAAACGGTCTGCTGAAAGCAGGTATGAGGTGAGATTGCCAACACAGAGCGTCAACTGGCGGCGATTGCAATGTCCTTCGTCGATAGTCCGGCGCACAATACTGATAGCAGACCCTATATCTCCGGCGGCAAACTCCAGTTCCGCCAGGGCGATCATAGCATTGACCAGGCCGTGTTCGTCTCCTACGATTTTTGTAACAGAGACACATTCTTTAATCATCGATCGGGCGGTTTCGAAATCTCCGGCAAAGTATGCGGATACAGCCGCTGACCGAAGGCAGCTGGCAAGCTGTTTTGTGTGGCCCAGCAATCTGAGGATGGCCAGCGCTTCATCGAGATACGGGGCAGCCTCCTCTCTCCGCTCAGGAGTAAGAACCGAAGCCCCGGCTTTCGTGAGAGCCTCGCTCAATCCCAGTTGATCATCAAGAATTCGAAAGAGTTCCGTCGCTTTCAGGGCGGCATCAAATGCTGAGCGGTCCCCATGCTCACTGATTGACGTACAGCCCAGCCACAGGCGCGCCCTCAACGCAGTTGGTGTGTCATCGTCAACGGCTAGAATGGCTGCTTGAAACCACCGTTCGCGCTCGGGCAAAAGTGCCAATTCATCCCAAATACGGAGCGAATAGCTCGTCAGCTCCATTCCAAGCGTTATGTCTCCATTAGGGCCGAACGCCCATTCCAACGCAGCGCGCAGGTTTTCGATTTCCGGCTCGTAAGACGACATCCATTCAGCCGTTGATAGTGTCGGCCATGACGAGGTGGCTTCGGCAAAAAACTTGATTAAATACTCAGCCAGCAGCCTCCTCCGACCGCGTTCTCCAGTCTCGCGAAGTTTCTCCAAACTGTATTGGCGGGTTGTTTCAAGCAATCGATACCGCGTTTCCTCCGCGGTAAGATCCGCGACCACAAGAGATTTATCTGCCAGTGCTGTAATCAGATCGAGAATGTCATCCGAGTCAACCGGGTCGCCCGACACCACAGCGGCGGCGGAATCCACATTCCACCCGCCGGCAAAGACTGCGAGCCTTCTGAGGAGGGTCTGCTCCCGTTCGTCAAGGAGATTATAGCTCCAATCGAATAATGTCTGGAGTGTGCGGTGACGTGGTGCGACCGTTCTCGAGCCTGATCCCAGCAGGCGGAAACGGTCCCGCAATCTTGCTGCAATCCATTCTGGACGCATCATCCTCAACCTTGGCACCGCAAGCTCGATCGCCAGCGGGATTCCATCCACCTGCCGGCATATACTCACCACTGCTTCAAGATTAGCTTCCGTGAGTTCAAAGTCCTCTGTCACCGCTGTGGCTCGTTCGACGAATAATTGTATTGCGGGATAGTCGAGGGCCGTGACGGTACTGATGTCATCGGCTGCAGGCACAGCAAGCCGCGGCACACGGAATATACTCTCGCCCGGCACGCCGAGCGGCTCCCTGCTGGTGGCCAGAAGAGCCATTGAAGCGCATTCGGTGGAAATCGCCTCCGCAATGCTTGCAACCGCACCAATCAGATGTTCGCAATTGTCGAGTATGAGCAACGCCCGCTTTTCCCTGAGGAAACCTACCGCGCAGTCAACCGCTGAGCGGTTTCCATGCACAGCAACGCCAATGATCCCGCAAATTTGTTCTGCGACCAGTTGGGGATCATCCAGGGGGCCGAGTTCGACAAACCAGACACCATCGGGAAACTCATCGATAAGATGATATCCCGCTTCAATGGCGAGACGAGTTTTGCCCGATCCGCCGGAGCCTGTGAGAGTTAAAAGACGGTAACGGCCAAGCCGCTTGCGTACTTCCTCGAGATCCTTTGCTCGGCCGATCAACTGCGTGAGCGGATGAGGAAGGTGGTATGATCTTACCCCGAGTGACCGTAGCGGCGGGAATGCCGCGGGGATGTCTGGCGCGACAAGCTGATAAACCTGTTCCGGTTCCGACAGATCACGAAACCGGTGCCGTCCAAGATCAAAGAGACTGGACAGCGGCGGTAGTTTGCCTTGCAGCATGTCAGCAATTGTTCCCGATATTAGGATTTGTCCGCCGTAGGCCACAAAGAGGAGCCTCGCTGCCCGGTTTATTCCCTGACCGTAATAATCTCCACCTCTCGTTTCCACAGGCCCTGCGTGGACAGCCATGCGCACCTTGAATCCATCCGTACCGGGGAAGGCTTCCAAATGACACCCCTGCTGAGCTTGTAGCGCCGCAGTGACTGCAGCTCCGGGAGATGAGAATGCAGCGTGAAAAGAATCCCCGGCGGTCTTGAATATATGGCCCTTGTTAGCAAGGACTGCTTCACGAAGGATTGCGTCGTGTCGCTCAAGCGCTTCACGCATTGCGTCTGGATACATTTCCCACCGATAAGTGGATCCTTCGACATCGGTAAGCAGAAACGACACTACACCTGACGGAAGCTCTGCACCGTTATGCGACGGGATCACTCTGTCAGTAATGTTCGATCCCCGCTGCATTGATCAGTCCCCAAACATTCTAGTCGCCCGTTGCTATCTGTCCCCCACCGGAAAAAAGCCCATCATTCGGTCGCGCTTGGACAAATATCCGTCTTTGTGGCATAACATACCACACGGCCCGGGGGACTACCAACGCGGCATTCATCGGCAGCGTTTGCTTCATTAAACTGTTTGTGTCTTTGAAAACTTCTTTCACATAATATCATTTGTCGTTTTACCAAGATTTCCGCCCCCGATGCTCAATTCGATGCTGACTCTGGGGGTATGAGATGTCACTAACTGAGAGTGTTTTGAAATGTGCAGCAGGTCTGTTCTTGGCGTCAGGTATTGCAGCATTGGCCACTGGATGTGCAAACTCTGCTAATTCTACCCGCATTACCCAGGACCAGGTTTTTGGAAAGCCGGAAGAAGCCACTGGGACATTCAACAAAACCCAGGTCATAAGTGCCACTTTCGGCAAGGAAACTTTCGCAGTTCCTTATATCGTAACCGCGGACGGTTACGGCATCATCCAGGGAGACGTAATTATCGGAAGAGATGCCCAATTGCAGTCCACAGTTGGCACGTTTGGACTGTTTTTGCTTAATCCGCGTCTTTGGCCGCTTGGCATTGTAAAGTACAAAATCTCCAGTAGCTTGCCCGATCAGAACCGGGTGTTAAGAGCGATAGCGCACTGGGAGCGGAAGACCCCCATTCGGTTTTCCCGGGCGGGCTCCGCCGAAAGGAATTTTGTGGTGTTTACGCGATCTTCAGACAGGTACAGCTGTTCGTCGGAAGTTGGATATCACACGGGCGCAACACCGGTGATTTTGGGTGATGGTTGTGCTTACGGCAACGTCGTTCACGAGATCGGGCATGTGTTGGGAGCTGCCCACGAACATATGCGGTCTGATCAGAGGCGATACATTACACTCCACCTGGAAAACGCCAAACCGGACACGGAAGATAATTTTAAACCTATCCCTTCGAAATACGCCAATTTCGGCAACTATTGCTATGGCTCAATTATGCATTACCCCAAAGACGCATTCACCAAAAACAACAAACCGACCATTGTTCCCAATGACCGGAACGCCAGAATAGGCCAGAGAGACGGCCTTGCCCCATGCGACATCGACCTCATCAAAACCATGTACCGGTCCGAGTTCGCCAAGCGATAGTCGCCCAACCCTATCGGGAGATATTCGTCGCATCTGTGATATCAATAGTACCAATGCCCAACGGCTCGCGAATGTGACCGCCTTGTCTTACCCGTCGTCAGATGGAGCATTAGAAAACTTTTTCCCTCGCTGCGGCGTTGGTGCGCGGATATGAAATCGAACGCGTTTCGGCCTTTGATGTTGTTGGTTATGCCTGCCTGACTTGATGCCGGACAGACTCCGGGCGTCCACACGCCAGCTTGCGGTTGAGAACGATGCAACCGATGGCAACCTCGGTCTGCTGCGCGGCGAACGAACGAGCCCGCAGCGCGATCCGATCAGTCCCTTGTAACGTCCGATGGCGGTTTCGATCAGAGCACGCTTGCCATAACCGGTGGCCGCCTGCCATTTCAGCCGACCATATTTTGCGATCGCCGCGATGTGCTTGTCCCGTTGACCGGGTGGTCCAGTGTCACCCCTTTCCACTGCGGTCGAACGGGGTGGAATAACGACGATCGCGGTGCTGCTATGCTGCAGGATCGTCCGATAGGCCGGCTTGCCATCATAGGCTCCGTCGGCTGTGAACCGATCAATCTTACCGTCGATCTGGCTGAGCAAGGGCGCCACCTGTGAAGGATCATCCGTGTTCTGGTCTGTCAGCCTATGGGCGATGATCTCGCCACTATTGGCATCCACTGCCAGATGGAGCTTGCGCCAGTCGCGGCGTGATCTGGCGCCATGTTTCACCTCCAGATCCTATGAGGAGATGGATAGCGACCTGCGCTGTGGCAAGATGGGGTTGCTTGATTAACACCTTACTTGGAAAGGCCGAGCATGTCCGTTGCACCTGAACGATCCAAAACGCCGACCGCTATCCATACTAATCTTGGCGCAATTTTCGTCTCATTGGAATTGAGTCGCTCGAAATGGCTGATCACCTCGCTGTCGCCGGGTGGTGGCGAGAAGATGTCGAAACATTCAGTGGTGGCCGGCGATGTTGCGGGCATGCTGGAGCGGCTTGCCGAGCTCAACAGGAAGGCGCAGGCCCGGACCGGGAAAAGCTTTCCGATCATCATGATCCAGGAGGCCGGCCTCGACGGCTTCTGGATCCATCGCGTGCTGCAGGCTGAGGGGATTGAAAGCCATGTCGTCGATCCGGCGTCGATTGCAACCTCACGCCGGCGGCGCCGGGCAAAGACCGACAAGATCGACGGCGAGGCGCTGCTCCGGGCGTTGCTGGCTTACAAGCGGGGCGAGCCACGGGTATGCGCGATGGTGCGGGTGCCGACGCCCGAGGAGGAGGATCGCCGCCGCATCTCGCGCGAACGCAAGGCATTGACGAACGAGCGCGTCAGCCACGTCAACCGCATCAAGGGGCTGCTGTTCGGTCAGGGCGTGTCCGGCTACGAACCGCTGCGGCGCGATCGGCGCACTTGCCTCGAGGAGCTGAAGACCGGCGATGGGCGTCCTCTGCCTATCCATCTGAGGCTGCAGATTAGCCGCGAACTCGATAGGCTTGAGCTACTGATCGAACAGATCAAGGCGGTCGAGGCCGAGCGCGACGCCAGCCGAGCAGCTTGCCTCGCCAGCACCGGCCACGCTGCTCGGCCTGAGAGGCATCGGGCCGGAGTTTGCCGCTGTGCTGTGGTCGGAAGGCCTGTCGCGGCACTACGACAACCGGCGCCAGGTCGCCGCCTATGCGGGCCTCGCGCCGACACCCTGGCAAAGCGGCTCGGTTTCTCACGACCAGGGGGTTTCGAAATCCGGCAATCCAAGGCTGCGAACGACGCTGATCCAGCTCGCCTGGCTGTGGGTGCGCCATCAACCGCAATCGGCGCTCTCCTTGTGGTTCAAGGACCGGGTGAAGCAGAACGGCGGGCGCTTCAAGAAGACGATGATTGTGGCGCTTGCCCGCAAGCTGCTCGTCGCGCTGTGGAAATACGTCAACGCCGGCGTCGTCATCGAGGGGGCGATCATGAAGACCGCCATCTGATGCTTCGCTGATCTGAATGTGCAATCCTTCCAGGACCTGATCCGTCCTGGCGGATCGATCCAGGTGGACGAACCGAGCAATGGCTTGGCTTGAAATGCCCCTCCTCCAGAATGGTCCCGTCCGCCTGAGCCCGTGTCCGCCGCAAGCGGGATGTTGGTGCCGCTGTTTTGAGCAGCGACCGTATATAAGTTGGATCTGGCTCGGATAAACGAGCCGCGTCACGCAATCAGGGGCTCATGGATTGCGCAACAACCAAAGCGAGGAAGTGAAAATGTTGCCCTGACACCCCCGTTCCGACTTGACTTCTCCTCATATAAGCCATTGCCCGGCGCCGTACACTTTCAATCCCGTGCTATCGACAAGCACATGCAGCGGGCCGTCCGGCAGAGGCCGGTTTCGACGGGTTGATGGCTCCCAGTTCTGCGCCCGACGGCTCAGCGTCGTATGATCCGGAACAGGGACTTTCAGCCCCATGAGATCCAACAGCGAGTGTAGCAATCCCTCGGTCTGGCGCAGCCGCATTCCGAAGACGCAACCCAGCGTCAGCGCCGTTTCGATGGCAAGATCGGAATACCGGAGTTGACCGCCTCGCGTTTTTCGCCGTGGAGCGCGCCACCCGGCCAGGGCCTCCGGCGTTACCCATAGTGTCAGGCTACCACGCCGGCGCAGACCAGCCTCATAAACCGCCCAGTTCGTCACCCTGAATTTCATCTTTCCGATGTGATGACGACGATCTGCGTTGTGTTTGTACGGCATGGCCACCCGGATCAAGCTGATTTCGATCTTGCCTGCCTATCGCCAAACCGTTGACAAAGGATCGATGCACCAATGCCCCTCGCTGCCACAAAAAGCTTACCTTCGCGGGCGCGATGGTAACAACATCATGAAGAAACAAGCTGAGCTCGAAAATGCGAGAAAACTGCCAGATGCGCAGAGAATGGCGTTTCGCGGGTTTTTATCTCGACGCCCTGGCGCTAATAAACACCATTCCTGCGTTCGTGGGCACGATTATGATTGCTATTGGAGCAACAGCTCGTTTTCACGATAATGGCGCAAAGTGGGACATGATAATAACGAAACCGACTCAAACCTCTAGCCAATAGCACCTCCTCACGTGCAGCCGTTCGGTCAGCGGACACAACAGTACGCTGCACAAGAGCAAAAAACTGACTGTTAGTTGATCAAGACTAACATCACATAACCTGAGGAAGACCTCAATAAAGTGGCCCAACTACAGACAGAGCGACACTGGTCATAGTGCTTCTCGTTGTGGGCTGTCGCCTTCAAACAATGCTGAGCGCAGTACAGTTCTAAATTATTGGCGAAGGAATTGGCTTGTGTACTTCGTTGGTCTTTTTCTAGATGGCGCGTCGCAAGAAACGAGATGTATCTTGCTAAATCAAGAAACTGCGATAATGATGAATTTTAAAATGTAAATTGATGCGTGATTTTTTTATTGGCACATCATGGGGAGGATCATGTCGGTCAAATATACCGCAAAACAAGCAAGACAATTATTGAAAGATGCTGTTGGAAAAGACAGCAATGCCGACTTGGAAAGCGCCAGTAAAGGCGGACCATCTGTCAACGGGGCATGCATTATCGTTCGGCCAGGGAGAGGGACGAAAGATGTCTGTAAGGTTTTAACAGAAGCAGAATGCCGTTGGGTTGACACGCAACTGCAAGCAAACATTGCCGGGCACGCCGACTTTTTCCCAGGCAAGGCCTGTGTCTAGCTGAAAATAGAAACCGTAGCCGAGGGCATTTGCAAAATGGTTGCGGAAACTCGGGTTCGTTCGTCGTCAAATCCAATGGGGTAATGTCATGGCAGCCGTATCAATTGCCTGCAGGGCGCTTGCCGTCAGCATCGCAGGTTTTGTAGCCGGATGCGGAATACCAAGCTTCGATATTCCCATCCAGCAAGGCGCTCCAACGGTCACCACCATCGTGCAGCGTGTGACTTGTGAACTCGTGGATATGGTTCGAGATGACGGTGGGTATGAAAATAGGACAACGGTCCTAACAGGGGACTATCAGGTTACCGTGCAGCTCTCTCTTGATGTCACAGACTCGGGCGAGCTAAGCCCAAATTTGAATTTTCCGTCCACGGATACGTTTGCCTTCAACGCAGGGCTTAAGCTCAGCAGGTCTAGGGACCAGAATTTCACCCAAAATCTACTGTTCTCGATGCAGGATCTTCACGATCGGTGGAAAACTAACAAACAATTTGGGCGCTGTCCGACGGCCAATACAAACCTAGCAGGCGACCTCGGCATCAAGAACACCGTGTCCTTGGCGCTCACAGCTCCTTTTCGAGACCCCGCGTCAAAGGACGGCGAGTTCGGCGGGTCGGTGAATTTTGTTGTAACCCGCAACGTGAACGCCGTAGGACCAACCTGGACGCTCAAGCATTTCGAAGGGCCCGGTAACCTAGGGACGTTATCCAGAGTGAACAACGATAAGATCACCTTCGCTTTCGCGAGGGTTTCCGGAAAGCCCTCGGCACAGACGCGGGCAGAAGGCACGAAGCGAGCTCAAGATTTCCTCAATCAGCTGCTCCTCAACCAAATAACAGTTAGTCCCCTTCGTTAGCGAGGACGGTGCTGGAGATCAGAACTTGATCCGTCCGACGTTTGTCCTTGATTGAGGCAGTATAGCGGGATCTGTTGCAACGTTTTGGTTACCGGCAGCATGGCAAGGAACCCTTCGAATATTTTCGGAGAGTTTCGATGTTCAAGGGCCGCCAGTTCGACCGATCAGTGATACTGTTATGTGTACGCTGGTATCTTGCCTACAATCTGAGCCTGCGCGATCTTGAGGAGATGATGGCCGAGCGCGGCATTGCGGTTGATCATACGACCATCCATCGCTGGACAATTCGTTTTTCACCAATGTTGATCGAGTTCAACAGGCGCAAGCGCTGCGTCACCGGTAAATGGCATGTGGACGAAACCTACATCAAGGTTCGAGGCCAGTGGATGTATCTCTATCGCGCTATCGATAGCGTTGGCGATACGGTCGAGTTCCTCTTTGGCCAGCATCGCGATCTCACTGCGGCAAAGCGCTTCTTTAACAAGGCGCTGGAGCGCCATGGCCGACCGGATCGCGTCGTCATCGACGGCAGCCAGACCAACCGGGAGGCAATCGTTTCCTGCGACACGACAAATCGCTTGCAGGATTGCTCAAGGCGTCAGCTGAAACCGATCACCGTCAGGAAAAGTCGATACTTGAATAATCAGATCGAGCAGGATCACCGGCGCATCAAGCGCCGCGTGCGACCGATGCTCGGATTCAAATCGACGGCAACTGCCCGCATCATCTTGTCTGGCATCGAAATGATGCGCAAGCGACAGGCAAGGTACGCCTTCAATCCGAATCCATCCCTGGCTGAGCAGTTCGCGATCCTCGCCGCATAGTTGTTATGGTATCAGCCTTCGTTAACCCAACTCAGCCGTTGCAACAGAGCCAGTAAGAGCGCGTTACGGGAATATCTCCAGGATGACGCTCAGTCGCTGGCGACGCGACAAAGCCAAAAACTTCCCTCTGGCAGCGTACCTTAGCGTGCATCCATTTTGGAGGGAACGTGATTTAGAGCGATGGGAACGCACGATGGAGGGGCACAGGTAGGCCCTCAGGTCTGCCGACGTTTCCCCTGTGTTTCCCCAGCCGCCCTCCCCTTAAATCGGGTTGGAGGGTCAAAGGTATACGCGATCCTGTAAGTTATTGATAAAGTAGTGGTGGAGCCAAGCGGGATCGAACCGCTGACCTCTTGCATGCCATGCAAGCGCTCTCCCAGCTGAGCTATGGCCCCATTCCAAACGGCCGTGAGGGCCGCGCCGGGTAAACCGGCAAACTGTCCGGCAAGGTCTGGAACCTTGCCTCTGCTTTCGCAAAGATGGCGGGTACTTATCGCCCGCCGCCCGGAAGATCAAGTCCTGTTCGCCGGATATTTTCGGCGAACAGGACTATTCGAAATCAATTCTCGTCGTCGTCGCCGATGCCGCCGCCAAGAATGTCGGTGACATCGTCATCTTCGTCTTCTTCGTCCGTTGCGAGGAAGGTGTCGTCATCGTCAGTGTCCTCGACCTCGACATCATCATCGCCGATATCCGGGACATCGTCGCCGTCAGCGTCAGCCTCTTCAAGCGCAACGAATTCCGGCTTCTCCAAAGCTACATCGAGCTCTTCCGTCTCGACCTCTTCCTCTTCTTCGCGCGCAGACGCGGCGGTGGAATCGAAATAGCTGAGTGGATAGCTCTTGCCCGTATAGGGCGAAACGATCGGATCGCGGTTCAGATCGTAAAATTTTTGACCGGTTTCCGGGTCAACTCGCTTGGTGCCAAGTTTTGGATTCGCCACGTTTTGCCTCGTCTTGCTGCGCTCGCCTGCAATCGGCTAATATCAGGTCCCTATGGGTCCAACCGTTTATGCCGACACTCATCAAAATGAATTTGCGGTCCCATAAACGCAATTCATCGCATTTGTCAAAGCGAAAAAAGCCTGTGTCAATCATTGAATTTGCGAGATGACCGCGCAGGCAAGCTGTGTTAGGAACGCCAGCACTTGCCAGCCCCACTCAAAACAGCAACTTTCTCTGCGATTGACCCAGTCCATGTCCCATTCCGCATTGCCCAAACCCGCCAGCGCCCGTCGTTCAAAGGCTCTCTCCGGCGATATCCGTATTCCCGGTGATAAATCCATTTCGCATCGTTCCTTCATGTTTGGCGGGCTCGCTTCTGGCGAAACACGCATCACCGGCCTGCTCGAGGGTGAGGATGTGATCAATACGGGCCGCGCAATGCAGGCGATGGGCGCGAAGATCGCCAAGGAAGGCGATGTCTGGATCATCCAGGGAACCGGCAATGGCTGCCTGCTTGCCCCGGAAGCACCGCTCGATTTCGGTAATGCGGGCACCGGCGCGCGCTTGACCATGGGTCTCGTCGGCACCTATGCCATGGAGACCACCTTCGTCGGCGATGCTTCGTTGTCGAAGCGTCCGATGGGCCGCGTGCTGGATCCTTTGCGCGAAATGGGCGTACAGGTTTCCGCCGCGACAGGTGACCGCATGCCGCTGACGCTGCGCGGTCCGAAAGTCGCAGCGCCGATCACCTACCGCGTGCCTATGGCCTCAGCGCAGGTGAAATCCGCCGTACTGCTCGCCGGGCTTAATACGCCCGGCATTACCACGGTCGTCGAGCCGGTGATGACGCGCGATCATACGGAAAAGATGCTGGTCGGCTTCGGCGCCAGTCTTTCCGTCGAGACAAACAAGGATAATGTGCGCCATATCCGTATCGAGGGTCAGGGCAAGCTCACCGGCCAGACGATCGATGTGCCGGGCGACCCTTCGTCCACCGCCTTTCCGCTGGTTGCGGCCATCATTGTGCCGGGCTCCGATATCACCATTCGCAATGTGCTGATGAACCCGACACGCACCGGGCTGATCCTGACGCTGCAGGAAATGGGCGCTAACATAGAGATACTCAATGCGCGCCTTGCCGGCGGCGAAGATGTGGCCGATCTGCGCGTTCGCGCCTCCGAGCTCAAGGGCGTCAATGTGCCTGCAGATCGCGCGCCGTCGATGATCGATGAATATCCCGTGCTTGCGGTCGCGGCTTGCTTTGCCACTGGCGAAACGGTGATGAACGGGATCGAGGAGCTGCGCGTCAAGGAATCCGACCGGCTTTCGGCTGTTGCCAACGGCCTCAAGGCCAATGGTGCCGATTGCACGGAAGGGCATGATACTTTGAGCGTACGCGGCCGTCCGGATGGCAAGGGCCTTGGTGGCGGCACGGTAGAGACGCATCTCGACCATCGCATCGCAATGAGCTTTCTCATCCTTGGCCTCGCCGCGGAAAGGCCCGTCACCATCGACGATTCGACCATGATCGCTACCAGCTTCCCGGAATTCATGGCCATGATGACGGGAATGGGCGCGGAGATTTCCGAACTCGACACGCCAACCTGAAAACGAGCCAGAAAGTCAGCGATGACCGAGCTCATATCGCGTCTTACCGTGTATTTCCTGTATACGATGTCCAGCGTGCCCTTCATTGTCTGGGCAGGACGAAGCGCCTATAGCGGCACGGTTGCGAGCAAGGCGCCCCGGCCATGGCCGGGTATAACCAGCACGATATCTCGTGTCCTTCTTCCTTTGACGCTCATCTTCCTCTATGCGTGGAATGCTTCGGTCAGTTCAAGGCCGGGCGCAGCGGATGCAAGCGAGTGGATGCCATTCCAGTTTCTGCTGTTGCCGCCAGCACTTGGATCGATCGCCGGATACGGCATAGGTTATTTCATGGGCAAGAGAAGGATCATCTGATGTTTTTCCTGCTGACGTCATTTACCGTTGTTGCCATTCCCTATGTGATCGAACGGTTCGGCCTGCGGGTTCGCTTTGGCCTGTTTGCGCTACTGTTCTGGCTGTTCGTCTTCCAGTTCGTGCTGATCTTCAGCATCGATGCGCTGCTGCAGAATTTTGTAGCGGCCATGCCAGACTGGCTTGAATCGATGTTGACGACGCTCGGCGGGTTTGCCTTCGTCAGCATCGGGATTACGCCTATCATTACGCTTGTATTGGCTGCTGCCTATCTGCTCTTTGCGCTTGGACAATGGCTGTTCGACAAGGATGAAAAGGATCAGCCTACACCGCAGACTCACTTTACCGTCGCCATCGATGGCCCCGCCGCTTCGGGCAAGGGAACGCTCGCCCGAAGGATTGCCGAGGCCTACGGTTTTCATCATCTGGACACGGGCCTGACCTATCGGGCCGTCGCCAAGGCTTTGATGGATCAGAACATGCCGCTGGATGACGAATTTCTCGCCGAGAAGGCTGCGCGCGCCATCGATCTGTCGAAGCTCGACCGCGCGGTACTTTCCGCCCACGATGTCGGCGAGGCGGCATCGAAGGTCGCGATCATGCCGGCAGTGCGCCGGGCGCTCGTTGCCATGCAGCACAGCTTCGCCGAGCGCGCCCCGGGCGCCGTACTTGACGGGCGCGATATCGGAACGGTCGTCTGCCCCGACGCGCCGGTGAAGCTCTACATCACCGCGTCGCCGGAAGCGCGGGCCCAGCGCCGCTATAATGAAATCAAATCGGGCGGCGGCTGTGCCAAATATGAGGAGATTCTGGAGGATCTCACCCGCCGCGACGCCCGCGATATGGGGCGCACCGATTCGCCTTTGAAGCCCGCTGCCGACGCGCACTTGCTAGATACGACGGAAATGGATATAGAGACCGCGTTTCTTAGCGCCAAAACCCTGATTGATCAGGCTCTCGCAAAGAACACGCATTAGACCATCTGCAGCTGATCCACGCACCGGATTGCCCTTCAATGGGCGGGTTGGCATGCAGGTGAACCGCAACACGAACCACCGGTGCCGTGTCCGATGATTTTCCAATGTGATATCTCGGCACTTTCAGGAGTATGTATGTCTGAAGCCAATCCAACGCGCGAAGATTTCGAAGCTCTTCTCGCCGAGTCCTTTGCCACCAATGACCTTGCTGAAGGTTACGTCGTCAAGGGCCGTATCGTCGCCATTGAAAAAGACATGGCGATCATCGACGCCGGCCTCAAAGTTGAAGGCCGCATTCCGCTGAAGGAATTCGGCGCGAAAGCCAAGGACGGTTCGCTCAAGCCGGGCGATATCGTTGAAGTTTATGTCGAGCGCATCGAAAACGCCCTCGGCGAAGCAGTTCTGTCGCGTGAAAAAGCGCGCCGCGAAGAAAGCTGGGTCCGTCTCGAAGAGAAGTTCAACCGCGGCGAACGCGTCGATGGTGTGATCTTCAATCAGGTCAAAGGTGGTTTCACCGTCGATCTCGATGGCGCCGTAGCCTTCCTGCCACGCTCGCAGGTCGACATTCGTCCGATCCGCGACGTAACCCCGCTGATGCACAACCCGCAGCCTTTCGAAATCCTCAAGATGGACAAGCGTCGCGGCAACATCGTTGTCTCGCGCCGTACCGTTCTTGAGGAGAGCCGTGCTGAGCAGCGCTCTGAAATCGTCCAGAACCTCGAAGAGGGTCAGGTGGTTGAAGGCGTCGTCAAGAACATCACCGATTACGGTGCGTTCGTTGACCTCGGCGGTATCGACGGCCTTCTGCATGTGACTGACATGGCATGGCGCCGTGTCAACCATCCGTCGGAGATCCTCTCCATCGGCCAGACGGTCAAGGTTCAGATCATCCGTATCAACCAGGAAACACATCGTATTTCGCTCGGCATGAAGCAGCTCGAAAGCGATCCTTGGGATGGTATCGGTGCGAAGTACCCGATCGGCAAAAAGATCACCGGTACGGTTACGAACATCACCGATTACGGTGCATTCGTCGAAATCGAGCCAGGCATCGAAGGCCTTATCCACGTTTCCGAGATGTCCTGGACAAAGAAGAACGTGCATCCGGGCAAGCTGCTCTCCACCACACAGGAAGTCGAAGTCGTTGTTCTCGAAGTGGATCCGGTCAAACGCCGCATCTCCCTCGGTCTCAAGCAGACCCTCGACAACCCATGGACGACCTTTGCAGACAAGTTCCCTGTCGGCACGATCGTCGAAGGCGAAGTCAAGAACAAGACCGAATTCGGCCTGTTCATTGGTCTCGACGGCGATGTGGACGGCATGGTTCACCTGTCCGACCTCGACTGGAACCGTCCAGGCGAGCAGGTCATCGAGGAATACAACAAGGGTGACGTGGTCAAGGCGCAGGTTCTCGATGTTGACGTCGAGAAGGAACGCATCTCTCTCGGCATCAAGCAGCTGACCGGCGACAAGGTCGGCGAAGCCGCTACTTCAGGTGAACTGCGCAAGAACGCCGTTGTTACCGTTGAAGTCACGGGCATCACCGATGGTGGTCTTGAAGTGCGTCTGGTCGATCATGACCTCGACTCGTTCATCCGCCGCGCTGATCTGTCCCGCGATCGCGACGAACAGCGTCCGGAACGCTTCACGGTCGGTCAGAAGGTTGACGCCCGCGTCATCGCCTTCGACAAGAAGACCCGCAAGTTGCAGGTCTCGATCAAGGCGCTGGAAATCGCCGAAGAGAAGGAAGCTGTTGCCCAGTACGGTTCGACAGACTCCGGCGCTTCGCTTGGCGACATCCTCGGTGCCGCTCTGAAGAGCCGCGAAAAGAACTAGGTTCTTTTTCCTGACCTTCGAACAAATGAAACCCGCCGGTGCGAACCGGCGGGTTTTCTTGTTCAACTCAAATTGTGTCGAACTGGACCAGAATAAAGGCGACCTGCGTAACAAGCGCTAAAGCCAGCACGACAAGCTGGATTTTTTGCCGGCGAACATAAATTCCAAATCCGAAAAGCGCGATCAGGAAGAGGTTGCGGAAGGGGTATTCCACTCCGAGTGCTCGAAAATGAGCCATGCCCTTCATGGCCGTATCGAGAAAATCGAAGACGAATATCGATACCAGTATTCCAAAGAACCAGGCCCTGCGAGACATGAAATAATCCTCATAGCCGGAATAGCCCTCCATACTGTCGGGGAAAAGCATGCTGCATGCGAGAAAGTGCAGGCTGGCAAAGAAAATGACGAAGAGATAGGCCTCGAATTTCCACAAGACCAGCGCATGCAGATAGAACTCGAACCACCAGAAATGCACGACAGTGAGGAAGGCGAACAACACCCAGCCAAGGTGCACCGCATAGATGTTCTTGCGCTGCGGATGCTGGATAATACGGGCAATGCCGGTCAAGAGCCGCGAGACGCTGAGACCGAGGACGATGCCGATAATCACGCGGACATGGGTGAATATCTCCGGATTCGGAATACCGCCGCCCTCCATTGCACCCCCATTACTGCTGCTCGATGGTTGCTATCAGAGGCCACATGCTACTTGAGTATGAACGCAATGCAAATTCGTCGCTTCTGTCAAAGTCAGCTTGGCACAAGTTTCCGCACGTAAAATTTAAATCCATGAATAAGTCAACTTATGGGTGCGACAACCTTGCACACGCCAATTCTGTCAAAATAGCTCTATCTAATTGATGCGGATTAAATAAAATCTTGACGCATGTCATTCATTCTGTAAATTTTCAACCATTAAGAGTGGCCCGCATCAATCATGAGATGTATTGCGTCGGCGTAATTTTCAGCAATGATTGCAGATGTCCTTCGCAATTTCTTCGCCGGCACACGGCTTTATGAAATGCCCGAGGATCGTAAAAAGGAATGCATGCGGTGAATCAGCCGATCAAGACAATGGAAGACTTCTCCGCATTTGTAGGACTGTCGCGCCCCACAGTGTCCAAATATTTCAACGATCCCAATTCGGTGCGCAAGAAGACCCGGGAAATCATCGAAGCGGCCATCAAGCAGTCCGGCTTCCGGCCGAACATATTCGCCGTCAATCTCAATCGCCGCCGCACCAATATCCTTGGTATCATTGTTCCGAATTCGACCGATCCGTTCTACATGGCGCTGACGCGGCGCATCGAAGGCATCGCCGAACAGACTGGTTATCTGGCTTTCGTCCTGAGTTCCGACGGCAAGCCGGAGCTTGAAGAACGTGCCATCGAGACGTTCAAGTCCATGAACGTCGCGGGCGCCATCATCGGGCCGCTCGGGGTAAAGTCGCATCACGACAAGCTGGCCAAGCTCGGCGAATCCATACCGCTGATCTATGTCGATTCACCGCTCGATGCGACGTCGCCTTTCGTCGGCACCGACAACCGGCAAAGTTTCAAACTGATTGTAGACTATCTGACCCGTTCCGGTGATCAGCCGTGCTATTTCGGCATGTCTCCGGTCAACAGCAACGCATATGAGCGGCGCGACGCCTATAGCGAGGCGATGAAGAACCTGAATCTCGAACCCCGTTTCGTCAAGATCGATCCGAGTTTGACCTGGGAGTTCGAAAAATTTGCCTTCGATGCGACGGTTCGCATCCTCAGGGAAGGCGGTTTCCCGACGAAGACCGTGCTCTGCGCCACCGACCGTATCGCTTTTGGCGTAGTGGCTGCCGCCTACCAGGCAGGCCTAAAGGTCGGCCGCGGCGAGGATTGTGACCTGCGCGTCGCCGGTCATGACGACCAGCCATTGTCGCGTTATATGTGCCCGCCACTGACGACGGTCGCGCAGAACTACAACGAGATCGGAAGATTGGCGATTAAGTTGTTGTTCGACAAGCTCGGCGAAAACGATGAATCGAAGATCGAGATTCCCGCCGACCAGCGTATCCTTTTGAACGCCGAAATCATGTTGCGTATGTCGGCCTGATACTGGGCGGCCACCGTGGACTGCGCGTGCGTTAGACTTTCACGGCTTGTTCCACGCGGTCTTCTGCGCCGAACACTTCCAGATAACGTTTGATTTCCGCCGGATCGCCAGTTGCCTTCTTCGGGTTATCCGAAAGCTTGACCGCGGGACGGCCATTGGCATCGCTGACTTTGCAGACCAGTGAAATTGCGTTCAACTGGTCGTTAAAGCGCGGCGCGCAGTCCTCGAAATCATTGGTGAGATTGGTTCCCCAACCAAAACTCATACGCACCCTGCCGTCGAAGTGACGGTAAGTATCCTCAATCGTATCGACATCAAGTCCGTCGGAAAACACCAGCAGCTTTTCGCGTGGGTCCTTCCCCTTCGACCGCCACCAGGCGAGGATTTTCTCACCGCCCTCAATCGGCGGCGCACTGTCCGGGCGGAATCCCGTCCAGTCGGCTACCCAGCCCGGAGCATCGCGCAGGAAAGCGGCAGTCCCGAACGCATCCGGCAAGACAATCAGCAGGTTGCCGCCATAGTAGCGGTTCCAGTCCTGCAGGACTTTATAGGGAGATTTCAGCAGCTCCGTTTCGGTGGTACTCAGCGCAGCCAGTACCATAGGCAGTTCGTGTGCGTTGGTG
This sequence comes from Phyllobacterium sp. LjRoot231, assembly GCF_964253365.1. Taxonomy (NCBI): domain Bacteria; kingdom Pseudomonadati; phylum Pseudomonadota; class Alphaproteobacteria; order Hyphomicrobiales; family Phyllobacteriaceae; genus Phyllobacterium; species Phyllobacterium sp. LjRoot231. The sequence goes on from NZ_CAXUQT020000001.1 coordinate 540,878, forward strand.
CCAAGCGCTTCCAGATCATTGTCCATCGCCATCAGCACGTTGCTCGTGCCGGTAAAGGCTTCGCCGATACCTTCTTTCAAGGCTTCGACGCACCAGCGTTGCCAAAGGAAGGAATGTCGGCGGCGCGTGCCAAAATCGGAAATTTTAATGTCGGGGAGCGCGCGCAGCCGCTCCACCTTTGACCACATCTTGGCCTTGGCGCGGGCATAAAGAACGTCGAGCTCGAAACGTCCCAACTTCTTCATGGCAGCACGCGAACGCAGCTCGTTGATGATGGTCAGCGCCGGGATCTCCCACATCGTCGTGTACATCCAGGGTCCGTAGAAGTTCAGTTCGTACTGTCCGTCCCGCGTCGTCAGCTCATACTCCGGCAGCTGGAAATTCGACAGCCACTCGAGAAAATCCGGTTCGAAAATCTGCCGCTTGCCATAGAAGGTGTTACCGCCGAGCCAGATCATTTCCTTCTTGGAAAAGCGTATCGTCCGCGCATGATCAAGCTGCTCCCGCAGTTCCTGTTCGTCGATCTCCTCGGCTAGCCGTACCCTGGTGGTGCGGTTGATCAAGGTGAATGTCGCATCCACTTCCGGATACACTCCCCAGATCATCTGCAGCATCAGCAGCTTGTAGAAATCCGTGTCAAGCAGGCTGCGTACGATCGGATCGAGCTTGAACGTGTGGTTGAACACGCGCCTTGCAATATCGGTCTTCGTCGCCATTGACTGCTTTCCTTGCGAATTTCCCGCCCGTCATGTTGCACGCCAGAACCGGGCCTTCAAGGAGAGACGAGCAAATCCGGCCAATTTCAGCGACCGGCTGGCCGGCCTTTCTCCATTAAATATTTGTAACATAACGGAATTGTCATTAACGGTTAGGTAAAACCCCCTTATTCTGCATGACAAACAACCGTTCGCGCTGACCAGTGCGTTGGGATATGATCGTTTTGGTGCTGGCTCTGCTTTATGCGGGACCGGCCTTTTGGAGTGATATATGCGGCTTTGGAAGCAACTGATTTTTGCCGTGCTGATTCTGGCTGTTGCTGGGGCTGGCTGGCTGTATTTCTTTCCAGGCTCGAAGGCTGGCATTGATCGCAACTCGACGGCGGCGACCGAGCCCGCGGGTGGTCAGGGACAGCGTCGCGGTGGACAGGCTTTGCCGCTTGTCGTCGTCCGTACTGCGGCTGAAGCGAAGATCAACGACAAATTGTCGGCAATCGGCACCGGCAAAGCCAAAAGTTCCGTTGCTGTCACCCCGTTTACAGCCGGGCGCCTGACCGAGATTCTCGTCACATCAGGGACCAAAGTAAAAGGCGGCGATGTGATTGCCCGTCTTGATTCAGAAGCCGAAAGCATCCTCGTCGACAAAGCGCGGATAGCACTGAGGGACGCGCAGACCAAGCTCAAGCGCGCGGAAAGCCTGCGCTCGAGCAACACGGTATCCGCTGTTCAGCTTTCCGAAGCTGAACTGGCAGTCGATAATGCCGCTCTTAATGTTCGTGAGGCGGAACTCGCACTGGACCGCCGTGCCATCAAGGCGCCGATCAGTGGCATTGTCGGCATCCTGCCAATCAATGCGGGTAATTACATCACGATATCGACCACGGTCGCAATGATCGATGACCGCTCCGACCTGCTGGTCGATTTCTGGGTGCCGGAACGTTTTGCACCATCTATCGCCATCGATCTGCCGGTAACAGCGACATCGATCGCCCGTCCGGGGGAAACATTCAAGGGCGCAATCAGCGCCATCGATAACCGTGTCGATCCGACGAGCCGTACGTTGCATGTTCAGGCGAAAATCACCAATCCAAACGATGCCTTGCGCGAAGGCATGGCGTTCCAGATGTCGGTCGGCTTTCCTGGCGACACCTACCCGACTGTCGATCCCCTCGCGGTTCAGTGGGGCACGGATGGCGCCTATGTCTGGAAGATTACCGATAACAAGGCGACACGTGTTCCAGTGCGCGTTGTCCAGCGCAACACTACCTATGTACTGGTCGATGCCGACATAAAGCCCGGCGATCAAATTGTCGCCGAAGGTGTGCAGTCGGTCCGTCAGGATGGTCTTGTCCAGATTCAAGGCCAGCCGGCTCCCCAGGTCAATACCGGCGCGAGGCCAACTGCCTCCGTCGGCGAACAGGGCTGAGATCAAGCGGTGAGCACGTCAACCGGACAGAACGATTCCAGTTTTACCGCGCTCTTCATTCGCCGTCCTGTCATGGCGTTGGTGCTCAATGCCCTGATCGTCGTCGCGGGGCTTGCCGCCTGGTACGGCGTTGATGTCCGCGAGTTGCCTGATGTCGATCGCCCGGTGGTTACGGTCTCGACTGTTTTTGAATCGGCTGCTGCGGAGACGGTGGACCGTGAGTTGACCTCCGCCATCGAAGGCGCTGTGTCCCGCGTTTCGGGCGTCAAATCCATATCTTCCAGTTCTTCGTTCGGTAACAGCCGCGTCACCGTCGAATTCAATGATGGCGTCGATCTGAACGTTGCCGCCGCCGACATGCGCGATGCCATCAGCCGCATTACCAACACTCTGCCGGACGATGCGGATCCGCCGCAGATCGTCAAGGCCGATGCCAATTCCGATGCGGTCATGCGCCTCGCCGTCACCTCGGACACGATGGCGGTCGAGGATATGACAGTGCTCGTAGAGGACCAGATCGAGGACGTGCTCGCCTCGGTTCCGGGTGTCGCCGATGTGCAGATTAATGGCAACCGCAGCAAAATATTCCGTATCGACATCAATCAGGGCAAGGTCGCCAGCCTCGGTATGAACATCGCGGACATTCGCAACGCGCTGACGACGATGGCCTTCGATACGCCTGCCGGCCAGCTCAACAGCAATGATCAAAGCATCATCGTCCGTGCCACGGCTCCGGTGGCGACGCCGGAAGATTTTGAGAACATCATTATCAAGGGCCAGACCAAGATCCGCGATGTGGCCACCGTGACGATGGGCCCCGATATCGGCACATCGATCTTGCGTGCTAATGGCAAGACCGGCATCGGCCTTGGCATCATCAGGCAGGCACAGTCCAATACACTCGATATTTCGACAGGCGTTCGCGCGGCGGTCGCGCAATTGCAGAAAACCCTGCCCGAAGGCGTCGATATCCGCGTGACCAGCGACGATGCCGACTTCGTCACCGGTGCCGTGCATGAGGTCGAAGTAGCACTCGGCGTGTCTATCATCATCATCATTCTGATCATCTATCTCTTTCTCTGGGACATTCGCGCAACCCTTATTCCGGCTGTCAGCCTGCCGGTCGCCCTGATCGGCACCCTCTCCGCCATTTATCTTGCCGGTTTCTCCATCAACATACTGACGTTGCTCGCTCTGGTGCTGGCGACCGGTCTGGTCGTCGACGACGCGATCGTGGTGCTGGAAAACATCGTGCGCCGCCGCAATCAGGGCATGGGCCCGCGCGCTGCAGCGGTTCTCGGCACGCAGGAGGTGTTCTTCGCGGTCATTGCGACGACGGTGACGCTTGCCGCCGTCTTCGTGCCACTCTCCTTCCTGCCCGGCCAGACCGGGGGACTCTTCCGCGAGTTTGGTTTCGTTCTGGCAATTTGCGTGCTTCTGTCCGCAGTGGTGGCGCTGACGCTGTGTCCGATGCTGGCATCGCGTCTGCTCAGTGCGAGCGAAGCCAGGCATCAGGATGTTACCCACACACCGGGACGGGTGGCTCGTGTCGGCAGCTGGTTCGGCGGGCTCTACAAACGTCTGCTGCACGCCTGCCTTGCCGGCCCGTGGATCGTGGTTCTGATCTCGTTGCTGTTTGCCGGCACGGCGTTTGGCGCCTTTTCCCTGCTCAAGCAGGAGCTGACACCGTCTGAGGATCGCGCTTCAGCTTTCCTGCGTATTACCGCACCGCAGGGCGTGAGCCTCGAATATCTCAGTGACGAGATGCGCCAGATCGAAACCTTGATCCAGCCTTTGCGTGATGCCGGCGAAATCCAGAATACGTTTTCGATCGCCGGTCAGAATGGCAATACCAACCGTGGCTTCATGGTGCTCAGTCTCGCCAAATGGAAGGAACGGACAAGGAGCCAGCAGGCGATTCTCGCCGACATCTCAAAACGCGTCCGCAACATTCCCGGCATCCAGGTTTTTGCCGCGCAGCCGAATTCTCTGGGCATCCGCGGCGCGGGTAATGGCCTGCAATTCGCCGTCGTTGGCACCAGCTATGCCGAGCTTGGCACGACCGCTGCCAAGATCGTGGCCGAGCTTGAAAAAGACAGCCGCTTCGACCGCCCGCGTCTGACCAATGAGCCGACCCAGCCGCAACTGGCCGTGTCGATCGACCGCGAGCGCGCTTCGGATCTCAATATCAACATCACCGGTCTCGCCGAAGCGCTGCAATCGGTGCTCGACGGCTACAAGGTCGGTTCGGTCTATATCGAAGATCGTTCCTTCGATGTGAAACTCGTATCGACCACAACTCCGATCAATGATCCGACTGATCTGGAGAACGTTTTCCTGCGCACTGGCGACGGCCGGTTCGTGCCGATGTCGACTATCGCCAGACTCACAGAGGTTGCCGTTCCACCCGCGCTGACGCGCGAACAGCAGATGCGTTCGGTCGCCATCACTTCGGGTCTCAGGCCGGATTTTGCGCTCGGTGACGCCTACAAGGATGTACAGGAGGTCGCCGCGCCGCTGCTGCCCACCGGCTATCGCATCATTCCGCTGGCCGAAGCCGCGACACTGGGCGAAAACTCATCCAGCATGGTCACCACATTTGGCTTCGCCATCCTGATTATCCTGCTGGTTCTGGCAGCCCAATTTGAAAGCTTCATCAGCGCGATCATCGTCATGGCCACGGTCCCTCTTGGCCTTGCCTGCGCGGTATTTGCCATGCTCATGACAGGCACCAGCATGAACGTCTACAGCCAGATCGGGCTGGTGCTGCTTGTCGGCATCATGGCGAAGAACGGCATTCTCATCGTCGAGTTTGCCAACCATCTGCGTGATCAGGGCAGGAGTGTACGCCAGGCCATCGAAGAAGCATCGAATATCCGTCTGCGCCCGGTCGTGATGACCATGCTATGCGCCATCCTTGGCGGTGTTCCCCTCGTGCTTGCCAGCGGCGCGGGTGCCGAGGCGCGTATCGCGCTTGGCTGGGTCATCGTCGGCGGTCTCGGTATGGCAACCGCCTCGACCCTCTTCCTGACGCCCGTCGCCTATCTGTTGCTGGCGGGCTTCTCCAAGCCGAAGGCCGAGGAAGAAGCACGGCTCAATCGCGAGTTGCTCGAAGTTGTTTCCCAGCCGCCGCTGGCGGCTGAATAGCAACCATCCGGGATTTTTCGGCTATCAGGTTGCAATAGATTGACTCAATCCTCTTGATTCCCAGGTCTCGTAGACTTTCGTATTATTGACGACGTTCCGTCGGACCTGTTAGCCAAAATCCTGAGGTTGCCTTGGGAGGAACCCCGCCACATTTTGTACAATCGCGTGATATCGCCAGAATAATCAGGTGAGTCATCGGTCGATGATTGATGCACGCGAACGACTTTTTAGAGAACAGCATTTTTTATTTATACTTGGGAGGAATTTCATGGCTTCGTATCGAACGCTGTTGGCCGCATTACTGGGCTGTCTCCTGCTGGCCGGCTGTAACGGATCAGACAACACAGCGGATACTGGCGATACATCAGGAACATTTGCTGAGTGCCAGACAGGCACTCTCGTCGATGGCAAATGCGTCATCACGCCAACTGTCACTACCAAGGAATGCCCTGCCGGCAGCCTCCTCGTTGGCGGCGAATGCGTGGTGACGCGGAATGTGGTTCCCGGGGAATGCCCGACCGGCAGCACCCTAGATGGCAGCCAATGCGTCGCAACCCGCGCTGTAGTCATCAAGTGCGAGAGGGGCATTCTCGTTGACGGCGAATGCATCGACATCAGGGTTCCCCCCGCTACTGATCGTGTCAATCGGGATGACGGCATGAAAAGCCTCACCTGGAACGGTAATGAAGCGAAGATCACGACTGCCGATTCAGTGTCTGTTCTGCGCAACTACCAACTAACGACCACTCAGGAACAGCGGAAGTCCGGCAAAAGCAAACAGCTGGAAATCAAAGAACTGGCCGACGCACCAACAATCCGCACCGGCAGTCAAATGTTTGATGGGCTTTTTGCCATGGCGGTCCAGGAATCGAGGGATCTGACCAAGACATCGATCAGTGATGGCAAGTATAAGCAGGGCGCTGCCATACCTTGTGGCGGCACTGTGGGCTGTTTCCAGACCGGAGATTCCTGGACCTATGTGTGGACCCGCGATACCGCCTATGCAGTTGACCTCGGCCAAAGTGAATTTGCCCGATGAGGGTCTGAATAAGAATGGATACTATACGGCGAATACCGCATCGCTCAACGGCGCCCAGATCGATCTGAAAAAGTACACGCCCGCATCGGAACTGAAGAGCGGCGGGACCACCAATGTCTTTGAGATCGGCCTCATCAATAACGTTGCTGAAGTCGGATTAGCCCAAGTGGCTAGTGCCGAGAACGATTTGTACGGTCCGCCGCCGGTCGATCTCGATCTGCCGCCCACCTGGTCCTTAAGAATGGATAAGGGTGAGGTCAGCATGGCTTGGAAAGATGACAATCCGGACAAAACCACCATAAACGTTTATCGCAATGGCAAGAGTGTTAAGACGGGCGTCAACGGCGCAGATAACAAATGGACAGACAGCAATACCACTTCCGATCAGGCATTGTGCTATTCGCTGGAACGGCAATATACAGAGGGATTGAAGAACGTGTCGCAGCGTACGAGTCCGGCATGTTATTGGGGTGAGGACAAAGACAACGATACGTTTGGTGACAGGCTCAAATTGGTGCCCGCTGACAAGGGGAACTTGGAAAAACGCGGTGAAGGTTCCCAAACGCAACGTAGATTCGACCATGGCCGCGATTCGTGGTCGGATTGGGGTGTGCCCGGCGACGAACTGACGTTCGAGATTGATGCGCCGGCAACCGGCGATTACGATATTTTGTTGAGGTACGGTAATGGCTTTGGCGGCAACACCGGCGGTGGAAATAGCATTGAAACGGGCGTAACAGCCGCTGTCAAGAAGGTCGATGTGGCCACCGGGACGTCGTTGATCGCAACAAGCGTGCTAGTAATGCCGCAACGGACCAATTGGAACGATTGGGGCGAATCCACCCCAATTCATGTAGGCCTAACTGGAGGCACGAAATACAAACTGAAGATCAGTGATTACTATAATATGTCCTATCTCTCCACCAATGCGGACCTCAATGGCGATGGCGGGAAGGAAATCCTCAACCGTGCAAACATCAGCGGCATCACGTTGAGACGCCAGTCCGATACGATCACGCCCGCTCTACCAAACAAATGAAAATATGGGCCCGATATCTCCGGGCCATTTTTTCTTGACCGTTTGATAAAAAATTTGACCTTCCGTGAAAATCTGCCATTCTTCCGTGAAAGACGCCGGTCGAACCGGCCATCGACAAGACTGCGAACCAAGGGAACCGGACGCTGTCAAAACGAGGAGATGAGATTTCATGGGATCGATGGATTCTGGAATCCGTGACGTCAAGGCTGGCCGGCTTGCGTCGGGCGCCTACGCGGAAGTGTTTGCTGATCTTCACCCGCCGCTTACCCGGCACGAAGCCTTTGTCGAATCGGACCGGTGTTATTTCTGCTACGACGCGCCGTGCATGAATGCCTGCCCGACGGGTATCGACATTCCGCTGTTCATTCGTGAGATCAACGCGGACAATCCCACCGGTTCGGCCAAGACCATCCTTTCCGAGAACATTCTTGGCGGCATGTGCGCGCGCGTCTGCCCGACTGAAACTCTTTGCGAGCAGGCTTGTGTGCGCGAGGTCGCTGAAGGCAAGCCGGTCAAGATCGGCCTTTTGCAGCGTTATGCCACCGACCATCTGATGGCGAATGGCCAGCATCCCTTCAAACGCGCCGAGCCTACGGGCAAGTCGATTGCCGTCGTCGGCGCCGGTCCAGCTGGTCTGTCTTCCGCGCATCGCCTGGCCATGCATGGCCATGATGTGACGGTTTTCGAGGCGCGTCCAAAAGCTGGCGGCCTTAACGAATATGGCATCGCCGCCTATAAGAGCGTCGACGATTTCGCCCAGAAGGAACTCGATTTCATTCTCGAGATCGGCGGCATCACTGTTCAGAACGACAAGGCGCTCGGCCGCGATATCAGCCTCGACGCACTGAAGGCAGGTTTCGATGCGGTTTTCCTCGGCATGGGTCTGCCGGGCGTCAATGAACTCGGCCTCGAGGGCGAAGACGCTGCCGGTTGCATTGATGCGGTCGATTTTATCTCGGTCCTTCGCCAGAGCGATGATCTTTCGGAGATTGCCGTCGGCCGCGATGTCGTCGTCATTGGCGGCGGTATGACCGCGATCGATGTCGCTGTGCAGACGAAACTGCTCGGCGCTGAAAATGTCATTATTGCCTATCGCCGTGGCCCGGAAAACATGAATGCCAGCGATTTCGAACAGGAATTGGCGCTGAAAAACGGCGTGATCATCCGGCATTGGCTCCAGCCGCGTGCCCTGACCCGCAACGAGCATGGCGAGGTTTGCGGTATCACGCTGGACTACACGGTCATGACCGATGGGCGTCTTGGCGTTTCGGGCGAGAGCATCACGCTCGCCAGCGACCAGGTGTTCAAGGCGATCGGCCAGACACCGGCCGAAGCCGTGCTGACCGAAGCAGGTATCGCACTCTCCAGGGGCCGCATCAGCGTTGACGATGAAGGCCGAACCTCGATTCCGGGCATCTGGGCCGGTGGCGATTGTATCGCAGGTGGCGAGGACCTGACAGTTGCAGCGGTGCAGGATGGCAAGATTGCCGCCGAATCGATCCACCGCACGCTGATGCAACAACCGGAAAAGGTCAGCGGCTTTGTCGAGGCCGTGATGACGACAAGCTCAGACGGTCCATCGGTTCCGGAACAGAAATCCAATCATCCGAGCCATTTAGTCGGCTAAAGGAAACTGCCATGGCTGATCTTTCAACGAATTTCCTCGGCATCAAATCTCCCAACCCTTTTTGGCTGGCCTCGGCGCCACCGACGGACAAGGCCTATAATGTCGAGCGCGCCTTCAAGGCAGGCTGGGGCGGCGTTGTCTGGAAAACCCTTGGCGAAGAAGGCCCGCCCGTCGTCAATGTCAACGGACCGCGCTACGGTGCTATCCACGGGCCCGATCGGCGCCTGCTCGGCTTCAATAATATCGAGCTCATCACCGACCGTCCGCTCGAAGTGAACCTGCGGGAAATGACCGAGGTGAAGAAGAAATGGCCGGATCGTGCCCTGATCGCTTCGATCATGGTGCCCTGCGAGGAGGAAGCCTGGAAGGCCATCCTGCCGCTGGTCGAGGCCACCGGTTCTGATGGTATCGAGTTGAATTTCGGCTGCCCGCACGGCATGTCCGAGCGCGGTATGGGCGCTGCCGTCGGCCAGGTGCCGGAATATATCGAAATGGTGGTGCGCTGGTGCAAGCAATATACCCGCATGCCTGTCATCACCAAGTTGACCCCGAACATCACGGATATCCGCAAGCCCGCACGGGCGGCGAAATCCGGCGGGACCGATGCCGTCTCGCTCATCAACACCATCAACTCTATTGTTTCAGTTGATCTCGATAATTTCGCACCGAATCCGACGATTGACGGACGCGGCTCGCATGGCGGTTATTGCGGCCCGGCCGTAAAGCCGATCGCGCTGAACATGGTAGCGGAAATCGCCCGCGATGCCGAGACGCGCGGCCTGCCGATCTCAGGCATCGGCGGTATTACCACATGGCGCGACGCAGCGGAATTCATCGCACTCGGTTGCGGTAATGTGCAGGTCTGCACCGCAGCGATGACCTATGGTTTCAAGATCGTCCAGGAAATGATCTCTGGCCTTTCCGACTGGATGGATTCGCGCGGGTTCCGCACAATCGACGATTTCCAGGGTCTCGCCGTACCGAATGTCACCGACTGGCAATACCTCAACCTGAACTACATCACCAAGGCTGAGATCGATCAGGAGCTTTGCATCAAATGCGGCCGGTGCCACATCGTCTGCGAGGACACATCCCATCAGGCGATTACATCGATGGTCGATGGAGCGCGCCATTTCGAGGTCATCGATGAGGAATGCGTCGGCTGCAACCTCTGCGTCAGTGTCTGCCCCGTCGACAATTGCATCAGCATGGTGCCGATGGTCTCAGGCGTCGATCCGCGCACTAAAATGCCGATTCAGCCGGACTATGCCAACTGGACCACGCATCCAAACAATCCCATGGCAAAGGTGGCGGCTGAGTGATTTTATCTGTCTGGGTAAGTGTTGTGCCCCGCTACCTTCAGGAAGCGAGGCTGCGACAGCGCATCTATTGACTGATGGGGGCGGAATATGAAAAGTCCGGCGCAGTCAAATGCAGCAGGAAGCAAGAACGTGATCCGCCATATTGTATTCTTCAGCGCCCGTAACAAGGAAGACGTCGAGACAATCGTCAAAGGCCTGAAACGCCTTGGCGAAATTCCTCACTCGACCGTTTTCGAAGTGATACAGAATACCAAGACCGATCCGATTTCCGGCGAGATCGACGTGGTCGTCTATGGCGAATTCAAGGATGCCGCGGCACTGGCCGCTTATAAAGCGCACCCGATTTATGACGAAACGACAGCCGTCGTTCGGCCGTTGCGCGAACTGCGCATTTCCGCCGATGTGGTGTCGACGCTCAGCTAGTTCTCGCCCGAGATGGTTTCGAGGATCGGGCAGTCTGGCCGCTGGTCGCCATGGCAATGGGCAACCAGATGTTTCAGCGTGTGTTGCAATTCGCGCAGTTCGATGATCTTACGCGCGATTTCCTGAAGCTTTGACTGTGCGATAGACTTGACGTCGGCACTCGCCCGCTCCTTGTCCTCATAAAGCGCCAGCAGCTGGCGGCATTCCTCCACCGAGAAACCCAGCCCGCGCGAGCGCTGCAGGAAGCGCAGCTTATGCACGTCCGGCATGGAATAATCGCGATAGCCATTTTCCGCCCGATCGGGCTTCAAGAGCCCGATATCCTCATAATAGCGGATCGTCTTGGCAGGCAATCCTGATTTGTCGGACGCGTTACCGATATTCATCGGAACCTCACAATTTGACCGTTCGCAGTCTGAGTGCATTGGCGATGACCGACACGGACGAAAGGCTCATGGCCGCCGCAGCCAGCATTGGCGAAAGCAATAGACCGAATATCGGATACAGCACGCCTGCCGCCACCGGCACACCGAGCACATTATAGACGAAGGCGAAGAACAGGTTCTGTTTGATATTGCGGATCGTGGCGTCGGCAAGATGGCGGGCACGGACGATGCCGTTGAGATCACCCTTGACCAGCGTTATCCCGGCGCTCTGCATAGCCACGTCGGCGCCGGTACCCATAGCGATGCCTACATCGGCTGCGGCGAGTGCAGGCGCATCATTGACGCCGTCACCGGCCATGGCGACCTTCGCGCCTTTGGCCCGCAGCTCATCGATGAGCTGCTTCTTGCCCTCAGGAGCCAAGTCGGCGCGCACCTCATCGATACCGAGCGTGCGCGCAACCGCGTACGCCGTCACGGCATTGTCGCCGGTTGCCATGATGATCTTCAGCCCCGCCTTGTGCAGCAAGCGGATCGCCTCGACAGTCGTCGCCTTGACAGGGTCGGCAACCGCTACGATCCCTGCCGCCCTGCCATCCACTGCGATGAAGAGCGCGCTCTTGCCCAGTGCACGCAATTGGTCGGCTTGCTCGACCAATTGTGAAACGTCAGCACCGATATCCTGCATCATCGCTTTGTTGCCGAGTGCCACAGACTTATCCCTGACCGTTCCTGATACGCCCTTGCCGGTAACTGCTCCGAAACCGGTTGCATCCGGCAAGGTGAGATTGCGCGCCTTTGCCCCCTCGACAATCGCTTCGGCCAGCGGGTGTTCGGAGCCCTTCTCAAGGCTTGCAGCGAGCGTCAGCAATTCGTCTTCAGCGAAGCCCGGTTGCGCCACAAGATCAGTAAGTTTTGGCTTACCTTCTGTCAGCGTCCCGGTCTTGTCGACGATCAACGTATCGACGGCAGCAAAACGTTCAAGAGCTTCCGCATCCTTGATCAGGACGCCCGCTTGCGCTCCGCGCCCCGTGGCCGTCATGATCGACATCGGCGTTGCAAGGCCGAGTGCACAGGGACAGGCGATGATCAGCACGGAAACGGCCGCGACGAGGCCATAGATCATGCTTGGTTCTGGTCCGATCAGCGACCAGACGATGAAGGCGACGATCGCAACCAGCACCACGGTCGGAACGAACCAGGCGGCGACGCGATCAGCCAGGCCCTGGATCGGCGCGCGCGAACGCTGGGCCGAGGCGACCATGCCGACGATCTGCGACAGCACCGTATCAGCGCCGACCTTTTCCGCTTTCATCAACAGCGTGCCGTTGCGGTTGAGTGTGCCGCCGGTCACGATGTCATTTTCGGTCTTTTCGACCGGCAGCGCCTCCCCGGTAAGCATGGATTCGTCGATGGAGGAATGGCCCTCAAGCACGATACCGTCCACTGGCACGCTTTCCCCGGGGCGCACACGCAGCCGGTCTCCGGTAACCACCTCATCGAGCGGCACATCCGTTTCGGTACCGTCTGCGGCAACACGGCGGGCTGTCTTGGGCGCAAGATCCAAAAGGGCGCGGATGGCGGAGCCGGTGCGTTCACGCGCCTTGAGCTCCAATATCTGGCCAAGGAAGACAAGCGTTACGATCACCGCCGCTGCTTCGAAATAAACTGGCACCGAGCCACCATGCATGCGGAAGGAATGCGGGAAAATATCAGGCAGGAACGTTGCGACCACACTGAAAGCGTAGGCGGCGCCGACGCCGATGGCGATCAGCGTCCACATGTTGGGGCTTCGATTGACGAAGGACGCCCAAGCCCGCTCGAAGAAGGGAATGGCCGCCCAGACGACGACTGGCGTTGCCAGCACGAATTCCAGCCACGTAGCCAAGCTCTCGCCAATCCAGGCACGCAACAGCAAGCCGAGCATCGGACCCATGGTAATCAGCAGCAGAGGAACCGAACACACAGCGCTGATCCAAAAACGGCGGGTGAAATCGACAAGCTCGGGGTTCGGTCCTTCATCACCGGTCGGAATGCCCATCGGCTCCAGCGCCATGCCGCAGATCGGGCAGGAGCCGGGACCGTCCCTGACGATTTCCGGATGCATCGGACAGGTATATTGCGTCCCGGCGGGCATGGGTTTGGGCGCAGGGCGGTCGCCGAGATAATCCTGCGGCGCGTTCTCAAACTTGGCCAGGCAGCCTGCCGAGCAGAAATAGTACTTCTCGCCCTCATGGCGCAGGAAATGTCTGGCGCTCGCCCGGTCTACTTTCATGCCGCAGACAGGATCGATCGCCTCGAGATAGGCTACGGGGTCATTGGTGAATTTGCTCTGACAGCCAGACGAGCAGAAATGAAACAGCCGCCCGCCATGTTCGGCCGTCGGCTTGCCCGCCTCCGGGTCCACCGTCATCCCGCATACCGGATCGCGCACGACCACGGCTTCTGCGGACTTCTCCCCGCTGCAACAGGAATGATCATGGTTATGGTGGGCGGCGTGATGGTCATGTTTCATGATGCGAACTTTCGGTTATGAACCAGATAGTGCACCAAACATAATCTTTCCAGTAACTGGAAGGTCAAGAGCTTGCCCTAAACATCTTGCAAATGCAAAAAACCCGGCAGGCTGCCGGGCTTTGGAATGGATGCTGAACCGATCAGCCTGCCTTGCTGACTCCCGCATCAGCGGCGAGTTGACCAGCTTCCCAGCCGAGGATGGCGCGTTTGCGGGTCAGGCCCCAGTGGTAGCCGGTCAACGCTCCAGACTTGCCAACCGCGCGATGGCACGGCACAACGAAACTGACCGGATTGGCGCCGATGGCGGCACCGACGGCGCGCGAGGCTTTGGGTGAGCCGATATCCGCCGCTATGTCCGAGTAGGCAACGCATTTGCCCATCGGGATCTTCAGCAAGGCCTCCCAGACACGAAGCTGGAAATCCGTACCAATCGTAACGACCTTGAGCGGCTTGTCCGCGCGCCATTCTGCCGGATTGAAGATTCGGGCCGCATAGGGAGCGGTTGCGGCAAGATCTTCGACATAGGTGGCATTGGGCCAGCGCGACGACATGTCGGCCAGCGCTTCCCTCTCCTTGCCGGGATCGGCGAAGGCAAGGCCCGCCAGCCCGCGGTCCGTCACCATCACCAGCGCCTGTCCGAACGGCGAAATCAGAAAGCTGTAGCGGATGGTAAGGCCTGCGCCGCGGGTCTTGTAATCGCCTGGGGACATGCCTTCGTGCGTGACAAACAAGTCATGCAACCGGCTTGGACCTGAAAGGCCGGTCTCATAAGCAGTTTCGAGCAACGGCATTCCCTCGTCCAGCAGACGCCGTGCGTGGTCTATGGTCACCGCCTGCAGGAAGCCTTTGGGAGAGAGGCCGGCCCAGCGGGTGAAGAGCTTTTGCAGCGCAGTTGGCGACAGTCCGGTATCGCGGGCGAGCGTCTCAAGCGATGGCTGATCGCGATAGTCCTTGCTGATACGTTCAATGATATGGCTGACGATCGCGTAATCGTCGCCTGTCGGGGTGACGTCTTTCTGAAGTATGGCATGTGGTTTCATGAGCTTTACCTCTCTATTGAGGGTATATGACCACTCTCCCCCCTTCGTCGCCACCCGATTCTTGCAGCAATGACAATTACCGTGCCTTGGCCGTAGCAAGTGCCATCTGGAATGCCGAAGCGAAGCTTTCACGATCGTCGGGATTGAGAAAAGAGCCGATCGCCACCGCCTTGCCCTGTCCTTCGACCAGCATCGACGTGATGCCGATTTCCGCATGACGGGCGACACTGAACCGCGTCCAGAACGGGTTGAATTCATGCAGCTTGGCTCGGCCAGAGGGGGCAACCTGGCGGATTTGCAAGGCAATGCGCGATACGCTCACCTCTTCATGCGCTTTTGCCGAGGTATAATTCATCCTGAAAGCGATGTAGACGAGCAGAACATCGAGACCGAAAAAGCCGAAAACCGGCCAGGCACCGAGCGACAGGAAGAACAGGCCGGTCAGGAAGCTGCTGACGCCCATTGTGCCCATCAGAATGAGAAAACCCGTTTGACCCAGCGAACGATGCGGCACCAGAAGCGCGCGAAAAATTTCTTCCTCGTTTGGCCCCGCAGCGTCAAATGGGTTCATTGTTTGGCTCATGGGCTTTAAGTATAGAGGGAGCATGGAAAATCCCAAGCGTAAAATTGATCAGATCAAAGCAATTCCAGGAAAAGTGGGAGCTGGTTTTCCGTCCGGAATTGCGGAAAACCAAAGCATGAGCGAAGGTAAGCCCGCAAAAACGCGAAAAATTGCCGGCACGCGTTATACGGCCGCGGAAATCCATGAAATCTTCCGGCGGTTTTCGATCCAGCGCCCTGAGCCCAGGGGCGAGCTTGAACATATCAATCCCTTCACCCTGCTGGTCGCCGTGGTGCTTTCGGCTCAGGCGACCGACGCTGGTGTCAACAAGGCGACGCGAGCTCTGTTCAAAGTGGCGGATACGCCGGAAAAGATGCTGGCTCTGGGTGAAGCCAGGATCGGCGACTATATCCGCATCATCGGGCTCTGGCGCAACAAGGCGAAGAATGTCATCGCCTTGTCCGAGGCGCTGATCAAGCAATATGGCAGCGTGGTTCCGGATAACCGCGACGAGCTGATCAAACTGCCGGGCGTTGGCCGCAAGACGGCAAATGTCGTGCTTAACATGGCGTTCGGCCAATCGACCATGGCAGTGGACACCCACATCTTCCGTATTGGCAACCGGCTCGGCCTTGCACCGGGCAAAACCCCCGGGGAGGTAGAAGCGCGGCTGATGAAGGTCATCCCGGCTGAATATCTCTACCACGCGCACCACTGGCTGATCCTGCACGGCCGCTATATTTGCAAGGCGCGCAAACCGGAATGTCCTTCCTGCGTCATCGCGGATATTTGCAAGGCAGCGGAAAAGACCTCGGAAATACCGGCGCCGCTGGTGCCGTTACCGCCACAAATTATCTGATCACCGCGGCTGGCGGCTCGGATTGCGCGACCGCCTTGTGCAGGTGCACCATCATCGCGGCGGCAAAGAGCGGGGTCAAAAGGTTGAGGATAGGGATTGCCATGAAGGCGGCGATGACCAGCCCGGCGAGGAACACTGTCGTCGCGTGTTTGGAACGCAGTGCCTTGGCCTCCATTTCCGGACGAAAGCGCATGGCGGCGAATTCGAAGAACTCGCGCCCGAGCAGATAGCCGTTCACGACGAAGAAGGCGATGATGTTGATACCGGGGATCAGCAGCATCAGCAGTGCGACGATATTGCCGAGAATGACAACGCCAAGGAATTTCACGGACAGAACCAGCGATCGGACAGCGGGCAATGGCCGTCCCTTCGGATCGAGTGGATAGTCCTCCCTTTCCACCACGTCCGCCACATCATCGAGGAACAGTCCTGCAACGATCGCCGTGACGGGCGCTATGAGAAGTGCCAGTCCAAGAGCAAGGCCGATACTGGCAAAAAGGCCGGCAATGAAGCCGAGCCAGCCAGCCCATGCGGGCAGGGCCGGTAGCATCTGGTCGAAAAAGGGCCAGGCTAGCGCCTCGAAAAGTTCCCGCAGGCCGAACCATATGCCAATGAGCATCAAAACCGTCAGTCCGAGCGATTTCCACAGGACGACACGAAACTCCGGGCGAAACAGATGATTGGCCGCAGCGCGGGCGCTTTCAACGATCATTTAGGGTCGCTTTCCAAGGTTTCCGGGGTGCGGACATAGGGGCAGTTCACCAGTGAGACAAGGCAACACACCAAAGAAGGGGTAGTCAACCGGCTGCCGACGCGCTAGGACAGGCGCCAAAACAACCGCCAACAGGTACCGAACAGTCCAATCTCGGAGTTTTCATGTCCAGCTTTGACGTGCTTTGCATCGGCAACGCCATTGTCGATATCATTGCCCGCACCGATGACGATTTCATCATCAAGAACGGCATCATCAAGAACGCCATGAACCTGATCGATGCCGATCGTGCGGAGTTTCTCTATGAGCGCATGGGTCCAGCGATCGAAGCCTCTGGCGGAAGTGCCGGCAATACCGCGGCGGGCGTCGCCAGCCTTGGCGGTCGGGCCGCTTATTTCGGCAAGGTAGCCGACGATCAGCTTGGCCATGTTTTCACCCATGACATTCGTTCGCAGGGTGTTGCCTTCGACACGCGCGTTCTTGCTTCGCCTCCACCCACTGCACGTTCGATGATCTTCGTCACCCCGGATGGCGAACGTTCTATGAACACCTATCTCGGCGCCTGTGTCGAGCTTGGACCGGAAGATGTGGAAAGTTCCAAGGTTTCCGAAGCCAAGGTGATTTATTTCGAAGGCTATCTCTGGGATCCACCACGGGCCAAGGAAGCAATCCGCCTTTCCGCCAAGATTGCGCATGAACACAGGCGCGAAGTGTCGATGACACTGTCGGACCCTTTCTGCGTCGACCGATATCGGGAAGAGTTCCTTGAACTGATGCGCTCTGGCACCGTCGATATCGTCTTTGCCAATGAAGCGGAACTGAAATCGCTCTACCAGACCCATGATTTCGAGAAAGGCCTGGAACTCATCCGCAAGGATTGCAAGCTTGCGGCGGTTACCCGCTCGGAAAAGGGCTCGGTTGTGGTATCGAAGGATGAAACGGTTGCCGTGCCGGCGATCGAGATTGCCGAACTGGTCGACACGACCGGCGCAGGTGACCTTTATGCGGCCGGCTTCCTGTTTGGCTATACCAGCGGCCGCTCGTTAACGGATTGCGCCAAGCTCGGTTCGCTGACCGCAGGTCTGGTTATTCAGCAGATCGGTCCGCGCCCCCAGCAGAACCTGAAAGCCGCAGCCGAGCAAGCTGGTCTACTTTGATTTGATGTAACCCTCGCGCTTGAGCTCCTCGGGTGTCCGGCCGGGCTTGTGGTAGGTCGGCAGTGCCCAGCCGAAATAAAGCGCCCCGCCCCTTACGATAAAGGCGGTGAGCGCTGCGACGAGGGCCGAAATCTCTGGTCCGACCGCGAGACCGTGCAGCAATATGTAGACAACCGATCCAGCGAGAGCGGCGGTCACATAAATCTCGCGCCGCATGAGTACGGATGGTTCTCCAGAAATAATATCGCGCAGGATGCCGCCGAAAGTTGCGGTCATGATGCCGGTGACAACGGCAATCGTCGAATCGAAACCCAGTGCCAGGCTTTTGGCCGCGCCGATAACACTATAAGCGGCAAGGCCGAGCGCATCGAGCCAAAGCAGCACGCGGTAGCGCGATTCAAGCAGATTGGCGGAGAAGTAGACGAGAATGGCGGCGGCGGCGCAGACCAGAAGATTGCCCGGATCCTTGACCCAGAATACCGGCACGCCAAGGATCAGATCGCGCAAGGTACCGCCGCCAATGCCGGTGACAGCCGCAAGGAAGATGAAGGCGATGATATCGAGCTGGCGCCGCGATGCCGCCAAAGCGCCTGTCGCGGCAAAGACGAATATTCCGGCATAGTTGAAGAGCTGGATCATGGTCATAGGCTATTCCCCCTGCGCCGCAATTTTATTTCACGATAGAACATGGCCAGGCAAAATGAAAAGAGCCACATTCCGGGAAGGAAATGCGGCTCTTCAAATCGATCCAAGGATCGGATCAGGCGTCTTTTTCCGCCTGTGGATTGATCGGGCCAGGTTCAGGCTGACCTTCGGCGCCGGTCTGCTTGGGACCACCCTTGGACACACCGACAAGCGCCGGCCGCAGCATGCGGTCGCCAATGACAAAACCGCTCTGCGCGACCTGCAGCACCGTGTTGTGCGGCACATCGGCATTCGGAATTTCGAACATCGCCTGGTGAAAATTGGGATCGAATTTCTGGCCCAGCGGGTCCAGCTTTTTGACGCCGTGGCGTTCCATTGCCGACATCAGCGAACGCTCGGTTATCTCGACGCCTTCAGCGAGGGTCTTGAAGCCTGCATCGCCTTTGGCCAGCGCATCGGCGGGAATTGCTTCCAGCGCACGCTTCAGATTGTCGGAAACCGAAAGAACGTCGCGAGCAAAATTCGCCACCGAATAGGCACGCGCATCGTGTACGTCGCGGGCGGTGCGCTTGCGCAGGTTTTCCATATCAGCAGCTAGCCGCAGCAGCTGGTCCTTCAGGTCACCGTTCTCAGCGCGCAGTCTATCGAGTTCGGCCCAGTTGTTGGCATTTGCCTCGACTTCCTCGTCCTGGGCGAGGGCATATTCCTCGGCCTTGCGTGATTTCAGAAAATCATCGGCAGCGCGTTTCAGCGCATCGCGATCGCGCGGGTTCTTCAGGTCGCGCTGGTCGAGATCGGGTGCATCGTGATTTTTCTTGTCTTCAGCCATGTATCCTGTCCATTCATTATCGTAAGTTGCGCTGGATATCGAGGTTTAGGCCATAAAAATCAAGTGCAAATGACTAACGCAGCAGACGCGATACAAGTTGTGCCGTGTAATCCACCATCGGCACGATGCGCGCATAATTGAGCCGGGTCGGACCGATGACGCCGAGCGCGCCGATGATCCGCTGTTCGGAATCACGGTAGGGAGCAATGACCAGCGATGAGCCGGAAAGCGAAAACAGCTTGTTCTCCGAGCCGATGAAAATGCGCACGCCCGGCCCGGCTTCCGCCAGATCAAGCAGCTGCAGCGTGCCCTCTTTGGTCTCGAGATCATCGAAGAGATGGCGCAAACGATCAAGATCCGCCTCCGCGCTCACCGATTCGAGCAGATTGCCACGCCCGCGTACGATCAGCCGCGCTGGCTGACCGCCACCATCGCCGCCCCAGATGGCAAGCCCCTGCTCGACCAGATGTTGCGACAGGGCGTCGAGCGCCTGCTGGGTTTCTTCCTTCAGCCGGGCGATTTCCTGCCGCGCCTCGGTGATGGTACGGCCTTGAATATGCGCGTTGAGGAAATTCGAGGCTTCGATCAATTGCGACGGCGTGACGCCGACCGGCAGATCGATGACGCGGTTCTCGACATCACCGCTCTGGGTGACCAGCACCGCGAGGGCTCTCGTCGGTTCGAGCCGGACGAACTCGATGTGCTTGAGCGCGCCCTCCGCCTTGGCCGCGAGCACGAGCCCTGCCCCGCGTGACATGCCGGAAAGGATCTGGCTCGCCTGCGTCAGCACGTTTTCAGCCGATTGCGTTTCGCCAGCCCTGACCTGCGCCTCGATGGAATTACGCTCGGACTTGGAAAGGTCACCGACTTCCATGAAGGCATCGACGAAGAAGCGGAGGCCGAGCTGTGTCGGCAGGCGGCCGGCGGAAATATGCGGCGCATAGACGAGGCCGAGATGTTCGAGATCGCTCATCACATTACGGATTGTTGCAGGCGATAGCGACACGGGCAGGATTCGCGACAGATTGCGCGAACCTACCGGCTCGCCATCGCCAAGATAGCTTTCGACAATCCGCCGGAAAATATCGCGCGATCGCTGGTCAAGCGATTGCAATGTTTCCGGAACCACAGTCTTGTTCATTCTGCCTCGTGCTTTTGTTTGCTACATCCCCGATATAAGCATTCTCTACGCAATCATCAAAGCCTTTGCTTCATCACCGCATCACAGTTAAAAGGCCCAGAACACATCAACAAGAGGTCTACCAATGCGTCACTCCAAGCGAGCCCCTGACGAAATGCGCGCCATTTCCTTTGAGCGCGGCGTTTCCAAACATGCCGAGGGCTCGTGCCTGGTCAAATTCGGCGATACCCATGTGCTGTGTACAGCCAGCCTTGAAGAAAAAGTGCCGGGCTGGATGCGCAATACCGGCAAGGGCTGGGTGACGGCGGAGTACGGCATGCTGCCACGCTCGACCGGCGACCGCATGCGCCGCGAAGCCTCTTCCGGCAAGCAGGGCGGACGCACACTGGAAATCCAGCGGCTGATCGCACGTTCGCTGCGTGCGGTTGTCGACCTGCAGGCGCTGGGCGAAGTCCAGATCACAGTCGATTGCGATGTCATCCAGGCGGACGGCGGAACGCGCACCGCAGCGATTACCGGCGGCTGGGTCGCCTTGCATGAATGCCTGCGCTGGATGGAAACGCGCCAGATGCTGAAGGTTGAGAAAGTCCTCAAGGATCATGTCGCCGCCATTTCCTGCGGCATTTCCAACGGCACGCCTGTGATCGATCTCGATTATCTCGAGGACTCCACCGCACAGACCGATGCCAATTTCGTCATGACCGGCAAGGGTGGTATCGTCGAAGTGCAGGGAACCGCCGAAGGCGAACCCTTCTCCGAAGAGGAACTGCTGTCGCTGATGGGCCTTGCCCGCAACGGCATCACCCGGTTGGTTTCCTTGCAGAAAATGGCCGTCAGCTAGAGATCAAGAACCATGCAGCCATCGGGTATTCTGGAAACAGCGCTTTATGTGTCCGATGTCGAGGCGGCTGCACGATTCTACGGCGATGTGCTCGGGCTTGAATGCATCCTGCGCGCGGGCGACGAATCCGTGTTCTTCCGCTGCGGTGCCGGCGTGCTGATCCTGTTTGACGCGGAAAAGTTGAAAGAACGCCCGAAAGGTGGTTTGCCGATACCCTCGCATGGTGCCACCGGTCCGGGTCATGTGTGTTTTCGCGCAACCCGGGATGAAATCGCCGGATGGAAATCCCATCTTGAGGCGCATGGCATTGCCATCGAAAGCGAATTTGACTGGCCGAATGGCGCGCATTCGCTGTATTTCCGCGATCCATCAGGAAACTCGATTGAATTTGCGGAGCCGCAATTATGGAATCTGAAATGAGAACACTCGAAAAAGGCAAGCTGCTCGTCGCCAGTCACAACCAGGGCAAGATCAAGGAAATGATCGACCTGCTTGGGCCATTCGGCTTTGAGGTGGTATCGGCCGGCGATCTGGGCCTGCCCGAACCGGACGAAACGGGCGCGACCTTCGAGGAAAATGCGTATATCAAGGCGTTTGCCGCAGCCAAGGCGACCGGTCTTGTGGCACTTTCCGATGATTCCGGCCTTTGCGTCGACGCGCTGGGCGGCAAACCGGGTGTCTACACGGCCAACTGGGCGGAACTGCCCGATGGCAAGCGCGACTTTGCCCATGGCATGCAAAAGGTCGAGACCGCGCTACAGGAAAAGGGCGCGAGCGCTCCGCATGATCGCAGCGGCCGTTTCGTTTCGGTCATTTGCCTTGCATGGCCGGATGGCGAAGCCAATTATTATCGTGGCGAGGTGGAAGGCGAACTTGTGTGGCCGCCGCGCGGCACCGCCGGTTTCGGCTTCGATCCGGTTTTCAAGCCGCTAGGTTACGACGCGACCTTTGGCGAAATGACAGCAGAACAAAAGCATGGCTGGAAGCCTGGCAATGCTACGGCGCTGTCGCATCGCGCCCGCGCCTTCCAACATTTTGCCAAAGATTGTCTGGACGCCGGATGAATCACCCCGACCATGGCCTGGACAAAGCCGAGTCCGGTTTCGGTGTCTATGTCCATTGGCCGTTCTGCATGGCCAAATGCCCCTATTGCGACTTCAATTCCCACGTCCGGCATCAAGCTGTGGACCAGCCGCGCTTTGCCGCTGCTTTTGCGCGCGAAATGGCAACGATGCGCGAACGCACCGGCGCGCGGACTGTATCAAGCATCTTTCTTGGCGGCGGCACGCCATCGCTGATGCAGCCGGAAACGGTGGCGTCTGTTCTCAATGAAATTGCCCGCAACTGGCAGGTGCCGGATAACATCGAGATCACGCTGGAAGCCAACCCGACCAGCGTCGAAGCGGATCGGTTCCGTGGCTACCGTGCTGCCGGTGTGAACCGCGTTTCGCTTGGCGTGCAGGCACTTAACGATTCCGATCTGCGCCGGCTTGGCCGCATGCATAATGTCGATGAAGCGCTGTCCGCGATAAAACTGGCGCGTGAGATCTTTCCGCGGCTCTCCTTCGACCTGATCTACGCGCGCCCCGACCAGACGATTGCGGCATGGCGCGACGAACTTGCCAAAGCCATCTCCTATGCCGCCGATCATCTGTCGCTGTACCAGCTGACGATCGAGGAAGGCACGCCTTTCTACAATCTCTGGAAAGCCGGCAAGCTGGTGACGCCCGATGGCGATCATGCGGCGGCGCTTTATCAGGAGACGCAAGAGGTTACGGCACAGCATGGCTTGCCTGCCTATGAGATTTCCAATCACGCCGCGCCGGGCGCGGAGTCGCAGCATAACCTCGTCTATTGGCGCTACGGCGAATATGTCGGCGTCGGCCCGGGAGCGCATGGCCGCTTCATCGAAAACGGCACGCGCGCCGTGACGATCACCGAGCGTCATCCAGAAACCTGGGTGGAAAGGGTCGAGACTGCTGGTCACGGCGTGGTTGAGGAAGAGTTCCTGACCGGCGAGCAGGAAGGCGATGAATTCCTGCTTATGGGTTTGCGGTTGGTTGAAGGTATCGATCTGGCACGTTACGAACGGCTGACCGGACACAGCGTCAAGGAGAGCCGTGTCGTTTCCTTGGCCGAACAGGGCCTTATCGAATATATCGGCAATAGCCGTATTCGCACAACGCCAGAGGGCGCAATTGTGCTCAACGCGGTCATCGCCGATCTCGCAGCATGAGGGATTACGATGTCTGACGGCGATGTTAGGGAGCGGAACTACCAGATTGGCAGCGCTTCATATCGCGCCCGTCCGCTGGAGCCTGCGCTTTATATCGTGGCGACACCGATCGGCAATCTCGGCGACATGACCATCCGCGGCATCGAGACGCTTGCAGCGGTGGATATTATCGCCTGCGAGGATACACGGGTCAGCCGCGTCTTGCTCGAGCGCTACGGCATCTCGCGGCGTCCCTATGCCTATCACGAGCACAATGCCGATATGGCCGGTCCAAAGCTGATTGAAGCGCTGCTGGCGGGCAAAAGCGTTGCGCTGATCTCAGATGCGGGTACGCCGCTGGTCTCCGATCCAGGCGGACGTCTGGTTCCGGAAGCCAAGGCTGCAGGCATAAGGGTCGTGCCGATCCCCGGCGCATCGTCGGTTCTGGCCGCGCTTACGGCGTCGGGCCTGTTCAAGGATGCATTTTACTTTGCCGGCTTTCTATCATCGAAACAGGGTCAGCGACGCGCGAAACTCGAATCGCTAAAGTCTCTGGACGCCGCGCTCGTTTTCTTTGAATCCCCCAATCGTGCGGCAACAACGCTGGCAGATATGGTCGAAGTGTTCGGACCCGAACGGCAGGCTTCGCTCTGCCGCGAACTGACCAAGACCTATGAGACCGTGACTACGCTTCCGCTCAAAAAACTGGCGGAGGAATTTGACGGCGAAGATCGGATCCGGGGCGAAGTGGTGCTGGTGATCAGCCCTCCGCAGGAAGACGAGCACGTGCCACGCAGCGATGACGATATCGATGCGCTGTTGCGCGCACTTAGCCTTGAAATGTCTCCTTCCAGGGCCGCTGGCGAAGCCTCGCGTATGACCGGACGGCCCAAGGGCGAGCTTTATCAGCGGCTACTGGCCATGAAATGACTGAACCCGGCAAGCGCCATAAGGCCTACCGTCGCGGCCATTCCGCCGAACGTCTTGCTGCCCTGGCACTGATGCTGAAAGGCTATCGCATTGTTGGCCGACGCTACCGCACAAAACTTGGCGAGATCGACCTGATCGCAAGGCGTAGAGATGTCGTGCTTATCGTCGAGGTCAAGGCGCGGGCAACACTCGAGCAGGCGATGGATTCGGTCAATGTCCTGACCATGCGCCGTATCGAGGCGGCGGCCGATCTATGGCTCGCGCGCCAGCCCGACCATTCCCGCCTCTCCCTTCGTTTCGATCTTGTTGCTATCCTGCCGTGGCGCTGGCCTGTGCATGTGCCGGCGGTATTTACAGCCTGAGGAGGACCAACTGTGAGTGCGCAAGAAATCGACATCGAAAAATTACGGAAAACAGCGATCGAGGGAAATGCGAAAACGCTGCTGATACTTGGTCTGCTGATTCACGTTCCTGCGTGGACGCTGTATTTTTGGCAGGGCTGGCTCTATCTGGTGATCTTCGGGATCTGCGCGCTCGTGATGACCCTCTACTTCCTCAAATATGATCCCGCACTTATTGCAAGTCGGCTCAAGGCCGGACCAGCTGCCGAACGCGAGAAGTCGCAGAAGTGGATTCAGGCGATCGCCGGTGTGGTGGTCTGTTTGATGTTCGTCGTGCCGGGAATAGAGCGG
Organism: Phyllobacterium sp. LjRoot231; assembly: GCF_964253365.1. Taxonomy (NCBI): domain Bacteria; kingdom Pseudomonadati; phylum Pseudomonadota; class Alphaproteobacteria; order Hyphomicrobiales; family Phyllobacteriaceae; genus Phyllobacterium; species Phyllobacterium sp. LjRoot231. The sequence continues at coordinate 566,140 of NZ_CAXUQT020000001.1, forward strand.
CATTTCACCGGACTGCCCTTACCACTGTGGCTCGTCATATTGGCCGATATCCTTGCTCTCGTCGGCTTCTGGATGTTTCTGGCCTTCCGCGAAAACGGCCACGCGTCGAGTATCATCGAGGTCAAATCCGGCCAGAACGTTATTTCCACCGGCCCTTACGCCTGGGTCCGGCATCCGATGTATTCGGGCGCTGTCGTGCTCTTTCTCGCAACGCCTTTGGCGCTTGGCTCGCTGTGGGCGGTGCCGGCTGCAATCGCCCTGTGCATCGTCATTGGCATACGCCTGCTTGATGAGGAGCGTTATTTGAAAACGAATCTTCCCGGATACGATGCCTATTGCCAGAAGGTGAAGTCGCACCTCATTCCCGGTATCTGGTAAAATGGAATCGGCCGCCCTCGCAGTTGCATGAGGACGACCAATTGATTCCAAAATTTTACTGTGCGGGCTGGTCCATGTGCACGACTTCCCAGACATGGCCATCAATGTCTTGGAAGCTGCAGCCATACATGAAACCGAGGTCCTGAATTGGCTTCCACGCCTTGCCGCCGGCAGCAAGAGCCTTGGCCAGAATGTCGTCCACTTCCTCGCGGCTTCCGGCGGAAAGTGCGATCAGCACTTCCTGTGCCTTGGTGGCGTCGCTGATATCGTTATTGATGAAATCCCGGAAGCGATCCTCCTCCATCAGCATCGCGAAGATGTTCTCCTCAATGATCATGCAAGCGGTCTTGTCGTCGGAAAGATCCGGATTGAAACTGAACCCTAGAGCGGCAAAGAAGGCCCTCGTAGCCTCTATCTTCTTGACTGGCAGATTCACAAAAATCATGCGCATGAAATAATCTCCTCTTCATTTAACGGGTTTCCTATAGAGGACGAGCGAGGGTTCCGCGATCCGACATTAGTAACACGAAAAAATAACTTGCATTTGTTCGTTAACACGATAAACCTAGTCGTGTATTGGACTGGCTTGTTCGGCCAGACGCGGATGATCGAGCATGTCTTGCTTTGCCTTCAAGAGGCGATGGCAGGGCGTGCGTCTCATTGTACACGTAGAATGCAAATCCGCTTGTTCCGGCATTTTAAGAAATTCCATGCTCACCCGCGACAATCGGCGCACTTCTGTTCCTTATAAAACTGGGACGGATCATGGATAATCCCCGGAACCATCGGGATACCCTTGACTATGTCCATCCGTTCGAGCCAGCTTTCTGTCTTTCCAGCCTTCTTCCGCGTGCGGAATGAAGTGCTTGTGGTCGTTGGCAATGGCGAGGAAGCCCTCAACAAGGCCCGGCTTCTGGCGCAGACCAATGCAACCATTCGCGTCATCGCCGCAGAACCCGAACCGGAACTCGCGGCGTTCCTTCGTGATGGCGACTACGAACACATCGCAGAAAAATTTACTCCCAAGCACCTGACCGGCGCAAAACTGGTCTTCGTCGCCACGGGCGACGAAGACCAGGACCATGCAATCGCGGAGGAAGCGCGCCACCAGCACATTCCAGTCAACGTCGTCGATCGACCCGACCTTTGCGATTTCTTCACGCCCGCGATCGTCAATCGCGCGCCGCTCGCCATTGCCATTGGCTCCGAAGGCACTGGCCCTGTGTTGACACAGATGATCCGCGCCCGGATCGATGCTGCCTTTTCACCGCGGCTGGGCGATCTGGCGCGTCTCGCCAACGCCTATCGTCCGGTCGTCGAGAAGCTGGTTAAAAAAGGTCTGCCGCGCCGCCTGTTCTGGCGCTCGTTCTTTTCCGGCGATGTCGCCAGCAAAATCTACAACAATGATCTGACTGGCGCGCACCAGGCTGCTGCCGGTCTCCTCGATGATCAGAAGGCACCAAAGGGCTATGTCTGGCTGGTTGGTGCTGGTCCCGGTGCGGAAGACCTTTTGACATTGCGCGCGCACCGCGTCCTCATGGAAGCCGACGTCATCGTCTATGATGCGCTGGTACCGGAAGCCGTGGTCGCCATGGGCCGCCGCGATGCGACCCGGCTTTCCGTCGGCAAGCGCAAGGGTTGCCACACCAAGAGCCAGAGCGAGATCAATGCTTTGCTCGTTTCGCTCGGCCATGAGGGCAAGCGCGTCGTTCGCCTGAAGTCGGGTGATCCACTGGTCTATGGCCGCGCCGGTGAAGAAATGGCCGCCCTGCGCGATGCTGGTATTGCCTTCGAGATCGTGCCCGGCATCACCTCCGCTTTTGCCGCTGCCGCGGATATGCAACTGCCTCTGACCCTGCGCGGTGTCGCATCCTCCCTGGTGTTCACCACGGGTCATGACATGGCAGGCGAAGTGTTGCCTGACTGGGCGCGCCTCGCCATCTCCGGCGCAACGATCGCCGTCTATATGGGCCGCAGCGTTGCCGCTTCCGTCGCCGAGCGGCTGATGCAGGCGGGGCTTCATGCCGATACCGGCGTTGCCGTCATTGAAAATGCCGGACGTGCCGAACGGCGCATGTTTCATGGCACGCTCAACGATTTGCCGGCACTGGAGCAGCGCGACGATCTTGACGGTCCGGTCATGGTTATCATTGGCGACGCGGTTGCAGGTGCTGCCATCGACAAGGCCGAGCCGCTTTCCGCCAATGCAAAGAATTCCGTGGGGCAGCACCACCTTGAACCCAATGTTGCGTAACTGCGAAGGGATGATGATCATGAGCGTTAAAGTGTTGACTGCAAACCGCCTGACCGATGGCGAGGTCGTATGGCTCGGCGCCAATGGCGAGTGGCTGGAACACATCGATGGGGCGCTGATCGCGCGTCATGCGGAAGCTGTCAGCGCACTTGAGGAAGCCGGCAAATACGCCATCAAGTCCAATCTCGTCATCGATGTGAACGTAATTGACGTTGAAGAGCGCGGCACAAATCTTTATCCGGTTCGCTTGCGCGAGCGCATCCGTCAGCTTGGCCCCACCATTCGTCTTGATCTCGGCAAACAGGCTGAAAAGCCTAAAGCCGCCTGACTGAAAATCGAAAGACCGCAGAATGTATCGTTACGATGAGTTTGATCACGCGTTCGTCTCCGCTCGTGTTGAACAGTTCAAGGATCAGGTCGAGCGCCGTCTTGCCGGCGAACTGACGGAAGACCAGTTCCGTCCGTTGCGGCTGATGAACGGCGTCTATCTGCAATTGCATGCCTATATGCTGCGTGTGGCCATTCCCTACGGTACCCTGTCCAGCCGGCAGATGCACAAACTTGCCCATATCGCCCGCCGCTATGACCGTGGCTATGGCCACTTCACCACGCGCCAGAACATCCAGTACAATTGGCCTGCGCTCAAGGATATGCCTGCGGTTCTCGATGAGCTTGCATCGGTGGAGATGCATGCGCTGCAAACCTCGGGCAATTGCATTCGCAACGTGACCGCAGATCATTTCGCCGGCGCTGCTGCCGACGAGGTTGCCGATCCGCGCCCCTATGCGGAAATCCTGCGCCAGTGGTCGTCGATGCATCCGGAATTCTCTTATCTGCCGCGCAAGTTCAAGATTGCCGTGACCGGCGCTGACCGCGATCGCGCAGCTATCCAGGTTCACGATATCGGCCTGCACCTGAAGAAAAACGAAGCGGGTGAACTCGGCTTTGGCGTCTATGTCGGCGGTGGCCAGGGGCGCACGCCGATGGTTGCCAAGAAAATCCGCGATTTCCTGCCCGTCGAAGATCTGCTGACCTACACGACCGCGATCGTCCGCGTTTACAATCTCAATGGACGCCGCGACAATAAATACAAGGCGCGCATCAAGATCCTTGTGCATGAGACCGGTACGGAAGAAATCACGCGCCAGATCGAGACCGAATGGCAGGCGATCAAGGAAACCGATCTCAAGCTGCCGCAGAAGGACGTCGATGCCATCGATAACTACTTCGCGCCGCCGCACCTGGTTCAGCGCCCGGAGGGCTGGTCCGAGCTTGCAGCCGCGCGCAAGGCGGATCATGCATTCTCCGCCTGGGTCGACCAGAACGTAACACCTCACAAGAATCCCGATTACGGCGTCGTGACCATTTCGCTGAAGCCGATCGGCGGCATTCCGGGCGATGCCACGGACGCGCAGATGGATCTGGTCGCCGATATTGCCGAGAAATTCTCCTACGACGAGATCCGCGTCAGTCACGAGCAGAATCTTGTGCTGCCGCATGTGGCGATCGCCGATCTGCGTATCGTCTATGATCTGCTTTTGACCGATGGTCTCGCGACGGCCAATGCCGGACTGATCACCGATATCATCTCATGCCCCGGTCTCGACTATTGCGCTCTTGCAACGGCGCGTTCGATTCCCGTCGCGCAGCGCATTTCGGAACGCTTCGGCAATCCGGAGCGTCAGGCGGACATCGGCGAACTCAAGCTGAAGATTTCCGGCTGCATCAACGCCTGCGGCCATCACCATGTCGGCCATATCGGCATTCTTGGTGTCGAAAAGAAGGGTGAGGAACTCTACCAGATTTCGCTCGGCGGTTCGGGCGACGAGATTTGCACGATCGGTGACATTACCGGTCGCGGTTTCTCTTCGGAAGAAGTCGTCGATGCGATCGAGACGATCGTCGATCGTTATCTCGAAATCCGGACCGACAAGGAAGAGACCTTCCTTGCCACCTACCGGCGTGTGGGCGCAGCACCGTTCAAGGATGCGCTCTATAGCGAGGCTGCAAATGCTGCTTGAAGTCAATGATCAGACCGTAGCGGATGAGGCGCGTGCGCTCGAAGCCCGTTACGGCAATCTCGAACCAACGGATATCATCGAGCTTGCCATCGATCACCTGTTCAACGAGGAGATCGCTGTGGTCTCGTCGTTCGGTGCGGAATCGTCTGTATTACTGCATATGATCGCGCAGATCGACCGCGCGACGCCGGTGCTGTTCCTCGAAACCGGAAAACACTTTCCGGCGACGTTGCGCTATCGCGATCAGCTCGTCGCCGATTTCGGCATGACGGAAGTGCATGATATCCATCCGCTGAAGCAGAGCCTCAAGGATGAGGACCCGTTCGGCGCACTGTCGATGACCAACAAGGACCGCTGCTGCTATATTCGCAAGGTTGAGCCGATGGCTCGCGCCGTTGCCCCATACCGCGCATGGATGACCGGCCGCAAGCAGTTCCAGGCGTCAACCCGCGCCGCCCTGCCAGTTTTCGAATCGGTTGGGCCCCGCATTCGCATCAATCCGCTGGCGCACTGGACCTCGGCCGACCTCAAGGCCTATATGACCGCGCATGAATTGCCGCCGCACCCGCTGGTTGCCGAAGGCTACCGGTCGATCGGCTGCATGCCGTGCACTTCGCCGGTCAAGGATGGCGAAGACGATCGCGCCGGCCGCTGGGCAGGTACGGACAAGACCGAGTGCGGCATTCACCTGACCGGACTCACCGACGAACTGAGCAACATCTCGCTGACGGATTCGAATTTATGAGTGACATTGAAAAATCTGCGGGCGAACTCTGGGGCCGCGAAGGGTTCCGCGAGGACCCGTATATCACAGCCGAAACGCTGGAAGAGGCCGGCGATGCACCAGCCATCATCCTGCCCTTGGCCGTATGGCTCGGACTGGAAGACGGTGTGCGCAACGCCACCAATCGCAAGATCGGCGTTTTAGTGGCACCCGGCGAAAGCATTGAACCGCTGTTGCCGTTGCTGGATTCGATCCCTGTGATTGCGCTGCAATTTCCGGCCTTCAACGACGGCCGCTCCTATTCGAAGGGTGAGCTGATCAAGAACCAGCATCATTTCAAGGGCGAGTTGCGCGCCGTGGGGGATGTTTTGATCGATCAGGTCGCCTATATGCTGCGCACCGGCTTCGATACGATGAAAGTCAGTCATGCGGTGACGCTAACCCGGCTCGCCGATCATAATCTCCACGATGCACCCGGCTATTACCAGCCGGGCAGAGGCTCCCACACGGTTCCCGGAGCTTATAGCTGGCGCCGCGTTCCCGGCGCCTGATACCCCGCAAAATTTGATTTCGTTACTGGAAAGCACACGTATGTCCGAATTGATTGAAACAGATGTGGTTATTGTTGGCGCCGGCCCTGTCGGCCTCTTTGCCGTCTTCGAACTTGGCCTGCTCGACCTGCGCGCCCATGTGATCGATATTCTCGATCGTCCGGGCGGCCAGTGCGCCGAACTCTATCCGGAAAAGCCGATCTACGACATTCCGGGCTTGCCCGAGGTAACTGGTCAGGACCTCACAAGCAATCTCTTGAAGCAGATCGCGCCGTTCGATCCGCAGTTCCATTTCTCCACCATGGTCACCGCACTCGAGAAGCTCGAGGACGGCCGTTTCCGCGTCGAGACCGATGCGGACGAAACCTTCATCACCAAGGTCATCGTCATCGCTGCTGGTGGCGGTTCGTTCCAGCCAAAGCGTCCGCCCGTGCCGGAAATCGAGCTCTATGAGGGCACCAGCGTTCATTATGCCGTACGCAAGATCGAGGCTTTCCGTGGTCACGACGTGGTCATCGTGGGCGGTGGTGACAGCGCACTCGACTGGACGCTCAATCTGGAACCGGTAGCAAAGTCGGTGACGCTGGTGCATCGCCGTCCGGAATTCCGGGCTGCGCCCGATAGCGTCAACAAGATGTGGGCGCTGGAAAAGGATGGCCGTGTCAAGTTCCGCATGGGGCAGGTCAGCGGTCTGGAAGGTGCGGATGGCCAACTGTCGAAAGTTATCCTCAAGGGCGCCGAAGGCGAGGAAATCCTTGAGGCCGGTCGCCTGCTGCCATTTTTCGGCCTGACGATGAAGCTCGGTCCGATCGCCGATTGGGGTCTCAATCTCGACCAGAACCTGATCGCCGTCGATACCGAGAAATTCGAAACCTCCGAGCCTGGAATTTTCGCCATTGGCGATATCAACACCTATCCGGGCAAGCTGAAGCTCATCCTTTCGGGCTTTCACGAGGCGGCGTTGATGAGCCAGGCGGCAAAACGCATCGTTTCGCCAGGCGAACGGATCATCTTCCAGTACACAACGTCCTCCACCTCCCTGCAGAAGAAACTGAAGGCGGCATAGGTACAACCTGATGAGCTCAGAATCCCTCTACATCCACGTCACCGATCAGCACGGCAAGCGCCATACGCTGGAAGCCCTTGAAGGCTTCCGCGTCATGGAGGTCATTCGCGATTGGGGTCTCGACATCAAGGCGGAATGCGGCGGCGCCTGCGCTTGCGGCACCTGCCACGTCTATGTCGATCAGGATTGGTCGGAAAAGCTCTTCGCACCGCAGGACGAGGAAGTCGACCAGCTCGACGTGACCTTTCACGTCGAGGACAATTCACGTCTTTCCTGTCAGCTGATCATGACCGAAGAATTGAACGGTCTCGAAATCACGCTGGCGCCGGATACCCAGCGGGACAGCGTGGCGGCCTAGATCACGACGACTCGTGCACCAACCGGCACCCGAGCATAAAGATCCATCACGTGTTCGTTGACCATGCGGATGCAGCCATTCGATACGGCGCGTCCAATCGTCCACGGTTCCGTCGTCCCATGGATGCGATAATGTGTGTCGCGTCCATTGCGATAGAGATAGAGGGCGCGAGCACCTAATGGATTGTGGGGGCCGCCTGCGACACCACCGGCGTAGCGCGCATATTTTTCCGGCTGGCGCCTGATCATACCGTTCGTCGGGATCCAGCGTGGCCATTCCTCCTTGCGGCCGACTTTCGCCACGCCGTGGAAGACACGACCAGCCCGCCCGACCCCCACGCCATAACGCCGTGCAGTGAACCCGTCTTCGACCAGATAAAGGAACCGTCCGCGTGGATCGATCACTACCGTGCCCGGCGCATATGACGAGTCGAACGAAACATATTGCGGCCTGAATTCCGGATTGACGACGAAGATTTTCTTTTTTGGCGCAGCCAGCGCGGCCTGCGGCGCCAGCACCGCCGCAAGAACACCTGTCAGAACACCACGCCGTGTCAGCATATCAACCCCCAAGTTTTCTGCTGTCCATCCATTGGACACTACTCTATTCGGGGTGATTTTGTCCGAGAATTACTGATTGATGGTTTACGCGGCTTCAACTTTCCGTGAATAAACAAGTAGATAGGTCCAGTAAACGACGGGACCTGATCAGGGCAGACGTGCGACTCGTTCGGTCAGGAGATCAAAGAAACCTTCATCGTCGACATAGCGGATATAGAGCGCGTTCTTGTGGCGATCGGTCACTCCCCACCAATCGACCACGGTCATGCCGAGCGTCAGCTCATTCGCCGCATCGACCATGACGTTGCATTGCCTGCCACGATAAAGCTCCGGCTTCAGCAGATAGGCAATGACATTCGGATCGTGCAGCGGGCCGCCATCGCTGCCGTATTTTTCCTCGTCGAACCGTTCGAAGAATTCCAGAAGAGCAACGGAAGCATCGCCCGCCTTTGTTCCCATGGCGCGGAAACGCCCGATACGCTTGGCGGTCGTCAGTGCCTTGTGGGTTACATCGAGCGGCAGGATAACCACGGGAACGCCAGACTGCAGCACGATCTGCGCCGCATGCGGATCGACATAGATATTGAATTCTGCCGTCGGGGTAACATTGCCGCCCTCGAAGAACCCGCCGCCCATGAGCACGATTTCCTGAATGCGAGGCGCAAGCTCGGGGGCGCGAATCAGTACCTGTGCAATGTTGGTGAGGGGCCCAAGCGCGCAGAGCGTAACACTTCCTGCTTCCTCTGTGCGTAGTGTCTCGATGATGAAATCAACCGCGTGCTGATCCTGCAGCTTCATTACCGGTTCCGGCAGATCCGGGCCGTCGAGGCCGGTCTTTCCATGCACGTGTTCAGCAGTGACCAGCGGACGCATCAAAGGGCGATCGGCGCCGGCGAAGACTCGCGCATCGGGACGGCCAGCAAGCTCGCAGATTTTCCTCGCATTCAATTGGGTCAGAGCCAGCGGCACATTGCCGGCTACCGCAGTGATTCCAAGGACTTCCAATTCCGGGCTGGCGAATGCCAGGAGGATTGCGAGAGCATCGTCTTGGCCCGGATCGGTGTCGATTATGATTTTACGCGTCATCTCTTACTTTCTATCACCGGAAATCCGGCACTCTCTTGAAGTCTGCAGTTCAATCGACCATATCAAAGGACAGAAGTGAAATGCCTTAAGATCACGGGTTTTGCTTTTAGGTCGCTTTTCTCGAGGACTGCACAAATGACACGAATGACACCGTTTTCAAGCCCCTTGCTGCTTGGTTTCGATTCGATGGAAAAAACGCTGGAGCGTATCGCCAAATCCGGCGATGGCTATCCGCCTTATAATATCGAGCGTATCCGCGGCAACAGCAATGATCGTGAACAGCTTCGAATTATTCTCGCCGTTGCGGGTTTCTCCAATGACGATCTCGAAGTGACCACGGAAGACAACCAGTTAATCATTCGTGGCAGGCAGGCCGAAGAAGAGACCCGCGAATATCTGCATCGTGGCATTGCCGCACGCCAGTTTCAGCGCATTTTCGTTCTTGCCGATGGAATGCGCGTCAGCACCGCCACTTTGAAGAATGGGCTTCTGTCGATCGATCTCGACCGGCCGGAACCCGAACGATTGGTCAAACGCATCAACATTGCAGTTCAGGACTAGTCGTAGCTCTAACTGGACAGGGCCTAAGGATGGACTGTCCGAACATGGAGGCTATTATGCAAACCACCGATCACAAGAATCTCCTGACCGAACTCGAATTCGCGCGTCTTGGCGCCGGACAGGTAGCCTATATGCGCAAGGTCAAAACCGATGATCTCGCCACGAGTTTTCCGGCCCTCCCGCCGATGACCCCGGGCGTTGAACTTTGGGCGCTCTTTGCCGCCAATGGCGATCCGATCGTGCTTTCCGATGAACGCGACAATGTGCTTGTCGGCGCGCAGGAACACGAATTGCGCACCGTGATGTTGCAGTAATCAATCCAAGCGCGTGGTTCGGCAGGCTTGTCGAGCTACGCGTTCTGCGTTTATAATTTCGGCGCGGCAACGCGCCGCGAGATTGGAGCTCCAATCCCCTTTGCGCCGGCAACAAAAGGCATTAAACAGCATCAGTTGCCCGCTTGGATTCCATAGGAGAGCTCGATGACAATCATAAAGCCAAAACTCGTCACCGTTTTCGGAGGCTCTGGTTTTATTGGTCGTCACGTCGTGCGTGCCCTGACCAAGCGCGGTTACCGCGTTCGCGTTGCCGTGCGCCGTCCCGATCTAGCCTTCCACCTGCAGCCGCTTGGCGGTGTAGGCCAAATCCAGGCTGTGCAGGCGAACCTTCGTTATCGCGCTTCGGTGGATCGCGCGGTTGCCGGTTCAGATCATGTGATCAATCTCGTTGGACTGTTGTTCGAGAGCGGCAACCAGAAATTCAGTACCGTGCATGATTTTGGTGCGCGTGCCGTCGCGGAAGCTACCCGAGCCGCCGGTGTACCGCTGACCCATATGTCAGCAATCGGTGCCGATGCGCATTCTCGTTCTGTCTATGCCAGCACCAAGGGCCGCGCCGAGGCGGCCGTGCACAACATCCTGCCCGACGCCATCATCATTCGCCCGTCCATCGTCTTCGGCCCTGAGGATGATTTCTTCAACAAATTTGCCGGTATGGCGCGCATTTCGCCCTTCCTGCCACTGATTGGCGGCGGTCATACGAAGTTTCAGCCGGTCTATGTCGGTGATGTCGCCGAAGTCATCGCGCGTTCTGTCGATGGCACCTTGAAATCAGGCCAGGTCTACGAACTTGGGGGCGGTGAAGTGCTGACGTTCAAGCAGTGCCTCGAAGAAATGCTGCGTGTCATCGGCCGCAAGCGCATGTTCGTGTCGATCCCGTTCTGGATCGCGAAAATTCAGGGCTCGATACTCGGCGTCCTGCCGAAACCGCTGTTGACCAAAGACCAGGTCCTGCTCCTGCAGCACGACAACGTGGTCTCCCATGCCGCCAAGGCGGAAGGCCGCACGCTCGAGGGACTTGGTATCCGGCCGCAGACGATCGAAACAATCCTGCCGTCATATCTCTGGCGCTTCAGGGTTCATGGTCAATATTCCAGCCAGACGCCTGTTTGAGACGCCGTTATTCCCCCGTAAGGGGGAGATAAGCGACAATCACCGCATCACTATCAGCGCGATCAGTCCCAGCGTGCCAACCACGAGCCGCCACCAGGCGAACAATGCAAAACCGTGGCGCGAAACATAATCCAAGAGATAACGCACGACGAAAACGCCCGAGATGAAGGCTGCGATAAATCCGATGATGATCAGTGAGGCATCGTTGAAGGTCAGTATGTGCCGGTTCTTGAAAAGATCGTAGGCGAAGGCGCCGGCCATTGTCGGCATTGCCAGGAAAAACGAGAATTCCGCCGCCGAACGTTTGTCGGTCCCGAGCAGCAGCGCGCCTACAATCGTCGCGCCCGAACGAGACGTGCCGGGGATCATGGCGAAGCACTGGATCAGGCCGATCTTGAAGCACAGGCCAAGCGGATAATCCATGACATTGGTATAGCGCGGCTTCAATTCCAACCGGTCGACCCAGAGCAGGATGAGACCGCCGACGATCAACATCACGCAGATCAGCATCGGCGATTCGAACAGCACGGTCTTGATGATGTCATGGGCGAGCGCCCCGATGACCGCGGCGGGCAGGAAAGCGATAAGAATGCCAGCGACGAAACGGCGGGCCTTCGGATCGGTTGGGAGATCGCGCGCAATCTTCACGAGACGGCTGAAATAGACGGTGAGGATCGCCAGTATCGCGCCGAGCTGTATCAACACCTCGAAGGTCTTGCCGCTGGATTCGAAACCGAGAAAATGCCCGGCGAGCAGCAGATGGCCGGTGGAGGAGACCGGCAGGAATTCGGTTATCCCTTCCAGCAAGCCAAGGAAAAGGGCTTCGACAATCGTCTGTGTTTCCATGATTACCGCTTTCATGATGCTGCCGGCTGGGAGGTAACCGGCTGTTGGTGAAATCCTGTTTACTTGTCTCGTGCTACGGTTGCGCCTATAGGTTTGGCGCAGACTTGAAGCGGCTGTCGAGCAATACGACCACACCGGACTAAATACCAGTTTGAAAGAATTACAAATCTGTCATGTTGACGCTCTTCCATCATCCCATGTCCACCGGTTCGCGCTATACCCGGCTTATCCTCAATGAATATGACATTGAAGTGGAGCTGATCGAAGAAAACAGCTGGGCGCGGCGCAAGGAGTTTCTGGCGCTCAATCCGGCAGGTACTCTGCCCGTGCTTTTGGCGGAAGGTGACGTACCTGTGTCTGGAGCCACGGTGATCGCCGAATATATCGACGAGACACGCGGCGCGCTGAAGCGCAGCCGCCGGTTGTTTCCTGAAGATTCGCTCAACCGCGCCGAAGTACGCCGGCTGGTCGACTGGTTTTTGACCAAGCTCGAAAACGAAGTAACGCGGCATATGGCACGCGAACGCATTTTCAAATTGCACATGACCGCCGAACAGGGCGGAGGAGCGCCCGATTCCGGCGCTATTCGTGCCGCTCGAACCAATATCACCCAGCATATGAAATATATCGACTGGCTGACGGCAACCCGCAACTGGCTGGCCGGGCCGGCGCCGAGCTATGCCGACATGTCCGCCGCCGCTTCCATCTCGATTCTCGACTATCTTGGCGAGATCAAATGGGGCGAATATAAAGCGGCGCGCGACTGGTACACACGGATGAAGTCGCGTCCGTCGTTCCGGCCACTGCTCTCGGACCGGGTACGCGGCCTGCCGCCGTCATCGCATTATGGCGATCTGGATTTTTGATTTGACCGGTATAAATGTGTGGTTCGACAAGCTCACCATGAGGGAGGTTCGTTGATTGCAAGATAGCTCGGAAACGTCGGCGTTTCTTGGCTCCTTGCAAAAATACCAACTTCCCTCATGGTGAGCTTGTCGAACCACGCATAAGGCCAGTGCGAGATGATTTTGCACTCCGAAACATACAGGCCCTCACAGGCGCAACGGCTGAAGCAGTTCATCCTTGAGGAATCGCGCGCTGCGGGGTTCGATCTTGTTGCGATCACCCGGCCGGACGCCATCCCCCTCGCCGAAGAGCGCTTGCGTCAATATCTTGCGCTCGGGCGCCATGCCAGCATGCAATGGATGCATGAAACGGAAGACCGCCGCGCCAATCCGGAAAACCTGTGGCCGGAGGTGCGTTCGATCATCGTCCTCGCCATGAACTACGGACCGGACAGCGATCCGCTGGCGATCCTCGAACAGAGGGACAAGGCAGCGATTTCCGTCTATGCACAGAACCGCGATTATCACGACATTATCAAGGGCAAGCTCAAGGGCGTCGCCAGCCGTTTTGCCTCCCGCGCTGCGGGCGAAGAGCTGAAAGTCTTCGTCGATACGGCACCGGTGATGGAAAAGCCGCTCGCCGAAGCCGCCGGTCTCGGCTGGCAGGGGAAGCACACCAATCTCGTCAGCCGCAGCCATGGCTCGTGGCTGTTTCTCGGCACGATCTTCACCACGGCGGAATTGCCGCCCGACGAACGCGAGGCAGATCATTGCGGCTCGTGCCACGCCTGCCTCGACGTCTGCCCGACCAACGCTTTCCCCGCCCCTTATCAGCTCGATGCACGGCGCTGCATCTCCTACCTCACCATCGAGCACAAGGAAGCCATTCCGCACGAATTCCGCAAGGCGATGGGCAACCGCATCTATGGTTGCGATGACTGCCTCGCCGTCTGCCCGTGGAACAAATTTGCCGAGACTGCGCGGGAAACCAAGCTACAGGCGCGCGATGATCTGAGGTCGCCATCGCTCGCATCGCTGCTGACGCTGGATGACGCGGCGTTTCGTGTGCTGTTTGCCGGCTCGCCGATCAAGCGGATCGGCCGCGATCGTTTCCTGCGCAACGTGCTGATTGCCTGCGGTAATTCCGGCGAACCAGATCTGATCGAAGCCATTGAACTACATCTCGCCGATCCCTTGCCGCTTGTGCGCGGTGCCGCTGTCTGGGCGCTGAGTGAACTGATGGATGAAGACCGGTTCGCGGCCCTGCGCATGCACCACGCCGTGCAGGAAAATGATGCGAGCGTCTTGACCGAGTGGCACAAAGCCGCGAAAAATCAATAATGAACGTTTTTCTTTTCGGCGCCGGATATTCGGCGCGTGCCTTTGCCAAAGCCATTGATGGTCAAGCGGATTTCATCGGCGGGACGACGCGCGATGGCGCCAAATTTTCAGACCTCAAGAAGGAGGGTATCACGCCGTTCCTCTTTCATGGTACCCACGCCTCGCAGGAGATTGTCGATGTCCTCGCCGGTGTCACGCATCTCGTCATTTCGACGTCGCCGGGGCAAAGCGGCGATCCGGTGCTGGCACAGTTTGGCGAGACTATTCGGCACGCCATGCGCCAACTGCAATGGATCGGCTATCTTTCCACCGTTGGCGTCTATGGCAATCATGGCGGTGCCTGGGTTGATGAGAACACGCCATGCCATCCGGTTTCAGCTCGTTCTGTGGAACGTGTCGATGCCGAGCAGGGCTGGCAGCAACTGGCCGATGAGCGCGGTGTTCCGCTCGCTATCCTGAGGCTTGCCGGCATTTATGGGCCGGGTCGCAACGCCTTCGTCAATCTCGCCAGCGGCACCGCGCGCCGCCTGAACAAGACTGGACAGGTGTTCAACCGCATTCATGTCGATGATATCGCCGGCGCGCTGGTTTTTCTCAGCATGCGCAAGGAAGCCGGTATTTTCAACATCACCGATGATGAACCGGCGGCGCCGCAGGACGTCGTCGCCTATGCAGCCGAACTGATGGGAGTGGAACCGCCGGAAGAAGCCGACTTCGAGACGGCGCCGCTGACTCCGATGGCGCGCTCCTTCTATGGCGAGAACAAGCGCGTTTCCAATAAACGCATCAAGGCGCTCGGCTTTTCCTTCCGCTATCCCGATTACGGCACCGCCTTTTCGACCATGTGGCGCGATGGAACCTGGAAATAACGAGGTACAGCTGCCGCCGTTACCCTCCCCCTTGTGGGGAGGGACGGAGCAAAGCGACGGGGAGGGGTCTTTCTTTAACAAATCAGAGGCCTCCCCAAAAGATACCCCTCCCGGCTGCTTCGCAGCCACCCTCCCCACAAGGGGGAGGGCAAGGGCCAGCGCTGTATCATCCAACCGAACAAAGCGGCTTGGCGCTAAAACTGGGTAATAACATTAATCCCGATCCCCTCGAAGCGGTCCATCGCCATCAGCGCGGCGGGGGCATCATCCAGCGTGATCTCCTTGCCGATCAGTTTTTGCGGCTGCAGTTTGCCGGTTTCCAGCATGTCCATCAGCGCTTTGTAGCGGAAGGCCTGCATGCCGTGGCTGCCATAGATCTCGAGCTCATGGGCAATGACCTTGTCCATCGGGATCGGTGGATGCGCGTGGTCGCCAAGCATCAGCCCGACCTGCACATGACGGCCGCGGCGGCGCAGATTGGCGATAGAGTTGAAACAGGTCGAGGGATGGCCGAGCGCATCGATGGAGACGTGCGCGCCACCCTTCGTAACCTCCCGCACCGCACCGATCACATCCTGCGTCTCGCGGCCATTGACCGTCGCAACCGCGCCGAGCTCGCGGGCGAAAGCAAGTTTCTCCTCGGTCAGGTCGATGGCGACAACATTGGCACCCATCGCCGTCGCGATCATGATGGCCGAAAGACCGACGCCGCCGCAGCCATGCACCGCCACCCATTCACCAGGCTTGACCTTTGCCTGGTCGACGATTGCGCGAAACGAGGTGACGAAGCGGCAGCCAAGGCTTGCCGCCGTGGCGAAATCCAGTGAGTCCGGCAGGGCGACGAGATTGGTATCGGCGAAATCCACCGCGACATATTCCGCAAAGGAGCCCCAGGCGGTAAAGCCCGGCTGGAACTGGTTTTCGCACACCTGATGATTGCCAGAATTGCATTCGAAACAATGGCCGCAGCCGCCGACGAAGGGCACGGTGACGCGCTTGCCAATCTTCCACTGCGTCACGTGCTTGCCCACGGCCTGAACGGTCCCGGCCAGTTCGTGTCCTGGCACGTGCGGCAGGACGATATCGGCATCGTGCCCCATCCAGCCATGCCAGTCGCTGCGACAAAGCCCTGTCGCCTCGACCTCGATGACGACGCCCGTCACCGCTGGCGACGGGTCTTCAACTGTCTGCACACGCGGCGTCTGGCCGAATTGCTCGAAAATGACTGCTTTCATGGTGATTGTCCCGTTCGAATCAGCTTGTGATTTTCACTTGTATATTGCGACTTTTGCGCGAATCTGGCCATCATAAAGCCCCGATCCGGAGCGCAAATTCGCCAGGGTCACTTGTGGGGAACAGCGATCATGAAATCGAAAGCCCTGTTGCGTCTCGCGCTCGGCGCGCTCATTTCGTTCACCAGCACCATTGATGCCATTGCCGTGGATGGTCCGGCCAAGCAATTGTTCGGGGCACAGGCCCTGCCGAGCGTCGGCGCGCCGCAATCGACCGGTTTCTACGCCAAGGGCTGTCTCGCAGGCGGTGTCGCGTTGCCCGTGGATGGACCGGCCTGGCAGGTAATGCGCCTGTCGCGCAACCGCCGCTGGGGGCACCCGCGCATGATCGCCCTTCTGGAAAGGCTGGCGCGCGATTCCGCCGCCAAGGATGGCTGGCCGGGTCTGCTCGTCGGCGACATATCGCAGCCGCGCGGCGGTCCGATGCTGACCGGCCACGCTTCGCATCAGGTGGGACTGGACGCCGATATCTGGCTGACGCCCATGCCGAAACAACGCTTTACCGACGATGAGCGTGAGAAGGTTGCAGCCCCATCGATGCTCAAGGGCGACACACTTTACGTCGATCCGGACAAATGGACACCGTCACGAACCGCGCTATTGAAACGCGCAGCCAGCTACCCTGAGGTGGAGCGCATCTTCGTTCACCCCGGTATCAAGAAGAAACTGTGTGACAGCGTGCAGGGCGATCGCAGCTGGATGGCGAAAATCCGGCCCTATTGGGGGCATTATTACCATTTCCATGTGCGTATAAAGTGCCAGCCCGGATCGCCGAATTGCAAACCGCAGGAGCCGATCAGTACCGATGACGGTTGTGGCAAGTCCCTTGCGTGGTGGTTTACCGACGAGCCGTGGAAGAAGGCACCCGAACCCGCCGAACCGGTTAAGCCGAAGGTGACAATGCTTTCTGACCTGCCGAAGGCCTGCGCCGTGATCCTGAACGCGCCAGGACCAAAATCGGCCAGGGAGGTGACCTACGGAGTGAGCGGAAAGGGTGCGCAGCCGGCTGCGGCAGGAGCTCCGGCAACGGCCTATGCCCCGGAAGGCAGCGATATGCCGGAAGACGTGCCGGTCCCCGGACGGAAGCCTTCTGAGTAGGCCAAGTACGGTTACAAAGGGGATTTGCTTTTGTTGCGAATTCGTCCAGTATCTCCCTTTATTTAGGAAGATATTATGAGACATATTTTTTCAGTTTCATCTGAGTGCTGCTTGAACTCTATGCTTGAAACAGTCTTTGTCAGCAGTTCATGACCGGAGTAGAGAAGGAAAAAATCAAACTTCGGGCCAACTTCATCAATGGGCTGGCAATCGGGGTGGTGTTGATTGGCGTGTTCACGCCAATCACTCGTGCGGCCTACGACCCGGCCATGAAAGGTGATGTTTTTCTTTTCATGGCACTGTCGGCAGCCGTTTGCCTTGCCCTTGGGGTTGTCCTACATTATTATGCAATAAGGCACCTGAGTGAGATGAGATAATGACTATATATAACTACTTATCGCTGCTGGTCCCAATCATCGGCGTGGCTGCAGTTCTTGCGGCTCTGCATCTGCAAAAGCATTGATTGTTCACACGCGCCAGATATTTCAACTTCGAACTACCTCCGGCCTTTTCATGCTGACATGAATTGAGTATACGGTTTCAATCGATTTAGGGTTGGAACCCGAAACAGAGTTTTCATGACACAGCCATTTCGCCTCGCGCTGATTGCCCATGACCAGAAAAAGGACGACATGGTGGCGTTTGCGCGCACCTATGAACGCCTGCTGGCCCCATGTAATATTGTGGCGACGGGTACGACGGGAGGCCTTGTCCAGGATGCCTGCCCCTCGCTGACGATCACGCGTGTCAAGAGCGGGCCGCTCGGCGGCGACCAGCAGATCGGGGCATTGATTGCCGAGGGGAAGATCGATGGGTTGATTTTCTTTGTCGACCCGATGTCTCCCATGCCGCATGATGTCGACGTCAAGGCGCTGATGCGGCTCGGAAGCGTCTACGATATTCCGATGGCCTTGAACCGGGCGACCGCCGAGGTTCTGGTGCAAAAAAGAGGTTTGCTGCGCGATGACGCGGTTGAAAGTACATTAGGGAAGAAATAATGGTGACACAGGCAGATACCGACCACATCATGAAGTTTCCGATCCTGGTTGGTGATATCGGCGGCACCAATGCGCGTTTCGCCATTCTGGTCGACGCCTATGCGGACCCGAAGGAATTTCCGGTTTTGCAGACCGCGGATTATCCGACCATCGACGAGGCGATCCAGAACGCCATTCTCGACCATACGTCGATCCAGCCGCGCTCGGCGGTGCTGGCCATCGCCGGACCGGTTGAAGGCGACGAAATCGATCTCACCAATTGCGCCTGGGTAGTCAAACCGCACCAGATGATGGATACGCTCGGCCTCCGCGACATTACCGTGCTCAACGATTTTGAAGCGCAGGCGCTCGCCGTCGTCTCGCTTGAGCCCAAGCATCTCGAAAAACTTGGCGGCGGCGCAGGTGACCCGCATGGCAGCCGCGCCGTGCTTGGACCCGGCACCGGCCTTGGTGTTGCCGGCATGGTCCGCGCACGCAACAGCTGGGTGCCTGTCCCCGGTGAAGGCGGTCATGTGGATATGGGTCCGCGCACTGCCCGGGATCTCGAAATCTTTCCGCATCTCGAACATATCGAGGGCCGCATTTCCGGCGAACAGCTGCTTTGCGGCCGTGGCCTGCAGAACATCTATCGCGCCATCTGCAAGGTGAATGGTACGGAGGCCACGCTACTGACGCCCGCCGATATCACCGCTGCCGGCCTTTCCGGTGTATCGCCTGAAGCCAAGGAAACGCTGGCGCTGTTCGTGACCTATCTCGGCCGCCTTGCGGGTGATTTCGCCCTGACCTTCATGGCACGCGGCGGCGTCTATCTCGCCGGCGGCATCGTCCAGAAGATCGTCGAGCCGCTGAAGGACCCGTCTTTCCGCCAGGCTTTCGAAGACAAGGCGCCGCATGGTGAAATCCTGCGCGAGACGCCCGTCTATATCATTACCCATCCGCTGGCGGCGTTGAGCGGCCTTTCCGCCTTCTCGCGCACGCCGACCCGTTTCGGCGTGTCCACCGAAGGACGCCGCTGGCGCCGTGACTAAATCCGGAGCGGGCATGAGAGCAACACTCCCGGACTCCCTTCGAAACCATGACCAAAACCGATAGGCAAGCCGGTTCAATAACGCTATAGGGACTGATCAAGCGGCAAGGGCAATGCCTTTGCCGGATTTCAGTACCAGCGAGTTGCCGCCTGTAATGAGCGAACAGACCAGGAAAAAGAAGATCGATCCATCCGAGGCGAAGCGTGTCATCGGCAGGGTTCTGGGCGAAAATGTCCGTGATCACCGATCCTCCTATGCCATTGCCATCGTCGCCATGCTGGCCGTCGCCTGCACCACGGCTTTCGTTGCCTATATCTTCAAGGATGTGATCAACAAGATCTATTATGAACGTCGGGAGGATCTGATCCTGCCGATCAGTCTGGGTATTCTTGGCGCCTTCGTCATTCGCGGCGTCGCGACGTATGTCCAGTCAGTAACCATGGCGAGAATCGGTAATAACATCGTTGCGCGCTACCAGGCCCGCGTCTTTGATCATCTTATGAAGCTCGGCCTGGACTTCTATCACGACACCCGCTCCGGCCAACTTGCCGCTCGCATCAACCAGAACGTCGGCGGTGTCCGCGAACTGCTCGACATTGTCGTCACCACTATCGCCAAGGACGTACCGACGCTGATCGCGCTCGTCGTGAGCATGGTCCTGCTCGATCCGTTCCTGTCGCTCATCGCCCTCCTTATCGGTCCGCCGCTGGTCCTGGTGGTGCGCTATCTGGCGAGGCGGCTGCGCAGCATCCACCGTGAATCGGTGACGCTGAACTCGCATCTGCTCGGCGCCATGCAGGAAGCGACGCAGGGCATCGCCATCGTCAAGGCCTTCACCATGGAAGACCAGCTGCGCATCAAGATCAGCGCGCTGATCAAACGGGCCGAGGAACGCGCCAACAAGATCGCGCGGGTTTCGGAGCGTATGACACCGATCACCGAGCTCATTGCCGGCATCGCCATCGCCTCTATGATCATCTATACGGGCTACCGAGCAGTTTATAATGCAGAGCCGCCCGGCGCGATGTTCGGTTTCATGACAGCCGTGCTCCTCGCCTACGATCCCGTGCGCCGACTGGCGCGTGTGCAAGTCGGGCTGGAACGCTCGCTGGTCAATGCGCGCATGATCTACGAGATCCTCGATATCGAGCCGCGCCAGGCCGACAGCATCGGCGCCGTGCCGATCACCATACCGAGTGGCGAAGTTCAGTTCGACAATGTCCGCTTCAGCTATGGCAATGGTGCGCCGGTCCTGCACGGCATCAGCTTCACGGCCGAAGCCGGCAAGACCACCGCCATCGTTGGCGCTTCCGGCGCCGGCAAATCGACGCTGATCGGCCTCGTCCAGCGCTTCTATGACATCGATGGCGGCCGCATTCTCATCGACGGCCAGGACATCGCCTATGTCAGCAAGCGCTCGCTGCGCCAGTCCATCGCCTACGTCTCACAGCAGCCCTATCTCTTCGAAGGCACGATCGCCGACAATATCCGCTATGGCCGTCCGGACGCCACCGATGAGGAGATCATCGAGGCGGCGAAGCTCGCCAATGCCGATGAATTCATCCGCCAGCAGCCGCAGAGCTACGGTACGGAAGTCGGCGAGAACGGCGTGACGCTTTCCGGCGGCCAGCGCCAGCGGCTTTCCATTGCCCGTGCCATCGTCCGCAATGCATCGATCCTGCTTCTCGACGAGGCAACGTCAGCACTCGACAATGAATCGGAAAAGCGCGTCCAACAGGCGCTGGAACGCGTGATGCAGGGGCGCACGACCATCGTCATCGCCCACCGCCTCTCGACCATCGTCAATGCCGACCATATCGTCGTCATGGAAGCCGGACGCGTGGTGGAGGAAGGCGTGCACGAGACGCTGCTCGCCCGCCCCAACGGGGTCTATGCCCGCTTCTATCAGTTGCAAGGCAAGGAAGAGTCGCCCATCATCGATGACAGCGAAGAAATGCCAACTCCGATAGCGAGACCAGCCGAATGAGCCCAGCGGAACAGCCCACGACGCCAATGAAACTTGCCGTTGTCGGCGCGGCGGGGCGCATGGGCCAGACCCTGATCCGCGTCATCCACGCCACCCCCGGCGCGACACTTGCCGGTGCGATCGAACGGGCCGGCTCGCCTCACATCGGCCGCGATGCGGGCGAGCTTGCAGGCGTCGGCAATCTTGGAGTTCCCATCACCGATGATGCGCCTGCCGCTTTTGCCGGTGTCGAGGGCGTACTCGATTTCACTGCGCCTGCCGCGACCGTGGCATTTTCCGAGCTTGCCGCGCAGGCGCGTATCGTCCACGTTATCGGCACCACCGGCTGCACAAGTGCGGACGATGCGAAGATCGGTGTTGCCGCCCGTCATGCGGTCGTCATCAAATCCGGCAATATGAGCCTTGGCGTCAATCTGCTCGCCGTCCTCGTCAAACAGGCGGCGCGGGCGCTTGGCGCGGATGATTTCGATATCGAGATTCTGGAAATGCACCACAAGCACAAGGTCGATGCGCCTTCGGGCACCGCATTGCTGCTCGGCGAAGCCGCCGCGGACGGTCGCGAGATCGGGCTCGGCCAACATAGCGTGCGGGTGCGCGACGGCCATACCGGCGCACGTGAGAACGGCACGATCGGCTTTGCCTCGTTGCGCGGTGGCTCCGTCGTCGGCGATCATTCCGTCATCCTTGCCGGCCAGGGCGAGCGCATCACGCTTTCCCATCAGGCGGAAGACCGTACAATATTCGCGCGCGGCGCCGTCAAGGCGGCGCTCTGGGGCAGAGGCCGGAAACCCGGCCTTTATTCCATGCTCGACGTGCTCGGCCTCAATCCATAAGTCTGTCAACAGGAGTACTGCAATGTCCGGAACCCTCGTCCTTGTCCGCCATGGCCAGAGCGAATGGAATTTGAAGAACCTTTTCACCGGCTGGCGCGATCCCGCGCTGACCGAGCTCGGCCATGAGGAAGCCATGGACGCAGGAACGCGGCTGAAGGCCAAGGGGCTGCATTTCGACATCGCCTATACGTCCGTTCTCTCCCGCGCGCAGGCGACGCTCGATCACATTCTCGAAGAGATCGGCCAGCCCGGCCTCGAAACCATCCGCGATCAGGCCTTGAACGAGCGCGACTACGGCGATCTGTCGGGTCTCAACAAGGACGATGCCCGCGCCAAATGGGGCGAGGAGCAGGTGCATATCTGGCGCCGTTCCTATGACGTCCCGCCGCCCGGCGGCGAGAGCCTGCGCGATACCGGCGCACGCGTCTGGCCCTATTATCTGCACGATGTGCAACCGCACGTGCTGCGCGGCGAAAATGTGCTGGTGGTGGCGCATGGCAATTCGCTGCGCGCGCTGATCATGGCGCTCGACGGTCTGACCGGCGAGGAGATCGTCGCGCAGGAGCTCGCGACTGGCGTTCCGATCGTCTACAAGCTCAACGCCGATTCGACCGTCGCTTCCAAGGAAATTCTGGAGGGTTGACCGGCCGGGCGAGTGCGGGCTGACAAATCGCTGACGAATTCCCCGGCAAATGGATTGACAGACTCGAGAGCGCCCCTTACATGGAACCCCGCTGCCCAGATGGCGGAATTGGTAGACGCGCACGGTTCAGGTCCGTGTGCCGCAAGGCGTGGAGGTTCGAGTCCTCTTCTGGGCACCAAATTCTCGTTTCACACCGTCCAGTACGGTACTGATATAAGACAAAAGCCCGGTTTTCCGGGCTTTTTTGTTGTCTGGTGTCTACCTGCGTCTGCGTGGGGTTGCTGGTATCCAACGCCAATGATGGTAGTCTTGATGGTATCTTAGAGATTCTAGGGTCTACGGCACAGAATTGGATACCATCAAATGGCGCTAAACGACAAAAAAATCAGATCCTTAGGCCTAGCCACGAAGCCCCGCAAAATCCCAGACTCTGGCGGGCTCCACTTGCTACACACCCCAGCCGGCGGCAAACTCTGGCGATTTCCATACCGATTTGACGGAAAGCAGAAGCTACTTTCCTTTGGCGCCTATCCCGCTGTCTCGCTTTCCGATGCACGTTCCAAGCGCGATGATGCAAAAAAATTGCTCGCCAGCGGCATAGATCCCTCCGAAAAAGTGAAACTCGACAGGATTGAACGAAGTCATCTTCGAGCAATCACATTTTCTGCACTTTCGGACGAATTCTTGGATAAGACCACGAGAGAGGGCAAGGCCGAGGTCACGGTTGCCAAAAAGCGGTGGCTCATTGGCCTTGCGCGCGGCGACATTGGCAATCGGCCAATCACGGAGATCACCGCTGCCGAGATCCTTCGACCGTTGCGCAGAGTCGAAGCCGATGGAAACTACGAAACAGCTCGCCGTCTCCGCGCTGTCATCGGCCAAGTGTTCCGGTTCGCGATTGCCACGGCCCGGGCGCAGAATGATCCAACCGGCGGACTTAGGGGCGCACTGATAACACCAAAACCGACCCATCGCGCCGCTGTTACGGAACGCCCAGCGTTTGAGAGGCTGATCAGAGCAATCTGGTTTTATGCAGGGACGATCGAAACCCAGATCGCCCTCAAGCTGCTTGCCCTCCTTTTTTCACGGCCCGGCGAACTACGCCTGTCGGAATGGAGCGAATTCGATCTGGCAAAGGGTGTTTGGACGATACCGGCGTCCCGGACGAAGATGCGCCGTGAGCACAAAAAGCCGCTAGCTCCTCTGACGATCGAATTGTTGGAGGAGTTGCGCGGTCACTCGGGCAACCGCCGGCTCGCATTTCCCTCCCTGCGATCAGCGGAGCGACCCATCAGCGAAAACACGATCAATGCCGCCTTGCGGCGTCTCGGCTACGCCCAAGATGAAGCGACCGGCCATGGTTTCCGCGCTAGCGCCTCCAGCCTGCTGAACGAGAGCGGATTGTGGAACCCGGACGCTATCGAAGCAGAACTAGGCCATATGGGCGCAGACGAAGTCCGGCGGGCTTATCACCGTGCTATATATTGGGACGAACGCTTGAAAATGGCCGCGTGGTGGGCCGATGAGATCGGAAAGATGGCAGGGTTACCTGCATAATTCTGGGCCTCATGAGGTGTTCTGCGCGAGTCTAGCACTTCCTGATTGTGCCGCCGTCCGCCAATCGTAAAAATTGGCGGATTGCTCCGTTCGAGGTGAATGTTGATTGAATCTTCGCAGTTCCGCCGAGCACGCGGTGCTTGCCGAACCTTTGGTTCAGGACATCGATATGAGCGATACCGTTCAGGAAGGGCAATAAGTAGCCGGCCGATGCCACGGCCGGTGCGATCGCCGCGACGGCAGATCGTATGCAGGTCAGAATATCCGTAGTGACGTTCGCTCGCGCGCTTGCTGCGTTCGTCGGGATCTTGCTGTTTTCGGCATCGAGCTACGCCTCAAGATCCGCAATGATTGGCGGCAAGGTCCGGGGCAGCGATATCTACGTCCCCGATCTACCTGTCCATTCTCGCTGAAGCCGAAAATTGGAGGAAGGGAACCAGCGGCCACCTCGTTACGATCGTGCGTAGGAGAACATGGGCGATCCGAATGACCGCTTTGCGCCCTCAACTTGGTCATTCCAAGGTCAGGCAACATTTTTCCAAAAGCTGCCACTAGAGCGAAACTCTCCAAGAATGTATGACGTTGGGGAGCGATGGCACTAACCTGATTTTAGTCGTGCCGGATGGGAAGGCGATGGCGAAGACCACCGATGAGCGCAGTGATCTGACGGACCTGGTCGACTATCCGCGCGAGACGCTCGATATTGAACTCAAAGACTGGATCGACCTTGGTGATAAGGTCGCGCAGGCCAAGCTCGCAAGGCATATCGCCGCGCTCGCCAACCATGGCGGCGGCTATCTCGTCTTCGGCTTTCGCGATGACGAAAGCATCGCGCCTAACCGGCCGACGGACCTTTCAGGATATAGCCGGGACACATTCGGCCGGGTCGTCACCCGATATCTGACGCCTGCCTTCCAGTGCGATGTCCAACTCGTTCAGTCGAGCGCCGGCCTCATTTATCCGGTCGTGCGCGTGCCCTCGCACGGATCGACCCCGATCGGCGCCAAGGCTGATGGTCCACACGATCCGAGGGGCCAACCGCAAGGGATCCGGGCCGGCACCTATTATGTCCGTAAACCCGGTCCAAAGAGCGAAGCAGCGATGGGCATGGAGGACTGGCAGCCGTTGATCCGGCGTTGCATTCTCTTCGATCGCGATAGTCTGCTCGCGGATATCGCCCGTGCCGTTCAGCCCCGCTCCGAACCACCCGCGCCCGCAATAGAAGATCGGCTGAAGACCTGGCATGATAAGAGTGAGGCGCGCTGGCGAGCGATCGTCGAGAAGGCGACCGCGCTGCGCTGGCTGGTCGATATCGGGGCCAATCATTGCCAGTTGAGCTATATAATCCTGTCCGGTACCGGCATCGCGATCCCGGCGCGCGAGTTGCAGCATGTTCTCGAACAGGTGAACCGCGACGTCCGCCAGACCGTCTGGACGGGATGGAGCATGTTCTACCCCTTCACGCGGCCTGAGATCGCGGCCGCGCTGCACCCCGAGTTCGACGATGGTAGCGGTGTCGACGTGCTGGAGAGCAATCTCATCGGCGACGGCGACTTCGATATGAGCCTGCCGGACTATTGGCGCTACGCCGTCGATGGCCGGGCAACCATTATCCGCCCCTATCGCGAAGATCGTCAACGGAGTGTCGAGGGGAAGGGGCGTCCGGCCGGTACTTGGCTCAGCCCTGAAACGGTGATTCGCGAAACAGCCGAGCTGGTGACGCACGCCCGGATTATGGCCGAGCGATACGACGGCAGCCGCGTCGCCTTTCGATGCACGTGGCGCGGCTTGGCCGGGCGCGAGATCGATGATTTCGGGGATACCTATTGGTCCCCCGCTCGGCATGCGCGTGCCGATCAACGCACCACCATCGGCACTTGGGACGTGCCGGTCCTTGCCGCGAATTGGCATGAGGTGGTCGCCCAGCTTTCCTGTCCGGTCCTCAGCCTGTTCGGCTTTTCCGAGTGCGGCTCCGAGCTTGTTGCGCGGCTCGCTCCGCGGTTCATCAAATTATGAGCTTTGTTCTGGCGCTTGCGATCGATGGCTGGTCGACCACCCGCAGTGGTGTGAAGTTGCAGCGATGCTACGATGCCGCTTTATAAGTATCTTGCCGAGGAAGCTTACGCCCGCGCGCTGATCGACAGGGGCCAGATCTTCGCGCGCCCCTTGAGCTACTTCCGCGCCTACGAAGACGAGTTTGTGCGCGGCGACCCGGACGACGGCAAGCTGCGCTATGAACCCGAAGAGGGCTTAGTGCTCACCAAGGAGGATGGCGATGTCGTTGAGATGCCGCCCGGCTGGCGGTTCCGCGCTTCGGTTCGGGCCGACGACATTTTTGTCTATTGCCTGAGCACTGAGCTGTCGCCCGAGATCGCTGCGAAGTTCGAATGCCCGTTCTGTGTCGAGATCAAAGAGCCTAACCGCCTGCTTGGCCGAATATCGATGCATGTCCGGCTGCGTTCAAAACTCGACCGCAGAGGCGTCTATAGTCGTGAGGTCGACTACCGGAAACTGGCGCCGGCGCCCGGCGCCGACTGGGCGCTCCCCGAGCGGATTGCTTTCATCAAGCCCGAGGGCTGGGCATGGCAGAAGGAGCATCGCATCGTTTTGGGCCGAAAGGGCGCGTTCGCAGTTCAGAATGTCGAATGCGCACTCGAAAAGGATGGTGGCGAAGTGACCGTTGGCACGGCCGCGACCGATCCGCTGATCCTGCATGTCGGTAACCTCTCGAAGATCACCAAACTGCACACCTTTTAATGGGCGCGGCTGAGAAAAATGGGGCACCGGTTGCTTAGCTCATTTCTGACGTGAAAGATGCCTGTCCGGATCCGGCCTCATCTCGGTCACTCAAGTGCACTAGCTCAATGATTGCTCTAGGGCCCACTTTGACTCCCCACGCCTTGAAAAGATTCGAACCAACGAAGCCCCGAATACGGCATTCTTAAACTGCGGTTCCAGAGGAGGCATTATGCGATTTTCGAAGCACAGAACGGGAACTTGTCACTGAGGGCAGCCCGCTTCGTGCTAACAGCACCGTTACGTCCTCACCGACGAAGTTTGGGTCGTTGTCTATGCAGTGGATCTGGACCGGAATACCCGCCGGCCAGGTTTCGAAGGCCCACTCGTCGCTGGTCGGAAGGCAGGAGAATTTGTCATATTGCTGAAAAGATCGTTGACATTTCAATGTCAAATCGCGTTATAAAGATAACAACAATCTTCGGAGCTTGCGATGCTGGCCATACTTGCCGATGATCTCACAGGCGCATTGGATACCGCGGCGCCGTTTGCGGCGAGGGGCATGCATGCTGAAGTGGTATTGACAGTTGATGCTATCGAAGAAGCCGTCCAGGAGAAGCCGGCCGTACTATCGATCAATCTCGGTTCGCGGGAACTGACCGCCGATGCTGCACAGCGCGTGACGGCCGCCGCATTGGCGACCTTGCCAGCCGGGACACGCCTTTTCAAAAAGATCGACTCGCGTCTCAAGGGGCATATCGCGGCCGAGCTTGACGTCATCCCCTTTCACGCCGCACTGGTGGCGCCGGCGATCGCCGATTTCGGTCGCGTGGTGAAAGCCGGCTCGGTGCAGGGCTTCGGGGTGGAAAAAGCGATTTCCGTTGCCGAAAAGCTTGAAAGGCACGCCCGGCGCGCCACGATCCCGGACACGTCCACCCAAGGCGAGATGAGCGCGGTGCTCCACGAGGCGGAGGAGAGCGGTGTGGATCTTCTGGTCGGCGCACGCGGTCTGGCCGAAGCGCTTGCCGAACGTCTGAGCGGTGGGGCAAGCGTGCAGGTGGCCGAGATACCGGGCGGCCCGGCCGTATTTGTCATCGGTTCTCGTGATCCGATCACCCTCGCCCAGGTTGATGCTTTTCGGAGCGCCTTCAATCCGAGCTACCTGCCGGCCCCCAATGGCCGTCTTGCCGAAACCCGGTCCGATGGCAGCACGCTCATCCTCGTCCAGGCCGTTCCGGGGGAAGAGCTCGTCACGTCCGAGGCGGTTTCGCAGGCGCTTGCCGATAGCGTGTCTCCCGGTCTAACGCAAACTGCACGCACGCTGGTCCTTTGCGGCGGCGCCACGGCAGAGGCGGTGCTGATGAAGATGGGCATCACGCGTTTCCGGCTGCTCGGCGAGTGCCTGCCGGGCCTGGGCTTGGCGCACGCCCAAGGACATTGCATCATCGCGAAATCCGGAGGATTCGGGCAACCGGATACACTGGAAAAGATCGCGGACAGAGCTCTCCACAGGCCGGGATGACAGATGGGATTGCAGAACGGAACAGCACGCAAGAGCCTCAGCGATCTTGTCTTTGAACGGATGCATCGGGCCATCAAGTCCGGCGCATATCGGCCCGACGAGCGCTTACCGACCGAGCACGATCTCGCGATCGAGTTCGAGGTCTCCCGTCCGATCGTCCGCGAGGCCCTGCGACGGCTGCGCGAGCAGGGTTTCATCTATTCGCGCCGCGGTGCGGGCAGCTTCGTTCGCGCCGTCGGCATGCGCGAACCGCTCGGCTTCGGCCAGCTCGAGAACGTCGCCGATCTCCTCAACTGCTACGAATTCCGACTCACCGTCGAGCCGGCGGCGGCGGCGGCGGCGGCGGAGCGCCACGATGCCGCGACGCTCGCGGCCATCCGACAGGCGCTCGAACTGATGCGCGATGCCACCAACCGGCAATCACACCGCGAGGATGCCGACTTCCAGTTCCATCTAGCGATCGCGCGCGCCGCGCAGAACCGCTACTTCTTCACCGCCATGGAAGCGCTCAAGGATCACATCGCGGTCGGCATGCGCTTTCACGGCGCTTCGGTCAAGCGCGAGATTAGCGGCCTGACGCGGGTCTTTGCCGAACACGAGGCGATTGCCGAAGCGATCGCCGCGCGTAATGGGGTGATGGCGCGACAACTTATGTACGATCACCTCACCGGTTCGCGTGAACGTCTTTTCCAGGCGACCAAGTAGTCATCCAAATGCAAAACCCCGGCTTTGCCGAGGTTTCTGATCGGTGGGCGCAAGGCAAACCTAGAAGGCTGCCCGATAGACGCCGAGGACCTCCTCGACGCTCATATCGATCGGATTGTTGTCCATCAGGCGGCGGTTCGCATGGGCTTCGCTCGCATAGAGCGGCAGGTCGCCCGCCTTCGCACCATGAGCGGCAAGCGACATTTCGATACCAAGGTTGCGGCAGAAGTCGCGGGCGGCGTCCAGCAATTCTGCGGCCGCAAGATTTTCTCCCAGTCCCAGGGCTCGCGCGACCTCAGCAGTCTTGTTTGCCGCAACGGGCTGGTTGAAGGCGAGGACGTGCGGAAAGATGATGGCGTTTGCCAGACCATGCGGCAGAAGAAGCCGCGTGCCGAGCGGATAGGCGATGGCGTGGCCGGCCGCGGTGTTCACAGGACCAAGGCAGATGCCGCCATAGTAGGAGGCAAGCATCAGTCCCTCGCGCGCCTCGGTATCGGCGCCATCCTTGACGGCGCGCGCAAGATACTTGCCGACAAGTTTAAACCCCATGCGGGCGAAGCCGTCGATCATCGGATGGGCGCGGCGGTTGGTGAAGGCCTCCACGCAATGTGCCATGGCATCGACGCCGGTGGCCGCGGTCACGGCGGGCGGAACGGAATAGGTCAGTTCCGGATCGAGCACAGCAAAATCGGCGATCATATGCGGGCTTTCGACCGCGATCTTCGTACCCTTGCCGGGATCGGTGATCAGCGAGCGAATGCCTGCCTCCGAGCCGGTGCCGGCGGTTGTGGCAACCTGGACGAGGCGTGTGCGGCGGCCAGCGACCCGGTTCGGCCCAGCGACGTCAGCAAGAGTCTGCCGCGAGTTCCAGAGCGCGGCCGCAAGCTTGGCGACATCGAGAACCGAACCTCCACCAAGACCGACGATCAAGTCTGGCCTGCATTGGCGTGCCGCTTCGAGCGCCGCATCCAGCGTTCCGATTTCGGGTTCGCCGGGGATCGCGTCGAACACGCTGATGCGGCCGGTGAGCTTCAGACGATCGGCGAAGCCCGTGGTGACCGGTGTCGCGATGACGAGGATTGATGTCGCGTCGGCGGCCCAGGCGCCAACCTCTCCGACCGTGCCCGCGCCGACCGCGAGTCGGCGAGGCTGATGAAGGGTGATGGGTGCGATGGTCATGGCGTCATCCTCGCTTGGCGGCGCCCGACACCAGCTTGCGGGCATAGGCTATTGCAGAGTTCATGTTGCTGTGGTCGGCGATGCCCTTGCCGGCAATGTCGAAGGCCGTGCCGTGGTCTACGGAGGTACGGTCGATCGGCAGGTCCACAGAAACGTTCACGGCCGTATCGAAGGCGACGAGCTTGACCGGGATGTGCCCCTGGTCGTGATACTGCGCGACGACGAGGTCGAAGGTGCCCGCAAAGGCGCGATAGAACACCGTGTCGGCGGAGATCGGACCATAAACATCGATGCCTTCTGCCCGCGCCGCCTTGACCGCTGGCGCGATCTGGTCGTCGTCCTCGGTGCCGAAGAGGCCGTTCTCGCCGCAGTGCGGATTGATGCCGGCGACTGCGATCTTCGGGGTGGCGTAACCGATACGCCTGAGATGCGCATCACCGGCGCGGATGGTCGCGAGCACACGCTCGGTCGTCGAGCGGCGGATCGCTTCCTGCAGCGAGACATGGGTGGAGACATGAATGACATTAAGCCGCTCGGAGGCGAGCAGCATATAGGCCGCGTTAGAGCCGGTGAGGCTGCGCAGCATGCCCGTGTGGCCGTCATAGTGATGGCCGGCGAGGTTCAACGCTTCTTTGTTGATCGGCGCCGTGACGATGCAGCCGAGGACGCCGGCTTCAGTATCGCGCACCGCCTTCTCAATGAAGCGGAAGGCGGCGTCGCCGGCCACCGGGCTCAACTGCCCCCAGGCGAGCGGCGCGCCCTCGATTGGTAGGTCCACGACATACGGCGCAAGATCGACATCAATGCCGAGAGCCGTGCGGGCCGCCTCGAGCGTCGCGAGATTGCCGTAGATGCGGATCGTGTCGCGCTCTTCGGGCGACATGCCAGCAAGCGCGCGGACCGAAATCTCGGGACCGACGCCGCACGGGTCACCCATGGTTATGCCGATGATGTTGCTCATGAAAGTCTCCGTGCGTCGGCGCTGTCCCAGCCGGGAGCCAAGCGGACATATTTGATGGCGCGCCGGTGATAGGTATAGGCAAGGTGCATGGTGCCGTCCGGTCCCTCCAGCAGCCATGGATAGGACTTTTCCTTGTTGCGGCCGTCGGTCGAGTCGTTGGAAAGGCATGTGCCGGGGCCGTCTTCGATCAGGAGGCGGGTAGCAAAGGTCTTGCCGCCGTCCTCAGACAGGCAGAGGGCGACCGGCGCGCGCGGCACCCCCCAAATCGGCACGCAGCCGCCGATCGGGTCCGCATTGGGGCGGCCGTCCTCCTCGCCCAGTTCGTCATAGAGCGATGCACGCCGCTCGGTCGACTGGGCCGCGTTGACGGGATTGCAGATCATCGCGACGCGGCCGTCACCAAGACGGACGGCGGCGATGGATGAATTGTTGTTCGGCACGTCGCTCGCCTCGGGTGCGGACCAGGACCGGCCACCGTCGAAACTCTCCGCCCGATAGACCCAATCCGCTTGCCGCCGGCGGAAGAAGGCGGCAAGGCGCCTTTCGCCAAGCGAAACGGGCGACATGTGCACGCAGCCGATCGACTGGCCGAGATCTTCCAGCCGCCACGTCGCACCCTGATTCAGCGAGACGCCGACGGCGGCCGTGTCGTGGCTGCCGTTCCATTTCTGACCGGGGCGCTGGATGCAGCGGAAGATTGGCAGCAGCCACGCCCCGTCGTCACGCACGACCAGCGGAGCGCGGACAAAGCAGCCACGCGGCAAATCCAGATAGCGACCTTCGGAGGCTGCCAGCGCCAATGGGTCCGATGGGTCGCGCTGGATTTCGGCCATGCGAATGCGACATTCGTCCTGATTGCCGGATGGCTGGGCGGTGTGGAAGAGCCAGAGCCTGCCATCCGGTGCGGTGAAGAGCACAGGATTCTGTTCGGAATGGGCAACGTCGAAACTCAACCGCTGCGGCGGTCCCCACTGCGATGCGCCCTTCGGGAAAACGGAGGCAAAGATCGAGATATCCGACTTGCCTTCGAGCGTGCCGCCGAACCAGGCGCAGGTGAGCGCGCCATCGGGCAGCAGATGCAAAAATGCTGCATGGTTCTGAATCATGGGCGAAGGTAACAGCGCTTCTTCGCGCCCGGGCGAAGCGGACACGAGCCGGCCATCCATATTGCGAGCTATTTCCTCGGGGTTCATCGACGCCTCCTTCACATTCTCCTAAAATCACAAATTCTCCAAAGTTGTCAAGTTTTATAATGTTACTTAGTGCGGCCTCTATCGTCTTTCGTGATTTTATCTCATTGATTTTCCATATTTCTTTTAGGATATCGTAACGCATAAGAATTTACATAGGAAATTAATTTGACAAACTTCTTCAAAAGATAGATGGTCTAGGCAACCGGGAAATGGTGTCGGGAGGAGGAATTTCATGCCGGAATCGAAGGATATGTGCCGTGTGGCGCTTCAGGGCGTCGTCGGAGCCGCCTGCATGGGCATCATGAGCCATGTCTTTCGCGCTCCCGCCACGGTCGTCTCACCCGTCGAATTTTATGGCTGCCACACATTGCCCTCACCGCGCTCTGTTGCGGCGGGTTCCTCTGTTGTGGGGCTTTGATCACCGAACGATCCGGAAAAGCAACGTCTGGCTAAACGAGATTTCATTAGGGAGGAAATGCCGTGAAGAAAATGCTTGTCTTAGGTGCCCTCATGCTGGGCTCTGCCCTGTCGCACGCTTATGCCGGGTCTGGTCCGATCAAGATCGTGCTGGCTGAGGAGGCGGACCTGCTCGAACCCTGCATGGCGACGCGCTCGAACATAGGCCGCGTCATCATGCAGAACGTCAGCGAGACACTGACGGAACTCGACGTTCGCGGCGACAATGGCGTCTTGCCACGCCTTGCCGAGAAGTGGGAGCAGAACGCCGACGGCAGCTGGCGCTTCCATTTGCGCCAGGGCGTCAAGTTCTCCAACGGCACGACCTTTGACGCGAAGGATGTCAAGCACAGCTTCGATCGCGTCATGAGCGACAAGAACGCCTGTGAATCGCGCCGCTACTTCGGCGGTATGACGGTGACCCCCACCGTCGTCGACGACCACACGATCGACTTCAAGGCCGATCCGGTCCAGCCGATCCTGCCGCTCCTCCTGTCCCTCGTCACCATCGTGCCCGAAGAAACGTCGCTCGAATTCGTGCGCGAACCGGTCGGTACGGGTCCCTACAAGTTGTCGAATTGGACGCCGGGGCAGCAGATCGTACTGACGAGCCGCGACGATTACTGGGGTACGAAGCCGGAAGTGACGGAAGCTACCTACCTCTTCCGCGCCGATCCCTCAGTGCGTGCCGCCATGGTGCAGACAGGCGAAGCGGATCTCTCGCCGTCGATCTCGCAGCTCGATGCCACCAATGCCACGACCGACTTTTCCTATCTCGACAGCGAAACGGTCTACCTTCGCATCGACCACAATATCGAGCCGCTGAACGACGTTCGCGTTCGCCGCGCGCTGAACACTGCCATCGACCGCCAGGCTTTCCTCGGCACGTTGGTTCCGGACAGCGCGCTGCTCGCCACGGCGATCGTGCCGCCGCCGACGTTCGGCTGGAACCCCGACGTGAAGGTCTTCCCGTACGATCCAGCAGGCGCGAAGAAGCTGCTCGAGGAAGCCAGGGCTGATGGCGTGAAGGTCAACACGCCGATCACCATCATCGCCCGTTCTGCAAACTTCCCGAACGTCACGGAGATTATGGAGGCCATCCAGGCGCAGCTCCAGGAAGTCGGCTTCACGGTCGAACTGAAGTTCGTCGAAGTCGCCGAGCACGAGCAGTACTATTCCAAGCCGTTCAAGGAAGGTCGCGGCCCGCAGCTCGTCGCGGCCATGCATGACAACTCGAAGGGTGATCCGTCGTTCTCGATGTTCTTCAAATATGCGACGGACGGTACGCAGTCCGGCTTCTCCGATCCGAAGGTCGACGACCTGATCAAGCGCGCGTCGGCCGCGGTCGGGCCGGAGCGGGCCAAGCTCTGGTCGGAACTGATCGCCTATGTGCACGACGACGTCGTTGCCGACGTCTTGCTGTTCCACATGGTCGGTTTCTCGCGGGTCTCTGAACGGCTGGATTTCAAGCCGACCATGGCGACAAACTCGACGCTCCAGCTCTCGGAGATCAAGATCAAGTAAACCGTTCTGGCGAACGAGGTATTTGCCAGTCACAAGAGCAGTCAAGGCGGTGGGATTATCTCGCCGCCGGTTTCCCCGGAGGGCGCCATGCTGACTTTCATTCGAAAACGCGCCGTGGCCAGTTTGATCTCGCTCGTCGGACTGATCGTCATGGTCTTCTTCCTCTCGCGGTTGACGGGTGATCCGGCCGCCTTGTTCCTGCCGGTCGAGGCCTCCGCGGAGATGAAGGCGCAGTTCCGCGAACTGCACGGCCTGAACGATCCCCTCCTGGTGCAGTTCACGCGTTATGTCGGGGACGTCGCGACCGGAGATTTCGGCGAATCCCTGCGAAAGGCGCGCCCGGCGCTCGACGTCGTGCTCGAAGCCTTCGTCTGGACCTTGAGGCTCGCGGTGATCACCATGACGCTGGTCATCAGTGCGGCCATCGTGGTTGGCTCCCTTGCTGCGTTCCGCGCCGGCGGCTTCTTCGACCGGCTGTCTTCCGTCATCTCGCTCGTCGGCGCTTCGGTTCCCGATTTCTGGCTGGCGGTCGTCGCAATCGTCGTCTTCTCCGTCAATCTCGCATGGCTGCCGACCTCGGGCACGGGCTCCCTCCTGCACTGGATCCTGCCGATCTCGGTGCTGTTCATCCGACCGTTCGGCATCATCGTCCAGGTGGTGCGGGGGTCGATGATCGGCGCCCTTTCCTCGGCCTATGTGAAGACGGCCCGTGCCAAGGGCGTCAAATCCGGGCCGATCATCTTCGTCCATGCGCTACGCAACGCTATGCTGCCGGTCATCACGGTGATCGGCGACCAGGCGGCGAGCCTGTTGAACGGTGCTGTCATCGTCGAAACCATTTTCGGCTTCCCGGGCGTCGGCAAACTGATGATCGATTCCATCTTGCAACGCGACTTCAACGTCGTGCTGGCCGCCATCCTTGTCACCGCGCTGGCGATCTTCCTCATGAACCTGCTGATCGACCTTTCCTATGCATTGCTCGATCCGCGGATCAGGCATTGAGGAGCGCTGCCATGTCCTCGCAGACCACCGAAACGGCCATTGCCGAGGAACCGCGTTTCGCGGCACGTATGCTCCGCATGCTGCTCGCCGACAAGTTCGCGCTGTGTGCCGCGATCTTCCTGCTGTTCATCCTGATCCTCGTCATCATCGGACCGAGCTGGCTCGGCGATTTGGCGACCAAGCAGAACCTCCGTGGCCGCAACGCGGCACCCTTCGACTGGGAACGCGGCTGGGTCTGGTGGATGGGGGCGGATGCGCTCGGCCGGCCGCTGCTTGCGCGCATCATCGTCGCGACGCAGAACACGCTGATGGTC
The DNA here is from genome assembly GCF_964253365.1 of Phyllobacterium sp. LjRoot231. Classification (NCBI taxonomy): domain Bacteria; kingdom Pseudomonadati; phylum Pseudomonadota; class Alphaproteobacteria; order Hyphomicrobiales; family Phyllobacteriaceae; genus Phyllobacterium; species Phyllobacterium sp. LjRoot231. The sequence goes on from NZ_CAXUQT020000001.1 coordinate 602,076, forward strand.
GCCGCTGGCGCCGTTGTCCTGTCGGCGGTCGTCGGTACGATGCTTGGGCTTGTTGCGGGCTTCTCCTCGCCGCGCGTCAACCAGGTGATCATGCGGCTGGCGGACGTCATCATGTCCTTCCCATCGCTGCTGATCGCCGTGATCGTGCTTTACATCCTCGGTCCGTCGATCCTGAACCTGATGCTCGTCCTGTCGATCACGCGGATCCCGGTCTATCTGCGGACGACGCGTGCGGAAGTGCTTGAAATCCGCGAGCGCATGTTCGTGCAGGCAGCGCGGGTGATGGGGGCGTCCAGCAAACGCATCCTCTTCCGGCATATATTCCCGGTCGTGCTTCCGACCCTGACCACGCTCGCCACGCTGGATTTCGCATATGTGATGCTCGCCGAAAGCGCGCTCTCCTTCCTCGGCATTGGAATCCAGCCGCCGGAAATCACCTGGGGTCTGATGATCTCGCAGGGACGGCAGTACCTCACCAATGCGTGGTGGTTGTCCTTCTGGCCCGGCCTCGCCATCATCCTGACCACCATGTCGCTGAACCTGCTGTCGAACTGGCTGCGCATCGCGCTCGATCCGGTGCAGCGCTGGCGCCTCGAAATGAAGGGCCGCAAGAATGGCTGACCATCTCCTCGAAGTCCGCAACCTCTCGGTCGAATTCCACACCGCCATGGGCGTGGTAAAGGCCGTTCGCAATATCTCCTACCATCTAGATCGCGGCGAGACGCTGGCGATCCTCGGCGAGAGCGGCTCCGGCAAGTCGGTCTCCTCCTCGGCGATCATGAACCTGATCGACATGCCGCCCGGGCGCATCACCTCGGGCGAGATTCTGCTCGATGGCGTCGATCTTCTGGAGATGCCGGCGCATCAGCGGCGCGAGGTGAACGGACGCCGCATCGCCATGATATTCCAGGATCCGCTCAGCCACCTCAATCCGGTCTATACAGTCGGCTGGCAGATCCGCGAAGCGCTCACCACGCATGGAACGGGACCCGCCAAGGCCCGGGCCGAGACCCTGCGCCTCCTGACCCGCGTCGGCATTCCCGACCCCGAGCGCTCTCTTGACAAGTATCCGCACGAGTTTTCCGGCGGCCAGCGCCAGCGCGTCATGATCGCCATGGCGCTCGCCTTGCGGCCCGACCTTTTGATCGCCGATGAGCCGACCACGGCTCTTGATGTGACTGTTCAGGCGGAAGTCCTGGCGCTCCTCGAGGAGTTGCAGCATGAGACCGGCATGGCTGTTCTGATCATCACTCACGATCTCGGCGTAGTCGCGGAGGTTGCCGACCGCGTCGTGGTAATGGAGAAGGGCGAACTGGTCGAGGCCGGCACGGTCCGCGAGGTCTACAAGAACCCGCAGCATCCCTATACCAAGAAGCTGATCGCTGCCGCCCCCGGCAAGGGCGAGATGCATGAGCCCCTCGCCCGCAGCAAACCAGTTCTCTCCGTTCGCGATGTGCGCAAGTGCTACGGCACCTTCGAGGCCCTGAAGGGTGTTTCCTTCGATCTCATGGCCGGAGAAACGATAGCCGTCGTCGGTGAGAGCGGCTCGGGCAAGTCCACACTCGCGCGCATTCTGCTTCGCCTCGAAGAGCCCGATAGTGGCAGTGCGCTTTGGAAAGGCCGCGATCTTTTCACCATGTCGCCTGCCGAACTCTACAAGCTGCGCCGCGATTTGCAGATGGTATTCCAGGATCCGACCCAGTCGCTCAATCCGCGCATGACCGTGTATCAGCTGATTTCCGAGGCCTGGATCATCCATCCGGACATCCTGCCCAAGGCAAAATGGCGCGAGCGTGTTGCGGAACTCTTGATGCAGGTCGGGCTGGGGCCTGAACATATGGGCCGCTATCCGCACCAGTTCTCCGGCGGCCAGCGTCAGCGCATCGCAATTGCCCGGGCGCTCGCCCTTGAGCCGCAGCTCATCATCTGCGACGAGGCCGTGTCGGCGCTCGACGTCTCGGTGCAGGCGCAGGTCATCGCGCTACTCGACAAGCTGCGCAAGGAGATGGGCATCGCCTTCATCTTCATCGCCCACGACCTGCCGGTCGTGCGCGACTTCGCCGACCACGTTATGGTTATGAAGAAGGCCAATATCGTGGAGCTCGGCACCGTGCGCGAGGTGTTCGAAGCGCCGAAAGAAGACTATACCCGCGCCCTTCTTGCCGCAGGGCTCGATCCCGATCCCGACGTGCAGGCCGCCCATCGCGCCGCCCGCCTTCAACGCGCCTCCTGAGGCGCCGCTCCATTTAGAGGAAGACTCCCATGACCAAACAAGCCTTCGTGGCCCTCGTGACGTGCTTCAATGAGGACGAAACCATCAACTACCAGGCGACGCGCGCCCAGGTACGCCGCCAAGTCGAGGCGGGCAATAACATCATGTGCGCCGGCACCAATGGCGATTTCACCGCGCTGACCTTCGAGGAGAAGGTGCGCCTCACGGAGGAGGTGGTCAACGAGGTCGGTGGCCGCGTCAAGGTGATCGTCAATGCCGGCATGCCGGCGACCTTCGAAACGTTGAAGCTCGCCCGCGAGTTTGACCGTATCGGCGTCGACGGCATCGCCGTCATCACACCCTTCTTTATCGCTTGCACGCAGGACGGACTCATTCGCCATTTCTCGACCGTCGCCGATGCGGTGAAGACCCCAGTCTATCTCTACGACATCCCGGCGCGCACGCAGAACCATGTCGAGCCGGAAACCGCCCGAATCCTCGCCCACCACGGCAACATCGCCGGCATTAAGGATTCGGGCGGGGCCAAGGAGACGCTGGAAGCTTACCTTCAGGTCGCCAAGGAGAGCAATGGGTTCGCAGTCTATTCCGGCCCGGACCACCTGGTGCTCTGGGCGCTACAGAACGGAGCGGCCGGCTGTATTTCGGGCCTCGGCAATGCCATGCCCCATGTGCTCGCTGGCATCCTGAAGGCTTTCAACTCCGGTGACATTACCGAAGCCAAACGCAATCAGGCGACCTTCGCGGCCTTCCGGACGGACCTCTACGCGCTCGGCTTTGCGCCCGCCATGGTCAAGCGCGCACTTTATTTGCAGGACAACTCCGTCGGCGCCAGCCGCCAGCCGGCCCTGCTGCCCAGCAACGAGCAAGACGCCCAAATCGAGGAAATCCTGCGCCGGTACGAACTACGCTAGAGGAGTCTCGGCTAGATGTGGAACTGCCCCTGGTTGGGCCGGCAAGATTCATCCCCGGATGGTGCCGGGGAATGGCAACGAGTTGTTAGTACTGCCACCAGCTATAAGTTCCGCGGACAGCCTGAACTGGAAGTTCTGACCCAAAAACAGACCTATCCCTGGCAGGCAGTCCGCCCCCTACACGTCAGGACGCCACTTCGTCCTGACGCGGCTGGATCAGCGCCCTCGCCGCAGCTTTGCCCGCCGCGAGCATGCGATCGGATAATTCCGTCCCTTCCACTGCGCGGGCCAGTTGCAGCGCGCCGATGAGCGTCGCAAAGACACCCAGCGCCACGCTTTCCCGGTTCCTGGCCTGCGGGAGCGCTTCCGCCAATTGGTGTGCCAGGGCAAGCAAGCGGTCGGTGTAGACTTCACGCGTTTCAGGTGGCTGACGGGCGATCTCCGGCAGCAGCGCGGCTGACGCGCAGCCCTTTCCCGGATTGTCCCGATGCTCGGCCGACAGATACGCCTCTATGGCCATCTCCACGCCCCCCGAGGCCAGTGCCTCCGCAAGTTGCTGCGACTGGAGCTCCATCGTCGCCACCACGCTTTCACGCACAAGCTCCGCCTTGGAGTGAAAGTGGGGATAGAAGGCCCCGTTCGTCAGTCCGGCGTCGCCCATGATGGCTGCCAGTCCGGACGCAGCTATGCCATCACTCCGAAAACGGTCGGCGGCGACCTCCATGATCCGGCCGCGTGACGCGTCCTTTCGGCCTTTTTCGTAGCGCATGGCTGCTGTTCCTTTCTGCTATTGCATTATTGTCGTAATTCTATATTATAAGCATAATTCAATTGGCGTGAAAAAGCTAGCCCTCACGATTTTGGAGCACGAAATGAACACGAATTCAGGAAGAACCGCGATCGTCACGGGAGCCTCCTCGGGCATCGGTCGCGCCAGCGCCGAGGCGCTGGCGCGGGCAGGGTTTACGGTTTTCGGGACAAGTCGGCGCGCGGTCGGAAACGGCCCAGACGGGGTGGCCATGCTGGTTTGCGACGTAACCGACGGCGAGGCCGTCGCTGCGCTCGTTTCAACGGTGCTTTCGCAGACCGGCCGGATCGACCTCCTGGTCAACAATGCCGGCGTCGGTCTGCTGGGAGGCGCCGAGGAATCCTCGGTCGCACAGGTGCAGGCCCTGTTCGACGTCAACCTGTTCGGTGTTATCCGCATGACCAATGCGGTGTTGCCGGCGATGCGGCGGCGCGGCGAAGGGCGCATCATCAACATCGGCTCGGTGTTGGGCCTCGTACCGGCGCCGTATTCAGCACACTACTCGGCGGTCAAGCACGCGCTCGAGGGCTATTCGGAATCGCTCGATCACGAGGTTCGCGCCTTCAATATTCGCGTCTCGGTCATCGAGCCGGCATTCGTGCGTACCGTCTTCGACCAGAACGGAATCGAGCCGGATTCCCTGTTGAAGGAATACGATCGGGCTCGAGCCGGGTTCAAGGCGCTGCTTCGCGATGTGATGCCAAAGGCCGATCTGCCGGAAGTGGTTGCGGATGTGGTCGTTAAGGCGGCGACCGATGCCCGTCCGCGACGGCGCTACACGGCTGGCAAGGCCGCGCGGCAGGTCAGCCTCCTGCGCCGCTTTGCCCCCGCAGGGATATTCGACAAGAGCTTGCGCAAGCAGTTCCGGTTACCGGTCTGAACAACAGCGAGGCAGAGGATTTCATGCACATGAGACTGGCAACCACAACGCACTACAGGACGGAGGTGCCAAGCATGACACATACATTCAATCAGTCGCCCCGTTCACGGGCCTTGTTCCAGGACACGCCAACTCGCTCTATCGATGTCGGCGGCACGGCATTTGTCTACCGGGAGGTCGGACCCAAGACGGGCGTGCCGGTGATCCTGCTGAACCATCTCGCTGCTCAGCTGGACAATTTTGATCCGCGCATCGTCGATGGCCTCGCTGCGACCCGGCGGGTGATTGCCTTCGACAATCGCGGCATCGGTGCTTCGGGTGGCAAAACTCCGTCGACCATTCCCGAGATGGCGCGGGATGCGGTCGCCTTTATCCAGGCGTTGGGGTTCGAGGAAGTCGACCTCTTCGGCTTTTCACTCGGCGGCTTCGTGGCGCAGGAGATTGTGCTGACTGAGCCTAAGCTTGTGCGCAAACTAATCCTGGCTGGCACGGGGCCGGCCGGTGGGGATGGCATCGACAAGGTGACGCCGCTGACGATCGTCGACATGATCAAGGGCGCGCTGACTTTTCGGGATCCGAAATACTATCTCTTCTTCACAAGGACACCGAATGGGCGCCGCGCGGCGAAGGCATTTCTGGAACGGCTGAAAGAACGCCGGATTGACCGGGATAGGGCGATATCGCTGAGCGCGTTCGGCGCGCAACTCAAGGCGATCAAGGCCTACGGACTGCAGGCACCGCAAGATCTGAGCGCCATCCGCGTTCCTACTTTGGTTGCGAATGGCGACCAGGACAGGATGGTGCCGAGCAGCAATACATACGATCTCGCCCAGCGTATCCCGGGGGCGCACCTGGTTATCTACCCGGATGCCGGGCATGGCGGAGTATTTCAGAACTTCGCCGATTTCGTCCCGAAAGCTCTCTCGTTCCTCGAGACGGAGGCCTTCCCGCAGGGCGGCCGTCCAGCTGAAAACGGTCGGCTTGTTTCGGCCCGAAACACCAACAGGCATTCTTAGAAAGTAACGCCATGAAGGCATTCGTTGTCGATAAGTATAATAAAAAGGGCATTCTGCGGCTGGCCGAGATGCCGGAGCCGGAGCTTCAGGACCACGACGTCTTGGTCGAGGTCCATGCTGCAGGGGTGAATCTGCTGGATTCGAAGATCAGAACAGGCGAATTTAAACTCATCCTTCCCTATCGCCGACCCTTCATCCTGGGCCACGATGTGGCCGGGATGGTGGTCCGGGTTGGAACAAAAGTCGGCAAATTCAAGCCCGGTGACGAAGTCTACGCGCGACCGCGCGATGGCCGGATAGGGACGTTCGCCGAATCCATCGCCATCAATGAAGCCGACGTCGCCCTGAAGCCCAAGAACCTTAGCATGGAAGAGGCGGCCTCGATCCCGCTGGTCGGCCTGACCGCTTGGCAGGTGCTGGTCGACAAGGCCAGTCTGAAGAAAGGCCAGAAAGTCTTTATCCAGGCCGGCTCGGGCGGCGTGGGAACATTCGCCATCCAACTGGCAAAGCAGCTCGGCGCGACCGTTGCGACAACAGCGAGCGCAGCGAGTGCCGATCTGGTCAAGAGTCTCGGCGCCGATGTCGTCATCGACTACAGGAAAGATGACTTCGAGCAAGTCCTCTCGGGCTACGATGTCGTCTTGAACAGCCAGGACGCCAGAACGCTTGAAAAATCCGTGCATGTGCTGAAATCGGGTGGGAAGCTCATCTCTATCTCCGGCCCCCCGGATCCCGAATTTGCCAGGGAGCGGGGACTGAACCTGGTGCTGAGGTTGATATTGCGCCTATTGAGCCGCGCTATTCGGATCAAGGCGAAGCGCCGTGGCGTGAAATTTTCGTTCCTTTTCATGTGGGCGCAGGGTGATCAGCTGAGCAAAATCACGTCCCTCATAGAATCCGGAGCGATCCGCCCGGTTGTCGATCGGGTCTTTCCCTTCGATGCGACCAATGAGGCTTTGGCTTATGTCGAAACAGGACGTGCCAAGGGCAAGGTCGTCATCAAGGTCAGATAGCAGTTCCTTGTTTTGTAGGAACGCAAGACGGGCCTCGCTCGATGTCCGCCCATGGCGCAAGATGCTCGTATCGCGCTGAAATAGCCCCCGAATTATCCGGACAGTCCCTCACACTTAATTAAGTGGTAGGAGTATTGTTAGGAATATGACCAGTCGCATGCCCCATATTGAGATTTTGAACGGACCGGAACGGCGCCGTCGTTGGACGACAGCCGAGAAGCTGGAAATGGTTCAGGAAACCTACGAGCCTGGCGCTACGGTCAGTCTCGTTGCCCGTCGCCGGGGTGTTGCGCCCAATCAGCTGTTTGGCTGGCGCAAGCTGGCAGCTCAGGGTGCCTTGATGGCAACGGGATCGGAAGAAGAAGTTGTGCCAGCTTCGCAATACCGCGCCCTTCAGAACCAGGTCCGTGAACTTCAGCGGCTTCTAGGCAAGAAAACCATGGAAACGGAAATCCTCAAGGATGCCCTTGAGGTCGCCACGGATTCAAAAAAACAGACATTGCGGTCCTTGTCGTGGCCGAAGGACGGCACCCGATGAACCCCATCTGCGATATCTTGAATGTTTCCCGCTCTAATATTGCCGAACGCTCATCCGGCAGACCGGCCATGCGGCGCGGCCGTCCGCCACAACCCGATGCTGATTTGGTCGAAGAGATCAAAGCCATTATTAGTGCCATGCCGACATACGGCTATCGCCGTGTTCATGCAGTTTTGCGCCGAAATGCCAAGGCGGAAAACCGTTCATGGCCCAATCACAAGCGGGTTCACCGGGTGATGAAGGTTCATGGCCTCTTGCTTCAGCGCCATACCGGCAATCACGAAAGCCGCAAGCATGACGGCCGTGTCAGCGTTGACCAATCCAATCTGCGGTGGTGTTCCGACGGCTTCGAGATCGGATGCGACAATGGCGAAAAAGTCCGTGTCGCCTTCGCTCTCGATTGCTGCGATCGGGAAGTGATCGGCCATGTCGCAACCACAGAAGGGATCAAGAGCGAAGACGTGCAGGACCTCGCCATCCTTGCTGTCGAAAGCCGCTTCGGCCAGGTCAATACATTGCCGCACTCCATTGAATGGCTGACGGACAATGGCTCCTGTTTCATTGCCAAAGACACCAAATCCCTGCTCAAGGACATTGGCATGGAAGCACGAACCACTCCGGTCAGAAGCCCGGAATCGAACGGCATGGCCGAAGCCCTCGTCAAAACCTTCAAGCGCGACTACGCCGACGTTAATCCAGCGCCAGACGCAAAAACCGTCATTAAATCCTTGCCTTTGTGGTTCGAGCACTACAATGCTCTTCACCCGCACAAAGCTCTCGGATATCGTTCACCCCGAGAGTTCATCGCTGACCAAATCAACCCGTGAAACTGTCCGATCTTTCGGGGGCATCTACACGCGCTGCAGTTAATAATGGAATGTCGACTCAAGGTTTCAACGAGTTAGCTTTGCACTTAATTTGAGAGCGTGCAGTTTTTTGAGAATTCTGCACCAAACGGCCGCTTCACACGTGAGATTCGAATTCACTGGAGTCTCACCTTTTAATGCCAAACTCGACTGGAACCACCCATTCTTACATTTTAGTGCCGAACGACACGCTCTTGACAAGTGCACTCCTGCCGCAGGCGCCTAGCTTGCAGACACCTGGCTAATGCCGGTATCGATCCAGGAACGGGTCTGTTCCAACACCTCATCCGAAAGCGCGGGATCGTCGATCGCCCGTGCAAGGATCACTGCCCCCACCATCGCCGCAAAGCTTCCGATCGCCACCCGTCGTCTGTCGTCCGCATCCAACTCCGGGAGCGCCTTGCCGATATGGTCGATCTGCGATCGAAGGCCTTCGGTCATGGCCGAGCGTGCAGCGGGGTTCTGGTGGCGGATGGCCGCGGCCAAGCCCGCCGTCGGGCAACCACCGGCGGCGTTGTCACGATGGCGAGGCGAGAGATAGGAATCAACATACGCGCGCAAATCTCCCCCTCCGCCTGCGTCCGCCGCGAGGACATGGGCAAGGGTGTTTGCGATCAGGTCGTCCTTCGAACTGAAATGGCCATAGAAGCCGCCGTGGGTGAGCCCGGCGGCATTCATCACTTCCGCCACGCTGACCGCGTCGAACCCCTTGTCGCGAAACAGCCGACTGGCAACGTCCAGAATCCGGCGGCGGTTCTCCGCCATCTGCTCTCGACTGACCTTCATTTCAAAATTCTCCGCTGGTGCCATTGACATTTACATGATGGCTATCATATTTAGCCACAATCATGATATCCGTCATGAATATAGGTTCCATTAGAGAAAAGAGCAATGCCATGACCACCATTCCGTCAGTTCTCATCACCGGCGCCTCCACCGGCATCGGCGCCTCCTATGCCGAGCGCTTCGCGCGCCGCGGACACGACCTCGTGCTGGTTGCCCGTGACGTGGCACGAATGGAGGCTTTGGCCTCCCGTCTGCGTCAGGAAAATGGCGTGGCGATCGACATCATCCAGGCTGATCTTACGCAGCCTTCCGACCTTGCGGCGGTAGAGACGAGGCTGCGCGATGACGCCCGCATCGGGATCCTCGTCAACAATGCCGGAACAGCCATTGGCGGAAGCTTCATCGAGCAGAGCACTGATGTCGTCGCGCGGCTCGTTGCGCTCAACACAACCGCACTTCTGCGGCTTGCCAGTGCCATCGCCCCGCGACTTGCGAAGGCCGGCGAAGGAGCGATTGTCAACATCGGGTCCGTGGTCGGCCTGGCGCCGGAGTTCGGCATGACGGTCTATGGCGCGACCAAGGCCTTCGTGCTGTTTCTGTCGCAAGGGCTCAGTCTCGAGCTCGCGCCAAAGGGTGTCTACGTCCAGGCCGTGCTTCCCGCCACGACGCGAACCGAGATATGGGAGCACGTCGGCGCCGACGTCAACACGCTCTCCAACGTGATGGAGGTGGGCGATCTGGTTGATGCGGCGCTGGTTGGCTTCGACCGCCGCGAACCGGTAACCATCCCCCCGCTTCCCGATGCCGGGCAATGGGACGCGCTCGAGGCAGCGCGCCAGGCAATGCTTCCAAACTATGGGAACGAACATCCGGCCGAGCGGTATCGCACGGCCGCCTGAACATCAACGAAGCCATTTCGATAAACGACCCCCCCGCGGCGGGACAAGCAAAGGTGACCTAGGATGACAAAAACGCTGTTTGAGCCCTATACTCTCGGCTCGCTGACCCTCTCCAATCGAATAATCATGGCGCCCTTGACGCGCAATCGCGCTGGCCCGGGCTTCGTTCCAGGCGATCTCACCGCAGAATATTACGGCCAGCGCGCGTCGGCCGGCCTGCTGATTTCCGAGGCCACGCAGATCTCGCAGCAGGGACAGGGATACCAGGACACGCCCGGCATCTATTCCCAGGCCCAGATCGAGGGCTGGCGCAAGGTCACGTCCGCTGTGCACGCCAAGGGCGGGCGGATTTTCGTGCAGCTCTGGCATGTCGGCCGTGTCAGCCACATCGACCTTCAGGAAAACGGCGCAGCACCGGTTGCGCCGTCTGCAATCCGGGCCAAAACCAAGACGTTTGTCAACGATGGCTTCATCGACGTCTCGGAGCCGCGTGCACTCAAACTGCATGAACTGCCGGGCATCGTGGACGACTTCCGCAAAGCAGCTGCAAACGCCGTTGCGGCGGGCTTCGACGGCGTGGAAGTCCATGGCGCCAATGGCTATCTGCTCGACCAGTTTGCCAAGGACGGCGCCAACGTCCGGACGGACGCGTACGGCGGATCGATCGAGAACCGGGCCCGGCTGATGCTGGAGGTTACGGCTGCGGTAGTCCAGGAGATTGGCGCCGAGCGCACCGGAATTCGCATTTCGCCCGTATCGCCCGCCAATGGCGTTTCGAGCAGTGACGCTCAAGCGCAGTTTGACTACATCGTCGATCAACTCGATGCCTTGGGCATCGTCTACATTCATGTCGTCGAGGGCGCCACGGGCGGACCACGCGATGTCACGCCGTTCGACTTCGGCTCGCTCCGCCGCCGCTTCGGCAACACCTATATTGCCAATAACGGCTACGATCTTGAGCTTGCGACGTCGCACCTCACCGAGGATAAGGCGGACCTGTTCGCCTTCGGTCGGCCGTTTATCGGCAATCCCGACCTGGTGGAGCAACTGCAAACCGGCGCGCCGCTGGCGCAGATCAATCCTGCCACGATCTATGGCGGCGGCGCCGCGGGCTATACGGATTATCCCGCCATCGCAGCCGCAAGTCGCCGCTGATCCCTTCGGGGGCCGCGCTTAGGCGCGGCCCGACCAGCGTTTGCCGCTCTCAGTGTGAGTGATGCGAAAAAAGGGCCAGACAGCAACTCCAACCCTCTTGCTATACCAGGCCAGCCTTCGCCGCCGGGCGCGAACGAGTCACATCGTTAATCGGTGCTCAACTGATCGGCCGACATTTTGCCCGATTTCTTGTCCCGCACCATTTCGTACTTGATTTTCTGACCGTCATTGAGGCCGCGTAGTCCGGCCCGCTCTACCGCAGAGATATGAACGAAAACATCCGTGCCGCCATCATCCGGCTGAATGAAGCCAAAACCTTTGGTCGAATTGAACCATTTAACAGTGCCAGTAGCCATTTTAAACCTTCTTGGTGCGTATGGGCGCGCGAAAGATTGGCGACAACCCGGTTATAGTGCGGCTAGAGATTCATAGTCGCGACCGTAAATGTCAATCAGGAGATGCTTAGCGAAATGGGACAGCCACGGCAGACCCAGCGCTGTACAATACGGGCAGGCACCAGCAACTGTTCGTTTGAAAATGCCGATAACAGCGGATTTTTCCTCAAATTCGATTGGTGCGCAAATGTCTTCTGTGGACGCCCCCTAAAATGCAAGACAATTTTTGGATGAAGCGCGTGTAGTCGAGCGTGACTTCTGTTCGGCCTCTGATGCGGTCATCCAGACGCCGCCGGCCCATATGGGAGTTCGTAGATCGGATCCAAAATCTACAATTCGCGTTCGAGACGCATAGACATTTTCCTGGTTTACCGACCCCGTCTCATCGACTGTTGCGCCATATCAATCCTTCAGCTGCCCTACACTCTCGGCGACCTCTGACCGTGAACGACTATACAGTCACGGTCGGAGCTTTATAAACCTCACCCTTTGCCATCAGTGCCCAGACAATGCGAGCCATCTTGTTGGCAAGAGAGACAACCACCAGCATACGTGGTTTGCTGGCGATCATGCGTGCGAGCCATGATCCTTTTGGAGCACCCCGGCCGGCCGAAGCCTGCTTAACGACGGCGCAAGCGCCGATGATGAGCAAACGCCGCAATGTTCGCTCACCCATTTTTGATGTTCTCCCGATCTTCTGTTTTCCGCCGGTGGAATGTTGCAACGGCGTCAGCCCGACCCAGGCCGCGAAATCACGTCCCTTTCGAAAAGTCGCCGGATCGGGGGCAAGTGCAGCCAAGGCCGTTGCTGTGATCGGCCCAATGCCCGGAATGGTCATAAGCCTGCGCACGACCTCATCCACTTTGGCGCGGCGCCCAATTTCGGCATCGAACTTCTTGATACGCTCATCAAGTGATTGCACTGCCTCAGCGAGGATTGCAAACACCTCACGCGCCGCTTGCGGTACATCACTCGCCGGGTCCTTCACCACCTCTATAAGCCTGGCGACATGTGAAGGACCCCGGGCAACGATCCATCCATATTCCGTCAGTTGACCGCGAAGCGCATTGATCAGTTGAGTGCGCTGACGCACCAGCAGATCCCTGGCGCGAAATACAGCCGCATTGGCCTGTTGGTCTTCGCTCTTCACCGCAACAAAGCGCATCGTCGGGCGCTGTGCAGCCTCGCAGATGGCCTGCGCATCAGCGGCATCATTCTTCTGCCGTTTGACGAACGGCTTTACATATTTAGGCGGGATCAGGCGAACCGTGTGACCCTGTTTACCGATTTCGCGCGCCCAGTAATGCGCTCCGCCACAGGCTTCCATGGCGACCGTACAGGGTGACTGTCTGGCGAAAAACTCAAGCACCGTGTTTCGGCGAAGCTGCTTGCTGAAAAGCACAGCGCCAGATGCATCCGCCCCATGCGCGTGAAAAACATTCTTCGCCAGATCCAGACCTATTATGTTAATTTCCATTTCGGACGCCTCCTCTTCGCGTGGCGGTTGCAATCACCCCACTATGGCACCTTGATGCCGCCGAGGGGCGTCCACCCCATCTACAATCTCGATTAAAGCCTGTTGTGCGTGCCTCTATTCAATAGGACGCCTTGAACAGAGTGTGGCTGCAGACCCGCTAGCTATCCCCTTTCGTTCTGATTTGGCGAAAACAGGAATGAAAGCGGCTAACGGACGACGACTGCTTTGCGCCCTCTTGTCGGTCACAAAAACTGCTTTTCCGGCTTCTCGAAAGCGGACATTGCAGGATCCATCACCAACGCCGTACTCGCGCGCCATCAACGGACATTGATCGATGGAACCCACGGGCATTGGCCTCACAGCCAAAAGACGAGCCTATGTCCTGACCAGAGCAAGCCGGCGATCCAAAATGATGCGCTCTTTAGTCGGGAAGGCCAGCCTTGCGGTAGCCTTCGACGAAGCGCTGGAGCACTTCCTCGTTGTCGAATGGCTGCGATGTTGCCCAGTGCCTGATGCTGAAATGGGGATCGTTCATCATGAAGAATTCCGCCTCCTGACGGGCTTCATCCAGGCGCCCGAGCTGCGCGAGGGCTGCCGCAAGCAAGCGCCGCGACGTGGTGCGGTAGGTTTCCGGCTTGCGCAAAGCCTCAACCGCGGATTGATAGTCGCCGAGCGCATAATAGGCTTGGCCTGCCATCCAATAGTACCATCCCGGTGGGCGCGGATTGAGCCGCAACGCCCGCTTCACGAATTCGACGCCCTTGACCGCGTCGCCCCTCAGGGTGATGAGATCCGAGCGTATCGCCCAGGCATCGGCATGATTAGGATCGAGCTTGAAGGTTGCCTCGAACTCGGCATCCGATTCCGCGTAACGCCGTTCGTGACCAAGTATGATGCCCAGCCCCCAGCGGTTCCCCGCATCGTTAGGGTCGAGCGCCACAGCCCGCTGCGCTTCCGCCAGCGCGCGAGGCTGGTTGGTTTCCTTCGGCTCGTTCCAGAACAGCCAGCCGAGCCAAAGATTGAGGGCCAGCAAGCTATGTGCCTCGGCATAGTCGGGATCGAGTCCGATCGCCTTTTCCAGGAGCATGCGCGCTTCCCGCGCGCCTAACCCGGTCTGAAAACTGACGCCGCGGGCTCGCACGCAAAGGTCATAGGCTTCGAGACTCGTCGGCCGTTTGCGCGCCGGCTGTCCGGCCAATCGGCCGACAAGGGCTTCGACGATCTTGGCCGTGACCTCGTCCTGCACTGCGAAGATGTCCTCGAGGCTGCTGTCGTAGCGCTCGGCCCAGATATGATCGCCGCCGATCGCGTCGATCAGCTGCGCATTGATGCGCACGCGCGCCGCGGCGCGCCGGGCGCTGCCTTCAACCACATAGCGCACCCCAAGATCACGCGCGGTCAAACGCACATCGACCGACCGCCCCTTGTAAGCAAAGGTTGAGTTGCGCGCGATGACGAAGAGGCCGGCTGAGCGAGACAGGTCGGTGATCAGGTCTTCGGTCAAGCCGTCGACAAAGGTTTCCTGTTCCGGATCGTTGCTCATGTTGGTGAAAGGCAAGACCGCGATCGAGGGCTTGTCGGGCAATTCGAGCGATGCCAGTCGGCCGACCGGAGCGGCTCTCGGAACGTGCAGGTTCACGCGATAGCAGTATATCGGCTCGGCTATATTCTTCACCCGCTGCTCGCCCATGGGCTCGAACGCAAACGCCAGCTTCTGCCTGACCTCCTTGGACACCTTCTCCGAAACGCAGATACCACCGGGCTCGGCGAGTTGTTGGAGACGCGACGCCACGTTCACGCCCTCGCCATAGCGATCGTCCCCTTCGACGATCACTTCTCCAAGGTTGATTCCGATCCGGACTTCGAAGCGCTGGTCTTCGGCGACGCTCGCGTTACGCTCCGCCATGCCGCGCTGAAGCGTGACCGCGCATTCGACCGCATCCACCACGCTGCCGAACTCCGCCAGCAGGCCGTCTCCCATCAGCTTGAAGATTCGCCCGTGTCGCGTCGCGATTTCCGGCTCGAACAGCTCTTTGCGGCCACGTTTCAGCCGGTCGAAGGTGCCCGCTTCATCCGCCTCCATGAGCGCCGAGTACCCGACAACATCGATGGCAAGGATGGCAGCGAGCTTCCGCTCCATGTTGAGCCTCAATAAAGATTCACGACTCGCAAGCCGCAGGTCAGAGGCAGGCAGGACCGGCGCCTCCGGCCTTACCCCCCTTACCGGCCTATGATACCACAGATCACGCCCCTTGAGACTATGGCTCGCGCGACGTCCCAGCTCTCCTGCCGCAGCGCCACTGACGCGCGTCCGACCGATCCCGCTGCTTGTTCGCAGCAGTGGCGCAAACGGACTATGACCCCTTTGCGCCCTCAATCCAGCCGTTCAGCCTGCTGCTAAAATTCCTGAAAGCTGCCGGTGGCCTTATGCAGGCTGAATGTCCAGCTTGGGGGTGGGAAACGGACTGGCAGATGCCGGGGGGCTACGCCGGGAAAGCTGCCCTTCACCTTGTCAATGAGCTTCGGCTGCAACGCGCCCAAAGCGGGCCTCACCTGCAGAAGGACCGCACCGGATGGAAAGAGAACCACAATACGAGCGTTCGCGATCAACGAAATGCGTTTTTCGCGCGGGGCGATGCGACACCGCGAATGGGTCCATTATTGAAGGAAAGCTTTCCTGCTAATGCATAATTTTCTCGAGTCAAAATCGATTTTAGGGTAAAATTACGCAGCGCATTTAAAGGGCTGCAGCGTCCTTGCGCGCCGTATTCGACGCAGGGCGCTGCAGAGGAATGGTGAAGCTAATGAAAAGGTTAGCAATCTTTGCCCTGTCGCTGGTGACGGCGCTGACGAGCGTCCCGCCGGCCATGGCGTTTCCCACCGTTGCCGTGCCGAAGATCGAAGTCGCAGAGGCGCAGCCGGTCCAGTACAGACGTTACCGCGGCGGTTACAACCGTGGATACTGGGGCGGCTATCGAGGCTACCGCGGACATGGACACCACAATGGTAACGACGATTGGGCGTTGGCACTCGGCGGGCTCGCAGCCGGCGCAATTATCGGCGGATTGCTGGCGCAGCCGAGGTATTATGGCCCCAGCTATTACGATGAGGGCTACTACGGGCCGACCTATTACCGTCCGCGCTACTACGCGCCACGCAATTACCGCCAGGTCTATTATGGCGGCAACACACATACGCGCTGGTGCTATGCGCGCTACCGGTCCTATAGGGCTTACGACAACACGTTCCAGCCCTACTACGGTCCGCGACGGGCGTGCGTCTCATCGTACTATTGATTGCGGGCTTAGTTGGCGAGCCACCTGGCGCTTTTTCCGGACGCGCAGGCTACCGGATTCTTCGGCTTCTCCTCAAACGACTGCGTCGATCGCCGCGTCTGGCCCAAACCGGATATTCGGGATCAATGCATTTAACGACTGCTTTGCGCCTTCATCCTCGCCGTTCTCGGGCAAAGTGAGTCGTTCCGAAAGCGGCCATCTATTCCAGATACGGCGTCAGCACATCTTCGATCCATTTCATGAATGCGCGGACTCGGCGCGACAGATTGCTCCGATGTGCTACAACGAGGGAAACGGCGATCGCCCGGCGACGAAAATCGGGCATGATCTCCACAAGCGCTCCACTCTCAAAATATTGGCCAATCCCCAAGAGCGGGGCTTGAATCAAGCCAAGGCCGGCGAGGGCAGCGGCGTCGTAGGTTTGCGCGCTGTTGACGTGTAGCGCACCTGGCAACTGAAGCGTCGCGTAGCTGCCGCCGTCCGGATATTCCCATCCATAGGGTCTTGCGCCCAGCATCGTCGAAAAATGAATTGTCCGATGTCCCTGACGCTGGAGATCTTCTAGCGATCGAGGGACGCCAAAGCGCGCCAGATAGGCGGGACTGGCAGCGTTGACCATGCGCAACAGGCCCAGTGGGCGGGCAATCAGCGTCTCATCCCCTATGGCTCCAAGCCGCAATACACAGTCGAACCCCTCTTGAACCAGATCGACTTGCCGATCCGTACTGGACACCTCCAGTTCCAACTCGGGGTGAGCCGCCATGAAATCCGGCAAGGCCGGCACGATCGTTGTGCGCGCCACCTCGGTCGGAAGATCGACCCGTAAACGTCCGCGAAGTGCCACGCGATCGCCTGCGAACATCGAGTGTAGGTCATCGACTTCAGCAAGCAGATCGCGGGCACGGGCATGAAATGCGCGTCCGTCCTCCGTCAACTGAACGCTGCGCGTCGTCCGGTGCAGGAGCCTGACACCGATATCTTCTTCCAGCTTCCGGACCGCCGTTGAGGCTCTCCCCTTTTGGATGCCCAGGCTGTCGGCCGCGCGGGTGAAACTCCCCATTTCCGCTACCGTTATGAAAATGAGGATGGGTTCGAGATTCTGCATTTTCGTGCCTCGGTATTGTTTACCAAAAAGAGAACAGTTGGTTCCTTTCCTCGGTGTTTATCACACCTAAGAGACATAGTACGCTCCGAATATGAGATCCCCCCATCGAGAATGAAAAGTGTCCGAAACTATGAACCTGCATCAGTTGCCTGAAACTACGACCTTGCATCGCGCCCTGTGGGTCGGCCGAATAATGAGCGGGATTGTCGTTATCGCTCTGGTGGCAGACGGCACTATTCAGCTTTTCGCGCCGGCACAGATCGCGAGCATGTTGCAGGAAACCGGGTTCGCGATGGACCTG
This sequence comes from Phyllobacterium sp. LjRoot231, assembly GCF_964253365.1. Lineage (NCBI taxonomy): Bacteria > Pseudomonadati > Pseudomonadota > Alphaproteobacteria > Hyphomicrobiales > Phyllobacteriaceae > Phyllobacterium > Phyllobacterium sp. LjRoot231. Next base: position 619,755 of record NZ_CAXUQT020000001.1, read on the forward strand.
ACCCGTGTCGTGGGTCCGATCATACTCGCCTGCGCCATCCTTTACGCCATCCCGGCCACCGCCGTCCTCGGCGCGATCCTAGTGACGGGCTTTTTGGGAGGCGCGATCTGCGCCCATGTCCGCATTGGTGAGTTGGGATCGCCGCCGGAAATCATTTCCCTGCTTCTGGGCGCGATGACGTGGGGCGGCCTCTATCTGCGCGATCCCCGAATCCGGGCCATTCTACCGCTCATCCATTGAACCAACAGGGGCAGTGCTCTGTCTCTCAACATCAGGAGAAAACATGTTTTTAGTAATGGGAATCACAGGAAAAGTTGGCGGCGCAACGGCAGAACATTTGTTGGCGCACGGCAGGCAGGTGCGCGCGCTCGTCCGCAATCGCGAGAAGGCGGCTAACTGGGCGAATCAGGGCGTGGAATTGGTAGACGGCGATTGGAATGATCCAGCAGCCATCGAGCAAGCGCTCAAAGGCGTCGAAGGCGCGTTCGTCATGTTGCCCGCTGTCTGGGCTCCCTCGCCCGATTACAAAGAAGCAAGGGGCGTGATTGCAAACTATGTCGAAGCGCTCACCAAGGCGGCGCCGCCGCGAGTGGTTGCACTTTCGTCGATGGGTGCTAACAGGACCAGCGGGCTTGGGATGATCACGGCCTTGTCGCTTCTGGAGCAAGGTTTTCGCGACCTGATATCGCCAATTGCATTTGTGCGCGCAGGTGGATTCTTCGAAAATTTTCTTTATGGCTTGCAGGTCGCGCAGGGCGGAACGCTACCGGTCTACTACAATCCGACAAACCGGAAATCGACCATGGTCGCGGCGAACGACATCGGCGCGGAGGTCGCAACCCTTTTGACCGGGCCAGTTTGGTCAGGGCAGCGCGTCGTCGAGCTTGGTTCGATGGTCACCGCGGATGAAGTCGCGGCGCAATTGGGTGAAGTCCTGAATCTCGACGTGAAAGCCTTTGCAGTCCCGCGTGCAGGGTGGGCGGAAGCGTTCGAGCAATTCGGCATCCCGAAAGGCAACACCGGACCTGCCGAAGAAATGTTTGAGGCCGTGAATGCAGGATGGATGGACCTCGGAGTCGCGGGTACGGAGCACGTAGCAGGTACGACGTCCGCACGCGATGTATTCGAGGCTGCACAGAACGCCGCTAAGGCGTAAGTCCGGGACGGATCAAGCGTGCGACGGAGACGCCTGACCTTCTGGATCTCCGGGAGTATTTAGTAGTTTCTGTTTCATGCCGTATGCATCCAGTGCTGCAAAAAATCAAAACTTCTGGAAAATGAGTTAGAGCCAGTGATATCAATAGGTTGCCGCTTTCAAAAGATGTGACCGAAACTCTAAAACCATCGTTCAGGCTCACAACCTTTTCTTCTGATTTCGATGGCTTCTTGCCGCGCAGGCGGTTCCTAAGCCAAATGTCCGCTATCCGCGTCTATTCATTCCATAGCGGACCAGCCGCTCTCGGCCCCGTTCCAGACGGGCAACAATCGCCAACGGCGGTCATCTATTATCCTCCGTAACTCGGTTGCCTATTAACTACCAATCACTGCGATTTCGAATTTTGACATTCCATTGGTCGATCTTAGCGGCCGGTCATCTTCAGAGCCGCTTCGGGGAGGCGTTCACCCTGGACCTCGATCTTCGAAAGACCCATCGCAATTTCGGCGAGATCGTCGAAAGTTAAGTCGAGGTCCACTGCGCCAAGGTTTTCCTCCAACCTTTGCAGCCTGGTCGTCCCCGGAATCGGCACGATCCAAGGTTTCTGTTCAAGCAGCCATGCCAGAGCCACTTGGGCGGACGTTGCGGCCTTGCGCTCGGCTACCGCCTTCACAACATCCACAAGAGCCATGTTGGCCTTGCGGGCATCGGGTGAGAAGCGTGGAACCATGTTGCGGAAGTCGGTCGGGTCGAACTTGGTGTTTTCGTCGATCTTGCCCGTCAAAAACCCCGCGCCGAGAGGGCTGAACGGTACGAAACCGATACCCAATTCCTCAAGCACGGGAAGCAACTCAGATTCCGGCCCCCGCCAGAACATGGAATACTCGCTCTGAACGGCGGTAACAGGATAGACCGCATGAGCACGCCGGATCGTTTGAACGCCCGCTTCTGACAGTCCGTAGTGCTTGACCTTGCCGGCTGCGACTAAATCCTTGATGGCTCCGGCGACGTCCTCGATCGGCACTTCTGGATCGACACGATGTTGGTAGAACAGGTCGATGCGGTCTGACCTCAGGCGCTTCAGACTGGCATCCGCGACAGCCTTGATGTGCTCGGGACGGCTGTTGGTGCCCTCGCCGCGCTTACCCGTTTCCAAGTCAATGTCGAAGCCGAATTTTGTCGCGATCACGACCTGGTCGCGGATCGGCGCGAGAGCTTCTCCGACAAGCTCCTCGTTGACGAACGGCCCGTATGCCTCGGCGGTGTCGAACAAGGTAACGCCGCGCTCGTGCGCGCCGCGAATGAGCTTGATCATCTCTGCCTTGTCGGCCGCAGGGCCGTAGGCCGAAGTCATGCTCATGCAGCCCAGCCCGAGCGCCGAGACTTGCAGGCTTCCAATCTTGCGGGTTTTCATTTCCTTATCACCTTCTGAGTTCAATCTCACTAATCGTACGAATGGCTTCTCGTTTCAAAATTCACGCTCTGCCGCGTCGAAATCGGTGCCGAGACTGATGTTCTTCCAGTCGTCGAGTTCCTGGCGCTGAATCTCCATTTCGGCGCTTACGAGGCGAACGGCGTCGCTTCCCAGGAGTAGCCGGAAGGGCATCTTGTCCCTGTTCACGACCTCGACGATCGCGCGCGCCGCGCGCACTGGATCTCCCGGCTGAGTGCCATGGGTCTGGTCGTTCTCCTTGCGACGCCGGCCAGCCGTGTCGGCATAGTCGGCGATTGCCACACTGCTCTGGTGGAGCGAGCGACCTGTAAAATCGGTCCGGAACGCGCCCGGCTCGACGACCATAACCCGGATACCGAGCGGACCGACTTCCTTCAAAAGTGCGTTGGACATCCCTTCGAGGGCAAATTTCGAGGCCGAATAGAAGCCTGAACCCGGCGCGGCAAAGCGCCCGGCAATCGACGAGACGTTGATGATCGTACCCCTGCGCTGGGCACGCATGCCTGGCAGCACAGCCTTGATCATGAAAACGGGGCCAAAAAAGTTCGTGGCCAGCAGCGCTTTGACGTCCTCGTCGTCAGCCTCTTCAACGGCAGCCCGGTATCCGTAGCCCGCGTTGTTGACCAGCACGTCTATGCCACCAAACCGTTCGAGGGCGTGTCTAACGGTCTCGGCTACCTCCTTCTTGTTCGTGACGTCGAGAGCTGACACCGCGGCGTTGGGAAACCGCTCGGCAAGGTCGCTCAATGTCGAGGGATCCCGCGCCGACATCACGACGTTTTGTCCGTCCTCGAGCAAGCACTGCGCCAATGCCCTGCCCAAACCGCTCGAGCATCCCGTTATGAGCCATGTCGTCATTCTCATCTCCTGTGCTTCTCGAAGGCCAATAGGCGTCAGTCGAGTCCGCTGCGCGTTGTTCAGAATCTAGCGATTGCGGTCGGCTTCCATTAGCTGCAATAATCCGCATGAACCTATTAGATGGACTTATGAATGGCTCAAGAAAACTTCAACGACCTCGTGGCCTTTCTCACCGTAGCGAAGGAGCAGAGCTTTACGAAGGCGGCAGCCAAGCTCGGGGTCTCCCAGTCTGCGCTGAGCCAAACGGTGCGATCACTTGAGGGGCGACTCGGCATCAGGCTTCTCACCCGCACGACCCGAAGCGTCTCCCCTACCGAAGCCGGGCAGCGCCTGCTGACCACTGTGGGTCCGCGGTTCGAAGAGATATCGTCGGAACTAAGTGCGCTCAGCGAACTCAAGGACAAGCCGTCGGGCACGATCCGCATCACCGCAGGCGAACACGCGGCCATCACCATTCTGGCTCCTGCGATCCGCAAACTCGCACCCGTTTATCCCGACCTCAATGTGGAAGTAATCGTCGACTACGGCCTTACCGACATTGTTGCTGAACGGTATGACGCGGGCATCCGCTTGGGGGAGCAGGTCGCAAAAGACATGATCGCCGTGAAGGTGGGAGGCGACATGCGCATGGCCGTCGTTGGAACACCGGATTATTTCGAGCGGTACGGCAGACCGGAGGCTCCGCAGGACCTGACCCAGCACAACTGCATCAACATTCGTCTCCCGACACGCGGCGGCATTTACCCTTGGGATTTTGAGCGCGATGGAAGGGAGATAAAGGTCAGGGTGGATGGACAACTCGTGTTCAACAATCTCGCCATGCGCCTCGACGCTGCGTTGGCGGGTCTTGGCCTCGCCTATCTTCCCGAAGACCAGGCCCAGGCTTACATGGCCGAGGGCCGGCTGGAGCGTGCGCTCGAAGATTGGTGCGAGCCGTTTCCGGGATATCATCTCTACTATCCAAACCGCAGGCACGCCTCGCCAGCCTTCGTCATATTCGTCGACACCCTGCGCTATCGGGGGTGAAGTCGAAGATTATTCCATCACGACTTATCAACTGCTCGCGATTAATAAGCAGGCCTAATAGGCTCATACGGGTTTTAAGGTCTAATGCTGCGTCGTTCTCTCACGTAACTTGGCGTCTTCCAATTTCGTGGGAAGGAACTCGATGAGAGACAATCGTAGAATCTTCGCGTCGACGATAGGCGCAGCACTTTTCCTGATCTCGACGATGGCTTGGGCTCAGGAGACCAAGAACGAGCCATTGGGCATCTATGACCAAGGCAGCTTCGCGGTCGGTGGCAAGGTCATCACGGCTCCGGGCACGTTCGATCCGCTCAAGCCGATGGACCCCGCCGGGCAGACCTACCACGGCGACCACGCCTTCGCCTTTTATCAAGTTCCGGTGGATGCCAGGAAATATCCGATCGTCATGTGGCATGGGGCGGGCCAATCATCGAAGTCGTGGGAGACGACAGCCGACGGCCGGGAGGGATTTCAGACGATCTTTCTCCGGCGGGGCTTCGCCGTCTATCTCCTCGATCAACCGCGAAGGGGCGACGCCGGACGAACCACGATTGAGTCGACGATCAAGCCGACACCCGACGAGCAGCTTTGGTTCAACCAGTTCCGTGTCGGCCCCTGGCCCGACTACTTTGACGGCGTCCAGTTTTCGCGCGATCCCGAGGCTCTCAACCAGTTCTTCCGGGCGATGACACCGAACACCGGACCGTTCGACGTGGACGTCGTATCCGATGGCGTCTCGGCGCTGTTCGACAGGATCGGTCCCGGCGTCCTGTTCACCCATTCCCAGGGCGGTGGGCCCGGCTGGCTGACCGCCACGAAGAACGCGGACGTTAAAGCGATCGTCTCCTTCGAGCCCGGAAGCAGCTTCATATTCCCTGAGGGCGAAGTCCCACCCGACAAACCAAGTGCGTTCGATACTGTCAAGGGCACGGTCCCGATGGACGATTTCATGAAGCTTACGAAGCTACCGATCCTGATCTTCTATGGTGACAATATCCCTACGGAACCGACAAAGATGCCCGCCCAGGACAGTTGGCGCGTCCGGCTCGAGATGGCCCGCCTTTTCCGTGACACCGTCAACAAGCACGGCGGCGACGTCACCGTGGTTAGCCTTCCAGAGATCGGCATCAGGGGCAACACCCACTTTCCCTTCTCCGACCTGAACAACGTCGAAATTGCCGACCTCGTCTCAAAATTCCTGTCCGACAATAAGCTCGATTAATCGGCAATGCCAAGGAGTTGAAGTTGAAAGACATCATAGCAGCCGCCGTCGTCCTGGGCTCGCTTGCATCGCCAGCAGCGGCCGAAGGAAACACAGCCGTGTCCGTGCTGCGCGCCGGCACGCGGGTCCAAACCTTCGGCCCGCCGGAGAACTTCACCGGAACTGTCCGGGTGGATTCCCGGTTCAAGGGCAGTGATCCGGCCCGCATCAGCGGGGGCACCGTTTCGTTCGAAGCAGGTGCACGCACGGCCTGGCACGCCCACCCCTTGAGCCAGACGCTGTTCGTGACCTCCGGTGTCGGTCGCGTTCAACATTGGGACGGCGAGGTCCAGGAAATCCGGCCGGGCGATATCGTCTGGATTCCGCCTGGCGTTAAGCATTGGCACGGTGCTTCGCCTACCGCCGGCATGGTGCATCTCGCATTTTCTGAAGCACAGGACGGAAAGTCGGTCGACTGGCTGGAGCAGGTCACCGACGCGCAATACCGGAAGTGAAGAGCGACATCCGCCAGCATGACGAGAGAAGGATGACGATGAAGAAAGCCATCATACGAATGCCAATGATCGCATTGGCATCGGGCATGATCATGCTCGCCACATGGCAGTTGCATGCCGAGACCAACCGCGTTCAGTTTCCGGAGCTTGAGGGCCTCGTACACTACACCACCGTTCGGCGCGGAGAGGTGACCGAACACATCATGACCACGCCCGAAGCGCTCGAAGCTGTCAAGAAGGGTGAACCCATACCCGCTGGGACACACTTCGTGCTTGTCGACTACCGCGAGGGCAAGGTGCACCGCTATTTTGTCATGCAGAACGGTCCGGGGTGGGGTGACGATTACGAGGAGCGACGTCGCACAGGCGACTGGCAGTTCCAGTGGTTCTGGGCCGACAAGTCGATCAACTTGCAGGAAAACACCACCCGCTGTCAGTCCTGTCACAACTCCCGGTCCGACGAGAATTATCTCTACACCCTCGATGCGTTGAAGGCATTCGACGGAACGGTAGTGGAATGATGGTTTTCATTGTGAACCCCGTCTTCCTGCTTCGCCTGGCATTGGACTTCGGCGCCGTCGGCTTGTTCATGGGCGCAATGGCCTACTGGTGGCTCGACAATCGGACCCACGAATTGGTCGGGACTACCATGTTCGCGTTGCTCTTCCTCCACAACGTCTTCAACCGCCGTTGGTACGGCGGCCTGCCCAAGACCCGGAGGGAGCCACGACCGTTGGCGACCGTGTTTCTCAACTTGGGCCTGCTCGTGACCATCGTAACGCTTCTCACGACCAGTATCCTCATCTCGCAGTCGCTGTTCTTGAGCCTGGCGGTCGGCGGAGCGACGGCGCGCGATGTCCATATCCTGGCCGCCTACTGGGCGATGATAATCATTTCGATCCATCTCGGCATGCACTGGTCAATCGTCATGAATGTCATCTGGGGGCTGTCCGGCCGTGGCAAACCCAACCTTGCCGTAACCATCCTGCTTCGGACGGCTGCGTTCGCGGCGGCCGCCAGCGGTGTCTACAACTCGTTCGAGTTGGATATCGGCTCCAGACTATTGCTCATCCCCACCATGCAGTTCTGGGACTTCAACGAAGACACACTGGGCTTCTTCCTTCACCACGGCTCCGTCGTCGCTCTCTATGTCTGCCTCGGCCACTACGCGATGGTATTGCAGCAGGCATCCAGAAGGCCTCGAGACCGAGCGCTTCGCTGCATTACGGATGTCGCTGGTTCCCCCGAACCCTGATCACCGCCCGCTCGACCTTTAAGATGCCGACTCGCCGAAAAGGAACCACGATGATTTTCAACAAGCTCGCCGCACTCTCTCTAATTCTAATGCTGTCGGGTTCACCCGGAGCTTTGGCGAACGACCAGAACAAGGCAGAATCGATGATCCCCGAAGACCTCGCGGCAATCTCCCCCGCCCTGAAGACATATTCCGAGCGCTTCCTTGAGAACGACCTGTGGAAGAACGCAGCGCTATCTCCACGCGATCGAAGCTTCGTCACCATCTCGGCCCTCGTCGCCATGAATCAGACCGCTGCCATGCCAGAGCAGTTACGTCTGGCACTGGACAATGGTGTGAAGCCATCGGAGCTCTCAGAGGTCATCATGCACCTGGCGCTGTACACCGGCCTTGCCAATGCAAACTCGGCCGCCGGGACATTGCGTAAGATTTTCGAGGACCGCGGCATCGGTGCCGATCACTTAGCACCTGCATCGCCTGACCTGCTTCCTCTGAACGCGGAGGCTGAGGCAATCCGTGCGGCGCGCGTGACCAAGAACCTAGAGCCAACATTTCAGGACCTTCAGGACTACACCACCAATGTCCTGTTCAAGGACCTGTGGCTCCGGCCCGGCCTCGCTCCCCGAGACCGGAGCTTGATGACGGTGAGTGCACTTATCGCGACTGGGCGGGTCGCACAGCTGGCGAGCCACATCAACCTCGGAATGGACAATGGGCTAACGCAAGGCCAGATCGCAGGCACGATCACCCATCTTGCGTTCTACTCCGGCTGGCCGAACGCGATGTCGGCGGTTCCCGTCGCGAATGAAGTCTTTGGAAAGCGCAGCGGCTAGATTTCGCGAACGCTGGCGTCCGCTTAGGGCCATACGCGGTCATATCAGACCGCCACGAGGTATCGAGAACGCGGTTCCAGACGAGCCATTATGCGATATTGAGAACACCAAGGCGGTTTTGTGCTTAAAAGTGGAGACGACCAATGGGGATAAACGTTCATTGAAAATGCCACTAAACGGAGATATTCATTGGTTCCTATAGGTCTTCAATCCTTTCGAGATCGTAAGAAAATATCTGCTAAGTGCCCAAGAGGAATCTTTCGACGAAGTGTATTCAGTTTCCGAAGGTCATCGGAGCAGGTTTGGCCAAGCTTAGCGGTTCATATTATGAGTGGCTTGGTGTGGCAAAGTGTAGACTCGCTGCGCCTGCTTGATGTCCCGAAGACGATAGCGCCCAAGAGCGACCAGGGGCTCATCGACCTCTTTCGCAAGGGCGGATGAGATAAGGACTTCCCGGTTGAGCCGCTTTGCCAAATACAGAAGCCGGCTTGCCTGATTCACGGCTGGGCCGATGACGGTGAAGTCCAACCGCCGAGACGCGCCGACATTGCCATAGGCCACTTCGCCGACGTGCAGGGCCAGACCATGCGTGACAGGCGGAAGACCAGAAGATATTCTGCGATCATTTTCGGCATCATTTCGACGAAAAAACTCCTGTGCGGCGGCCATAGCTTTCCTGCAGGCTGTCGCGCGATCCTGGTCTGCCGAGGTGGGAAATATCGCCAGCACAGAATCGCCCATGAATTTGAGTATCTCCCCGCCATGCGCCTCGACAACCTCACCGATGGTACCGAACCACGCGTTTAGAAGTGCGAGCACTTCGGGGATCGGCGACTGCTCGGAGAGTAGCGTGAAGCCCCGCAGATCAGCAAACCAGATCGCCGCCTCGATCAGTTCGGCAGAACCACGGTCCACACGCCCCTCGATGATCAATTGCCCCGTATTGTGGCCGACATAAGTATCGAGCAAATCTACTGCAATACGCTGCAGGACATGCCGCTCCAGGTAAGGACTGAGGAGCTTCGCCGCGAGTTCGAGCCTATCAAGAGATCCGCCATCAAAACCTGCGGTCCGTCGCGTGGCAAACGAAATCACGGCGGTCCTGGTCTGGTCCAGGAAGGACAGCGGGTACATGACGTAATCGGTCATGTTCTCGAGACGCAGCTCATCCAGGAGCGGCAGGTCAGGATTTGGTGCATCAAGCAACCGACGAAATGGCCTACCCGTCTCATCAACGATGCGGGTCGGGCTATTGAGGTAGGTTTCCGACGTCGACGCCGTGGCCCGGTCGGACGCACGGACCGAGTGACCCTCACTCGTCCAGATGTATTGCCATCCGCTCAACTCAGGATGCAGCACCTCGAGGCCGAGAGAGGCTCGCCCGACCGGAATGCCAGAGCGGACGACCTCCTGACAGAAGGCGATAAACAATTCCCTGACGCTGTCGTGCGGTGCATCATTCGCCAGCCAACGCGCGATGTCTTCCACCCGATCCGCCCTCCCTTCCAATATTTACGTCCGTATTTCGAACCAACCCGTCGTGGCATGAATAATGTTCCAGAGTTTGGCTGGAAGGACAATCTTGGAGACCTTGCTGGGGTCAAGTGTTGTATCGATTTCATCGGCCTTTTCACTCTGGGCGAGATCGACCCATTCCGGGTTCATCACAAGCCCCTGACCGACGGCCACGAGGGACAGGCCGAGTTCGAGGGCGGCCTCGGCTTGTTCGGGTTTTCTGATATACCCTGCGGCGATGACGGGGACTCGGCCTCCCAAGTGCTTGATGATGAGTTCTGCGATAGGCTGGCCGCTGGTATCCTCAATCGGCTCGGTGTCGAGCACACTCGAAAGTGACACGTGAATGTAGTCCACCCCAGTATCCGTGAGATGGTCGAGGAGTTCATATGTGTCGTTTATCCGAAGACCGCCTTCGTCCGACTCCTCCGGCGAAATCCGGTAGCCCAGCAGGAATGGCCGTTCCGCATGCAGCTCTATGATGCGTTTGACCTCTCCGACGACGGCGAGCGGGAAGCGCATGCGGTTCTCGAGCGAGCCACCCCACTCATCACCGCGCTGATTGAACAGCGGCGAGAAGAAGTTCTGGATCAGAAAGCCGTGCGCCCCATGCAACTCGATACCATCGAAACCTGCCTCGATGGCGCGGCGCGTCGCCTGGCCGAATGCATCGATGACGTCGAGGATTTCATCATGGTCGAGGGCTCGGGCGACAATGTCACCGGTGTTGAACGGTCCCGGCGCAGCCTTGAGAGAACTCGCGCTGACAATTTGACCGCCAGGAACCAGTGCAGGGACTGCCTTGTTGCCAGCGTGGAAAATCTGCAGGATCGCGGGCGCACCGCCGCTCCTGGCGGCTTCGGCGAGACGGCGGAGGCTCGGCGTGAAGCTGTCATCATAAGACGCAAATTCGCCCGTAAAGCCAATTCCATCCGGCATGACATGGGTACAGCCGGTCAGCATGAGACCTGCACCTTTTGCCCTGCGGCGATAGTAGGCAACTTCTTCGTCCGAGACCGTTCCATCGTCATTGCCCGACCAAGTCGTCATGGGGGCCATGACAACCCGATTGCGAAGTGTGATCCCGTTGGCGAAGGCGTAGGTCTCAAAAAGTTTGGGGTATGTCTTGTTCATCTCTATCTGTCCTGTCGACACCACGGCATGTGGCGCTGGGGATCAAATAGTGTGGGACAAGTACGCTGATTACCCGCTATAATTCGCATGCAGTTAGAAATGGGATTGATAAATGAGAAAAGGCGATTTTAGCGAACTTGCAGCATTCATCGCCGTGGCCGAAGAAGGCAGCTTCACGCGCGCTGCCGCGAAACTCGGCCTCTCCCAGTCCGCCCTCAGCTACGCTGTCAGGATGCTTGAGCAACGGCTTGATGTGCGCCTTATCTCGCGGACAACGCGCAGCCTGTCGATGACGGAGGCGGGCGAAAGGCTGTTTCATAGCCTACGCCCCGCTTTCGATCATATTGACAATGAAATTGCCGCGATAACCGCTCTTCGTGACAAGCCCGCTGGTACTATCAGGATCACGACGTTCCGACATGCTGCCAGGGTCGTGCTGTGGCCAGTATTGCTGAAGCTCCTTCCTGAATATCCCGACATTACTGTCGAAGTCAGTGTCGATGAAGGACTCACCGATATCGTCGCGGGTCGGTTTGACGCCGGGATACGCTTAGGAGAGCAGGTCGAAAAGGACATGATATCGGTACGGGTGGGCCCTGATGTCCGGATGGCTGTTGTGGGTTCGCCCTCGTACTTTGCCAATCGCAAGCTACCGGAAACCCCACGCGACCTTAACGACCACAATTGCGTCAGTTACCGGCAGATCAAGGGAGGCGGACTTTACGCCTGGGAATTCGAGCGTGAGGGTGTTGAACTGGAGGCGCGCGTGAGCGGTCCGCTCGTCCTCAACGACAATGAGATGATGGAAAACGCCGCTCTCGACGGGATAGGGCTCGTCTATGTGTTCGAGAGCCAGGTCTCAGACCATATTGTGGCAGGTCGCCTACTTCGTGTGCTGGAAGACTGGTGTCCGCCTTACCCGGGGTATCACCTCTACTATCCAAGCAGGCGACAGCACACCCCGGCTTTCTCGCTGCTTGTTGAGGCCCTCCGCTACAGGGGCTAGTCGCGACCAATTGGTATCCCATTTCGCTTACCGGTCACGGATGTTGCAGTACAGTCAATTGCCTACACTCCATTGAGCCTTGGTATTTATCAATGCCATTTCTAACCCCGTGCAGATAATGCCACCTAATCGCATTTTGCTGCGCTCCTTATCTTGTCGTTGAGGACGGGCGTTAACACCGCCGTTTCGGCGACACGATGGGCGCAACGGTGATGTTGCCCAGCGTATCCCTCCTCAGATGAAACGACCGCGTGCCGCCAGAATTTCAGGAGACAAGACATGGACAACGTTAAGCAAGTGACTTGTTCGAGTCATGAAAGTCGGTTGGGCATTGATCGCCGCGAATTCTTGATCAAGACCGCTCTGGCCGGGGCGGCGTTGCCCGTCGCTTCGTCAGTTTGGGCTGCATCATCGGATCAGATACAGGGCAGTAGCAGCATGCTCCAGACAGGAGAAAGCCGGATGAAAACTCGGAAGCTTGGAACGCTGGCAGTTTCGGAAGTCGGCGCTGGATGCATGAGCATCAGCGCGAACTACGGACCTCCAGCCGACAAGAATCAAGGAGTTAGCACCCTTCGCGCGGCCCACAAAAAGGGCGTCACCTTCTTCGACACCGCGGAAGTGTATGGTCCATACACAAGCGAAGAGCTTGTTGGGGAAGCATTGGCACCCATCCGCGACCAGGTCAAAATCGCTACCAAGTTCGGCTTCGCGATCGATGGCACTATTGGCCTGAATAGCCGCCCGGAACGGATCAAGCAGGTCGCTGAGGCTTCTCTCAAGCGCTTGAAGACCGATCGCATCGACCTCTTCTACCAGCACCGCGTCGATCCCAACGTGCCGATCGAAGATGTTGCCGGAGCGGTCAAAGACCTTATCCAGGAAGGCAAGGTCTTGCATTTCGGTCTTTCGGAACCAAGCGTGCGGACAATCCGGCGCGCACATGCCGTTCAACCCGTTGCGGCAGTCCAGACCGAATACTCCATTATGGAAAGAGACCCGGAAACGAACGGCGTTCTTGCCGCCTGCGAGGAACTCGGCATCGGTTTCGTGCCGTGGGGGCCCGTTGGAATGGGATACCTGACCGGGAATATCGATGCCAACACGAAACTGGACCCGAAGACCGATCTTCGAACGACCTTCGATCGCTTCAGCCCCGAAAACATTGCAGCCAATATGCCGTTCGTTGAGTTGCTGAAGCAGTTCGGCGAAAAGAAGGGTGCAACTCCTTCCCAGATTGCCCTGGCGTGGTTGCTGGCGCAGAAGCCATTCATCGTTCCAATCCCCGGCACACGCAACATCGGCCACCTGAATGAGAACCTGGGGGTACTCCGCGTCGAGCTGACGCCTGAAGACCTCGTAGAGCTGCGAACTGCTATCTCGGCGTTGACGGTGCGCGGTGGGCGCATGAATGCAATGCAAATGGGGCTTGTTGACCAGACAGCCTGAACACCTAATCCACTGGCGTCTTGCCAAGTCCCGCCGGACCGCTTTGTCTCCACGCATTCATGAACACCATTTCTAAGTCCATGCAGATAATACCGCCTAATCACCGCTGCGTAAGCCGGTTACGTTACCAACATTCCACAGCAAGGATGCATTATGAGTAAGGTATGGTTCATCACAGGCGCGGGTAGCGGCATCGGGGCAGCAACAGCCGTAGCGGCCCTGAAGGCTGGCGATAAAGTCGTCGCGACTGGTCGAAATCTCGATAAGGTTCATAACGCTCTGCGCGGTGTGGCAAGCGAGAGTGTCGCGTTTGTTCAATTGGACGTTGCCAATGAAGCCCAGGCTAAGGGTGCTGCCGAAGAGGCCGTGAAGGCGTTCGGTCGCATCGACGTTCTGCTCAACAACGCGGGCTACAGCCTGCTCGGAAACTTCGAAGAATTGACCACCACCGAAATCGATGGGCTTATCTCGACCAATCTGTACGGTGTCATTTACGCTATGCGCGCGGTCCTTCCGGTTATGCGCAAACAGCGCTCGGGCCAGATCATCAACATCAGTTCGCTTGCCGGGGTCATGGGCTTCAAGCACTGCAGTGCTTATAGCGCTGCCAAATTTGCAGTCGAGGGACTATCTCAATCGGTGGCTCAAGAAGTCGAACAGTTCGGCATCAAGATCACGGCGGTCGCGCCGGGTTTCTTTCGGACAAACCTTCTTGACGTACAAAATGCCAAATACGGCAACAGTAGCATTGACGACTATGCTGCGGAAGGAACTGCGAAGGATATGTGGTCAGGCTATGATGGCAAACAGCAGGGCGATCCAGCGAAACTCGCCGATGTCCTTGTGAAGATCGCCGGGATGGAAAACCCGCCTCAGCAGTTCATCGCTGGTAGCGACGCTCTTGCGGCATTTGCTCCAGCCCTCGAAACAAGGCTCGAAGAACTTCGCGCCCATGTAGAACTGTCGAATTCGACAGATGGCTCATTCTAGACTCACGCGTAGGCTACTTAGATCACAGACGGAACGCTTTTGAAGCGCAAGTCGCCCACCCTTGCACCAGCACTATGCAACCACAATCGTCCTCAGTTGCATTTGCAGTGTGCCATCTCGGAAAACACTCATGCCGAAAATCCTGACTTATGTCGCCGCCTGTGGCCTGGTTCTTCTCTCAACGGTAGCTCCTGGCCTTGCGGAGGGAGACGTTGCCTTGGGGCAAAAAGCGTTTCAACGCTGTTCTGCCTGTCATACAACTACCGACCAGGGAAAAGCCGGTCCCGGCCTCGGCGGAGTTGTCGGGCGTCCCGCCGGCTCCGTTGAGGCGTTTCGCTATTCGGCAGCCATGAAGTCCTCCGGATTGGTATGGGACGAGGCAACACTGGACCGGTTTCTCGCGGCTCCCCAAAATGTTGTTGCGAAAACCACCATGACGGTGAGTGTGACCAAGCCGGAAGATCGGCAAAACATTATCGCATACCTGAAATCATTGTCGCAGTAGGGTATGGCTCGCCACTAAATGGAACGAACATCAAGCTTGGCGGCAGACTGGTCGATGCGGCAATGCGATGGCTCGTTTTTTGATACGCATTCAGAAATCACCTTTCTAAGGTCATGCAGATCAGCCGATCTAATCGCGCTCTTCCAGGCGCGCTATCGTCGCAAGCTGCAGGAGCCATCAGCCCGAGGCGCCGTGCTTTAGCGCATTCGTGTGGAGCAATTGAGGAGAATCGACCTACCATGACCACACTTAACATCAACGGCCGCGATCACGAGGTCGACGCCGACCCTGAAACGCCGATCTTATGGGTCCTGCGTGACACGCTGGGGATGACCGGCACAAAGTTCGGCTGCGGTGCGGCGCTTTGCGGCGCTTGCACCGTGCATCTGGATGGCGAGGCGATCCGCTCCTGCAGCACCCCCATCTCGGCAGCTGAGGGCCTGAAAATTACCACAATTGAGAAGGTGACCGATGGCACCGACCGCGTCGGCGCCGCTGTGCATGCCGCATGGATCAAGCACGATGTCGCCCAATGCGGCTACTGTCAGAGTGGTCAGATCATGAGCGCGACGGCCTTTCTCGCCAGCTTATCCGCCGGCACCCAGCCGACCTCTGCCGATATCGACACCGCAATGCAAGGCAACATCTGTCGCTGTGGAACTTATGACCGTATCCGCGCCGCTATAGCTGACGCCGCCAGCACTCTCGTCTGAAGGAGACGTCCTATGTTGCCCAACATCGATTATAGTGAATTGCCGCGCGCGCTGCAGCACATGCTGGAACGGGGTCGTTCCACGACAGCTCAGGCGCTGCCGCGCCGCAGCTTTCTCAAGATGGCCGGAGGCTTCGGGCTGGCAGTCGGCGTCTTTCCCCACCTCGCCGGCGCACAAACGAGTGGTGCGTCCGCCGCGACCAGCAACCTCAAGCCAACCGAACAGCCCTCCGCTTTTGTACACATCACACCCAACGGTGAGGTTACGGTTACTATCAATCGGCTGGAGTTCGGCCAAGGTGTCCAAACGGCACTGCCCATGATCCTTGCCGAGGAGCTCGACGCGGACTGGAGCCTGGTACGCAGTCAGCTCGGCACCAACGATATGGCCTATGCGGACCCTCTCTTTGGTATTCACCTAACTGGCGGTTCCCATACGATCAAGAACAGCTTTACGCAATATCGTGAACTCGGCGCGAGAGTACGGGCCATGCTGCTGGGTGCCGCGGCAGCGCGCTGGAATGTGGACGTTTCCACTCTGCGCACGGAGGCCGGCATGGTTCTGGGCACCGGTGGGCGCAAGCTTGGCTACGGCGAGCTTGCCGAGGCGGCCATGGCCTTTCCCGTGCCTCAGACGATCGCGCTGAAGGATCCGAAAGACTTCCGCATCATCGGCCAACCCACCCAGCGGCTCGATGCAAAAGCGAAAAGCAGTGGACAGCAGGCCTTTGGTATCGACTTCAAACTCCCGGGACAATTGACAGCCGTCGTGGCCCGCCCACCAGTGTTCGGCGGCAAGATAGCGTCGTTGGACGAAAGCGCGGCAAGGGCAATAAAGGGCGTGAAGGCGGTCCTTCGGGTGCCGCTGGATGGCGGTGCCGAAGGGGTGGCCGTGGTCGCTGACGGATATTGGCAGGCCACCCGGGGCCGAGACGCCCTGGCGTTGGAATGGAAC
Organism: Phyllobacterium sp. LjRoot231; assembly: GCF_964253365.1. NCBI lineage: Bacteria > Pseudomonadati > Pseudomonadota > Alphaproteobacteria > Hyphomicrobiales > Phyllobacteriaceae > Phyllobacterium > Phyllobacterium sp. LjRoot231. The sequence continues at coordinate 636,318 of NZ_CAXUQT020000001.1, forward strand.
ACATCGGCGGTGGAAAAGGTCGATAGTGAAAGGCAGCTTGCCCAGTATCGGGAACTGGCCACGAGCCCCGGCCCGCTTAAGTTCGACGCCGACGTGGCGCCGCTTGCGACTGCACCCCGGCAACTCGAAGCCGAGTTCATTTTCCCGTACCTCGCCCATGCGGCGATGGAGCCCTTGAACTGTACGGTATCCCTGACAGTTGAGAGCGCCGAGATCTGGGTCGGCAGTCAGTGTGCCGGCCTCGACGCAGGTGCTGCGGCGAATGCTTTGGGTCTGAAACCAGAGCAGGTCAAACTGAACGTGCAAATGGCGGGCGGCGGCTTTGGCCGTCGTTTCTCAAGTACGAGCGACACAGTTGTGGAGGCCTGCCAGGTCGCCAAAGCAGCGCGTGCCGCCGGATTGACTGCGCCGATACGCACGCTGTGGAGCCGCGAGGACGATATCCGGGGCGGGTATTACCGCCCCATGCACCTTCATCGCGCCCGCATCGGCTTTGATGAAAGCGGCAAGGTGTTGGCATGGGATCACGTCATTGTGGGCCAATCCATCACCACGGGCACTGTGTTTGGCGAATTCCAGGTGAAAGACGGTGTTGACAGCACGGCGACGGAAGGCATGCGCGAGCCCTATGGGTTGCCTATGCGGCTGACAGTCCATCATCCCAAGGTCAACGTTCCAGTCTTGTGGTGGCGCAGCGTCGGCTCCACACACACCGCTTTCGTGATGGAAACCCTGCTCGACGATATCGCCCACGCAACGAACCAAGACCCCGTCGCCTACCGCATGCAGCTTTTTGGAGACAACCATCCGCGCCATCGAGACGCATTACAGCTGGCCGTTGATAAGAGTGGTTATGGAAAGACCGCTCTGCCTGAGGGCAGAGCCTGGGGCGTGGCGGTTCACGAATCCTTCGATTCCGTGGTCGCGTACGTGGTGGAAGCGTCCGTCACGGACGGCCAGCCGAAATTGCATCGTGTTACCTCAGGCGTGCACTGTAATCTCGCCGTGAACCCCCGAACGATAGAAGCCCAAGTGCAGGGCGCAGCGATCATGGGCCTGTCGATGTGCCTGGCAGGTTCGGCCATCACGCTCAAGGACGGCGTTGTGGAGCAGAGCAACTTCAGCGACTATACGGTGGCGCGCATTACGGATGTGCCGGCGTTCGATGTCCACATTGTACCGAGCGCTGATGCGCCAACCGGTATGGGCGAACCCGGCCTGCCGCCGCTCGCTCCTGCCTTCGCCAATGCTGTTGCACGGTTGACCGGCAAGTCGCTGCGGCAATTACCATTCGACTTGGCATAGCGCTATTGCATCGGATCCCCAAAGACATCAAAGCGGTTTACTTGACCCGAAGCCAGCGGCAGCGAAGCCGCCCGTCTCCATCGACGCGACGAGGGCAAACAAGCCGCTCATGGACTCGAGGTTGTTGATCGCGGACATCTCGCATTAGTCGGCCAAGTGGACGTATTCCGTCAATACCCAACCGGCTCCCTTATTCAGGAGATAATATAATGGCAGTCAGCAAGCACTTGATGGAGCGCTTCGTCGAATTCATCAATACGGCGAGCGAAACGCTCGCCGAGGAGCTCGTCTCACCCGAGGCGATATTCCATATTCCAGGCCGTCCAGCGCCCATGGTTGGACCGGCCGGCTATCTCCAGATCATTGCGATGATGCGGAGCGGTTTTCCCGACATCCAGTGGACTCTCGAGGAAACGATCACCGAGGGAGACGATGTCGCTGCGCGCTTCACCATGAGAGGTACGCACCAGGGCAACTTCTTCGGAGTGCCGCCGACAGGCATGGCAATCGTCGTCCAGGCAATGAATTTCTACCGCTGGTCCGATGGGAAGATCGTTGCAGAACGGGGACAGCCCGACCTTCTGGGCCTGCTGCAGCAGATCGGCGCCGCACCGATGTGATCGTCAGAGCCAAGTGGCTTTAGTGAGCGGTGATCGCCCAAATTTCTGAGAAGGGTAGGATCGACAAACCTGAGCTCCTCCAAAGCATGATCGGGAGAACTCGCGTCTTGCCCGCAAACGTCTCGGCGTTTGATGAGCGCATTGGTGGCGACGCGCCTTACCACAGCGGATTTACCTCGAATTCCTTAATTTATCACGGCATCGTTTAAATGTTGCTCCGCTTCCATTGTTCAATATTTTGATCCCATCATCCGCTCAAGAGCACTTTCGCAGCTGCTCTTTTTAACGGTGGCGCATTGCGGATGAGCTCATACAGTTCCTGATCTTCCGGATCGGCAATCTTATCCCGAATGCCCGCGACTAAGGCGTGCTTCCGGGGATCATCAAGCTTGCCGTAGTAGGTCGCCGTCGTGCGGTAGTGCTCGTGGCCCAGGTTTTGACTGAGTGCTTTCTTTTCCTCTGCACTAATTGGAAGCTGCTCCATCCATTGTGCAATCGCGCTACGGACAGAGTGTGGTTTGAAGTACTGCCCATCGCTAACTTTAGTGGCTTCCCTGATTATTTCGCGTATCGGGTTCGCAGATGACCAGGCTTCAAATGCGGTATCCTTCCTTGCAGCAAATCGATTCGGGCCCTTTGGAAAGAGTGGATCATCATCGTTGGCTCCATGGGCCTTGAGATCTTCAATCCAATCGATCACGACTTGCTCTAAATCTGCATCGATTGGGAACCATGCTGTTACCATTGACTTGGCACGCTTTGTCTTTACCTCGCTGGCCCGCTGATAGACTAGCTTTTTCGCAACATCCACATGCTTGACGCGTAGCGAGACAACCGCGCCGTCTCGGGCTCCAGATACAAGCAGGAAGGCAATTACCGCTCGGTTCCTCCGCTGCCAGAAAGTCTCGGCAAGCATCGAAAATACGAGTTTTTTTATCGTGCCGACCGTAGGCACGTATTTTTCCGAACTGGCATGAGCAATCGCGGACAGCTCTCTCGGTGGTGTGAAGTAGATGGGTGTGTCGGCCGGGATCTGCCGATAGCCATTCTCATTGCGCAACCAGCTGAAGAAGGCCGCCAGATTCTGGAGGGTATGGACGATCGTGGAGGCTGACAGTTCTGGCTTCTTGGTATCGCCCCCAGCGGGGTTCAGTTTCCGTTTGAACGAAGTGATTTGATCTTTAGTGACGCCCCTGAAGTCACTCGAAAGACAATGCCTATCAAATTGCCATAAGTGGCGCATGGCGGCGTCGATCGTCTTCGAGCTCAGCCCGCGCGCTTCCTTCATATGGTTTTGAAAGCAAAACATGGCGAATGCGTTATCAGCGTGCATGTCGACTCCTGGTATCTGGGAATTGCCCAAATTCAGTTCGGATAAGTGAAGCACTTTAGCTTAGGTAGGGAATTGCGCTGTCGACCTTTCGGCGCCCTCTCGGGAGAACCTACGTCATGAGCCAATAGTGTCGACTTGGGGTCCTTTTTGGCAGTTGCGGGTACCTCAACGGATATTTCGGACAAGAAAGACGTTTGCACAGGGTCGGACATAGGAGCTTGCCTTCCGCTGTTACTTGGGACCGCCGGCAGGAAGCGCCGCGATAAACGTGTCCAGATCCGCCTTGAGGATCAGAGTGCGAATCCCGAGCTTTTTGACCGGGAGCCTGCCTTCGCGAATCAAGACGTAGAGGGTTGAGCGACCGATCCCGAGAGCCTTGGCCGCTTCGGGGATGCTGAGCATAAACTGAATTTCCATGGGTATGTTCCTGTTCATCTGCGGATGCGTTTGAATACAGGAAGACTGGACTGCGAGAGTTCGGCCGCCTAGTTCGGAAGTTCGGCCGATCTCAGTTCATGGCTGAACTTCTGTAGCGCTTCACGGCGGCCGGCGGTTTTTGAGCCATGGACGCCGCGAACGCTTGGCCATTCAGCGGGACGTATTTCCCGGAAAATTGCACGCATATACTGGCGGGGAACACCGGGGAACATCTCGTGAACTAGTCGTTCTACTTCCCAAATACGGAGCGGCCCGAGCCTCTCGGGCACCTTGTGAACAATTGCTTCCACATAAGCACGTATTGCCGGCTCAGAAAATTTCGAGGCAGCGGATATCGCGGCTTTCTGCCGGAAAGCCACTTGCTGCGCTGGATCGATCTCCAAAACGCCGGGCAGCCATCTCTGAAGAATAAAGGAGGATCGGATGCGGAGTTGCTCATAACTTTCCCCATCGAGCAACACGAGCCGTCCACCCCACTCGCTTTCATTATCCACCAGATCAAGCAGATAGAATCGTAGGTCGGCAGCTTGATCAGGCAGTCGGACATGAGGCCATATACCGTAAGGCAGGGGGCGGTGCATCCTGCCTTCTGATTTGTCGCTGACACCTTCTACCACCGCTTGGCAACTTGTCGGTTCCAACGTCAGCAATTCAGCAAGTAAAGCCGCAATGGCCACGTCCATTCGAGCATCGGATTCCGGGACAATATGTCCACGACAGGCGATCCAATCGACGGCGGCAGAAAAGCCGATCCAAGTCGACGTGATCAGATCCTTTTTTATAATGCGGCCTTCGGGGCTGTTCTCTGCGACAGCAGCATCATCTGAAGCCATTTCGCCCTCCTGTCTTGCTGACGCCAGCATGGCCCCACACGAGATGTCAGTTACGCACGTGGGTGGATTGGGCGGAACGAGTCCGGACACTATTGTCCACAAGTTTGTCCGATATTTTCCGAGCGATCCCTACTCGCCTTTTCGCGTGATGGTATTTTTGATGGTATTTCAAAACCCGAATTGACGAATTCCTTTTGAATTCACATGGATAAGAGCCGTTTACGAGTCCTCTTCTGGCACCAGTTTCTTGTATGCAGACGTTTTCCAACGTTAGCGACAGTCAGCAAAAAGCCCGCACTAGCGGGCTTTTTTGTTGCCTTGCGTATGCTACTGCCGTCGCGCGTTGTACGATTAGTCATCGATCTCGTTTGGACCGCCATCGCGCTGCACACAACACCCGGCATTCCGCAGCACATGCACCCCGTTGTCGCTCTCGTGACCGCAGGCGTCGAGTGCTCGGACTGACTTACCCCGAATACAGCGATGCCGAACGAGAAAAGGTTGTCCACGCCCATCCCCGCACCGACCACTTCAAGGAGGATATCATCCAGGCCTTCTATGACGGCATCAAGCATAAGCCCGACACTACCTTCGGCAACGTCAAGGCCGACGTCCTCGCGGACAAGGACCCGCATTTCCACCGCGGCAACTTCTGCAGCGTCATCCGCCGGTCGGCCTGGAAAGCGTAGATGAGCCGTGGCACAGCGCGAGACGGCCATAGAAGGTGGAAACCCAGGGAGCCAGCAAAGACAGAAGACAGGCAATGAGTATGGAAGACCCGAATATCAGGGTAAATGCGGTACGGACATCATCACGAGACACTTTTTCGCGCTCGTGCCTCCAAACACGACAGGAGCCCGACGCCAGCCGTTTTTCAACTATCATCGTGCAGCGCTTCAACGAAGGTTGTCGCATTGCTGCTCAAATTTTGGTGCGATTGAAAACTTTGTCGCTGGACTTGGGTTTAAATCGACCATTTGACTGACCCCTACTCCGCTAAAGGTGAACCTGTCAGCCATTTGATGGAATCGGGATCGGGTTCTTGAGATGTTATGGTTAGCCAGCGAGTGGAATACTAAATGCAGAGGACATGCAAATGGCCGCGCCGATTCCGTTGCAACAATCCTTCTGGAACCAATGGAATGCCTCAACGCGAGAGATACATCTCGACGAGGTATCGTTGCGACAAGCTGAAGTGGTGCGCAATTGGCTAGAGCAGTTAGGCACCAAAGAACTCGAAATTCTGGAAGTCGGATGTGGGGCGGGCTGGTTTTGCGAGGAGCTTTGTGAATTTGGTCAGGTTACCGGTACCGATCTGGCAGACGAGGTGCTCGCACGAGCACAGAAGCGTATGCCACAAGTCAAACTTGTTTCTGGCGACTTCATGCAACTCGACTTCGGCCGAGAGCATTTCGATGTGATCGTATGTCTCGAAGTGCTGTCCTGTGTCGAAGATCAGCCAGCATTGATCGAAAAACTCGCTTATCACTTGCGCCACAATGGTTATCTGATGTTAGCAACTCCAAACCGATTTGTACTGCAAAGATTCCACCGCATTCCGCCACCCAGCCCTGGGCAGGTCCGACACTGAACGAATAGTCGAGAAACGTCTTCGCTTTTGCAAAAGCACTTCAATGTTGTCAAGATTTTTTCCGTAACTCCGAGAGCGAACAAAGGCCTTTTGCGAGTAATTCACTCTCGAACGTTCAATCGTCCGATCCGCGCCTTGTTCGGCAATAGCTTCGACAGATTCAAGGAGTCGATTGGCCTTGGTTGGACGCTTATGGCGCTTGCTCAAAAAAAACCAGTGCGGTGATCGGTCCGTCGCGAACTCACATGAGCTTATTGGCTATTCGGAGAATGCAACCGCCGCTAAGCCCCCAAAGCAGCGTGAAGCCTTTCTTCGGCCTACACTTATCGCGGGTCGGACTGGGTGGCATTTGCACGTGTGACCTCCAGCCATTCGTGCGGGGAGTGGAAGGAATCTTGGGGTTAGGCGGTCAAAGAAAACCGGCTGTCCTACAGTCGTCCGTCGAGGACTATTCTCGTCTGGAGCACGCGCTGCGCGGGTATTGTCACATAAACTGAGGTGAAGTGTAGTTTGCTTGAACGGCCTGTTTCAGGCAATCGCGATCGTCGCGATGTTCCACTGCGTCAGACGGGAGGCTCTCCGATCGCGAAAGCTTCCAGAATGGTGGCGAGGGTGATGTCAGGTTGACGTGTGATCAGCATCGGCTTGACTTCCAGGACCCGATCACCCGTCAGCTATAAACGTCGCCGCTTTCCGCCGGCACTTATCGCTCATGTCTGGCTCTACTGCAGGTTCCCGTTAAGCTTGCGGCTCGTCGAGGAAATGCTATTGGAGCGGGGGATCGTTGTTTCTTACGAGACCATCCGATGTCGGCAAAGAAATTCGGCCCGTACTATGCTCTTTATAAAACAGTTTACGACAGAGCCTCGGGCATTGTTGCTTGCCAGCTCGCCGACACGGGTTCATGGTAGTTTGATCAGGCCGGTTCTATTCGATAAGATATGAGATCGCTCACCGGGCTTCTGCGGGGTCGTTATCGATGAACTGCACCAGTTGCGGTTTTGACGTTCAAAGCGATTTTGCGTTTTGCCCAAAATGCGGCGCGAAGCAGCCGAGCGCATGTCCGGGTTGCGGATACTTGTGTCCACCCGACTTCTCATTTTGTCCCCGATGCGGCACTGCGACCGCCGGAACATCAAAAACTGGCATTCGGCCAAAATCCGTTTCCGAGGCACCGCCGAATGAAGCCCTCCACCCGCCCAAGCCTCCCGAGCCAGCACCAGTAAAACTGGAGCCCGAGGCAGATCGGCGCACCGTAACAGTCTTGTTTGCTGACCTTTGTGGCTTCACTTCCTTAAGCGAACAACTTGACCCGGAAATCATGCAAGCGCTCCAAAACGAGCTGTTCGAGGATCTGACGACGGCGGTGCATAGCTTCGGAGGTTTCGTCGACAAATTCATCGGGGACGCATTACTCGCATTGTTCGGCGCACCTGTCGCGCACGAGGACGACCCGGAGAGGGCTCTTCGGGCGGCGCTGGACATGATCAATCGCACAGCACGCATGGCAGATCGGTGGAAAACACGCACCGGTTCGCCCCTGGTTCTGCATATAGGCATCAACACTGGACCAGTTGTTACCGGCGGGTTTGGCGTAGGTAAGAGCAAATCCTATTCAGTTACAGGTGACACCGTAAATAGTGCACAACGGCTGCAATCGATGGCGAAACCTGGCGAGGTTCTCGTTGGCCCCCTCACCTACCGTCTCACCCGGCACGCTTTCTCCTACCAGCCCCTTGGCGACCAGGCGTTGCGTGGCAAAGTTGGCGGCTTACCGGTGCACCGATTGACTTGCCCGCTTGAATCGCCCCGTGCTGCACGAGGACTCGAAACACTCGGCCTAAGTGCACCGCTGATCGGGCGGAACGCAGAGCTTGAACGTATGCTTGGCTGTCTCGATCTGGCATGTTGCGGCACAGCCCAGCTGGTGCGGTTAACCGGTGAGGCCGGCATTGGAAAATCACGTCTGACTGAGGAGTTTCTTACTCGCGCCAGTGAAGACGTGCGTTTTGCCGAGCTCGTGGTTCGCCGGGCATACTGTTCGCCCCTTGGTGAACAGTCGTATGGTACTCTCGCCGCTGTACTACGCAGCGCTTACGAAATCGATCCCGCCGATTCACCGGAAAAGACGAAGGAATTGCTCGCAGCAGGCCTTTGCGGGCTTGGTCTTTCGCCTGAAGAGGTTTCTCAGTTAACGCCACTTCTATTCTATGTTCTCGGTCTGGACGATCCCGATCACATGCTCCGGCATGTCGAGCCAGAGCAGTTGCGCCGGCAAATTTTCTACGCCGTTCGTACGATTTTCGAGCGCCGTCTGGCGCGATCGCCTCTATTGCTTGTTGTCGAGGACCTTCATTGGGCTGATACTGCCTCCCTTGAAGTGCTGCGTTTTTTGATGGACCGGCTGGAACGCAGCCGCCTCATGCTCCTGACAACCCACCGATCGACATTCAATACAGACATGCTTGATTCAAGTCGAACCAGCCTGACGGTGCTGCGCCTGGCCCGGTTATCTGACAATGACGGGCGAAAATTGCTCGCAGCGTTTTTTGGCTTCGAGCGAAGCAAATTGTCCATCGATCTGAATAACCGGATCCTCGAGCGCGCAAGTGGTAATCCTTTGTTCCTTGAGGAGATTGTGCGCGGTCTGATTGAAACCGGGGCCCTGCAAAAGGATGGCCAGCATTGGCAGATCGCGACAAAGGAGGCAGCCGCCGATATTCCGGTGAGCATACAGGCAATGCTGCTCGCCCGGATGGATAGGCTGCCGCCGGACGTTCGCAGGCTGGCACAGGAAGCTGCGGTGATCGGACCTCGCTTCGACGCGAGATTATTAAGAACCATTTCGACCGACCCGACGAATGTTGAAGCTGGTCTCGATCTGCTGTGCGACGCCGAAATCATAGAGGAGATCCCTCGAGCGGAATCGGTGTCATCGCACGACTATCGCTTCATGCAGACCCTGCTTCACGATGTGATCTATCAAAATCTTCTGCTGCAACGACGCGTCGTTATGCATAGCCAGATCGGTGATGCGCTGGAGCGCTTGTACGGAGAAGATCCCGAACATCTGGAAGATCTGGCATTGCTCGGCCACCATTTCAGCCAAACCCCAGCCAGAGAAAAAGGCGCACGTTACCTGATAGCGGCCGGCGACCGCGCACGCAAAATATACGCCAACGACGACGCTCTCCGTCTCTATAGGCAGGCGCTGGAAGCCTTGTCGGATGCTGATAAACAGGGACAGCAGTGGCTACTATTGTGTGAGCGGATTGCTGATCTATGTGGTCCGACCGGCCAACGTGAAACAGCCAATGCACATTACATGGAGGCCTTGAAAGAATACCGTGAAACGGGTGATCCCGCCGCTACGGCGCGGATACTTCGCAAGCTCGGGCGTCTGCTCTGGGACATGGGTAAACGCGACCAGGCGGAGGCACGCTACGCCGAGGCGACGACACTACTCCAAGGAATGGACCCGCTTATCGAGCATGCACATCTCGCGCAGGAACGTGGCCACCTTGCGTTTCGCATCGGTGACCAGGATGGTGCTGTCCGGTGGGCGGATGAAGCACTGCATTACGCCCAAATCCTCGCGTCTGATAGCGACCCCGAAGCCAAACTCGAAGCCGCGCGGGTTACCGCAGAAGCACTCAATACAAAAGCGGTGGCGCTGGCGCGACTCGGACGGAGCCAGGATGCGGTCTACGAGGTGGAGCGGAGCGTCAAGGTTGCCGAAGACGCTGGCCTGCTCAACGCCGCTTGCCGCGGATACACAAATCTTGGTGTACTCTACACCGTCGTCAATCCAGCGCTGGCGATCCAAGTCTGCCGTCGCGGCTTGAAGGTTGCACATCGCATCGGCGATCTTGGTTTCCAGGCGCGCCTCCTTGCCAATCTCGCGGTGGCCTACTGTACCTTCACAGATCGATGTGCAAGCGAAGGCGTACCCGCCGCCGAAAAGGCCATCGAGATTGATCGGGCGCTGGATCAGCGCGATCACCTGCCGGTACCACTAATCGTCCTCGGTCAAATTCACCAATGTCACGGTCAGCCGGAACTGGCCCGCAATTGCTACAACGAGGCACTCGAGGTGGCAGGCGAAACTCGTGAGCCACAATTACTGTTTCCGTGCTATGATGGCCTGGCGACGCTTAATCTCGACCTTGATGATATGGCCGAGGCGGAACGGTACTTTGTCATGGCGCAAGAAGTCTGCGCGAAGCATGGTCTCGATCCGGAGGCGCTTGTCGTATTGCCGTTTCTCGACTAGCCAAGCGAGGAGGATGACACATGTCGGAGCCTCATATTGAAAGACCATTACAGCCGGGCGACCGGGCACCAAATGTCGTGCTCGATGCGATCACACGCCAGGGCAAGGTCGCCATTGACGACTTTCGCGGCCGCAAGCCGGTATTGGTCGGGTTGTTCCGGGGTTTGCATTGCGCGTTCTGCAGGCGCCAGATAGCAGCGATGTCACAACTTGAAAGCGCCTTGCGGGAAAAAGGCATTGACAGTCTGACTGTCGTGAATACGCCGATCGAGCGTGCCCGGCTCTATTTCCGCTACCACCCGTTGCCCAACCTGTTGGCCGCGTCCGATCCCGACCGGATATCGCACCGAGCATTTGGCCTGCCCAATCTCCAATTCACTGAAACTGAAACCAACTGGCCGTACAAGCTCAGCAAGGATGCAGTGATGTCGATGCGGGTCGATCTGCCGGGAGAATTGCCGGAACCGATGGACCCGATAGCAGCAACAATGTACCTCGATGAAGCGGACGGTTACGAATTCACCGACGCCGACAAACAGATGGTCGCCACTGGCGAGGGACAGCTTGTCGGTCAGTTCCTGCTCGACCGGGACGGTGTAGTGCGCTGGTGCTTCACCGAAGTTCCCGAAGGGGGCCGCTACATGTTCGGAGTGCCGGCGCCACAGGAGCTGATGTCCGCCGCGGCACAGATCGCTGGGTAAAAGCAGTTTGCGAAACAGGTGTCAAACAGTTCGAACGAAAGTACCAAGCTACGTAGTGCTTTCCCCAGTAAGGGAAACCAAGCAAATTTTCTGCGCGATGTTGCGGAAAAGCCCTTCGAGACCGTCCCGAGTTCGAGAAAGTGCTGATCGTAGAAACCAATGTCTAGTAGTCTGATACCAGCGTATAATTCAAAACGCGCCCATTTCAACCCATTATCATACTAGATACAACGGCGATCCGTTGTCTCCACTTGTCGTAGCAGCCACCTGCCGGGTGGCAGAAAAATGATGATTGGAACCAGAATGCCATATAAATCAATAGACACAAAGGCTGTGCCTGCGGCGAGCCAAATGGAGCACCTCGAGGTTACAATCGAGGGGCTTAAAGCCAATCTCGACAATGCCGTCGAGGTTGCATTTCTGCGCGGTGCGACCGAATGGGTCCGTCTCAACTATCCATCGCACTATGAGCGGCTGCTCATGCGATTTGACAGCAGCGCATTGTTCGGACATCGCGGATATCTCCACTGACATCAGCATGAATTGGATGGTTTCAAACGTATTCGACGGTCTGTGGTTATGACGCTGCCGATCATGCCAATGTGATAGCTCTGAACGCTAACGGTTCTCAAATCTCAAACTGTAAATCCCAACGGAGGTTGCGCGATGTCCGCAATCACTATGATATTGTGCCACGGCACTCATGCCGACTTTAAGGGTTTCGACCCAAGTGAGTACAATGAAAGTGGTGCGTTCGGCAGCGGCTTCTATTTTTCTAACGATATTGAGTTGGAGCAGGAGTATTCGAACGGTCTCGACCCGGTCGTCGCCAAGGTGACACTCCAGAATCCCTATATCCTCGACAAGAGCCTCCCATATGATCAGTGTCTCGCGGCCTCCAGAGTTTTCCGGCCGATCGAGCATGCGCGTGAAAGGCTGATAGGCCAAGGGTATGACGGTGTCTTGCTGATCCAGGACACTTATGTCGAGGTTGTCGCCTTTTACCCCCGGCAAATTGAAAGCCACGGCCGCCGTCCTGATCTCTCGATCAAGGACCAACGAATACCGCAAAAACATCACTCCTTTTTTCAGATTCAGATGCTTCCTCAGTTGCTCTCGTGCTTGGTCTGTCAAGGTAACGCAGTGCGCGAAATCGAAAGAATGCTTGTCCGCAATACGCGGACAGGCGGCAAACCCGGAAAGGCCACCGTGTAACTGGAATCCTGGAGAACTAGATATGGTGTTTACGAGAAGACGGTTCTTGGCTTTTGTGTTTGGAACAGCAGGTGTGATTGCGCTAACTCTGCAAGGCAATGCGCAGAGCATGATGATGCAATCAAACAAACCGACGACCAGCGAACAGGCATCCAATCACGTCAATGTGCGGGGGATAATTGCGAGCCTTGCTGACAAGTCGCTGGTGGTCAAGACGCGCGAAGGGGGCGACGCGACAATCACCTTGAGCGATGATTGCCTCGTCAACAGCGTTGCCAAGGCATCGATAGACAATATCAGGCAAGGCGATTTTGTCGGTATCTCTAATGTACCGAAAAGCGAAGGTATCAGCAGTGCGCTCGAAGTCGTAATCTTCCCGGCTGCACTTAAAGGTACAGGCGAAGGCGACCGTCCTTGGGACCTGAAGCCGAATAGCAGTATGACCAATGCGACTGTTGCGAACGCAGTAAAGAGCGTGGATGGGCGTACGGTTACAGTTACTTATCAGGGCGGACAAAAGAAGATCGACATTCCTGATAATACGCCGATCGTGACCCTCGCGCTTGCCACAATGGATGATCTGAAGCCTGGCGCAACAGTATTCGTTCCGGCAGAACATGGAAGCGATGGCACATTGGTAACGCATCGGGTCGTCTTCGGTACCAATGGCGTGGTCCCGCCGATGTGAGTTTCAACCACTGAGGTGGATTTAGAAAACTAAAATATCCTCTCGATCCGAGACGGCCGGCTCCTCTTCAGGGAACTATTTATGACGGACGAACGCCAAATCAGGGCGGATCTATCCCAGTGTCTCGGCCGGCTTTGGCGGTTTGGGGTGGTCCTTTCCCTCCAGTGCGACGTTGCCGACGATCTCGTCGAGGCGACTTGCGTTCGTGCGCTCGAACGCGCGCCCCTGTTCATTGGCGGCAACCGTCTCGATTGCTGGTTGTTCTCGATCCTGCATTCAATCTGGCATACTGAAATCAGTCCGTACCGCTTTCGCATGGGTCAAGCTACGATCAATGCCCGTCAGACAAAATCCAGCATTCGCGACGAGAACATCGAGATCCATGTCATGGATAATCCGGTCTTGCGCCAAGTGACTACACTGCCGGAGGAATATCGCGCTACGGTGTTCCTCGCCTATGTCGAGGACATGTCTTACCGCGAGGTTGCGGACGTTCTTGCAGTACCGATTGGCACCGTCACGAGCTGCCTTGCCTGCGCTCGCATTATGCTGGCCGAAAATGCAGAAGTATCAAAAGCTCCGGGTTTAGTTTGAGAGAAGGACGTTAATCCGTTGTATTTGAAGCCAATGTCGCTTCGGTTTGCGGAACACGCCGCGTTTTCTATCTGTAATTCGAGCCATTCTGCCGCCTCGGGATCCAAGAAATACCACTCTTGAGTTTGGCCCGTGCGGAAAAAGGGCAGCAGGCCGCGTCTCGGCTCTGCTGCCCAAGAGGCGATCGCACGGGAGGGGCAACAACGATCGCCGGGGGGACTGTACGTAAGCTCATTTTGACACCACGAGTCGCGCCAATCGAATTAAACTTTGTTAAATTACGTGAAACTTGCCGTCGCTCGGTCTTCGTGGCTTATTCCTGGAGGCAATGGTTGCGCGGCAGTATGGTCGCGACGCATTGACAATTGCTAGCCAGCTTACTTTCAGTTCTGTTGAGGAGCGCATGTAGTAGCGGAAAACAGCTTCAATGCTGCAGAACAGGGACTTAGGGATCCCCGCTTCTCATGACTTGCTTGCGCCGACCGAATGCGTGCCAGATCTGTCGTGGCTTCAGCCAAGCGCCGAGCCCTGCTCGATGGCACACTTCACTGATCCGGAAGACCTTCTGCTACTTCTGAATTCAGCTTGAGTAACCAAGCCACAACTCGGTTTGCGACCGCAAAATGTCCGGAACTTTTTGCTCTTCATCCCCGGCCTGTGACCGCACCAAAAATTCCAGCGCGGAGGCGGCTAGTTCGATTTGTCCACACTGAGCGAGTCCGTCAGCCAGAGCACGGGAAAACTCCGCCGCCCCAACATTACATTGCTGCGCTTGCAGCGTCGCCAGAGCGTTACGCAACAGGTGAACACCTAAATGCACCTGTCCTTCTGCAACGACCAGCGCATCCGTTTGTTGCCCATTGGATGCTCGCGGGAGCGGTGAATTTGGCCACTCTACAGAACGAGATGAATCCGTCAGATCAACTTTTGCAACAAAACAGTATCCGCGTCCAGGAACACTCATTATATAGCGAGGGCCTGCTTTCGTGTCTCCCAAGATCCTTCTCAGACTGGCGATGTGCACGCGCAAATTCGTATCCTCCACCACAACGTTGGGCCATGCGCGACTAATTAGTTCTTTGTGAGAAACAACCTCACCCGGACGCTCAACAAGGGCAATCAGGATTTCGAGCGCGCGACTGCTGATGGAAAGAGGCCTCCCGTTTTGCTGAAGGAGCCTCTCGCGTCCAGAAAGCTGAAACGGCCCAAAACGGAAAGCGCCTGCCGAAGCGTCTTTAGGCATCGAACTGATGGCAGAATTTAGCGTCATTTCTCCGTTCTCCTTTTTTCTAGCAGAAGCAGATTCAGGCTTCGCAAGGCAAAACACGAGCGGGCCGCCCCCTGCTTATCCGCTGTAATAGGGACCGCTGCTTGGAATGCCGTCAACGCCAGAGAAAGCTGCCAGACAATGCATCGTGGCTTTATTTCGATCGCATGCTTTTTCAATCAAAGCGCCATATCTCCAGTAGCGCCTTAGAGGATGCGCGAACAGCAGATGAATCCAATCGATATCAAAATCCTGACGTTTAGATTTAGCGCAAACCCTACCATAACAAAACAGTTAGCGCAATTGTGTTGCGTTAAATTCGCAAGTTTGGTAGGTAATGTTGAGCAATTTTGCTGGGCAAGGTCTGCGTAAATGCCTAGAAACCGTGTTACATTACAGGACCTTGCTGACGCACTCGGGATTTCAAAATTCTCCGTATCGAGAGCTCTATCCGGAAAACCGGGTGTAGGGGAAGCCACACGCCGAAGGGTTGAACGGGCCGCCCAGGACATGGGCTATCCGCTTATGGTTGAGCAAGCGCAAAACAGAGGACAAATATTGTTCCTGCGCCAAGAAATTGACCGTGTGAGCACAGAGTTGTGGTCAAACATCCTCCTTGGCGCGGAGCAGCAGGCCGAGGCTTACGGTTTTACCGTAATACCAAAGCAGGCGCACAGTTTCTTCGACAGCACGCCGATAGATGAGGCCGTAGTAGGGTTAATCCTTGCAGTACCTTACCCTGAAGAGCTCTCCGGGATCGCAAGTCGGACCAACCTCCCTGTGGTTTGCTCGGGATATGCAGGTCCATTGGAGCACATCGATCAAGTGTCGGGGACAGACTGGGAAGCCGGTGTAACGATTGCTCGCTACCTGGCAACGTTGGGACATCGCAAGTTGGCTTTCGTCCACGGGGACGCAAGGTTGTTAGGCAGGGCCGAAAGATTTCGAGGTCTATGTGATGGGGCAAGAGAAATTGACGGAGATGTAGACGATCTTGTATTCGATGAACAAGCGGGTTTGCGCAAACCGCTTCTTGACTACATGGATTCGGGGGGCAAACCGACTGCACTGTTCTGTGCTCATGATGGTATAGCTGTGAGCGTAATTTCAGAACTGGCACTTCTTGGGATTCGTGTGCCCGAAGATGTTTCGGTAGTTGGTTTCAATGATTTCATATCGGCCTCGCAGGTCGCGCCTCGCTTGACGACAATAAGGACACCTCATGTCGAAATGGGAGCAGCGATGGCTCGTTGTATTATTGACAGAGTCTCCAACCCCCACTTTCGGACAGTCCCTCCGCTTCGCATAAACCTCGTGCCGGAGCTGATCATACGAGAGTCGACAGGCCCGGCTTCATTGGTGCCGTGGGAGCGAAAGTACAATTAAGCAACCTGAGCGGAGTGGGCTCAAGGATGAATAAAATTAGTAAGGAGACACAACGAGGCTAATCGGCGAAACTATGCCTGATACCCAATAACGGCGAACATAGCGTGGCTGCGAGCGGTCGTGTAGCAGCCATGGGGTGGGGGGCCGAGGTGTGAGGCACGACGATCGACACTCTGAGAGTGTATTTACGCCTTCTGGTTCGGGTGTCAGGAGGGTGCAATCCCTTGCGCTGATGGATAAATTGGCTGACTTATGTTTTGTTCCGCTAACTATATTACCCACCGTAGCCCTTAGCGTTGCAGTATTTGGTTTTCCGCTAATGCTGTCATTGATCATGAGCTTCGTTGCCTGGTCAATTGACCAACCTGTTTCGGAAGCTGCCTTTGTGGGCCTGCGCAACTATAGGGACCTTTTCGCAGATCCGGTGTTCGTCGCAAGCCTCTGGCTTACACTTGGTTATACTGCTGCAACAGTTTGCCTCGAAATTCTGATCGGGCTGGCGATCGCCCTGCTTCTAAATCTGGATCTTCCGTTCATCCGCTTCTTTCGAATAGCATTGATCGTCCCGATGATGGTCACCCCTATTGTCGCTGCGCTTTGTTGGAAACTCCTCCTCGACCCCACCTATGGCCTTGTCGACTATCTCATGGGATCGCCGGTCATCTGGCTCGGCAACCCGACGCTCGCACTCATCACAGTGGGCGGGGTGAGCGTGTGGCAGAACGCACCGTTCGTAGCCCTACTTATCCTGGCGGGGCTACAGTCCTTGCCGAAAGAGATAATAGAAGCGGCAACGATCGACGGCGCAACCAAGATCGCACTGTTCCGTCATATAACTTTGCCGCTCCTATCGCCCTATTTGCTCGTGGCGACGCTCCTCCGCATCATCTTTGAGTTTAGAGCCTTCGACAATGTTTACGTGATGACGGCAGGCGGGCCAGCCAACGCGACGTTGGTACTCTCCATTTACGTCTATCACACATCCTTCTTCAGCTTCGATCTCACGCTGGCTTCAGCTGCATCGTGGATTATGCTCGCGATCGTCCTGACGGTCTGTCTGCTCCTGATAGCAACCATACGTCAAAAGGAAACCGACTGATGAAATTCTTGTCGCGCATGTCCTGCAGGACTGGATTCTACAACGCCTTCTTGTATGCCTCATTGATCTGCTTGCTTCTGCTCTTCCTGCTGCCACTGCTTTGGGTTCTTGGACTGTCCTTGAAAACACGCGAGCAAATATTCACGACACCGCCACTTTTTCTGTGGTGGCCGACTATGGAGAACTACTTCGCGGTTTTATCCGAGGGGAACTTTCTGGTTTCCTTCTGGAACAGCTTTTTGGTGACAACTTCAACGGTTTTGGTATCTCTGTTTGCTGGAGTACCTGCGGCCTACACCATCGCCAGGTACCGCTTCCCTGGTCGCAAACTCATCTTCTTTTCGCTCCTGGTTATGCGCATGCTGCCGCCAATCGCGGCGCTTTTGCCGTTATATGTGATGTTCAGTCTTGTGGGACTGATCAACTCCAGGATAAGCCTCATCCTGGCCTACACAACATTCAGTCTTCCCATGATTGTTTGGGTCACGCGTGACTTCTTCAAAAGCGTGCCCCGGGATTTGGAAGAAGCTGCCTATATGGACGGCGCGTCTCGGACGGGCGCTTTCCTCAGGATCGCCCTGCCTTTGGCCAAACCGGGTATCACGACCGCGGCTATCTTGTCGTTGCTTCTTGCGTGGAACGACTTCATCTTCGCGGCGATCCTCACCAATAGCACCACGCGAACATCGCCAGTCCTCCTGAGCACTTACGCGGGTAGCGAGACAGGGACGGATTGGGGAGCCATCGCCGCGTCCGGCATTCTGGTGCTCCTGCCCGTGATCGTGTTCTCGTTGATCGTTCAGAGGCACCTTGTACCTGGCCTGTCGTCAGGAGCGGTAAATGATGCTAGGATTACCTGACAGGTGATGGAGGGAGCCATGTCCGGTTCGGGGAAGGCAGGCCTGATCAATCGGCGCGCGCTGCTTGGATCGACCTTGGCTGGAATCAATCTTGCCGCGCTCGGCTTGCCAACGATAGCTCGCGCGGAGCTTGGGGAAAAGCCTGCCAAGCTCGTTGTCCTCGGCGACAACGCCTCTTGGAAAGGAACAATCCTTCAGGACGCGATCCCCGCCTTCAAAAATGACACCGGCATAGACGTCGAGTACGTGCAGTTGCCTATGGAGGCGCTTGTCGTACGGAGCCGGGCCGAAATGTCCGGCCAAGGACCCACGAGCTTCGATATCGTGCAGATGGGTTCCTCCATGGTCGGATGGATGCACGCTTATGTTGAGGATCATAATCGTTTGTTGGCATCCGCCGCCGGCAAATATGCATCTGATTTCGACATGGATGATTTCCCCCCCCGAACGATCGATGCGGTGTCCGTTGATGGTAAGCTATGCGGCATTCCCTATCGGGCAACTGTGTATATATTCCACTACCAAAAGGAGTTGCTCGAGGCCGCAGGCTTTTCAAGCCCACCATCGACTTTCGCCGAATTTCAGGCCGCTGCGGCGGCTCTGACAAGTACAGGTGCGCCCCTCCGGTACGGCGTGGGAACATGTGGTCGTCAGGGGCCGGCGATCAGCAACCACTTCTGCCCGTTCCTGTTGTCTTCGGGTGGTTCGTTTTACGATCTGAAGACGAGGAAGATCACGATCGATACTGAAGAATCCATCGGTGCGTTGGAATATTATGGGAACTTGATGACAAAGCACAGGGTCATACCTCCGGAGGCAGTGACGTGGGAATGGGACGAGATAATTGCGAACGGTCAGAACGATCGTTATGCCATGGCTGTCACGCTGAACGCCTCAGGCACTCTATTGAACAAATCGAAAGCGTCGAAAACAGCTGGGCGGTGGGGTTGGACTGTCGTGCCGGGCGCTCAGAAAGCTGAACAGAGCAAGAGCCCGTTTTTTGTATGGTCGTTCGCTGTTCCTTCAGCATCACAGAACAAGGGATGGGCTTTCGAATTCATTCAGCACGTCACGAGCAGGGAATGGGCCCGGCGGTCAATGGAAAAGGGAAATGCTTCCGCTCGACTCTCCGTTTTGACCGATCCGGAGATCGTTGAAGCGTACGGCTGGACCGCGGCGGCCGCTGCGCAGATGAAGACCGCTCAGCCCAATCCGAATGACGCCAATTGGGGCTCACTCGAGCTTGATCTCCGCGCGGGCATTTCAAGTACACTGCAAGGTCAAACGACAGCCAGAGATGCGTTGCAGACCGTCGCTGACAGTTGGAGGCGCAAATTCAATCGCTTAAGGCCCTGACCTGACGCCGGGTAGCTACTGGTGCCGGCATCCTGTGTTTTATCCGGATAGAGAAATGACAGCTGGTTTTGTCGAATTTTTCAAGAACTCGTCCCAATCGATGCTCTCGAGCCCCTACCGCAGATGAGCAAGATACACTGAGAGGGCATGGCGAATACTCCATTCTCCTGAAGCGCCAACTTAACAACTATTAACATTTCAAAACTTTCCTTTCTTCGTCATAGGGCCTTTCTTTGCTGCGAGACGGCTGCTAAAGGGGGCAACAATGTCCACGGACGAGAGAAAAACAGCGATTGTGACAGGGGCCCCACGGGGTATCGGAGCAGCCATCGCTCAGCGGCTGGCAAGCCACGGTTTCAATATCATCATCAATTTTGCATGCCTGAACACATCAAGATTTTCACGACCCGCTGCAGCACTCATTGCTGCAGCGGTTTTCCTGCTCGACACATTGACAACCTTGGACATTGCTATTGCGGTGCTCTACGTGCTCGTGGTGTTGTTATCCCTTAACTTTGCGACCCAGACAGGGCTTGTACTGATCGGTGCCGGCTGCATGGGACTTACGGTTCTAGGCTTTTTGATTTCGCACGGGGAAGGACTGCCTGCATTTGAAGATTCTATAGGACGTTGCTTCGTCAGCCTTGCTGCCATTGGAATCACAACATTCCTTGCCTTCAGGGTGAAAGCTGCGATCAGTGTTTTGGCCGAAAGTGAACAGCGTTACCGCACTATTTTTTCGGCGGCGGGTGTCGGCATCCTCCAGATGGATTTCACAGGTCTCAAAGCCGCTATCGATAAGCTCAAGGTTGACGGCGTGCGAGACATCGACCATGCGGAAAACCTTGATCCTGGGTTCGTCCGCAAAGCGCTAAAATTGATCAAGCTGACCAATGCCAACAATACTGCTCTGAACATGTTCAACGTCCCAAATATCGGCACGCTGGAAATGCTGCTGCCGACACTCATTAGCGCGGAAATGGAGAGTTCAGCCTGGAAGTTCCTCGCATCGATCTGGTCCGGGAAGTCCAGCTATGAAGCTGAAACGGTGATCGACAATGCGGAAGGCCGGCAACGCATTGTTCTTTATAACGTCGCCTTTCCCGCAAATCGCCCGGCTCTCGACATGGTCCTGATCAGCATCATGGATGTAACCGACAGGCGGGAAGCCGAGAACCAGCTTCATGCAGCGCGAACAGAGTTGGCGCATGTCGCGCGCGTGGCAACGCTTGGAGAGTTAACGGTATCGATCGCCCATGAACTCAATCAGCCTTTAGCCGCCGTGGTCACCAACGGAGGAGCCGGCTTGCGCTGGCTCAGGAGGGAAGTGCCCGATCTGGAAAAGGTTCAGTTTTCGATGGAGAGCATGGTCGCTGATGCAAAACGTTCCAGCGACATTATCAAGAACTTGCGCGCACTGTCGGTAAAGGCATCTCCGAAGCCGATACACGTCAATCTCAACGAGGTCCTGGATGAGACGGTGGCGCTGGTTCGACGCGAAATTGACATCAATCAGGTGAGTTTGCGGTCCGATCTTGCAGCCGATCTCCCGGAGGTCAGCGGTGACCGGGTACAACTGCAGCAAGTCGTTCTGAATCTGCTGTTAAATGCCATTCAAGCAATGGCTCACGCGGCTGGCAATACCCGGAAGCTGCTTATAGAGTCGTTTGCCGAGGAACGAGCGGCTCTCGTAAAAATCCACGACAATGGCCCCGGTCTTACGCCTGAAACCCGAAAAAAACTGTTTAGCCCCTTTTATACGACCAAGCCTGACGGCATGGGCATGGGGTTGTCAATTTGCCGCTCGATCGTGAATGCCCATGGCGGGAGCATAAATGCAACTTCCGAACCGGGAGCAGGCACTACGTTCGAATTCACAATTCCATTTATCGAGGAAGCCGGGTGATGGACGAACTCACATCGCCACTCGTCATTGTCGTTGACGATGACGAGCACCTGCGCGAAGCACTAGGCAATCTTTTCGAATCGGTCGGTATGCGTGTGGAGCTGTTCGGCTCCACGTCGGAACTCCTTGCCCGCCCTGCCAAGGTTACCGCCGCAAGTTGCCTTGTCCTCGATATTCGACTGCCGGGCGTCAGCGGCCTCGACTTCCAGAACCAGCTGGCGAACCTTGGCAATAATATCCCCATCATCTTCATGACGGGTCACGGTGATGTCCCCATGTCGGTGCGGGCGATGAAGGCCGGTGCCATCGACTTCCTTACCAAGCCGTTCCGCGACCAGGACATGCTTGATGCGGTCTCGAATGCGTTGGTGCTTGACCGGACCCGCCGGGCCAGCGATGGCGAACTGTCTGCGCTGATGACGCGGTACGAAAGCCTGACGACTCGGGAGCGCGAGGTAATCGCCCTGGTGACGAGCGGCCTGATGAACAAGCAGATTGCGGGCGAACTTGGCCTGAGCGAGATAACTGTAAAAATCCATCGCGGCCATCTGATGGAAAAAATGGGTGTGCGAACCTTTGCGGAACTCGTCAAGGCCTACGAGGCGCTTCGGCCCATCTTGAACAAGTAATGCCAGAACCTAAACCCCAGTATGATATCATCCAGTCTCTCGATGGTGCATGTAACTCACAGATAGTTACAGGTTTTTAGTACCGTTATAAAAGGTTGCTGGTGTACCGATGCACAACACCGGCAAAGGCGACAAGCCTCGAGCGATCGCCCCCGGGATGTCCCGGGGGCGATCGTTTCCTTTCTGCAACGCAGATCTGGCCCTGCCCGGACTAATGCGGGTGAAACTGCGAACGCAGTCGCCAACTCAACGGAACAAATGCAAGGTGGATGTTTGGGGAGCATCATTCATGGAGGTATCATCGTCATTCGTATTGGGCGCACGATGACCATGCTCGCCTGCGCGCCCCTCGTGGGAAGCGTGGGATGCGCTTGAACCGTGTGAGCCGCCGCCGTGGCCACCAGAAGCGGCAAAAGCGGTTGCGAATGGAGTGGAGATAAACAAGGCGGCCAGTGCCGTCCTTAAGATCAAAGAGCGCATTTTGGGCGTCTCCGGAAGTGAGGGTGACATTGTCACCCGGCTGTAAGACCGTCCAGTTCCGTCGTGTCACGCTGGACGTTGTCCATCGTCGGCGGTACCCGGTCTACAAAGCTACTCTAAATGGTAATTTCCAATTTTGCTAGTTAACAAAAAGTAATAAAGACATTTGCAAACGACAACCTTAGTTGCTGTAAATAAATATTAATTGATTTGCATATACGTTGTTATACAATATTCTGTGTGATAATTTTCTGATACCGCATAGTTCTTTTCAAATGCATGCCAGTATTGATCGGTACAAGAATTAATACGATGTAGATGGCCGTTATTGATGGAGATTCGGTTCAGCCGCAGCAGTCTGAAAGGCTCAATACAAGACGAATATATCGCCGATGGTAAATGCCAAGGTCACGATAGCGGCTGAACCCAGTAGAAACAGCGTGATCCAAATTGTATCTAGCTTCTCCATAGCTTCAAATCCTTGGTATCAGGAGGAATCGGCTTCCAATTCGGACTTGATTGGCCCGAATTCAAAGGTGCTTGATCAAAGACAGGCGAAACCCGTCATGTGCAAGAAACGCACGGCTTACAGAATTGTAGGAACGGTAGAGGCTCGAACGGCTGTTCTTGCCCAAAACACCAGCGGATGTCGAAAACATTTCGTGCTGAGCAGGTTGGTCGTGTAGAGGACTGATCCGCATAGCTACCATTCTTGCGTGACTTCTCTTGTATCTGATAGTAGCGAGGCAGCGGTGGATGCTCCATCATACAAACGTGCGGGTGAATAACGCGCTGGTTTGATCGAGTCATACTTTGGTTTGTGGGCGAACCAGACTGGAACCGTGAGTAATTGCGAAGCGCAGCACTGAACGACCAGTTGGGCCTCAACGGAAGTAAGCTTGCTAAATTGTTTGACAGGTCGCTTTGTGGGGTGTGCACTACTCCCATGCGGGTGCATCCCGCATGCAAAAAATGGGAGGAAGCCATGAAAGACATGAATCGTCGGTCGGCATTGGCACTCGGTTTAGCGGCGACCGCCGCAACGCCTCTGCTCATTTCGGCAAGCCCGGCTGTGGCCAAGACCAAGAAGTACAGCAAAACGGATGGCAAGGAGCTTGCCCCGGGTGTCCGAATAGTTGAGTTGGGCACGTTTAAGTCAGATATCCCCGCCTACAAGAGCATCAACGTGGTAGATATCGTGTTCCAGCCCGGAGCGGTGGCCCCGGAAACCGTCATGGACAATGACATGCTGTGTTATATCACGGCGGGTGAGTTCACGATCAAGAAGCCAGATAGGGAATTCAAAATAAAAGAAGGCGAGATGTACGCGTGCACCAAAGGCAAGACGGACATGGCGACAAACACCAGCAAGGTGGTTGGGATTCACACGATAGGCATTCTGATCCCTGCCTGAACGAAGTTGGCGTTTCTCCGGCTGGACTCATGCAGTGAGTGCTATCGGTTCTGAGTCCAGCCTGAGTGGCGGTCATCGCCGCTCCTAACTCAGTTCTTGGGTCTGACTTCGTAATAAACTGACGTCTTCTGCTCCGGCCCCTTGGCGACGGCGTAGATATCGTAGCTGGCCTTGGGATCACTGCCCATTCCGAGCGATCCCGCAGGCATGCCAGGCACCGCCAATCCGGCAATGTCGGGCTTCTCGTACAGCAGTTTTGCCACCGCCTCCAGCGGCACATGCCCGTCGAGGAAATAGCTACCGACAACCGCCGTATGGCAGCCTTCGACGGAGGCGGGCACGCCAAAGCGCTTCTTGACGCCCGGCAGATCGTCCGTGTCCACCCGTTCGACGGTGAACCCGGCATCTTCCATCGCTTTCGCCCAGAGATTGCAGCACCCGCAATTGGGGTCTTTGTAGATCGTCATCGACAAATGTGTCTCGGCACCTGCCTTCCTCGCAGTCATGACAACGGCCATTGCTGCGATTCCCGTGCAAATGAATTCACGTTTCTTCATCAGATCGTCCCTCCATCACCCCTTCTTGTCAGGCTGCATCGGCATATCCTTGCGCCACTGCTCGTTGGGCTTTCCGGAATCGGGAGTACTTTGCATCATCTTGTTGCAGCTTTCCATCATCTGGTTCATCTGCTTCATCATATCCATCATGCCGCCGTGCTCCATCATGCCAGAACCCATGTTTGAGCCTGGAGACTGATTGTCATCGGCAGCAAAGATCGGTGATGTGAGCGCAAGCCCAGCCATTATTGTGGCGGCTAACCCAAGGAATTTCAATGAACTGTACATTGCGATCCTCCTGTCATTTTTGATGTTGCAACGGCTCAGGGAACCTATCTGAACACGGTGTGCGGACATTTACCAACCTGGAACGAACATCGGCACCACTTCCCGGTATTGCTCGTACTGAATGCCAAACGTGACCGCTGGAATGAATCAGCGGGGTGTCGATTGGCACAATGCTTGTCAGAAAATAGCGGGTGAGCGGAAAGCCGTACATCTGAGCGACGATAAAAGTCTGCAGCAACCCTGCGCCGACCCACTCGGGCCAGTTTGACGGCGCAAGGAAAAGATGGACCGCCCAGGCTCCCAAGACAATTATGAGAAGCCCGTAAGGCCAAAGTGCTACCCACTCACTGCTGTCGGCATCCATTCTTTCTGACACCTCCCTTCCGGCAGCCCGGTTGGCGCGAAGACAACCGAACCTGCCAGCCATCGCATCGACCGTCATTCGGCGGCCAACTTCAGATCGTCCGTACTCCTTTCACGAAGTGTTCCATCTGCCGCCCGCAAAACGGGCAACCGCCAGCCCTTGACCAAACCGTAGACCGCAGGAATGACAATGAGCGTCAGCAGCGTCGACGAGATCATGCCGCCGATCATCGGCACGGCGATACGCTGCATGACCTCCGATCCCGTTCCGGTGCTCCACAGGATGGGCAGGAGTCCCGCCATGATGGCGACGACCGTCATCATCTTCGGCCGAACACGCTCGACCGCACCCGTCATGATTGCCTCATTGAGGTCGTCTCGCGTGAACTCGCCTCCTTGCGCCTGACGTCTTGCCCTGACTTCGGTCAATGCATGATCGAGGTAGATGAGCATGATCACCCCGGTCTCGGCGGCAACGCCAGCGAGAGCGATGAAGCCGACTGCCACGGCAACAGAGGTGTTGAAGCCTAACCACCACATCAGCCAGATGCCGCCGACCAAGGCGAACGGCAAGGAGAGCATGACGATCAGCGTTTCCGTCAGCGCCTTGAAGTTGAGGTAGAGCAGCAGGAAGATGATCGCCAGCGTCAACGGAACGACAATCTTCAGCTTGGCTTCGGCCCGTTCGAGGTATTCAAATTGACCGCTCCATGCAACGGAATAGCCCGCAGGCAATTTGACCTGATCGGCGACGGCCTGCTTTGCTTGCTCAACATAACCGCCGAGATCGCGACCTGAGATGTCGACGAAGATGTAGACCACCAGCTGGCCGTTTTCCGTGCGGATCGACGTTGCCCCGCGCGCCAGTTCGACCTTGGCGACTTCACCTAACGGTATCGTCCCACCACCCGGCAGAGCGATCTGCACATCGCGGGCAATGGCCTGTGGGTCGCTTCGCTGCGAACGCGGATAGCGGATGGTGACACCGTAGCGTTCACGCCCCTCCACGGTCTGGGTGATTTCTTCCGCACCGAGCGCCATGGAGATGACATTCTGGACGTTCTGGATGGACAATCCATAGCGTCCGAGCGCCACCCTGTCCGGCACGATGTCGAGGAAGTAGCCACCGTTCACCCGCTCCGCGTAAGCGCTTGACGTTCCCGGAACCGTCTTCAGAACCTGCTCGATCTGTCTCGCCACACCTTCCATCTGGGCGAGGTCTGTACCGTATACCTTGACACCAACAGGTGTGCGGATGCCCGTCGACAACATGTCGGTACGTGCCCTGATCGGCATCGTCCAGGCATTCGACACGCCCGGAAATTGCAGCGCTTTGTCCATTTCGTTCTTGAGGCTGTCGGCAGTGACGCCCGGCCTCCATTCGGATTTGGGCTTCAGATTGATGATGGTCTCGAACATCTCGGTCGGAGCTGGATCGGTTGCGGTATCCGCTCTGCCCGATTTACCGAACACGGATTCCACCTCCGGAAACGACTTGATGATCCTGTCCTGCGTTTGCAGCAATTCGGCAGCCTTGGTGACGGATATTCCAGGCAAGGTTGTCGGCATGTACATCAGCGTGCCTTCATCAAGGTTCGGCATGAACTCACTGCCGAGCTGGCGTGCGGGCCAGACCGTGGCGACAAGCGCAGCGATTGCCAGCAGGATGGTGAGATATTTTGCCTTCAGGACCACCCGGATCACCGGCCTGTAGATGGCAATGAGAAAGCGGTTCACCGGGTTCTTGTGCTCGGGAATAATCCGGCCGCGAACGAACAGAACCATGAGTGCGGGCACCAGGGTCACCGACAGAAGTGCGGCAGCAGCCATGGAGAACGTCTTGGTGAACGCCAATGGCCCGAACAGTTTGCCTTCCTGTCCTTCAAGCGTGAAGATCGGGATGAACGACACTGTGATAATCAGCAGGCTGAAGAACAGGGCCGGACCGACCTCGGCGGCCGCTTCGATCAGCACATCGACGCGCGGCTTGTCGGGCGGTGCACGCTCCAGATGTTTGTGGGCGTTTTCGATCATGACGATGGCCGCATCGATCATCGCACCGATAGCGATGGCGATACCGCCGAGGCTCATGATGTTCGCACCCAGGCCCAGCCATTTCATCGCGATGAAAGCGATCAGGATGCCGACAGGAAGCATGATGATGGCAACGAGCGCGCTGCGCACGTGCAGCAGGAAGATGATGGTTACCAGAGCGACGACGATGCTTTCCTCGACCAGGGTTTTCTTCAGCGTTTCAATGGCAGCATCGATCAGTGTCGAGCGGTCGTAGACGGGAACGATGTCGGTGCCTGCTGGCAGGCTCTTCTTGATTTCAGCAAGGCTCTGCTTGGCGTTGTCGATGACCGTCAGGGCATTTGAGCCGACGCGCTGAAGGACAATGCCACTCGCAACCTCGCCAGTACCGTTCAATTCGGCAATACCCCGCCGCTCGTCCGGAACGATTTCAACCGCAGCCACGTCCGAAAGCCGCAGCGGTACACCATTTTCAGTCTTGAGGACGATATTCTCGATATCGGAGACGTTCTTCAGATAGCCACGGCCACGCACCATGAATTCGAACTCGGACAGTTCGACCGTCCGCCCGCCCGTATCCATGTTGCTGGCACGGACAGCTGCGCCGACCTCGTCCAAGGTCACGCCTTGTGACTTGAGCCTGGCCGGGTCGACAACGATGGAATACTGCTTGACGAAACCGCCGAGCCCAGCGATTTCCGATACGCCTTCGGCCTTGGATGCGCCAAAGCGGACGATCCAGTCCTGCATCGCGCGCAGTTCCGCCAGCGAGTGTTCCTTGGCCACAAGCGCATACTGATAGACCCAGCCCACACCCGTGGCATCGGGCCCAAGACTCGGTGAAACTCCTGCGGGCAAGCGGCTCGCCGCAGCGTTCAGATATTCGAGCACCCTGCTGCGGGCCCAGTACATGTCCGTGCCGTCCTCGAAGATGACGTAGACGAACGACACGCCGAAGAATGAGAAGCCACGCACGACCTTCGATTTCGGCACGGTCAACATCGATGTCGTCAGCGGATAGGTGATCTGATCCTCCACGACCTGCGGTGCCTTCCCGGGATAATCGGTGAAAACGATGACCTGTACGTCCGAGAGATCGGGGATCGCATCCAGCGGTAACGTGCGGATGGCATAGATGCCCGCACCGACCGCCATCACCGAGGCGAAGAAAATGATGATGAGATTGCGGGCCGACCATTCGATGATGCGCGAGATCATGGCTTCGCCTCCGAAGGTGCGAGGGCGTTAAGAGCCGACTTCAAATTACTTTCGGCATCGATCAGGAAGTTGGCCGAGACGACGACCTTGTCGCCGGCACTGATGCCTTCGCTGATTTCCGCCATGCCATCACCGCGCATGCCGACCTTGACGTTGCGCGGGTCGAATTTGCCGTCGCCTTTGTCGACGATGACGACCTGGCGATCACCACTGTCGATGACAGCACTGTCGGGAACCGTGACAACTTGGTTGCCCTTTCCCAAGGCAATCTCGACATCCGCATACATATTGGCGAGCAGGAGGCCATCGGGATTGGGTAATTCGATGCGGATGCTGGCTGTCCGCGTCTGCGACTGAATTTCCGGATAGACAAGATCGACCTTTCCCTTGAATTCCTTGTCCGGAAGACTGCGGATTTTGATCGTAGCCTCCGCGCCTTTACGGACGGCCTCAAGCTCATATTCGGGTACATCGGCAATGACCCAGACATGGGAAGTGTCAGCGATCCTGAACAGGACGGCACCCGGTGCCGCCATCATGCCCTCGACCGCTGCACGTTCGAGAACGACGCCGCGTCGTGGTGCTGTCAACGTGATCGAGGTCGGAACCTTGCGGGTGTCCCTGATATCGGTGATGGCCTTTTCCGGTACGCCAAGATTTTCCAGACGCACCCTGCCACCCCCGGTCGAGTTGGCTACAGCGGCATTGAGATCGTTGACATACTGAATTCCCGCCGTTGTGATTTCCCGGGCGTATAAACTGACGAGCGGCTGGCCCTCGGCGATGACGTCGCCTGTCGTCACGTTGGCGACGCTTTCGACGAAAGCTTCTGTGCGAGTGGAAAGAACGCTGATACGCCGTTCGTCCAGTTGGACGGTGCCTGGTAGTTGGACCGGACGCACAATCGTGCCCATCTGGGCGAGCGCGGTCTTCACACCAGAAAGTTGCTGCCTTCCCGCCGATATCGTTACCGAGCCGTCATTGGTTTCCTCGCCGTCATAGACAGGCAGGTAATCCATGCCCATCCCGTCCTTTTTCGGGGTCGGCGACGTGTCCGGCAAGCCCATAGGATTGCGGTAATAGAGAACCTTGCGCGCACCGGATTTTTCCGGTTTCTCCGGCGTTTTCCGGTCTTCCGGTTTGGCTACGTTAAAACTTACATCCTCACTGGCAAGCACCGGGCGGAATGGCCGCCCGTCCGGCGTCTTGACCGGATTGCCGGAATATTCCGGCAATCCGTCGGGATGGCGGTAGTAGATGACCGCACCTGTAGCGGCCACGTTGACAGAGGTTCTGGCCTCGGCGGTTTCCGAAAACGTTGCAATGACAGCCCTGGGCAAGTCCTTCTCGCTCGCCCAATAGCCGCCCGTTCCGGCCGCCGCGATGACGGCGACCAGAACGAGTGCGGAAGTGAGGCGTGTCACTGTACGACTTTGAAAACCAGTTTGTTTTCGATTGTGCCGTCTTCGCCCTGCACTTTGGCAGCTACGGAAAAGCGCCAGTTTCCTTCCGACGACAGGTTGGTTTGGAACGAATAGACACCCGGTTCGGTCGTTGGCATTGCCTTTGCAGGTGTCGTCATCATCTCCATGCCATCCGGTTGCATGTCGACGCGTGTCGAGAAGATCACCGCATGATCGACCGGGTTGCCGGAGCGTTTGTCGATCAGCTTGACCGCAATGACCGCTGCGTCAGCCTTCTGGATTTCGCCTTTGACGAGTTGAAATTCGTAGTCGGACGGGGCAGCATTGGCCAGGGATACGGACGCGAAGAGAGAGGCGAGCGCGAGGCCCGCAAACATAGAACGATGGTTTTTCATAATTCAATTTCCGATTGTCATGAACCGTGTTTTGCGCACGGCAGTCGGCACGGCGAATGCCATGCAAGTTTTCGCCAACGGTTTTGATCGTTCGGCGAATTGACGCTTCAGCGCCACTGACAATCAGATACTTGGAGGTCTATGTGGAGGGTCGCCTGCCCAAGACGGAATGCTCTCAATAGGGGCAAGATGGAACAGGTCCTTCTGGGCGAAAATGGAGAAGGTCTCGGCATCCGCCGTTGAAACGTTGGTGAAGCCTGCCTGACAAAGGACGTTCAGCGGGCAGTCCTTGGAGCAATCCGGAATCTTGACCTGCTTTTCGGGACAGCATGGCATGGCTTCCGTCATGCTCGACGGCTCGGTCATGCCATCCATTGCCGCCGTGGCGGACATGTCCTGCTGAGCCATCGCCATGCCGCTCATGGAGACAGCCATCGGCCCGAGCAAAAGCCCGAGCAAAGCGAAAGCGAACATGAGGGTACGGATGGCGGATTGTTTCATCGTTGTTCCAATGTGTCACAGGAAGCTGCGCTTGAGCAAGCGGCTCACTGGAAAGTGATAAACTCGATAAAAGCGGCTAGGCGAGCGCGCTTTATTGTCACTTCCGGTACTCCAGCAGTTGATAACAAAACTTCGGGACGCATCACACAGTATGGCGCTAGCTGCTTAGTTTCATTTTTGTAGGAAGGAGACGCCAGCGCCTGAAGACGCTGGCGAAACACTGTCTTAAGTTTCCGCCGTGGCGGAAATGTTCAGAATGTTACTACCGATTTATGTATGGGTTGATCCTGGAAATTTTCGGCTTGAAGAACTTTTGAGTCCCATACCGGTCGTCGATTTTTTCGACCATACCGTTTTCGAGTACCCGATACGATATATGCGGATCGCCATGCGACCGTGCCTGTTCACCAGGTTTGGCCTCGGCATTTAGAATCCGCTGGATTGTCGTCGGCAACGCAGTCTTTTCTTGTGCCGCGGCCAGAACGGCTGCTGTGGACCAGCGCGTCCCTTTCACGATATTTTCTGTGCGTGTGCCGATTGGCTTGAACTCGTGGTTGGACGGGGCCGCATGTACCAGAGATACGGATGCGAAGAGAGAGGCGAGCGCAAGGCCCGCAAACATAGAACGGTGGTTTTTCATAATTTAAGTTTCCGATTGTCTTGAACCGTGTTTGTGCACGGCGGTCAGCGCAGCAAATGCCACGCAGTTTGACGAATGGTTGTCACCACTCGGCGAGACGACGCTGATGCGTCGATGACAATCAGACGCTGGGGGGTCTGTGAGGAGGATCCCCTATCCTCGAAGCCAATGCTTCAAAGATGGCAAAGCGGAACAGGTCCTTTTGCCCGAAGACGGAGAAGGTATCGACATTCGCTGCCGACACGCTGGAAAAGCCCGTGACACAAAGGACGTTCAGCGGGCAGTCTTTTGAACAGTCGGGAATCTTGGCCTGTTTCTGAAAGCAACATGACATGTCGGTTGGCATTTTTGCCGTTGCTGCCATGTCACCGATGCCGGCCACGATGGACATGTTCTGATCGGCCATTGCCGTGCCGCTCATCGAAACAGCCATCGGCCCGAACACAAGCCCGAGCAAAGCGAAAACGAACATGAGGGTACGGATGGTGGAGTGTCTCGTCATTGACCGATATGTGGCACAAGCACCTCGGCGTGAAAAGGGGCTCACCAGAAAGTGACCTCAACGGTGTTACTTGGCAGGCTTGACGACGCGCATATTCAGGGTATCCAGCACTTCATTCAATCGAGGCATTCACCTCAATCTCCCGCGCATGGGCATATCGGGTAAATCAGCCGCCTCGTCTCGCGGATCGTTGTCGACCAGCGGGCGCAATCTCAACCTCATTTTGGGTCGGGGTGCCATGCCGGCCACGACTTTGGGAACACCGAGGGATGGGCGAGGACTGTCGAATGTCGCGCGAGGGTTTTTTCGCGTAGCGTCCGCCATCTCCAATGCCAGTTTTTCAAAGGCATCAGTCGTGGTGCGATAAAACCCACGCGCTCTGACGGGTGCGGGATAGCCAATTTTCTCCTTTGCCTTTCCCGCTATCATGGGGTTGAGCAGCGTTTCATTTCGGGCTGACGCCGCGACATCCGATCTCCTCCGCGAAAGCGCAAAGCGCCGCGACAGATCCTCAAACGCAGCCATAAAATTGCGGTAACGTATCCAGCGATGATTGGCAAAGATCTGCCGGTTGGGCTTACCGGTTTCGGGATCCGTCTTCGCGCTGGAATCAAAACGCGCACCTATGAGCAGGCCCGCAGCGCGACCTCGCAAATCCAGATCCGCAATGACATCGGCTTTCATGTCGAGATTGAGCCCACCTTCATCGTCACGCAGTGCAATATTCACGATGCGCTCGCGAACGCCCGGCGCTATCAGCATCTGGTTGTCGCTCCAGAACCGGGCCGTGTTGAGAAGAGTCTTCAGGAATGCAGCAAGCCCGGCTCCCGGCACATCGTCGAAAGCTGTAAACGGTAGAGGCGTAATCCGGTTGCCCTTGCTCATGGATATGAACCCCCCAGACCTTGTCGCCCGGTGCCGGATCATCTTCCGATGTTATCTTGGGCCTGCTGGCCGATGTACGTTCCGGCGCGCGTGGCTGGGCGATCGGCTTGGAAGCCTCATCTGCATCAATGTCGTGATTTTCATCCGTCACTGCGGGCGTGTCAGTTTCGGTCGCATGGACATTTGGCGCCTGTGCGTCAAAATCGATCAGGTTCAGACAGAAGGTCGGACGCGATGGAATCGGGCTGTCAAAGAAATGGATAGGAAAATTCGAGGTCAGTCCGCCATCAGAAAACCATAGCCGGCGCAGAGGCAAAGGTTGGCCTTTTTTCGCCGCGGCAAAATCCGGAGTCATGAGCGGCATTGCAGCAAGAAGTATCGGAAAACTCAGTGACAACCTGGCGCCAAAAACAACCGGGAGGTCCTGCGGGAGCGGAAGCCGAACGACGTCATCCCGTTTTTCGACGCGCCTGTCGTGGATGCCGGCATTATCCTTCATCCACTTGGTGATTGCCTCCGGAAAGAAATCATGCAGTACCGACTTTTCTACATAAAGGGGCGAAGGCGTTTCGAGGAAGGGTATCTTTACCGTTCTGTTGCGACTGATATCGCTTGCTATCATGGCAAGTTCGATCGACCGCGGAGCAGCGGGATCGTGCTGCATGCTCTCGGTTCCTCCAACCACTGACGGAGCGCTCCAGAGATCGCCAAACGTTAGAGGCGGATCATCAAGTCCGCGCCCGGCCGCGGCCTGCACCGCCCGATGCATCCAGGGTGTCAGTCCTTCGAATCGAGGTTTACTCACCTTGTCCGGGAACTCCGGAGAACTATTCCCGGTGCATATCCCGTAATAGTTGTTTCGCCACGAGACAAGCCAGCGGTTGCGCAGAACGAGAACAAGAGTCGCGAACCATGCGACGGCGATCAATGCGAGCGATGCCAGCAGCGCAATGACAGTAAGAACGAGGTATCCTTCGAATAACAAGACACCAACAAGATAGAGAACTGCCACGGTGACAAACGCAACGGGCAGCGCGAATTGCCAGGCCGATAGCGTCACACTGAAAACCGCGAGAGCCTTTCGCAGCGCCCCGCCACCACCGAAAATCGGGGTGACCAACGAGAGCAGTGGCCTGGTAGCGCGTTCCGGAGTGAAGAGATGAAACAGACGGGAGTGGCCACCTGCCCGATCACCCAGACTCCTGGAAAGTTTGCCGATTTCATCAAAGCACCAGCATTTCGTCCGGTCCGGCGCCCATATTCGGCAGCGGCCGTGACCGCTGCCGCAATAGCGCCTACCGACGTTCCGCCGATACTATGAAAAGAGTAGCGCCGCGCAATCATGGCGACGGCACCTGGGTAGATGATACCGCTGGTCACGCCGCCCGCCATGACGATGTCGCAATCGAGCAGTGCGCCAGTATCCGGAGCTTGAGTTTTCATATCTGGATCATCAGACAAAGCGGTCCCTCATTGACTTCGTTGCGGATCTGAATTCCAACACTTCTGCCATCACGCACCTTTTTCGTAATCGCTTCCCTTTTCCCAAACGTTTGTTTTGGCGATCCCTTTTGCGTCGGGTTTCCCGTAGCCAACGATGGCACGACGCAACGTCTCGAAGAGTAAATAAAAGGGACATCGAAATCCACCATTCTCAAGCGGCCACATATCCAATGTCCTCATGCGAAACCGGGAGTGCCGTATGAAACGGTGATGTCAGGTTAACTCGCGTTCAATGCGGCTCGGCTACCCCCGTGCCAGTCCGCGAAGGCGGCCCCGCAGATAGCCCCGCACCGCCGGGTCGCTCGACAGCCCCATCGCCAGCGAAAACGCCTCGTGCGCCTCCTCCATCATATCGAGTTGCGCGCAAATCTGCCCCCGTGCTGCCCAATAGGGCTGATACTCGGCCATCCGCTTGTCCCCCGCAATCGCATCGAGCGCGGCAAAAGCGGCGCGCAGCCCCTCGACCTCGGCGACCGCAACCGCCCGGTTGAGGGCGACGACAGGCGACTGCGTCAGCGCGAGCAAATGTTCATAGAGCGCCAGAACCGACGGCCAGGTATCCCGCCCCGTCAGCCGCCGCGCGACATGCGCAGACTGGATCGCCGCTTCGATCTGATAGCGCCCCGACGGACCGTCCGCATTCGCGGCATGCAAGAGCGCTTCGGCCTCGTCGATCATCTGCAGGTTCCAAAGCCCGGTCTCCTGCTCCTCGAGCGAAACGAAGGCCCCCCGCGCGTCCCGCCGCGCCGATCGGCGCGCCTCGCTATAGAGCATGAGCGCCAGCATGCCCTTGGCTTCCGGCGCGTCCGGGACGAGCCCCACGATCAGCCGCCCAAGCCAGATGGCTTCTTGCGCGAGTTCGGGCGTACCCCCTTCCCCGATCTCGTTCCACCCCTTGGTGTAGGCGGCATAGACCGCGTCGAGCACGGCCTGCAGCCGATCTGGCAACTCCGCTTTTTCGGGCACATGGAACGGTATGCCCGTATCCTTGATCCGCGCTTTGGCCCGGACGAGCCGCTGCCCCATCGCCGCCGGCGGGATGATGAAAGCTGATGCGATATGCTCCGCCGTCAGGCCCAATATCGTCTGGAGAATGAGCGGCGCCCGCATGCCCTTTTCGATCGCCGGATGCGCGCACGCGAACATCAGCCCCAGCCGCCTGTCGGGGATGTCGTCCTCGCTCATTTGCGCCTCGGAGAGCTCCTCGGCCACGAGCCGAACGTGCCCTTCCCCGTCCCGCTGCGTTTGCCGGCGCCGCGCGGCATCGATCTGCCGCCGTCGCGCCACCGTCAAAAGCCAGGCATCGGGATTGTGCGGCGCCCCCTGCCGGGGCCAATCGCGCAACGCCGCGGCGAAAGCTTCGGCCAGGGCGTCCTCCGCCCCGGCCACATCCCGCGTGCGGGAGGCCAGGAAGGCGACAAGCCGCCCATAGCTCTCCCGCGCGACAGCCTCGGCAACGCGTCCAGCCTCGTGCTGGACCTCAATTGCCATAGTCCGGGATCCCGATGGGCCGGATTTCGATCACCCCATAGCGCGATGACGGGCACCGCTTGGCCCATTCGATCGCGGCGTCGAGATCCTCCGCCTCGATCACGAAATATCCCGCCAATTGCTCTTTGGTATCGGCGTAGGGCCCGTCGAGAATCTCGGCCTTTTCGTCCGTCACCCGCACGCTCGTCGCCGCCGAGCTCGGATGGAGCCGCTCGCCCGGAATCCCGCCGGCTTTCATCAGCGCCTGGTTGAATGCCGCATAGTCGGTACCGAGCTCCGGCCCGGCCTTCGCAAGCGCCGCTTCGTCGTGATGGATCAGCATCATGTACTTCATTTTTCTCTCCTTGGCGTACCGGGCACGATTGCCCGACACTGCCATGTCGCGGCGCAAAGCGCCATTTCGACTCCGAAGAGAAAAAATTCGAACGGGCGGGCAAAAACGCGGCCCGGGAAGCGCTGCCGATATCTTCTGAAAGGCTGCCGCTATCAAGTCAGTATTTTGACGGCACGTAGAGTTCCGGCGGCAAAACCTTTCGCTCGTAGTCGGGGTTGAACACCCGTTCAGGCAGGGTGATATCCTCATGCGGCACGTGCTCGTATGGAACCTGCGAAAGAAGGTGATCGATGCAGTTGAGGCGCGCGCGCTTCTTGTCGTTACCCTCGACGATGTACCATGGCGCTTCGGGTATATTCGTGCGGGCGAACGTCTCTTCCTTGGCCTTGGTGTAGCCTTCCCAGCGCACTCGCGATTGCAGATCCATGGGTGACAGCTTCCACTGTTTCAACGGGTCGTGGATGCGCATGAGGAACCGCAACTGTTGTTCCTCGTCGGTGATCGAGAACCAATATTTGACCAGCCGAATGCCGGATCGAACAAGCATGCGCTCGAATTCGGGGACATCGTGGAAGAATTGCGCAACCTCGTCTTCGCGCGCAAAACCCATGACCCGCTCGACACCCGATCGATTGTACCAGGATCGATCGAAGAGCACGATTTCGCCGCCGGCAGGCAAATGGGGCACGTAACGCTGGAAGTACCACTGGGTCTTCTCGCGGTCTGAAGGGGCTGGAAGAGCCACGACCCGCACGGTGCGCGGGTTGAGCCGCTGGGTAATGCGTTTGATCACACCGCCTTTGCCTGCAGAATCGCGTCCCTCGAATACGACGACGACCTTCTCTTTGTGATAGGCGACCCAGTCCTGCAGCTTGATCAACTCCGCTTGCAGTGAGAGCAATGCACGAAAATACTCTATGCGTGGCATGGATGGTGGATGGGTCTTGCGATAGATCTTGCGAATCTCTTCGGAAAGTGCCGGCTCGGAAAGTTCGAGCTCATAATCCTCATCAAGCGTATCGGCGAGTTCAGCCTCGAGCCAATCCCGGCGCTCAACCTCGTCCTTTGAATTGTTCATTTCAGCCCTCCGACATTCATCGCGCCACGTCTCAGCCCACGGTATCATGCTACTCCGTGGACGTTTATGCCATAACTCCATGAACCAAATTTGAAATTGCGTTTCGACCGCATGATGCCTCTTCCGCATCTGACAAAAAGGCCCGCACTTGCGGGCTTCTTGTTGTCCGATTTCCACCCCCTTACGCCTTTCGGCCAAATTCCAGCGCACTACCGCAAGGGATAGGATCGCTCGGTGTTTTCGACGAGAGACGATCGTGATGCTCCGAAAGGCCATGCTTGCTGCGCTATGCATTTATTTCGGTGCTGGTCCCTCGGCGGCCCGGACAAACGAGGAGATCGTGTCGTTCCAGGTCGATGGGACAAAAGTCGCCGGAACACTTTCCCTCCCCCCGCAAGCACATCCCCCGGTCGTGCTGATGCTGCATGGTTTCGCCGGTGATCGTGATGAAGAGGACATCTTCCCCCGTGCCGCCAAGGCGTTCGCGGCGGCCGGCCTCGCCAGCCTGCGCATTGATTTTCGCGGCGCGGGCGATAGCGGTGGCTCGTTTGCGGATACCACCTTCTCCCGGCAGATCGAGGATGGTCTTGCTGCCCTGCAATTTCTGCAATCGGATAAGCGCGTCGACAGCGCGCGCATCGGTATAGTGGGCGTGAGCCAGGGCGGTCTCGTGGCTGCGATCGTGGCGGCGCGCAGCGGGCTTCCCAAGGCGCTGGCGCTGCCGTTGCCACACCGCCATCAACCTTCGAAGGCCGGTTTGGAAAAGGCGTCGTCGCCGCAGGTCTCAAAAGCGGCAATGCCGGTGTCGATGCCATTGGCGTGCATCTGCGCCAGCCGTTCTTCGAAGAAGTTTACCGCATCGATCCTCTGACGGAAATTGCAGCTTACAAGGGTTCCCTCTTTGCCGCAGAAGGCAGCAATGACCATGTCGTTGGTGCTGATTCCGCCCAAAAGTACATCGCTGCCCACGCGGGCGCAGGCGAACTCTGGACCTACCCCATGGATCACGATTTCAATCTCCGATCCGGTGCGGCCGCGCTCAACGCCCTGATCCTCGCCACCAGCAGGTTCTTTCTCAAAACGCTGCCATAACCGGTCGAAACCTGGGGTCAGGACCAGATTAACAGGGTCCTGCCCCTAGGCCTTGCACCCAAAGTATAGCCCCAGTGCCCCCAATTGGAGCATTGTCCTCCATGGTATCCCGGCTAATAGTCCATCGCGAGAGCGGCAGCATTTTGGAGTGCCATCCATGCGTTCGACATTCTGGGATAGTGTCAGGGTGCAGCCATCGTGGCGGTGCTCATCATCCATGCTTCCGAGCCGGCGCTCGACGCCGCGCCATGGTCGCTGGATTGGACTGTGGGGATGGTCCTTGATCAAATTGTCGACTTTGCCGTACCGCTGTTCCTGGCGCTCTCCGGATACTTCGCCCGCTACGAAGAAGGCGAGAAACCCTTGCATTACTACGCCCACCGGTTCAGCCGTCTCATTGGCCCCTATCTGATCTGGACCCTGATCTATATCGCTGTCCTGCGGCCGGAAGATCTGGTGTCGCCAAGACATTTTCTCATTGCTGTGGGAGCTGGCACAGGCATCGGCTATTTCGTCATCGTTCTCTGCCAGTTCATCATTCTGACGCCGCTGCTGGCGCGTATACGCAACGAGCGGACGCACCTCCTCCTGATGACAGGTACGGCATTGATCGGGCTGACCTATTCCTATGTGGTGCGGTTTATTCCGGACAGCGGCCCGTTTGGCCAGTTCCCAGCCTATGCGCTGCCATTTTTTGTCTGGTGTCCGTTCTACCAGATGGGTTTCTATCTGGCACGCTTTCCCAAGCGGGCCGAAGCTCTTGCACGCCACACGCCGGTGCTGGCAATGGCGGCCGGGCTCTTTCTGTGCCTGTCGATCGCCGAGGGCTTCTGGCTGGGAGAACTCGGCGAAGTCTCATTTGGCGCTTCCCAGATCAAACTCACCAGTTTCGGCTTTTCCGCCGCTCTCTTTGCCTGGCTGGTGGCACGCGCACAACGGTTGACCCTGCGAGACAGGCTGTTTGCCTGGTTGGGCCGGAATTCCTATCCGATCTATCTCATGCATATGCTGGTCCTGCGCACGTTCAACCGTTTGCTTGTCAGATTGCCTGCCCTGCACGATCTGATGCTGCACCATCTGGTGCTGCTCAGGGTCGCGATTTCCGCTGTTGCGGTTCTCGCCATCTGTTCGGCGATAATCTGGTGCGGTCAGCAAATTCCGCAACGGCCGGTCCGCCGGGCCCTCGCGATGTAACGCTTTCCTGGTCCGTTTGGGAACCAAACGCGAGCCTGCGCATTTCGGGAGACCGATATTGCCAGATCCGGGAGATCCGCCATGGCCGACATGATTGAAACGACCGCTTCCGCCATCGCTGCCGGCGCAAATCTGGTGAAAATGATCAAGCAAAAATTCAACTATACCGCGGAGGATCTTGCCATTGCATGCGGCCTGACCGTCGATGAACTCAACGGCATTGAAATGGGCGAGAGTGCCGAGCCGACGAAGCTGCATCGCATTGCGCATTCGGTCGGCCTTCCGGACGATATCGCCGGCGTTCCGCATTAGAGCAAGTTTTCCGGATAGCTGCGCCTAGTCGGTAAAGTCCGACTGCGCCAAGTCGTCGTCCTGGACGGGCGGACGGTCATCAATCTCGGATTGATAAGCAAGAAGAACAACAGCGAAGATTGCCAGGACCAGGGTCAAGTCGTGCATCTGACTATCCTCCTTACGCGGAAATAGCACCCTCGGTTCAAACGCCAAAAGCGTCCCGAGGTTGCGTTCAGTCTAGGTTTGTTCTTGGTCAAAAGGAGGCTTGAGGACGACAATTTGAGGGATTTCGATCACACTGCATTTACCGTTCACCCCATTGCCGTCGCACGCACGGGCATCCCCGATATGACGACCTTCGATGCGGGATCGTCGACCTTTCTCTCCACCAGTTTCGCAATGATTGCATCGCGGATCGGTCCGGCATAGGCCGACGGGCCGATGATCACGCGGTCAACGAGTTCGGGCAATTCGATTCCCATCACATTGTCGGCGGGGTTGTTTCTCAGCGGCATCCTGTAGACCGTCTGCGGAATTCCGCCGATGACGTCGTGGTGTTCGATCAGTTGGGTCGAGGGCCAAAGTTGCGGATTGGTCAGAACACGCCACTCGCGCTCGTCGCGCAGCCCCGGATGTTTAGAACATGTCGCCGCGAAGACCAGCATGAGGAACAGCATTTCGGTCAGTGCGGGTTTCGGTAATTTCGACAGGAAATCCTTGTTGGCAAGAACGCGCTGGGTAACGACCTTGAACTCGTCGTCGAGCTGGTGCCGCGTCCAGTACGCCACCGGGCTCGAGTAAGCTTTCAGAGCCTCCGTCACCTGCATGAAAGGTGCAACCTTGACGACTACGGCAATGCCAGTCTCACCCTTTTCATACGCGCGCCACAGGGACAACCGGCCGGTGTCATTTTCAGCGGGGTCATGCTCGGCGACCGACAGGACATAAGATTGTGTCCGCAAGCTTGGCAACCAATGGTAGTATTTCTTGATGGCTTCATCCCAGGCCCCGGGACTGCTCGCTTCAAGCGCCTCGGCCAGGGACGCACTGCCTTCCGGATGATTGTTCCACTGGTGCAGTTGCATGACACCCTGTTCGACATCGCGATAGTCGTTCATGCATCTCGTGTTTCCAAATCGTATTTCCTCCTGATCGAGGATGCGAAACAGATTTTCCGCCGTGGTGTAATGGACGAAGCGGGAATGCCCCTTGATGGCCAGGCGCCTGTCAAAAGTCGTCGGCATGAAGATGCTGAGCATCTTGACTACGTTAGGATCCCAGTCTTCCAAAATCAGTCCTCGACTCAAAATTCTATGATCTTCAAATGCGCACCGTTGGCAATGAAACTCAAGGTTCGTGCAGTCTCACATGATGAAATCATTCACGGTCCAGTCGTGATCAAAATCACCGACCACCGCGACGACGAGATCGGCATCGCCATCGCCATCCGTATCCCCTTCCAAATGGAGATAGTCCTTGGGGTAGACGTTCTCCGGCACCACGACCCGCAATTCGCCGGCAGTGCCGCTGAAATCGCCGTTGCGTATGAAATGGAAATCCTGCTTGCCGTCGATTGTCGTGTCCGCATCGATGGGCGAG
Source organism: Phyllobacterium sp. LjRoot231 (assembly GCF_964253365.1). Classification (NCBI taxonomy): domain Bacteria; kingdom Pseudomonadati; phylum Pseudomonadota; class Alphaproteobacteria; order Hyphomicrobiales; family Phyllobacteriaceae; genus Phyllobacterium; species Phyllobacterium sp. LjRoot231. Next base: position 677,698 of record NZ_CAXUQT020000001.1, read on the forward strand.
ACATCGATCCTGTCGCCTTCAGCCGAGCTGAAAATTCCAATCGTGTCGCCGTAAGCCTGGCCCTCGTGGTCCTGATCGCCATGTTCGGCATAGAGAAACCGGAATGTGTCGACTCCACCATTGCCAATGAGAATATCGAATCCGGCGCCTCCGGTCAGAACATTGTCATTGTCATCGCCTTCGAGGGAGTCGGCATACTGGCTGCCGGTCAGGTTCTCGATATTCGACAGGACATCTCCCGATCTCTCGCCAGTCAGCAGGCTTACCCAGGCGCCGGCATCGCCGAGCGTGTAGTCCACCGTATCGATGCCATCGCCGCCGTCGATATAATTGCCGGAGCCGACGCCACCGATGAAAAAGTCATCGCCCGCACCGCCCGTCATGACATCATCGCCCCTGCCGCCGCTGATGAAATCGTTGCCGTCTCCACCGGCAAGCCAGTCATTGCCATCCCCGCCTTCGAGGATATCGTCGCCGGCGCCTCCGTTCACGCGATCCGTGCCGCCGCCGCTGCTGATCCTGTCATTGCCATCGCCGCCGCGGATCCAGTCATCGCCGAGGCTGGAAACAATCCTGTCAGCTCCTGCGCCGCCGTCGATCCAGTTGCGGGCAACGTCTGGCGTGATACTGGTCGCTGAGCCCGCGATAATGGTGTCGTTGCCGCTGCCGCCATTCAGCCGGTTCTCGCCCTCGTCGCCAGCCATGACATCATTACCGTCGCCGCCGTAAAGCCAGTCCGAGCCATCTCCGCCGCCCATGCGGTCGTCGCCTGTCCCGCCGTCGAGCCAGTCGCTGCCTGCCCCGCCGATCATGAAATCCGCATCGTCGCCGCCAAAGAGACGGTCGTCGCCTTCACCGCCATTCATGCGGTCTTCGCCTGCCTCTCCCGCAAGGTGATCATTGCCACCATAGCCGGAGATCCAGTCGGCAAGCGGCCGTCCGTGCAGTCTGTCATCGGCAAACGTTCCCGGAATGTAGTTGCCATCTGCGTGCAAGGCTTCGACGCGTGCCAGGGCGGAGTGCCAGCTGTAACCAAGCTGCTTGAGACGATCCTCTTCCGCCATGGCACTCACTCCTCACATCAAGAAGTCATGGACCGACAACCCATCCCCGACATGTCCCGAGACTTCGGCGATCAAATCGGCAATGCCGTCGCCATTCGTGTCACCCTCGACCAGCCAATGATCTACGGTTGAACCGCCGTGTGCCGAGTGATCCTGTGGCGCGAGGAAAACCCGCAACTCGCCGGCAACGCCGGAGAAATCGCTTTCGCCGATGAAGTGGAAATCCTGATTGCCCGCTGTGCTCGTGTCGGCGTCGATCCGGCTGAGATCGATCCTGTCGCCTTCGCTGGCATTGAAATCGACGATGGAGGTCACATCGCTGTGCCCGCCTAGGGTCTGGGCGCCGGTTTCAACCTGACCAAAGATGAACGTGTCTGCCCCGGTACCGCCCACGAGGATATCGGATCCCGGGCCGCCAATGAGCTGATCATCGCCGGCACCGCCGTTCAGTGTGTCGTTGCCGGCGCCGCCATCGAGCGTATCGTTGTTATCGCCGCCGCGCAGGAAATCGTCGCCGGAACCACCAAGAAGATGATCCGCGCCCGTGCCGCCATCCAGCCAGTCCGTGCCTGAACCGCCAACAAGCGTATCATCGCCAGACCCCCCGTTCAGCCGGTCCTCGCCCGTGCCGCCATCGAGCGTGTCATTGCCATCGCCGCCATAGAGCCAGTCTTGTCCCGACCCTCCTTCCAGCCGGTCGTCGCCGGCTCCACCGTCCATCCAGTCACTGCCCTGTCCGCCAACGACATAGTCGGCGCCCGCGCCACCGTTGAGCCTGTCATCACCGGAGCCACCGTTCAATGTATCATCGCCTGCTCCGCCAAGGAGCGTGTCATTGCCGCGGCCGCCGTCAAGGTAATCATTACCTGCGCCGCCATCGAGATAGTCCGAACCATTGCCGCCGTCGAGCCAGTCCGTATCGGCGCCGCCAAGGAGGTGATCATCGCCGTTGCCGCCATCGAGGCGATCCTCACCGGCACCGCCATTGAGCGTATCGTTGCCGTCTCGCCCATAGAGATAGTCCTCGCCGTCGCCGCCAAGCAGCTTGTCATCTCCGGTGCCGCCATCCAGCCAGTCCGAGCCAGCGCCGCCAACGAGCGTGTCATTGCCTTCACCGCCCGAGAGGCCGTCATTGCCATCCAGGCCCACGAGCACATTATCGCCGGCATCACCGGAGAGCTTGTCATTGAAAACCGAACCGACGAGGTTTTCAAAACCGACGGCAAGCCGGTCGCCTTCGGCATCGCCGCCCCACGTGCCGAGCGCACCGGACCCATCGAGGCCGCCGAGGTGGACCATCACACCTTCGGACGAACCGACATAGGCCAGCGTATCGATGCCTTCATAACCGAAGAGCAGGTCGCTCCCGGCCTTGCCCTGGATAAAGTCATTGCCGCTGCCGCCGAAGAGCAGATCGTTTCCGTCGGTGCCGGTGAGTATCTGGTCCAGACCGTTGTCCGGGTGGATATTGAGGAGGTCGAGCAAGGAATTGTTCAGCGCCATTATGGCCCCCATTTTGAGACAGTAAGGTACGAGTTTATTGAGCTATATTTGGATATAGAGCTAAATTTCGTATTTCTTGCAAATGAATTTTTCATAACGAAGTATTGCAAAATATAACGTAAATGTACTTCAAATTTTGAATTAATTTATGCTTCGAATTCTTGCTGTTTTTTTAAAGGATCGGGTCTGTGCAGGGTCTGGCACAACCGCAGATACGGGCGGTTGTCGCGCCCATATCGGTCCGTGCCAAGAGGGCAACCGTACCCGACGTTACGGTCCGAACCGGCGAGATTTTGACCTGGCGATGGAGAGGTCCCGGGTCGTATTTCTTCAGTGCAAAATTTTCGAATGCAGCGATCGGAATCTGACCGATGATTTGCGCAAGAAAGATGGAAAATGGGACAAGAGTTAGCGATTCTCATGCAAGAATGTACGAAAATGGCGCAAGAATTTCAACCAGCGCGTGTAATTCAGTTGCATGCGGTTGAATTTACGTCCGCTAGAATTTTCCGATGACGTTGAGGAACACACCTTCGTCGTTGAGGGTAAGGTCGCGCAGATCATCGGAGAAGCAGCCGAAATTATAGCCGACGCCAACCTTGAAGTTGTCGCCGACATGGCGGTAAAGCGCGAGCAGCGCGCCATAATCCGTCGTGTCGGCTTCGGCCATGGACAGAACCCGGGCCTCGATCAGAGCATCCCAGCTCTTGACGAAAGTGACGTCGGCGCGAAGGATTCCAAGATGCGCCGAGGACGTTTCCCAAGCCGAAAACGTTTCGCGATCGTCGTCCGGCCGCTGCCGTGTCTCGCCATGGCGGAAGCCATATTTTCCGCCGATCGTGAGCCAGGGCGTCAGGTCGTAATTGGCATCGACCGAGAGAATATGGCTGCGCTGGGAGGGGCCAAATTCGTCACCGTTGATGGCGCTGACCTGATCTTCGCCGGGTGTATCGCGCAACCAGGCGTATTTGAACAGGGCGTTCAACCGGTCATTGTCGATCGGACGATAGGCGTAACCGACTGATAGTTCGACGTAATTTCCATCCCGAAACGATGTCTCGCGATCGGAGTCCGATAGGACCGCATCGATATTGGCGAGCAAACGCCAATCCTCCGACGTCTTCCAGCTCAGGCCGCTGGCGATCAGATAGGTGTTTGCGTCGCGGCTATCATCGTCGCTATTCTCGAAGCGCGCCTCGCCACGGATACGGGCGCTGATGCGCTCCTCGTCCTTGTAGCCGATGGCCAATGACACGGCTTTACGGTCGAAATCCGCACGCTCGAAACCGTCATCGGAATCGATCGTATCGTCCTCGATCCTCCCCGCTTCGAAGCCGCCGTCGATGGTCCAGGATTTGTCGAGTGTGTAGACCACGCCATAGGTTTCGGTCAGGGAATTGCGGGTTCCGAACAGATCGTAATTGCGCTCGGCATAGGCCAACAGCGTATCGTCCAGCTTGCGTTTTGCACCAACCACAATGGTGCCGCGATCGGTCCCGGAAAGGTCGTAACTGCGGTCCAGATCAAAGGCGCGGTCCGGATCCAGCCGGTAACCGACATAGTATGTATCCTCGGCTGTCGGATGATAGTTGATTGCTGCAAGAGCTCCAAACCCCTGATTACCATAGGAAATCTCGCCTTCAAGCTCGATTTTCTCTGTCAGCTGATAGTCCGTGCCAACACCGATTCGATCATTGCGATCGATATCGCCCGAACGCGAAATCGTGCCCTGGCCGAAGATGTAATAGGTGTGGTCATCATCCGGTGCGTATTCGAGCCGCGCGCCGCTGTCGAGCCGCGAGCCATTATATCCGGATTTGCCGGATGTGCGCGCAATAGGCGACTGCAAGTCGGTATAGGTCAGTCCGAAAGAAGCCTTCCAGTGCTCGTTCAGCTGCCAGCTAATCGCCGAGGCGCCCCTCCGCCTGGACCGTTCGCCGATGTCACGACCGTCGAAATCACTTGTGCCGCGGCCTTGCTTGTAATCGTCATAGTTGAGTTCGACACTGACAGCTTTGGTCACTTCGATATTGGCAAAAGCGCCGAAAATGCGCTCATCGACAGAAATCTGGTCGGCCAAGGTGGAGAAACCCGCCTGCTTTTGCTCATAATACCCGCCAACCGTACCTTTAATGCCGCTTTTGCTGATATCCTCAAGGTCGAGCTGTCCTTTGGTGCGCCAGGATGATGCCACACGGTTGCGCGTGCCGGTTGTACTGACATCGCTCAATGTCAAACCGCCATCGGTGGAACGCGAGGTGCTGAAACCCGGTCCTTTCGAACGGGCGACTTCCGCCTCGATGAAAGTGGTCTCGGAGTGACGCAGCTGGATATCGGCGCCGTAAGCCTGCTGGTTGGCGAGCCCGGTGTTCTCGTCCATGCCGGTGACGCCGATCCGCAGCTTGTCGGCGAACCAATGCTGAACTCTGCCGCCATAGACATACCCGTCGAGCGTACCCGCAACCGGCGTGAACTCATATTGCGAGATGAGGTAGACCTTGTTGCCGCCGAGCGCCCCGTCCCGCACCGGCTGATCCGTGCCCGTCGTGGACGAGACTGTGAACCTATAGGGAATGGTTGCGCCGGCCACGCTGCCCGACGGTGTTCCAGCGGTTTTCAAAACCGTCAGACCGGGGGCAGAAATGATCGGAGTGGTCGCAACGCTTGGCGGGCTGACAAACGGTGGGCCAATTGGAGGATTACCCTTGGCGGTTGCCGAGTTCTCCACCTCGCCTGTGTCGATATCCTTCTGCATCAGTGTATAAACCGCGGTGAAGGTGGCCGTGTCGCTGGCGCCCGGCGCAAGCATGATGGGGCCACCCCTGACCGTGATGCCGGGCAGGCTGTCGATGACGGTCACGTTGACCATCGTTAATGTGCCTGTATTCGTTACGGTAAATGTATAGGGGATGGTCGCGCCGACCACGTTGCCCGATGGTTTGCCTGCAGTTTTCACAATTGCGAGGGACGGCACCTTGGGGATGATCGTGGTGACAGTCGAGGGAAGGCTCTCCAGCGGATTGCCTTGCGGTGTCTTGCCCGTGGCCGTGGCCGTATTGACCACCTGACCGGCGTTCAGATCCGCCTGGGTCAGTTTATATGATGCGGTGAATGTCGTGGTGTCGCTTGCCTTGCCGGCGAGGGTGATGGGCCCGCCAGTGATGACGATATTCGGCAGTATGTCCGTAACCGTAATGCCTGAGACAGTGAGCACCCCGGGATTTGTCACCTTGAATGCGTAGGTGATGGCCGCGCCGACGGAAAATGTGGCCGGCGGGGTCGCGGTTTTGATGATCTCGAGTTGCGGATAGGTGACCGTTACCGTGGCCAGATTCGACAACGTACCGATGGCGTTCTTGAACGTGTACTGAATTGGCGTCGGCGAATCGCGATAACCTGTTTGCGGGGTAAAGGTCAGCGTGCCCGTCAGATCATCGTAGGACCACACGCCCTGTCCCGCCACCGTGAAGCCGGTTACATCACCATTGGCGTCCTTGATGATGCCTGTCGCTCCACTTGGTGCAGCGAGGTTGACCGAGGCCATCGAAAAACCTGTCGCCGGGCTGACCACAGAAAATACGCCGCCAGAACTTTTGACACCATCATTGTTCAGGATTTGAACAACGGCGGGCATGCCGATGTCGGCCTGTTGAATATCGTCAACGGCTGCCGGTGCACGGAAGTCGGAGCATTTCAGATCGAAGGAATCCGCCTCGGCGTAACTCGGGTTATCGAGTTTGATGAAAAATCCGTTATTGGCCGTCCTGCCCATCTTGAACACGCTCGTCGTCGAATAGGACATTTCGGCGCCGGATTCGGGTTGCGAGTCGTAGTTCTTGTCACCAATGTCACTGAACACCTCCGGGACGCCGGCAACGGTGCCAAAATCTCTGGTCAGGGTGGATTTCCTGGATATACGCGCGAATTCCACCGGAGGTGCGCACAATGGAATGAACAGCCGCTCGTTGTTGGGGCCATCGATATCGGCGAACTGTACCATGACTTCTGCCGAGACAGCCACACCGCCTGAATCGGTGGCAAGGTTGTAGGTACCCGCCTTGTAGATATACCAATCAATCCAAATCGTATCTTGACCTGCTGAGGAGATGCTAATCCGGGCGCCCGAACTACTAAAGTTTGGGTTCGTTGTCGCTTTGACGAGTTTCGCCACGAGATCGACGCTGACCCCGCCAACCGTGCCAGCGTTGCTATAAAGCGCGCGCTTACCCTGGCCAGTTCCGGTCTGCGGAACATCAGTTGCCGCCGAAATATTGGTGAACACAAGCTTGGCGGCAAGGGTCGGGGCACTTGCCAAGAGAAGCATCGCGAGGGAAAGGCAAATGGAGAGGAAAGCGGCGCGATGATTTTTCACGGGCAATGACCTGATTGAAAAAGCGTTCGGGATTCAGCAACACAACTGAAAGTAGAAATATACTCTAATACAAAAGTATAATAACCGATACTTATACAACTCACGGTGCTATTTTTGTATATGATTCTCTAAGTTGTAGTCAATAGCCTTGTCTTATTATACTTTAGAACTACTTGTAACGTTATTGTTTGACTTGACCGTCACACAACTTAAAGTTGTCCAAGAGCCACCAGACGTGCGCAACCATTTAGCGAGCCTGTGTTATAAGTGCCGGACACGGAATTGGTTCAACTTGACACATTGCAACCGGGTGCCCGCCGAACTAATATATTAATTGACCGGTTGGAGATTTTCATGGATACCCTCACTGCCCCAAGGCATTTGCGCCTTCACGCCAGCGACAACGTGATTGTCGCTGTTGATACGTTTCAGGTTGGCCAGCACATCGAGGCGGTGACCGTTACAGATCGTGTACCGCGTGGGCACAAGCTGGCGTCGCGATTGATCGATGCGGGTGAACCTGTGCGCAAGTTCGGCCAGATCATCGGCTCCGCCTCCAAGCGGATTGAACCGGGTGAATGGGTGCATGAACACAATCTCGACTACAGCAATTTCGTGCGCGAACCAGATGCAACGCACGCTGTCCATGCGAACGGCATTTTACCGATGGAGCAGCGCGCGACCTTCGAAGGTTTCCGGCGAGCCAATGGCCGTGCCGGCACGCGCAACTATATCGGCGTCCTGACCTCGGTAAATTGCTCCGCCTCTGTTGCGCGCTTTATCGCAGAGGCTGTGCAGAAGTCTGGCCTGCTCGATGACTACCCGATGATCGACGGCATCATTCCCCTCGTGCATGGTGGCGGCTGCGCACTTGATGTGAAGGGCGAAGGCTACGAGGTTCTGAAGCGCACGCAATGGGGCTATGCGACCAATCCGAACATTGCCGCCGTGCTGATGGTCGGCCTTGGTTGTGAAGGCTTCCAGATCGGCCGCTGGAAGGAAGCCTATAATATTGTCGAGAGTGATACGTTCCGCAGCCTGACGATTCAGGAAGTCGGCGGCACACGCAAAACGATGGAAGCGGGCGTCGCGGCGGTGCGCGATATGCTCCCGAAAGCCGCCAACGTGAAACGCGAGACAATTCCGGCATCGGAACTGATGCTTGCCTTGCAGTGCGGCGGCTCCGATGGTTATTCCGGCATCACCGCCAATCCAGCCTTGGGCTCAGCGGTCGACTTGCTGGTGCAGCACGGTGGCACGGCCATCCTTTCCGAAACACCGGAAATTTACGGCGCAGAGCATCTGCTGATTGAACGGGCTTCGAACCCGGAGGCGGTCAAACGGCTGCAGGATGTCATCGCCTGGTGGGAGGATTATACCGCCCGCAACAAGATGGAGATGAATAATAACCCGTCTCCCGGCAACAAGGCTGGTGGACTGACCACCATTCTTGAAAAGTCGCTGGGCGCCGTCGCCAAGTCCGGAACGACTCCGCTCGAAGCAGTGTACGGTTATGCCGAGCCGGTGACAGCCCACGGCCTCGTCTTCATGGACACGCCCGGTTACGATCCGGTTTCAGCGACGGGACAGGTCGCGGGCGGCGCGAATATCCTTGCGTTCACGACCGGACGCGGCTCGGCCTATGGCTGCAAGCCGACGCCATCGATCAAGCTTGCTACCAACACACCGATGTATAATCAGATGATCGAGGACATGGACGTCAATTGCGGCGATGTTCTCGACGGCGTGTCGATCGAAGACAAGGGCCGCGAGATTTTCGAACACATCCTGAAAGTCGCGTCCGGCCAGCGCAGCAAGTCGGAAGAACTCGGCTATGGCGATGCAGAATTCGTGCCCTGGCAGATCGGCGCTACGATGTGATGCTATGCGGTGGTCTGCTGCTGTTTGGCGCGAGCGACAATCTGTGTCGGATTGACGAAACGCAGGGCGATCAGCAGCCAAACCAGCGTCGTGATCATGTAAACCACGGCCATCGCATCGATGGATTGCACAGCGCGAACACCTGAAGCAAAGACCGAATAGTAGAGGGCCACAACGAGCGTTTGACTGGTCGGGCCTGCCGTCAGGAATGTCAGCTCGAACATCGCCACCGTGCGCACCAGAACCAGTAGCAACGCTGCCAGAATGCCCGGCAGCAGCATGGGCAACAGCACATACCTGAACAACTGGAATGTGCCGGCACCGAACACCCGCGCCGCCGCTTCAACCTTTGGATCTATCTGTTCGATGAACGGGATCATGACGAGGATCACGAAGGGGACCGTCGGCACGAGATTGGCGAGAACGACGCCCCAGAACGTGCCACCAACACCGGCCTGGTAGAGCACTGTAGCCAGCGGGATGCCGAAGGTGATCGGCGGCACCAGCAGCGGCAGCAGAAACAGCAGCATGACCAGTTTCTTGCCGGGAAAATCGCGCCGCGCCAAGGCATAGGCTGCAGTCACACCAAGGAGGCCGGAGAGGGCAACCACGGTGAAGACGATCTGGAACGTGACGATGAGCACATCGCTCAGCTGGAATTCCGACCAGGCGGTGAAGTACCACTTCGTTGTCCAGCCAGCGGGTAGCCATGTGCCAAGCCAGCGTGTGCCGAACGAAGAAATGATGACCGTCGCGATCATCGCCAACAGATTGATGATGAAAAAGACCACGACCGCCCAGACAGCGGTGATCCAGAGTTTTGCGCCAATGGTCGTATCGCGGATCATGATCAACCCTTTCCGCCCGCGGTCGACCCGCGATAGAACATGTTGCGGATGCCGAGGATCGCCACGACAATGAGCAGTTGTACCGCAGCCATGATCATCGCGATGGCCGAAGCCATGGAATAATCATACTGCTCGAAGGCTGCCTGATATGCTGCAATGGAGATGACGCGCGTCGGTCCTGCCGGAGCACCAAGCAAAATTGCCGAGGGGAACACGGCGAAGGCCTGGACGAACGAGAGACAGAACGCGATGGCAAGACCGGGGATCAGCAAGGGCAGCATGACGTAGCGAAAACGTTGCCAGCTTTTGGCGCCATGCGTCGCTGCAGCTTGCTCAAGTGCCGGATCGATGCCTGACACATAGGAGAGTGTGAGCAGGAATGTGAACGGAAAGCCTGTGATGATCAGGGAAGCGAAAACGCCCCAATAATTGTTGGTCAATTTGAGCGGCCGATCAATAGCGCCAAGCACCATCAATGTCCGGCTGAACCATCCTTGTGGCCCCAGATAGTTCAACAGCCCTTCGGCCACAAGCACTGTGCCGAGCGTCACCGGCAGGACCAGAATGGTCGTCAGCAGCCGCTGGTGCGTCAGCAGCCGCACACGGAAAGCCACCGGCAGAGCGATGGCGATGCTGATGATCGTCACCGGCACAGCCAGCCACAGCGTGGTCAAGATGGTGTCATACAGGAACGGATCGGAAAAGAACTTGCTGTAATTGGCAAAAGCCCCTCCCTCCGCCGGCGTGAACGACAAAATCAACCCGTAGATAAATGGATAAATGAACACCGCTAGGAGGAAGAGCACTGCCGGCAGGACCAGAAGCGTGACGCCGTCGACGCCGCGCAAGGCAAGCCGCTGACGCAGCGACATGCGGTTGTCAAATGGGGTTGAGGTTACACTTGCCATGGCAGTCATGCCGCAAAAGCCAGCGCACGCGCCGGATCGATGGAGAGCCAGATCGAGCTGCCGAGCTCCGCGGTTTGTGGCGCATGGAAGACCAGTTCAAGACCTTCCGCTGTGCGCGCTGTACCAACGAATTCGCGGCCCCGGTATTCGATGGTTTCGACAAGCGCCTCGACGGTTTGATCAGACTTTTTACCGGCAACGACATCGTCCGCGCGGGCCGCTATGACAGCGGCATCACCGACTTTCAAATTATCACGTGCTGTTCCTATCAGAGTGGCTTTGCCAACGGCAACTTGTGTCCGGTCTCCATCCTTTGAGACGACTTTCCCGGTCAGACGGTTGCGGTAGCCCATGAACTCCGCCACGTCCAGATGATCCGGGCGCTCGTAAAGATCGCTGGGCGCGCCTACCTGACGGATCTCGCCATCACGCAGCACCACGACGCGATCCGCCAAAGACAGAGCCTCGTCTTGATCATGGGTGACGTAAACCGTGGTCGCGCCAAGCTGATTGTGGATGCGGCGAATTTCCGCGCGCATCTCCAGCCGCAACTTCGCGTCGAGGTTGGACAGCGGCTCGTCCATGAGAACCAGCGGCGGCTCGATGACGATTGCGCGAGCAATGGCAACGCGCTGCTGCTGACCGCCCGACAATTGCCCCGGCAATTTATGACCCTGTCCTTGCAGCCGGACGAGGTTCAGTGCCTCTTCGACGCGCTTTTCGATCTCCGCCTTGGCGACCTTACGCATCTTGAGGCCGAAGCCGATGTTCTGGCGCACCGTCATGTGCGGAAACAGCGCATAATTCTGAAAGACCATGCCGAAGCCGCGATCCTCCGGCTTCAGCGTATCAATGCGCTTGTCGTCGATGAAAATACCACCACCGGTCGTCGATAATAGTCCGGCAATGCAGTTGAGTGCCGTCGACTTGCCGCAACCGGACGGCCCGAGCAGTGCGATGAACTCGCCTTTGCGGATCGAGAGGGACACGTCCTTCAATGCATTATGCGCTCCGAAAGCGCGGCTCATGCGGTCAAGACGGATTTCACTGAATGGTGATGACGCAAGCAGCATCGGGTACCCTTATAAACGGACATCATCCGGATTGCCTCCGGATGATGTGACTATCGGCGATGTCAGGACTTCTTGCCTGCGACTTCTTCATCCCAACGGCGGAATGCGACAACCATCGAAGATGGCTCCAGCGGAATTTCCACGGGATTATTGGCAATCCAGTCCGCATATTCCTTGCGACCAAACTCGGCGATCGCATCCTGGCTCTCCTGCGGCGCCATGGTGATAGGCACATCCTTTACCGACGGACCTGGATAGAAATAGCCCTGATCATAGGTGAAAGCCTGTTGTTCAGGCGTGAGCAGGAAGCTCATCATATCGAGAAGGACGGCAAGCTTGTCATCAGCAATGCCTTTCGGAACGCACATATAATGTGCGTCGGCGACCCAATGGAAACCCTTGAGTGGCGCGACCGCCGCTTCCTTCGGGACAACGCCAAGAACCCGCGGATTTATGTCCCAGCCGGTGGTGGATACAGTCATGTCGCGCGTGCCTTCGCCGAGTTCCTTCATCAGAGCGCCCGTACCGGTCGGATAGTACTCGATATATTTATGCAGCTCCTTGAGATAGGCCCAGGTTTTGTCCCAGCCCTTTACCGGATCACGCGGATCAGTGTCGCCGAGCAGGTAGGGCAGGCCCATCAAGAAAGTACGGCCGGGGCCGGAATTTGCCGGGCGCGCGTACAGGAACTTGTTCGGATTTTCCTTGGCCCATGCCAAAAGCTCTTCCGCCGTGGTCGGGACCTTCTTGACGCGATCCGGCATGTATTCGAGCAGCGGGCCGGATGGGTAGTAGGTGACCACCACCCCGAAATCCTTGCCGAGCGCCAGCATGCGATGCGCGGGCTCAAGATAGATCGAAGCGAGATCCGGCAGGGAAGCGGAATGGTCCGGCAGAAGCTTGACCCACAGATCCTGGGCGATACCAGCGGAAAGTGCATCGGTGCCTGTCAGAACGAGGTCAATATCCAAGCGGTTTGCAGCCTGCTGAGCTTTGATCTTGCCCGGAAGTTCCGGAGCTGGCGCCTTGGTGAAGGTGATCTTGGACACGAGTTCCGGCTTGGCTTTGGCGTAATTTTCAATAGCTGTCTGCGTCAGCGCGAGATTGCCTGCCACGTCGGCGATATTCAGCGCGACGGGCGACGTTGGCAGCGCCAGCTTTGCTTGAGCGAAGAGACGCGTCGCCGGCAATGTGGCGACTGCGGCCAGACCCCCAAGGGCCTGCCTGCGTGTGATACGGATCATGGTTTTCCTCCCTGTTAACTCCAAGCCCGTTTTCGGGCAGCCGGGCTCCCGTCCGACATATTATATTTAATATATTAATCTATCAGATGCATATAGCAAGGCCTTTTGGCCTTGCACTTTAGGACAACACAACTGCTGTGGCGGCGCCATCTTTTAGAAGCCTCTCCAACGCATGGCACACGGTTTCCCGGAATTTCTGGCTTTTCGGAAGGTCTTTTCCAAAGACCTCTGCCAATCCTAGATAGACATCAACGATCTCGTTCGCCTTCCTCTTTCCCGCAGTGCGCTGCTTGAATTCATTGGCGAGCGGATCGCGCACGTCGATCGGTTTACCGTTTTCGTCCACCCCGGTAGCGTAACGCATCCAGCCAGCCACTCCGAGAGCGAGACGATCGAAAGGTTTCTTCTGCTCCAAGCGCTTGCGAATCGTGTTCAACAGGCGCTGTGGCAGCTTCTGCGAGCCATCCATGGCAATCTGCCACGTACGATGACGGAGCGCCGGATTGCGAAAGCGCTCGCGCAACTGAGTCTTGTAAGCAACCAAATCGAAGCCCGGAAGCGGCGGCAGTGTCGGCGTAATCTCCTCATCCATCATCGCTTCGATGAGCGTGCTGAAGCCTTCGGCCCTCATCACATCGGAGACTGTCTCGTGACCGGCCAGATAACCGAGATAGGCCAGCGTCGAATGACTTCCATTCAAGAGTCTGAGCTTCATCAGCTCGAATGCATCGACATTATCGACAAATGTCACCCCGTACTTCTCCCAGACGGGGCGGCCTGAAGGAAAATGGTCCTCCACCACCCACTGCGTGAAAGGCTCGGTCATGATCGGCCAGGCATCGGACAGTCCGGTGGATTGCGCCACCGTCGCGCGATCGGCGTCGGTTGTCGCCGGAACGATGCGGTCGACCATTGTCGAAGGAAAGGCCACATTATCTCGGATATATAGCCCAAGCGCAGGATCGCGCAGTTCGGCAAAACGGGTGACGACCCTCTTCAGGGTTTCGCCATTGGAGGGAAGGTTATCGCAGGACAGCAGTGTGAACGGTTCGCTGCCATTGGCGCGGCGACGGGCGAGAGCTTCGACGATGAAGCCGATGGCCGAACGCGGCGCAGCAGAATTGGCGAGATCATGGACGATATCCGTATGGATTTCGTCGAGCGAAGCGGTAGCAGGCGAATAGCAATAGCCCTTTTCCGTCACGGTCAGTGACACGATCCTGACGTCGGGATCTGCCATCGCAGCAAGTACCGCTTCCGGATTTTCCGGTGCCACCAGCACCTTTCCGATGCTGCCTATCACACGGAAGCTGTCGCCGCCGCCATCGCGTGACGCAACCGTATAAAGCCCATCCTGCGGTTCGAGTGCCTCGCGGGTTTCACCACTGCGCAACGAAACGCCCAGGATGCCCCAGCGATTGTCACCACTGGCGAGCACGCTGTCCGTATAGACAGCCTGATGTGCCCTGTGGAATGCACCAATGCCGAGATGCACGATACCAATCCGAACCAGGCTTCGATCATAGCCGGGCAGCTCCACATCTTTTGCCAGATGATGCAGCGTCGCGTTGGAGAGGCGGGGCTTTTCAGTCATTCTATGCCTGCAATTCTTCTGTCGGTTTCAAAGCTTGTAGGCTTGTTTCGCCAGCCGGTAGGCAAGATCGTGCGCGATCTCATGCGCCTCATCCTCATCCAACCTGTGATCGGCGACAAGCCGCGCCAGGAATGCGCAATCGACACGCCGGGCCATATCATGGCGAGCGGGAATAGACAGATAGGCGCGCGTATCGTCGTTGAAGCCGACCGTATTGTAGAAACCAGCGGTCTCCGTGGTCAGTTCACGGAAGCGGCGCATGCCTTCCGGACTATCATGAAACCACCAAGCGGGACCGAGGCGCAAGGCCGGATAGTGGCCGGCCAAGGGTGCGAGTTCCCGGCTGTAGCTGGTTTCATCGAGGGTAAACAGGATGAGCGTCAGGCGAGGATCGTTACCAAACGCATCAAGCAGAGGCTTCAGGTCCTCGACATAGCCGGTAGAGCGCGGAATATCGGCGCCCTTGTCCGTTCCAAATCGTTCGAAAAGTGCGGGATTGTGATTTCGATATGAGCCAGGATGGATCTGCATGACCAGTCCATCCTCGATACTCATTCGTGCCATTTCTGTCAGCATCTGCGCGCGGAAGAGGTCGGCGTCTTCAGGCGAAGCGCCTTTCAGCACGCGTTCGAACAGCGCTGACGCCTCGGAGACCGGGAGGTTGGCGGTACGTGCATTCGGATGCCCGTGATCGCTGGAGGTGGCGCCACGCTGCTTGAAATAGGCACGGCGCTTGTGATGCGCTTCGAGATACCCCTGATAGTCGAGCTTGCTGCCTGCAAGTGCGACGAAATCTTCGACATTGGCGAGGAAGTCAGCACGCGCCGCATCCACGACCGCGTCAGGGCGGTAGGCAGGGATAACACGGCCATCCCAGCCTGATTTCAGGATCGCGTCATGCGCCGCGAGTTCATCGGTCGCGGTATCAGTCGTCGAAATGACTTCGATGCCAAATTGCTTGTAGAGCGCACGCGGCCGCATGGATGGTTTCGTGAGGCGCTCTGCAATCCGATCATAAAGCGCATCTGCATTCTTCTCGCCAAGGCGTTCTTCGATACCGAAAACCGTTTCCAGCGCATGCTCGAACCACAGGCGGGACGGCGTGCCGCGAAACAGATAGAAGTGCTTGGCAAACAGCCGCCATATCTTGCGACCGTCAGTCTCAACTGGCCCGCCATCCATGCGCGGCACGCCAAGGTCTTCAAGCTTGACGCCTTGCGAGTAGAGCATGCGAAAAATATAGTGATCCGGCTTGACGAAAAGGCTGGCGGGGTCCGGAAAAGCCTCGTCACAAGCGTACCAAAGCGGATCGGTATGACCATGCGGCGAGACAATCGGTAGGCGTTCGACAGCGCTGAACAGACGGCGGGCAATCCCGCGTGCATCGGGCTCGATCGGAAAAAGTCGGTCAGGATGAAGTGCCATCATGCGTCCTTACTTTGGTACTGATCATTGCCGTCCCTTCAGCACTGTTCTAAGCGAGGTCCTTTCACGGACTTACGGTACAGGTTGCGCCATTTGTGCACATTCGGCGTCGATGATCTTGGCGAAGAGTAAATAATAATATATTAGTATGTCAACTGTGGCCAAATGCGTTTGATATCATCGCAGAACGCCGGTCTTGGACTATGAATTTATATGGTATTCCATCATTCAATGGATCAGATGATCCGTGGCATGTGGAAATGGAGCGCTGCAATGACAGCAGAGAATCGGGGAGACAAGAGTGTAGCCGTTGCGACGCCAACCGAGGTGCGAGCTTCAGATGTCGAGAGCAGCGCACGCTCTGCGCGGTTCGGACCGCGCGGTGCACCGGTCGGGCGGATGACGACCGCAACGGCCATTTACCGCGAGCTTCATGCCGCCATTGTTGCCATGGAGATGACACCGGGAACAGCGCTTAACGAAAAAGTCCTGACCGAACGCTTCGGCGTCAGCCGCACGCCGGTGCGCGAGGCGCTGATCCGGCTGGTCGAAGACGGGCTTGTCGACGTCTTTCCGCAATCGGGAACATTTGTCGCTCGCATTCCAGTTGCGCTTATCCCGGAAGCGGTCGTGATCCGCCAGGCGCTTGAGGGTGCAACGGTGGAGCGCGCCGCGGCCGTCGCAACCGCAAAGGATATTGAATGGCTGGACGAAATCCTTGCCCGCCAGCAATTCTTTGCAGACCGGCAGAATATGAGCGCATTTCACGAGGCCGACGAGGCTTTCCATGAAGCGATTGCCGGAATTTCCGGCCATCCCGGCATCTGGCATTATTTGAAGCCGGTGAAGGTGCAGATTGACCGGGCGCGGCGTATGACACTGCCGGGTTTGGGGCGCATGGAGCATGTGCTGTCCGAGCACAGGATCATTCGCAACGCTATCGAAGCCCATGACGTGCCTGCCGCCTGTGCCGCGATGAAACAGCACCTGAATGCCGTCATTCCCGATATTGAGACCTTGAGAAAAAGCCACCCCGGATCATTTGTTTGATCGAGGCGGGAAGACAAAATTTGACGGAGAAATGAATGCGTCAGGCATGGCGATGGTTTGGCCCGAAAGCCGGTGTATCACTCGACAACGTGCGGCAGGCAGGAGCAACCGATATTGTGTCGGCGCTGCACGAAGTGCCGATCGGCCAGGCTTGGACCGTATCGCAGGTGCATGAGCGTAAGTCACTGATCGAAACGACACCGGCCGGCCGTACCCAGCTCACATGGTCCGTCGTCGAGAGCATTCCCATTCCTGATGCGGTGAAGCGTCTCGGTGGCGCTGCCAAGCACGAGATTGCCGCCTGGATCGCCAGCATGGAAGCGCTCGCGGCCAACGACATCAAGGTCATCTGCTATAATTTCATGCCCGTGGTCGATTGGTGCCGCACCGATCTCGATTATGTCACGCCGACCGGTTCGACAGCCATGCGCTTCGACCATAACGTGTTCGCTGTGTTCGATCTGCACATCCTGCAGCGCGAAGGTGCCGAAAACGATTACTCACAGGCTGACCGCGAGATTGCCAGCGGCCTGTATGAAGCCATGGACGCGCAGGAAATCGCCGATCTTACGCGGAACATTGCCAGCGCCCTTCCCGGCTCAACGACCGAACCGCTGACCATACCTGCGTTCCGCGACAAGCTCGAAGCCTATTCCGGCATCGACGCGAACCGGCTGCGCCAGCATCTGGTCGAATTCCTGGAGGCGGTGACACCCGTTGCCGAGAACCTCGGCGTCAAGCTGACCCTGCATCCAGATGATCCACCGCGCTCACTCTTCGGCCTGCCGCGCATCGCCTCAACCGAAGCAGACTATGCGGCACTGTTCGATGCGGTACCCTCACCTGCCAACGGCATGTGCTTTTGCACCGGCAGCCTTGGCGTGCGCGCCGATAATGATCTGCCGAAGATCGCCAGACGCTTTGCCGGGCGCATTCACTTCACCCACCTGCGAGCAACAACGCGCGAGGGCGATGGTCGCAGTTTTCACGAAGCGGCTCATCTTGAAGGCGACGTCGATATGGTAGCCGTGCTGCGCGAACTCCTTGCGGAAGATCGCAAGCGCGACAAGGCCAACAGCATCATTTTCCGCTCTGATCACGGGCACCGCATGCTCGACGATTTGACCAAGGAAGTGACGCCCGGTTATCCGGCAATCGGTCGCCTGCGCGGTCTAGCTGAACTGCGCGGTATCATCCACGCTCTGGATGCCCGCGCGCTGGCATAATCCGGATCAATTTTTTAGTTTTAAAGCCCTGGTTTTTCATGAGCCGGGGCTTTTCTACATCTAAAGCGGTAACAATTTTTCAGACAAGCTAGTCAACTTGGTGCCAGAGCCTCAATAATTCGATGAATATTTATCACATTGTTGCCATATTTTTATCCGTTTGCGGCCATACCGCATTCAAATCAAAGCATCTTCAATCACGTTTTGAGTCATATTAAGACAAGTTTTTTGAGTAACTTAGATCATCTTTCTGGTTGATCTCGCCACTGTTTCCCGAACGGGGACACCTCGAGGCCACATTTCTCCAAAATAGAAGGAGCTACTCGCTCACGCCACGATCTACTTGCCCGGGGGTCAATCTCTACGCGTGTGTCTTCAGTCCGGCAGTTCTGCCGCGGGCTACCTTAGTGTGAATTCACATGATCTCTTTCGCAAGTATCCGCATGGTACTTATCTCATCCATCCCTTTTCTGATGTTTGGCGCTGTATCAGCCAATGCCGGTTCCGCCTGTGGCGGTGCTTCCTGGTACGCCCTTCATTCCAGAACCGCTTCAGGCGAACGGATGAATCCTTCCGCGCTTACCGCCGCTCACCGTACATTGCCGCTCGGCTCCCGGGTCAAAGTTACGAACCAGCGCAACGGCAAGACGGTCGTGGTGCGCATCAACGATCGCGGGCCATTCATCAGAGGCCGCGTGCTCGACCTTTCCAAAGGCGCAGCAAACCGCCTCGGCTTTGTGGGCGCTGGTCACACCAATATCTGCATGGCCCGCCTATAACCTCGCAGGATGTTGACATTGCCGCAATATTGACCTTGACCATCGAACGTGACATCGCCATGTGAACATTCCAGATAAAGTCGGGGACGTTCCATGGTACTCAAAGTTGCGGTCCAGATGGACCATATCAATTCGATCCGAATCGCCGGCGATACCACCTTTGCGCTTTGCCTTGAGGCACAGAAGCGCGGCCACACGCTCTACCACTACACACCTGACCGGCTCAGCATGCGTGACGGCGTGGTTTCAGCGCGTGTGGAGGAACTCGACGTCCGCGATGTCGAAGGCGACTATTATACCCTCGGTGAACAGGTTTCGCGCGATCTGTCGGAGATGGACGTGGTCCTGCTGCGTCAGGATCCGCCCTTCGATATGAACTATATCACGACCACGCATATACTGGAGCGCATTCATCCGAAGACGCTTGTCGTTAATGATCCGGCGTGGGTGCGCAACAGCCCCGAAAAGATTTTCGTTACTGAGTTTCCGGACCTGATGCCGGAAACGCTGATCACCAAGGACCCATTGGAAATCGCGGCATTCCGCAAGGAATTCGGCGACATCATTCTGAAACCGCTTTATGGCAATGGTGGCGCAGGCGTGTTTCACCTCGCCGACGGTGATCGCAATCTGACATCGCTGCTCGAAATGTTCGGCCAGATGTTCCGCGAACCCTTCATCGCCCAGCGTTATCTGAAAGATGTGCGTGCTGGCGACAAGCGCATCATCCTGATCGACGGCGAACCCGCCGGCGCCATTAACCGTGTGCCGTCTGAAACCGACTCGCGTTCCAACATGCATGTGGGTGGACGCGCCGAGAAAACCGAACTTACGACACGTGAGCGCGAAATCTGCGCACGCATTGGCCCATCCTTGCGCGAGCGCGGCTTCATTCTGGTGGGTATCGACGTCATCGGCGATTACATGACCGAAATCAATGTGACGTCGCCAACGGGAATTCGCGAGGTCAAGCGCTTTGGCGGCGCGGATATCGCCGCATTGTTCTGGGATGCTGTGGAAGCCAAGCGCGGGTAGTTCTCGTCCTTTCCAATCTGTTCCCTTATTGTTCTTGTCATGCGGCGTGAAGTGTGCTGATGTGCGTTCATTGGTATTCTTCATTTTTAAACGTCTGCTTTTTCAAGAAAGATTTCATGGTCACCCGCGTTCGTACGGTTGCCTTCCAAGGTATTGAAGCCCAGCCTGTCGATGTTCAGGTGATGATTGCCCCCGGCAAAATGGGAATGCATATTGTCGGTCTTCCGGACAAGGCAGTGGCCGAAAGCCGCGAGCGGGTACAAGCGGCATTGCATGCCTCCGGGCTTTCAATGCCCGTGAAGAAAGTCACGGTTAATCTCGCACCTGCTGATTTGCCCAAGGAAGGAAGCCATTACGATCTGCCGATTGCCGTGGGGTTGATGGCGGGGCTTGGCGCCATGCCTGCCGACGCATTGCAAAACTATGTGGTGCTGGGTGAACTGTCACTTGATGGAACCATCACCCATGTTGCGGGCGTGCTGCCCGCAGCAATTGCTGCCAACCGGCAGGAGAAGGGGCTGATATGTCCAGCATCCTGTGGCCCTGAAGCAGCGTGGGCCGGTTCCGACATTGATATTCTCGCGCCGCGCAGTTTGATCCAGCTTGCCAACCATTTTCGCGGTACACAGGTCCTGTCGCGTCCTGAGCCTGTCATGCAGGCGAGCGCGACCGGACTGCCCGATCTTGCCGATATAAGAGGCCAGGAGAGTGCACGGCGCGCGCTGGAGGTCGCGGCAGCGGGTGGGCACAATCTCTTGATGTTGTGCCACATTAATAAAGGTTGCGATTACGAGACAGCAATCGGACCAAAGCGGGCATTAACAACGGTCGACATCATTTCGAGGAGTAAGTCTGGGACCCAGCCGACCTGGACCCAACTCCAACCGCATCCTTCTGTTCTAAAGCGCCTTCTCTTAATCTGTGGTATAGTTTGTGAGGGGAAATTCGACCCAAACAGGGGGACGGTCATGGACCGTAAACTTGTTACCATTCTTGCAGCCGATGTCGTTGGCTACTCCACGCTCATGGAGAAGGACGAACAGGGAACCTTCGAGCGTCTCAGGGCCGGGCGAAAG
The DNA here is from genome assembly GCF_964253365.1 of Phyllobacterium sp. LjRoot231. Classification (NCBI taxonomy): domain Bacteria; kingdom Pseudomonadati; phylum Pseudomonadota; class Alphaproteobacteria; order Hyphomicrobiales; family Phyllobacteriaceae; genus Phyllobacterium; species Phyllobacterium sp. LjRoot231. Next base: position 698,776 of record NZ_CAXUQT020000001.1, read on the forward strand.
GAACTGTTCGAACCCGAAATCGCCCGGCACCATGGTCGTATCTTCAAGCTTATGGGCGACGGTCTACTGGCGGAGTTCGGCAGCGTGGTCGATGCGGTCGAATGCGCGGTGAGCCTGCAGCGGGGCCTGACGGAGCGCAACGTCAACGTCCCCGAGGACCAACGCATTCAGGTACGCATCGGCATCAATCTCGGCGAAGTGATCGTTGAGGGAGATGACTGCTATGGCGACGGCGTCAACATTGCCGCGCGGCTCGAACAGCTCGCCGATCCCGGCGGCATTTGCGTGTCGGCCAAGGTGGCGCGCGAGGTGGAGAAAAAACTCTCATTCGGCTTCGAGGCGATGGGAGAGCAGAAGGTCAAGAACATTGCTGAGCCAATACAAATCTTCCGCGTCAAGTTTGACGGGATTCCTCTACCGCCCAGACGTACTGGAAAACAGGGGAAATATTGGCCGGCCGCCGCAATTGGCAGTCTCTTCGCTCTGCTAATCGCGGGGGGCGGTACCTGGTATGCTCTGCAGCCTGAGGAGGCACTGGCGCGCGAATCCTCTATCGCGGTGTTGCCCTTCGCCAACATGAGCGGCGATCCAGCCCAGGACTATCTCGGCTCTGGTATTGCAGAGGACATCATCACCATGCTCTCGTCCTATCCCGGTCTGCGCGTCGTCTCCCGCACCTCAAGTTCCGTCTACGACAAGCCAGTGAAGGTGCAGCAGGTCGGGGAAGACCTCAAAGTCAGCTACGTTATCGAAGGAAGCGTCAGAAAAGCGGGCAATAATGTGCGCGTCACTGCACAGCTCGTTGACGCATCGACGGGAGAACATGTGTGGGCCAATCGCTATGACGAAGAGGGCAGCGATGTGGCCGCTCTGCAGGATGACGTGGCCAACAGGATTTATGCCACAGTTGCAGGGCTTAAGGGAGAGATCAGGAAAAAGGAAGAGGCTGACGCCTGGAGCAAATCGGCCCCCAGTCTGGAAGAATACGACTATTATCTGCGCGGCCACCAGTTTTTCTTTCAATTCACCAAAGAGGGCAATGAGAAGGCACGGGTAATCTGGCAGGAAGGGTTGGCGAAGTTTCCCGACTCCGCACTATTGCGGACAAAAATAGCCGCTTCATACATGCAGAACCTCTACAACGACTGGACCGATGACCGTTGGCGCGATACGGAAATGGCGTGGAAGATGGGTACCGAAGCAGCGGCCATACCACACAAATCGCGGCTCGAGACTTTGTTGAGCCATTGGATGATGGCACCCCTATACCAGTTGCATGACGGCGATTTCGAGCGCTCGGTGGTCGAGGCTGAAGCGGCAGCCAAGCTTGTCCCCTATGATGCATTTACCCGGGCGGACCTTGCATACTATTTGGTCAACGCCGGGAAATACGACCTGGCGATTGAATGGCTGGAAGAATCGATCCGGCGCGATGCCAGCCCCATGGACTGGTATTTTGGATATTTGGCCATGGCCTATTATTTCGCTGACCGTCCGGCGGATTCTGTGACCACATTCCAAAAAATGAAGGCACCGTGGAACGTCAATCTGGCGGCAGCCTATGCGCGAGTTGGCAAGCTGGACGAGGCGCGCGCCAGCATTAGAAAGCTTCTCAAAGCCAAACCCGGTTGGACCATCCAGAAGGAAGCAGTCTGGCCGACGATGAAGCAACCGCAATACACCGAACTGCTTCTCAAAGCCTATCTCGCCGATCTCGCCAAGGCGGGGTTGCCGGACAAGTAGCTCGATCCCCGCGCGAAGTTGTGGGGTATCCGACGATGTCGATGTGGCATGCGTCCAGTAATGGCTTCAACTTACAACCTGCTGTAAACTGCGAGACAATCCGCGAAAGACCGAGCATGGAGCGTCACCTCGCAGCCGTCCTGATCGCCGATGTCGTCGGCTATGGCCGCTTGAGCCAGATCGATGAGGAGGGGACGCGCGCGCGTTTTCAGATTGATCTAAAGGAAGTATTCGAGCCCACGATCGCGGCGGACCATGGCCGATTGGTCAAAACCATGGGCGACGGCATCTTGGTCGAGTTTCACAGCGTCGTCGATGCATTGCGCTGTGCCGTGGAGGTACAGCAGCAGAAGGCGAAGCGGAATGCAGATATGCCGGCTGAACAGCGACTCGATTTCCGCATCGGCATTCATACGGGCGACATCATCGTCGAGGGAGACGACATCCACGGCGATGGCGTCAACGTCGCGGACCGGATACAGGCACTGGCCGAGCCGGGAGGCATCGCCTTGTCTGGGATGGCCTACGACCACGTCAAAGGAAAACTGCCGATCGTCTTTGCCACGCTCGGCGAGCAAAAGGTCAAGAGCATAGCCGAACCAATTCGGGTCTATCGTGTCGTGCTCGACCCGGCGGCAGCGGGCAAAACCGTAGGTTCCAAACCAGGTCTGTTGTCATCATGGCACGTTCCGGCCGCAGCGGCGGGTGTCCTCATCATTGCCATCGTCCTCGCGGCGACATGGTGGCGGCCGTGGGAGCCGACGACGAACTCTGCCTCGCCCGCTCAAAATGTGGTGGCCGATGCCCGGCCATCCCTGGTAGTGCTTCCGTTCGACAACCTGAGCGACAACAAGGAGCAGGAGTATCTTGCAAACGGGTTCACCGAGGACCTCACCACGGAGTTGGCGCGCGTACCCGGCCTGTTCGTCATCTCGCGCAACGCAGCCTTCGCTTACAAGGACAAGGAGACAAAACCTGCAGAGATCGCGGCGGCGCTGGGTGTCCGGTTTTTGCTGGAAGGTTCGATCCGCCGCGTCGGAAGCGACATGCGCATCAACGCGCAGCTGATCGATGCGGCGACTGCCGGGCATCTTTGGGCAGAACGTTTTGACGGTCAGTGGGCAGATGTCTTCACTCTGCAGGACAAGGTCGTCACCAGTATCGCAGGTGCGCTCAAGCTCCGCCTCGTTAGCGGTCAGAACAAGTCCGATTTCGCTGGAGGTACCAAAAATCCGGCCGCGTATGACGCCTACCTGAGGGGCATGGACATCTATAACCGCACCAACACTCCCGAGGAATTTGCCCAGGCGGTGAAATACTTCCAGCAAGCATTGCAGCTCGATCCGAATTTCGGAGCGGCAGAAGCCTCGCTTGCCTGGGCCTATTGGGATGCGGACGACCAGCGGGCTGCGGCTATGGGCCTCTCAGGGGAAGCGGCCTACGACAAAGTATTTGAATCTTTGGAGGCCGCGGCCAAGCATCCCTCGCCATTCTACTATCAGCTCATCGCCGAACTGCTAGTGCGCGAGCATAGGTCTGACGAGGCGGTCGCCGCCCTGCCGAAGGCTGTAGCGCTTAATCCCAGCGATCCCTGGAATTATGTGGTGTTGAGCCAAGCCCTGAACTTCAACGGCAGGCCGAAGGAGGCGCGTGACTATCTCGATGCCGCCATGCGTGTCGACCCGGGCTGGACGGACTGGCGGCACTACCAGGCCGGGTTGGCCGACTTCGGTCAGGAAAAATACGAAGAAGCTATCGGTTCTCTTGAGAAAATCGACTTTCAGTCGACCGATCCATGGCCGAAGTTCTTTGGTTTGCAGGTTCTTCTTTCCGCGTACGGACATCTCGGGCGCGACGAGCAGGTGGCTGCCTATAGGGAGAAGGTGACGAAGGTTCTCGCGGACAGAAACGAAGGCGAGCCAACCCAGTTGCTCATACAGAAGTATTTCGTATTTAAGAACGAGGCAGACATCGAGCGTCTACTCGGCGGCCTGAGCAAGGCAGGCTTGCCGGAACTACCCGCAGACATCAATCTCGATCCGAACGATCGGCTGGCCGGAGCGGAAATCAGGTCTCTCGTGTTAGGCCACGAACTGCGCGGCCGCAACACCGCGCCTGACATCGAACCGTACAGGCGCGGGGTAACCGCCGACGGTTCCATTACCGTGACGTTCGGCTCACGCACGAGAACCGGCAAGTCCTGGGTCCAAGGGAATTTTCTGTGCAGTGCCTTTCCTAAGTCCCTGACTTCCTGCGGTGCGGTCTTCCGCAATCCCTCCGGGACGCGTGAGAAAGAGAACGAATATCGATCGATCTACCGTACGAACAGTGTCGAGTTCTCGGTCGTGAATTGAGCTGGCCCGAAAATGCTCTACAGCAACCGACGGATGGTTACAGGTGCGCGTGGACCTATGGCGAAGAGCGAGCGTGCGAACGGCTTGGCGCGAAGTCAACAAAGGAAGGAGAAGCGGGTTGGTCTATCAGATTGATGTTATGCTACATTAATGTCCGATTGGGGCTTGGTTGCAACCATACTCGAAGCTGTAATGTCAGCGCATGAAAAGTGAATTTCTCTCCGCCGGAGAGTTGGGTCGCTTCGACGTTCTGCTACTCAACTATCGTTGGGTGAGGATTCGGCTACTGACTGAAGCCGATGGTCAGGTGCGGAGCGACGCTTTGCGGTTATTGCTTCTTCATCAATTTTCGCAGTTCCGTTTCCACCGAGAGCAGAACGTTTTCATGCATCGCCAGAGAAGTATTGTCCGCCACCGTGATCATTGCAGCCAAAACTTCGTCCTTCGTCCATCCCGCCTCGATGGCGTCCCCCAGCAATTCGAGCAGTCGATCTTCGAGTGCTCCCTGGCATTCACTGAAGCGGTCAGGATGGTTTTGCGGGTAGCTTGGTTTGAGTATGGTCATTGGGACGATTCCCATGTTCTAAATTCGTTAAATTTCGGGCACGGACGAGAAGCTGCTCCAGAATATCCACTGCCATGGTTGCCTGCCCCGGCGAGATCGGTGGGGCAGGCGATACACTCTTTCTTTGTAGGCGGATATTCCGGATCTCTCCCAGTGTCTTTGCAGCACCCGGAACGACGGTATCAAGCTGTGTAATCATTGCAGCCAGCTGCGACACGTCGACCTTGTGCTGGGCGTTAGGAATAACCTTAATCCCGGCATGGTTGGCGACCGCGAGACTTACCTGGCGCACGCCTTCAACCGCTATCAAGAAACGCGATTGAGTGGTCGCAACATTTCGAGTGTCCGTTAAATATGCCTCAGCGTCTGACAGGCGCTGCTGAATGACCGCTTCATCGCGCCGGGTGATTTTGACCGCGAGGACGGGCGCAAACTGCCTACCAGGGCTCATCGAGCAATCGCTAGGCTTGTGCGAGAAGGGTACGTAAAGGTCATTGTCACCACCAACTTCGACCGCCTCCTCGAAAATGCTTTACGCGAGGAGGGCGTGGAACCCACTGTCATCGCGTCTATTGATGCCTTGAAAGGTGCGGAACCTCTGGTGCATACGAGTTGCTATCTGTTGAAGCTTCACGGTGATTACAAGGATGCGCGTATCCTCAATACGGAAGAAGAGCTAGCGGCCTATCCAGCAGAATATGATGCATTGTTGGACCGGATTGTTGACGAATACGGCCTTATCGTTTGCGGATGGTCGGGAGAATGGGACCACGCCCTGCGAGCCGTGTTGCTGCGAGCGCCCACACGGCGCTATCCATTATTCTGGGCGACAAGAGGCAGGCTTGGAGGCGGGGCAGATGACATCGTGCGTCAGCGTGATGCTAGGGCGATTGAGATCACTGACGGGGATTCGTTTTTCGAGGGACTAGAGCAACGCGTCGCGACATTGGCTCGCACACATCGCCAGAACCCATTGAGCGTTGAGCTGTTGGTGAACACTACGAAACGGTACCTCGCGAAACCCGAGCACCGCATACAGCTTGACGATCTAGTCACTTCTGAAACACGGTCTTTGATCGGGAAGCTTGACGATAACCTGCTGAACGGTGAAGGAGGGTGGAGTCCGGAAGAGTTCAGGCGGCGGATCGCGCTCTATGAATCCCTTTCCGAACCGTTGGCCCGTATGGCGGGTGTTCTTGGCCGTTGGGGGGACGGCAGTGAAAAGGCACTGGCCCTCGATGTGATCGAGATGTTGTCTAGTCATGCGGATCAGTCACTGGGCGGCCTGAATGTGTGGCTGGATGTTCGGGCGTATCCGGCTGTTCTATTCATGACTGGATACGGCCTCGGCCTTACCCGAAGTCGGCGATGGAGTAACCTTCACGATCTTCTTGTAGCACCGATTCAGAAGCGCAATGAGCGCGGGACCGAGCGCGCTGTCGAAAAGCTGTTCCTGTCGGCGTGGCCGGGTGGAAACAACGACTATTGGAAAAATCTGGACGGTTTTGAGCGGAGAAAGACGGCGCTTAGTGACCAACTCAGCAGCCTTTACCAGGATTGGAGCAAATCGTTCGTGGGTGCGTCGCCCGACTTCGAGCGGCTTTATGAGAGTTGGGAGATTTTAGGCGGTCTCGTTTACCTCGAACGGACTGATATCGGTGAGATTGATGCTGCCCTGGCGCAAGATAGTCCGAATGGTTGGGTTTGGTTCCCAATCGGCCGAAGTGGGTGGCACGAAGACATGCGTGAGCAGATACTTGAAGGTCTTCTTTCTGATCCGATGAGATCGGAACTGCTGGAAGCGGGATTCGCCAATAGAGACACGAACTTTCTGAGCAAAACGATCTCGAACTATCGCCGACTGGCTGGTCGAATGAGATGGTGACAGGGGAACCATAGCCATCAAAGGAGTTCGAATCGGCGTCGGTATGCCCCTCTCTTCATTCGCAAATTTCATTATTTTTGATTTGCCTCAACCAAAGCGATGTCATTTCAAAGCCGCTTTACTGCATCGGCAGTAACACTTCATCCCGTTCCAGTTTGCGCCTGTTCCTACCCGACTCTTGGTGCATTTTTGGCCCGTCCACACATTTCGGGACCTGCATAGGCTCCTCCGTCACTAAATCTCGATGACGACCGTGGCATTGAATTCTGGGTTCTCGTCGGGATAACCCTTGGGATTACAGATGATCCGTGTATCACCCACCCGATAGTCGCAACTGTTGTGCGTGTGCCCGTGAACCCAAAGTTCGGGTCCACTCTCCTCGATCAGCTCGCTGAGATCTGATGCGAAAGCTGCGCTTAATAGATCGCTCTGAAACCGTTGCGGCACTGAAAGCATGTGGGGAAGATGGTGTGTGACGACAACCGTCTTGCCGTCGAACGTTGTAGCTAGAGCAGCACTGAGGAATGATTTGGACTGCGAGTGGACTCTGACCGTGTCAGACGGGGTTAAACGGATAAAGGGCTTCTTCCGCCAAAAAATGGCCCGGTAGTCCTTCATATGATTCCGAGCATAGAGCATCGCTAATTCTTGATGCCCCTGTATTCTGAAATCCGTCCACAATGTTGCGCCGACGAACCTCACACCGTCGATTTCGACGAGGTTGTTCTCAAGGAAATGAACACCAGGATACTGGCTCGCTAATTCCTTGGCTTCTTCCAGGCCATCCACGATCGAGCCGCGGTAAAATTCGTGGTTTCCCCCAACGTAGACGACTGGCATGCGCGGCGCAATGTGTGTACCGAGCCAACCGATCGCCTTCTTGAACCCGCGATGCACGTCACCCGCCGCGACGCAGACGTCGGCATCAGGAACATGCGGCGGCAGCGCGACATTGTCGAATTCCAAATGGAGATCGCTGATGATCCACAGCTTCATGATGATCCTATGTCCGCCACTGCTGACTGCTGGCATGTCATCGCAATTTCAAGAAAAGTAAATGTATTTTTCGACTGTCAAACGGAGTGCGCGTTAGACCTCCATAAGTGCGCGTTAAACCTTCATACCTACATTCTCGACTACTGGACGGAGTGCGCGTTAAACCTCCATACTTACATTTTCGATGATCAGACGAAGTGCGCGTTAAACCTTGATACTAAATATCCCCCGAAAGCCAACAACGTGCGCGTTAGACCTACATTGTTGATTTCCACTGAGAACTGACCCGGTATTTCCACCGAGATTTGACCCGCCTTTATGTATGTTTCGGATCGGGTGTTGTGGTCAAGTTCCTGTTTTTCTCCTTCGTGTTTTTCGGTTTATGGGCTGAACTGTTCTTGAAGCGGAAACTGTCGTTCCCCGTTTCGAGTATGTGGCAGTGATGTGTGAGCCGATCGAGCAGTGCCGTGGTCATCTTGGCATCGCCAAACACGCTGGCCCACTCGCTGAAGCTGAGATTGGTGGTAATGATGATGCTGGTGCGCTCATAGAGCTTGCTCAACAGATGGAAGAGTAAAGCCCCGCCTGATGCACTGAACGGCAGGTATCCAAGCTCATCGAGAATGACGAGATCGGAGTGGACGAGCCGATTGGCGATCTGCCCGGAACGCCCCTGTGCTTTCTCTTGCTCAAGCGCATTGACCAGCTCGACCGTTGAGAAGAAACGGACCCGCTTGTGATGATGCTCGATGGCCTGGATGCCGATCGCCGTTGCGATGTGCGTCTTGCCTGTGCCGGGTCCACCGATGAGGACAATATTGTTGGCCTCATTGAGGAATTCGCAGCGATGGAGCTGGCGCACGAGGGCTTCATTGATCTCGCTGCTTGAGAAGTCGAAGCCGTTCAGATCGCGATAGGCTGGAAAGCGTGCCGTCTTGAGCTGATAAGCTGTCGATCTAACCTCCCTTTCCGCCGTCTCGGCCTTGAGGAGTTGCGACAGGATCGGAATGGCGGTCTCGAAGGCCGGCGATCCCTGTTCGGTCAGTTCACCGACTGCTTGCGCCATGCCGTGCATCTTCAATTGCCTCAACATGATCACGATAGCACCGCTGGCAGGATTATGACGCATGGCGCACCTCCGTCTTCCTCAGGGCGTCGTAGCGTTCGACATTGGCCTTGGGCTCGTTGGTGAGCATCAGGGCCTGCGGCGCATCGATAGTTGGCGGCGTGAAGGATTTGCCATCGACCAAGCGATGAAGCAGGTTCAGCACATGCGTCTTCGTTGGAACGCTGGACTTCAATGCCATGTCGACGGCCGAGAGCACGGCTTGTTCATCGTGCTGAAGGACAAGCGCCAGGATGTCGACCATCTCGCGATCACCTCCCGGCTTCTTGAGCAGGTGTTGCTGCAGCGTCCTGAAGGCGTCTGGGAGTTCGGTGAACGGTGCACCGTTGCGAAGAGCGCCCGGTTTGCGCTGCACGACCGCCAGATAATGCCGCCAGTCGTAAACCGTCTGTCCCGGTCCATCATGCGAGCGGCTGATGATGCGGCGGTGTTCGCAGATGATCAGGCCCTCTGCAGCGACAACGATGCGATCCGGGTAAACCCGAACGCTGACGGGCCGATTGGCGAAGGATGCTGGAACGCTGTAGCGATTACGATCCAGGTGCACGAGGCAGGTCGGGGAAACCCGCTTGGTGTATTCAACAAAGCCGTCGAAGAGACGGGATGTTGGCATCAGAGCCTGTGCTTCCTCGGCCCAGAGATCGGCAATAGTCCCGCGCATCTTCCCATGCGAGGTCTGCTGCCAAAACTCCTTGCAGCGAAGCTCCAACCAATCGTTCAGGGCTTCCAGTGATGGAAAGCGCGGGATCGGTTGAAAGAAGCGATGACGCGCATCCTGAACATTCTTCTCGACCTGGCCCTTCTCCCAGCCAGATGCCGGATTGCAGAACTCGGGTTCATAGAGATAGTGGCTGGCCATCGCCATGAAGCGGACGTTGACGTCACGATCTTTTCCGCGGCCGACCTTGTCGATGGCAGTCCTCATGTTGTCGTAAATGCCGCGCCGGGGAACGCCGCCAAACACACGGAACGCATGGTTATGAGCATCGAACAGCATCTCGTGCGTCTGCAGCAGATAAGCCCGCACAATGAACGCGCGGCTATAGCTCAGCTTCGTATGCGCTACCTGCAGCTTGGTTCGCTCATTGCCGATGATCGCCCAGTCCTCGGACCAGTCGAACTGGAACGCCTCGCCAGGCTCGAATGTGAGCGGCACGAATGTCCCACGACCTGAGGTCTGCAACTCCCTTTGCAGGTCGGCTTTCCATTCCCGAGCAAATGCCGCCACACGATTGTAAGAGCCGCTATAGCCGAGGCTCAACAGATCGGCGTGCAACTGCTTGAGGGTGCGCTTTTGCTTGCGGTGTTTATTGGCCTCCGACCTCAGCCACGCTGACAACCGATCAGCGAAAGGATCAAGCTTGCTCGGCCGATCCGGCACCGCGAACGTCGGTTCCACGCCGTCTGATCGCAGATATTTGCGGATGGTGTTCCGGGATAAGCCAGTCCTGCGGCAAATCTCCCGGATCGATAAATGCTCTCGAAAATGCCAGCGTCGGATCACGCTCAGTAATGCCATGTCGATCACTCCGTAGCCCCCGCTGAAAACACGCAGGGCAAGGTTCAAACATGGGTCAATTCTCGATGGAAATATCCTTTGTTGCCGGGTCAGTTCTCAGTGGCAATCAACAGCTCATGCTGGCGCTTGATGCCATTGCCCATTATCTCGTCATAAGCGCTACGCATTCCATAGAGCTTGAGACTGCTCATCAATTCCAGAACTTGAGTACGTTCCATGTCAACTTGCCCTCCTGAGGCTGTCATAACGTGCGCAATCGGCCACTGGCTCATGGGTCAGACGAAGCGCATCGGGGGTGTGAAGGGTAATTGTGGGAGCCGGATCACGGCTGCGAGCCAGAATGTTGATGATCACTGCGGCCGAGCAGACACTGTGGTCGAGTGCCTCCTGGCAGGCCGCATCCACTGCCGCCAGCCCATCGGTGGGAACGCATCCAAGGATGGTCACCATTTGCCGATCGCCATCGCTCATGCCCTTCAGCTTCCGACGAACCTTCTCCATCGCTGCGGGCAGAATCCATTCGCGGAACGGAGCCCCATTCCTCAAGGCACCGGGTTTGCGAGCCAGGACAGGCACGTAATGCCAAGGATCGTAGATCGTCTCGCCCCGGCCGAACGAGCGGCGATGCTCCGCAACACTCACACCATCCTGGCGAATGACGACCCTCTCGGCATAGGCATGGACCTCCACCGGGCGACCAACTGCGGTTGAAAGAACCGAGTATTTGTTGTTGTCGAAACGCACGAGGCATGTCTTCGACACAGATGCCGGAACGCAGTGGAAGCCGTCGAATGGCCCGGCATAGTGGACAAGGCTGCGGCGCTCCTCCTCAAAAGCCTGCCAGATCATCTGCTCGGCCTGCTCCGGATGACGATGCGCCTTGGCATAGGCGATGCATTTGTCGAGCAGCCAGACATTCAGCTCTTCCAGGCTTTTGACCCGAAGTCGCGGTGTGAAGAAGCGCTCGCGCACAAGGCCAACCTGGTTCTCGACCTGTCCCTTCTCCCAGCCGGATGCGGGTGTGCAGGCAACAGGCTGCACCAGATAGTGGCTGCACATTTGCAGGAAACGCCGATTGTACTGGCGTTCCTTGCCGACGAACACAGCCTCAACCGCCGTCTTCATATTATCGTAGATGCCGCGAGTGCAGGTGCCGCGAAAGAACGCGAAAGCCCGGTCATGCGCATCGAACACCATCTCCTGGCTTTCGCGCATGTAGGCCCGGGCAAACATCATCCGGCTGTGACAGAGACGGACATGGGCGACCTTCACGGTCGTCGTCACTCCGTTGATCAGAATGATCTCATGGCTCCAGTCGAACTGGTAAGCTTCTCCCGGTGCATAGAACAGTGGTACGTAGGCTTCCGCCGTCACCGCACCGCGTGTCTTCGACCACGCCTTCGCGTAGCGGCGCACTGAATCATAGCTGCCTTCAAATCCAAGAGCGCGAAGCTCCTCGTAGATGCGGATCAGCGTCAAACGCTCGCGCGATTGCTTGCCCTCATTGGCTTGCAGAAACTGATCGACCTGTTCCCGCCAGGGACCGATCCGAGGCAAGGGCTGATGTTCCCGCTCATAGGAAAAATCCGTCTCGTCCGAGCGCAGAATCTTGCGCACCGTGTTCCGCGAGACATGCAACTCGCGGCTGATCTTCTTCATCGACCAGCCCTGCACATGGAAGGCTCGACGAACCCGCGCAATCGTATCCACTGTCTTCAACTCCCGCTCCATCCGCTGCCAAGCCGGATGGTCAGATCTAATCCAGGGGGGTCAAAATTGGATGCCGATTACCCCGCAAACGGGGTCAATTTTGCATGCCGAAACACACATTATAAGCGCTAACCCCCAAGTCGCGGAGTGTGTTGTCAAGAGGAATTCCGCGCTCATTGCACCAGGCCTCGGCCTTAGCGGTTTGTCGACGCAAAGAATCCCCGCGGGCTTGCTCTGGTGTTGAAAATCGAATGTAAGAGTACGCTTTCAGCAAGATACTGCCCCGTCAGATGATTCGCGTCATTAATGTAGCACAACCTCTTGATGATGGGGCCTCCAGGGTCCGGCAAATCCATGCTGGCGCAGCGGCTGCCCTCAATCCTGCCGCCGCTATTGCCGCGCGAGCTGCTTGATGTGTCGATGATCGCCTCGATAGCCGGCGAACTCATGGGCGGCAAGTTGACGGACAGACGGCCGTTCCGCGCGCCGCATCATTCGGCTTCCATGGCCGCAATGGTCGGAGGCGGCATTCGCGCAAAGCCGGGCGAGGTCTCCCTGGCCCATCGCGGCGTGCTGTTTCTCGATGAGTTCCCCGAGTTCACGCCGCAAGTGCTGGATTCCCTGCGCCAGCCGCTGGAAACTGGCGAATGCATGATTGCGCGTGCCAATCACCGTATCTCTTACCCGGCTCAAATCCAGCTCGTGGCAGCCATGAACCCGTGCCGCTGCGGAATGGCGGGGGAACCCGGTCATCAATGTGCTCGAGGACCGCGATGCCGGCAAGACTATCAGGCACGGATCTCCGGACCGTTGCTGGACCGTATCGACATCAGGATCGACGTGCCCTCCGTCAGCGCTACCGATCTCATCCGGCCACGCTCCTCGGAAAGCAGTGCATCCGTCGCTGAACGGGTCGCGCGGGCGCGGACGATCCAAAAAAGGCGCTACGAACAGTTGGGTTTTCCATCGATCACAACCAATGCGCAGTGCTCAGTTGCTCTGATCGAAAAGGTGGCACAACCGGATGGTCCCGGTGTTTCCTTGCTACAGCAGGCGAGCGAGCAAATGCGCTTCTCCGCCCGTGCCTATCACCGCGTGCTGAAGGTTGCGCGGACACTTGCCGATCTCGATGGACAGGAAGTCGTTGGGCGCATTCATCTTGCCGAAGCTATATCGTATCGAATGGCGGCGGATTCGATCAACGCGGCTGCGTAACGCCAGTGCCATGAAGGCTTCACCGGGTCACAAAAAAGTGCCGGACCTTTCGATCCGGCATTTTCGAGTTGATTGAGGTCGAACCGGATCCGATTACTGAACCGAGCCAACCAGGATATTCGTGGGTGCCTCAATGCTGACCCAGCGACCCGTATTGTTGGTAGCCTGGCGTTTGAGGTAGGTATATGGGGTCTCGGACCAGTTCTTTACACCGTCGACGAGGTTATCAAGGATGAAGTCGCCCTTGTCGGTGCGGACGGTCAGCACGGCGTGACCCTCGCCGTCCGGCTTGCGCACCACGGTAATCAGCAGATTGGCTGGAGAAATGCCCGCCTGCATCAGGTCGCGGCGCTTCAAGAGCACATAATCCTCGCAATCGCCAACCGTGTCGGGATAGGCCCAATATTCTTCGACGCCATAGATTTCCATGTCGGTCAGCGGCTTGATCTTCTGGTTGTCATTGCTGTTGACGTTAACGATCAACTGCCAGAAATCGTGATTCATCTTTTCCGGCATGACATTGCGGCTACGGATGGAACACTCGTCAGGCATTCTCTTGCAGAATTCATAGTGACCGATCGGCTGTGATGTCAGGCCGCCTGTGGTCATGAATGCTTCGGAGGCGAAAGCGGTATTTACGCCAAGCGTACCCACGAAGAGCGCCACGGCGACCCCCATGGACTTTACAACCCCTGCTACCCCGAACATGCTGTACTCCAGACCCGATCCGCTATCGTTAACAAAACGTTAATGGCGGGAGGGGACATGAGTCAATCACAATGGCGCCACGATCCAGCCATTGTTAATATATGGTTAAAATTTGAAATTTCGCATTCCCCCAATATTCATGAGGGCTTCAGCGGCACATGAGAAACTGCGCCGGCTATCGGAAATTCGGGCGGCGACAAGGGTCTCGCTGCTGGGCAGGATAGGATAATATATTGATTACAAACGGTTTCTTGTTCAATGAGCGGCGCGCCGATCGTAACCGGTCCCAATCACTTTTGCGAGGCTAGGTGTTTCGCCAGTACATCCGACGGATTATATCTCAAGCGCGCTTACTGATCGGCGTCACATTGGTCCTGCGGTTCATTTGTGCGTGATCATTAACGAACTGGACGATACGAGGCGCAATCTCTGCACGAAACCGCGAGCCATTGAATACGCCATAATGACCTACCTTCGGTTGCAGGTAATGCATGCGCATCTCGTCCGGAATATTGACGCAGAGTGTCTGTGCCGCCTTCGTCTGGCCAACGCCGGAGATATCGTCGTTCTCGCCTTCGACTGTCAGAAGCGCGACATTGCGAATGGCAGAGGGATCGACCGGAAGACCGCGGTGGGTCATTTCGCCCTTCGGCAGGGCCTGGCGAACAAACACCGTATCCACTGTCTGTAAATAGAATTCCGCGGTCAAATCCATAACCGCGAGGTATTCATCGTAGAACTCGCGATGTTTGTCGGCAGAATCCCCGTCTTCCTCCACCAGATGCATGAAGAATTCCTTATGGGCGGTAATGTGGCGGTCGAGATTCATGCTCATAAAGCCCGATAGCTGCAGGAACCCCGGATAGACATCGCGCATGAAACCGCCATGCGGCCACGGAACCGACATGATGACATTGTCGCGGAACCAGTTAATGCCCTTTTCTTCCGCAAGCTTGTTTACAGCGGTCGGATTTTTGCGCGTATCGATCGGTCCGCCCATCAATGTCATGCTGGAGGGAGCGAAGGGATCGCCATTGGTTTCCATGATCGAAACGGCGGCGAGCACCGGAACGGAGGGCTGGCAGACAGCCACAACATGCGTGTCTTCGCCCAATGCGTGAAGCATTTCAATGACATAGTCGATATAGTCGTCGAGGTCGAAATTACCATGGCTGAGCGGAACGCTACGGGCATCGACCCAGTCGGTGATATAGACTTCCGCATGCGGCAGCAGCGCTTCGACCGTACCGCGAAGCAGTGTCGCATAGTGACCGGACATCGGTGCCACTACGAGAATCTTCGGATCGGCAGGACGTTTGGCAGCCAAGGCGCGCTTGAAATGGATGACGTTACAGAACGGTTTCGACCAGACGATCTTTTCTTTTATATCTGTTTCGACACCGTCAACGATCGTGGTCGGCAAGTCGAAGGCGGGCTTGCCGTAGCATCGTGTCGTGCGCTCGAACAGTTCACACATGGCGGCAACCGAACGTCCGACCACCGTTTGAGACAATGGATTCAATGGGTTATCATAGAACAACCTCGTTGCATCGGCGAAGGCCCGGTAAGGCTGGAGCGCAGCATGATTGAGTTCATAAAGCTGGTAAAACATTCCACTGTCCGATCGATCAACACAACGGCAATGCCAGGAACATGTCCCTTACATATGAAAATGTTCTTGACTGGTCAGTGACCGTAGCTGGTTTCACCGATATTGCAATGCAACAAAGTGATAAGGCGCGGTAAAAATGTTCACAACTTCGCGCGCTGGAAAGTAAGTGGATCTTTGTAGCCGCCTAAATGTTCTAGGCGCCTTCGACAACAAGCATCTCCGCGTCGGCGACGGTAATGCGGATGGCCTTAGCGGCTTGATATTCCGGGGAATTATAGCAATCGAGCGCTGCCTGGACCGATGGGAATTCGATGACGACGTTACGGCCCCGTGCCTGACCTTCAAGCACATGGTACGTGCCGCCACGAGCCAGAAAGTTGGCGCCATACTTCTCAAAGGCGGGCTTGGCGGTCGAAATATAGTCCTTGTAGCGTTCCGCATCCCTGACATCGACGCGCGCGATCCAATATCCCTTGGCCATCCTATATTCTACCTTTCACAACCAAATTACTCGACAGGGTTGAAAATCTTGCACCATTTCAGCCGATTGTTGTGCGAGATTCAATGATTCTTGCGTAGGTTTTGCCGAAAGTTGCGCAGTTCTTGCCTCTTATGCCGCTTCAGGCGTTTGACATTTCCGCAAGGATCGCCTCGGCCGCGGCCTTCCGGTCTGGCACACCGACAATCGGTCGCGCGACCACCAGATGGCTTGCCCCGGAACGCAACGCATCGGCTGGGGTCATCACCCGTTTCTGATCGCCGGCATCGGAGCCCGTGGGACGGATGCCGGGCGTGACAACGGCCAGCTCCGGCCCGACGATCTTGCGGACGACGGCGGCTTCGGTCGCGGCACAGACGATCCCGCCCATTCCGGCTTGAAGCGCTTGCTCGGCGCGAATGAGGACCAGCGTATGCGGGTCGTGCTCATAGCCGGCGTCAATCAAGTCCTGCTCGTCCATGGAGGTCAGGACCGTAACCCCGAGAAGGCAGAGGTCCGACCCGCGGGCAGCTTCGACCGCGGCCTTCATAGCCTTTGGATAGGCATGCAAGGTCAGCATGGAAACACCCATCTTGACGATATTTTCGACGCCCTTCGCGACGGTGTTGTCGATATCGAGGAGTTTCATATCGAGGAAGACTTTTTTGCCTGAGCTTGCAAGCTCAGTGGCGAAACCCAAACCGCCAGCGAAAGCTAGCTGATAGCCGATCTTGTAGAACGACACGGTATCACCGAGTTCGCTGACAACCTGTTCGGCGGCCTGCAATGTGGGCACATCAAGGCCGACGATCAGGCGCTCGCGCAAAGCCGCATCCGTCATGACAAACCATCCTTTTTTGATCGAATCTCAATCGCACACATACGCGCAATTGGAAATATCCTATCGGCGGGAAATGGCGAATCTCGTGTGGTCGATCAAAGATTGGCACGCGCGCTGCATCGATTTGGATGTCCGCTCGTCTTTGAACGAGCCGTCCTCGGCAAAAGCCTGATGGGCGTGGATAACCGAGCATTGCTCGGTGATGATCTGAGTCCCGACATTCATCAGCACTGAACGCAAATGATAGAGACCGCGAGCGCCGCCGAAATTTCCTTCCGAAGAGGAGCACAGCGCTATAACCTTTCCGGCATAGGGTTTGCACGGCCTGTCGCCATCCTTCGAGATACGGCTGACCCAATCGATGGTATTTTTCAGGAGTGGCGGGATCGAGGAGTTATATTCAGGCGACGCGATCAGGATGCCGTCATGCGCGGCAAACAAGCGGCCAAGCTTCATGGCATTTTCCGGAACGCCTTTTTCGTTCTCCAGATCCTGATCCATGATCGGCAGCGGATAATCGATCAGCGCGATCCGTGTGACATCGGCTCCAAGCTCGACCAATGTCCTGACCGCGACATTCGCCACCTGGCCACTATAAGCACCCGTACGATTCGAGCCCGCAAAAACGAGAATTTTCGGCAGCATTGAGCCCCCTATGCGAAGTTACCAGACTATTCAGGAGACTATAGAAGGTCAGTCGACCCGGCGGTAGACCCACAAACGCGCCGGCGGCACATTGCGGATGATGAAATCAAGATGCTCGATCTTGTAATTGCCACGCCCGGCCGGAACCGGCGACATCGGCCCATAGGTGATCTGCACGATCGGACGGCCACGCGGGATGCGGCGCAGCAGATCCTCAATGATTTTCACACGGTCGCCAACAGGGAAATTCAACAGGGGAACGGCTGAGACGACCGAATCGAACTTCTGCTCGCGCTTGTCACCAAGCGTCACGTCGAGATTGAAGGCATCGCCCTCGATAATATTCACGCCGGGAAAATCCTCGCGCAGATGTTCGGCGAAATCGGACGAGTATTCGACGCTGTAAAGTTTGGAAGGGGTTACGCCGCGATCGAGAATCGCGCGGGTGATAACACCGGTGCCTGGCCCAAGCTCGAGCACGGGAAGACCGGAATGCGGGTTGACGACACTGGCCATGCGGCGGGCGGTGATGGAACTTGTCGGCAGGATCGAGCCGACAGCCTTGGGGCCATGCATCCATCCCTTGAAGAACCGGATTTCCTCGCCGAACTTTTCAGCCAGCTTTTTGCCCAAGGGTCGTGACATCCCGCTTATCCTCCGTCGCAGTTAGACAAGTTTATGACGCAACACATGGCGGAAGCAAGACCGACGGGAGCGAAAGTGTCAATAAAATTATTCGCTTAGGCCCTCGAAGAAGTCCTTCATCCGCGCAAAGAAGCCCGAGGATTGCGGGCTGTTGTCCTGCGACGAGATCCGGTCAAACTCTTCCAGCAACTCGCGCTGGCGTTTGTTGAGGTTTTGCGGCGTCTCGATTGCGATCTGGATATAGAGGTCACCCATCGCCGGCTGGCGCAGAACCGGCATGCCCTTGCCCTTCAGGCGGAACTGCTTGGCATTCTGTGTACCGTCCGGAATTTTGACGCGCGTCTGCGTACCATCGAGCGTTGCCACTTCGAACTGGCCACCCAGCGCCGCAGTCGTCATCGAAATCGGCACCTTGCAATAAAGGTCGGCACCATCGCGCTGGAAAAACTCATGCGGCTTCAGCGACAGGAAAATATAAAGATCGCCGGCGGGGCCACCACGCAGGCCCGCTTCGCCCTCGCCTGTCAGACGGATGCGCGTGCCATCTTCGATGCCTGCCGGAATATTGACCGAAAGAGCGCGCTCTTCGGTGATTCGTCCCTGGCCACTGCATTTAGGGCAAGGATCCTTGATGATCTGGCCACGGCCATGGCAGGTCGGGCAGGTGCGCTCGATCGAGAAAAAGCCCTGAGCTGCCCGAACACGGCCGGAACCGCTGCACATGCCACAGGTGACCGGCTGTGTGCCTGGTTTAGCGCCGCTGCCCGAACATTCGTCGCAGGTGATCGAGGTTGGGACCCTGATCTGCGCCGTCTTGCCGGCATAGGCTTCTTCCAGCGTGATTTCCATATTGTAGCGCAGGTCGGCGCCACGTTCGCGCCCGCCGGAGCGGCGCTGACGTCCGCCGCCCATCATCTCGCCGAAAATGTCTTCGAAAATATCTGCGAACCCGCCGGCACCGCCAAATCCGCCACCGCCATTCATACCGCCGTTCTCGAAGGCAGCATGACCGAAGCGGTCGTAGGCAGCGCGCTTCTGCGGGTCTTTCAGCGTTTCGTAGGCTTCGCCGATTTCCTTGAAGCGATGCTCGGCATCGGCATCGCCCGGATTCTTGTCAGGGTGGAATTGCATTGCCAGTTTACGGAAAGCGCTCTTCAGCTCTTTCTCATCAGCGCTTTTCGCTACGCCGAGGGTTTCGTAATAGTCAGCCTTCATCCAGACACTCGTTCCCAGAAAATCGCAAACGCTTCTTCAGAAGCGCGTTTAAAGGCGGTATTTAGGTGTTCATCGCCATGAATGCCATAGCCAACTTATATTGATTCGCGCGAAACGGCACATATTTGCGCATTATTGCGTTTGTGTGGCAAGCATTCCACGATTTTGCTGGCGCGGGAAAGAGCAAATGATGAAGCGCACCCCGGCCAATAGCAGGGGCGCACTTTTACCGCAACGCAGTATTCAGGGCGTTTGCGGCTCAGCCAGCAATTCGAACTCCGAAAGGGCCACAGCGCTGGTCCCGCCGAATTCCAATTTGTACTTTGAATAGACCTCGGTGTTTTTCAGCGCGAACGGACGTCTGCTGACGCCACTGAAAAGTTTGCTCCTTGCGTTGATCGAGTGTCTTCCAGGTCTTGCCGTCGTCGTTGGAGGCCTTGAGCGTCCAGCTTGCCGGATCCTGCCCGGCGGTCGCTGCTGACGAAATCGTATAGAGCTTGACCACGCTGCCTTTTTTCGAAGTCTGCAGCGAAGCCTCGATCCAGGCCGAGCCGGAGGCGCTTGCCCATTCCGTACCGGAATCGCGATCGAAGACGTTTGCCGACTTGTCGGCGGTGCTTGCAGTCACGTCATAGGCCCTCGCAGGCAACAATGACTGCAAGGGCGACGGCTTGGCGCTGCCTTGTGTTATCGAGGTCGGCACGTCGGTATCGCCGGTTCCCCATTGCGACGGGTTCGGTCCCATGACGAATTCAAGGGTCGCGCCATTGGCGATATCCTTATGCTCAAGGAAATTTTTGGTGACTGGCTTGCCGTTCACCTTCAGGCTTTGCACATAGCGGTTGGAAGCGCTGACATTGGGTGCGGTGATGACGATCTTCTTTTTTAGATTGTTGACGGTGTTCAATGTCACGGTCATTTTCGGGAAGTAGGGCGCGCCGATGGCATATTCCGGGCGGCCCATGCTGACGGGATAAAAGCCCATGGCGCTGAATAAATACCAAGCCGATTGTTCGCCATTGTCCTCATCGCCGATATAGCCCTCGCCGGTCGAATTGCCTGCCGCGTCGAAGCCGGAGAAATACAGCTTGTCCATGACGTCGCGCAAGTATTTCTGCCCGGTGGCTGGAGCACCAGCGTAATTGTACATGTAGATGGAGTGGTGCACTGTCTGGTTCGAGTGCTGGTATTGGCCGACATTGGCCAGTTGCGCTACTTTTCGCGCTTCCTTGGCTTCATGGAGGTCATAACCATAACATCCACCGCTACTGGAAGGCGCTGCCGTAAAAAACGCATCCAGCTTGGCTTTCAGTTTGGCCCGCCCGCCATAAAGGTTGGCAAGGCCCCGGCCATCCTGCGGCGCGAGGAAAGTGTAAGACCAGGCATTGCCTTCCGTGTAGTTACATCCCCAAACATCAGGTCCGGCGGCGTTCCAGCCTGTTGCATCGTCCCATTCCTCCTGCTGACTTTTCCCGCGAAACCAGCCGCCCGCCCATGTGCCTGTCGACGTGGCATCGAAAAGATTGGTGTAGCTGATGGCGCGATTGGCAAAATAGGCGTGCTCGTCACTGTAATTAAAAGTGGTTTTGCCATCTCTATTCAGGGCTTCCGCCATCTGCGACAGGCCGAAATCGTTCAGGTAGCCTTCCAGTGACCATGCTACTGACTCACCTCCGCCAATTCCGGTGGGTTTGTAGCCATAGAAAACAGACCTCTCCATGCCCTTGCGGCCTCTGTCATCTTGGCTGCTGTAGCTCATGGCGTTTCTGAGCATGGAAGCATAGGCGGCCTCGACATCGAAATTACGCACGCCTTTCAAATAAGCGTCAGCAAAAATTATATCGGAACTGGTTCCTACCATCGAATCCCTATAGCCGGGATTTGACCATCGCGTGGTCCAGCCGCCATCCTTGAAGCCATTAACAAACCCGTCGATCATCTCTCCTGCTTCATTGGGTATAAGTAAGGCATAGAGTGGCCACGTAGTCCGGTACGTATCCCAGAACCCGTTATTGACCCATATTTTCCCTTTTTTCAGCTTGTTTGTTATCTCGCCTTCCGGAGATTGAGCAATATAGGGGCTGACATAGGTCGGCACAAATTTGCCATTGGCGTCCTTGACATTTTCCCAGGCAGAATTGGGATAGAGAAAGCTTCTGTACATATTGGAGTACAGAATGGTTTTCTGGTCGTCACTTGCCCCTTCCACCTGAATCGAGTTGAGTTTTTGATTCCAGGCGGCCTGTGCCAATGCCAGGATGTCCTCGAAGCTTTTGTCGGCGATTTCCTGGTTCAGATTGTCTTCGGCCTGTTTCTCGCTGATGAAGGAGGTGGCGATTTTCATGCCGACAACCTTGGCGCCTGCGGGCGTATCGAACTGCATCCATGACCTGACGTCGCCTGGCGAGATATCCTCTTTGTACGTCTTTATCTTGCTGTCGAACTTGACGAAGAAATACATTCTTGGGGTGTATGCGTCGGCACCGTGTCTGGTGAATCCAGAAGCAGTGCCCAAAGCCTGGTCGACTTTCAGCGATCCATTGCCTTCGAATGTATCAAAGGCAATCGTGGTCTTTGCCATTGTGTCGGGTGCTGTAAACCGGACATAGGCGGCGTGATCCGTCGGTGTCATCTCGGTTTTCATTTCATTGTCGAAGGTCACGCTGTAATAATGTGCCTTGGCAATTTCGTTCTTCCGCTGAAATGTTTCGCCGCTATCCCATGGAATACTGACAGTCTCATCCCTGACAGGCATGAATTTCAATGCCTGGTGGTTTCCATTCCATTTGCTGGCTTCATGGGTCACAGCAAATGCCCGCATTTTATTCGAGGTTGGGCTATAAAACGTGTTGCTATCGCCCGTGTTCACAGGGGACCACATATTGAAGCCGAAGGGCATGGCAGTGGCGGGAAAGGTGTTACCGCGCGAGATGCAGTCGGAAGCAGACTCGGAAATTGAACCACGCGTGGTGTTGACGAATTGCGCGAGTTCCTGCGGCACGAAAGTGTCCGGCTGAACGAGAGGGAGAGGGTCGATCCCGTCGCCGGTTTCGCCTTTTCCTTGATCGCCCGTAGTCTCGGTCGTCGTGACGTTTGGATCTATTCCGGTCCGATCCGTGACCGGATCGGTGGTTCCGTTAGTATCATTTGCGATATCGAATGTTGCGGTTTCGGTTCCACCGCCAACCTGTGGTTCACTCACTACCGAATTCGAGCCGTTGCAGCCGGCGAGGATGGTGCAGCCGAGCAGCCCCATGAAAAGGGTTTTCTTGAAAGTCATAATTCCTCCCGAGGAAGTCTCAATCGATAAAATATGGTTTGATGAAAATGGGCGCGCGGGGGTTATGGTCGCCGCGGAAAAATCAGCCTCCTCCCAAGGCGATTTAAGACGATAAAATATGGGTTTTGGAGTATTTCTGACCGCGATCCGTGTCAATTCACCTAAAGTCTAAGCGAATTTGGTTGTGCTGGCCTTGGCGTTACAACACTTGGAAAACAAAAAGCCCGGCGCGATGGCCGGGCTTTTCGTTGGAACTCAATCGCTGATTAAGCAGACTTCTTCTTGCCGTCTTCGTCGATTTCTTCGAAATCGGCATCGACGACATCGTCATCCGCCTTGGCAGTTGCGTCGGCTTGGCCGCCTTCGGCAGCAGCAGCTTCAGCAGCCTGCGAGGCTTCGTACATGGCCTGGCCAAGCTTCATCGAAACTTCGGCCAGTGTCTGGGTCTTCGCCTTGATGGCTTCGGAGTCGTCGCCTTCCGCTGCCGTCTTCAATTCGGCAAGGGCGGTTTCGATGGCCTGCTTGTCTTCGGCCGAGACCTTGTCGCCATATTCCTTCAGCGACTTCTCGGTCGAATGGATCAGAGCTTCAGCCTGGTTCTTCGACTCGACGGCCTCGCGGCGCTTCTTGTCGCTCTCGGCATTGGCTTCGGCGTCCTTGACCATCTTCTCGATGTCGGCATCGGAAAGACCACCGGATGCCTGGATACGGATCTGATGTTCCTTGCCCGTGCCCTTGTCCTTGGCCGAGACGTTGACGATACCGTTGGCATCAATGTCGAACGTCACCTCGATCTGCGGAACGCCGCGCGGTGCCGGTGGAATGCCGACGAGATCGAACTGGCCAAGCGACTTGTTGTCGGCAGCCATTTCACGCTCGCCCTGGAAGACGCGGATCGTCACGGCGGACTGGCTGTCCTCGGCCGTGGAGAAAGTCTGCGACTTCTTGGTAGGGATCGTCGTGTTGCGCTCGATCAGACGGGTGAAGACGCCGCCCAATGTTTCGATACCGAGCGACAGCGGGGTAACGTCGAGCAGGAGAACGTCCTTGACGTCGCCCTGCAGAACGCCGGCCTGAATGGCGGCACCCATGGCGACGACTTCGTCCGGGTTCACACCTTTGTGGGGCTCTTTGCCGAAGAAGGCTTTGACGATTTCCTGGATCTTCGGCATGCGGGTCATGCCGCCGACGAGAACCACTTCATCGATTTCGCCAGCCTTGAGGCCGGCATCCTTGAGCGCCGACTTGCAAGGCTCGACAGTGCGCTGAACCAGATCATCGACCAGGCTTTCGAACTTGGCGCGCGACAGCTTCATCGTCAGGTGCTTCGGACCGGTAGCATCGGCAGTGATAAAGGGCAGGTTGATTTCCGTCTGCTGCGCGGAAGAAAGTTCGATCTTGGCCTTTTCCGCAGCTTCCTTGAGGCGCTGCAGAGCAAGCTTGTCGTTCTTCAGGTCGATGCCCTGTTCCTTCTTGAACTCGGCTGCGAAATATTCAACCAGACGCATGTCGAAGTCCTCACCGCCAAGGAACGTATCGCCATTGGTTGACTTCACTTCAAATACGCCGTCGCCGATCTCGAGGATCGAGACGTCGAACGTACCACCGCCAAGATCGTAGACGGCAATGGTCTTGCCTTCCTTCTTGTCGAGGCCATAGGCAAGGGCAGCCGCAGTCGGCTCGTTGATGATGCGGAGGACTTCAAGGCCAGCGATCTTGCCGGCATCCTTGGTTGCCTGACGCTGGGCGTCGTTGAAATATGCCGGAACGGTGATGACAGCCTTGTCGACCTTTTCGCCGAGATAGGCTTCAGCCGTTTCCTTCATCTTCTGCAGGATCATCGCTGAAATCTGCGAAGGCGAATACTTCTTGTTGTGAACTTCTACCCATGCGTCGCCATTGTCGCCTTTGACAATGTGGTAGGGAACAAGCTTCTTGTCCTTCTCGACAGTCGGGTCTTCAAAACGCCGGCCGATAAGGCGCTTGACCGCAAAAACGGTCCCTTCCGGATTGGTGACAGCCTGACGCTTGGCCGGCTGGCCAGCGAGGCGCTCGTCGCTATCCGTAAAAGCGATGATCGAAGGTGTTGTCCGTGCACCTTCTGCATTTTCAATAACCTTTGCGTTTTTGCCATCCATGACAGCGACGCAGGAATTGGTCGTACCTAGATCAATACCGATAACTTTAGCCATTACTCTTCTCCATTCAGCAGGCTGCCGGGACCTCTGCCGAGCATTCCATACGGGCAGCCCCTAGGGGGTTAACAAAATCAGGACTGCAGCGCGGGCAGTTCTTACAGTGTTGGTGGCTATATAAGAAGGGTCAAATTGCCATGCAAGTCAGAAGCTGCAGCATTTGCATGCATAATCACCTTAAAAGACTCGGCAAAATGAGTTTTTCGCCCCATATATCGCCTATGACCGACAATGCGATCCACCTCCCCTTGCCTGGACACCGCCGGAGCCGGCTGATCAACAGGCTGCACACGTGGCTGCTGCTGGCCGGAAGCCTGCTCTTGCTCATTGCCTGCGCCTGGACCCTGGCAGGGCCTGCCGGCATCATTTACGCCTTCGTCTTTGGCGGGATCAGCCTTTATGCCATCAGGCGCATAAGTCCTCAAATGGTGCTGACCATGTATAAGGCAAGGCCTGTGACGCGCGCCGAATTCCCGCAAGGACTGGCGATTGTCGAGGAACTTGCGCGCCGCGCCGACCTGCCAAAGCCGCCGAAGCTACATGTCATTCCCTCGCGCATGATGAATGCTTTCGCCGTGGGACGGAAAGATAATTCCATCGTCGCCGTTACCGACCAGCTGATCCGGGCGCTGACAGCGCGAGAACTCACAGGCGTTCTGGCGCATGAAATCAGCCATATTCATAACGAGGACCTCAAGGTGATGGCATTGGCCGATACGGTGTCGCGCTTCACTTCGCTGATGTCGACGATCGGTATCGTCTCGTTGCTGTTCAACATCACCTGGATGGCCAGCGGATCGGCGACGCAGATCCCGTGGCTTGGTGTTATGGTGCTTTTGTTTGCGCCGACGATAGGCGGACTGTTGCAGATGGCGCTGTCACGCACCCGCGAATTCGATGCCGATCTTGGTGCGGCGATGCTTACCGGCGATCCCGATGGACTGGCCGATGCCCTGACAAAACTGGAAAAGGCCCAAGGCAGGATCTGGGAAAATCTCATCCTGCCGGGCGGACGCATTCCCGACCCTTCGATCCTGCGCACGCACCCCTTGACCGAGGCCCGGGTGGCGCGGCTCCATGCGCTGAAAGAGGCCTGTGACATGGTGGCTCGCGGCGATATTCTTGCCGATCTGGAGCTAAAGCCGCAGGACCATATCCGCACACGGCCAAGGTCCGTACCCCAGATTGGCCAGCAATATGGGCGCTGGAACTCCAACAATTTGGAAATCCTGTCCCTGATCAATACACAGGCAACACACCCTGTGGTGCCCGGCAACGCAGCGGAATGCGAGGCCTGTGCCCAGAGCCTTTATACGCCCGACGGCGAGCCGCGGGTTCATGTGGCTCGGGGTGGGGTTTATTGGTAATTCAGACCGTTTCCCACTTGCCGCTCTCGTCCGCACGGTAAACAGCGTCGATCAACTTCTGATTGAGGACCGAATCCTCCAGCTTAAACACCGGGACATCCTCGCCTTGCGCGGCACGGGTAAAGGCTTCCACTTGCAGGCAGTAATGGTCCACATTGCCGAAGTTGTACTCCGTCGCGGTCGCATGGTTTGCGTCATGCAAGGTGATCTTGGCGTGGTCGTATTTGCCTGTGTTGAACGGCGCGAGGACCTCGATGTAGCCCTTGTCGCCATGGAATGCGATCGACTGGTGTGCGGCCAGCTGCGTCGCGACATAGAAGGTCAATTCGAAATCTTCGAAATCGGCGCGTACGCTGGCATAGCGATCGGTACCGAAATCCGGGTCGCGCTCGACAGTCGCCAGAACGCGGACCGGTTCCTTGCCGGTGACGAAACGTGTCGCCACTGTCGGATAGACGCCGATATCAGGCAGAGCGCCGCCACCCAGCGACAGCTGGTTGCGCATATTGGTGGCATCCTTGTTGAAATAGGTGAAGGCTGCCTGTACCTGACGGAGACGGCCGATGGCGCCTTTCGCGATCAGTTCGCGAACCTTCAGCCATTGCGGATGATACGTCACCATGAAGGCTTCCGAAATCAGCACGCCATTGGTATCGCGGGCGCGCTGCAGGGCAGCGATCTCGCTGGCATGCAGGGAAATCGGCTTTTCGCACAGGACATGCTTGCCGGCTTCCGCAGCCTTCAACGACCACTCGACATGCTGCGAGGTTGGTAGCGGGATGTAGACGCCGTCAATATCCTTCGACGCGAGCATCGCCTCGTAGGATCCGAAGGCATGCGGCGCGCCAAAACGTGTCGCCACGGCGCGGGCCTTCGACAGGTCGCGGCTGGCGATGCCGGACAGAACGGAATTTTCCGCGTTGCAAATAGCGGGAATAACCGCCGTGACCCCGATTTTTGCCGTCGATAGAACACCCCAGCGAAACATCATGACTTCTCCTTTGCGTCGCCGGGCAACCTAGGTCGTAAATTTGAAGAAATCAATGAAGGCGCGCAGGGCCGGACGCATCTGGCGGCGGCTGGGATAATACAGGTAGACGCCGGGAAACGGCGCGCACCAATCCTCAAGCACGCGGCGAAGTTTGCCTTGAGCTATGGCTTCCGGCGCCATGTATTGCAGCAGGAATGCCACTCCCGCGCCGCCAAGAGCCGCTTCGACCACCAGCCGGTCATCGCCAAGAATAAGCGGCCCATTTACATCAAGGACAATTTCCTCGCCGTCTTTCTCGAATTCCCAGCGATAGACCTGGCCACTGGAAAAGCGGCGGCGGATGCAGAGATGATCGAGAAGATCGCGCGGATGCAGCGGCACGGCATGGCTTTCGAAATAGCTCGGCGCGGCAACGATGCTGGCACTGATCGCATCGCTCATGCGAACGGCGATCATATCCGGCTCAAGGCTTTCGCCAAGCCGCATGCCGGCATCGACGCCTGCCGCGACGATATCGTTGAACGGCTCCTCGACGCGCAACTCGAGCGTCACGCCCGGATAGACCTCGCTGAAGGCTGCTATGCGCGGTGCAAGCAGCCAGTGGGCGGCAAAGGGCGGAACACTCAAGCGCAGATTGCCGGCGATGCGATTGTTCGCCTCTTTCACCGCATCCAGTGCCAGGTCGATCTCGCCAAGCGCAGGGCGAAGTCGCTTGAGCAGCAGCGCGCCTTCCTCGGTGACCGTGACGCTGCGTGTCGTGCGGGCGAGCAACCGAACGCCGAGGCTCTGCTCCAAGCTCGAAATGGCGTGGCTGACGGCCGATGGTGCAATGCCGAGTTCCTTGGCCGCGCCTCGGAAACCGCCACAGGCAGCGACGGTGGCAAAAATTGCCAATTGCGGAAGCCGGGATCGATCCATTGATCTATCATATAGAACAAGCTGTGAAAGTTTAAGCCAGTTATCGAACAACGTTTCCACCCTTATCTTCCGTTGGCCACACCAGAAGGAGATCAGTGATGGAAAAACGTAGACTCGGAACGGAACTTAGCGTCTCGGCTGTGGGCCTTGGTTGCATGGGCATGACTTTCGCCTATGGCGGACAGGATGAGGCCGATGCGATCCGCACCCTGCATCGCGCGGTGGATATTGGCGTCACCTTCTTCGACACGGCGGAAGTCTATGGGCCGTTCGACAATGAGATTCTTGTTGGCAAGGCCATGAAAGGCCGGCGCGACAAAGTGGTGATTGCCACCAAGTTTGGCTTCAAGATTGCCGACGAAGGCGAAGGCCCGTCGCGGATGGTCGGCGTCGACAGCCGTCCAGAACATCTGAAGGCGGTGGCGGAATCGTCGCTTGGACGCCTCGGCATCGAGCAGATCGACCTGTTCTACCAGCACCGCGTCGATCCGAATGTCCCGATCGAGGATACGGTGGGGGCCATGGCTGACCTCGTCAAGCAGGGCAAGGTGAAGGCTCTTGGCCTCTCCGAGGCCAGCGCCGCCACCATCCGCCGCGCGCACAAGGTGCATCCGATCGCCGCCGTCCAGAGCGAATATTCGCTATGGAGCCGTGAGCCGGAGGATGATGTCTTTGCGGTCTGCCGCGAGCTTGGCATTGGCTTCGTGCCGTATAGCCCGCTCGGCCGCGGTCTTCTCACCGGCACGATCAACAAGCCGGACGAACTCGGTGCCGATGATTGGCGCAAGACGCTGCCGCGCTTCCAGGCCGAGAACATGGATGCCAACGCTGTGCTGATCGCAACGTTGAAGGGCCTCGCCGCAGACAAGAGTGTGACGCCAGCTCAGCTCGCGCTCGCCTGGGTGCTGCATCAGGGCGATTTCATTGTGCCGATCCCCGGCGCGCGCAAGATCAAGCATCTCGAAGAGAATGTCGCGGCGGCCGAAATTTCCCTGTCTATCGCTGATCTCACCAAGATTGGCGATGCACTTTCGCCGACGCAGGTCGCGGGCAAGCGTTATACGGATGCGGCACTGGCTCTTGTGAACGGCTGATACGGGGTTCAACAATGAAAAAGGGCAGCTGAACAAGCTGCCCTTTTTCATGCCCTTGACAGACGAATTGACGTGAGGCCTATTCCTGACCGTCGCGGACCACTTTTAAAAAATCTCCGGCGGCTCTATATCGCGCAAGATCGATTTGTCTCAACAAGCCG
Source organism: Phyllobacterium sp. LjRoot231 (assembly GCF_964253365.1). NCBI lineage: Bacteria > Pseudomonadati > Pseudomonadota > Alphaproteobacteria > Hyphomicrobiales > Phyllobacteriaceae > Phyllobacterium > Phyllobacterium sp. LjRoot231. Next base: position 728,039 of record NZ_CAXUQT020000001.1, read on the forward strand.
CGCCACCCGTCTTTCATCGCTGGCGCCAAACCTGGAATACCATGGAAAAAGCAACGAAAAAGTCCCTTCGGCGTTGGTCTGTCGGATTGGTTCTTTTAGGCGCCATCGCCTATTTTGTCCCTTATCTGGTGATTTTCTATCTGATCTGCGGCCTCTATGATTTATCGCGCAACAAGAATTTGAACCGTGACGTCATCGAGCAATATTTCTTCGGCAACGGCATGTTCACCTGGGTCTTGTCGCCGCTCAACATTCTCCTCGACATCCTGTCTCTGCCCTATGTCAACAAGGGCGTCTACAAGCTGCAGGACCTTCCCGCCGATTATCAGGCCGAGGTAAAGCGGCTGATCACGGCAACGCAAAAGGAAAACATCGTCGGCCAGCTGCAGGCACGTGCGGAACAGCAGGCGCGCAGCATGTTCTTCTTCAAATGGTACGGGAAAGACCAGCCGAGCTTCGCCAATGTGCCGTCTTTCTATGAAAAGTACAATTTCGTGAAGACGATCGGTGTGTCGGTCTTCAACAAGAAGAACTCGACATCGAAACATTTTGGCCCGGTCCGGGCGACAATCCGCGTGCTCTACAACATCAACGACATGAATGATCGCACAGCCTATATCTGGTGCGGTGATACAACGAGTTACTGGAAAGACGATAAGCTGTTCATCTTCGACGACACGCTGATGCACCAGTCGGTCAACCAGACCGATCAGACGCGCTACTGCCTGTTCGTCGATATCCTTCGTCCGTCCTATTTACCTGGGCTGTTCGCCGCCGTGGTGTCGTTCATGGGCGTGATTCTAAAAGGCAGCAACTCGATCTTTTACAAAAACTGGAAGGTTATCCAGAAGTAACAGTGGTCAGGTGACGGCTTCGTTCCATGGGAATCATCCCATCATGATTGTCGGCGCCGCGGTGGACACACTGCCAAGCGCCGGCACGACGTTTACAATATGATTTTCCGTCGGTGACCTGCCCGTTCCTGCCCCGAAGGCTTATACGGAAATGTACTGCGAAACTTGAACGAGAACGCTGTCAGGCATACCGTCGCAGGACACCTCAAAGCTCGAACAACCCTATTTGATCTGAAAACCGAGGGCTTTAACTACGCTCGACAACGCATGGCGGTTTTTCAGCGCTTCTTTCGTGCCGATCCGTCGGCTCATTTGTTCCGTCCAATCGATTGCCGGCATAAGCTGTAATTTCTGAAAAGCACGCAAGACCTGATTATAGCCGCTGAAGTCCCCGCTGTCCGAATTGGCTTCGTATTGTTCGCGGTGAAAGACCTTTGATCGTGGCAGACGCGGTTTGATATCTGTTCTGATCGCGGGGTCCGGATAGCCAACCGTCAGGCCGAAGACCGGATCTCCGTCGGAAGCGCCAGCTCCTTCGCGACGGCCATTGGATTGTTTCGCAGTGCACCGATATAGCAAGTTCCTAACCCAAGCGATTCAAAGGCCATGACGGCATTTTGCGCGGCAAGCGTGGCATCGATAATGGCGAGAAGAAAGCTCTCCAAATAGTCCAGTCCCTCGGCCGGGGACCCTCGCGTATTGGTTATGCCTCTCAAGCGGGACAGGTCAGCCAACCAGACCAGAAGCAACGGAGCCTGATCGATCTGCTTTTGATTTCCCGCGACGGCGTTGATCCGCGCTTTGCGGTCGTCGTCTTCAACTGCCAATACGCTCCACGCCTGGAGATTGGACGAACTCGGCGCGGACTGCGCTGCAGAGATCGCAAGCTCCACCGCTGTCGCCGGAACCGATTGCGGCAGATAAAACCGTACGCTTCGATGTGCGAGGAGTGTTTCGATTACCGTTGTCACCGGGAGCGGGCCCGCCAAGTCCTGTTGCGTGCCATAACGTTGCTGCAACAAAAGACCGATACGATCAGTCAGGTTGTTCTGATGTATCGAGGCTGTCGCTGGCAAGTGTGGACATCTATCGAATTTCCTGTTTGCGGCCAGGCCGGATGTTCAATGCGCGCTGACCCGCCAGCGAAGAAGATGGGCTTCAGCGGTTGCAGCAAGTCTGTTTAGCGTAAAACCGACCAGACCGAGAATGATCACCCCTACCATGACCAGCGCCATATCGAAACGTTCGCGGCCCGCAATGATCAATCCACCCACGCCTCTGCCCACCGCTAGAAAATATTCCGCCCCAACAGTCGCCAGCCAGGAATAGATCAGGCCGAGATGGACCCCAGTCGCAATCGACGGCAAGGCTGCGGGAAGAAAAATACGGGTGATGCGTTGCAGTGGAGTGAACCTCAATGCCTGCCCGACGTCAATGAGGTCACGCGGCGTATTGCGCATACCCTCATAGGTATTAAGCACGACCGGGATGAAGGCTGCAATGGCAACGAAAACGATCTTTGCCTGTTCGCCGAAACCGAACCAGATCGATATCAGCGGAATCCAGGCCAACAATGATATCTGCTTGAGGCTGTTGAAGGTCGGCGTGATCAACATGTCTGCAGTGCGCGACAACCCCAGCAGCGTTGCGAAGGCTATCCCGATTGCCGAGCCAATCAGGAAACCAGCCACATTGCGAAACAGGCTGACGCCGAGTTCACCGATGAGATCGTTGTCGATCAACTCACGCTTTGCGGTCAAAAACACGTCTTCCAGAGACGGCAGAAACCGAGGGTCGACCAGACCGGTGCGGCTCGACACTTCCCAAACAACCAACAGCAACACGGGAATGGTCAGACCGCGCCGGATCTTGACCGCTCGTCTCGTTTGGAAGGTCGCCACGAGTGACATCAATTGCCCTGCTCGTGCTTCCAGCGTTGCATGGAGATCTCGGACATATCGAGAGCCTTGTCCATCACGAAGCCGATAATACCGATAGCGATCATCGCCACCATGACAACGTCGAGCCAGAACATCTGTCTACCCCAGACCAGCAGGTAGCCGAGTCCCTCCGAGGACGCGAGCAACTCGACGCCGACGAGCGCGGTCCAGGAATGTGTAAGGCCATAGCGGATACCGGTAAAAATAGAGGGTGCCGCGCCGGGCAGCACGATCAGACGCAAGGTCTGCCAACGGCTGAAACGCAGGGCATGACCGACTTCAACGAAATTGGCTGGAACCGAACGTATGCCGGCGGCCGTATTCATTGCCATAGGAACGAGTGCTCCCTTGGCGATGACAATGATCTTCAAAGTTTCGCCAATACCGAAGATCAGCATGAGCAAGGGAATCCAGCCAAGCGTTGGTATCTGGGCAAAAGCAAGAAAGAGTGGTCTCACATAGTCATCGACCCGTTGTGACAACCCCATTCCCATACCGAGCGCCAGACCGGCGACCGCGCCAAACAGAAATCCGATCACCACACGGCGCAAGCTGACGCCGGCATGATAGAAGATTTCGCCGGAGCTGATCATCTCCACCGCCGTGGAGTAGACATAGGCTGGGGACGGCAATATCTGCTCCGGCAACCAGCCTTGATCTGATGCAATCCACCAGGCAAGAAGCAGGCAAACCGGCAGAATCAACGCGATGGCGAAACGGCGCAGTCCCCTTCTGACCGTCTTCCATTGTGCCTTGTCCCGGCGGTTCGCTGACGCGGGCGCAATGGAAATGCTGTTGGATACGATGCTCATGCGATGGACCGCCAGACTTGCTCAGCGTGCCTGGACTACGAGCCCAGTGGCTTACCGTTTGCGCCATAGGCCTGCCAGAAATTCTGCAGCCCGAGTTTTTGCAGCGAAGTATTGAGATATTTCGGCTCGAACCAGCCATCTGTACTGACGTCGCGGCGGATCAGGCCAAACTCCTTGGCTTTTACGCCTTGCTCCTGATACTGCGAGACGAGCAGATCATCGATAAGCGGCGAATTGCGGTATGCCAGTTTGTCGTTCCTGAAATATTCTTCCAGGATTGGGACCGGCGTACCTGACTTGTGCCACAGCTCGAACAATGCTGACCGGTTCTGCTCATCCGATGACCACTGTGCTGCCTTCACAAACGCATCGACAACACGCTGGGTGGTCTCCGGGTGTTTTTCGATGAAGTCCTCTCGGGCCACGATACCGGCATTGCGGCCAAAGCGCGGATCATCACCCTTCGTGGTATAGATCACCTTGGCATTACCTTTGTCAGCGAGATTGATCAGCGCCGTATCGCCAAATGCCGCATCGATGTCCTGACTCGTCAGCGCCGCGACCGTTCCTGCGCTGTCAAGGTTGATGACCTGGAGATCCTTCTCGGTCAGGCCATTGGCCTCCAGGATCTTGATCGCTGCCAAATGCCCATTGGTGCCGCGCTGATAAGCAACTTTCTTGCCTTTCAGATCTGCGACTGATTTGATCCCGGAATCCTTTGCGACCGCCAGATAAAGAGGCTTGCGTGCACCACTAGCCAGAAGGTATTTGGTTTTCAAGCCATTGGCGCGGCCAATCAGAGACGGCAAATCGCCCTGATAGGCGAAATCGAGCTGATCATTGGCAAAGGCCTCGTTGACGGCTGGACCTGCGCCCTTGAAGAAAAACCACTCGATCTTGATATTCGGATCGCCAGCAAATTCTTTTTCAAGATACTCGCCCGCTCTCGCAGTTGCCGCGGAAGTGCCTTCCGAATAAGGACGGCTATCGAGGCCGATGGCGGCATAACCCACGTTGATGGTCAGGGGTTCCTCGGCACTAGCCGGAAACGCCAACGCAGAAAAGGCGAATGCGGCGATGACCGCTCTCCGGGTGAATTGGGATAGGCTCATGTCAAATCTCCGTCGATGAGTAGAGGGGCCGGCTGGCGGGTTTTGCGCGTAAGGCGGCATGGACTGGGTTTGGCTTGGGAGTCGGACGTTCTTTTGCCGTTGGCCGTTTGATCGGGGACTTCGGCTGATCGTCACCCGTCGTGCTGTTGAGAATATCGAGTACGTGGTTTCGAATATTGGCGAGTTGCGCCGAAGTTCGCTCGCGCGGATGCGGCAGGTCCACAGCGACGACTTCCCTGATCCGCCCCGGACGCGGTGACATGATCACGACGCGGTCGCCAAGATAGACCGCTTCATCGACGTCATGCGTGACGAGCACCATGGTAATCTGCTCCTTGGCCCAGATATCCTGCAATTCCCCCTGAAGGCGAGCCTTGGTGATGGCGTCCAAAGCGCCGAAAGGTTCATCGAGAAAGAGGACATCAGGGCGGTTCACCAGACCGCGCGCAATCCCGGCGCGCTGTGCCATGCCACCGGAAAGTTGATGCGGGTAGGCTTTCTCAAAGCCGGTCAAGCCTACCAACGCGATCTGTTTTGCAACGAGTTCGCGTTTTTCCGCTTTCGAAAAGAGTGCGTTTTCGAGGCCGAGTGCAACGTTGCGCTCGACCGTCAACCATGGAAACAAGCGCGGCTCCTGAAACACGATACCGCGATCAAGGCTGGGACCGGTGACCTGTGCCCCGTCGTGTTCGATAGTGCCGTCGTGCTGCACATCGAGACCCGCGCCAAGGCGCAGTAATGTCGACTTGCCGCAACCGCTGGCTCCGACAATGGTGACAAACTCGCCCGCGGCAATATCGAGACTCACATTATCGAGTGCCGTAATCGTATTTCCATTGACCTGGAAACGCCGACTGACATTGTTGATTTTCACATGCGCAAGGCTTGGCATGATTGCTCCTCGTTGGAATGAGTTTATTCAGCAGCAATGGCCGATTGCGCCGGGTGTTGCGGCTCGTGCAGGCCTAAATGGCTTCGCAATGTGCGGCCTTCATATTCCGTGCGGAACAGGCCACGGCGGCGGAGTTCCGGTACAATATGCTCGACAAAATCTGTAAGGCCCACAGGCAGATGCGGCGGCATGACGTTGAAGCCATCAGCCGCGCCCGTAGTGAACCACTCCTCCATCTGATCGACGATTTGCGTCGGGGTGCCAACAATCTGCCAATGTCCCCGCGCACCGGCGACTCGCAGGTAAAGCTGACGAATGGTCAGGTTTTCGCGACGCGCCAGATCGACCATCAGCTTTTGACGGCTCTTGCTGCCATTGGTTTCGGTGACTTCCGGCAGTGGTCCATCCAGCGGATATTTCGACAAATCAACGTCTCCCGCCATACCATTGAGCAAGGAAAGACCAACCGCCGGGTGGATCAGTTCCTGTATCTGTTCGAATTTTTCCTGGGCTTCCGACTCGGTCTTGCCGATAACCGGGAAAATGCCGGGCATGATCTTCAGATCATCCGGTGAGCGGCCAAAACGAGCGAGCCTGTCCTTCACATCGCTGTAGAAGGCACGGGCATCCTCGATGTTCTGATGCGCGGTAAATATGACTTCGGCGGTACGAGCTGCCAGATCTTTGCCGGGTTCCGACGATCCCGCCTGCACAATCACAGGATGGCCTTGGGGTGATCGCGAGACGTTGAGGGGCCCCCGCACCTTGAAATGCTTGCCGCGATGATTGAGAAGATGTTGTTTGGACGGGTCGTAGAAAATGCCGCTTTCTTTATCGCGCAAAAACGCATCTTCCTCCCATGTATCCCACAGCCCACGAACAACATCGGCAAATTCTTCGGCCCGCTCGTAGCGCTCAGCATGGGCGACGTGATGATCGCGATTGAAATTGTGCGCCTCATCTTCACTGGCTGAAGTCACGAGATTCCAGCCAGCGCGCCCTCCGCTGATATGGTCGAGCGAAGCGAATTTGCGGGCGATGTGATAGGGCTCGTTATATGTTGTCGATGCCGTGGCGACGAAGCCAACGCGCTCGGTCAGTGCGGCAAGAGCCGAAAGAAGCGTCAGCGGTTCGAACTGCGCCACATAGCGGATGGCCGTGCGGCTGAGTGCTTCGGTATCGGTTCCACGGGTGCCGACGCCATCGGCCATGAAGATCAAATCGAATTTCGTCGCTTCGACGATGCGCGCCAGCTCGGCGTAGTGAGCGAAATTCGATCCGGCGTCGGCTTGGGCCTGCGGGTGGCGCCACGCAGCAATGTGATGTCCGGTCGGATAGAGAAATGCTCCGAGTTTCAACTGGCCTGTGCGCTTGCTCATGATCGAGGTTCCCGATGACTGTTCGCCGGGAAGCCTAAGCGCCAATTTTTAATCTCGACAGAAATGGTATTCTTTAAATTCTATTGATTCAGGTTTTCTTGTTTGCGCAGGTCCGAGCTCCCTTAGGAACTTGAACTGTTGGAATGCAATCTGTAAGGGAACGCAGACTCAACCGAGTCCCGGCACGGCACTGTCGCTCACACCAGCTCGACTTCGGGAAAATCGTCTGGGCCGCCGGTATGGACAATCGCGGAGTATATTGAATGTCGACAATCGCAGCGACGCTATCGAGCAACCGGCCCGCCAACCCGCGTTCCCGCGTCGTTCTCGCGAGTCTGATCGGTACCACAATCGAGTTCTACGACTTCTACGTGTATGCGACCGCAGCGGTCCTCGTCTTTCCGCATCTGTTCTTTCCGCCTGGCAACGAGACTACCGCCCTGCTCTCATCGTTCGCCATTTTCGGAGCGGCAATGGTCGCGCGACCACTCGGAGCGATTTTCTTCGGTCATCTCGGGGACAAGCGAGGGCGCAAGATTACTCTCGTCGGCGCACTCCTCACCATGGGCATTGCAACGTTCCTCATTGGGGTGTTGCCAACGTTTGCCACGGTCGGTTGGCTTGCTCCAGCCCTGCTGGTGGTGTTGCGTCTGGCACAGGGCTTCGCGCTTGGGGGAGAGTGGAGTGGTGCTGCTCTCGTGGCGACCGAGAACGCGCCTCCCGGCAAGCGCGCCATCTTCGGCACCTTTCCCCAGCTCGGTGCGCCAATCGGGATTCATCATCGCCAATGGCTTGTTCCTTGCCATTGCTGCCATGTTGCCCTCAGACGATCCTTCACGGCCGTCCGCAGCGTTTCTCAACTGGGGATGGCGTATTCCCTTCCTGTTCTCCGCCGTCATGGTGGTCGTCGGGCTGTGGGTCCGGCTTCACCTCGTTGAAAGCACCGCGTTCGAAAAGACCGTGAATTCCGGCCAGATCAAAAAGGTGCCTCTGATTTCCGCGTTCAAGACCCATTGGAAGCAGCTCATTCTGGGCACCTTCTATATGCTTGCGACTTACGTGCTGTTCTATCTGATGACCACGTTCTCGCTCAGCTATGGCCGCGCAGCCACCACTGGCCCCGTTGCTGGCCTTGGTTATGATTACACGACCTTCGTGCTGATGATGATTGTTGGCGTGGTCTTTTTCGGCATATTCACCTTGGTCTCCGGCCCATGGGCCGATCGGTGGGGCCGCCGCAAAACCCTCATCTGGGTCACGCTCGCCATCATTGTTTTTGGACTGATCTGGGTTCCCATGCTTTCCTTTGGCACCATCGGGGTAATGGCCTGGCTTATCCTGGGCTTTACTTTGATGGGAATGACGTTCGGCCCGATGGGCGCCCTGCTTCCCGAACTGTTTCCCGCCAATGTGCGCTATACCGGGTCGGGTATCTCGTATAACGTTTCCTCGATACTCGGCGCCGCAGTCGCTCCTTTCGTCGCCATTGCCTTATGGCGCATCGGGGGTGGGAGTCCGTTCTGGGTCGGCTTTTACCTGTCGGCGATGGCAGTGCTTACCTTGATTGCGCTGCTCCTCGGCAAGGAGACCAAGGACGTCGACATCGAGGCCTAATGGCGCTTTTTGTGGCGGCATTTGAATGTTCGATTGAGGCCGGCCAGCAACCTTAGGTATCTGCTCGTATAAGTTGCTTCGACCTCAAGGTGATTGGCTCAAGCAGCAACACCACTGTCGGACCTTCGACAAAGGAGAGAAACTCATCCTTTTGCAGCCGCATGAATGTAAGCTTGACATCGTTGTCTGCGCAGTTCGCGTACGAATTTCCTTCATAAAATCGACCAAGCATGGCTGCCAGAATGCTATCTGCTTCCGGCAGTTTGAATCTTAGTTTGCCTGTCGGCGATCTGGAGATCCCGCATCCCGATTCAATCAGTTTCTCAGCCGCGGCCGACATGGCCTTCAGGACCGGTCCCTCGCCGATAATAATGAAACCAGTCTGATTTGAGGTTCCCATCCCCTTGCCTACCTCAGCAAACTCATCGCTTACGGGTGCATTTCGTAAATGAACGAAAGCACGCTGAAGTTGCACCGTGAGCCGGGTAAGCAAGTCTGCTATCGGGCGGTTTCGCCTAGCGTCTGCCTCTTCCGTCAAAATACTCAACAGAAGCAGGCGAGAGTCGTCACGGACAACGGTGACTCCAACGGCGGATTGGGTCCCCATCGGTACAAGAAAGTCGTTGTAGAATTCCGTTTGCAGAAGTGAGCGGCGGTCCAGCATCTGGTCAGCCACCACGCCAAGACCGACTGGCCTCGACGACGCTTTGTGCATCCAAGGATTTAGCGCCGAATAGTGTCCATTATAGCGGTTAACCTGATCATCGCTAAATCCGGCCGACAGGGCAAAAGATCCTCTTGAGCAGGATGCGTCGTGAAAAAACAGCGTTGCCTTGCCCTCCGGACTGACAGAGGCAAGCCTGGCCAGAAAATCTTGCCATTTCGACTCGCCTGCAAGAGATGCATAGATCAACTCGGTGAGTTCGATTTCGAGGTTGCGCAGCGATCGCGTCATAGGGAGCCTGACTTTTGTGCAGGTGCTCACTCCATCACATTTGGACGGGAAACGCCAAGGGAATAGTGCATCGCTATAATCGCGCCAAACTGCGGGAAAGCGTAATTGTCCGGGTAATGCAGGTAGCAAAGCTACCAATTGTTATGATTGCCAATGTGACAAGGAGCGACCAGTGGCTCCCAAAAAAGGGCGCTTCCATACTTTGCGCCACGAGACCCGCCGTGAGAATCGCCATGCGGCGTTGCTTCGCCATTATGCCGCTGAAATCCTGAGCCAATCCCAACGATCCGCCGAAGACTCTGACATAGGCGGTCAAAGCGGCGAGCAAGGCGCATAGCCAGCCGAGCCAAGGAAATCCCACCGCATATCCGACAGGAACAAGAAACAGGCTATCGCAGATCCGGTCGGGAAATTCGTTGTAGAGAGCTCCGCTCGGTGTTTTCTTCCCGCCTTCGATCGCCACCATGCCGTCCAGGAGATTGCAGGTAAGCCTCATCTGCACGCACACAGCAGCGCAGAGCCAAGCGATCGGATGCGCCACAAACGCGATGAGAGCGCCACCAACAATCGCAAACACAATCGAAAGCAACGAAATGCTGTTCGCGGTTACGCCGGCCTGAGTCAGATACATGCTGAGCCTGATTGCCCAGGAAGACGACCGGCTGGAAATCGGACGGCGCGCGACATCCTCCTCTAATTTACTCATCTGCTTTCCCCATATGAAAACTTGTTGGATGCCAAGTTGGCGCCAACCTAATCGGTTCCGAGATTGCCTTTCCACGTTCGAAAATGAAAGTGGATGCCGGTATTTTACCGCGTTAACGCGCTCCCAGTCGTAAAATACCGATCACGCCGCTTCGTGACAGCGGAGTCCATGCGTTATCCATAAGCGGAACCACATTTGGCGTGGTGCGTTGAGACGTTGCTGCAGCCTCAGAACGGTTTTGCTCAAGCTCTTGGAAGATGTCGATATGATGCAAATTCTTGCGGGACTGGTTTTGGCTCTGGCGGTTACGGGTGTTGCACGCGCCGATGAAGCCGCGTTCCTCCAATCACTCGAGGGAAAGTGGGCAGGCAAAGGCGCTGTCAGGGTGCGGACCAATTCACCGGCGATGACGGTTTCCTGCGCGTTCGACTCGTCTACCACGCGTTCATCATTGACACTCGAGGGCAATTGTACCGGTTTGATCGTTATCTCCCGCGCTCTTGGCGTCAACCTGAAATCGACTGGCGGCAAATACATCGGCTCCTACACTGGAGCGGGTACCGGCGTAGCTCGCCTCGCTGGAAGCCGGCGCGGCAATGCTATTTATCTCGGTATTCGCTGGGCCAAAAATGTAAATGGCGATCGCAGTGCGCAGATAACTCTACAAAAAGTTGGCGATAACGGCATGATGTTGACCACGACCGATGTTGATCCTCAATCCGGCAATTCAGTGGTTACAAGCGAGATAAACCTGCTACGCAATTGAGCACGATGCAACGATCCCGTATTCTCGAGAGGGTCCTCTTTGTATAAGCGGGTGCACCCAGTGGGGAAATATACTTCATGCTGAATGACCGCCGGGATATCGATCTCGCGTTGACCCGCACGGTACATTCAATTCGCCGATCCCGGCTCTTCCAAAGAATGGCAGGCTGAAATGCGTGAAAAATTTCTGTTCAACGGAGCGAGCGATGCCCCGATCACGATACTTCTTGCTCACGGCGCCGGCGCGCCAATGGATTCAGTGTCGATGGAAGCGACCGCGAAGGTTTTCGGCACGGCGGGCTTCCGGGTTGTTCGTTTCGAGTTCGGCTATATGGCGGCCCGGCGCACATCAGGGATACGCAAACCAGCGCCCCGCGCCGAAACACTCAACCCGGAGTACATGGCGGCGGTCGCCGAACTCGGCGCAACAGGTCCGCTGATCATTGGTGGCAAGTCGATGGGGGGACGGATCGCCAGCATGGTCGCCGACGATCTCCATTCGGCCGGGAAAGTCGCCGGGCTTCTTTGCCTTGGCTACCCGTTTCATCCACCCGACAAGCCGGAGCAGCTTCGTACGAAGCATCTCGCCGGGCTGATGACGCCCACATTGATTTGCCAGGGCACACGCGACGAGTTCGGCACCCGAGACGAAGTCCCGGGTTATACACTCTCAGACAGGATCGAACTTCTCTGGCTTGAAGATGGCGATCACGACCTCAAGCCCCGCAAGAGCATATCTGGTTTCACGGCTGCCGATCATTTAAGGACCGTGGCCAAGGCGGTCACGACATGGGCAGGTCAGTTGGCACGCTGATTGTGCGGCTCATTGAGCAAGCACTTCAGCTAAATCCCGCTTTTCTATCGAACGCCGCGTCACACATCTGGAAGCATGTCCGTAAGACATGAAACTTCCTTTGTCCCTATTCCTGACCAATTCCAACTGTATTGATTCCAACGAGTTGAAGCTAAACGCATACATGGCGTAGGGATCGGCAACCACAATGCATCACGGAGATACGAATTGTTCAGTATTCAAAAAGTTATTTTCTCTCTTCTTTTAGCAGGAACGCTGACGACTGCGGCTATTGCGCAAGAACCAGAAATTACTGGAACTTACGTCAACGAGTCTGGGGGCACGAAGGTCCGATTAAGCGAGTGTGAGGCTGGCATTTGCGGGACGATCGTTTGGATGAAAAATCCGGTCAATGACGTTAATAATCCCGACGCCTCCAAACACGACCGTCCGGTGGTGGGTCTTCAGGCAGTCACCCTGAAGTCAACCGGCCCTGGAACGTACTCGGGCTCTCTCTACGATACAGACAGCGGCAAGACCTATGCGGGCAAGGCAAAATTTTCCGATCAGAGTGTTGAACTCTCAGGCTGCGTCCTGGGCGGTCTTATCTGTAAAGCTTCAATTTGGCGTCGTGAGACAGCAACCACTCACTGAGTGTACCTCTGAGACCATCGGATAGCCCGTTCTCGCGGATGACATAGTTCGCTTTTCCAGATGTCTGACATGCAGTGGTGACGGCGCGCAGTGTGTCAGTTGTGGCAAAGACAACAAGCCCTTGCCACAACTGTGCGTTCAAGCGGCGACCGAGATGTCGCTTTCGACAGGAACGGATGCGATTGTCTTGAGAATTTGGGAGGCTATCTGGTAAGGGTCGCCTTGTGAATTCGGCCGGCGATCTTCGAGGTAACCGCGGTAACCGTTGTTTACAAAGCTATGGGGTACTCGGATAGATGCGCCTCGATCCGCCACACCGTAGCTAAAGGTATGTATGGATTGCGTTTCGTGCTTGCCAGTCAGGCGCAAATGGTTGTCGGGGCCATAAACAGCGATATGATCGGCTGTTGCACTTTGGAAGGCACTCATCAACTGCTCAAAATACTCTTTGCCGCCTACTTCCCGCATATACTGTGTGGAGAAATTAGCGTGCATACCGGAGCCATTCCAATCGGTATCCCCGAGCGGCTTGCAATGATACTCGACGTCAATGCCATATTTTTCGGTCAAACGCTGCAATAGATAGCGGGCCAACCAGATCTCATCGGCAGCTTTTCTGGAGCCCTTTCCGAAAATCTGAAACTCCCATTGGCCTTTAGCCACTTCAGCGTTGATACCTTCGTGGTTGAGGCCGGCTGCGAGACAAATATCAAGATGCTCTTCGACGATCTTGCGGGCAATATCTCCGACGCTGCTGTAGCCAACGCCCGTGTAGTATGGCCCCTGTGGCGCAGGATATCCGGCTTCCGGGAAACCGAGTGGACGGCCATTTTTATAGAAGAAGTATTCCTGTTCGAATCCGAACCATGCATTCTCATCATCAAGGATGGACGCGCGCTTGTTTGAAGGATGCGGAGTGACGCCATCCGGCATCATGACTTCGCACATGACAAGAGCACCATTTTTGCGTTCGCTATCAGGATAAATGGCTACTGGCTTCAAAACGCAATCCGAGCTTCTGCCCTCTGCTTGCATCGTTGAGCTGCCATCAAATCCCCACATCGGCAAATCCTCAAGAGCGGGAAAGCTGTCGAATTCCTTGACCTGTGTTTTTCCACGAAGATTTGGCACCGGCGTGTACCCGTCCAACCAAATATACTCGAGCTTATATTTTGTCATTTTTACCTTCCTTGTCTGATGGGGCAGCGATCCAGAGGATTCCACAGATCGGGTACCGCCAGCTTGCACCATCAGACGACGAAGCATTTTTTATGCCAATTCGGGCCATTTCTCGAATTTTTTACACGGGTTACGGCAGCAGGAAGCAAAATGGCAAGATTGGAACGATCGATGACAGGCTGGAGGGGGCCTTAAATCACCCAAGCCACACGAATTATCGAAAAGCTTAGCCAATAAACAACAAGGAGCCGGAGGAATGCACCGCACTCCTCTATGTCAGTGGTGAACGACCCGCATTAAAAAGTGTCACGGTGAATTTTATTTGGGCACTGGAAAGCCGGAGTGGGCACGGTCACATGTCCAGAATGTTTTTCAGCTGGGTGTTGCCTATGCTGCTGTAGTCCAGATCCTCCTCGATATGCGTTATATGTTGAAGGATTGCCTTGGCAGTCTTCTTGCCGTCGCGGTGAACGAGAGCATCAAGAATTTCCTGGTGTTCAGTTCGCGCGCAACTCGATGCGCCAGATTGTCCATAAAGCGCGATGACCAATGAGGAACGCGCCACCAATTCACGCATGAAACGTTCGAGAACCTGATTGCCGGCAACCGACGCAATCAAGAGGTGGTAGTCTCCGGAAGCTTTGATAGCGGCACGGCGCGCAACGGCACCTCTCTGAGCAAGCAGCAATTCCTCTTGAGCAAGATGTTCCCTGAACATTCCAATGACCGTATCGGTCATGCGCTCTGCCGCCCGTGCAGCGATCCCGGGTTCGATCATACGCCGTGCGTCAAAGATTTGCCGGGCCTCTTCCGGTGTGGGATAGGATACCCATGCCCCTCGATTGCGCTCGAGTCGTACCAGCCCTTCGAAAGCCAGCATCTGCAGTGATGCACGGACAATAGTCCGGCTGACATTGAACAACTCGCTGACTTCCGCCTCGACCAGCTTTGCGCCAGGCGCAAGCCGTCGCTCGACAATTGCCGCATAGAGCGCATCTCGGATAGCGCGCGCTTTGTCGCTCTGCGCATCGTCTGTAGCAAGCAAGGTGTTCAATGACTCCATAATTCCAGCCTGTGATTGCCTCTTGTAACCTGATTTGCCCATAAGAACATCCAGTATATTGCACATCATCATGCCGTTGATTGCATACAATTTGGGCGCAGATTGAAAACATGAGTTGATTTTGTGCATCGCACCACTGATCGAGAAATTTACGTAAACCAACTCACAACCGTTGATCGAACCATTCCAGTAACTTAGCGCGGCCTGCGCCAACTGGCACGATATATGCAGAGCTCTTTTCAAGCAGAAGGGGAAAGCTGCATGAACAAAGCCGCCGAAATCGATATTGTTTCAGTTTCGAAAATATACGGCACCACGACGGCCGTGGACACAATCAGCCTCAAGATACCAGCGGGGACCTATTGCTGTCTTCTGGGCCCATCCGGATGCGGCAAGACATCGACCCTCCGCATGATTGCCGGGCATGAGACAATCTCAAGCGGCGACATTCGCCTCGGCAACACTGTTGTTACCGATTTCCCACCGGCGAAGCGTGGAACGGCGATGATGTTCCAGTCCTATGCGCTGTTCCCGCATCTCGACTTGATCGACAATGTCGGTTTCAGCCTGAAGATGAAGGGCGTCGACAAGGAACAGCGCCGTGCCAAGGCGCTCGAAATGCTCAAGCTCATGCAAATGGACGGCTATGCAAAGCGGCGTCCTGCGCAACTTTCCGGTGGCCAGCAGCAGCGCGTCGCACTTGCGCGTGCATTGATCACCGATCCGGAAGCGCTTCTGCTCGACGAGCCGCTCTCGGCACTCGACCCTTTCCTCAAGATACGCATGCGCGCGGAACTGAAGAAACTCCAGACCAGCTTAGGCATTTCATTCGTGCATGTGACCCACAGCCAGGAAGAGGCTATGGCACTTGCCGATCTGATCGTCGTTATGAACGACGGGAAAATTGAACAGGCCGCGCATCCACGCGACGTGTTCGAGCGCCCGGCGACAGCATTCGTTGCGCGTTTCATGGGTGATCACAACGTGATTTCCGGCCGCGTTACGACAAATAAGTCCAAACTCGTTGCTTTCGAACTTCCTGGCGGAATTTCATTGAGCGCCGCCGGGAGCGCCGAAGTCGGCGCGCCAATCGACATCGCTATCCGCACTGACCGCGTTCGCATCAGTGATACGCCAGCTCCAGGTTTCGGCTTCACCGGGATAATCTCCAATCTCGAATATCGCGGCTCATCGGTGAAACTTTCGGTCGCTGGCGCAGGGATCGATGATTTCACCGTGATCGTTAGCGATCAGGCCTTCTTTGATAAGCCCGTCTCAGTGGGCGATGCCATCCCACTCGCTTGGGACACCAATGACGCCATTATTCTCGGCCGTCTCGACTCTTGAACAAACAAATCAACAACAAGGGGAATTGATCATGACAGACACAACCAAACACAGACCAGGCGTGAGCCGTCGTACGTTTCTAAAGACGGGCGCCGCGGCGGCTGGTCTTGCGGCCGGTTCGGGCGCGATCACTGGCTTTCCGACCATCTGGGCGCAGAATATCAAGAATGTAACACTGCGGCAGTTCGGCACCGGGGTTTCCAATCTCAACGACGTCGCGAACAAGGTGAAGGAGGATCTCGGCTTTACGCTGCAGATGACGGCACTCGATTCCGATGCGGTCACGCAGCGTGCCGTAACGCAGCCGGACAGCTACGACATTGCCGACATCGAATACTGGATCGCCAAGAAGGTATTTCCCGCGGGCGTGATGCAACCGATGGACGTGTCGAAAATGAAGTATTTCGACAAGATCGCCCCACTCTTCATCACAGGCAAGCTGACGCCGGAAAGCAAGATCGCCCAAGGCACCGCACCGCACACGGTCGGCTTCGTCGAAAGTGCCGATTCGGTCAAGTTTGCTTCCGCCCCGACCAACTGGCTGACGCTCATCCCGACGATTTATAATGCCGACACACTCGGCATCCGTCCGGACCTTGTCGGCCGCGATATCACGACTTGGGCAGACATCATGGACCCTGCCTATAAAGGCAAAGCGTCGATCATCAACATTCCGTCGATCGGTATCATGGACGCAGCGATGATCTGCGAAGCCATGGGAGTGGTCAAATATGGCGACAAAGGCAATATGACCAAGGAAGAAATCGACAAGACAGTCGCATTCCTGATCAAGGCCAAGGGCGATGGCCAGTTCCGTTCGTTCTGGAAGACGTTCGATGAAAGTGTAAACCTGATGGCATCGGGTGAAGTTGTCATCCAGTCGATGTGGTCGCCAGCGGTAGCTGCCGTGCGCTCCAAGGGCATCGCCTGCAAGTATCAACCGCTGAAGGAAGGGTATCGCGCCTGGGGTGGTGGTCTCGGCCTTGCCAAACATCTGAGTGGTATCGAGCTCGATGCCGCCTATGAATACATCAACTGGTATCTCTCCGGCTGGGTAGGCGCTTATCTCAACCGTCAGGGCTATTATTCCGCGGCGCCGGAAACTGCCAAGAAATTCATGACCGCCGACGAATGGGGTTATTGGATGGAAGGCAAAGCGGCGACCGGCGATATCGTCGCGCCGGATGGCAAGGTCATGGAAAAGGCCGGCGCTGTGCGTGACGGCGGTGCGTTCGAGGCCCGCATGGGTGCGGTCGCCTGCTGGAACTCCGTCATGGACGAGGACCGCTACATGGTCCGCAAGTGGAACGAATTCATCGCCGCCTGATCAGGATAAATTGGCTGCCCTTTTCGAAGGGCGGCCAAACTTCTGCCAAAAGGGATATCGACGTGGCCATGATCGCAACGGACAGCGCGACTGCAGTTTCGGAAGGCACAACCGTGCAACCGAACGTATCCCACAAGATCCGTCGCGACGGCGGATCGCGTCTTACAGCCTATCTTCAGGCAACTCCGCTCGCGGTCCTTCTCGGCGTATTCCTGTTGCTTCCCATCCTCACCATCGGAATGGTCAGCTTTTGGGATTATGACAGCGTCCGGATTTATCCAGATTTTGTCACCTTCAACTATACGGAAACCCTTGGCTCATGGGTGACCTGGAAAACCTATCTCAACACGATCAAATTCACCGTCATTGTCTGGGTGCTGACGATGGTCATTGGCTTCTGGGTCGCCTATTTCCTGGCGTTCCATATCCGCTCGGTAACCATGCAGATGGTGCTTTTCCTCGTCTGCACCGTGCCGTTCCTAACCTCGAATATAATTCGAATGATCTCGTGGGTGCCGTTCCTCGGCCGCAACGGCCTGATCAACTCATCGCTAATCGAGCTTGGCATCGTTCCGAAACCACTGGAATTCCTGCTGTTTTCCGAGTTCGCCGTCGTCCTCGCCATGGTACACCTCTACACCCTGTTCATGGTCACCCCGATCTTCAACACGCTAATGCGCATCGATCGTTCGCTGATCGAAGCTGCGCGCGACGCGGGAGCATCCGGTTTCCAGATCCTCACAAACGTCATCATTCCGCTGGCAAAGCCCGGCATCGCGATCGGGTCGATATTCGTTGTGACCCTTGTCATGGGCGATTTCATCACCGTTCGTTTCATGTCGGGCGGTCAAAGCGCCTCGGTCGGCTTGATGATGGCGAACCAGATTTCTCTGCTGCAATATCCGGCGGCTGCGGCCAATGCGGTGATCCTGCTGATCGTCGTTCTGCTGATTGTCGCCGCCATCCTGCGCGTCGTCGATATTCGCAAGGAGCTTTGACATGCACACCGAGAAACGCTCCCGCGAATTTTATATCCTGGCGTTCTTCTTCACGCTGTTTGTGCTGTTCCTCTATGGTCCGCTCTCGACAATTTTCATCCTGTCGTTTCAGGGTCCATCAGGCGGCCTCACTTTCCCGATGAACGGCAGTTCCGTACATTGGTTCGTGAATCTCTTCGAGCAGCAGGCTGTCGGCGATTTCGGGGGCTCGTTCCGTCGCTCGATGATCCTCGGGCTGATGACCACGACAATCACTGTGGTCGTTTCACTGCTGGCGGGCCTTGCGTTCCGCCGCAAGTTCAAGGGCTCCACTTTTCTGTTCTATCTGGCGATTTCAAGTCTCGTCGTACCGTCGATTCTGATTAGTCTCGGCATAGGTCTGTTCTTTCAAGTGCTCGGCATTCGCCCCGCATGGTATTCTTCCGGCCTCGGTGCGCATCTCACCTGGACCCTCCCCTTTGGCGTTCTCATCATGTTTGCGGTGTTCAATCGTTTCTCGCCTGCTTACGAGGAAGCCGCCCGCGATCTGGGTGCCACATCGTGGCAGACGTTTCGTTATGTCGTCCTGCCCATGATCGCTCCAAGTCTCATTGGCGTCGGTCTCTTTGGCTTCACTCTCTCCTATGATGAATTCGCGCGAACCCTGATGACGTCCGGCACTTTCAACACGCTGCCACTCGAGATTTATGGCATGACAACCAACGTCACGACACCAGTGCTCTACGCTCTGGGTACTGTGACGACAGGATTTTCGTTCCTCGTCATTATTGTGGCATTGGCAGCTATCGTATTGGTTGGCCGCCGGCGCGCCCGTATAATATGAGATCCTCAATGCGCATTCTGGTTGTCAATCCCAATACCACGGCGAGCATGACAGAGACGATCGAAGCTGCCGCACAATTTGTCGCCGCGCCAGCAACCGAGATCATCGCCAAGACATCGAAGATGGGGCCGGTTTCTATCGAAGGTTATTATGATGAAGTCTTCGCTGTTCCCGGGCTCCTGATGGAAATTGCAGAAGGACAGACAGCAGGTGCGCAGGCTGCAATCATCGCCTGCTTCGATGATACGGGCCTCGATGCCGCGCGCGCGATGGCGTCGATTCCGGTTCTGGGTATTTGCGAAGCCGCGGTCGCTACCGCTGCTCTCGTTGCCCAGCGTTTCTCGGTTGTCACTACGCTCGAGAGATCGATTACACCGGTGAAGGGCTTGGTTTACCGCTACGGCATGGCGGACCGCGCGACGGTGCGTGCCGCCAATATTCCGGTGCTTTCACTTGATGATCCAACCTCTGACGCAGTCCTAAAACTGCGCACCGAGATCGAAAAGGCCCTCGCGGAAGACGGTGCGGAAGCAATTGTCCTGGGCTGCGCCGGCATGGCAGATCTCGCACGTGACCTGCAGGCCGAGTATGGCGTTCCAGTGATCGATGGGGTGAGTGCGGCTGTGAAACTTGCAGAGAGCCTTATATGCTTGGGCCTGACCACCAGCAAGCGCGGCGCTTACGCTACACCTCTGTCGAAACCATATCAGGGCCTGATGGCAAGTTTTGCACCCAAGGCGTTTATGTAGCTTGAGTGACCTAGAGGCCGGTGTTTACCCGCGCCAGCTCAATTAGAACTGGAGCAGACGCACCCAACGCCAAAAAAAGAGCCGGACTAAAAAGCCCGGCCTAATTGTGAAGGTCAAAAACCTCCAGAGGGGAACAGCCAACGCGGCAAAATGGGAGGAGAACCGCGTTGACTACCCCTGATGTAGGAGTAGCCTTGATGCTTTACAATGCACTGATTGACGCAGGTCGCCGGGGCGACCTACATCACAATGTCACGCCATCATTTCCGAAGGCCCTTGGCTAAAAATTCAACAACTGCGCGCACACTGGGAAGCTGTCCGCGCCGATGGGTGGTCAAAATGGATGTTGTTACAGTGCCGGCTGTCCAATCCGGCAAAACGCGAACGAGTTCGTGTTCCGCCAAGGCTGTCTGGCAGCTTCGCTCCGGCAGACAGGCGAAAGGCCCGCAATTGACGCAAGAGCTTCCGTTTTTATTTTACTGGTAAATAGCTACCCATAGCCGTTCCTTTGAAAACGCCGATGGGGGTGTATTTTCCTTGCGCTTTTTTGGCATGCCTTGTGGACTGGTATAGCGTTTTTGGGCTGCGATGCGAAAGATGGCATTGGGGGCGCCATAACCCTTATAGCCTTTGCGCTCGACGATCTCGAAGAAGAAACCCTCGCCGTAGTTTGCGCGCGCCTCGTTACACGTTGCGGCACGGCGTCCGTGGCGCGCGCTCATCTCCACGGCGATTTCGACCAGTTCTGCATTGCTTCGGGCCAACCGCTGAAGCCGCCCCTCCTTCGATTTACGAAGTGATTTGAACACATCCGCCTATCGTGAGAGAATTCCAACGTTCGGTGAGACCAGCCTGCGGAATGCGGCAACCTCCGAACGAGGAAACATAAGGAGCCGGGGTCTCTCGGGCTCGATCTGAGAACCTCTCGCTCACCTCTGACGATCCATGTAACTGGCTTTGCCACAGGCTTTGTCAGGTGTGTTTTTTATTGTCCGGCATCGGAAAGGAAACGACCATGGCCAAAATAATCTGTGTTCTTTATGACGATCCGGTCGACGGATATCCAAAATCCTATGCGCGCGACGGCCTTCCAAAAATAGACCACTATCCTGGCGGCCAGACGCTCCCTTCACCGGAGGCCACCGACTTTCAACCCGGAACGTTGCTCGGCAGCGTTTCGGGTGAGCTGGGTCTGCGAAAATATCTTGAATCGCTTGGCCACACGTTTGTCGTCACCTCCGACAAAGATGGTCCGGACTCAGTGTTCGAGAAGGAACTGCATGACGCTGAAATCGTCATCTCGCAGCCATTCTGGCCAGCCTATTTAACTGCAGAGCGCATTGCCAAGGCACCGAAGCTCAAATTGGCGCTCACGGCGGGAATCGGATCGGACCACGTCGATCTTCAGGCCGCGATCGACCGCGGCATTACCGTCGCGGAAGTCACCTATTGCAATTCCATCAGTGTCTCCGAACACGTTGTCATGATGATCCTCGGATTGGTTAGAAACTACATTCCCTCCTATCAATGGGTGGTCAAAGGCGGCTGGAACATCGCTGATTGTGTCGCCCGCTCCTATGACGTCGAGGGGATGCACGTCGGAACGGTCGCGGCCGGGCGTATCGGTCTGGCTGTGCTGCGCCGTCTCAAGCCCTTTGACATGCATCTTCACTATCATGACCGGCACCGGCTTCCGGACGCCGTCGAAACGGAGCTTAACGTGACATGGCATGACACTGTCGAGGACATGATAAAGGTTTGCGATGTCGTGACCATTAACTGCCCGCTTCATCCGGAAACGGAAAACCTGTTCAACGAGAAAATGCTCTCGAAGATGAAACGCGGCGCCTATCTGGTGAATACTGCCCGCGGCAAGATTTGCGATCGCGACGCTGTTGCCAGAGCACTGGAAAGCGGCCAGCTGGCGGGCTATGCGGGGGATGTCTGGTTCCCGCAGCCCGCACCAAAAGATCACCCGTGGCGGACTATGCCCCATCACGGAATGACGCCGCACATCTCCGGAACGTCGTTGTCGGCCCAGGCACGCTACGCGGCTGGAACACGAGAAATTCTTGAATGCTGGTTCGAAGGCCGGCCTATTCGCGAAGAGTATCTGATCGTCGACCGTGGGAAGCTCGCAGGTTCAGGCGCGCACTCCTACAGCGCCGGCGATGCGACGGGTGGATCTGAAGAAGCAGCGCGCTTCAAGAACAAATGATCTTCAGCTGACTGGGTCTTGTTGCGAAGTCTGCGCATCACAATGACGTGCAAGGATATACCCTCGGCAATAGGGCGCCCCTTGGTGCAACCTCTTGAATAATGTTTTGGCCGTAATTATTTTTATTTCAAAGCGTGCAAAGCACGCGAACAGTGGTGCTTTGGTTACGCTTCGTACTTGGAGGTTGTCATGGCAAACACTCTGATGGAAGGAAAGAAGACTCAGGATTGGGCCAACCTGGTCCTGGCGGTATGCTTGTTCATCTCCCCTTGGTTCTTCGGCTATATGGCTGAAACCACGCCGACCTGGAACGCATGGGTCGTTGGCATCGTGCTCGGTGCTCTGACGATTGCGGCGATTTCAGCATTTGCCGAATGGGAGGAATGGGCAAACCTGGTGCTTGGTATCTGGCTGATTGCATCCCCTTGGGTGCTCAGTTTTACAGCCAACGTGAACGCAATGTGGACTCATGTGATTCTTGGACTGCTCGTCGTCGCCGTATCGGCTTGGGCAGTCTGGGACGTTCATCACCCCCACGCTCACGCCTAAACACGGCGCCGGGGCAATTGCTTGCAGGGCCCGCCGCATAAAGCGGCGGGATCCTTCTGCTGTTTGAGTTCATCCGTAGAATCGAACCGCCGAGTGCGTGAATATTGACATTCGCCGGCCACCCCGGCCTCGAAGGACAGGTTCAAGCAGACCACTCGTTGCAAAATTCAAACATAAGCAGCATGACCACTGGGCTGTGCTATGAGAAATTTCAGCGCTGATTGTGGTATTGCCAAGTGAGGCGGGACCAGAATCGTCGGTTTCAGAATGAATTGACGATCTGTCCCGATTGCATCTGTGAGATCATCGTATGTGCATGAAAATGCATGGCGCATTTGATCGCGTAGATTTGCATCACGACGGGGGAGCGCCGGCGTTTGAGCATCGTCCATAGCCGCTGGCGATAGATACGGCGCAATTCCTTGTCCGGAACCCTGCGCATCAACCGCAGGAAAATCCCGAGCGCCTCGAACATCCACAAAAGGTTGAGTTTGGCAAACTGCAACGGATGGCGGCGCAGATGCCGCAGCCGCGTGCGTTCAGGCTCGATGCGCTCTTCGAGATAAAGTGCGTCGAGCCGATCGAAATAGGCCTGTGGTTTGTGAAGGTCGTCCATGACGGCAAGATAGCCATCGCGTAGTGCCTCACGGCTGATATTGAGCGGAATGACATTGGTACCAAAAGGTTGCTGATCAGCGGGATCAAGTCGCCCTTCCTTGAGCAGCCGGGTATAGAGCGGGGTCTTTGGGATCGCCGCCAACATGCCGACCATGGCGTTGACGATGCGCGCCTCCTTGATGAAGGCCCGTTGAGCGTCGAAAATCGAGGCGTCGTCACTGTCAAAGCCGAGGATCATGCCGCACCAGACTTCCAAACCGGCCCGTTGAATAGTGTGGACCCTCTCCAGCATAGTCGCTCCCTTGCGCACATTCTGCAGCTTCTTGGTCTCCCGCAACGCAGCCTCGTTCGGCGTCTCGATGCCGATGAAGACCACGCGAATATTGGTGTCGACCATCAGTTCCATCAGTTCCGGATCGTCGGCGAGGTCGATTGAAGCCTCGGTGACAAAGGTCATCGGATAATCGTGCTCGACCTGCCATGCAATGACCTCGCGCAATACCTCCTTGATCGCCTTCTTGTTGCCAATCAGGTTGTCGTCAACGATAAAGGCCGTATCCATGCCAGTCGCCAGCAAAGCTTCCATCTCCGCGAGGATCTGCCGGCCAGTCTTGATGCGGGGCCTTCGGCCGAACACAACGATGATATCGCAGAACTCGCAGGTAAAAGGGCAGCCACGAGAAAACTGGATGCTGCCGACGGCATACTCATGCATCTTCAAAAGATCGAAGCGCGGCACCGGAATCGTGCTCATATCAGTTTTATCAGTCTGCTCGTAGCGGCGCACATGCCGCTGCTCGGCCCATTCCAGGAGGAACCGCGGCCACGTTTCTTCGGCCTCGCCGATAAAGGCGACATCAACGAGATCCCCGAAGTAAGTCTCCTGCACCGTGATCCATGGGCCACCAATAACGACGAAGCAGTTACGCTGCTTCAATTCGCAAAGGATCTCCTTCATGCGGAACCGTTGGACGATCATACCCGTGAGGCCAACGATATCGGCACTGGCACACAGATCATAGTCGATGGTTTCGACGTTCTCGTCGATAAGCGTGATCGTGTGCTCGGGCGGCGTAAGCGCGGCCAGCAACGGCAGGCAGGCTACCGGCAAATTGGCCTTTGCATCGAAAAGCGGCAGGGCATGTTCCAGCCCCCAATACGACGCTTCAAAACGCGGATTAATAAGCACGATATGAGCCATGCCGATTACCTTCGTTGTATTGCTTGGTTTTTTATGCGTCTTCCATTTGCTAACAAATCTATCAGGCAGGAGCCCTGCACTTTCCGATCGGCAGGGTGAAAAGCCTCCGATAGATCGGCTCTGCAAAACTCGTGTAGGGTTTTTATCAGTCGTGGCTGAGCACAAAATTAGGCCGGCATGAAGCGGAACTGAAATCGTCAAGAAAGATGCGAAGGCGTATTAGTGGCGGCACCAATACCGGACTCTCGGCTGTTGGAGTTCGCCCCATGGTCGAATCACCCGGGAAGCTCATCGGCATTGCCTTGGCACTCCTATAATTCACCTCCCGCGAGGTGTCACAAAGAGTGGGAAGTTGTATAAGATTGCCTCGTTCGATTATCATCCGCCAGGTAAGCCCAATGGATCACCGGACCATTATTGCGTCGTTGACATCGGAGGAGCGCAATCGTCTGACCTCCAAATCAGACCTTGCGGGTCTGCTTCAACTCGCCGTCCATTGGGGCGCAATCATTCTTCTCGGATGGCTGATCGCTGTGCGCACCCCCCTGTGGCCGCTCTTGATGATACCGCAGGGCATTCTGATCGTGTTCCTGTTTACTCTTCTGCATGAGTCCATCCACCGTACTCCTTTCAAAACGCAGTGGTTAAACGATAGCGTGGCGCGCGTGTGCAGCGTCATGATTGTGCTGCCATCGGACTGGTTTCGTTATTTTCATTTAGCCCATCACCGCTTTACTCAGGATCCCGAGAACGATCCTGAGCTAATGTCTCCAAAGCCAGAATCCTTACGGCAGTATTTCGTACACCTGTCCGGCATTCCTGTTTGGTGGAGCCACATCAAGACGCTTGCAATAAACGCTTCGGGGCATTGCAGCGATACATTCGTGCCGGCAAAAGGTCACGGGAAAGTCCGCACAGAGGCACGGATCATGATCGTTGGCTATGCCGTAGTGATCGGTCTTTCCATTTATCTGCAGACGGCAATTCTCGTATATGTCTGGGCCCTGCCGGCGATATTGGGGCAACCTTTCCTGCGCCTTTACCTTCTGGCCGAACATGGCCGCTGCCCCTATGTCGCCAACATGCTTGAAAACAGCAGGACCACCGCCACGAATTGGCTGGTCCGCAAGCTCGCATGGAACATGCCATATCATGCCGAGCACCACGCTTATCCGAGCGTGCCTTTTTACCGGTTGCCGGAATTCCATGCGCTGATTGAAACGCAGCTCAAGCAGACCGAGGTTGGTTATGTACGGTTCCACGCCAAATACATTGAGCAGATCCGTTAGAAATCACTGCTTGGCCACAGCCTGGTTCGCCGTGCACTATCGAAAGGGGTCCATATGAGCAATGCTCTTCCGGAGATCTATCTTGTTCGACATGGAGAAACAGAATGGAGTGCCTCCGGCAGGCATACGGGGCGTACAGACATACCGCTGACACCCGCTGGTGAAGAGGCCGCTCGCCAGATCGCTGACCGTCTGGCGGGCCTAACTTTTTCAGCTGTTTGGTCGAGTCCATCACAACGTGCTTCGAAAACTTGCGCACTTGCCGGATTTGGCTCACAGGCCATAACGAAGGCCGAATTGGCAGAATGGGATTACGGGGCTTACGAGGGATTGACGACGAAGCAGATCCTCGCCGAACGCCCCGGATGGCGTCTTTTTCGAGACGGTTGCCCGCAGGGCGAGCTGGCCTCCGATGTGGGTGCACGAGCGGACCTGATTGTCCGCCAGCTCCGTCAAACCGATGGCACGGTTCTGGTATTTTCGAGCTCTCATTTCTTGAGGGTCCTTGCGGCGCGCTGGCTTGGTTTACCACCTGAAGCTGGCGCGCTCTTCGTCTTGGATACGACAAGCATAAATATACTCGGTTATGAACACGATCTCACTGAGCCCGTTATAAGAAGGTGGAATCAAAAGCCACTCGATCCCGCGAGATAGGGATTTCCAGTGCCACGCATTCTCGGTGAAGAGATACCCGTTGAAATGCCCGTGATCATCTGATTACGTGAAGAGGCGGCTGGACTTTTGGGGGAACCATGCCTTTTTCTCGAACGGAACGACTGACGTATTCGTCGGCTGATTGGCAGATAATGGAGCATGCCTTTGCGCAAGCTTCGGCACTGCTCAAGAGGTCGCCAAAGACCGATCATCGCGCCAACCGCCTGGCACGGACCGTCATGATGTTTTTTGACCGAGGCATGCGCGATCCCGATCTCATCGCAGCTGTGGCCGCCAACCGTGAAATCAGTCTCGAATTTAGAGACAGCGCTGAACGCGGATCTAAGCCAACGATGCGTGAAAGGGTAACCGCCGGACAAATTGCGGCGGCGTTGAATGAGAGCGATAGCGATTCTGGCGATGAGGACGACTCAGCCGAAAAGTCGTGAGTCAAAGCTCGCACCCCACAGGCGGAATATCGAAGAGGTAATAGATAACACGGGAAGTATGCCTATGTTCTTTCGGGTCATGGTTTGGCTGGGATCAGTTGTAGCTCTGAGCGCTTGCGTTTCCGTGGACTATTCCAAACTTCCTTCCGGATCTTTCAGCGGCAGCCTTTTTGTCATGTGGGTCGATGAAGGAGGATCAAGCGGCGATGGAAAGTTCCTTTTCGTGCCAGATCCCAGCGACCCTCTTATATTCCGGCGTTCCGATCCCCAAAGTCCCGGCTCAGTTATTCGCCCTGGCCTAATGTATACGGATGGAGGTTCCATCCCCAAGATCGCGCAAGTGTTCAAAGGCTTGTCGCCTTGGGGCTATGCACCGGCGTACATGATCCATGACTGGATATTTACTGCCCGTCACTGCATCGTTGATGGTGAAGACAACCCGCGCTTCGACCAGGTCCGGGATGTGACGTTCCGCGATTCAGCCGAAATTTTGGGCGAAGCAATTCATGGTTTGATAGCGGAAAAACGTGTACAGCCTAACGACCTTGCCGGAGGTGCGATCACGACAGCTGTTGATAGCGTGGTCGCCAAAAGACTGTGGGATGAAACCGGCGCTTGCAAGGACTTGATCGTCAAGCCCGAAGACGTGGCGGCCGCAGAAGCGGCGATCCCAGGCTCATCCCGACTAGCTGCCAGACGCACCTTCCGCCTGCCCCAAGAAACAGCACCCGTTCCAACGCAACGACGTGCAAAGATCATCACTCAAGTGACGTTCTAAAGCAGTTCGATCGACAAAAATTGGGCTCATTTACTGGGCGTGGCTGGGTATCTGCTTCAGGTATTGGTGAATGGCTTGCACCACCACCGACCCCTCACCCACACCCGAGGCGACGCGTTTGACGGAGCCCGCACGGACATCGCCTACGGCGAATATGCCAGGAGCCGAGGTTTCAAAGGGCGATCCGCTCGTAACAACACCCGCCATGATGCCAGTCTCGATGAAACCGGACTTGTCCAGTTTGACACAACCGTTCAGCCATTCCGTATTTGGAGAAGCACCAATCATCATGAAAATATTCGAGATGGCTCGTATCTCTCTCACTCCGGTCATACGGTTGATCCATGTCACCGTGTTCAAGTATCGATCACCGTCGATCGCAGCAATTTCAGTATGGGGGTGCAACGATATCCGCTGTGATTTTTCAATGCGTTGGATCAGATAGTCAGACATCGTCTCTTTTAAGCCGGGCCCTCGCACCAGAATGTGCAGATGCTTGACTGAATGAGACAGGAACATCGCCGCTTGTCCGGCCGAATTGCCGCCACCAACGACAATCACCTCCTGTTCCTGGCATAGCTGGGCTTCCATCGCCGTGGCCGCATAGTGAATGCCTTGACCCTCGAAGCGTTCGTAATTCAATAGCTCCGGCTTGCGGTAACGGGCTCCGGTGGCAACGACAATCGCTCGGGCCAAGACGGTTTGGCCATCGTCGAGCATGACTCGATAAGGCAGCTTGCCGCAATCCACGGATATAGCCATGCGGGAGATGGCAAGACGCGCCCCAAACTTCTGGGCCTGAACCTGTGCCCGGCCAGCCAATGCCTGTCCCGATATTCCAGTCGGAAATCCGAGATAATTCTCGATTTTCGAACTCGTACCCGCTTGTCCGCCTGGGGCAACCCCTTCGATAACGATCGTTTTTAATCCCTCGGATGCGGCGTAGACCGCGGATGCGAGACCCGCAGGGCCGGCGCCGACAACCAGAACATCATAAATCTCGTTCGGATCAATGAGTTCCGTCAGCCCTAAAACGTCCGCGAGTTGTCCTGTTGTGGGATTTTGCAGGACAGCTTTTCCCGGCGGAACAATGACGGGTAGCGACAGCGAGCAAATCTTCAACGCCGTGACCATTTCTTTTGCGTGCGGATCGACATCTGAATCGACCAGCCTGTGCGGATAGCCATTACGGGTGAGAAAACGCTGCAATCTCAATGTGTCGGCGGCGTGGCTCGGACCTATCAGCACGACGCCAGCCTGACCGTGTTTGATAAAACCGACACGGCGAAGGATCAGTGCCCGTGTTATGATTTCACCGATATCCGGCTCCGCCGACATCATCCGCAGGAAAGAACTGCGCTCCACGCGGACAAGACGCGAATCTTCGCCCGCCCGAGCCGTCACCAGATTCTCGCGACTATTGAACAGATCGAGTTCTCCGGTGAACTCTCGTTCACCTTGCACGGCCAGTACCCTTGGTAAACCATCGCCACCGAGATCGAGTATCTCGATCGAGCCCGACTTTATCAAAAAGAAATCCGTCTGGCGTTCGCCGCGGCTGAACAAAATCGTGCCTTTGGCTGCCTCGATATCGGACCCAAATGACGAAACCCGGTCCATCATCTCTTCATCCAGACGGGGGAAAGTCTGAGCTTTGCGCGCGTAGGGATCGCTCGCATCGGATGAGATGTCTCCGCTAAATTCCGTCTGACTCATAACGGCACTCTCGTTGCTTTGCTATTCTTGCCATATATGGCTGCTTTAGCATTATGGCCGTTTTCGTCTGCGGGACAACGGCGCAGTGTTACATCGACGACATTTGAGGTCGGGTCAATTCCTCGTGTTGGAGGCGCGGTCTCTCAGCAGATTATCGATGCTGCGTGCAATTCAGGTCTGCGCTGCACTCTACACGATTGCTTTGGCCGGATGCTCATCCTGCGAACCGTGGCTCGGGGATACCCTTGATGCCAAGACCCGTGATCGCAAAAAGGCTGCCGCGCAGGACGCCATCTCCCGGAAACCGTGGTAGGGGTGGCTTTGCCATGGATGTCACATAGATGATGTCCAGGTCCGGACCACCGAACATGATACTGGTGACCTTTTTGACCGGCATATCAATGACACGGTCCACTGTCCCATCGGGCCAGTAGCGGACGACCTTGCCATCATAAACTTGTGCATTCCACAGGCAGCCTTCCGCGTCGACCGTTGAGCCGTCGGCGGCACCTCCCGTCGATGTATCGATCTTGGCAAAGGTCCGGCGATTGGACACGTTGCCCGTAGCCTGGTCGTAATCATAGACCCAGATTTCGCCCGACCACGAATCCGCGAAATAGAAGAGGCTTCCATCGGGGCTCCAGCATGGGCCATTCGAAACGATGATATCATCATCGAGCTTGTGCACGCTCAAATCCGCATCAACCCTATAGAGCGCGCCGTTCGGACCACTTTCCATCGTGTCCATTGAACCCGCAACAAACCTGCCCTGCTTGTCGACCTTGCCGTCATTGATGCGATTTTCGGACTTGTCCGGTTCAGGATCATGGATGAGTTCGATGTCGCCTGTCTTGAAATCCAGAAGATGAAACCCGCGCGCCAAGGACACGATGGCGCCATTTCCGTCCTTGCGCAGCGCCATCGAGCCGATCTTCATCGGGACATCCCAACAGCGGATTTCCCTGCCATCGGCCGTGGCGCGAAACACGCGGCCGTCAAAGCTGTCGATCCAGTAAAGCCGCTGTTGTTCGACGTCCCACAGTGGGCCCTCGCCCAGCGTGGTCTTTACGTCCACCACCACGTCGATTTTCATGTTTCCTCCCTCATCCCTTGAAACGCGGTTCCGGCAGACCGCGTACGCCGAGTCCATGGACAGCAAACATGCAGCCGGCTTCACGCTCGCGGTGATATTCATTGTTGAACGGCCGTGCCATCGACGTGACGAACGCGATGTCGAGGTTGGGGCCGCCAAAGGTGATGCTCGTCGTCGACTGCACCGGCAGACCAACAATGCGATCGATCACACCATTCGGATCAAAGCGAATGAGCCGTCCGGAATAAACCTCGACGCTCCAGACATATCCTTCCGCATCGACAGTCGCGCCATCGGGGTAGCCGCGCAGATTGTCGAAATTCGTAAACACGCGCCGCGACCCGACCTTGCCGGAAGCGGTGTCATAACTATAGGCGTAGATCGCTTTCTTGTGACTGTCGGCGAAATAAAGAGTCGATCCATCGGGGCTGAAACAAGGCCCGTTCGAACAAATGATGCCTGTATCCAGGATATGCAGCGAGAGATCCGGATCCAAACGAAAGAGAGTGCCTACGGGATCGCGCTCCTCAAAATCCATGGACCCCGCAACGAAGCGGCCTTGCCGGTCTACCTTTCCGTCGTTCAGTCTAGGCCGAAGCTCGCCCGCATGGGTTTCCTGCAAAAGTTCCACAGCACCTGTTTTGAAACCCAGTGCGTGAAACCCATTCCTCAATGCCACGATGGCTCCGCCCTTCTCGCGCAATGCGAGGGAGCCAATTGGCTCGGGCAGGTTCCAGCTTCTGCGGTCGTCGCCTCTGGCATCACAGGAATAGACCGCGGGTGCGTAGGAATCGATCCAGTACAGCCGTTGTTCCTCGACATCCCATAGCGGACCCTCGCCGAGTTGATTGCGATCCTCGCTGAAAACTTCGATACGCAGCATCGTATCCCTCCTAGAATGCGACCTTGTCGCCACCTTTGAGTTGCAGAATTTCTCGCGCATCATCCGGCGTCGCCACTTCCATACCGAGCCCTTCGATGATCTTGCGCGCCAGCAGCACCTGCTCGGCATTCGACTTTGCCAGCTTGCCCTTGCCCGCCCAGAGACTGTCTTCAAGGCCAACCCGGATGTTGCCGCCCAGCGCCGCCGCCTGGGCAGCGATGCGAAGCTGGCTTGATCCCGCGCCGAGCACCGACCAGCGATAGTTGCTGCCAAAAAGCCGGTCCGCTGTGCGTTTCATATGCGCAACATCTTCAGGGTGCGTGCCGATTGCTCCGAGAAGGCCAAAAACCGACTGCACGAAGAATGGCGGCTTTACCAATCCACGATCGGCGAAATGCGCGAGATTATAGAGGTGCGCGATGTCGTAACACTCGAACTCAAATCGCGTGCCGTTGTCATAACAGGTCGTCAGAATATACTCGATGTCTTTGAAGCTGTTGCGGAATACCAGGTCGCGGGTGGCCTCCAGATGCGGCTTCTCCCAGTCGAACTTGAACTCCCTGTATTTGTCGACGAGGTGGTAGAGCCCGAAATTGATCGAACCCATATTGAGCGACGCCACCTCTGGCTTGAAGGTGGCGGCGGGTTTTACCCGCTCCTCAACCTTCATGTAAGGACTGCCGCCGGTGGTGATGTTGATCGCAGCATTGGTGTTCTGCTTGATACGCGGCAGGAATTTTGCAAAGGCCTCCGGCGTTTGGTCCGGCTTGCCGGTTTCAGGATCGCGCGCATGAAGGTGCAGGATCGCGGCGCCCGCCTCTGCTGCTGCCAGCGCTTCCCGGGCGATCTCATCGGGCGTGATCGGTAGATAGGGCGACATTGTCGGCGTATGGATCGCACCGGTAATGGCGCACGTGATGATGATCTTGCCCTTTGTGCTCGAACCGCTTGTCACTCGTGTCGTCTCGCTCATTGCCCGAACTCCTGCGTTGATTTCTTTTTGTGCGCCGCAAGCGCCATGAGGCGGCGGTCACGCCAAACCTGGCGATCGACCAGCTTATCCTGCGGCAGCTTCTCGCGACGCCCTGCCTCAACGGTTTCCAGCACATCGCCCGCCCAATCGACACGGCGCTGCATCTGCGGAAACAGGCGCTCATAGATTATCTGGTAGCGCTCGACATAGTCGCGCACACCGCCCGGCGCGTTGAGATCGATTGTTTCGAACGGACCCATGAACGACCAACGCAAGGCAAGCCCGTCGCGGATGCCGATATCGACATCCTCGACCGTTGCATAACCATCGGCCACAAGGCGGAATGCTTCCTCGAGAAGCGCGCCTTGCATCCGGTTCATGATGAAACCATCGAGCTCGCGTTTCATCACCAACGGCGCATGCCCCGCCGCAATCAAGAATGCGCGGGTCCGTTCCACGACCTCGTCCGAGGTCCAGGGCGCCGGAACAACTTCGGCCGCAGGAATGAGATAAGGCGGGTTGATAGGGTGGACCACCAGACAACGCTGGCGGTTTTTCAAATGCTCGGTGAATTTCGATGGCAGCAAGGCCGAAGTCGAACTGGCGATAACGGCCGACGCATCGGCAGCCTCGTCAAGAAGCGAGAAAACCTTGATCTTAATTTCAAGATCCTCCGGGGTATTTTCTTGAATGTGGACTGCACCCTTCAGCGCCTTCGCCAGGTCCGTTTCAGCAACGATGCGCGACAGCACGGTTTCCGGCGAATTGCCGTTGAGCAGATCGTTCCGTTCAAGATCGGCGAGCACATCGGCAATATAGCCGCGTGCCTTCGCCACGGCGTCCGGCGCCTGATCCCACAGGCTCACCTGATAGCCTGCCCGGGCAAAGCTGATGGCCCACGCTCTGCCGATGAAGCCGCTACCGATGATCGCTGTCTTTTGCATCGCAATTCCTCACAGGGTTTCGACATTGCCGTCGACGCCAAGCGACTGGCCCGAAATGTTGATGCCCGCATTGGAGAGAAGAAAGGCAACCATGGTTGCGACATCGTAGGGGCTGACCATCCGTCGCAGCGAGACATTCTCCAGGTAGCGCTCGGTCATTTCCTCGTGCGAGATGCCCAATTGCTTGGCCCGGTTGCTGATGACGTTTTCAATGCGCGGCCCCTCGACGATACCAGGCAGGATCGCGTTGACCCGGATTGCATGTGGCCCAAGTTCCTTGGCGAGACTCTGGGTAAACCCGATGACCCCGAACTTCGCTGCAGAGTATGGCGTACGAAAAGCATAGCCGTGCTTGCCGGCAGCAGATGACATATTGACGATCGAGCCACCTCCAGATGCCTTCAACATCGGCACCGCGCGCCGCGCGCAGAGGAACTGCCCGGTCAGGCAGATGTCGATGCAACGGCGCCAGTCTTCCGCACTGATCTCATCGACTCCGCCAGTCGGACCTGCGATTCCCGCATTGTTGATGAGCGCGTCGAGACCACCCAGCGAGGAGAAAACTTCTGCGAACATCCGATCGACATCTTCTTCGCGGGACACGTCAGCTAGCGTTGCGTGTGCCGGCGAAATGCTGTTCTGCGCTTCGTCCAGTAGCGATTGGGATATATCGCAGATCGCGACGCGTGCGCCGAGTCTTGAAAGCGTTGCGGCAATTGCGTAGCCGATGCCAGAGCCCCCAGCAGTCACCAGCACTCTTTGATCGCGCAAACCACCCAAGAATTCTTCTGCAGATGCCGGAGCAATCTTGTTCATCATTCGTCCTTTCCTAAGACCGCTTCTCACGAAGCGCCATAACCGCACCAAGCACCACGAGACCAAAGAGGATCGCCCGCGTAGCATAAGGCAACGTCGTTCCCGCCAGGAACATTTGCAGTGCGGTGAGCAACAACACTCCACCCAGCATACCGAGATAGTGGCCACGTCCGCCGGTGATCAATGCACCACCAACCACAACCACCGCGATCGATGGCAACAGATAGTCGTCGCCCATACCGAGACTTGCCTGACCAGAAAAGCCGGTGAGCAGCACCCCGACGAGCCCGGCGCACAAGCCGGAAAGAACATAGACCAGAATGAGCGTGCGTCCGACGGCGATGCCCGAGAGCTGCGCTGCCCGCAATCCATTGCCAATGCCGTAGACCCTGCGCCCGAAGGCAGTTCGGCCGAGCAAAAACACGGCGGCAATCACAAACAGCACCATGAAAGGGACTACAGGCGTAACAGCCCAGATCTTGCCGGTCATGAACCAGCGGAGCATCGGCGATGAAAATCCCGCTGGTGTTCCTTGCGAATAGACCAGGGCGAATCCCTGCAGGATGCCATTCATCGCCAGGGTCATGACGATGGGCGATATACCGAGTACGACGATACCGACTCCGTTGATGAAACCTATGAGGCAAGCGATGAGAAGAACAGCGGGCAAAGCGTAGACGAGAGCCGCGTCCGAGCCATTGACGATGCCTGCCAGCAGGATGCCCGCTATGCCGATGGTCCATGGAACCGAGAGATCAAGACCACCCGTCAGGATGACCGTACCTTGCCCCAATGCCAGAATGGTGAGGAAGGTGGACAGGACAGCCAGCGAGTTCCAATAGGTCGGGTTTAGGATTGCCCGGCCCAGCCAGAGTTGGGTGACGATGACCACGGCCAGCAGACACAGATAGGCCGGTAGCGCATAGCGGATCGTCTCGCTATTGCGGGACAGGAATGGCGACTCTGCTGGTTTGCCCTCGGCACGCGACGCCATCTTCATCCGCCGGTCAGTGCGATCAAGTTGCGACGGGAGCAAGCCTTGGCGCCATGCGCTGAATTGCGCCCGCGCGCTGCGCAACTGCTGGGCAAGGGTCGAACTGTACGCAATCGATCCTGCCAGGACAGCAAGGAGCAGGATGGTTCCTTCAGCAATGGTCGAATAATAGGCCGACACGTTGAGAACGAGTAGAATGTTCACGACCATCATCAGAATATAGGCGCCGAAGACGGTACCAAGCGGTCCGCCACGCCCGCCACCGAGACGCGTGCCACCAACGACCACGGCAGCGAACATCGAAAGCAGCAACGGATTGCCAACCAGCGGATCGGCGCTGCCTGTCTGCGCGCTGATGAAAACACCAGCCAGGCCATAGCAGCCGCCAGCAATGACATAGACCAGGAATTTGGTGAGCTTGACCCTCACACCAATTGCTGCGGCAGCGTCCGGATCGCTGCCGACCGCATAGATGGCTGTGCCGAAGCGCGTGTTCTTCAGCCAGAGCCAGGCAAGAAGCACCACACCGATGACCACAAGCGGCATTGGCAGCCAGCCCGGTATGGCGTCGCCAAGATAGAAAGTACCAAGATCAGGCGCGACAAAACCACCGGGCTTGTCCATTACCAGCAACGTCAGACCCTGGATGATGAACATGGTCGAGAGCGTGACCACGATGGGCTGCAGGCGGAAGAATGCGATGAAAATGCCGTTGAAAGCGCCGGTCAGCATGCCAACGCCAATGCCAACGCAGGTCCAGTACAACACACTCGTCTGAGCCGCCGCCGGGTCCATGCTTTGGGCGAGCACGACATTGACCAGCGAGATCACCGCCCCCGCCGACAGATCAAACCCGCCGGATAGGACGACAATCGTTTGACCGATTGCCGCAATCGCCGACGTCGCGCCGCCGCTCGACAGGAATGAAATGTCGAAATAACTGAGAGGGCCGGTGCTGACGAAATCCACGAGAGCGAACAAGCCAAGAAATACAGCGATGGCGATGAGTACACTGCGGCGTTCCGGCGACATGCTGAACAGGGAAGCCCAATTGCGGCTTGTTGCGGTGGAGGTCGTCATCGTCATTCTGCGGCCTCTTTTGCTGCGCTGTCGTGGCCAAGTGCCGGCCGCATGATCGAGGCTTCAGTCAGTTGATCGCGCGAAAGCGAAGCTGCAATCCGCCCGTCATAGAGGACGAGAACCCGGTCACATAAATGCACGAGCTCGGGAATTTCGGTCGAATGCAACAGGATCGAGCCGCCGGCATCGGTGAAATTACGCATCATGACATAGAGTTCGTGCTTGGTGCCGACATCGATACCGCGTGTCGGATCAAACAGCAGCAGGATACGGCTCTGGGCGACAAGCCATTTGGCTATTGCTATCTTCTGCTGGTTACCTCCCGAGAAAGCCCCTGCCCTGGTCCACAGCGCGCGCTGATCAACCTCGACAGTGCCGAAGGCAGCGCGCACGGCTTGTCGTTCAAGGTCACTCTGGATCAGTCCAAATCGCGAGAACCTGTCGATGACCGGCAAGGATGCGTTGAGCGTCCCGCTGAGTTTCAGGAACAGGCCTTCCGTCTTTCGATCTTCCGGCACCAGACCAATGGCGATATTGGGCTTGAGCGCATCGGCGGGCGAAGCGAACCTGACTCTCCGTCCATCGACAAGGATATCGCCATGGGTCACTTGCGTCATGCCGAAACAGGCCAGGAACAGGTCGAGTTGGCCCATGCCCTGCAAGCCAGCAACGCCGAGTATTTCGCCCTTTCGCAGATCGAAACTGGCATCGCGCAGCTTGTGGCCTGCCTGCAAGTCGCGGACACCCAGCACCGGAGCACCAAAGGCGGCTTCGCTCGTTGGCCGCGCGGGGAAGGTTTGGGCGATGGATCGCCCGACGATGCTTTCGATAACTTGCCCGTCGGTGATGGAGGCGACTGCACAGGTGGTTATGTGGCGGCCATTGCGCAAAATCGTCAGTGTGTCACAGAAGGCGCGCACCTCGCGCATCCGATGCGTGATGAAAACAATGGTTGCACCTGCCGCCTTCAGTTTCGCAATGATCCGGCCAAGCCATTCGACATCACTGCCAGCCAGTGTCGATGTTGGTTCATCCAGCAGAAGAATCCGCGGCTTGCGATAGAGGGCACGGG
This sequence comes from Phyllobacterium sp. LjRoot231, assembly GCF_964253365.1. Taxonomy (NCBI): domain Bacteria; kingdom Pseudomonadati; phylum Pseudomonadota; class Alphaproteobacteria; order Hyphomicrobiales; family Phyllobacteriaceae; genus Phyllobacterium; species Phyllobacterium sp. LjRoot231. The sequence continues at coordinate 765,328 of NZ_CAXUQT020000001.1, forward strand.
CGATTTCTATCTTCTGTTGAACGGCAAGATCGAGCGTGCCGATTTCGGCATCGATATCCACCGGAAATTCGATTTCCTGCAAGTGCTGCGTTATGGCGCGACGTGCCGAAGATCGGCGAATAAGGCCAGCAAGCCCCATCGGAGCATAGGGCATCAGCATATTGTCGAGCACCGTCAGATCCTTGACCAGCGTCATTTCCTGAAACGCAGTCTGGACGCCAAGAGCGTGCGCTGCCCGTGGTGCATTCAGCGCCGCTCTTTGGCCGAAGACGGCTATGTGGCCCTCATCAGGACGAAGAAGCCCCGATAGCAATTTGACAATCGTCGATTTGCCCGCACCGTTCTCGCCGAGCAAAGCATGGGTACTTCCAGGCTCGATGCTGAAAGAAACGCCATCCACTGCAACCGTGGCGCCGAACGCCTTGCGAATATCGGTGACATCAATGGCGGATTGTTCGAATGCTGAATTCATCCCACCGGTCCTGCTCAGTTCATCGGGATTAGCCATCTTGCGCGGAACGATAGACGCTCCGCGCAAATATACCCTCAGTTTTCAGGTTGGCCGACCAATGCCGCATTGAGACCGATTTCAGGTGTTTTTTCCGAGAAGATCGAAGCAAACCAGCCTGGATTGGAAACAATGGATGGTTTGAACGCGTTGCAGCCGTCTTTCATCTCCTGCCACGTTCCTTCCTGGCAGAGCTTGATCGTATCATTTGTGACCAAAGGCAGGGGTAGCACGGTCTTCTTCCGCACATCCTTGCCCTCAATCGCATCGACAGCAAGTTTCAGCGCAAGCGCGCCAGAGTAGGGCGGAGAAGCGTAGGAGATACGTGGCGCACCCATTGGCGCATAGGGCGAGGTTGCACCCTCCGCTTCGGTTCCGGCGGGGAGCATCTGGACACGGCCGCCATTTGAACCTTCGCCCGCGCAGGGGAGAAGCTGTTCCGGCTTCTTGCCCGCTTCTAGCTGCATCGAATTGGCGGTAAAGCAGCCGACCTGCATCCAAAGTCCATTAATATCATCCCAGTTGCGGGTCGCCAGGATCTTCGAAAGCTCGGTGCGCGCGACAGCCTGGCTCCACATGCCGACAGCTTCGCCAACGATCTTGATGTCAGGATGTTTGGCGAAAACTTCCTTGGCCGCCTTGGTACGAAGATTGTCCACCGACGTCCCCGGGACGCCGGTAATCGCAATGATATTGCCCTTGCCATTGAGCTTCTTGACCAGCCATTCCGCTGTCACGCGGCCAGCCTCTTCCTGATCGATGGCAATATTATAAGCGCAGGGTTCGGTGATCTCGCCATCATAGGCAAATACTTTAACGCCCTTGTCACAGGCGTTCTTGACAACCTGATTGAGCGCCGTTGGTGAAATTGGAAAAATTACAATGGCTTCGGCGCCGGCCTGCACCATGGCGTTGATCTGCTGAATCTGGCGCTGGGCATTGGGGCCAGCAACCTGGACCTGGAGATCCACCTTATCGGCGTAATTCTTGTGGGCGGCCATGGCTTTGACCATATTGGCGGCCTCGGCCTGCCAGTCATTGCCGATAAAGCTCATGCTGAGAAAAATCTTGTGTTTTTCTGCAGCGTCAGCGTGGCCGATCATGGCCATACCTGACGCAATGCAGGCGCAAGCGGCTGCACGCCGGACGATTGATCCAATACCCATTATAATTCCTCCCTCATACAGGAAAACATCTCCAAGCGGGCTCCTCTCCCTCTTGCCGTTCCTGCAACCAACCGTATCAGCATTTGATCAAAGATCAATGATGAAATACCATTGATCGTGAATAACATTTGTTAGATAAGGAGAAACGCTTGACGCGCTTTAGTGGAGGCTGCATTCCACGTTTAAGGGCACCGCCGCGAAAAAGGTGAGCAATGGCTGAAGCCGGTTACAGGAGACCAGGTGTTGAGATTCTCCCGCTTTCCAAGGAGACGCTGCAGGACCGTGTCTATCGCCAGATTGCGAGTCTGATACTCGAAGGCGGCATTGTTCCCGGTGAGATGGTCCCGGTACAAAGTCTTGCGGATGCGTTCGGTGTCAGCGCCATGCCGGTGCGGGAAGCTTTGCGGCGACTGACGGCGGCCAATGCGCTGACCGTCGTTTCCGGGCGCTCCATCGGCATACCGCGGTTAAGCCGAGCCAAGCTCACGGATCTGCGGAATGTTCGCATTGAGATCGAAGCACTTGCCGGCAAGTGGGCGGCCCAGCGCATCCAGGACGCCGAACTCGAAACTCTCCGCTCCCTGCTGGAAGCACTGGAAAAAGCCAATGCCTCCGGGGATATCAAATCCTACCTGCGGGCAAATTACGCATTCCATTTCTCGATTTACCAGGCGGCAGGGTCGGAAAGCATTCTCAATATTATCGAGAATCTTTGGCTGCAGGTCAGTCCCTACTTCAACATGCTGCATGATTCCGGCAATTACACGAAGGCCAACGAACACCATCAGTCGATGTTCGCCGCCTTGTGCGCTCACGACGAAAAGGCTGTCGAGGCTGCGATACAGGCTGATATCGATGCCGCCTACCACGTGCTGGTAGACTTGGTCAGCTAAGCTTCACTTTCGTCATCAGATGTGACGATCGTGAGATGCAGCAAGATCGCGGCCGCGCGTATGATAGCGACGTATCAGCTTTAAGGTAAATCCCATATCGTGTGTGAGGCGTCTGCGCGGACGCTGCGACAAGATTCTCCAATGCGCCTGCATCTTGACTATACACGACGGTGATTCCCATCACCGGACCCGGCGTCTAATTATTTTGATCTAATAACTTGACTCTTTTTATCATATTAATTTATAGCTGTCACCGTAACATTGCAAGCCGCTTTACTCGCACATTTTGAATAAAAATGCGCGCGGCTGTAGGTCTTTATGCCTTAACTGTAGTCATTCAGCAAAAGAATTCCAAAATGAGAAAAGAAATAAACTTTTATGAGAGCAATGTTCTTGTAGATGCATTGATGCGATACAAGCCAAAGCTCCTGAAAATTGCTGAAGGTGTTTTGCGCTCTCAGACCCAATCGGAAGATATATTTCATGATGCTATTGTCCGGGCATGTACCATGCAGTCAAACTGCATTCGTTGCCCGGTCGGCTACGCTTGCCGCATGGTCTACAATCTCGCTTTGGACGAAGTCCGCAAACGGTCCTACGAAAAGTTCAATATGACACCAGTCGACGGGATTGAATCTATCCCTGCCCCGAGCGTCAGCGTACTCGACGGTCTGGTGACCACAGAGACCCTGTGGGAAGTGCTCAACTCATTGAATAATTTACCAAAGCGCACCCAAGACGCATTTGTCCGCCATCGCATCGATGGCGTTCCCCAAAAGGACATTGCTGAAGAATTGGGGGTATCCAGGACGCTCGTCAACTTCATGATCAGGGATGGGCACCGCGCCTGCCAACAAACTGTCAACGCGGCATAGACTGACGCTTGCTATGCAGCATTAGTACGCCAAAAACCGGCCCGCCCAATAAAGTCGCTACAAGTCCTGTCGGCAACTGCCACGGGAAATAGATTGTGCGCCCGGTGAAGTCGGCGATTGCCATCACCAAAGCTCCCAGAAGTGCCGAGCCAAGTATATGCTTCAGTCCGCGTGTGAGCCCGAGACGCTGTGCCATATGCGGCGCGATCAGCCCGACGAAACTTAGCGGTCCGACGATGAGTGTAGCAATGGCGGTCAGCATGGCGGCGACACCAAGGATCAATATGCGGAACGCCCGCACATCAACCCCATGCGAATGCGCTGACATATCGCCCAGTGCAAATTGCTGCAACGGCCGCAGCAGCAGCATGACCGCCGTTAGTCCCACGATTGCAAACCCCGATGATATCAATGCTAAAGGCCTGCCCACTCCGTAGGTCGATCCTGCCATCCAACTGATCAGCGATAGCGCGCGCGGGTCGCCGGAGGCAAGAATCACGGAAATTAATGCAGTCAGGAATGCGCCCAGCGATACGCCAAGAATAAGAAATTGATTTCCCGATTGCGCAATGCGGCTGATGGCGAAGAGAATGGCGAGCACCGCCGCCGCACCCGAAAAGCCGCCGATGAGTCTGTGGCCATAGGTCGGCTCAGCCACCATGAACGACACGCAAAGCAGTCCGAATGCCGTACCTGCGCTGACACCCAAAACCTCGGGGCTCGCCATGGAATTGCCGGTAAGCCGCTGCAGGAGGCTCCCCGCCAAAGCCAGCATGATACCTGCAGAAATTGCAGCGATAAGCCGTGGCAGACGCCACGGTAGTAGTGAGTTGAGCGTCGCACCAGTCTGGCTTACCCAGGAACCATCAACACCCCGGCCAAGGACAACCGCTATCGATGCCACAGCAACCAGCAGGAGTGCCAGAACGACGAGCAGTGATCGTGGGTGGGTGCGTGGCACGATGGTCGTCGCCCTGCTCGATGTCGTGATCTGCATTGATCCACCGCGGCGAAGGATCACGATCAGGAGAACCGGCACACCGATCAGAGCAGTGACGGCGCCCGTCGGCAGTGAACTGCCCGTTTTCGCTGAATAAATCTGCAAGAGCTGATCAATGATGATCAGCAGAGCAGCGCCCGTAAGTGGCGCAATGATCATTCGATTCTTGATTCGCCGAGCCCCGGTGGCGCGCGCAATTGCCGGGGCGGCAAGACCGAGAAAGCCGATCACACCGACAGCACTAATGGTGAACGTCGTCAGTGCAACCGCCACGAAGAGCGACGCAGAGCGAACGAATTGAAGTTTAATCCCAAGAGTTTGTGCGGCTTCACCCAGCGTCAGAACGCTCAATTGCCGCACCAGCAGCATCGCGAGAACGGAGCAGGCAGCAACCTTGGGAAAGAGACCGGTGACCTGACGCCAATCATTCTGGTTCAACGATCCACCGCCCCAGATGAAAAGACCAGCCAAGTAGGGATCATTCATCAACATCAGCAAGGTGACGATGGCCGTGCAATATAGCCCCATGACCAAGCCGGTCAAAATGACGGCCACGGGTTGAAACTTGAACCGCCAGGCCACCGCGAAGACGATGCCCATGGCAGCGAAGCCTCCGAGCGCAGTTGTCGCATCGCGGCTCCAGCCGAGTAGCGCCGGAAACCACAGCATGGCGATGCCAAGCGCGAGCTGTGATCCCGCCTCTACACCCAGGGTCGAGGGGGAAGCAAGCGGGTTGCGCAGCACATGCTGGAACAGCATGCCGGAAAGACCGAGCGCGAACCCGCACACACAAGCCATCGCAAGTCGCGGCAGAAGGCTGTAATGCATAAGCACGCCCTGGCTGTCACCGGGAGAAGGTATTGAATACACAACGCTAAGGCCAACATTACTGATTGAGGGGCCGAGATTCAGTACGGTGACGCCAAGCGCGACGCACCATAGTAAGCAGGTCCAGATCAGCGGATGGGGAGAGGAGTGCCTCATTTGCTTGCTTCGGCGAGCAGGCGAGCAAAACGGCCAGCTGAAGGCAATGTGCCGAACATGAGAACGCTCGCCATGCGTTGGACATGCCCGCTTTGCACGAAGAGCATACTCTGCCAGAGCGGACTGCCGGACAAGGTTGCGAGCACATCCGGAGGAACTGGGTCCATGTAGAAGAGTCGCCCGTCGCCGATATCGATCAGATCTGCCATGCCGGCATCGCTATAACCCCATTCATTGGTCGGCCGTGTCCAGGCGTTTTGCAGGTCAAGACGGTCGAACACATCCTGGAAAATGCCGCCAGGGCCATAAATGCGAATGTTTCGAGCGTCCATGAACGTGATGACAGCCAGTTTGCTCAGATGGCGGGTCGCGCGCTTCGCCATACGCAATTCGCTCTCCGTACGATCGATCATTGCTTCCGCTTCTGCCGTGCGGCCAAGCATGCGGCCAAGTTCCCGTGTCGCATCAATGATATGCGGATACGGTGATGAACCAAGTGCATGGATCGGAAAGGACTTGACCGGTGCGATCTGTTCCAACTGCGGTCTGATCCATTCGAGATAGGGCGTCGAGATGATCAGATCCGGCTTCAGGAGCTGTAGCAGTTCCATGTTGACTTCGTGCGCCGAGCCGATATTGGCGACGCTCTGCGGCAGTTGTGGCTCGACCGCCCAATCCGCCCAACCTGGCGTGTCAATCAAGCCGACAGGCGGAACGCCAAGGTCGATCAGCGTCTGTGCCAGCCCATAGTCCAGCGAGACGATCCTCGGTGCGGACGCCCTACCCTGTATCGGCAACAGAGAGCCGGCAAATGCCGCCGAACCAATCAGGAAATCGCGTCTGCAAAGTGAAGACATACGTTCAGAGCACGTAGCTGATTGGTGTCTGCGTTTCCGGATGTCGAAAAATCCCCATGCGCACGCCATAAATAGCGTCGAGCCTGTCCGCAGTAATCAGCGCCTCGGTTTCATCGTGAGCTACAAGCTTACCGCTGGATAATGCGATCAACCGGTCGCAATAGCGTGCTGCCATGTTGATATCGTGCAGGACGATAAGAACCGAGCGGTTGTGGTCGTGCGCGAGCATCTGGATCAAGCGCATGACCTCGATCTGGTGATTGATATCGAGCGCGGAGATCGGCTCATCGAGCAGCAGACACTCCGTATCCTGCGCAATTAGCATGGCGAGAAAAGCACGCTGACGTTCGCCACCTGACAGGGTATCGACAATGCGATCAGCCATCGCCGTCAGCGACGTCAGTTCCAGCGCTTTAATTACCTTGGCCTTGTCCGTACCAGAGAAGCGCCCGAGCGCGCCATGCCAGGGGTAGCGGCCGAGAGCAACAACTTCCCTCACCGTCATGCCATCCGTGTCCGGCGTCTCTTGCGGCAGGTAGGCGACCTTCCGGGCATAGTCCTTCGACCGGAATGATTTAAGTTCCTGTCCCAAGCACTCAGCTCTCCCTGCTGTTGGTAAATGGAAGCGTGCCAATATCTTCAGCAGCGTAGATTTTCCGGAGCCGTTGTGGCCAAGAATGCCGACAACCTCACCGCGGGGAATGTCCAGTGACAGCGGATGAAGCAAGGTTTTTCCACCAATGTCAAAGCCAACGCCGCTGAGCGAAAAGGAGGTTCCATTCATGCTAACCACCTTTGGCCGACAGCGTGGCTTTGATGACACGGCCCTCGCCATAGATGCACATGGGTGAGCCATTGTCGTCGCCAGCGCACGTTGCGTAGTATTCTTTGTCGAAAAGGTTGCTTGCCTTGAGCGATCCCTTCCAGCCGTTCCTCTCGTAGCTGATAGCCGCGTCAACAAGGGTATAATCGGCAACCTTGATCTGGTTGGCATTGTCGCCGAACGAGCTGCCGACATAGCGCACGCCGGAACCGATATTCAATCCTTCGAGAACGCCGGTTTCAAAGGTGTATTTGGCCCAGAGCGATGCCTGATTCTGCGGCACAAGGGCAGGGCGATTGCCGACCTCGCCCTCGGTGTTGCTGGAGGTGATCTCTGCATCGAGATAGGTATAACTGCCAATCAGGCTAACGCCGTGGAAAAGGTTGACCACGGATTCAAGTTCAAAGCCGCGATGCCGTACTTCTCCCGTCTGGACCTGGAAATTTGGATCATCAGGATCTGGCGTGAGAACGTTGGACTTGGTGATTTGAAATACAGACCCTGTGATGGTTCCCGGGAAATAGTCCGGTTCGTATTTGACCCCGGCCTCATACTGTTTGCCTTCCGAAGGCGCGAATGTTTGGCCGGTCAAAGTTTGACCGATGTTCGTGGTGAAGGATTCCGAATAGCTGACATAAGGCGTCAGACCATTATCAAACAGATATCCGAGACCGGCTTTACCTGTGAAGGCATTATCGGATTGCTTGGTCGTGCTGTTTGCCAGCCGGTCATCCGTCTCGTTATCGACCCATGCCTGGCGTCCGCCGAGGGTGAGCAACCAGTGATCATCGAATTTCGTCTGGGTTTGAGCATAGAGCCCGATCTGGTCGATCGTCTGTTTGCGATCGAGATAGATTGGCGGATTGGGAACATCGATACCATAGACGGGATCGTCGATATCGAGACTGGGCCCGACATCGAACCCGTTTTGCCCGTCTACTGTGTAGCGATTATAATCGAGGCCCATAAGCAGCGTATTCTTGATGCGCGAGCTTTCATAATCATACTGCACCCCATTATCGACGCTGAATATGGTTGCCGTTTCATCCACCGTAAACGCTGTGCGATTCAGCGTGTGATCGTCGATCATGCTCGAATAATAAAGGTGTCTGTAGTCCGTATTCTGTGACGAATAGCGAAGATTTTGCCTGACCGTCCAAGCCTCGTTGAAGCTGTGCTCGAACTGGTAGCCGATCGAGCCATGATCCGCATCAAAGCGGTCGAAATTCGGATCGGACGTGGTGAAACTGCGCGAGAATTTCGGAAGATTAGGAAAGGCCGGGTTGGCAATGGGCAGGAACGTGTTCGGCGTCAGCTCATCCCACTGATAGTTGGCGAGAACTGTCAGCGACGTATCGGCGCTCGGCGACCAGGTGATCGCAGGTGCGATGAAGACGCGATTGTTCTTGGAGAAATCCTGTTCCTCCTTGCCATCACGGAAGAGGCCAGTCAGGCGATAGGTCCAGATGCCCTCTTTGTCGAGCGGCCCGCCGATATCAAGGCCGGCCTCATAGGTATTGAACGAACCGTACCCGGCATAGCCGCTGTAAAGCGGCTCCTGGGTTGGCCGCTTGGTCACCGCATTGACGAGGCCACCGACCTCATTCTCGCCGTAAAGGACAGACGCCGGCCCCTTCAGTACTTCCACCCGCTCAAGTCCGTATGGTTCGACTTTGAAACCGGAAAAGTCGATGGCCTTTTGCGGAAGGCCATCGCGGAACACAGCGTAAGGGCCAATGTCGAAGCCCCGAATCAAGAATTGGTCGAACCGCTCGTCGACGCCCCAAGGCGAAGCGGTCACGCCGGATGTATAGGCAATTGTATCCTCGACGCGTTCTGAAAACCGGTCATCCATCTGTTCGCGGGTGATGACGGAAACGGACTGCGGTATTTCGCGCAAGGGCGTGTCGGTCTTCGTTCCCGTCAGAGTATTCTTGGCTATGTAGCCTTTGTCGGGCCCGATCGGACTGGTATCGCCGTCGATGACGATCGTGTTCAGCTGGATGCTAGGCGCTTCCTGGGCAGCCGCGATATTTGCCATGATCAACCCGGCAATCGACGTCGTCACCAGCAAACGTGCACGACGCCGGCGCCCTATTGAGTTTGCGCCGTTCCCGATCACCGCCCTGCATCCCCGCATGACCACACCCCTTGTAAAACTTTGACTCTGCTTGAGAATTTACATGAGTTTTGTACTCATGTTTAAAGATGACTACATTTGTCATGTTATATGGTCAAGGCGCTATCGCTAAAATGCCGATTTTTTTCAAACCCCTTGCCAAATCGCCATAGGGCTGTGGCCTCAATGTTACAGGCGCGCGCTGTGCAGGGCTTGCTGGATATCGTTCCAGATCACTTCCGGCTCCTCGAGACCAACAGCAAAGCGTATGGTCTGCGGATTGACGCCAAAGCGAACGAAGGACGTCATGCGGTCAGGAATTTGCAGCGCAGCTTTTGCCGGCACAACGAGCGTTTCCGGCCCGCCCCAGCTGACGCCGAGCCTGATGTGGCGCAATGCGTTGACGAAACTTGCCACATCGATGTCTGGACTCAAATCGAAGGCGAACAGACCGGAAAAACCCGTCAGTGTCTTCTTGCCCGGATGGTCGGAAAACGCCGGATGACGTACAAGCGCAATGTCCGCGTGCTGTTGTAGATGCCTCGCGAGCACGAGACCATTGTGCATATGCTCCTTCAGACGGACCTTGAGCGTCCGCATACCACGCAGAAGCAGCCAAGCTTCGAATGGCGACAGTTTTGCTCCAATATAGGGATAGGTCGAGCTGTTGATTTTTGCGATCAAATCGCGCGGACCGACGACCACACCTGCAACCGTATCGCTGTGCCCGCCGAGATATTTCGATGCGGCGTGAATGACGATGTCGACGCCGTGCTGGATTGGTTTCTGGAACAGTGGAGTCGCCCAGGAATTGTCGATGACAGTGGTGACGCCATATTCCTTGGCCATCGCCGTCAGCGCCTCGATGTCCTGCAGTTCGAAGACCATCGAGGTCGGGTTTTCCAAGTAAAGCAGTTTAGCGCCAGGCAGGGCAGCGCGCACCTCGTCATGGTTGGATGGATCGACGAAGTCTACCTTGACGCCGAAGCGGGCGAGCAGCTTGACGAAAAGCCGGTAAATATCATTGTACAGATGCTGGACCGCGACCACCCGGTCGCCGGCTTCGACAAGGCTGAGGATCGTCGCGGTGATCGCCGCGGTGCCGCTGGAGAAACCGCGGCCGTCCTCTGCGCCCTCGAGCCGAGCTGTGAGCAGTTCGAATTCCCGCACTGTAGGATTGTCGCCGCGCGAGTAGATATAGTTGCGCGAACGTCCCGCGAATACGTCTTCCATCGCCTCATAGGTGTCGTAGGTGAACAACGATGTCTGGAAAATCGGTGGCGAGACAGCGTTGAAGGCAGCGGTATCGACCGGAGAAAACAGATCGTCCGGCATTTCGGGGTGGAAATCCTCGGGCGGCATGGCTTTGTTCATGATGCTCTCTCAGATACGGTGTTGTTGAAGTTGGTAATTGGAATAGACGGCGAATGGCTACGAAGCTGGCGCAGGACGACAAATAGGATGGCCAATGACATGAATGCCGTTACAGCGGGCGCAAGAAAGAGGCTGGCGAGGACTCCGTCGAATGCGAACCAGTGCGGCAGGGTGAACAAGAGCGGCAGCAGGAGGTAGCCATTTTGCGCAACGCTGATCAACCCGGCCAGTCGCGCCCTGCCCTGTGCCTGCAGCAATACGAGCAATATCTGCCGGGCGCCGAAGAGAATGAACGGGACGTGCGTGGCGACGAGGGTGAGTGCCGCAATATCCGCGATCTCGGCATCGCTGGTGAAGACCGCCGCAATCGGATAGCGGAGCAGCACGGCGCCAAGACCGTAGATAATTGCGAAGCCCGAGGTGAGTTTGAGAAGCGTTCCCGAGGCTGCGAGCAGTCGTACCGGATTTTTAGCGCCCCATGCGAAACTCAACACCGCCTGACCGCCGAGCGCAAGGCCGATGATCGGCAGCATACCGAGCGTGAGGACACGCATAGCAATCCCCACTCCGGCTATGCCGCTATCGCCACGGTAGAAGCCGGCGAAGGTGAACAGGGCAGCAAAACTGATGCTGCTCAACATACTGGTGAGTGTCGTCGGCAGGCCGATGAAAAGCACAGGCTTGAGGATATCGGTCCGAAACGCCGCGAAACGCGCGGCAACATGCAATGTACCGATCCGTTTGCAGAAATAGATCAGATAGGCACCAAGCGCTGCAATCTGCGACAGAATGGTGGCAACGGCAGCGCCAGCCAGCCCGAAGCCGAACCAGAAGATCATGATCGGATCGAGCACGATGTTGAGGGCGAAACAACCCATCAGCGTCCACATGCTGAAGCGCGTATTGCCCTCTGAAATGGCGATAAAATCCGAAAGAATCTGCAGTACGGTCAGCGTCACGGAAAAGGCGACGATGGCAAGATAATGTTCGGCCAGTGGCAGAATGGCTTCGCTCGCGCCAAAGAGCGTGAGAAGCTCACGCTTGAACAGGAGAATTGCAACCGTCAGCACAAGCCCGAGCGGTATCGCCAGTATGACCAACGTTGATGCCGTGATGTTGGCCCGCTGTGGATCGCCGGCACCGAGCGCACGGCCGACCGCGGTGGCGCCGCCGACGCCGAGCCCCTCGCCGATCGCGCCGACCATCATCAGGATCGGCAAGACAACGGTGATCGCCGCGATCTCGTGACTGCCGATCATACCGACAAAGACCATGTTAATTGTGTGATGCACGGCATTGATCGACAGGCCTGCAACTGCTGGCATACCGAGGCGGAATATCAGACGGGTCAGCGCCGGATCGTAGAGATCGTCGGGCGCAAAATAGGCCCGTTTGCGCTTCGCGGTCATGGTGCCGGAGTCCAGAGACGGTCGCCAAAGAAACGCTCCCGCGTCAGCATAACCAGCATGGCGCGTTTGTGCGGAAAATCGAAGTGTTTCACCTTGGCAAAACCCGAGCGGTCGAGGTTGCGTATCTGCTGTTCGTGGCTGGCGCGCGGCTCACCGACAATACGCTGTGTACGCGGATCATCGAGGAAGATGAAGTGCATTAGCGACGGGAGCCAAGCAATAATCCATTGCTTGCCCCGATAGGCCGGTTCACCGATGGCAACATGCCAGCCGCGATCATAGTCCTGCGCATCGTAATAGGGGCCGAGGCGGTTTTCCTTGGCCCAATAGACTTCAAAGTAGCCGAATGGCACGCCGTCGAAGCAGCCTATCAGCGCCAGCATATGAGGATCACGCACCCGCTCTTCGAGAATGGACAAGTGTTTCTGCCGGTCGCCGCCATCCTCCCAGATGACATTGACCTGTTCATCATTCATCCAGCAATGGAAATGCTCAATATCTATCTGCGGGTCAGCGACACGGAAGGACAGGCTCTGATCGAGCCACGGAATATAGCGCTCATAGACAATTCCTGTCGGCTTTCGCGGCCGCCGCGGATGGTACTGGCCATTGCTCAAGACGTGCACTTGCGGATGGGGATAAGCCGGCTTTGCAATCCATGGCGCCGGCCATTGCCAGAAGGCGCGCGGATCGACTGTCAGCCGATCGCCCTCCAAAGTGCCGAGCGGAAAGTTGGATCCCCGGACGTTCGAAATCTCGATCATGCCGCCTTCGCGCGATTCTGCCGACATGAATTCAATTGCCGAAGACAGGACCTGAACCTCCTCGTTCCTCGCGAGGTCGGGCAGACCGAGCCTCACCGTGCCGACCGTCTTCTCGACCGACACAGTGTAATTACCATCCGCCGTTGAAATCTGCAGGCTGTTTGGGGTCTGGAGCGCACCTCCTCGAAGAAACCTGCGTGGCTCCCGAAACGGCTCCGTCGGGGTTTGTTTGGCGAGATTGGATCTGACTGGCATGGCATGCTCCGCAACACGGTTTTGCTACAGAGACGAACTTTGGCGGTATCGATTTAGGCCAATCTTTGAAAAAATTTTCTCCTTTTCGCTTAAATCACGCGAGCACGTATCCGTCTCTCGATCATGTTGTCTCTTTCAGGAGCCCCGTGATGTCCGCACTAGAAGCGTTAAAGCCCGAAACCTGGAGCATCGTGCGCGATCAGGAAGACCGCTATTCCGTCTGGCCCGACGATAAGGCTTTGCCCGTCGGATGGAGCAAGGAACCGCACAGCGGCACACGCGATGAATGCCTGCTCAAGATCAAGAAAATCTGGGTCGATCCCCGGCCGCACGGTTTGCGGCAGGCCATGGCTTGAGCGCCGTATTTGAAAAATGGACAATGACCGGTGAAGACATGAATAAGCTTTTCGCACCAGACCAGGCCGGCAATCCCGTTGCCGTTGATGATTTCTCCCGCAACTTTCCCCTGACACTTGCGCAAAAACGCATCTGGTCGCTGGAGCAGATCGGCAACAGCTCCGTATTCCCGCCGCAGGTGCTGACGCTCCACTGGGATGCGTCTGTCTCACTTGACCGGGTACAGGAGGGGGTGGCGACATTGGCGGAGCGTCATAGCGCTCTGCGAACACGTTTCCGCCGTTTCGCCGGAGGGCGTATCGAGCAATATTCAAATCCGGGCGAAGTTCCTCCGATCGAGACACTCGGGAGCGACAGCAACCCTCTGACCGCCAGTGAGGCGGAAGACCAGCAGGCCGCGTTTGTTTCTCGCCCGTTTGATCTGCTCAATGGCGTTTCGTCCCGCTGCCAGCTGATTGTCACAGCGCAAGGCGGGCTCCTGTCCACCATTGTCCTGCATCCGATCGTCTGCGATGATGCTGCGCTCTCAACCCTGCAAAGCGATCTGATTGCGCTCGTCCATGGCGAAACGCTTGTTCCGCTCGATGGCGACAGCCTGCTGCTGCTGCACGGCTCGCGCGAAGAGGAGTGGCTGGAAACGGCCGATTTTGTTTCTGCTCTTGCATACTGGCGCGACCTGATCGGCGAAGAGTGCAATGCGACGGCCTTGCCGACGCGATTCAATGCCAGCAGTTATGCCAGTGCCACGCGCCGTCGTGTTTCCTTTCAACTGGATTCAACGTTGTGGGAGAATATCAAGCTTTACGCGAAGCAGCACAAGTTGAAGGCCGATTTCTTGCTATCCACAGCCTTTGCGGTTCTGCTCGCCCGGTATAGTGGCACCTACGGCCTGCAGTATGGCTTACTTTTATCAAACCGCGATTCGGGTGCTAGCCGGCAAACCATCTGCCGCACAGAACAGATTTTGCCGCTCAAGATCGAACTGACCCCCAGAGCAAGCATTCTTGATGTTTACCATGCGGTGGCTTCCGCTATCGCAACTGGCACGCAACATCTCGTTCCCTTCGAACGGCTCGTACAGGAAATTCAGACGCATGAGGAGCGGGAGCAGGACGCGATTGTCAAATCGCTGTTCGAATTCCGCGAACCCCGAGCACAGTCTGCTCTGATATCTACTACAAGCGCCCCCTTGGCTCCGCGCTCCGACGTGGAACTCGCACTCGTCGTTGCTTCTAACGAGGCAGGCGGTCTCGATGGGCTCTTCGACTTCGCCGAGGATCTCTACGAACCGGCTTTGATCGAACGGGCTGCGGCCCATTTCGGCCGTATTCTGACGCAGACCATCGGCGGAACGGACGTCCGGATCAAGGACATCCAGCTCATCACCGATGACGAACTCGACATCTTGTCGGCTCCCTATGAGGATAACGGTGTCAATGACGACCGGCCCGTACATGACCACATTGCCGCCCATGCCGCACGGACGCCAGACAAGACCGCCATCATCTACGCTGACGAGGTCTGGAGCCATGCCAAGCTCGACAAAAGCGCCAACAGGCTTGCGCACCGCCTGATCAAGCTTGGTGTTGGCGCCGAGGTCAGCGTCGCCATTGCCGTGAAGCGCTCGCCGGAAGCCATTGTCGGCATTCTCGCAACACTGAAGGCTGGTGGTGCCTATATCCCTGTCGAGCCAGATCACCCAACAACGCGCAATCATCATATTCTGCGCGATGGCGGCGTGAAGGTCATCCTGACCCACAGCTGGCTGCTCGACCGTATCCCGGAAGGACTCGACGCCACCATACTTGAGCTCGACAGCCTCGATCTCTCCCAAGAGTCAGACACGGCTCCGGATGTGCGTATCCACAAGGATCAGTTGGCCTATATCATGTATACGTCGGGTTCGACCGGACTGCCAAAAGGCGTCGCCGTCGAACATGGTCCGTTGACCCACCACATGCAGAATACGTCCCGTGTTTATGGCATGAGCGAAGCATCGCGCGAATTGCCGTTCCTGCCCTTCAGTTCCGATGGCGGACACGAACGCTGGATGAACCCGCTGATGGAAGGCGGCAGTATCGTCCTCCCCGACCAGCCTTTATGGACACCCGAGGAAACATTGACGGCCATGCGCAAGCATGGCGCCAACAATGCCAGCATTCCGACCACCTATCTGCAGCAACTGGCGGAGTGGGCTGACCTCACAGACAGCGCTCCGCCGATGCGGCTCTATTCATTTGGCGGCGAAGGTCTCGCTCAGCAGACCTTCGATCTCCTGTCGAAAGCGTTGAAATCCGAGTGGCTGATCAATGGCTACGGTCCGACGGAAACGATCATGACACCTATGGTCTGGAAGGTGCGGGCGGGCCAGAAGTTCGAGGGCACCTATGCGCCCATCGGCAGAGCCGTCGGCAACCGCCGTGTCTATGTGCTTGATCCAGATTTGAACCCTTGCCCTATCGGGGTGACGGGTGAACTTTACATCGCCGGCGAAGGCATGGCGCGTGGCTATATCGGCAAGCCGGACACCACCGCCGACCGCTTCATTCCTGATCCGTTTTCAAAGGAGTGTGGCCGTCTCTACCGTTCCGGCGATCTGACCCGCTGGCGCGAGGACGGCACGGTGGAGTTTGTCGGCCGCGTCGATCATCAGGTGAAATTGCGTGGCTATCGAATCGAACTTGGCG
The DNA here is from genome assembly GCF_964253365.1 of Phyllobacterium sp. LjRoot231. NCBI lineage: Bacteria > Pseudomonadati > Pseudomonadota > Alphaproteobacteria > Hyphomicrobiales > Phyllobacteriaceae > Phyllobacterium > Phyllobacterium sp. LjRoot231. Next base: position 781,399 of record NZ_CAXUQT020000001.1, read on the forward strand.
AAATCGAAGCTGCGCTACTGCAACAGGATGGCGTTGGCGAAGCGCTCGTCGTTCTGCGCGACGACGAAGTCACCAAGCAGAAGATGCTTGTCGCCTATGTCGTGCCAAAACAGGGACAGGAGCTGGAGATCACCGGGATTCATTCGGCGCTCGAGCGCGCCTTGCTGGCTTATATGGTGCCCTCGGCCATCGTTCCATTGAAGAGCATGCCAATCAATCCGAACAGCAAGCTCGACCGTTTCGCCCTGCCTGCACCAACGCCGCTCAAGCGGACGATCATCGAGCCTCAAAATTCGGCGGAAGAAGAAGTTCTCAACATCTGGCAACAGATCCTGAATGTCAGCCCGATCAGCGTCGAGGATAATTTTTTTGCCATCGGCGGTAATTCACTGGGTGCCATCCGTATCCTTTCGGCTCTACGTCAGCGCAAGCCGCAAAATCGAACGACAATCGCCGATCTTTTCAACAATCCAACGATCCGCTCTTTCGCCAAAATCATCGAGGTGGGCAATGACCAGGCGGGAAGCGAAGTCATCGTCTTGCGCGCTACTGGCACCAAGCCCATGCTCTATTGCTTCCCTGGCCTGCTGGTCAGCACACGCGAATATGTCAAACTGGTCGACTATCTGGGAGCCGACCAGCCGGCGACCGGCTTCATCTGCTATTCGCTTTCCGAACAGAAGCAGATTGGTGCCTCCGTTGATGAGATCATCGAGAGCTATGTCGACTACATCAGAAGCCATAGCAAAGGTCAGCCTTGCTATTTCCTCGGCTGGTCCTGGGGCGGATTGCTCGCCTACGAGGCAGCGCGCCGGCTTGGCAACGAGATCGACCTCCGCCTGATTACCATGGTGGATGTTTGCGATCTCGGAACGGAATTCGCGATTGGCTCAACACCTCGCTTCAAGCCGGGCGAGCACGACCAGCTGCACGACACCGTTCAGGAGTGGCTATCGCGAACCGCCATGCGCGCGGAATGGGACCGGCTGCTTGGTGTCATGGACGCAGACACCTACGACCAGTTCCTGCGTTTCGTCGGCGATGAAAAAGATGAACTGCCGACTGATGGTCCTGATATCAGTAGCCGCGAGCATACATTCTGGATTCTCATTGACAATGCCCTGATCTTCCGGCGCCATCAGCTGCAAGCGCACGATGTCCCCATCCACTCGTGGGCGGCTGACGACAGTTTGAACCGGGGTCTCAATCTCATCGACTGGCGCCGTTATTCCCCCCGGGCCAATCCTGCGGAAATCATCTCCGGCACCAACCATCTGCATGTAATCGGCTCGCAGGCGTTTCACAGCCGGCTGGCACACCGGCTGAATGAAGCTCTTTGAACGACACGTTCACCGAAAGGAATTCTGATGACTGCCATGTTTGCGAATAATGATCGAAACGGTCAGGCACATGAAGCGCTAGATCTGGCCGGTATCGGCATCGGACCGTCCAATTTGAGCCTTGCATCACTTCTCGACGGCGTCGGCAATGTCAAAGCGCATTTTTATGAACGTCAGCCGGCTTTCAACTGGCATCCGGGGATGATGCTACCGGACGTGGAATTACAATCGTCTTATTTGAAAGACCTTGTGACACCCGTCATGCCCACGAGCCCTTGGTCCTTCATTTCCTATCTCGTCGCCCACAAGCGGCTCTATGCCTTTCTCAATGCCCAGTATGAGGCAGTGCCGCGTCGCGAATTCGCGCAGTATCTCGGATGGGTGGCGAGCCGGCTCAAGAATCTCAGTTTCAACTCGGCTGTGCGTGATGTCAGCTTCGACAAGGACCAGTTTCATCTGAGGTTTGACAATCGTGCCATCATCGCAAAAAACTTGGTTCTGGGTACCGGTACCACACCGTTCGTTCCGGCCTGGGCCGCACCTTTTCTTGGCGAGAAATGCTTCCACAATTCGGAAGCGACGCGCTGTCTGCCTGGCCTCAATGCATCGCGCATCGCGGTCATCGGTGGTGGACAGAGCGGCGGCGAAGTAGTGGAAGCGCTGCTCAATTCTAAGGCGACGCTGAAGGAACTCAACTGGTTCAGCCGACGGCACAATTTCGAGCCGATCAACGACACCGCTTTCTCCAACCAGGTCTTCTCGCCGGAATATGTCTATGCCTTTCTCAACCTCAACAGCGACCAGAAACTGGAAGCGTTGAAAGCCTCTATCCTGACGAGTGATGGACTGTCTATTTCGACCATCAATGCCATCTATCGGCGGCTCTACAGTCTGCGCTATCTGGAAAATCGCAACATTGATGCGAAGCTCTCGCCCAACCGCGACGTCATCCAGGTGGAAGCGGATAAGGACGGCTATCGCCTGATCGTGCGCAACCGTTTCGATGGCGGCGTGGAGGTAGCCCATGCCGATGCAATTGTGCTGGCAACGGGCTATCAATTCAAGCTGCCCGAAGCCTTTGCCGGTTTACAGGATCGCATTCAGTTCGACCGCCACAACCGGCCGGTGTTGGACGAAAAATATTGCCTGAACTGGACCGGCCCGAAGCAGAACCGGATTTTCGCGCAGAATGCCGGACGGTACAGCCACGGAATTGCTGACTCGCAGTTAAGCCTCATGGCATGGCGCAGTGCGCACATTGTCAACTCGCTTTTGGGTCGGGCACACTTTGATCTGGAACCGCATGACTCACAGGTGAACTGGTTGTCGAGCGGACACGACGCTTTAAGTCAGAGCATCGCCGTCGACTACTGACTGTCAGACAGGATCGGACAGTTCACGCTGGCGAAAGAGCAATTCCTCTCCCTTCGACTGCGCTGAAACCGCGATCAGATGGCCGGACGGTGCGAGAAAAAGGCGGTGATGCCATAGGGTGTCATCGCCGTTTGGCATTTTATCCATGCGGATAACGTTCGTCCCGCGATCCAGCCGGATGTTCAGTTCTTCCGGCGCTGCAGTAAGGCCTGTGCCTGTCGCTTTAAGATAGCTCTCTTTCAAGGTCCAGTAGCTCAGGAGCCGCGACTGACGCGCGCCGCCCTGCAGCGCCGAGAGCATCCGGGACTCAGCCGCCGAACAGAACAATGAAGATGTCTCGGGCTCGATCACCGTCGCGAGAGCTTCTACGTCGATACCCAGCGCGGTAGCTGTGCGACTGATCGCGACGACCGCGAACCCCTCCGTGTTGGTCAGATTGAAGGCGATTTTGCCGTGCTGCCCGGCGAGAGCTGGTTTACCGTGCAATCCGGTGACGATGTTCAGATCGGCAATCGACGTATAAAGCGACAGAACCGACCGCTGCAGATAGCGCCCCGCCATAAAAGCCTGGGCATCTTTTTGGAAATGGAAGCTCGCAGCGCGCGCCCGCTCGTCGGGTACCAACGCAACGCCTATCTTATTCCAGTCGGTGTCGGGTCTATAGGCCCACCACCAGATATCAACGCCGGCTTCCTCTTGATCGACGCCGGAGATGGGAACATCCGGCAAGTCCGACAGAGGATCGCACGGCAGCATCGCGGTCACAGCCTTCTGATGGCAAAAGCATTCTGGATCGCGCGGTTGACCGCAACCGGCAACAGCGACATATGATTTTCACCGAGATGAATCTCGAACTGAGTACGGATCGGCCGACCAGCTAGGCTGTTCAGCCGCTCCATCAGTTCCATAGCGTGCACATCGTCCAACGTGACTTTCTTCTGCTTCAGCCTCTCCGTCTCGTCGGCAGCACCAATTTGAAACGGCGCCAGCTTGTCGGTCTCGTATTCTCCACAGGAGAGATAAAGTTCCGCGTTGTCTCTTGTCCGGGGTGCGGCAGCAAACCGCGAATAGAACTGATCGATAGCCCGGTTTTCCCAATAGATCGAGGGACTGGCGGCAATCCATGTTGTGAAGGCCGACGGCCGGGTGAAAAGGCTGTAGAGCACGAAGAGGCCGCCGAAGGAGTGGCCGAACAGCGCTTGGCGGCTCCGGTCAATCGGATGCGTTGCCTCGACGATCGGCTTTATCTGTTCCTCGATAAAACCCAGGAACTCTTCGGCACCGCCGGTTTTCACTGGGGGACTATTTTCAAAGAACGGCGGATAGGTTTGACCGGGCGGCGGGCCCAGATCCCAGGACCGACGTAAGGGATCGTACGCAGCATCGAGCGGGTAACCGATGGCTACGACGACACCCTGCCCGACATTGGTGCCGCTCGGATAGCTCGCCTGCGCCCGCATGACGTCAACTGACGTGCCTATTACAGCGTTGCCGTCGGTCATATAAAGCACCGGCCAGCCCGGCCCAGGTGCATCGCCGGGCGGCCGATAGATAAATACCCGGTAGACCGCTCCATTTCGATCCGAAACCACATCGTGAAATGTCGTGTTGCCGACCAGGGTGGGCGATGAATTGGGAAATGCTAACATGCGTCCATCTAGCTGAAATGTTCCAAGAGGTGTCGCTGCAGAATAACTCCTTGCATGGCAGTTATAAAACATGATTGCTATAGTCAATATTTAATTCATCATCAGAGCGCCGGCTGTCATGCGCTGACAGCCCTGTAGGATTGTGGCCACTGCGAATGGTCGAGCGACGGCTGTTCCAACCGTACTTTAATGGAGAAGCGAGAACACCCATTTGATCCGCGATTGGCCGAAACCGTGCCGCGAGGCGGAGAAAATCGCTATGACGTTCGCATTGCACTTCGGGCGATAAGTTGAGGGGCTGAAAATCCCAGCCCCTCTTTTAGCCGCGCAGCACGCCACCTGTTTGCTTGCCGACGCTCTCGACGATGCGTTTGGTGAGTGCTTCCAGATCCTCGTCGTTCAGGGTGCGTTCCTGCGGCTGGATTGCTACTTCGATCGCCACGGACTTCTTGTCAACACCGAGCGCTGCGCCCTCGAACAGATCGAAGACCTGAACGCCGGTGATCAGCTTCTTGTCGCCAGCAAGCGCCGCGCGGACAACCGCACCCGCTTCCACAGACTTGTCGACGACGAAGGCAAAGTCGCGCCGTACGGTCTGGAAATCCGAAAGGTTAAGCGCCGGCTTGGTACGGGACGCCTTCTGCTTCGGTTCTGGAATGGCGTCGATAAAGACTTCAAAGCCGCAGAGGCTGCCGGCCACATCGAGGGTTTCCAGCGTCTTCGGATGAAATTCGCCAAAGGTTCCGAGGATCACCTTGGGCCCGAGCTTTATCGTACCGGAACGCCCGGGATGATACCAGGCGGGACCGCCGCTTTCGATCTGCAGCTTATCCACTGGCGCGCCGCAGGCTTCAAGCACAGCGATGGCATCCGCCTTCGCGTCGAAAACGCCAACCGGTCCGATATTGCCCGACCAGTGACGTCCGGAACCTTCGAGCTTGCTCGTGCCACGGCGAATGCCAGCGGCCGCGCGGCGCTGACCGTCAGGTGTATTGCCCTCATAGGTGCCGGAGACTTCGAACAGCGCGAGATCGTTGAACCCGCGGTCTGCATTGCGTTGGGCCGCGGCAAGCAAGCCCGGCAGCAGCGAGGGGCGCATGTCTGACATGTCGGCGGCGATCGGATTGGCAAGCTTCAGTTCCGGCTGGCCGCCGCCGAAAGCCTTGGCGGACCCTTCGGAAATGAACGACCAGGTGACGGCTTCCATCATGCCGCGCGCAGCAAGCGCCCTGCGCGCATTGCGAGTGCGAATCTGCAACGGGGTCAGGATCTTGCCGTTCACCGCGGCATGGCTCAACAGTGGCTGCGGATCGACGCGATCGACGCCATGGATGCGCATGACTTCTTCGACCAGATCAGCCTTGCCATCGATATCTGGGCGCCAGGACGGGATTACCACATCGACCAGTTCGCCCTTGCCTTGCGGGACGAAACCGAGGCGTGACAGGATATCAAGGCTAGTCTCGGCCGGAACATCGACGCCCGTAAGACGCTTGACCTCCGATGCCGGGAACTTGACCGTCTTAGGCGTATGGCCATTATAGCCAATGACCTCCGTCTCGGAAGGCGTACCACCGCAGAAATCGAGAACCAGCTGCGTGGCGAGTTCAAGGCCGGGAACCATAAATTCCGGATCAACGCCGCGCTCGAAGCGGTAACGTGCATCGGTGATGATCCCGAGCGAGCGACCGGTACGAGCGATATTCATTGCATCCCACAGCGCGGACTCCACTACGACATTGGTGGTGTTTTCATTGCAGCCGGAATGTTCGCCGCCCATGATGCCGCCAATCGACTCGACGCCATCTGCATCGGCAATGACGACATTGTCCGGATCGAACGTATATTCCTTGCCATTGAGGCCAAGGATATTTTCGCCCTCGACCCCACGGCGCACAGTGAGGTTGCCCGTGACCTTGTCCGCATCAAAGACGTGCAGCGGGCGGCCGCGATCGAAGGTAATATAATTGGTAATGTCGACCAGCGCATTAATCGGACGAAGGCCAATTGCGATAAGCCGCTGCTGCAGCCATTTCGGGCTGGAACCGTTCTTGACACCTTTGATCGTGCGCCAGGCAAAGCCTGGGCAAAGGTTGGGACTGTCGCCGAGTTCGAGCGCGACATTGACCCGCGGCGCACCGGAGCCTTTGACAGGCGCGATCGGTTCATTCTTCAGCGTGCCGAGACCAGCCGCGGCGAGATCGCGAGCGATACCGTAGACGCTGGTACAGTCTGGACGGTTCGGCGTCAGGTTGATCTCGATGACCGGGTCATCCAGCCCGGCATAGGCAGCGAAACTGGTGCCGACTGGCGCATCCGCCGGTAGGTCGATGATACCGTTATGCTCGTCGGACATCTGCAATTCGCGCTCGGAGCACATCATGCCATGGCTCTCGACACCGCGGATCTTGCCGACCGACAGCGTGACATCGATGCCCGGAACGTAGGCGCCCGGCGCGGCGAAAGCACCGACGAGGCCGGCACGGGCATTTGGCGCGCCGCAGACGACCTGCAGCGGCTTGCCATCGCCCGTATCGACAGTGAGGACCTGCAGCTTGTCCGCATCCGGATGGCGTGCAGCCGTCAACACCTTGGCGATGACGAAAGGCTTCAGGGCAGACTTGTCGTCAAGGGATTCGACTTCCAGACCGATCATGGTCAGGGTCTCGACGATCTCGTCGAGGGAAGCCTCGGTCTCAAGATGATCTTTCAGCCAGGAAAGTGTGAATTTCATGATTTCACTCGTTTCTCGAATTTAGCGTTTGAGGATTTCGACGAGACGAAACCGCTCACACAAAAGGTCCATGTCTGGCGAAAAGCCGCCATTGCGACGAAAATAGGTTTCGTGATCGTGCTGCCACTGTTCGAGCGTGGCCTCGCCCTCGCCCTCGTCCCGGGCAAAGGTTGCATCGACCTCGTCAAACCGGCGGTATGTGATCTCGACCGTTTCGATCACTGCCGCCGGCCGTCCTGCGCCATCGAGCACAACATCGCGGCGCCCCACGACAGGCTTATCGGTGCTGCCCTCGGAATAATCACGCAACGCAGCGCAGGTTGCCGTCTTCTTGCCGGCAAGTACAAGCGCCAGCAATTCGTCGGCAAGGGCGGGAGAGTCGCCGAATGCGAACGTTACAGCGTCCTTGTACTGGTCGGGCAATCCGGTCACGTGCTCAGGCCTCCGAACAATGTCGGCATGTCGAGAGGACGGAAGCCGTAATGCGACAGCCAGCGAACGTCGGCATCGAAGAAGGCGCGCAGATCCGGCATGCCGTATTTCAGCATGGCGATACGGTCGATGCCCATGCCCCACGCAAAGCCCTGATATTCGTCCGGATCGAGACCGCACGCACGCAGCACATTTGGATGGACCATGCCGCAGCCGAGAATTTCCATCCAGTCGGTGCCTTCGCCGAATTTCACTTCCTTGCCGGAGCGGTCGCACTGAATATCGACTTCCAGCGATGGCTCGGTGAACGGGAAGTAGGAGGGCCGAAAACGCATCTTCAGCGACGGCACTTCGAAGAACGACTTGCAGAATTCTTCAAGCACCCACTTCATGTTGGCGACATTGGCGGTCTTGTCGATGACCAGACCCTCGACCTGATGGAACATCGGCGAGTGGGTCGCGTCAGAGTCCATCCGGTAGGTCTTACCGGGAATGACGATGCGGATCGGCGGCTTCTGGTTTTCCATTGTGCGGATCTGTACCGGGCTCGTATGGGTGCGCAGCACGCGCCGCTCACCGTTCTCATCCGGATTGAAGAAGAACGTGTCGTGCATCTCGCGCGCTGGATGACCTTCCGGAAAATTCAACGCGGTGAAGTTGTAGTAATCGGTCTCGATATCCGGACCTTCGGCGATGGAGAAACCCATATCGGCGAAGATCGCGGTGATTTCATCAATGACCTGGCTGATCGGATGGATGCGGCCACGTTCTGCAGGCGCAGCGCGCACAGGAAGCGTGACATCCACCTTTTCCTTTTCGAGGCGCAAGGTAATGGCGGCATCCTTGAGCGCATTCCTGCGAGCAGTCAGGGCTTCGGTAATGCGGTTCTTCAAGCCGTTGATGGCCGGACCCTGCGACTGCCGCTCCTCCGGTGACATGGAACCGAGCGATTTCAGCTTCTCCGAGATCGAGCCCTTTTTGCCGAGAGCTGCGATGCGGACGGCCTCGATGGCCGCTTCGTCATTCGCTGCCTCAATCTGCGCGGCAAGCACGCTTTCCAGTTGTACCAGGTCGTCCATTGTTCTTCACCTGTTTGATCTTCGATGCAGAAAATTGAAAAACCCGCGCTAGCCGAGCCAGCGCGGGTTTCCCAAATCTAAATTTCCGGAATGCTTTGGGAGCGCTGGTTTAGTGAACAGCGCCTTCAAAAGCGTTCGGAGTGGTGTTCTTCAGGTATTCAAGCGCCTTCTTGGCAGAGGCCACGAGTGCACCGAATGCTTCCGGCTCGTGGATCGCGAGATCCGACAGAACCTTGCGGTCAACCTCGACACCCGACTTCGACAGGCCGTCGATGAAACGGCTGTAGGTCAGGCCATGTTCACGCACAGCAGCGTTGATACGCTGAGTCCAAAGCGCGCGGAACGTGCGCTTCTTGTTCTTGCGATCGCGATAGGAATACTGCTTCGAACGATCGACAGCGGCCTTGGCGGTCTTGATGGTATTCTTGCGGCGGCCACGGAAACCCTCGGCCTGCTTCAGAACTTTTTTATGCTTGGCGTGAGACGTAACGCCCCGTTTTACACGTGCCATGATATGATCTCCTTACTGAGATGGATAACGCTTGCCCGATCAGAGACCGTTGGGCAGGAACTTCTTCACGATTTTCGCATCGGCATCGGCGAGAACCATTGTCCCGCGAGCGTCACGAATGAATTTGTTCGAACGTTTGATCATGCCATGGCGTTTGCCAGCGGCGGCGGCTTTGACTTTGCCAGTTCCGGTAATCTTGAACCGTTTCTTGGCAGCAGATTTGGTCTTCATCTTGGGCATTTTGCTACTCCATTTCTTAAGGTCCCTGTTATTTCTTCGAAATAACCGCCTCTTGTTGTTAACTTCAGGCCGACCAAAGCCTGAAAGCATACAAAACCGCCACGGCATGCCCTGCCGGGCGGTTTGAACGCGTGCTTATTACCAGAAGTCTGAAAAAGCGCAATAGTTGAATCGCGTGAGCCGGCGAAAAGCTTAGTAGAGCCGCAACAGAACCGGCAGAACGTGGACCGACTGGAGATATTCAACGAATTCCAAAAATGGATAGGCAACGAAGAAAACCAGCCCATCGGTGAACGTCCTGTAAAGCACTGAGGATTTGACGGTCAGGACACTTGCTTCGTTGTAAAGTGAAACTCTGGGGAAGAAGCGCGGTACCTCGCGCTTGTAAGCGCTGTAGGTTTCGCCAAACACATTCTCCAGATAGCCTTCCTCCGCAACGATGACGAAATGGAACGCTGCATAGCAGATGACAGCGAGCACCAGCGCAACGGTTATACTGCCGGTTAGCATGCCAATGCCTGCCGCGCCCAGCGTACTGAATACGTAGAGCGGATTACGGCTTATCGAATAAGGTCCAACGCGGACGATCTCAGCACTCTTGCGTCCGCCAATATAGAGCGTGCACCACATCCGGCCGAGGATCGCCAGAACAATCGCGCCGATACCGAAATCCTCGATATATTCATGGGTCCAGCTATCGTTCCAGGCGGAGCGGATCGTGAGCAAGGCGATCAGAATCAACGCGATGACAATGGCAATCGCAATACGCCTGCGACGCTGGAACCGGGACATATCTTTAGGTGAATTCAGTGCCATTCCGGCCCTCAAATGTGGACCCCAAGACAAAAGCCGCCCGAAGGCGGCCTGTGTTATGGGGAGAAGTTCCATTTAGCGCGGCGCCAGAACCATCATCATCTGGCGGCCTTCCAGCCGCGGTTCGGCCTCGACCTTGGAAATTTCGACCGTGTCTTCCTTGACGCGATCCAGCAGGCGCATGCCGAGTTCCTGGTGAGCCATTTCACGGCCGCGGAACCGCAATGTCACCTTGACCTTATCGCCCTCTTCGAAGAAACGCTTGATCGCCTTCATCTTCACATCATAATCATGCGTGTCGATGTTCGGGCGCATCTTGATTTCTTTGATTTCGACGGTTTTCTGCTTCTTGCGCGCTTCCGCAGCTTTCTTTTGGCCCTGGTATTTCAGCTTCCCGAGATCGACGATCTTGCAGACCGGCGGCTCGGCATTGGGCACGATCTCGACGAGATCAAGTCCAGCCTCATCGGCCATCGCCAGTGCTGCTTGAATAGTGACGATACCGTGGTTTTCACCTTCGGCATCAATGAGCTGTACCTGAGGTACGCGGATATCGCGGTTGGAACGCGGTCCATCTTTCTGGACCACTTGGGCTCTAAAGGGTCGACGAATGGCAGTAGTCTCCTTGAATTATTTCGGACCCGCAAATAGCACCGTCAGACCGGAGCCGCAATGCTTTGAATGCGCAGGCGCATGCCAATATCATTCTTTTTGGGATAAATCACTCCAATCAAACATAGGTTTATTTCAGATTTATGCAATGTTGCGGCCTTTATACGCCGCGTTTACCGTGGCAAAAGGCAGATCGCGATACGGAGTCACCTTGATGAGCCTACCCCCACCACAGTTCCTAGCCGTCAACGGCGTCGATATTGCACTACGCCGCCGCGAGGGCCGCGAGCCAGGTATCGTTTGGTTGGGTGGCTATTATTCCGACATGCGGGGCAGCAAGGCCGAATGGTTGGATCAGTGGACTGCAGAAAAGGGTCTCGCTTTTCTTCGGCACGATTATTCCGGGCATGGCGAATCCAGCGGCGAATTCCGCGATGGTACCATCTCGCTATGGCTCGAGCAGAGTCTTGCAGTTTTCCGGCAGTTTTCCTCCGGACCGCAAATCGTTGTCGGCTCATCGATGGGCGGATGGATTGCCCTGCGCCTGATCGAGGAACTGCAAAAGGCGGGCAAAGGCGGACGTATCGCTGGACTGGTGCTGATTGCGCCTGCGCCTGATTTCACCTCGGAACTGGTCGAACCGCAATTGACCAATGATCAGCGCCGGCAGATCGCCGAACGAGGTTGCATGGAAGAACCGTCGGATTATTCCTCCGTGCCTTATATCTATACCAAGGCTTTGCTCGAAGACGGCAAGGCCAACCAGGTGTTGAAGGGCGTTATCCAGACCGATTGTCCCGTCCACATCCTTCAAGGCATGGAGGATCTGGACGTGCCCTACACTCACGCGTTGCGGTTGATGGACCACCTACCCGTCGATGACGTGACGATTACGCTGGTGCGCGACGGCGATCACCGCTTGTCGCGTCCGCAAGATCTTGAACTTCTCACCCGAACCGTGTCTTCAATGGTCGATAGAGCAAAGACCGTTCATTCCATCCAATAGACCTCCCATCTCAGGTTTCGCCATGCGCTTCTCCGTGATTGCTTCTGCCGTCGTTGCAGCCGTTGTCGGGTTTGGCGGAACGCTTGCGCTTATCATCGCCGCGGCACAGGCCCTCGGGGCAACGCAGTCCGAGACCGCAAGTTGGGTCACGGCCATCTGCCTCGCCATGTTCGTCGCCACCGGTTATTTGAGCTGGCGCTACAAGATGCCGATCATCGCCGCATGGTCGACGCCTGGACTGGCGCTTATCGGCGGATCGATCGGCTTCACCATGCAGCAGGCGGTCGGAGCCTTCGTCGTCACGGCTATCGCCATCATCATCACTGGACTGGTCAAACCGATTTCGGCGTTCGTTTCGAAAATTCCGGCATCGATAGCCTCGGGCATGCTGGCCGGTGTGCTCTTTGCCTTCTTGACCAGCGCGGCGCGGACAATACCTATCGATCCCCTTTTTGTGCTGCCGCTCGTCGCGCTGTTCTTCGTCATCCGCCTGTTCAATCCGGCCATGGCGGTGCTCGCCGTGCTTTTCGGCGGCGTTATTTATGCTTTTGTCAGTGGCCGCGTTGCCAGTGTCCCCGGTGTCGAACTTTCAACCCTGACGCTGATCATGCCGGTCTTCGACATGCGCGCCATGATCGGTCTGGCCCTGCCGCTTTATCTGGTGACTATGGCATCGCAGAACCTGCCGGGTTTTGCGGTCCTGCGCGCTGCTGGCTACGAGCCGCCCACGGCGGCCGCATTGCAGGTGACCGGTCTCGTTTCACTGATCACCGCGCCCTTCGGCGCTCACACCAGCAACATGGCAGCGATTTCGGCGGCGATATGCACCGGGCCCGACGCGCATCCCGATCCGGAAAAGCGCTGGCTGACTGGCCCGTTCTATGCGCTGTCCTATCTGATCTTCGCGATCTTCGGCGCATCACTGGTCGCGCTCTTCGCCGTCCTTCCCGCGCCGCTTATCGCCCTTGTGGCCGGCCTCGCGCTGATCGGCGCTTTCACCAACGCGCTGACGCTTGCCCTCAAGATCGAGCACGAACGATTGGCGGCAATTGTGACTTTCGCGGTTACGGCATCGGGCATCACCATCGGTGGAATCGGCGCTGCCTTCTGGGCGCTGGTGGCCGGACTTTTCGTTGTCGCCATCGATCACGCAAAGAAACGGTCCTGATTTCAACGGGTTGGGCTATTTGAAGCCAACATTTCTTGAAAAGCCGCAAAGTCTTTCCCATGTCGATATCAATCGGCCAATTGTGGCCGGGCTTTCTTGATAGGGAAGGGCTTTAGATGAACACTTCTGCTTTGATCCGGCCAGGTTGGACCCCGGCGACCATCGCTCTGATGATTATCGGTTTCATGCTGTTCTGGCCACTCGGCCTAGCCATGCTTGCCTACATTGTCTGGGGCAATCGATTCGGTGGTTTCAGGCATGAAATGAACAATGCGACTGACAATGTCTGCGGTGCGTTCCGCCGTCACCGGCGCTCTCACCATTTCGGCAGAGGCCCATTCGGAACCGGCAACGTTGCCTTCGATGAATGGCGCGAAAAAGAGTTGCAACGTCTCGACGAAGAGCGCCGCAAGCTCGAAGAAATGCGCACTGAATTCGAAGATTACGCACGCGAACTTCGCCGCGCCAAGGACCGCGAAGAATTCGATCGTTTCATGGCCGAGCGCAACGCTGCGCCGAAGAAACCTTCGGGCTCTGTTCCAGGCGTGAATGACACTGACGAAGAATGACGACTTCTTGCAGTCAGTTCCCTCCAGTCCTGATTGCGATATAGTTCCACGGCGGCGCCTTCGGGCGCCGCTTCTGTTTTGTTTCACTGGTTTTGTTCGAATCAATTAATGTGACCTCATGATCCTGTCCCTATTCCGCAGCCCGCCGAAAAAATCCGCAACGCTGCAAGCCGAGCGGAGCTACGAGGTTGCGGGCCGCGTCCTGCCGCTGCGGGTGATGGAAAATCCGCGGGCGACGCGGTTGACGCTGCGCATCGACGCTGGTGGCAAGGGACTGCGCATGACGGTGCCGCCGGGCATGCCAGCCCGGGAGATCGACAAGTTTCTGACGCGCCATGAGCGTTGGATCGAAACCCGCATTGCGAAGATGCCGGATCAACCGAAGGTCCGCCCGGGCGTGAAGATCCCCGTGCGCGGCGTGCCACACCTCATTGTGCATGAACCAGCCAAGCGCGGTACCGTGCGGCAGGAAAATGGGGCAGAGGGGCCGAGGCTGATCGTCTATGGCGACCGTCCGCATCTGGCGCGGCGGGTCGGGGATTTCCTCAAGCGCGAGGCGCGACGCGACCTCGACATGCTCGTCGCGCGCCACACCACCACTGTAGGGCGGCGCGCAAAGGCCATTCGCCTTAAGGACACCAAGAGCCGCTGGGGCTCATGCACATCGGATGGCACGCTATCCTTTTCCTGGCGCATCATGATGGCACCTCCGCCGATCATCGACTATCTGGTCGCGCATGAGGTGGCCCATTTGAAAGAGATGAACCACGGTCCGAAATTCTGGAAGCTGTGCGTCGAGCTTTGCCCCGATACTGAGCGCTGCAAGGCCTGGCTCAAACGCAATGGCGGCGCCTTGCAAGCCATCGATTTCAGCTGATGCAATCGGCGGTCTCTCCCGCCGTTTTGCAGGCGGCCCGTACGCTATGGGATTTTCACCTCGTCTATGATGAATTGTCGAGAGCTGACCTGATCATAGGCCTTGGCAGTTATGATCTGCGTGTCGCCGATCGCTGCGCCGAACTGTTTCATCAGGGTCTGGCGAAGCGGATCCTCTTCACCGGCAAGTCCGGCAACTGGACAGGTGGATTGTATGAAGGAACTGAAGCGGAAGCTTTTGCAGCGCGCGCAAATGAACTAGGCGTTCCTGATGAAGCCATCCTGGTCGAGCCACAGGCCACCAATATCGGCGAGAACATAAGGTTTTCGCGTGCGATGGCAGGTGACGAGATGCGCCGCATCATTATCGTCACGAAACCGCAGACCCAGCGCCGAGTCTACGCAACCGTTCGGGCTCAATGGCCGGATATTGAAGCGCTGGTAACGGCGCCACCGACCGGTTTCGAGGATCAGCCGACGGAAGCCTATCCGCTCGAGATGTTCATCCATGAAATGGTCGGGGATGTACAGCGCATGGTCGACTATCCGGCCAAGGGCTTCCAGATTGCGCAATCCATCCCTCGATCTGTCGCGGATGCGTTCGATTTCCTTGTGAAAGAGGGCTATCACCACCATCTGTGATGGCAGATTGAAACGCGCAAAATCCTCGACTTTGACGCATTTTCGTGCGAGTTCCGCTCTATGAGCCTTGATATCAAGATATGCGGGTTGAAAACCGACGAAGCAGTTGCTGCGGCACTGGATGGCGGCGCGTCGCATATCGGTTTCATTTTCTTCCCGAAAAGCCCGCGCAATATCGACCCTGTTGGGGCAGGCCGTTTGCGTCAGGCTGCCAAAGGACGTGCCAAGGCTGTCGCTGTGACTGTGGACGCAGATGACACCACGCTCGACGGCATTGTTGCTGCGATGCAGCCGGACATGCTGCAATTGCATGGCAAAGAGAGCGTTGCGCGGGTCGCCGAGATCAAGACGCGTTACGGCTTGCCGGTCATGAAGGTGTTCTCCTTGCGCGAACGCGGCGATCTTGACCAGATCACGCCCTATATCGGTATTGCTGATCGCTTTCTTTTCGATACCAAACCGCCAGAAGGATCGGAGCTTCCCGGCGGAAATGGTGTTTCTTTTGACTGGCAGGTGCTGAGTGCGCTTGACGCGTCTATCGATTACATGCTTTCCGGTGGTCTTAATGCGGGCAATATCGCTGACGCATTGCAAGCGACGAATGCGCACGGGATCGATATTTCATCCGGCGTCGAGTCCGCGCCGGGTGTAAAAGATGTTAGCTTGATCAGGGAATTTTTCCGGGCCGTGCGCGCTGCCAAAAGTGCCGATGCGGCCTGAGTACAAGAGGCGGTCGTTTCGCAGAGACGACGGGGATCTCAAGAATGGAGTAACGTAGTGAACACGGTGGTTGAACCCAATTCATTCAAGACAGGCCCGGACGAAGAGGGCATGTTCGGCATATTCGGTGGGCGTTTTGTTGCCGAGACCCTGATGCCGCTGATCCTTGAACTGCAACAGGCCTATGAAGACGCGAAGAATGATCCGTCCTTCAAGGCCGAACTGCAGGAGTTGTCGACCCACTACGCGGGACGTCCCTCCAAGCTCTACTATGCCGAAGGCCTGACGCGGCACGTACGCCAGCTCGCCAAGGATCAGGGTCTCGATGGCGGCGCCAAGATCTATTTCAAGCGCGAAGATTTGAACCATACGGGCAGCCACAAGATCAATAATTGCCTCGGCCAGATCTTGCTCGCCAGGCGCATGGGCAAGACCCGCATCATCGCGGAGACCGGCGCGGGCCAGCACGGCGTCGCGTCGGCTACAGTGTCAGCCCGTTTCGGCCTGCCTTGCGTGGTCTATATGGGTGCAACCGACGTCGAGCGGCAGAAGCCGAATGTGTTTCGCATGAAGCTGCTCGGCGCCGAGGTCAAGCCGGTATCGTCTGGCCACGGCACGCTGAAGGACGCGATGAATGAAGCCCTTCGTGACTGGGTCTCGAATGTCGAAGACACATATTACCTGATCGGCACGGCCGCAGGCCCGCATCCCTATCCGGAACTGGTGCGGGATTTCCAGTCGGTCATCGGTACTGAAGCGCGCGAGCAGATCCTGGAACGCGAAGGCCGCCTGCCTGACACGATCATCGCTGCCGTTGGCGGCGGATCCAATGCAATCGGCCTGTTCCATCCCTTCCTTGACGACAAGAGCGTCGAGATCATCGGCATTGAAGCAGGTGGTCGCGGCCTGGATGGCGAAGAACATTGTGCCTCGATGAGCGCGGGGCGCCCCGGCGTACTGCACGGCAACCGTACTTACCTTTTGCAGAACAAGGATGGCCAGATCCTCGATGGCCATTCGGTTTCTGCCGGGCTCGACTATCCTGGTGTCGGCCCCGAACACTCCTGGCTGCGCGATACTGGCCGCGTTTCCTATGTGCCGATCCTCGACAACGAGGCGCTGGATGCTTTCCAGTTGACCACGCGGGCTGAAGGCATCATCCCTGCGCTCGAATCCGCTCATGCCATCGCCCATGCTGTAAAGATTGCGCCTAAAATGGCGCAGGACAAGATCATGATCGTCAACCTTTCAGGCCGCGGCGACAAGGACGTGCACACGGTCGGCCAACTGCTTGGAATGGATATCTGATCATGGCAACGCGTATCGACAGAAAATTTGCCACTCTCAAAGCAGAAGGTCGTCCGGCGCTCGTCACCTATTTCATGGGCGGCGATCCGGATTTCGACACGTCCTTGAAGATCATGCAGGCGCTGCCTGGTGCCGGTTCCGACATTATTGAACTCGGCGTTCCTTTCTCCGATCCGATGGCCGACGGACCAGCCATTCAGGCGGCAGGCCTGCGTGCGCTGAAAAAGGGCATGTCGTTAACGAAGACACTGGATCTCGCCGCGCGCTTTCGGCAGGTGGACAACACAACACCAATCGTCCTGATGGGTTATTACAACCCGGTCTACATTTACGGTGTGGACCGTTTTCTTGTAGACGCCGTCGCCTCCGGCATCGATGGCCTGATCATCGTCGATCTGCCACCGGAAATGGACGAAGAGCTCTGCATTCCTGCCATCAAGGCCGGGATCAATTTCATTCGCCTGGCGACACCGACAACCGACGACAAACGACTGCCGAAGGTTCTGCAGAACACGTCGGGCTTTGTCTACTACGTCTCGATGAACGGTATTACCGGATCGGCCCTCCCTGATACGAGCAAGGTCGCAGCCGCTGTCCAACGCATAAAGAAACACACGGATCTGCCAGTGGTGGTCGGCTTCGGCGTCAAGACCGCTGAGCAGGCCAAGGTCATCGGCTCTGCCGCAGACGGAGTTGTCGTTGGTACGGCGATCGTCAATGCGGTTGCCAACACGATTAATCCCGACGGTTCATTAGTGGCCGACCCGGCCCAAGCCGTTGCCACCATGGTGCATGGCCTTTCCAGCGGCGTGCGGGCGTCAAGCCTTGCGGCGGCAGAATAGAACCCTTAGATCAATAGCGTGATAGAAGAACAGGACCGATCATGAACTGGATCACGAATTACGTCCGGCCAAAGATCAATTCGATGCTTGGTCGCCGTGAAATGCCGGAGAACCTCTGGATCAAGGATCCTGAATCCGGCGAAATGGTTTTCCATACTGATCTGGAAAAGAACCAATGGGTCGTGCCGTCCTCTGGGCATCATATGCGCATCCCCGCAAAGGACCGGCTGAAATTCTTCTTCGATGACGGCGTCTTCGAGATGCTGGAACAGCCGAAAGTTGCAACCGACCCGCTGAAATTCCGCGATGAAAAGCGTTATGTCGACCGGCTGAAGGAACACCGCGCCAAAACCGGCCAGGATGATGCGATCATCAACGCACTTGGTACGATTGAGGGGCTACCGATCGTCGTTACCATCCATGATTTCAGTTTCATGGGTGGCTCGCTCGGCATGGCGGCGGGTGAAGCGATTATCAAAGGTTTCGAAACCGCGATCGCTCAGAAGAAACCGCTGGTGCTTTTCGCTGCCTCCGGTGGGGCTCGTATGCAGGAAGGAATTCTCTCCCTGATGCAGTTGCCGCGCACGACAGTCGCTGTCGAAATGCTGAAAGAAGCTGGCCTTCCTTACATCGTTGTTCTCACCAACCCTACGACAGGCGGCGTTTCCGCCTCTTACGCCATGCTTGGCGATATTCACATTGCCGAACCCGGTGCATTGATCGGCTTTGCCGGACAGCGTGTCATCGAGCAGACCATCCGTGAAAAATTGCCCGAAGGTTTCCAGCGCGCCGAATATCTGAAGACGCATGGAATGGTGGATATGGTCGTGCCGCGGCCGGAATTGAAAGCGACAATCGCTCGCCTGTTGAAAATGTTGATGGGTGAAGTAGCGACGGAAATTCCTGAAGAGCACCCAGAGGAACAGGCCGTTATACTGCCGGTCCCGGTCGAAACTGAAGCTTGATGCCGACCTGTTTTTTTAATTGGCTGTGCAATGCCGTCGCGCGCTGAACAAGAGATCGACCGGCTCTTGGGGCTCCACCCCAAAGGCTTTGATCTGTCGCTCGGTCGTATAACTCGTCTTCTGGACACACTTGGCAATCCGCACCTGAGGCTGCCGCCAGTAATTCACGTCGCGGGCACGAATGGCAAAGGTTCCACAGTCGCCTTCTCGCGGGCGCTGCTGGAAGCTGCAGGCTACACGGTGCATGTCCACACCTCTCCGCATCTGGTGCGCTGGCATGAGCGCTACCGGATTGGCGCGCCAGGCGGCGGCAAGATTGTCGACGATGATGTTTTGGCCGATGCAGTCAAGCGTGTTGCAGACGCCAATGCCGGCCAGGCAATCACCGTTTTTGAAATCCTGACAGCAGTTATGTTTGTGCTGTTTTCGGAACACCCGGCAGATGCTGTCATTCTTGAGGTTGGCCTCGGCGGACGGTTCGACGCGACCAATGTTATTCCCGAGCCCGCTGTCAGCGTAATCATGCCGATTTCGCTCGACCACCAACCTTATCTTGGGGACCGCGTCGAGCTGATTGCTGCGGAAAAAGCCGGTATCATCAAGTCGCGCTGCCCGGTCGTCATTGGCGCGCAGGAAGAAGAAGCCGTCCGCATGGTGCTGATCGAGACCGCCGAACGGCGGGATTGCCCATTTACGGTGTATGGCCAGGATTTCCTCAGCTTCGAAGAGCGTGGCCGCATGGTCTATCAGGATAATAAGGGCTTGATGGATCTTCCCTTACCCGCACTGCTCGGCCGCCACCAACTGGCAAACGCCGCCGCGGCAATCCAGGCGGTCAGAATCGCCGGGTTCAAGGTGCCGGAACAGGCCGTCGAAAGAGCGATGACAAGTGTCGAGTGGCCAGCGCGAATGCAGCGGCTCATCAAGGGCAAGCTGGTTGATATGGCAGTTCCGGGTTCGGAAATATGGCTCGATGGCGGACACAATCCTGGCGCGGGGCTGGTGATCGCCGAAGCTGTCGCCACACTGGAAGATCGCAACCAACGGCCGCTGTTTCTCATCACCGGCATGATCAATACCAAGGATCCGGTTGGTTATTTCCAGGCTTTTACCGGCATGGCGCGGCACGTCTACACAGTACCGATCCGCTCCAGCGGCGCCGGGATTCCGCATGATGAGCTTGCGCTTGCAGCCAATGAGGCTGGCCTTTCGGCTGAACCTGTTCATTCAGTCGAGAATGCTCTGAAGATCCTGGCGCATAGCTGGGACACATCCGAGCCGGCACCGCGCATTCTTATCGGCGGATCGCTTTATCTTGCCGGCGATGTTCTTTCGGACAACGGCACGCCGCCACAATAATAGGGTGACACAATAAAAAGCCCGACGCTGGGCCGGGCTTTTGTGGTTAGAATTACTCAACGCAATCAAGCAGCCGAATTTCTGATCCAATCCGACAATTTGCTCTTGGGGGCAGCGCCGACCAGATTGGCAGCAAGTTCACCATCCTTGAACATCAGCAAAGTCGGGATCGACCGAACGCCGAACTGGGCAGCCAGCTCCGGATTTTCATCGATATTGACCTTCGCGATCGTGATCTTGCCTTCCATCTCGGAAGCGATTTCTTCAAGCGCAGGGGCAATCATCTTGCAGGGGCCACACCATTCTGCCCAAAAATCGACGACGACAGGCTGACCTGACTGAATGACGTCGGACTGGAAATTGCTGGTATCGATCTTGACGGTAGCCATGGGCTTTTCCTTGTGTGTTTGTGAATGTGTTGCACATCATGTGGTGAGTCGGCTCACGCTCGTCAAGCTCAGTCTTGTCACGATTCAGTGCAAACGTCCACGCACCAGCTGCAAGCCTTTTTGATCACATCAGCCGGGCGAGAGCGTTGTGCATCGCATCGGCAGGGATATCGATCAGGTGCGGACCTTCGGTGAAAAGCAGTGCAGCCTCCACAGTCTTGCCGGGATAAAGGGGCTCCAGCAATTGGCGGTAAAGAGCGAGCTGCGCAACATAGGCGTCCGGGACAGTGGCAAGATCACGCGGGGCTGGCCGGTTGGTCTTGTAATCGACGATAAGCACCCGCTCTTCGTCTACTGCCAGCCTGTCGATCACGCCGGATACTGCGTGGTCCTTGCCGCGTAGATGCAACGTTCCCATGATCGCCACTTCTGCAAGCGAACCTGATGCGAAGACCGGCGCATAGCGCAGATCATTTATAACACCGAGCACAGATTGCAGAGCGTTTTCGATTTCTTGCCGAGGCCAGTCGAACGCAGCACGCGAAAGGTAGCGCTCTGCGGCGGGGATACGTTGTTCGGCGGGCAAACTTGGCAGGGTCTGCAACAATGCGTGAATGACCGTTCCACGACGGATAGCGAAGGATGGATCACCGCCATCGCTTGTCAGCACTGGCGAGCCGGTCACCAAGGGCGCTTCATCGTCGGGCTCGATCAACACGGAAACGCCGGAAGGCGCGAGGGGTCTTGGCAGGCCAGCCTCGCGCGGCATGGGAGAGCGATAGGACGAGGGAAATGGGTCGACAGGCGCTTCGGAAGCGGGGGTAGGCTCGTCGATCGGCGAGGCCATGCGCTCTGTCACGTGGTAGCGCTTGGCCATCACACCTTCGACCAGATGCTCGAACGGCTCGCTTTCGTCTGCCAGTGCTGCCTCAACCAGACCATGCCATGTGTCCGATGCCTGCCGCGTTCCGCGATAGCCGCAAACGATCAAGCGGTCCTCAGCACGTGTCATGCCGACATAGAGCAGGCGGCGATATTCTTCTTCCGCGCGGATTTTCAAGTCGTCTACGATCTGTCCGGTGAACGTGGTCGCATAGGCCTTGGTTGGAGCGAACAAAAAGCCCCTGCCCTGCCAACCGGCCCTTTCTTTCATGTCGAAAGATAAGAGGTTTGGCGTGCGCCCGCCCGACGATGCGGCGCTGCCGGAATCGACCAGGAAGACCACAGCCGCTTCGAGCCCTTTGGCGGCATGGACGGTCATGATACGCACTTCATTGCGACTCTGGTCAAGTTCGCGTTTGATCTCCGGCGTAGCCGCATCCAGCGTTTCGAGAAATGCCTGCAGTCCCGGTAATCCGGTCTTTTCCGTCGCGACCGCATAGTTCTGGAATTCATCGATGACATCGCCGGCTTCATGGCCGAGCCGAGCCAGCAGATCGCGTCTTGCACCGCCAGGTCCCAGAACCTCCGCATAGAACTCGAACACGGGAACCGTGTCGGCACGATTGCGCCAGTTCTGCAATCGCTGCGCAGTTGCGCGCAAAATCAGGTCATCCTCGGCGCGCATATTCAATCGCTGATAGAGCGTTTCATTTTCCGCCCGGCCATAGGCGAGGTCAAACAGCTGTTCGTCGTTCCATTTGAAAAGCGGGCTCTTCAGCAAGGCTGCAAGCGATAGATCATCGGATGGGAGCAGCATGAACCGGCCAAGCGCCATCAAATCCTTGACGGCAATGTGGTCGGTGAGCTTCAACCTGTCAGCACCGGCGACGGGGACGTGCCGCTTCTTCAACTCGCGGGATAGAGCGGGCATGAACTGGTCACGCTTGCGTACCAAGACCATGATGTCCCGCGCTTCAAGGCGCCGGTTTTGTCCCTCGATTATCTCTCCGTTCTTGAGCCAAAGATCGATCGTCCTGGCGATCTGCTCGGCGAGCCGCACGGGTGGAGCAGGCAGGCTGTCCACAGGCTTGCGCCAGTCTTCCTCTTCGGGAGCCGTTTCCGGCGTCAGCATGTCCCATAACTCGACTTCGCCGGGGTCGTGATCCCGGATTGCCGTATGCACAGTGCGGCCGCCGTTGCCGCCAAAGCCGCGATGAGCTTCCGGACGGGCGAAAACCTTATCGACGGCCGACAGGACATCCGGCGCGGAGCGGAAGGAGAAGTTGAGATTGACGCGGGCAAAACTCAAGTCTGCTTGCGCGGCGTTTCGTGCGGTCGCCCGGCCATGCTCAGCAAAATCCTCAGGAATGGCGCCCTGGAACGAATAAATCGACTGCTTTTCATCGCCCACGGCAAACAGCGTCCGGCGGACATCACGTGCGGATCTGCCGGCAAAAAACTCCTCACTGAGCAGGCGGATGACGCGCCATTGATTGGGGCTCGTATCCTGTGCCTCATCCACGAGAATATGGTCGATTCCTTTGTCGAGCTTGTATTGGACCCATGGCCCGGCGTCCTGCCGTGCCAACAAATTTACCGTACGAACAATCAGATCGTCGAAATCGAGAAGACCGTGTGTTTTTTTCATCTGCTGGTAGCGGCTGATCAGATCGTCGACAAGAACCAACGCAGAGAGGGTAAGGCGAATCAGGCGCACCTGCTTGAGGCGGTCCAGCCCCTGAAATACGCGCTGTGCCGCTTGATCGTACAGATCGATAAAATCCGGATAGCGCTCGGTTACACCCTTTGTGGCGATATAAGAACCGCTTTTGGGATCTCCCGTCGCTTTCAGGAACGCCGCCCGCAACGCTTCTTCGCGCTGGTCGACCTGTTCGTCGAACTTGGCCTGGAGAAGGATCAGCGCAAATTCTTGCGCCCGCGTTGCACTCTTTTGTATCTCCAGAATGCCGGAGAGCACGGAGTGATCGAACTCCCGCACCGGCCAAAGCGTGGACAGGATACCGTCCTCGGTCTCGTCGCCCATAAAGCCAAAATGCGAATAGAATGTCTGGCGCCGCAAATCGTCTTGGCCGATTTCACGGATGAACTGTGTCAGATCATGCCGTTTGTTCACGGCTTCGTCGAGCAGTTGCTGCAGACCAAACTCCCCGGCGGCATCGAGCACATCGGCAAAGGAGGCGGCAAGTTCCGTGTTGTGGTCAAGACGCGCGGCCTGCAACAGTTGGCGACGCGCTTCGCCGACCAGCGCCACCTGCATCATGTCATCCATCAATTCGAAATGGCCGGCGATATTGGCTTCGAGTGGAAACTGATGGAGAATTGCCTCGCAGAAGGCGTGGATGGTCTGAATCTTGAGCCCGCCAGGCGTTTCCAACGCCCGTGCAAACAGACGGCGCGCCTGCGCCATCCGTTTCGGACCGGGTCGCTTGTCATCGATCTCTTCGAGCGTTTGCGCCAGCGCCTCCTCGCCCATCGTCGCCCAGTCGGAAAGGCGGGCAAAGACGCGGTTCTGCATAACCGCTGCCGCTGCCTTGGTGTAGGTGAGGCAAAGAATCTTCGAGGAATCGGTTCCGTCCAGCAGCAGGCGAATGACACGTTCGGTCAAAACATGCGTCTTGCCCGATCCGGCGTTGGCAGAAACCCAGACAGAGTCCTTCGGGTTCGCCGCCCGGTTCTGATCGACAATAGTTTCCCTAGGGATGATGCGGGGCTTTTTCATTCGCCGTTGCCGCCATCGTCAGCGCCGCCCGCCGACCATTCCAGCACGCGAGCAAGATGATCGTAGTCGCCAGTCAGATCGCTTTCCTTGAAGGGCAGCGCGCGCGACAGATAGCCTTTCTGCGGGTCGCGATAGGCGGTCAGCAATTCGGTCAGACGCCGCCACGAAAGTTCGCCCAGTTCCGGCGCGCTTTTCTCACTGCCGTTGACGGCAGTGCCGATCTTCAAGATCGATTCTGGATCAACCTTGCCATTGGGGCGGAGGCGCACATAGAGAAGATCGGCGGCATCTCGCTTGCCGACTTGGTGGAAGGCTCCACGCGCCAGAAGTGCGGCTTCAAGCGCGAGTTGTGGCGAGAGCAGCACATGCGCTTGTCGCTTTGATGGCGTCGAACCGGTCTTGAAGTCGATAATCTCGACCGTGCCGTCGCGCCGGAGGTCCACCCGGTCCGCACGGCCTGAGAGCGTAATGCCTGTCGCCTCGACGGGGATCTTCCTTGAAGCGATTTCCGGATGACGCTCCGCTATGAGGTGCGCGCGGTTCCGCTCCCATTTGAGATATTCCGGAACCAGTGACTGGAATCTCGGCCACCAGACCGCGTCGATTTCTTCGGGCAGCGCGATATCATCGAAATAGCGCCGTCCAATTTCCAGAAGGCGTTCCGACGCATTTTGGTGAACAGGATCAATGCCCTGTTCGGTGAAATGCGCCAGAATATTATGAAACAACGAGCCGCGTTCAGCTACATCGGGATCGCGGATAAGCGGCTCAATGGGGCGCAGGCGCAAGATACGCCGGGCGAAGATCGCGTAAGGATCACGTCTGAGCGTTTCGATTTCCGTCACGGAGAAATGCTTCGGTCGCGCATCGAGCGGCGGCCTAGGTTCGGGTCGCTTGACGAAATCTTCATCCGGCGCCGTGTCGATCTCACGCGCCCAGTTCAGATATTTTGCTCCCCGCATCCGCATTTCCGTGCCCGCGGCCTTGCCGAGCACGGTTTCCAGACGCTGCAGCCAGCGCGAGGCGACCGTCGGCGCATTGGCCGAGCGTTGCGCCCTCGTGAGAATAATGCGGTCCATTCCCATCGCCATCTGGAAATCATGGGCGGCAAGGCCTGTGCGTCGCTCCGGCGGCTCCAGATTGATGATGGATTTCATCGGCCGCGACATGAACGGATCATTCCGGGTCTTGCCTGGCCAGGAGCCTTCGTTGAGCCCGCCGATGACGACCGTATCAACGGTCTGCAAGCGCGCTTCGAGCGCACCCCAGATGAAGAGGCGCGGATGGGCACCAGCCTTGGGTTTAATCACTTCTCCCGAGACCAACGCTTCAATAATCGCAGGCCATTCGGAGGATAAAAAATCCAGCCCTGCATCGGCGGAAACCAGATTGCGCAGGAAGGCGGCGAACTGCTCACCCGCAGCGCCGGAATAGAGCGCCGCGATGTCGCCCTGGTCGTCGCGCGCCAGATTTTCCACACTGGCGACCGTGGCACGGATAATTTCAGCCATTTCGACGGGTTCCACCCTGTCGGCAAGCACAGTCAGCGATTCCATGCTTCTGCTGAGAGCATTGCAAGCGACACGCGCGATCTCGATGTGTGCCAAGGAGATTTGCCGCAGCCAGACGGGTTCAAAAGGTGTGTTGCTGGCTTCCACCAGGCGTTTTTCGAAGAATACCGCGAGCTCTGAAAGCGTGGCGCGACCGGTGCCACCACGCAACGATACAAGCTCGATTGTTTCTGCGGCCTGCCGCACGGCGGTGCGTTCAAGACCAAGCCGGGTCAGCGGATGTTTTAGCAATGCCAGCAGTGCAACCGGATCGCCCGGATTGAACACTGTTTCGAGCGCCAGCCGCATTAGCGTCGCCGGTTGTGTTTCGCGCAGGGCATGGCCGCCAGAATCGTCCGCTGAAATATTGAAGCGAGCGAGTTCGGTCGAGACACGACGCGCCAGATCGCGGTCCGCCGTGATCAACGCTGCCGTCTTGCCCGGCTGGTCGATGGCATCACGCAATACAACGGCCACCGCGAGCGCCTCCTCGCGTTCATTTGCCGCTTCGATCAAGGTAACAGGCGCGACGGCGGCGGAAAACTTGCCACTATCCCGGTTTATATGAGCCCATGCCTCGCTTGTGTCGGCGGGACGCATGGCTTCAACCAGCAAATGTTCGCGTGCACGTTTCTCTGGTGTGACGCTTCCCAAATGAACGACGTCGTGACGTAAAACACCGAGTTCACTCAAAAGTTTCCTTAGACCATATTGCGGGTGGCCAAAAATCGATGGGTTGTCGGCGGCGTTTGCCAGAATGTCCCAACTTGGCTCATCCATATCGCGATCAAGCCCCGGCAGGACGAGAGCGCCCTGGGGCAAGGATGCGATTGCCGCAAGCAGCTTCGCGGTGGCGGGAATAGAACCCGTGGAACCCGCCGCGATGACCGGACCGGCGGGCGGGCTGCGTAACAGTCGCTCCGCCTCGAGCTCGATCAGGCGGTTGCGGTGCGCGGCCGGATTCGATCGATGCCGGTCGGCAAGGATTCCCGGCCAAAGACTAGTGACGATACCCAAAAAATCCAGCGTCACCTGCCACCAGTTCGGCAGCTCCTCCGACACGATGTTGGAGAGGGTCGACCAGCCCATGGCTTCAGTTTCGACCTGATCCATCAAACCTGCAAGATCGCGCGCAAGCCAGATCGCATCGGCAGCCGTGGCCGGGATAGCGATTTCCTCATTACCGAACAGTGCCCGGATATGCTCCGGCAGGCGTTCGCGCCAAGGCCGCACCAGCCGCGCCAGAAGCAATAGGCGTTCCGTCGAACTGATCGGCGGCGGGAGATCGAAAAAGGCGTCCGATCCCATGTCGAACATCGCCGCATCCTCATCCACATCGCCGAGCGGGCGGATTACGGGGAGAATGGCAGACTTGACCGGGCTCTTTTCGACGAGCAGCGAGCGCAAGGTACGTGCTGCGCGGCGCGTCGGCACGTAGATCGTCGCGTGCGCCAGTGCCATGGGGTCGGACGGATCGGCGGGATAGTCTGGTATGAGCGCTCCCGATTGCAACGCATCGACCAGGGCAGGCAGAAACGGAATGCCCGGCGCTATGGAGAATATGTGCGAATGCTTGTGCTCAACCATTGACCGTCTGTCTGGCGATGGCGGCTTCCGCATCGCCAATCGCATCGGGTGTTCCGACTGTTAGCCATAGACCATCCATCCGCAGGCCAAAGAGCCGGTCCGCTGCGATCGCCGCATCAAAATAACGATTGAGCGAAGCCTTGCCCGGCGCCGCGGCTGCGAAAATGCGCGGATGGATGATGGCCGCACCGGCATAAATGTAGGGCGACGTTTCGCCAATTCCGAGGCGGCGCAACCGGCCATCGTTGCTCCTATGGAAATCGCCGCGCCCGTCATAACCGGTGGCCTGATCCTTCGCTGCAATCATCAGAAGAATATCCATGCGCGCATCATCCCATCCTTCAGCCAACAGGACAAGATTCGGCCTGGATCCATCCACCCAAAAAGTATCGGCATTGAGGACGTAGAAAGGTTCGGATCCGATCTTCGGAAGTGCGTTGATGATGCCGCCGGCGGAATCGAGCAGTTCGTTGCGTTCATCCGAAATGAGAATCGCCGGTGCTTTTCGCTTCGCCAGATGCGCGTCGACCTGATCGGCGAGATGATGGACGTTGACGACCGCGCGCTCCACGCCTGCGCCAACCAATGCTTCAAGTCCCCAATCGATTAATGGTTTGCCGGCTACCTTTATCAGCGGCTTCGGCATTGTATCCGTGATCGGGGCCATGCGCTTGCCGAGACCGGCCGCCAGAACCATTGCCGTATGCGGACCTGTCATCAATCAAATCTCCGAAGAAAGAATCCCTGCCTTTTCGCACCAATCCTTCACCGGCGCCAGCGCCGGATGGCCGATAACGCGATTAAAATAAGCTTGGATGCGCGGCAGGTGTTTCAGATAAAAGGGTTTGCCGTCGCGCTCGTCAAGCCGGACGAAGATGCCGAGTATCTTGGCGTTGCGCTGTGCGGCCATGATAGCAAACGCAGTGCGGAAACCAGCTTCATCGAATAGCGCATTGCCCGAGTGCCGTTCCTCGATATAGGCGCTGAGCAAATGATCCTGCAGCTCGGGAGCAATCGTGACGCGCGCATCGAAGATCAACGACGCGACGTCGTATGCAGACGGACCGATCATCGCGTCCTGAAAATCAATAAGCCCGACACGATTGATGCCGGTTTCATTCTCACGCCATAGAATATTGGGCGAGTGGACGTCGCGTAGCAGCAGGCTTTTCTCAGAACTATTTAATTGGCTAAATACCTTATTCCAAGCAGCGACATATTGAGCCTTTTGCGCGGATCCGAGCGCCGTTCCGCTCACGCGCGGCACATACCAGTCGGACAACAGCTCGACCTCGATCATCATCGCATCGCGATCGAAATCATGGATGTGATGGGAATAACCCTTGGCAACATCGATATCCTGCGGCCAGGATTGCTGGTGCAGCTGTGCCAGCAGACGAACGGTCGCTTCATAGCGTTCGGCGATTGGTGCGCCATCAGCATCAAGCACCCCTTCACTGCCAAGGTTTTCCAGGATCAGAAACCCGTTCGCCAAATCCTCAAAGTATATCTCCGGGACTTTGAAACCCTTCGAAGACAGAAGCTTGTCCAAAGCGACGAATGCAGCAACTGACTGCGAAAGGTGAGCAATCTGCATATAAGTTTTGCCATCACGTAGAATTGGACCACCGGGATTGTAGGGTGAATTCATCAGGATAAACGGATGTCCCTCCGCGGTTGCGATCGTTTCATATCCCCTGGCAGATGCATCGCCGAGCAGATAGCGCCGCTCGGCATTGGGAAATCCCGACTTGGCGAGGAAATTACGGATAGCCAGGGAACGCCGCAGCCGCGCCAGCGCAGTGGGCTCGCCCTCGATCAATGCCTTACGGCCGTCGCCTTCGTTCACGAGCGTCACGCTCAAGTTGGGCGCTGATAGTGCACCTTCCGCCCGTTCCGGCCACTCCACCACAACGGCGCCGTCCTCCAGAGCTTCGTCGAGACCGAGTTCATCCACCTCATCGGCAGATGACAGGCGATAGAGATCAACATGGCTGATGGGCAGCCGCAACTCCGGATAGGACTGTACGATCGTGAAGGTCGGGCTTGGGACCTCATAGCTATTATCATCGGCAATGGTGCGGATGAGGCCGCGCGCCAGCGTGGATTTTCCGGCACCGAGATCCCCCGACAGCGTGACGAGATCACCCTTGCGCAGCGCCAGCGCAAGATCCTGGCCAAGACGTATTGTATCTTCGGTGCTTGCAAGGTGAATGGTAAGTTGCGTCATGAAAGCCTATTCAGCAGCAATGCTGAATGTTCGCGCCTCAAGCGGGAAGCGGCAGGTAACCAGCGTGCCCTTGCCAGCGGCGCTGTTGATATCGACCTTGCCACCATGCAGTTCAACAAAGCCCTTGACGATCGAGAGGCCCAACCCCGCGCCACGCTTGCGTCCGCCGTTCGGATAGGGCTGGAAACGCTTGAAGATGCTGTCGAGGACATAATCCGGCATGCCAGGGCCATTGTCCTTGACGCTGAACACCATCTCCGACTGTTCGCGCCAGCAGGCAAGCGTGACAGTGCTGCCTTCCGGTGCGTAGTTGGCGGCGTTGCTGAGAAGATTGGCCAGAACCTGCTTGACGCGGCTAGCGTCGGCACGAAAGGAGCCTGTGCCCGGCGTGATGCGGATATCGAGGAGGATATTGTGCTCCTTGAAACGTTCCGCCACCTTCTCAGACGCAGTCGTGATCGCATCGGTGACCGACACATCGCTGATATCGAGTTCCATGATTCCGGCGTCGACGGTGGCAAGGTCGAGGATATCGTTGACGATGGTCAGCAGTACAGAGGACGATGTGCCGATGTGATCGAGATAGTCGCGCTGGCGGTCATTAAGCGGTCCCGTCATCGGTGTTTGCAGAAGCTCGGTAAAACCAATGATATTGGTCAAAGGTGAACGCAACTCGTAAGAAACGTGCTGGACGAAATCGTTCTTCAGCTCGTCCGTCCGCTCAAGCGCCTCGTTTTTTTCCTTCAGCGCCCGCTCCACCTGCACCGAGTCTGTCATATCGACAAAGGTCAGCATGGTCTGACCGTTCGGCAATGGCGCCGTCGCATAATAGAGTATCTTGCCGAAACTGAGTTCGATATGGCCGGAGAGTGATTGGCGCTCGTCATCAAAACCCGTGACCGTTGTAACGAATGTTTCCCAATGCGTGGCATCCGAAACCGGTTCGCATAGCCGGCGAATGGCAGAGATATGCATACCCTCGGCAATTTGCTCGCGTTTCAGTGACCACAGTGATGCAAAGGCAGGATTCGATAAACGAATCTTTCCGTCCGAACCGAAGACAGCCACGCCTTCCGCCAGATGATCCAAAGTCTGGCCCTGTACCTTGATCAGCGTGTTGTAACGGCTTTGCAGCTCCAGCTTTTCCGTGAGGTTCTCGAATACCCAGGTCACGCCGCCTTTCGGCTGCGGATTGACGATAACGCGCAAGGTACGGCCATCGGTCAGGTACCAGATATGCTCCTGCGATTCGACCGAATGATAGGCCGACAGCACTGTTTCCTTCCACCGGCGCCAATCTTGCTGCTCAGGCAGGATTCCGTCGCTGCGGAAGCGATCGAGCAACATCGTGTTGTCAGGGCTGCTTTCGAGAAAAGCGGTGTCCAATCCCCAAAGCTTGGCGAACGCCTGATTGTAAAATTGCAGTTTCCGATTGGCATCAAACATGGCGACAGCGGTGTTCAGCTGATCCAGCGTGTCGGAATGATTGAGAACCGTACGCTTGAACTCCTCGCGGATCAGTTCAATCTCGCTGATATCGGTCGCGATACCAGCCGAACCCGCGGTACCAGCAACATCGGTGACGCGAAAGACGTGACGATCACCACCAACGACCGTCGACAGCTGATCCTGGAAGCGGTGGTTTGATGCCTTCTCGCGTTCGATCTTTTCCCGCGCCTGTCCACCGAACAATTCGCGCCCATCACGGATCGCAAGCTGTGGATCACGAACATCGACGGCCTTGGCATAGGCCGTATTGACCCAGTTGAGACGGCCATCCCCATCACGGCTCCAGGACGGCATATCGACCGATTCCAGCAGTCCGCGCAATGTGGCGACAGCCTCATTGAGCTGGTAGTTTTCGGACTTGAGGAGCGCTTGGGCTGCCCGGGATTCACCGAGATTGATGAAACGCACGATTGCATAACCGCCAGAGGTGCGGCCCTGTACTTCCAGCGGTGCACCCTTCGAGGTTTCAACGGCAATGTCGAACGGCCGCGCTTTGTCGCGCAGAGCCGAGATGGAACGATCGAGCAGCGTTACGGAATCGACGCGCAGCCACCGACCGAATGCCAAAAACAGCGCCCGGCCTTCCGGCACGCCGATTTCCGGCGGCAGATTGCCGATCAGATTGGGTGTGCTGGACGCGCCTTCCCAGACGATGACGCGCTGATCCTTCAGATTGAGCAAGGCCTCATTGCGCTGGACTGTCACGCTGAGGTCGGCAACCTTGTCGCGCAGTTGGCGATTCTCATGGGCAATGCGGCTGCGTTCGCGAATAAGCCAGCCGGCGGAGAGTAACGCAGCGCCCATTGCGCCGAGAAACATGGCGAACTGCACAACTTCGAATGTGCCTACTGCAACGCCAAAAGGTGTGTTGATTTTTCCGAACGCATCCTGGGCACCGGCTGGCAGGTGAGACATCAACACGATCGGCAATGATGAGCTTCCGCTCGCAAGCAGTATTCGCAGTCTTTTCAGCATCGATCTGCCGTGTGCTGCATTGTTACTGCGAGCTTCACCAATTTCCATATCAACCGTCGCTGCCCCATCGTGACGAATGCCGTTTGTTCACATCCATTTGATTTTTCAATCGGTTGGCCCACCTGGAACAACGTCATCCCGAATCACTACAATAAACCTTGAGCGAATCGACGGGAAGAACTAGGCGCAAAAAAGAAAACCGAAGGATTTGTCAATCCTTCGGTTTCTATATCTTGTGGGTATATACTGACCAGATCAATATCTGTAGTGGTCTGACTTGAAAGGGCCCTTCGGCGTCACACCGATATAGGCAGCCTGTTCTTCCGAAAGAACCGACAATTTCGCGCCGAGCTTGTCGAGATGCAACCGGGCGACCTTTTCGTCGAGGTGCTTCGGCAGGACATAGACTTCATTCTTGTACTGCTCGCCGCGGCTATAAAGCTCAATCTGCGCCAGAACCTGATTGGTGAATGAAGCGGACATGACAAAGCTTGGATGACCCGTGGCATTGCCGAGGTTGAGCAGACGGCCTTCCGAGAGAAGCAGCAAGCGCTTGCCATCCGGGAACGAGATCATATCGACCTGCGGCTTGATGTTGTTCCACTTCAAATTGCGCAGGGCTGCAACCTGGATCTCGTTATCAAAGTGACCGATATTGCCGACGATCACCATGTCTTTCATCTTGCGCATGTGCTCGATGGTGATGACGTCCTTGTTGCCGGTCGTGGTGATGATGATGTCAGCCGTCGGGGCTGCATCCTCCAACGTCACAACCTCGAAACCATCCATCGCAGCCTGCAGCGCGCAGATCGGATCGACTTCCGTCACCTTGACGCGGGCACCGGCGCCAAGCAGCGACTGGGCCGAACCTTTACCCACATCGCCATAGCCACAGACAACGGCAACCTTGCCAGCCATCATGACGTCCGTAGCGCGACGAATGCCGTCAACCAGCGATTCCTTGCAGCCATATTTGTTGTCGAATTTCGACTTGGTAACACTGTCATTTACGTTGATTGCCGGGAAAGGCAGCAAGCCCTTCTTCTGCAGCTGATACAGACGATTGACGCCGGTTGTTGTTTCTTCAGTGACGCCCTTGATGGCATCGCGCTGCTTGGTGAAGAAGCCCGGGGTTTCCTTCATGCGCTTCTTGATCTGGGCGAAGAGGATTTCCTCTTCTTCGCTTTCCGGCTTGGAAAGGACATCCTCGCCAGCCTCAGCACGGGCACCGATCAGAATGTACATGGTGGCGTCGCCACCATCGTCGAGGATCATGTTGGAAGGCTGGCCATCCGGCCACTGGAAAATCCGGTCGGTGTAGGTCCAGTATTCTTCAAGACTTTCACCCTTGACGGCGAAAACCGGTGTTCCAGTTGCGGCAATCGCCGCAGCGGCGTGATCCTGAGTAGAGAAAATGTTGCATGAGGCCCAGCGAACTTTGGCGCCGAGTACCTGCAGCGTCTCGATCAGAACTGCCGTCTGGATCGTCATGTGCAGCGAACCGGTGATACGTGCGCCCTTGAGCGGCTGCGATGCTCCGAATTCTTCGCGGCTTGCCATAAGGCCCGGCATTTCGGTTTCAGCGATGTCCATTTCCTTGCGGCCCCATGCGGCCAGTTCAAGGTCCTTGACGATGTAATCCTGTGTGTCGGCCATCTCGTGTCAGCTCCGTCTTTGTTGTTCATTTGGCCGCGCACTATCCATCGGGCGACCGGAGATGGTGTTGACTAGCAGATTAGGCATCGCTGCACAATGGGATATAAAGAAATCCTTATGCGTGCATATGGGACTGGCGTCAGGTAGGCAGTGTTACAACTTGCAGGGGAATTGAAATCCGCAGCCTGGACAGCATGGTCCGGAAATCGCCGAACCGATAATTCTGGCTCTCAGTCACCAAACCAAGGGTTGTGCCGCTACCTAGGGTGCCGTCGCCAATCCCGTCAACAATGTCTTCAGCTGGATCGAGGAATTGGCAGTCGGGCCGGGCAATACTGAAATAGTCCAGAAGCCACGGCAAATGCGTACTCGATAGAGTGAGAACATCAATTGCTGGGTATTGATCGAAGATCGCTTCAATAAAGTGGGTGACTTTCTGCGATGTGCCGGTCGAATCGAATAGAAAAGCTCCGCTCTCAACCAGATCGACCATGGGCGAGGCATTGATCAAGGCAACATCATCCAGTTTGTCTGTATGCTTGGTCACGAAATCACGCAACTGGATGCTCTCGATCATCGATTGAACGCCCATGATACCGACTTTGCCGGTTTGCGATGTTGCCAATGCTTCTTTCAAAGGGGGCAGTACGCCGAAAAGTGGAAGGCTGGTTATTGTTTTCAAATCGTCCATCAGCGTGATTGATGCAACGTTTGAGGCAACGACAATGGCGGATGGGTTGTAGCCAATCAGGAAATCGACGGTCCGACGCATGACAGCCATAAGCTGGTTGCGCGACTTTTGCCCATACGAGAAGTTTGCTCGATCGGCAAAATATAAAATATCCTGACTGGGAAGCCTGCGTCGGATCAGATCGACGATTGCATAACTACCAATCCCGGCGTCAAAGACAGCGATTGGGCTCTTGAGGTGCAAATCAGGCTTCTTCGCCGAACTTGTCGGCAATCAGCGCGCCGAGTGCCTTCATCAATTCTGGCGCCTGCACGCCCGATGCGCTGACCTTGATGCAGCAACCGGGAGAGGCGGCGAGCATCATCAAGCCCATGATCGAGGTGCCCCCGACAGTCATGCCGTCTTTCTCGACGCGAACGTGAACATCGTAACCATCGACAAGCTGGACGAACTTGGCCGAAGCACGCGCATGAAGACCGCGCCGGTTGACGATCTCGAATTCCTCCACAAGTGCATTGTCCGGATCGAAGGTACCGGTCGTCTCTGCGGTCAGGCGCATTTATTTCCTCTATGGGGCATAACCCCTATTTGGCTGTCAGCACCTGGCTGGCCACATTGATATATTTCCGTCCGGCATCCTGCCCCTCCCGCAATGCCGCGGCCATGTCATTGGTAACGCGCACACTGGAAAGCTTGATGAGCATTGGCAGATTGACCCCGGCAATGACTTCGATTCGTCCTGACTCCATCACCGAAATGGCCAGATTGGAAGGAGTACCGCCAAACATGTCCGTCAGGATTATGACACCCGAACCGTTATCGGCGCGGGCAACGGCATCAACGATGTCGCGACGCCGTTGCTCCATATCGTCATCCGCACCGATCGAGACGGTTTCCAAATATTCCTGCTGGCCGACAACATGCTCCACGGCATGATGAAATTCTTCAGCCAGTCTTCCGTGCGTCACAAGCACGAGTCCGATCATTCTGAAACTGCTCCTGTTGCGCCAGCCCCTTGGGTTTGGGCTTTTTGCTGCGCATTGAATGCCCCGTTTGGCAGGTGTCGCATTTTGGCAGGACGAATCGCGAAGGCAAGCGGAAAAATGGCATAACCAAGACAGTCAGTCATTTTATCGCAGAGCAGCAATGCAACCATTTGAATCAATTACCCTATTTCTTCCAAAGTGCCTGAAAAAGCCTTGCCTCGACCGCCCGACAAGCGGCCTCGACCTCCCGTTTAGGTAAAGCTAGGAGTGGGATCGCGACGCCTTCAAGCAGTATCATAGCGTCATCGGCAAATCGAATGGCGTGCTCGGGCTTCGTCAACTCAACGACAAGATGAATCACCCCGGAAGGCTCGTGATCGACCGCATGCAGGCCGGAACCCCAGACCTCCAGCCCACCCTGCAATGAACTGGGGGTAGCGCAGATCAGGCGGCCGGACGTGGCTTGTAAAAGGCACTGGTCGTCGCTGATCAAGGCGGCGAACGCGCCTCTGCCAGCCGCCCGCTGCATCAGTTCACTGGCAATGGATGATTTACCTGATCCGGAAGGGCCAGAGATCAGGATGCCGCGATCTCCGACGAGTACCGCGGTCGCGTGAACACCTCCGCCCGACTCAACAACCATCAGACCTCGACCGGAATAATAGCGATGAACTTTGCACCGAGATAATTGTCAGGATCTTTGGGGTCAATGATGTTCTCGGCATTCAATGTGCCGCCATGAGCCTCGATTATCTGACGGCTGATAGATAGGCCCAAGCCCGAATTCTGGCCGAAAGCCTCGCCGGAGGGCCGATCCGTATAGAACCGCTCGAAAATCCGGTCGATCTGTTCGACCCTTATGCCAGGGCCATTGTCCTCCACGATGATGCGGATACGGTCGCCCAGATGCTGCAATGTAACGGTGATGACGCCGTCTTCAACGGGAACGAAAGAGCGCGCGTTTTCGATCAGATTGGAGACGACCTGACCAAGCCGCAGGTCATGGCCGGCGACGAAGAACCCCTTCCTGTTATTCGGAAGCTTGCCAACCACAAATTCTATCCGGGTATCCTTCTTGTTGCGCCTGACCTCGCGCGCAGCGGTGACAAGATTCCCAAGCAGGTATCTGAGGTCGACATGCTCGGAATCTTCGCGCGCCAGTTCGGCATCGAGCCGCGAGGCGTCGGAAATATCAGTAATCAGACGATCGAGGCGGCGCACATCATGCTGGATCACGTCCATCAGCCGTTTTTTTGAGTCTTCATTCTTTGCCAGTGGCAGCGTTTCCACGGCGCTTCGCAGCGAGGTTAGAGGGTTTTTCAACTCGTGGCTGACATCGGCCGCAAAACTTTCGATCGATTCGATGCGGGCATAAAGAGCATTGGTCATGTCGCGTATCGAGGTCGAGAGATGGCCGATTTCATCCTGCCGCTCGGAGAAATCCGGAATCTCCTCGCGGTTCTTCACACCATGCCGGACGCGGTCGGCGGCGGCAGCGAGACGCCGTAGCGGATTGGCGATGGTCGATGCGAGAAACAGCGACAGAATGGCCATGACCAGTGCAGCAACCGTGAAGACCCGGATGATGGCGTAGCGTTCACCCTGAACAATCTTGTCGATATCGCCGCCTTCGGTCGAAAGGAGCAAGACGCCGAGCACGGCGCGGAAACGCTGGATCGGCACAGCGACCGAAACAATCTGCTCGCCCTTTTCCGTCATGCGCACGACGGTTGCCGGAGAACCGGTCAGCGCTTTCATGATTTCGGGATAGGAAGATCCATTGCCACCTGGCTGTTCCTGGTAAATTGGCAGGTCACCACGGCGC
This sequence comes from Phyllobacterium sp. LjRoot231, assembly GCF_964253365.1. NCBI lineage: Bacteria > Pseudomonadati > Pseudomonadota > Alphaproteobacteria > Hyphomicrobiales > Phyllobacteriaceae > Phyllobacterium > Phyllobacterium sp. LjRoot231. The sequence goes on from NZ_CAXUQT020000001.1 coordinate 818,658, forward strand.
AGAAGCCGGGTCATACGGTTTGTCAGCCGCTCGAAGAAACTCGGCTCCTCCCCGTTGATTGGCGGAAGCTCATAGCGCAACACCTGGCCGCGTGAATAAAGATGGCGGGAATCCAGCAGAAGATTGGAATCGCGGTCATAGATGCGGGCACGGGTGCGCGTCGGTGAGATCAGCCTGCGCAGAACCGGCGCCACGCGCTCCGGATTGATCGGGAAATCGAGATTATCCAGAACGTCGGGTGTCGGTGTGATGCTCTGGCCAGCCTGCAATTCCAGCAGTTTTTCGGGATCGATGGCGATTGAATTCGTATCGACGGTTGCCGATGACGCGATTGCGCCGGCAATGATCTCGCCTTGCGTCATCAAGCTCTCGACCCGAGCATCGATCAGCCCGTCTCGGAACTGATTGAGATACATGATGCCGGATAAGAGAACCGCAAGACCGGCTAGATTGAGAAAGAGAATGCGCCGGGTCAGGCTCGAAAACAGGTAGTTGCCAAAGACGCGATTGAGTGGTCTGAAAAAGCGGCGCAAGGCTAGCGAACGCTTACGGCGCATAACGGCGCTCTTGCGCGTGATATTGCCGCCTTGCAGTTCGGCTACCATTTTTGCCTCAGAAAATCATGATTCGGTTGGCTCATCGCATTGATGCTGCGGCGAGACAACCTTGTTTTACAGCGGATCACGTAGCTTTGAAAGCGCAGGACGTTCCGCCAGCAATCGCATCAGGTTTCGCGGAAACGATAGCCAACGCCGTAAAGCGTCTCGATCATGTCGAAATCATCGTCAACGACCTTGAACTTCTTGCGCAGGCGCTTGATGTGGCTGTCGATGGTGCGATCGTCGACATAGACCTGTTCATCATAGGCCGCGTCCATCAACGCGTCACGGCTTTTGACCACGCCCGGGCGCTGGGCCAGCGAGTGCAGGATCAGAAATTCAGTCACGGTCAAGGTCACCGGTTCGCCCATCCAGGTGCAGGTATGACGCTCCTGATCCATGACAAGCTGGCCGCGCTCGAGCGATTTTGTCTGGGGGCTGCCCGGCTTTGCCGCACTTTCCCTCGCCGCGACACGGCGCAGGACCGCCTTTACGCGCTCGACAAGCAGGCGCTGCGAAAACGGCTTGGTGATGAAATCATCGGCGCCCATCTTCAGGCCAAAGAGCTCATCGATCTCATCGTCCTTGGAGGTGAGGAAGATGACCGGCAGATCGGATTTCTGACGTAAACGTCGCAGAAGTTCCATTCCATCCATGCGCGGCATCTTGATGTCGAAAATGGCGAGATTCGGCGGGCGGGCCATCAAGCCATCGAGCGCAGAGGCACCATCGGTATAGGTCTCGACACGATAGCCTTCCGATTCAAGCGCGATCGATACGGACGTCAAAATATTGCGATCGTCATCGACGAGCGCGATGGTCTGCATTGCGGGTACTTCCCTCATGCCGTGCCTCTCTTTGTGCCATTACCTTGGTGCTGCTTGTGCCGGACAAATTAGGTACAAAATGTGGCACAGATCGCGAGTCGTGTCATCCTTGCCCTTTTCACCCGCTTTTACGCTTACGGAAGAATGGCGGAAATTTTCTTTATTTAAAACGATTTAAAAAAATTTAAATTCTTTAAATCGATTAAACATTTGATACTATTCATTATTTCTGCTTTTGAGCACGGGTAGTCGCATTTATGCTGGAAGATGCACGAATGCGATATAATCCTGACTTGACCTCAACGCATTCTAAACAATGGCGGACACATGACTAGAGAGACCGGTATTCACAACGCGACGATCGCGCTCGGCACCTCAGGCCTGAAGGATGTTTCGGCGGTCTATTATAATTTGGGAGCCGCGGAACTCTACGAAGAGACATTGCGCCGCGGCGAAGCAGAGCTGACAGCACAAGGTGCGCTCGTTGCCCGCACCGGCCAACACACAGGACGCTCGCCCAAGGACAAATTCGTCGTACGCGATTCGTCAACCGACGCCCATGTCTGGTGGGACAACAATGCGCCGATGACGCCTGAGTCCTTTGATCTGCTTTATGCGGATTTCATGGAACAGGCAAAGGGCAAGGAACTGTTCGTCCAGGATCTGATCGGTGGCGCCGATGAAGAGTACAGACTGAACACACGCGTCATCACCGAATTTGCATGGCATTCGCTGTTCATCCGCAATTTGCTGATCCGTCCCGACCGCGATGCTCTGACCAGTTTCATTCCACAGATGACGATCATTGATCTGCCGTCCTTCCGCGCTGACCCCGCAAAGCATGGTACGCGATCGGAGACGGTTATCGCCGTCGATCTGAAACGCCTGATCGTGCTGATTGGCGGCTCGGCCTATGCCGGCGAGATGAAGAAGTCTGTGTTCACCGCGCTTAACTATATCCTGCCGGCCAAGGGCGTCATGCCGATGCATTGTTCGGCCAATGAGGGTCCGGATGGCGACACTGCCGTCTTCTTTGGCCTCTCCGGCACGGGCAAGACCACACTCTCCGCCGATCCCACACGCACATTGATCGGCGACGATGAACATGGCTGGGGCGAGCACGGTGTCTTCAATTTCGAAGGTGGTTGCTACGCCAAGACCATTCGCCTTTCCGCGGAGGCGGAACCGGAAATCTACGCCACGACCCAGCGTTTCGGTACCGTGCTTGAAAATGTCGTTCTCGACGAAAACCGCGAGCCGGATTTCAACGATGGCTCGCTGACCGAAAACACCCGCTGCGCTTATCCCCTCGATTTCATTCCAAATGCATCGAAGACTGGCAAGGCGGGCCACCCGAAGAACATCATCATGCTGACCGCCGATGCCTTCGGCGTCATGCCGCCCATCGCCAAACTCACTCCGGCGCAAGCCATGTACCATTTCCTCTCCGGCTACACGGCGAAGGTCGCCGGTACGGAACGCGGCGTCACCGAACCCGAGGCAACATTCTCGACCTGTTTCGGCTCCCCTTTCATGCCACGTCACCCATCGGAATATGGCAATCTCTTGCGCCAGCTCATAGCTGACCATAGCGTCGATTGCTGGCTGGTAAACACGGGCTGGACGGGTGGTGCCCATGGCACTGGCAAGCGTATGCCAATCAAGGTAACGCGTGCGCTGCTTGCTGCAGCATTGGATGGTTCGCTGAAGAACGCGCAGTTCCGTACGGATCCAAATTTTGGTTTTGCAGTGCCCGTTTCTGTGCCGGGCGTAGATGAAGAGATCCTCGATCCGCGCTCGACATGGGCAGACAAGGCGGGCTACGATATTCAGGCAAACAAACTGGTCGATATGTTCATCCGCAATTTCGGCAAGTTCGAAAGCCACGTCGACGGTGATGTCAGGGCGGCAGCTCCGCATACGCCGGTCGCTGCAGAATAAATCGCCGGCCTTTGCAAACAAAAACCTCGCTGGCTAACAGCGGGGTTTTTACATTTTAAGGCCATCTGCGGAGGCGCTTCCAGCGAATCAAAGATTAGGCTACCAATCCTGTCATGGAAGAGAGCCGCAGCCGGATCAGAATAAGCAATAGAATCTGGATCGACGAAGACGATCTGGAGGAGAGCTTCATTCGCTCTGCCGGGCCTGGCGGGCAAAACGTCAACAAAGTCTCGACGGCCGTGCAATTGCGATTTTTCGCGGCGCGTGCCGGTTTACCGGATGATGTCTTTGCGCGCCTCATCAAGCTTGCGGGCCAAAGGGCAACCAAGGACGGCGATGTGCTTATTGAGGCCAATCGCTTTCGCACGCAGGAGCGCAACCGGCAGGACGCACGAGAGCGCATGACTGCGCTGATTGCCAAGGCAGCAGAACCGCCACCGCCACCGCGCAAGAAAACCAGACCTACAAAAGGTTCGATCGAGCGCCGTCTCAAGGAAAAATCAGGCCGCGCCGATGTCAAAAAGATGCGCGGCAAGGTCAAAGGAGATTAGCCAAAGGAAACGAATATTAACCGCATGTATTAATCTTGGCTTTTAAAGTGCTTCGCAGAATGCCACAACACTATTTCGGTTTGAACAGTCAACAGGGAGCCAGACATGGGACTATTTGATTTCGTTAAATCCGTAGGCAAGAAAATCGGCATCGGCGACGATGAACCAAGCGCCGATGCGCTGAAGAAAGAACTCGATTCCCACAAGCTTGGCACAGACAACGTGCAGGTGGTCGTCGAGGGCGACAAGGCAGTCCTGAAAGGCAACGTCACCAACCAGGAAATTCTGGAAAAGGCGATCATCGCCGTCGGTAATTCGCTCGGCATTTCCAAAGTCGAGACCGACGGTCTGAAGGTTGACAACACACCCACCGGCTCGGTCGTCAAGGCGGCCGTGTTCTACACGGTGAAGAAGGGTGACAATCTTTGGAAGATCGCCGAGTCCCAGTATGGTAAAGGCAAGGGTGCCAAGAATACGGTCATCTTCGAAGCCAACAAGCCGATGCTAAGCCATCCCGACAAAATTTATCCAGGTCAGGTACTGCGCATCCCGCCACTCGACTGATAACATTCTAATTTGCCAAACGGCCCGGCGCCTTATTGCAGCCGGGCCTTTGATTTTCCAGGCCACAGGTACTTCTATGCTCCTGCTCGCACCCGGTATTCGCTATTTTCCGGATTATTTTGATCCGGCCGAACAAGCTGCGCTGGTGCAAAACATACGAGCGGTTGTCTCCGAAGCACCGCTCTATGTTCCCGCCATGCCTAAAACCGGCAAGGAAATGAGTGTGCGAATGACGAATTGCGGCTCTCTAGGCTGGGTCACCGACAAGGAGCAAGGCTATCGCTATCAAGCTGTCCATCCGGTGACACAAAAGCCTTGGCCGCCTATTCCACAGCGTTTGCTGTCACTGTGGCAAGAGGTCGGCGACTATCCACTGCCGCCGGAAGCCTGCCTCATCAATTTCTATTCGGACGCAGCCAAAATGGGCCTTCACCAGGATCGCGATGAGCAGAATTTTCAGGCGCCTGTCGTTTCGGTGTCGCTGGGAGATGCGTGCCTGTTTCGCTTTGGCGGCACGAACCGCAATGACAAGACCCAGTCCATCAGGCTCTCAAGCGGCGATGTGATCGTCCTCGGCGGTGAAGGCCGCATGGCATTTCATGGCGTCGACCGCATTTACCCGGATACATCGACGCTGCTAAAAAGCACCGGCCGGATCAATCTCACTTTGCGCCGCGTCACAGCTTCCTGAGCGCGACTTCCTCGACAAGATGATTGTCGCCCTTGCGCAGGATCAGATCGGCGCGCGGCCGCGTTGGAAGGATGTTTTCTCTCAGGTTTTTCAGATTGATATTAGCCCAGAGGCTTTCGCCAATTGCCAGCGCGGAATCATCCGAAATGGTCGAGTAGCGATGGAAGAATGAGCTCGGATCCTTGAAGGCCGTTTCCCGCAGCCGCATGAAGCGGCTGATGTACCATTTGTGGATCTGCTCTTCATCCGCATCGATATAAATCGAGAAGTCGAAAAAATCCGAGACGAATGGCACCATCTTGCCGTCTTCAGGCAGATCGCGAACCTGAAGCACATTGATTCCCTCGAAAATCAGGATGTCGGGCGCATCGACCGTCTGGAACTGGCCTGGCAGCACGTCATAGGTCAGGTGCGAATAAAGCGGTGCGCTGACATTGCGCTGGCCGGCCTTGATCTGCGAGAGGAAACGCAACACCATGCCAACGTCGTAGCTTTCGGGAAAACCCTTGCGTTCCATCAGGCCTTTGGCGCGCAGGACCTCATTCGGGTAGAGAAATCCGTCCGTCGTCACCAGATCGACCTTGGGGCTTGATGGCCAGCGGGCAAGCAATTCTTTCAGGACGCGTGCGGTGGTTGATTTTCCAACCGCCACGGACCCGGCAATGCCGATGATGAAAGGCGTCTTGAAGGCGTCGCCTGTGTTGAGGAACTGCCGGCGCTGATAAAACAGCAATTGGCTGGCTTCGACATGCGCGGACAAAAGCCGCGACAGCGATAGATAAATTCTACTCACCTCGTCGAGATCGATCGGATCGCCGAGAGAACGCAGCCGCTTGACTTCATCATAGGTCAGCGTCAGCGGCGTGTCGGCACGGAACTCCGCCCACCGTTCGGCGCTGAAGAATCGGTAAGGCGAAAACTCGCTGGGTGCCAACTGATCCATGACTTCCCCTTCCGTCCCTTTGGCCGTCTGCCGTTCGATCGCCGGTGGCTTAAACATGGTCAGTCATGTCCACGCGCGGCTTTTTCTTCGAGGCCGGTCTGCGCCGTCCGCCGGTCGAGCTCCTCGAGCACTTCCTCGAGCTTTATGTCGGAAATGCCGAGAACGACCAACAGATGATAGAGCAAATCGGCACTTTCCGAAATAACGCCTTGCTTGTCGCCTGAGACGGCGGCAATGACGGTTTCCACTGCCTCTTCCCCCAGCTTCTGGCTGGCCTTGCCTATTCCCTTGGCATAAAGGCTGGCGGTATAGGATTTGGCGTCTGCTGACGTGGCGCGTTCTGCCACGATGCGTTCGAGATCGGCAAGGGTGAATGCGGTCATTTCGAACCCCCGGCATTTAAACGGACAGGATCGAGGCGCATCGGAATACCCGCCGCCGCCATGTGGGCTTTCGCCTCACTGATCGTGTAGGTGCCAAAGTGAAAAATCGATGCAGCCAGTACTGCCGAAGCGTGGCCTTCGAGAATGCCCTCGACCATGTGATCGAGATTGCCGACGCCGCCGGAGGCGATGACAGGCACGCGAACCGCATCCGCAATAGCGCGCGTCACCGGAATATCATAGCCGATCTTCGAGCCATCGCGATCCATCGAGGTCAGGAGAATTTCGCCTGCGCCAAGGTCGACGACCTTGCGAGCGAATTCGACTGCATCGATGCCTGTTTGCCGTCTTCCGCCGTGGGTAAAAATCTCCCAGCGATCGGCCTCACCCTCGCGTGACACCTTCTTGGCGTCAATGGCGACGACAATGCACTGGTTGCCAAATTTGTCGGCAGCCTCGGCGATGAAGTCGGGATTGTCCACGGCTGCTGTGTTGATCGATACCTTATCGGCACCCGCCAGCAGCAGTTTGCGAATATCGGCAACGGTTCGCACGCCGCCGCCAACCGTCAGCGGCATGAAGCATTGCTCGGCGGTGCGGGCTACCACATCGAAGATCGTTTCGCGATTGTCCGAGGAAGCCGTGATGTCGAGGAAACAGAGCTCATCTGCCCCCGCCGCATCATAGGCCTTCGCCGCCTCCACTGGGTCACCGGCATCGATGAGATCGACGAAGTTGACGCCCTTGACGACGCGTCCATCCTTGACGTCGAGACAGGGTATGACACGGGCTTTCAGGGTCATGCGGCGTGCTCCCTTGCTTCGCGAAGCACCTGAAGCGCTTCCGCCGGATCTATGCGCCCGTCATAGAGCGCGCGGCCGGAAATCGCGCCTTCAAGCTTCTGCGCGTCGGGCATGGTCATACGGACGATATCGGCAATGGAAGCAAGGCCACCCGAAGCAATGACTGGAATGGAAATAGCCTCGGCCAGTTGCAGCGTCGACTCCCAATTGATGCCCGTGAGAACGCCGTCGCGATCGATATCCGTATAGACTATCGCGGCGACGCCAGCGCCTTCGAATTTCTTTGCCAGTTCGATGACGCCAAGCGTCGAGGCTTCCGCCCAGCCTTCGACGGCAACCTTGCCGCCCTTGGCGTCGATGCCGACCGCGACCTTGCCCGGGAAGCGTTTGCAGGCTTCGATCACCAACGCCGGATCGCGTACGGCGACAGTGCCAAGGATGACCCGCGACAGACCCTTCGTCAGCCAGTTCTCAATGTGCTCGAGGGTACGGATACCCCCACCGAGTTGTATCGGATTTTTCGTGGCTTTGAGAATTGCCTCAACGGCAGCGCCATTGACCGACTGACCAGCGAAGGCGCCATTCAGATCGACCACATGCAGCCACCCGAAACCCTGATCTTCGAAGGCTTTGGCTTGTGCTGCAGGATCGGCATTATAAACCGTCGCCTGATCCATATCACCAAGCTTCAGCCGCACGCACTGGCCGTCTTTCAAATCGATTGCTGGAAAAAGGATCACGGATTCCACCTCAGGAAATTAGCGATGAGAGCCAGGCCAAGAGCTTGGCTCTTTTCGGGGTGAAACTGCGTCCCCGCCATATTGTCATTGGACACAGCAGCAGTGATAGTCCCACCGTAGTCGGTGACAGCCAATACATCATTCTCGATTTCCGCATCGAGGAAATACGAATGAACGAAATAGGCATGGAGCCCTTTTGGACCGGTCTCGATCCCATCAAACAGGGGATGCGGACGCGTGAGGCGGATAGTATTCCAGCCGATCTGCGGAATTTTCAGCGCCGGGTCTGACGGCACCATTTCGCGGACATCGCCTTTGATCCAGTCAAAGCCCGTCGAAATGGTCTTTTCCAGGCCGCGTGTCGACATCAATTGCATACCAACGCAAATGCCGAGGAACGGCCGCGCTTTCTCGACAGCGACTTCATGAATTGCTTCAACCATGCCCTCAACAGCATGGAGGCCGCGGCGGCAATCGGCATAGGCACCCACACCCGGCAGAACGATGCGATCAGCCGTACGTACCCGGTCCGCATCGGCTGTCAGATCAATAGCCGCGTCGATGCCGCTTTCCCGTGCAGCACGCTCGAAAGCCTTGGTCGCCGAACGGAGATTGCCCGAGCCGTAGTCTATAATTGCAACGCGCATGCTCAATTGTCTCCGCGATGGCTGACAAGCCCAACCATGCCGCCGAGCGCCGGCTTATGGCTGACCTGTAGCGAAGCTGCCGCCGCCGGTCGGGAACTCGCCGAAACTTTCTGTGCCCTGGAAATGAAATTCTCACCGAGAAACCGGGCGGTTTCGGCATCATCTGCATTGCGGGCATCGACAACACCAAGCTGATCCAAGCCGCGCCGTTCCAGTGCCGCGATACGCCAATTATTGCCTTCGAAGCCCACGAGGAGTGAAAGCAGCGCGGTGACAAACCCGGCCATATCTTGGTGACCAGTGTAAGACCCCACACCGGAAATCATGACCATCAGTCCGAAGACGGCTGCTGCTTCGAACCACAGCCGATGCACCAGCAGCCATGGAACCGTGAAGATAAACGCGAGAAAGGCAAACCCGTCTCTTACAAAAACGGTTTTGTCATCGTCACGCCGGCCGTCCAGCTGCGGTGCCAACACGATGAAACTGGCCATATTTCAGCCCTTCAAAGTACCCTTGGTGGACGGAATAGCATCCTTCTGCCGCGGATCGGTTTCTATGGCGTGCCGTAACGTGCGCGCAACTGCCTTGAAGCAGGTCTCGGCAATATGGTGGTTGTTCGCACCATAGAGGTTCGACACGTGCAAGGTGATTCCAGCATTCTGTGCCAGTGCCTGAAAGAACTCACGCACCAGTTCCGTATCGAACGTGCCGATCTTCGCGGCGGAAAACTCAACCTGCCAGATGAGAAAGGGACGTCCCGAGATATCGAGTGCGGCGCGCGTCAGCGTCTCGTCCATGGCGAGATCGAGGGACGCATAGCGGTTGATGCCGCGGCGATCACCCAGCGCCTTGGCAATAGCCTGGCCGATGGCGATACCGGTATCTTCTACAGTGTGGTGATCATCGATATGCAGGTCACCCTTGGCTTTGATATCCATGTCGATCAGTGAATGGCGGGAGAGCTGCTCCAGCATATGATCAAAGAAGCCGATGCCGGTGGAAACGTCGAACGCGCCGGTTCCATCCAGATTGACCGAGACGGCAATGCTGGTTTCCTTGGTTGTCCGCTCGATCTTGGCGTTACGTGTATTGACGCTTGTCATTGCTGTTTCCCGCCACATGGGTCTTGGATGTAGGCTTTAATTGAGGCCTTCTAAAACACGAATGGCGAATCTCCAAATGCTTTGATGGCGCAGCTATCGACGGTCATTTGCAATTCTGCGAGCGCTTCATACATAAGTGGAACAGAAGGGGTTCGATCTGCTGCCATTTGGGGCATAATCGGACCTGCTTGAAGGAGAATCGAATGCAAGAACACAACCCCTCCACCATGTATGGAACCACCATCGTCACCATTCGCAAGAATGGCAAGGTGGTCATTGCCGGCGACGGACAGGTCAGCCTTGGCAATACGGTCATGAAAGGCAACGCACGCAAGGTGCGCCGCATCGGCAAAGGCAATGTTATCGCCGGTTTCGCCGGTGCCACCGCCGACGCCTTCACCTTGCTCGAGCGGCTTGAAGGTAAGCTCGAACAATATCCGGATCAGCTGATGCGTGCGTGCGTCGAACTCGCGAAGGACTGGCGTACCGATCGATACCTGCGTCGTCTCGAAGCTATGATGCTTGTCGCCGACAAGTCCGTCACGCTGGCACTTACCGGCAATGGCGATGTGCTTGAACCTGAACACGGTATGATGGCTATCGGTTCCGGTGGCAATTACGCTTTGGCTGCGGCTCGCGCTCTCGCGGATACGGACATGAGCGCCGAGGAGATCGCCCGCCGCGCCATGCAGATCGCCGCCGATATCTGCATTTATACGAACACGAGCGTTACGCTTGAGAGTCTCGATGCCGAATGAGCCCATCTATCGCTACCGCTTCATTCCAGTGGAGCCCCGCCATCTGAACATGATTTCTGAATGGCTGGCGGAGCCGCATGTGGCGAAATGGTGGGGCGGAGCCGCGGAAGAAGAAATGGCAATCATCACGGAACATTTGGATAGCGTGTCAGTCGAGCCATTCATCATCATGCTTGGCGATGAAGCGATCGGTTATTTGCAAACCTATGATCCGCATCTGGAAGATGATCACCCCTATCAGGATCAACCGACGGGCACGCTCGGGCTCGACCAATTCATCGGTGAGCCCGATTTGATCGGCCAAGGTCACCGTCCTCGGCTGCTCGATGAGTTCGTGTCGCTGCTTTTCGAAGAGGGCGTGCCTCGCGTGATCGTCGATCCGGATCCAGCGAATAAGCACGCCATCAAGGCATATGAAAAGGCGGGTTTCGTTGCTTTCGACACCCGCACATCGATTTATGGTCCTGCCCTTTTGATGGCGCGGGACAATCCCGAACAATGGCCCGAAGAAGGGCAAGCTGAAACGAGATTACAATGACAACATTTTCCCCCCGCGAGATCGTCTCTGAACTCGACCGCTACATTATCGGCCAGAACGACGCGAAACGTGCGGTCGCCATCGCCCTTCGCAATCGCTGGCGCCGCCAGCAGCTCGAAGGCCAGATGCGCGAAGAGGTGATGCCAAAGAATATTCTGATGATCGGACCCACAGGCGTCGGCAAGACGGAAATCTCCCGCCGGCTTGCCAAGCTTGCCGGGGCACCGTTCATCAAAGTCGAAGCAACCAAGTTCACCGAAGTCGGTTATGTCGGCCGCGATGTCGAACAAATCATCCGAGATCTCGTCGAAGTCGCCATCGGACTTGTCCGTGAAAAGAAGCGCGAAGAGGTCAAGGCAAAGGCGCATGTCAATGCCGAAGAACGCGTCCTTGACGCATTGGTCGGCAAAACCGCCAGCCCGGCAACGCGCGACAGTTTTCGCAAAAAACTGCGTGACGGACTCATCGACGACAAAGAGATCGAGGTGGAGATTGCCGACACCGGATCGGGAATGCCGAATTTCGAACTGCCGGGCATGCCCGGCGCCAATATTGGCGTGCTCAATCTCAGCGACATGCTGGGCAAGGCCATGGGCGGACGCACCAAGACGGTGAAGACAACCGTCAAGGAATCCTATTCGGTCTTGATCAATGACGAGTCTGACAAGCTTCTCGACCAGGATCAGATCACTCTGGAAGCACTGCGTTCGGCCGAGGACGACGGCATCGTCTTTCTTGACGAGATCGACAAGATCGCTGCACGCGATGGTGGCGTGGGCGCCGGTGTTTCACGCGAAGGCGTACAACGCGATCTGCTGCCTCTGGTGGAGGGAACGACCGTCGCGACCAAATACGGTCCGATCAAGACCGACCATATACTGTTCATCGCGTCGGGTGCGTTTCATGTTTCGAAGCCATCTGATCTTCTGCCGGAATTGCAGGGACGATTGCCAATCCGTGTTGAACTGAGCGCTCTGACGCGCGATGACATGCGTCGCATCTTGACCGAGCCGGAAGCCAGCCTGATCAAGCAATATATTGCGCTGCTGGCGACGGAAGAAGTCAAGCTCAACATTACCGACGATGCAATCGACGCCTTGGCTGACATTGCCGTCGATCTGAACTCGACGGTGGAGAATATCGGTGCACGGCGCCTGCAGACGGTCATGGAACGGGTGCTCGATGACATTTCCTTCAATGCACCTGACAAATCTGGCGCCGAACACACGATAGACGCCAAATATGTGCGGGAAACTGTCGGAGACCTTGCCAAGAATGCCGATCTCTCACGGTTCATATTGTAGAGCGAACCGAGGCCCTCGATTAACCAGAACGGAAATCCAGGCACTGACAATTGCCTGGATTTTTCGTTTAATAGCGCGAATCACACCAATCGGAGTATTCCCATGCGTGTTTCGCCAACTCTCCTTCTACTGACTGTCCTTATCGCCAGTCCAAGCGGAACGCTGGCGAATGCAGCCGAATCCTGCGACACGGGCAGCAGCAGTCAAGCCGACCTGAATGAGTGCTACGGCAACGCTTACAAAAAGTCCGATGGGGAATTGAATGCCCTCTACAAGCAGATCACGGCGCGTTTGAAGGACGATGCGGCGACAACCAAACTATTGGTTGCGGCCCAAAAAGCCTGGGTTGCATTTCGCGATGCCGAGTGCAATTTCTCGACGTCAGGAAGCGCCCAAGGCAGCATCTACCCCATGACCCAGGCGATATGCCTTGATGGTCTGACAAGCAGGCGGATCGATGATTTGAAATCCTATCTCAAATGCGAGGAAGGTGATTTAAGCTGTCCGGTACCGGCGAAATAAAAATCCGCATCGCAGGAATTAAGAGGTTTTTCTGGCTTTCAGTTCGGCAAGGCGTTATTCGGAATGCCCTATCTGAATTCTGGACTGATAATGAAGCGCCACCTGATCCTTTTCGCGACGAGTTGTCTTCTCGTATTATCTGCAGTTTTGCAACCGGCGGTCGCTGTAACGCTGGTTCCCGAAGGCAACCGTAATGCGAGCCAGCCGGGTGTTCCAGCCGCCTCCGCCAAGCGGACACGCGAATTGAATACCACTTACGAAGCGAAATATCAGAAGATCTATAGTCTCTTGAAAACCGACTCCAAACTGCGATCAAAGATTGCTAGTGTTGCGCGGACCTATGGTATCGATCCCGTTCACATCGTTGGCGCACTTGTTGGCGAGCACACCTATAATGTCGATGCCTATGACCGGCTCCAGACCTACTACGTCAAAGCAATTTCCTATGTGCAGCAAGGCCTGAGCTTCGATTATCAGGGCGAGACAATCGGCGATTTCGTCAAACGCCCGCAATTTTCCGCCTGCACACAGTTCAAGGACAGTTTACGCCTTTGGACCTGCCGCGAGGATATCTGGGAAGAGGAATTCCGCGGCAAATCTGTCGGCGGCAAGCGTTTCCCTAACAATCGTTTCAGTGCAGTGTTTTTCCAGCCATTCTACGCGGGCCAGAGTTTTGGTCTGGGCCAGCTCAGCCCGTTGATCGCGCTGCAGATGACCGACATGGTCAACCGTTATTCAGGCCTGCCGAAACTCGATGCCGACCACGCGGCTGATGTCTATAAGACGATTATGGATCCGGACTTGACGCTGCCCTATATGGCTGCAACGTTGAAACATTCGATCGATGTCTACCGCCGCGTTGCCGATTTCGATATTTCGAAGAATCCAGGCATCACCGCGACCCTCTACAATACAGGTGGCGCCGACAGCCGCGCCCGCGCGCTGGCCGATTCCAACGCGGCGCGTATCGCCAACGGTGAACAACCGCAGCTGCCGGAAGAGAATTATTACGGCTGGCTGGTCAACGACAAAATCGACCAGTTACGAGCCCTTTTCTAGCGTTTTCGCTTTTCCGGCGCTGACTCCAGCTTGCGGATTAACAGTCGGGTGGTTTCTTCGTCGAGATCACCAATCTTTGTGGCAAGAACATTGGCGAGTTCCGTCGCGGCGGGTGAAAGACCCCCTGTATCGATGATGATGCGCGGGTGCGAGATCATTGCCAGCCGTTGCAGCTCCTCGGCTTCATCCCAGATGATATTGAAATACTGGATGATGCGCTGCAGTTTGTCCCAGGTCGGCTGACCGCGCCGGCCGTGTTCGAGGGCCGACAGATAGGCAGCGGATACACCTATCGCCTTGGCCATGTCCTTTTGTGAGATGCCACGTTCGGCGCGCAGATCGCGCAGTTTTTCGCCGAATGGCGTCATGGTGCCTCCCGGCGCATGCGCACGTAGATCGCGCCCGTTCCACCATGATTGCGCGCAGCATCTTCATAGCCATTAACCAGGATGCGAAACGACGGGGTCGTGAACCAGATGGGCACCGCCTGCCGCAACACGCCATCTCCCCCCCTGGACGAACCCTTGCCTGTGATGACCAGCACATGGCGCAGCTTGCGTAGATGTGCGCGCTGCAGGAAACCGAGGAGCAAGCCATAGGCTTCGCTTTGAGTAAGGCCGTGCAAGTCAATCCTGGCTTCGATGACAACCCGGCCCTTTGCAATTTTCTTGTGCGTTGGACGATCGATCGGGTGCAGGCGAGGTGCAGGCGCTGGCTTTGCCAATGCTGCAGCGGCGACCGGTCTCGGGTTTTCCTGTGCTGATGGATGGATCGAAAGCTGCTCCTTCGTTTCATCAATCAGAAAAGTGGGCTTCTCCTTGCCCTTGAGCGGGCGGGCGGTCTTGGCTACCGTTTCCCAGAGGATCCGGTCCTCCAGGGTGGCGAACTCATCCTTTGCGGCCTTTTTCTTCATCGCTCAGCCAAAAGAGCACGCGGAACCAGCGCATAGAAGTCGGCCTTATGGCGAATACCGCCAGCGATTTCACCTGCCGCGTCCCCGGAACCGGCAAAGAGGTCGCCGCGTGCCGGGCCAACTATGGCCGATCCAGTATCCTGAGCAATCATCAACCTTGCAAAGCGCTCACCGCCAAAAGCCTTTAGCTCGTGGGCATGGATATAAAATGGCGTACCGAATGTGTGTAGCAACCGGTCAACGGCAAGCGACCGCCCCCCGGTAAGGGGAACCTTCGCCGCAGCGATCGGGCCAAGCGACTCGTCTTGGACCTCTGCCTCACGAAAGAAAATATAGGAGCGGTTGTTCCACATCAGCGCCTGCGTCTTGTGCGGATGATCGGCAAGCCAGGCACGGATTGACTGCATCGACATGTTTTCCGGCGCAACCTCGCCGCTTTCGAGCAGTATCTTGCCAATGCCGGTGAAACGATGCCCGGTCTTCGCCGCATAGGTGATGCGTCGCAGGCGCCCGTCGGTCATCTTTAATCGCGCAGCGCCTTGCACGTGAATGAAGAAAGCGTCGACCTGGCTTTCAACATAAGCGATTTCCAGTCCTCGGCCATCAAGCGCCCCGCTTTCGATGGCTGGCCGATCGAAATACTCGACGAGGCCCGTCGGAGTTTGTCGGGCAAAAGCAAAATAGGGATCGAACCCGTCAGGTCGATTATTGTCGTCGATATCGACAAGGTCCGCGGGACGGCGCAGGAATGGGACAGTAAACCGGTCGGTGCGAACTGGCGAGGCGATGACTTCCGGTTCATAGAAACCGGTAACGAAGCCATCAGCATCGGTGTTGACTATATGGGCCGGACGGAACCATTTTTCGAAAAACGCCCGCGCAGCCCGATCGGATTCGACGATTGTTTCACGTGAATCAGCAAAAATCGGTGCAAGTGCCTCGAAACTGATGCCGAGCGAACCGGATTTGTAAGGCTTTTCTCGAACCCGTTCTGCTGAACGAACGAAAGCACGAAAGGCGTCCAGTTGCTGGTCAGTCTGCCAACCGGGGCAGTCAGCGAAATCCACCGGTTTGAACAGGGGCGACAGCATGGCTTCTACGTCTCAATCGCTGATCAATCTTCGGCTTCAGTCGCGACCAGCTTCCAGTTCGGATCTTTCGAGCGGGTATCGCGGGCGAAGGTCCACACATCCTTGACCTCTGCAACCGCTTCCCTGTCACCGTCGATCACGACGCCATCCTTGTCGAGCGTCGCGGAAATCAGCTCGCTGATGATGCGCACTGTGACATGAGACTCGGTGCCCTTCATTTCCGCACCGATGATTTCCGCCTTGTTGATGCCGACGAAAGATGATTGCACCTTTTCGCCGCGCGATTCGCGATCTGCAATGGCAGAGACGAAACCATCGAAGACTTCGCGCGACAGCAGAGATTTGAGCGTCTTGCGGTCACCATCGGCAAAGGACATGACGATCATCTCATAGGCCATTTTTGAGCCTTCGAGGAACTTCACTGGGTCAAATGACGAATCGGCATTCTGGATGGCGCGCAGGCCGTCATTCAGCGGCGTACCCGGCTTGGAAACTGCATCGATTTTTTCGAAGCTGTTTTCCTTCACGTCGCCGCGGCGTGGCAAGGAAACGACATTGTCACCGGGTTTGTTCTTGTCATCGACTTCAGCTGTGCGTGTGTAGGGATTGAACGGCGGGCGTTCACTGCCAGTGCGGCGACCAAGGACTTTTCGCAGCTGCAGGAAAATCACCACCGCTGCCACGAAGAAAAAAATCGTTCCGAAGTCCAGATATTCCATGTCGCCTGCCATTCGTCCTAATGTTCGTTTACGGCTTTCAATCTTTGTCGAAATACCGAAAACATATAGATTGCCAAGCGCAATCATACAAATTCTCTTCACGCTATCCTATATAGGCATGAAATTGACACCGGCTATGGATAATATCCGGATATGTCCTTTGAAAGGTAAATTAGTTTGCGATCTCTTGTGTCCCTGTTCGTTCTGGCTTTGCCATTTCTTGAAATCGCCGGTTTCATCGTGGTCGGCAGCAAGATCGGTGTTTTGGCGACACTCGGTCTGATAATCCTGTCGATTTTCCTGGGTGTCTTCCTGTTGCGCCTTCAAGGCTTTGGCCTGATCCAGAAAATCCGTGAAGAAACAGCCGCTGGCCGCACACCAAAACGCGAGTTGGTTCATGGTGTCATGCTGGTTTTCGCGGCATTCCTGCTGATCATACCTGGATTCATCACCGACATTATCGGCCTGCTGCTGTTCATCCCGGCTGTTCGTGACTTCGGCTGGCGTTGCATCAGCGATCGTGTGGTCGTCGTCAATTCCAGGGGACGCGACCCCGGTCGCCCCGACACATCGCGTGTCAAGGACCGGGTCATCGAACTCGATCCGGAAGATTACTCGAGCAAGCCTGATCCGGACTCGCCCTGGAACCCGAAACAGTAGGATTCGGCAAAACTATTGAACGATAGGACTAGCGCTAGCGCCTTGCCTCGCTGAGGCACACATGCTAGCCACCCTGCATTCATTCGATAGCCGCTAAAGCGGACGCAACAGAAGAAGGTTTCCAGACAATGGCTCAAAAGCCTGATGAAAAGGCCGAGAACGGCAACGAAGCGACAAATGGCAACGGTTCCGTTCAGCAGCAGACGCTGAATATTCTGGCGCAATATGTCAAGGACCTTTCCTTCGAAAGCCCTGGCGCTCCCTTGTCATTGCGTCCGCGCGAAAATGCGCCCGGCATCAGCATCAATGTCAATGTCAATGCCAATCCGATCGCAGAAAACGATTTCGATGTGGTTCTGACCCTTTCGGCCAAGGCAGTGGAAGGCAAGGATGTCCTGTTCAATGCTGAACTCGTCTATGGCGGCGTTTTCCGGCTTGTCGGTTTCCCGCAGGAGCACCTGTTGCCGCTGCTGTTTATCGAATGTCCGCGCCTCCTGTTCCCGTTCGCCCGCCAGATCATTGCAGAAGCCACACGCAATGGCGGCTTCCCGCCGCTGATGATCGACCCGATCGATTTCGCGCAAATGTTCCAGCAGCGCATGGCCGAAGAACAGGCCAAGGCCAAAGTCAGCTGAGCTGGACTTTTTATCAAAGAGATGAAAGCCCGGGCTCTTGCCCGGGTTTTTTCATTCAAGCAACAAAGGCTCTACGTTCATTCCAGATGGCCTTGTCGCCAATCTTTTCCACCAGCTTCGCGTGAGCTGATTTCTCAGCCTCGGTTAAACGAGGTTGAAGCGGTATTGGCCGCCGGGCGATAATAATCGCACTCGCGTCGCCGGACTGCTGATTATTTGTCTGTTCGGCAACAGTCAGGCCGAGAGCGGTCTGTTTGCCGCCGATCAGCTCGATATAAACTTCGGCGAGAAGCTGCGAATCCAGTAGAGCGCCGTGCATTGTGCGGTGGCTGTTGTCGATACCATAGCGGCGGCAGAGGGCATCGAGCGAATTCGGCCCCATAGGATGTTTCCGCCGTGCCAATGCCAAAGTATCCACGACGCGATCGTTGTGGATTGGCGGATGACCGAGGCGATTGAGCTCCGCATTGATAAAGCCCATGTCGAACGTAGCATTGTGAGCAATCAGCTTCGCGCCGTCGATAAAGTCGAGAAAGTCATGGAGTATCCCGGCGAACAGCGGCTTGTCGGCGAGCTTGTCATTGCTGATACCGTGCACGGCCAGCGCATCGGGATGAATGGTTTTGCCTTCGGGATTGATAAAGACATGAAACGTCCGGCCTGTAGGGAACCGGTTGATGAGTTCGACACCACCGATCTCGATGACACGGTCATCAAGCCGGTCGAGACCCGTCGTTTCTGTATCGAATATGATTTCGCGCATGAATCCACCTTTAGTCAATTGATCCATTGATGCAAGGGAGGGCAGACGCCTCGAGGCTACTGGTTGGGTATATCCACCAGCGAATGGATTATCTTGCGCACTTCGGCTCTGGTAACTTCAAAATCATGACGCGTGTCGATGATAAAATCTGCCCGGGCCCGCTTTTCCGCATCCGGTGTCTGGCGCGCCAAAATGGCGTCGAGCTTGGCCGGTGTCATGCCGGGACGGTCGAGAACCCGTTTGCGCTGGACATCCTCGGGTGCCGTAACGACGAGTATTTTGTCTACCCGCGCATCGCCGCCGGTCTCGAAAAGCAGAGGAATATCGAGGATGATCAGTTTTGCGGCATGTGATCGCGCATTTTCGCGAAACTTATCTTCCTCGGCGCGTACCAGAGGATGGATTATCGACTCGAGCTTTTTTAGCGCCTCCGGCTTTCCCATGACCGCCGCCGATAACTTTGTGCGGTCAACCTTGCCGTTTATGGTCGTTCCGGGGAATGCAGCTTCGATCAATGGAGCCGCTGCACCAGAATAAAGCTGGTGCACGGTTTCGTCGGCGGAATAGACCGGGATGTTCTCATCGATGAACATCTTGGCTGCCGTCGATTTACCCATGCCGATCGAACCGGTAAGGCCAAGCACGATCATTTCGATTGTCCGCTTGCAGCAGATTTGTTCATGTCTGTCAGAATGAGTGCGCGCAGTTCCGGCGTGACTTCTGGCCTCACACCGAACCAGTGTTCGAAACCGGGTACGGCCTGATGCAACAGCATGCCAAGACCGTCCACGGTTTTCAACCTGCGCTTACGCGCCGCCTTCAACAGTGGTGTTTCCAGCGGGACGTAGACAATGTCCGTCACGAGTGCCTCACGATTGGCTGTCGATAGATCAACGGTCAGATCGTCCTTGCCTTCCATACCCAGCGAAGTCGTGTTGACAATGAATGTGGCGTCTTGCAGCAATTCGGGAATTGCCCGCCAAGCATGGGCGCTGACAGCAGGACCAAAGCGATCCGCAAGTTCCTGCGCTCGTTCTAAAGTACGGTTGACGATACGGATTTCATCAAATCCCCGCTGCTTCAGTGCATAGACGACGGCACGACTGGCACCCCCTGCACCCAGAACAAGTGCCGTTTTCCGGCTATCCCAGCCGGGACTAAGCGCATCGAGATTAGCGAGGAAACCGTAGGCATCGGTATTGCCACCCCACAATGCCCCGTCCTCAAACCACAAGGTGTTAACGGCGCCGATGTCCTCAGCGGCAGTATCGCGTTTGTTGCACAAGGCAAACGCCATCTCTTTATGCGGAATCGTGATGTTACCTCCCGCATAGCCATTGCGCTGCAGGCTGTTAATGAAATCAGCAAATCCTTCCGGCGCGATCTCGATGGCCTCATACGAGCCTTCCAGTCCATGCTCCTTCAGCCAATGACCGTGGATCAGTGGTGAGCGTGAATGGCGAATGGGGAATCCCGTAACAAACGCCTTTGGATGGTCAGCCATCGATCGCGCCTTCCCGCCGAAGTTCAGCAAGCAGTGGTAAAAGCGGCAGACCAACAATAGTGAAATAGTCGCCATCCACTTTTTCGAACAGCTGAACGCCCTCCCCCTCGAATTGATAGGCACCGACACTCTGCAGCGCGATATCGCCGACGCGCGACAGATATCTGCCGATAAAACCGGGATCGAGATCACGCAGCGTCATACGGGCGACAGATACATGCCGCCAGATCGTTTCGCCACCTTTTGCGAGGACAACCGCACTGTTGAGATGATGGATTTCTCCAGACAATTTCAACAATTGCCGGCGAGCGGCCTCCATGTCTCCAGCCTTGTGCAGGACCTCATCGCCCAAGGACAGGGTCTGATCAGAACCGATGACCAGTGCGGAAGGATTGCGCTCGCTGACATCAAGAGCTTTTGCCTCGGCCAGAACGAGAGCAACATCTTCCGGCGTTGCGCCGCTATTGTACAATGGTGCCTCCACAGCACGTTCATCGATGCCCGCCGACTGCGTGGTGAAGGCGACACCAGCGTTTTTCAACAGCATCGCGCGGAACGGGCTTTTGGAGGCGAGAATGATATCCATGTTCGTTTCTCCCTTGAACGGCGATTGCGTTACCGCCCCTGCGAACGCAGGGCAAGAACCGCTGCCGCGGTTTCTTCGATAGACCGGCGAGAAACATCGATCATCGGCCAATTGTGCCGATGGCAAATTTGCCGCGCATATGTGAGTTCTTCTATAATATTGGCCCGATCAAGGTAGTGATCGGCGTCGAAACTGAGTGCCGCACCGAGCACACGGTGCTGACGCACTTGTGAAATGCGTTCTGCTGAAGCGACCAATCCGACAATCAAGGGTCTTTCGGATTGCACGAGAACGTCGGGAATAGGCACCCCGATAACGATAGGAACATTGACCGTCTTGATGCCGCGATTAGCGAGGTAGATGCTGGTTGGCGTCTTCGACGTGCGCGAGATACCAATCAGTATGACATCCGCCTCTTCGATATCCGGCGGGAGCTGACCGTCATCATGTTCCATCGTAAAATTGAGCGCGTCGATCCGCCGGAAATACTCGGCATTGAGAACATGCTGGGCGCCTACACGACGTCCAGCCGGCGCACCGAGATAAGACTGGAAAAGTGTGAGGACCGGTTCGAGGACAGATACGCACGGAACGCCAATGGCCGCGCAACTGTCGTCGATCATCGCTGCGAGCCGTTGGTCAACGATCGTGTAAAGCACAATACCTGGCTCTGCATCGATGCCATCCAACACCTTTTTGATCTGCTTTTCGGTCCTTATCAGCGGATAAACATGCTCAATGGCCCGTGCATGGGCATATTGCGCCGCCGCGGCACGGCCTGCTGCGATGAGAGTCTCTCCGGTCGCATCAGAAATCATGTGGAGATGAAAGTAATTTACCGGTTTCGTCACAGAAATTTCCATGTCCTGTTGATGGCTGGGGACAAAATGCCGAAGCGTCAACAAGACATGGCAGCCATGTGAATTATTGGCAAGTCATCCACAGCGAGGCCCCCTGTGGGTGTTTTCACTGGCCATTCCGTCAATCTGTGGATTATTGCGACTTTTCGTCTGTTATTGCGCCAATTTCCACAGAGATATCCACATTCGATTATTATGTAAGATGTTGAAGTAATTATGGTTTTTCTACTATTTCCGCTATCAATACGAATCAGTCCGAGGTTTTCCTTTTTTAGTTCAGCGATTGTTCGCTGTGGGAAAATTCTGGCAATGTGATAATTCCCATTACAAACAGACTCTAAGAATCAGAAAAACCAATTAGATCTAAATTTCTTTTTTGTAAGGCAAGACCGGAGAGACCGACAATGGTTCGCAAAGTGATGAAAGTCCTTGGAGGCGAGACTGTCTTTCCTCCACCAATCTGGATGATGCGCCAAGCGGGACGCTATCTCCCCGAATACAGGGAGGTAAGAAAGAACGCAGGCAGCTTTCTAGACCTTTGCTATTCGCCGGATCTTGCCGTTGAAGTCACCATGCAGCCGATTCGTCGTTTTGGCTTCGACGCAGCAATCATGTTTTCCGATATTCTGGTTGTCCCGCATGCGCTCGGCCGCGATCTTCGCTTTGAAGAAGGGCGCGGTCCCCTTATGACCCCGATCGACAAGGATGGGATATTCTGGCTCGAGTCCAATGGCGCTGCTGATCGCCTGGAGCCGGTCTACGAGACAGTGCGGTTGTTACGGCAGCAGCTCCCTACCGAGACAACGCTGCTTGGCTTCTGCGGGGCGCCCTGGACGGTGGCGACCTATATGATTGCTGGACATGGCACACCGGATCAGGCGCCTGCAAGGCTTTTTGCCTATCGCGATCCCGAAGCATTCCAAAAACTGTTGGATGTACTCGCCGACGTGTCTGCCGAATACCTGATCCGTCAGATCAATGCTGGTGCCGATGCGGTGCAGATTTTCGATTCGTGGGCAGGCGTTCTCGACGAAGCCTGCTTCGAGCAATTCTGTGTGTTACCGGTTGCGCGCATTGTCAGAAAAGTTCGCGAAGTCCATCCGGACGTTCCGATCATCGGTTTCCCCAAGGGCGCGGGTGCGCTTTATATCAATTATCGGGAACGTACCGGTGTTACAGCGCTCGGATTGGATTGGTCGGTGCCGCTTTCCATGGCTTCTTCGCTGCAAGGCGGTGGTGCGGTTCAGGGCAATCTCGATCCCTTGCGAGTTGTTGCCGGCGGCAAGGCTCTGGATGAGGGCGTCGATGCTATTCTGGATGCGTTGGGCCACGGACCACTGATCTTCAACCTTGGTCATGGGATCACACCTGACGCGCCCGTATCTCATGTCGAGCAGATGGTAAGCCGCGTACGTCAGGCGACTGCGCGCAGCTGATGCCGGTCGCTGAAGGAAAGCAAATATGAATAATGTTAAACAGCCCGATGCGGAATCGAAGAAAATTCCGCTTCTGCCGAGATTGATCGCGGCAGCAGTAGCGATTTGCGCCATTGTGCTGGTTTTCCTGTACCCTGATAGGGCCTATCTATGGGTCAAGGCGCTTCATGTCATTGCTGTCATTTCGTGGATGGCCGGCATGCTCTATTTGCCGCGGCTCTTTGTCTATCACTGTGCTGCCGAAGCGGGTTCAGTCCAATCCGAGACGTTCAAATTGATGGAGCGACGTTTGCTGAAGGCGATCATCGAGCCTGCCATGGGTGTGACCTGGCTCGCTGGTCTGTGGCTCGCCTGGCAATCGGCGGCCTATATGGATGGATGGTTTCACGTGAAGTTTCTTGCTGTCCTCGTTCTTTCGGGCGTGCATGGGTATTTTTCCAAGGCCGTGCGGCTTTTTGCAGAGGACCGGAACGTGAAGACGGTCCGCTTCTGGCGCATGATGAACGAAGTGCCGACCGTGCTGATGATCGTTATCGTGATCATGGTCATCATAAAGCCATTTTGATCGATGATAAAAATTTTAGTCAGTGATCAATACCACTGATGAAATCTCTTGCCCTTATGGTCATGATTGGCTAGACAAGGGCCTCCTCTCCGGAAATACCGCCACAGCAATCTTCGGCCATTTTTAGTGGCACTGCATTCAGGCATCGTCATTTCCCTTTCCCATTTCACACCAATAGAATTAAGAGTTCCGCACACATGCAGGAAATGAAACTACAAGAACTCAAGAACAAGACCGCGGTTGACCTTCTCGCCTTCGCCGAATCGCTTGAAGTTGAAAACGCCAGCGTCATGCGCAAACAGGAATTAATGTTTGCGATCCTGAAAAAACTAGCCTCGCAGGAGGTGGAAATCATCGGCGAAGGTGTCGTCGAGATTTTGCAGGACGGATTTGGCTTCATGCGATCCGCCAATGCCAATTATCTCCCGGGTCCCGATGACATTTATATTTCACCGTCGCAGATTCGGCGTTTCTCGCTGAAGACAGGCGATACAGTAGAAGGTCCAATTCGCGGACCGAAGGAAGGTGAGCGTTATTTCGCCCTTCTGAAAGTCAACACCATCAATTTCGAAGATCCGGAAAAAATTCGTCACAAGATCCATTTCGACAATTTGACACCGCTCTATCCGAATGAGCGCTTCAAGATGGAACTGGAGAATCCTACCACCAAGGATCTTTCCGCGCGCGTTATCGATCTGGTCGCGCCGCTTGGTAAAGGTCAGCGTGGACTGATCGTTGCGCCGCCACGGACGGGTAAGACCGTGCTGTTGCAGAACATCGCCCATTCGATCACCGCCAACCATCCTGAATGCTATCTCATCGTGCTTCTGATCGACGAACGTCCGGAAGAAGTGACCGATATGCAGCGCTCCGTGAAGGGCGAAGTCGTGTCATCGACCTTCGATGAGCCGGCGTCGCGCCACGTCCAGGTTGCTGAAATGGTCATCGAGAAGGCGAAGCGCTTGGTTGAACATGGCCGTGATGTGGTTATCTTGCTCGATTCCATCACGCGTCTTGGCCGCGCGTACAATACGGTCGTGCCATCATCCGGCAAGGTCCTGACCGGTGGTGTCGACGCCAACGCGTTGCAGCGTCCGAAGCGTTTCTTCGGTGCGGCGCGTAATATCGAAGAAGGCGGCTCGCTGACGATTATCGCGACGGCGCTGATCGATACTGGCAGCCGCATGGATGAAGTCATCTTCGAAGAGTTCAAAGGTACGGGCAATTCGGAAATCGTGCTCGACCGCAAGGTTGCAGACAAGCGCATCTTCCCGTCTATGGATATTCTGAAATCCGGTACGCGTAAGGAAGATTTGCTTGTGCCCCGTCAGGATCTGCAGAAGATTTTCGTTCTGCGCCGCATCCTCGCTCCTATGGGCACAACCGACGCGATCGAGTTCCTTATCGACAAGCTCAAGCAGACCAAGACCAATGGCGAGTTCTTTGACTCGATGAATACATAAGGTCTAAGGTTTTGGCCGAAGCAGCGCTTCAAGCTCTTCGGCTGTCTCCACCGGCGCAAGACAGACAAACCCGCGGCACAAATAGGCTGCGGGTTTTTTTATTGTCACTTCGCCGCCACCAGGAACGAGTTCCATCTTTTCGCCTTTGCGAAACTCAATCCATATGTCGGTACGGCGCGGGTCAGGGGTGTGGTCCGCCAGTTTTACTAGTGGGTGGTTCCTGTCCGGCGCGACGATGACCAGTTTCATTGGCTCAAGCAGAAGGCTGGCGCTGTTGAAAACCCCAGCCTGGCCGTAACGCTGCTGAAGCACCCGGCCCAGCGCATTCTCAGCGGTGTGTTCCGCGTTCTGCCGAAGTTCCTCATCGCCCGTGACCGTCGCCAGCCGCGTCATCGCTTCGATGATCTGGCTGGTGGCACTGGGTATTGCCTCGTCCTGATCCCCGCGCACACGAATAATGACATCCGCGCTATCAGACGCGCTGAGAGCATAATTCCCGTCTTCGGTCTTGTGCCATCTATCCAGCATTGCCAGCCAATGCCGCGCATCCTCGATATATGCTTTCTCCTGCGTCGTCTGATAGAGCGACAGCGCCGCGTTGATCATCGCGGCATAGTCTGACGACAACCCGGGAAACAGTCGCGATTCACCAAGAACCGAGTGTGGAAGCCGACCGTCGACCATCGATTCGGATATGGAACGATAAGCCTTTAAGCCCAATTCCACCCAATCGAGCCGATCGAACGTGCTTCCAGCCTCCGCAAGCGTCCGGATCATCAAACCGTTCCAGTCCGTTAATGCCTTGTCATCACGGCCTGGACGAACGCGACCTTCCCGAAGGGCAGCGAGCGTTTGTCTTGCGTCAGCCAGTTGTTGTTCGACTTCAGGGTCCAAGCTATCGAGAGAATGCAGACGGTTTAGGATGGTCTTACCCTCCCAGTTGCCCCCCTTATGGACATCGTAGACTTGCCGGAAAGTCTGGAATTTTGGTTCATTGGGGATTTGGGCAGCCTCCCACACATAGAAGCGGCCCTCCTCCCCTTCGCTGTCGGCGTCAAGACTGGAGGCAAAGCGTCTGCCCACGATCATTTCTCGCTGCAGCCATCCGATCGTCTCTTCGATTCGGATACGGAACAATTCATCCCCAGTCTCGGCATAAGCATACGTCGCATGACGGATGAATTGTGCGTTGTCGTAAAGCATCTTTTCGAAGTGCGGCACCAGCCAACTGTCATCGACGGAATAGCGCGATAGTCCGCCGCCCAGGTGGTCGTAGATCCCGCCCTGCAGCATCATCTTCAGGCTGGTCAGAAACGCATCACGATGGGTTATTTCGCCGTTCCGCATCCAGGAAAGCCACAGGGCATCTATGAATGGTGCGTTTGGAAACTTCGGCGCACCGGATAGACCGCCTTTGGAAAGATCGGTCATCTCGTAAATATTGGCGGCAAACTGATCGAACAGGTTTTTATCGATTGGCGTTGAATCTGCCTGGGCATTGAGCCGCCCGCTAACGTGGTTGGTGACAAGATGAACATTCTGTTCAACGCGCAACCGGTCCTGATGCCACGCAGAGCTTATTGAGCGCAACACATCAAGGAAGCCGGGCCTGCCATACCGGGAGTGTTTGGGAAAGTATGTTCCTCCCCAGAAAGGCTTTGCCTCCGGCGTCAGGAAGATCGTCAGTGGCCAGCCACCCTGTTCGCCCATTGCACCAAGCGCTGCCATGTAGATCTGATCGATGTCGGGCCGCTCCTCACGATCGACTTTGACGTTGATGAATAGATCGTTCATCAAGGCGGCTACTTCGGCGTCCTCGAAACACTCATGCGCCATGACGTGGCACCAATGGCAGGCGGCGTAGCCGACGGATAGCAGAATGGGCTTTCCGGTCTCGCGAGCCTCCTCCAGAATGCGCTTGCCCCAAGGCCGCCAGTGGACGGGATTATCCGCATGTTGGCGTAGATAGGGGCTGGATTCGTGCCCAAGTAGATTGGCTTTCTCAAACATCGAAATGCTGACGCCCTTTTCGAATGAAACATGACGGTCTATCAAGGATCAATGTAGGCGTGGATTGAATGAAATGAAACAGAACCATGTTTTTGGCGATACGATTTTCGCCCTCTCCAGTGGTAGGCTTCCCTCCGGTGTGGCGGTTATGCGCATCTCGGGGCCGCAGACTCGATTCGTTATCGAAACGATATCCGGTGGTCTTCCCGAGCCGCGGTTTGCGGGTCTTCGGTCGCTCAGGGACTTGGATGCCAGTCTCATAGATCGCGGTCTGGTACTGTTCTTCCCCGCTCCCGCGAGCTTTACTGGAGAAGATTGCGCTGAACTTCATCTTCATGGAGGCAGAGCCGTTGTGGATGCCGTGATGTCCGCTTTATACAAATGTCAAGGTTGCCGCATGGCTGAGGCAGGAGAGTTCACCCGCCGTGCCTTTGCCAACGGCAAATTCGACTTGACAGTGGCCGAGGGCCTTGCCGACCTGATAGCAGCCGAAACTGACAGCCAACGCAAGCTCGCATTGCAGATCTCCAGCGGAGCCCAAGCAAACCTTTATGCTTCCTGGCGGACTGAATTGATACGTGCGCGCGCCTTGATCGAAGCTGAGCTGGATTTTGCCGACGAATCCGATGTCCCGGGATCCGTATCTGATCAGGTCTGGCAGTCTATGCGCGAGCTGGCGAAACGCATAGGCAAACATGTGGCTGACGGAAAGCGCGGAGCCATGGTCCGTGACGGTTTTCGCGTGGTCATCGTTGGGGCACCGAATGCGGGTAAATCCAGCCTTCTCAACGCGCTAGCGGGGAGCGACGTTGCCATCGTATCTGACGAGCCTGGTACGACGCGAGACCTGATCGAGATAAAACTCGATTTGAACGGACTTCCCGTGTTGGTTACCGATACGGCTGGTTTGCGAGAAACCGAGGGCAAGGTTGAGAAGATTGGCATAGACCGGGCACGAGAACGGGCATCTGCAGCGGATTTGGTTCTCGCCCTAACCGATCTATCCGATCCCGTTGCGCCCGTCCTGAACGATGTTGAAGATAGCGCAATTCTTCGAGTTGGTACGAAATCGGATCTGGCCTCAGCTCCGGTTGCTGCCGGTTATGATCTGGTCATCTCGACGCGAACAGAGGAAGGACTCGACGAACTATTGAAGACGCTTGCACAACGGGCGGAACTCGCTGCGGGCAATCTCTCGGACCCGTTGCCTACTCGCCGCCGGCACATGGAACTTTTGGCTGAAACCTGTAAAGAGATCGGCGCTGCCATTCGCGAAGAGACGGCACCTTTGGAAGTTCGCGCTGAATTCCTGCGGCGCGCATCGCATTCGCTGGGCCGTATTACCGGAGATGTGGATGTCGAAGATATTCTGGACGTGGTGTTCTCGCAATTCTGTATCGGTAAATGATTCACGTGAAACATCCAGTCCGTGGATAACTTATTTGTGGACGGGAAGTTCGCCACTATGTTGAAGCTCTACAGCGCAGGTTTATCCTGGCTGCCAACCACCCTCATTCTGGGCCTGTCGAAGGGAGTGCAACCTTGCTGCCATCGCGCCTAACTCACTGGCAACAAAATAATCGTGGCTGTTTATCCACGTCCTCCAAACCTCGGTTATTCTAATCCGGTCCTTTCCATGGGGAACTGCTTCCGGAGCCGTTCGAAGTGGGGAGAGGATCGGCGCCTCCGATGGCGGGTAACGGACCCGTCGTCCGGGGAAGTTCTGTCCAAGGGTTCCCCTGCCGGTACTAAGGCCGGTGCGTGCTGGACGAGCACTGTGAGGGCGGCAGATTGGCTGGGCGCAGTCCTGGCCGCTGGCGTTTCCGACGCGGAACGGACGGGATCAAAAAACGCCGGACGGGCGGTCTTCGGATCGCATTACTTATCTACCAAGACGCGCTCCGACGACCGCCCGTCTTCCCACCACCATTCAATGGCCAGACGCGAAAGCGGGTGTGGCAACGGGCAGGTTCGCGACATTTGAGGGAACCTGGAATGTTTCACGTGAAACACTGTTTGTTGACTCGTACTTGACTCACGACGCGGTTTTGCCCATCAAGACGCAGATTCGAATCTCTGAAAGTTCTGGCACGTGGAAGACCTATTTGATGTCATCGTCATCGGTGGTGGTCATGCCGGCTGTGAAGCAGCGGCGGCGTCAGCACGCTTTGGTGCGAGGACGGCTCTGGTCACGCATCGCGCGGATACGATTGGCGTAATGTCCTGCAATCCCGCCATTGGGGGATTGGGTAAGGGTCATCTCGTCCGCGAGATTGACGCTCTCGATGGTTTGATGGCACGGGTTGCCGATGCAGCAGGCATCCAGTTTCGCTTGCTCAACCGGCGCAAGGGTCCAGCTGTTCGCGGACCGCGTACTCAAGCAGATAGAAAACTCTATCGCCTGGCGATGCAACAGGCCATTGCTGCGCAAGCAAATCTGACTGTCGTTGAAGGCGGCGCGAATGACCTTGTCATCGAAAATGGCAAGGTCACCGGTGTTCAGGTGATGGACGGCCGTGTGCTACCCTGCGCATCCGTAGTTCTGACTACGGGAACATTCCTGCGCGGTCTGATCCATATTGGCGAGAAGAAAATTCCTGCAGGGCGAATGGGTGAGGCCCCCGCTCTTGGTCTGTCCGACACGCTGGCAAAGCATGAGTTTGCGCTTGGGCGGCTTAAGACTGGAACGCCTCCCCGCCTCGATGGGCGTACTATTGATTGGCAAAGCCTGGACGTGCAATCCGCGGATGTGGATCCTTTGCCGTTTTCTCTCATGACGGATTCAATTCAAAATCTGCAAATCGATTGTGGGATCACGCGAACGACATTGCAGACCCATGCCATTATACGCGCCAATCTACATCGATCTGCGATGTATTCGGGTTCCATAGAAGGCATAGGCCCGCGTTACTGTCCGTCCGTCGAGGACAAGATCGTCAAGTTTGGCGACCGGGATGGACACCAGATATTTCTCGAGCCAGAAGGTCTCGATGACGACACTGTTTATCCGAACGGCATCTCCACCTCATTGCCTGAGGATGTTCAGCTCGATCTGCTGAAGACCATTCCAGGCTTGGAGCATGCAGTAATGCTGCAGCCGGGCTATGCCATCGAATATGATTTCATCGATCCCCGCGAGCTTGATCGAAGCTTGCAAACACGCCGTATTTCTGGCTTGTTCCTGGCGGGCCAGATCAATGGAACCACAGGCTACGAGGAAGCGGCGGCACAGGGTTTGCTCGCTGGGCTCAACGCTGCTCGCCTTGCCGCCGGTTCTGACCCCGTCATTATTCAGCGAACGGAAGCCTATATCGGGGTCATGGTGGATGATCTTACATCCCGTGGCGTAAGCGAACCCTATCGCATGTTTACATCCCGCGCGGAATTTCGGCTATCGCTCCGGGCGGACAATGCCGATGAACGATTGACGCCGATGGCCGAGCGACTGGGCGTTCTTGGTGCGGCACGCCGGGAACGCTTTGCTTCCCGGACGCGTGATCTCGATGCCGCCCGTGCGCTAGCAAAGAGCCTGACGATTACTCCAAATGCCGCAGCGCATTTCGATCTTCATCTGAACCAGGATGGCATCCGGCGCTCGGCCTATGACCTGTTGGCATTCCCGGATATTGATCTTGAGCGTATCAAGCAGATCTGGCCAGAGCTTGGTGAAATAGACGGTCGTGTTGCCGATGCGCTGGGAATCGAAGCGCAATATGCGGTTTATCTTGAACGGCAGAAAGCCGACGTGGCGGCCATGGAGCGCGAAGAATCCTTGCTGATTCCGCAGTCGATTGATTTTTCTGCAACATCCGGCCTATCGAACGAGCTAAAGCAAAAGCTGAAGCAGCGGCAGCCGCGTTCGATTGCTGAGGCGCAGCGCATTGACGGTATGACTCCGGCGGCTTTGGCGCTTATCATCACTCAGATACGCCGAACCACCACGCGGGACGTAGCGTGAGTTCTGACCGAGAAAAACGCCTGCAAGAAGTATTATCCCATGTTTCACGTGAAACAGTGGATAACCTGTGCGGTTTTGAAGAACTCTTTCGCAAATGGTCGACAGCCATCAACCTGGCATCACCCTCCACACTTGACCAGCTTTGGGAGCGACATATCGTTGACAGCGCTCAGCTTTTCGACATGGCACCAAACGCTTCAAAGTGGCTGGATTTGGGTTCTGGCGGTGGTTTTCCTGGTGTTGTTCTGGCAATACTGCTGAAAGAGCGATCGGGTGGCAGGATTGATCTGGTGGAAAGCAACGGGAAGAAGGCTGCGTTTTTGCGCACAGCCATTGGTCAATTCTCCGCTCCTGGAACTGTGCATGCTGCGCGAATCGATGCTGTATGGGCAAAAATACCCACACCGGAGATCATTACGGCTCGCGCGCTGGCGTCATTGAACGAGCTCTTTGCGCTTTCCGAACCTTGGATGAACGATGGCGCGACTGCTCTTTTTCAAAAAGGACGGGATTACCGCCGGGAAATTGAGGAAAGCCGTTACGACTGGTCGTTTGATCTGGTAGAACGTAGAAGTGTGGTCGACAAAGATTCTGTCGTGCTGCAGGTGAGCAATCTGCGACGAATGGATCCGAACCAGTAGATTTTGCAACCGTTTGATCGCCAATGATCGGCGTTTTGCCCAGGAAGCCAGTGATGAACAGCCAGACTCGCATCATTACCATTGCCAATCAAAAGGGCGGAGTGGGTAAAACCACGACTGCAATCAATCTCGCCACGGCTTTGGCCGCGATTGGTGAAAATGTGTTGATCGTCGATCTTGATCCGCAGGGTAATGCGAGCACGGGCCTTGGAATCGATCGAAAGAATCGGACAATCTCGTCCTACGACGTCTTGATGCAGACGGCCTCGATCGAGGACGCTGCTGTGCCGACGGCGGTTCCAAGTCTGTCGCTTATTCCGTCGACACTGGATCTTCTCGGTGTTGAAATGGAGATTTCCAACGCATCGGATCGCGCAACGCGGCTGCGAAAAGCATTTCGCGGCAACGCGATTGCCTCTCCGTTCACCTATATCTTGATCGACTGTCCGCCATCGCTCAATCTATTGACAATGAATGCGATGGCAGCGGCCGACTCGGTTCTGGTTCCTTTGCAATGTGAGTTCTTTGCGCTTGAGGGATTGAGCCAGCTTTTGGAAACTGTCAATCAGGTCAGGGCGGCGCTTAATCCTCGGCTGACGATCCAAGGTATAGTGCTGACCATGTTCGATGGGCGCAACAATCTTGCAACTCAGGTCGTCGATGATGTGCGCTCATTCATGGGCGATAAGGTTTACCGGACGGTCATTCCGCGCAATGTTCGGGTTTCTGAGGCGCCGTCCTATGGCATTCCCGCGATCCTATACGACCTGAAATGCGCGGGCAGCCAAGCTTATTTGCAACTCGCTTCCGAAGTGATTCAAAGAGAGCGGCATTTGCGCGCTGCGTGATCGATTCGAATACGAAACATTTATGAGAGCCTGTAACAATGAATGAAGATGTGTCAAAGAAACGGCTAGGCCGCGGGCTTGCAGCCTTGATCGGCGAAATGGACCGCGTGCCGGACGAAGCCACGCCGCAGCCTGTTGCCACGTTGGATCGTCAGGTTCCTATCGAATTTATCTCACGCAATCCGCGGAATCCTCGCCGCCTTTTCACCGAAGGCGATCTGGAAGATCTGACGCAGTCGATTCGCGAGCATGGCATCGTCCAACCTGTGGTCGTTCGTCCAGCCAAGGATTCTCCCGGACGCTATGAATTGATCGCAGGTGAGCGCCGTTGGCGCGCGGCCCAGCGGGCTGGGCTAGCCAGCGTTCCTGTCATTATCCGTGAAGTTAATGATCGCGTCGCGCTGGAACTCGCGATTATCGAAAACGTGCAGCGGGCGGACCTCAACCCGATTGAAGAAGGTCTGGGATATCAACAGCTTATAGATGATCACGAATATACACAGGCCGATCTGGCGCAAGTGATCGGCAAGAGTCGAAGTCACGTTGCTAACACGCTGCGCCTGCTTAAATTGCCAGAGCCAGTGCGCGATATGATTACAAATGGAGCTTTGTCGGCCGGCCATGCTCGCACACTGATCACTGCTGAAAATCCCGGAGCACTTGCCGACAAGATCGTTCGGGATGGCCTGTCAGTGCGCCAGGCCGAAGCGCTCGCGCAGGGCGGCGGAGTTAAGACGCCAACACCTAAAGCCAAAGCGGACGGTGATGATGACAAGGATGCCGATACGCGTGCACTTGAGAAGTTGCTCTCTGACGTAACCGGCATGCGTGTGACGGTCAACCACCAGAATAAGGGTGGCGATGTCCGCATCCATTACACGACGCTCGAACAGCTCGACGAGATTTGCCGCCGGTTGCAGAGTTGATCAGCGGCGCGCCGCTCGCGCCGCCTCAGCCACTAACGCAATCATGGATTGCCGAATGATCGGGACGGCCAGTGCAGCATTGCGCCGGCTTTCCAGAACAGTTCGTTGCAGCCGTTCGATAGCGCGCGCACAGGACTGCGTCGTCCAGCACTGAAGGGCCGTTTCCATCACTTTTTTCCGCGCAAAGAAAATCGGTGGGCGGGCTGCCATAACGGCTGAACTGGCATTCTTTCCATCGTTTTCCATACCGTAACGTAACGTTTGTAACGACTGAAACTGTCGGATTGCAGCGCTGAGGACAAGAAAGCTAGACGAACCGGTTCCGATGACGCGATCGAATGCGTGGGTGAAATCCACTATGTTACCAACCATCATCGCGTCGACAATTGTTTCGTACGACGTGGCACTGACGTCCCCGATGATCTCGCGCACGTCGTTGATAGAGATGCGATCCCTCCCGTGAGCGTAAAGGCAGATCTTCTCAAGCTCGGCACGTGTGGCAAGACGGTCACCGCCCAGACTTTCTTTGAGGAGATTGCGAGCATCCAGCGCGATCTGCAACTGGTTCTTTGCGAGCATGTCGTCAATAGTGCTATCGATGCCACGTCCGTCATCGTTATAGCAGGGCAGAGCCATAGCGCTGGCGCTCTGCTCGACCGTGCTGCGCAGTCCCGCGCCCTTTTTCAAATCCCCAGCTTCAATCAGAATGAAGGTGTCAGCAGGCGGACTTTTAGCAAGATAGGCAACGGCATCTGCCAGCCCTTTCTGCCCGGTCGCATTGCGAACCCATATCAAACGTTCACCACCAAACATTGAGATCGTATTGGCCTCGTCGGAAAGGCGTCCGGGCTCGGCGTTGACATCGTCGGCATCAAGCCGGATGACAGCAAAGGGATCGTCTTTCGCAAGGCCGGTGAGCTTGATGAACAGGCCGGCCCTTTCGCTCACAAGCCCCTTGTCCGGTCCGTAGAGCAGGACGATCGGATAGGCACGATCCAGCCTTCTCAGGAAAGAATCAACCTCGTGCGCTTTCTTTTGTGCCATGGCTCATGGGTTTATCCATTTCAGCAAAGATTGCAACTCGGGTCTTGGCATTGAAAAGCGAAGTGTCCAAAAGCAAAAAGGCCCGGTAAAACCGGGCCTTTTGAACTTCGGACAACTGGAGCGGGAGAAGGGATTCGAACCCTCGACCCCAACCTTGGCAAGGTTGTGCTCTACCCCTGAGCTACTCCCGCATGTGCCAGTTAAGTCTTGCGAAGCGGGGCCTATATGGCCTAAGCGCTGGCTAATTGCAACAGGGAAATTTCGCCTTCTGTGGGATATATCGGAAAATCGGTCAAGAACATTGCTGGGCGTGGCTTTGCACTTGAGGATGCGCCGCCGAGTCATTACGAGAAGACGAGAAATCCTCCGAACCTACCACCAGAAGGCAGTCATGAGCAGGACGTTCGATGAGTTGATGCAGCACTTTAGCGATTTGGGTATTGAGGTATCCACAATTCGCCATGCCGCTGTGTTTACGGTGGCTGAGGCCCAAAACCTGCGTGGACAGGTATCCGGTGCTCACACCAAAAACCTTTTCCTCAAGGACAAGAAAGACAACTACTTTCTTGTGACGGTGGGCGAGGAAGCTCAGATCGATCTCAAGACTATCCATGCCAAGATCGGCGCTTCGAGCCGCGTTTCTTTCGGCAAACCGGAAAAACTTCTGGAGTATCTTGGTCTGACACCCGGAGCTGTCAGTGTGCTTGGATTGATCAATGATACGCACCATCAGGTCAAGGTCGTGCTGGATGAGGGCTTGATGCAGCACGAAATCATCAATGCGCATCCATTGACCAACGAGGCGACTACATCGATCCGCCGCGATGACCTGCTGAGGTTCCTCAGGGTAAGCGGGCATGAACCCTTGATCTTGAAAATCGATGAAGTGACCCCAAACTGATAGCTCGGTACGTGAGTTGGCGATTGCATGAGGTTGTGGTTGAATGGAACGGCAGATGACGGGAGAATTTCATGAGCAAAACAGATAACCCGTTTGGCGGCGGCTACGGCGCAACGTCCGGCGCCCAGACCGTGTCCTATGGAACAGCAAAGCCGAATGGATCGGCCAGCGGGGCTGGCGAACTGATCAAGGATACCACTACCGCTGCGTTTTCTGCGGATGTGGTTGCCGAATCGAGAAGCCAGCCGGTCCTTGTGGATTTCTGGGCTCCATGGTGCGGACCATGCAAGCAGCTTACGCCTATTCTTGAAAAGGCCGTTCGCGCAGCGGGTGGGCGCGTCAAGCTCGTCAAAATGAATATCGACGATCATCCGGCTATCGCCGGCCAGCTCGGTATCCAGTCCATTCCCGCGGTCATAGCCTTCGCTGACGGCAAGCCGGTGGACGGCTTCATGGGAGCACTTCCGGAATCGAAGGTGTCTGAATTCATCGATCGTATTGCGTCACCCGATGGCGGCAGGGATGCGGCGATCCAGTCGGCACTCGACGCGGCCACCCAAGCTGTTGAAGCAGGAGATGTCGAGCAGGCAGCCCAAATCTATTCGGCCGTCCTTGGCGAAGTGCCCGACCACGTGGCCGCGCTTGCGGGGCTGGCCAATTGTTTGATCGAACTCGGCGACCTCGAAAAGGCTAAAGCCACGTTGGGGCAAGTGCCTGCCGCCAGTAAAGAGGATGCAGGTGTCCGTGCCGCCGAGGCGAAGATCGCATTGGTTGAACAGGTGGCAAAGCTTGGTGATCCGGCGGCGTTGGAGGCGCGGCTGCAGGCGAACCCCAAGGATTACGAGGCAAGATTCGACCTTGCGATGATCCTGAACGCCAAGGGGCAGCGCCACGAAGCGGCCGATCATCTTCTCGCCATCATGAAGGCGGATCGTGCGTGGAACGACGATGGTGCCCGCAAACAGCTATTGCAGTTTTTTGATGCGTGGGGACCGGCCGATGAAGCCTCTGTCACAGCGCGCCGCAAGTTATCTTCCCTGCTGTTCTCTTGAGTGAAATAGGGCACAATAGCCGAGACCCCAATTTTTTCGGGCCGGAGTAGGCAATGCAAGCTGGAAATGTTCGCTATCGGACGCTGGATGATATTCCTGAAAGCGTGCCGATCTTTCCCCTATCGGGAGCGCTGCTGCTCCCGGGCGGGCAACTGCCGCTCAACATCTTCGAACTGCGCTATCTTGCCATGGTAGACGCTGCGCTAAGCGGCAAGCGAATAATCGGCATGATCCAGCCGCGTTTCGATCAGGACAATGAGGATGACGGCGACTTGTGTGAGGTTGGCTGCCTCGGCCGAATCACGTCTTTCGCCGAAACCGGCGACGGCCGTTTGCTTATCACGCTTCAGGGCATATGCCGCTTCCGGGTGATCAAGGAACTCTCCACCCGCACTCCGTTTCGCCAATGCAAGATCGCACCACTGCGTGCCGATCTTGATGAGGCGGATGATTCGGAAGTGGACAGGCTCGCATTGCTGCGCGTCTTTCGCGCTTATCTCGATGCCAACAGCCTTGAAGCGGATTGGGACGGTATCTCACGGGCCGGCAATGAGACGCTCGTCAACGCGCTGGCGATGATGTCGCCCTTTGGTGCTGCTGAAAAACAGGCACTCCTGGAAGCTGCGGATTTGAAGACGAGAGCTGAAACGCTGATCGCCATTACCGAGATTGCACTGGCCAAGGATCAGGACGATTATGAGGGAAGTCTCCAGTGAGGCATTTCAGGACTGGGACATGACAGAAGAGAAACGCGAAACCGCGATCGATCGCAAGCTGCTTGAACTGCTGGTCTGTCCCCTGACCAAGGGTCCGCTCATTTACGATCAGCAAAGGTCAGAACTGATTTCCAAATCGGCGCATCTGGCCTACCCGGTGAGGGACGGTATTCCGATTATGCTGCCGTCGGAAGCGCGCGCAGTCGAGGACTGACGCACACGATGCTTTTCTTCCTTGGTTGCATCCGGCATAGTCGGAGTCAGTTGTATAACTGACGGCTTGCAAACATGGCAAAGCATAATGAAAAACGCGACATTCTGATTGCTACGGCCGCCGTATTGTTCTGGCACCAGGGTTATGCGGTGACAAGTCTCGCCAATATTGCAACGAATTCCGGCATACCACTTGGCAACATCTATTATTACTTCAAGAGTAAGGCCGATCTGGCGCGCGGTGTCGCCGATATCTTCGTCGCTGAAACCGAAGATATGCTCAGGGAAATCACCGAAGCCGATCAGAATCCACGCGTGCGTTTAAAGCTTCTTATCGAGAAACTCGCTCACTCATTGAAAAGCCGGGTGGACCATGGATGCCCAATTGCATTGGGGATTCGTGACTTCAGGAATGAATCGCCCGAAGCGGCCAACCGCGCAGCCGAAGCATTCAGCTTACTCATTGGATTCATAGGCAGGGAACTCGGCCGTTCCGGGATTCGCCCCTCTAGCGCTTTGGGCATAGCGCGCAATGCGGTAACCGAATGGCAAGGCGGTATCATGCTCGCCCATGGTTTGAAGGACCCGACTGTTCTGGCGGAGAGTTTCCGGCGAATAGAGCGATTGCTGATCGTGGTGCCGGCTCGTTCCTGATGGCGATAACGCCACTCGCATCTATGCAGTAAAGGCACTATATGAAGCCAGAAAAGCTCTGCAGGAGTTGTGATGGCCAGAAGTAATCAAACCGCTGACTGGGCCAATCGCCTGTCACCATCGCTTGGCGAGATCGAATCGTTGACAATCGAGGCCTATGCACATCTTCCTGAAACGTTCCGTGCGCTGTGCGGCGATATTACCATTCAAGTATCCGAATTTCCCGAAGATCAAATTATCGAGGATATGGGGCTCGAATCACCCTTCGACTTGCTTGGCCTCTTTGAAGGGACTGGCATTGGCGAGCGGTTTTCCCTGCAAACTGGCGAACAGCCAAACCGGATCACGATCTATCGCCGTGCCGTTCTGGACTATTGGGCTGAATATGAGGAGGCGCTTGGCGACATTGTCACTCACATTCTCATCCACGAAATCGGCCATCATTTTGGCCTATCGGATGAGGATATGGAACGTATCGAGGCAAGCGTTGACTAGAGCCTCCGCTATGCTCAGTAATCGCTCAACTTGATACCGGGTTCATATTCGACGCCATCGACATCTTTGACCACAGCCTGACCGCATTGCATCACGCCTGTCGCCGAATTGAACGCATAGGTGGGCGAACCGTAAATGTGCCAGCCTTTATTTATGGCTGCCGTCACCTTGTGACAGAAGCTTGCATCATCAGGGCCCGTCAAAATCCGGTATAATTTCATGATGTTCTTTCCCAAACTACGCCGAGATCGGCCAATCCCGTTTCATTTTTCGCCGATTGCATCGAGTTTTGCCAGTAGCTTTTTTGCCGCTTCGAGATGCAGGCGTTCCACCATCTTGCCATTCAGCGAAATGACGCCCTTATTCAAGTTCTCCCTATCGGAGAATGCCTGAACGATAAACCTGGCTTCTGCGACCGATTCCGGATCGGGGAGGAAAACAGTGTTTGCTATTTCGATCTGCGAAGGATGAATCAGCGTCTTGCCATCAAAACCCATCTGCGCAGCCTCGTCGCATTCGGCAGCAAAGCCGTCGAGGTCGGCGAAATTGTTGTATACGCCGTCTATAATATCAAGCTTGCCTGCCTTGGCGCACAGCAGAACTTGCATGAGCCATGTCGCAAGAAGCGCGCGTCCCTTTGTGCCGGTTTCCTTTGAAATGTCATTGCTCCCGACGACAAAGCAATCGAGCCGCGCCGTTGAGCGCAAGCCCAGTTCAGCAATCTCATCGGCGTTGAGAATCCCCCGCGGGGTTTCGATCATTGCCCAAAGACGAATACCCTCGGAGGCATCGGTCTCCTCAAGGATCTCGGCAACGCCGGTGATATCCTGAGGCGTCTCCACCTTCGGGAGAAGAATCGCTTCCGGTCTGCAGGCACGGGCGGCGAGCAAGTCTTCTGCTCCCCATTCGCTTGAAAGGCAATTGATGCGGATAATCCGTTCGGCCGTGCAGTGCTGATGGGCGTGAAAGTAGTTCCGCAACGCCTCGCGCGCGTCTTCCTTCACATCGGGTGCGACGGCGTCCTCCAGATCGAAGATGATTGCGTCAGCATTCAGCGATGCGGTTTTGGCCATTGCTCGGGTGTTCGAGGCGGGAACATACAGCACAGATCGGCGAGGGCGGAGGGGTCTGATCATTCGAATGTTTTGCCTTGATCGGTCAGTCAAGACAAGTCCAATCACGAGGGATTGAGGAGCTTCGGCCTAAAGTGCCACAGGTGAAAAGCTTTGATTCACCGCAAAGCTGGTGTAAAGCGAAGCGCAAAGTCATTACCAAATATCTACAGGCAGATATCATGGATAAATTCACCAAGCTCACAGGCGTCGCCGCTCCACTGCCAATCATCAATGTCGACACCGACATGATCATCCCGAAGGACTACCTGAAGACGATCAAGCGCACCGGCCTTGGTACCGGGCTCTTTGCCGAGATGCGCTACAATGATGACGGTACCGAGAATCCGGATTTTGTCCTCAACAGGCCAGCCTATCGCAAGGCACAGATTCTTGTCGCCGGCGACAATTTCGGCTGCGGTTCAAGCCGTGAGCATGCGCCATGGGCGCTTCTGGATTTCGGTATCCGCTGTGTGATCTCCACGAGCTTTGCCGACATCTTCTACAATAATTGCTTCAAGAACGGCATCTTGCCGATACGAGTCAGCCAGGAAGATCTTGACAAATTGATGGATGACGCGCAGCGCGGTGCCAATGCGACAATCTCCATCGATCTCGAAGAAATGACGATCAAGGGGCCGGATGGCGGCACGATCACGTTTGAGCTCGATGAGTTCCGCCGTTACTGCATGCTCAATGGTCTTGACGATATCGGCCTGACGATGGAAAAGGCGAAGAAGATAGACAATTTTGAAGCGTCGAACGCTGAAAAGCGTCCTTGGGCCTGAACTCAATTTCTGAATCTGAAAGCCCGGTCTTCCGGGCTTTTTTCTGCGTTATTTCTCAAGTGAGGTTCTAGAATGGCATCGAAAAAGCTTCTCCTCCTTCCCGGAGATGGTATCGGCCCCGAAGCAATGGCCGAAGTCCGCAAGATCATCGCCTTTATGAATTCCGAGTTGAAGAGCAGCTTCGAGCTGGATGAGGGGCTGGTTGGCGGCTGCGCCTATGACGCGCATGGCAAGGCGATCTCCGAAGCCGATATGGCAAAAGCCCTGGCCGCGGATGCGGTTTTGTTTGGCGCGGTTGGTGGACCGAAGTGGGATAGCGTCCCCTACGATGTGCGCCCCGAGGCGGGCCTCTTGCGCCTGCGCAAGGACATGGAACTCTTCGCAAATCTTCGTCCGGCAATCTGCTATCCGGCACTGGCGGATTCATCATCCCTGAAGAAGGAAATCGTTGAAGGTCTCGACATTCTGATCGTGCGCGAACTGACGGGCGGCGTCTACTTTGGAGAGCCGAAGGAAATTCGCGACCTTGGCAACGGCCAGAAGCGCGGCATCGACACGCAAGTCTATGACACATACGAAATCGAACGGATTTCGGGTGTTGCCTTCGAGCTGGCACGCACGCGCGGCAACAAGGTGACATCGATGGAGAAACGCAACGTTATGAAGTCGGGCGTTTTATGGAATGAAGTGGTTACCGCCACCCACAAGGCGAAATATTCAGATGTGAAACTTGAGCATATGTTGGCGGATGCGGGCGGCATGCAGCTGGTCCGCTGGCCTAAGCAGTTCGACGTCATCGTTACCGACAATCTGTTCGGCGACATGCTTTCCGATATCGCCGCAATGCTCACGGGTTCGCTCGGCATGTTGCCCTCGGCTTCGCTCGGTGCGCCTGATGCCAAGACCGGCAGCCGCAAAGCGCTTTACGAGCCGGTGCACGGCTCGGCCCCTGACATTGCTGGAACGGGGGCGGCCAATCCGATCGCGATGATCGCGTCGTTCGCCATGTGTCTGCGTTATTCCTTCAACATGGTCACTGAGGCCGACAGGCTGGAAGCAGCTGTCGCAGGTGTTCTCGATGATGGCCTTCGCACAGCCGACATCATGTCTGAAGGCAAGACGAAGATCGGCACCACCGAAATGGGCGATGCTATTCTGGCCAGATTCAAGGTGTTGACTGCCTGATCCGGAAATCAGGACAAATAAAAGCCCGGCGCGATCTCTCGTGCCGGGCTTTTCTATGTGTTGGTCACTTTATATCGTGAAGGTCAGTACCCCTTGTATCACGGACAAAGATAAGACCGATTATCAGGGTCATCGCCGCAATGACGATCGGATACCACAGGCCATAATAGATATCGCCCTTAAACGCGCTCATTGCGAAGACGGTTGCCGGAAGCAGACCACCGAACCAGCCATTGCCGATGTGATAGGGCAGGGACATGCCGGTGTAGCGGATGCGGGTCGGGAACATCTCGACGAGGATAGCGGCAATCGGGCCGTAGACCATCGTCACGTAGAGCACGAGCACGAACAAGATCGCGATGACCTTTGTCCAGTTGACGGCGGCCGGATCGGCAACCATCTTGAAGGCGCCTGCGCCCGGAACAGTGTAGACAGGCACTTCGGTCGCGCCGGCCGCTTCTTCTGCGGTCAAAAGCTTGTCCTTTATGGCCTGATCAACAGGAACCACCGTCTTCGCTCCAGCCCGGATCGCGGCCGCGTCGAGCGCCAGCTTCGGATTGGCGGCGATCAGAGCGTCGAGCTTGGAGTCGACAACCTTCACCGGATCTCGGACGAGCGGATAGCCGCCGTCCTGAAGTGCGATATTGACGCCTTTCGCAAAAGCAGCCTCCTTTGCCTTTGCGTCGGCTCCGGCAGCAACGGCGTCGTAAGATTCGACCGTTTCCGCGCTGATCTTGACTGTCGCTGCAGTGCCTGGCGCTGCAGTGGTCACGATGTCATAGGGAACCGAGTTGCGGGTCAGGTAAGATGTCGCGATGTCGCACGAGGTGGTGAACTTGGCCGTGCCGGTCGGGTTGAACTGGAATTTGCAGTCGCCCGGTGCAGCCGTGACGGTCGCGCGAACATTTTCCTGCGCCGTGGCGAGTGCTGGGTTTGCAGCCCAGGTCAGCGCCTTGAACAGCGGGAAGTACGTGATGATGGCGAGCGCCAGTCCGGCCATGATGATCGGCTTGCGCCCGATCTTGTCCGAGAGCCAACCGAAGAATACGAAAAAACCGGTGCCGAGCAGGAGCGCGATGGCGATCATGATATTGACCGACTGGCCGTCGACCTTGAGCACGTTCTGCAAAAAGAACAATGCATAGAACTGGCCGCAGTACCAGACAACAGCCTGGCCGGCGGTGAGGCCGAACAGAGCGAGAAGAGCGATCTTGGCGTTTTTCCACTGTCCGAAAGCCTCAGAAAGCGGTGCCTTGGAGCCCTTGCCCTCGTCCTTCATCCTCTGGAACGCC
The DNA here is from genome assembly GCF_964253365.1 of Phyllobacterium sp. LjRoot231. Classification (NCBI taxonomy): domain Bacteria; kingdom Pseudomonadati; phylum Pseudomonadota; class Alphaproteobacteria; order Hyphomicrobiales; family Phyllobacteriaceae; genus Phyllobacterium; species Phyllobacterium sp. LjRoot231. Next base: position 861,664 of record NZ_CAXUQT020000001.1, read on the forward strand.
GGCGATTCGTTCAAGGACAGGCGAATCCAGACGGATATCCCGAGCAATATGAAGGACAGGATGAAAGGAATACGCCAGCCCCAGGCAGCAAAGGCTTCCTTACCGAGCCAATTCTGGACAATCAGGATGATGATCAGTGACAAAAAGAGACCGAGTGTCGCTGTCGTCTGGATCCAGGAAGTGTAATAGCCGCGTCTGTTGTTTGGAGCGTGTTCGGCGACATACGTCGCTGCACCACCATATTCACCGCCAAGAGCAAGTCCCTGCAGCATGCGCAGGGCAATCAGGATGATTGGTGCGGCAATACCCCAACTGGCTGAACCCGGAAGGATACCGACAAGGAAGGTCGACAGACCCATGATCATAATGGTGACGAGGAATGTGTATTTGCGGCCGACCAGATCGCCGATACGTCCGAAGACGAGAGCACCGAAGGGCCGTACAAGAAAGCCTGCCGCAAAGGCGAGCAGCGCAAAGATATTGCGCGTGGCTTCCGGATATTCACTGAAGAAGGCCGTTCCGATGAAGGCGGCCAAGGAACCATAGAGATAAAAATCGTACCATTCGAACACAGTTCCGAGCGAAGAAGCGAAGATAACCTTCTTCTCTTCCCTCGTCATACCCCGACTAGATTCGTCAGCCACAGAAGTGATTGCCATTTCAATTCCTCCCAGAAAACAGCAGTTGAGCCGAGAACATGATCAGTTATCCCCTAGTCATGCCCTCCACTGTCGACACCGCGCATGGTCATTTCGCCGAGACATTTGGCTTCTACTGATCAGACGCTGGCGAATGTCCCCCGGAATCTTCTCCCCCAAGGCCATGCACCCGATGCACGGACGAAGTGTTCACTATATATTGATCAAAGCAAAGCCTGCATCTTACGTCAATTGTCTAAAATTGTGCGTAACACGACATATTCTTGCCATTCGACGAGACAATTGACTCTTTTCGGAAACCGCGTACAAGCACAAGCGGACAAGGAGACCGCCCGCGTGGGTAGCGAATCAACACTGCTGTTTTTGACGAACGGATCCGGCAGGATCGCCGGCTGCGTAGATGCGCCTGCTTCTATCCTCAAAATTTCGGCCAAACAGACTGCGAAAACGACCACCAAAACGGTCTGATTTCCCTTGGCCTGCTCGCCCCCTCCCGGGTCCGGCCCGGGGGAGAAGACCCGCGGTGGCCAGCGGGTTTGTACAGCAGAGAGGGACAGGAGATATTACAGATGAGTTTCAAGGTTGCGGTTGTTGGTGCCACAGGCAATGTGGGCCGCGAAATGCTTACAATACTGGAGGAGCGTGGCTTCCCCGTCAGCGAAGTCGTGGCGCTTGCCTCACGCCGTTCGCAGGGAACCGAGGTTTCCTATGGCGACCGGACACTGAAGGTCAAAGCGCTGGACACCTACGACTTTTCCGATACGGACATCTGCCTGATGTCGGCTGGCGGCAATGTCTCGAAGGAATGGTCGCCAAAGATCGGCGCGCAGGGTTGCGTTGTCATCGATAACTCTTCCGCATGGCGTTACGATTCAAACGTGCCGCTGATCGTGCCGGAAGTGAATCCCGATGCGATTTCCGGTTTTACCAAGAAGAATATCATTGCCAATCCGAATTGCTCGACAGCCCAGCTCGTCGTTGCCCTGAAGCCATTGCATGACAAGGCCAGGATCAAGCGTCTGGTCATCGCGACCTATCAATCCGTGTCGGGCGCCGGCAAGGACGGCATGGATGAACTGTTTCAGCAATCGCGGGCGGTATTTGTTGCCGATCCCGTGGAAGCCAAGAAGTTCACCAAGCGTATCGCCTTCAACGTCATTCCCCATATCGACGTCTTCATGGAAGATGGCTCCACCAAGGAAGAGTGGAAGATGGTTGCTGAGACAAAGAAGATGCTCGATCCGAAGATCAAGCTCACGGCGACATGTGTGCGTGTTCCGGTATTCATCGGTCATTCGGAAGCCGTGAATATCGAATTCGAAAGCCCGATGAGTGCCGAGGAAGCCCGCGAAATCCTGAGCGATGCGCCCGGCTGTCTGGTGATCGATCGCCATGAAGACGGCGGCTATATCACGCCTTACGAAGCTGCGGGTGAGGATGCGACTTATATTTCACGCATTCGCGAAGACATCACGGTGGAAAACGGTCTGTCTATCTGGATCGTTTCCGACAATCTGCGCAAAGGCGCTGCGCTCAATGCGATCCAGATTGCCGAGCTTCTGGTTGCGCGGGGGCTGATCCAGCCGAAGAAAATCGCCGCCTGATCGTTTGGCCGCATTGATTGTGAAAGGGCGCGGGAAACTGCGCCCTTTCTATTTTGTGTCGTCGATGCTCGCGACGAGATTATCGCGCATGGTGATCAACTCAGCACGCAGCCCCTTTGCCTCGTCCATGGTGCAGCCGAATGCCTCTCCCATGGCAACCGGCACCGCTTCTGCACGTTCGCGCATGGCGCGGCCTATATCCGTAAGTCCGATCAGAACCTGGCGCTCATCGACCGTATCGCGGCGGCGTGTGATCAACCCGGCTATTTCCAGACGCTTTAGAAGTGGGGTCAGCGTGCCAGAGTCGAGGCTGAGTTTGTCGCCGATCGACTTGACCGTTTGATTTTCCTGCTCCCAAAGCACGACCATCACCAAGTACTGCGGGTAGGTCAGGCCAAGCGCCGCCAGTCGCGGCTGGTAAGCGCGCGTGACAGCGTTGGCGGTGGAGTAGATGGCGAAACACAGGAAGTTCTCCAGTTTGAGGAGCGAGTCCGGTGCCTTTCCCGATATTGCGTTCATTGTTCGTCACCCTTTCAGGACAGCGCAAAATAGCAAAGCCAATTGAATTGCGCATCATTTAATTTTTCATCATTTATAAGAAATATCTATTGTGCACAATTTAATTGTGTGCAGTTAATAGGTGTCGAACATTCCAACCTGAAGGAAAAAGCCATGAGCATTCTCTACACAACGAAGGCGACAGCAACCGGCGGCCGTGATGGCCGCGCGGCCAGCGAAGATGGCCGTCTGGCCGTCACACTTTCAACGCCGAAGGAACTTGGCGGCAATGGCGGTGAAGGCACCAACCCGGAACAGCTCTTCGGGGCCGGCTATTCCGCCTGCTTCCTCGGCGCGATCAAATATGTGGCTTCCCAAAAGAAGGTGAAACTTTCTGACGAGAGCGCTGTGACTGCAACCGTCGGTATTGGACCGCGCGACGATGGCAAGGGTTTCGGTCTTGACGTTGCGCTCGCCGTGACATTGCCCGGTGTCGAAGCTGCGCAGGCTCGCGAGATCGTGGATGCCGCCCACATTGTCTGCCCCTATTCCGAGGCGACGCGCAGCAATCTTAACGTACGTATTTCAATTAATTGACACCCTAAGTTGTTGCACTAGGGTCATGAACGAGAGCTATAAATGAGTGATACCCCATCTCACCGGGCATCCCGCCGGGCTTTCCTGACTGCCGGAGCTGGCCTTGTAGCCGCCGCCAGTCTCCCGGCTGGAGACGCCACAGCCGTAACCACGTCTAAGAAGCCAAAATCCAGCCAACCAGCGAAAGGACATAGCGCCATGACCACGATCAAGACAAAGGACGGAACGGAGATCTATTACAAGGACTGGGGCAAAGGACAGCCGGTTGTCTTCAGCCATGGCTGGCCGCTCACCTCGGACGCTTGGGAAGACCAGATGTTCTTTCTAGCTTCCAATGGTTATCGCGTCATAGCGCATGATCGTCGCGGTCATGGCCGGTCCGGTCAACCATGGAACGGCAATGATATGGACCAATATGCAGACGATCTGGCGGAGTTGTTCGAGAGGCTCGATCTGAAGGACGCAATCATGATCGGCCATTCAACCGGCGGTGGTGAAGTCGCGCGCTATATCGGTCGCCATGGCACAAAACGCGTTGCCAAGGCCGTTCTGGTCGGCGCTGTGCCGCCGCTGATGCTGAAGACGGACGCCAATCCCGAAGGCCTGCCCATTGATGTCTTCAACGGCATTCGGGATGGTGTTGCCGCCGATCGCTCGCAGTTCTTCAAGGATTTGTCGCTGCCGTTCTATAGTTACAACCGCACCGGCGCAAAGGTTTCCGAAGGGGTCAGGGAGTTCTTTTGGCTGCAGGGTATGATGGCTGGCATGCCAGCCTCCTATTTCTGCATCAAGGCTTTTTCCGAGACCGACTTTACTGAGGACCTCAAGAAGTTCGATGTGCCGACACTGTTCATCCATGGCGATGATGATCAGATCGTGCCGATTGATGACGCGGCTCGCAAAGCTGTGAAACTCGTGAAGAATGCCACGCTGAAAGTCTATCCGGGCGCGCCTCACGGTCTTGCCACGACGCACAAGGATCAGCTCAACAAGGATCTCCTTGAATTCGCCAAGGCCTGATCAGGTTCAAAGCCCACGCTTTTCGATCATCGCATCGGGCGTGGGCATCTTGCCCCGGAAGGCCTTGTAAAGGTCTTCAGGGTCACGACTTCCCCCCGCCGAATAGATATACTGTTTCAGTTTCGCGGCGAGATCGGCGTTGAACACATCGCCGGTCTCCTCGAACGCCTTGAACGCATCGGCATCCAGCACCTCCGACCACATGTAGGAATAATAGCCGGCCGAATAGCCATCTCCCGAAAACACATGGGTAAAGTGCGGTGTCCGGTGACGCATGATAATGGCGTCGGGCATTTCCAATTGTTTCAGCGTATCGGCTTCGAACTTGATCGGGTCTGTCGGCGGCATGCCATCGGCGTGAAATGCCATATCCACCAGCGCGGATGAGGTGAATTCCACGGTGTTGAAACCGGCATTAAAGGTATTTGCTGCCAGCACTTTGTCGAGCAAGGCCTTCGGCATCGCTTCGCCGGTTTTGTAGTGGATGGCATATTTTTCGAGAATCGCCGGTACGGTCAGCCAGTGCTCGTAAAGCTGCGAAGGTAGTTCAACAAAGTCCCGCGACACGGATGTGCCGGAAACCGCCGGCCACGTGACATCTGACAAAAGTCCGTGCAAAGCGTGACCAAATTCGTGGAAGAGTGTGCGTGCGCCGTCGAGCGACAGCAGGGCCACTTCTCCTTTTGGCGGCTTGGCGAAATTCATGACATTGTAGATGATCGGCTTGTGTTCGCCATCAAGCTTGTGCTGTGACTGCAGCGCGCTCATCCATGCACCAGAGCGTTTCGATTGACGATTGAAATAATCGCCAAGGAACAGACCGCGTTTGCTGCCATCGGGATTGATGACCTCCCAGATGCGTACATCCGGATGCCAGGTCGGGATACCCGTTTTCTCTTCGAAGCGAATACCGAACAGGCGGGTCGCGACATCGAAACAGGCCTCGATGATTTTCTCTAGTTGCAGATAGGGTTTCAGCTCGGTTTCATCGAAAGCGAAGCGCTCGTTACGTAACTTTTCGGCGTAATAGCGCCAATCCCAAGGCTCAACCTTGTGATTACGACCTTCGCCGGTGATCAGCCGCTGGAGATCGATTTCCTCTTCTGCAGCCCGCGCCTTGGCCTTGTCCCAGACCGGCTCCAGCAAGTCCATGACCGCTTTCGGTGTCTTGGCCATCGTGTTGTCGAGCTTGTAGGCAGCAAAGCTCTGGTAGCCGAGCAGCTTGGCTTTCTCGGCGCGCAACAGAACCATTTCGGCGACGATGCCTGTATTGTCGGTCTCCCCGCCATTTTCGCCACGCGCTGCCCAAGCACGGAATGCCTTTTCACGAAGGGTGCGGTTTTCGGAGAAGGACAGGAACGGTTCGATAATGGACCGGGATAATGTGACTGCCCAGGCATCGGGACGATCACGCTCCTCGGCGGCACCGCGCATGGCGTCGCGGACGAAGTCAGGAAGGCCAGCCAGTTCCACTTCATTGGTGATGAAAAGTGCCCAGTTCGCTTCGTCTTTCTGAACGTTCTGGCCGAATTGCGCGCCGAGGCTGGCGAGCGTCTCGTTGATGTCTGCAAGTCGCGCCTTGCCCTGTTCGTCGAGCCGGGCGCCGCTGCGCACAAAACCTTTCCAGGTTTTTTCCAGAACGCGATCGGTTTCGGGATCAAGACCGAGCAGATCGCGCTGCTCATAAAGCGAGTCGATACGTGCGAAGAGCAATGGGTTCATCATGATCGATGAAGAGTGGCGGGACATTTTCGGTGCGATCACCCGCTCAAGTGCCTGGATCGTGTCATTGGTGTGGGCACCGGCCCGCAGGTAGAAGATCGCGGACACGCGATCGAGATCCTTGCCAGAGAGTTGCAGCTGCTTCAGTGTGTTGTCGATTGTCGGAACGTCATGGTGGTTGACGATCGCCTCTATATCCGCGAGATCACCCGCGAGCGCGGCATCAAAGGCGGCAGCGAAATCATCGTCGTTGAAAGCGGTAAAGTCCGGCAGCCCTAGAGGCCCGGTCCATTCAGTCAGTGCGGGGTTGATAGCCGGTTTCGTTGAGGACATGGGGCACTCCGTCATGGGGCAGGAACACTATGGTTCTAACATCTAGGACGGAGAAGCGAATGCCACAAGCCGAATAGGCGATAAAGTATGGCCCCGGCGCGAAACAAAAAAGCGGGGCAGGGCCCCGCTTCGTTTCACGTTCAGAAATATCAGCTGCTGCGCTTGCGCGCAGCCAGAGTACGCAGGCGCAACGCGTTGAGGCGGATAAATCCGGCAGCGTCCTTCTGGTCGTAGGCGCCACGGTCGTCCTCGAAAGTCACGAGGGCGTCCGAATAGAGCGATTTCTTCGATTTCCGGCCGGAAACCATGACATTGCCCTTGTAGAGTTTCAGACGAACGCTGCCCTCGACATCATCCTGGCTCTTGTCGATCATCGCTTGCAGCATTTCGCGCTCTGGCGAGAACCAGAAGCCATTGTAGATGAGCTCGGCGTAGCGCGGCATGAACTCGTCTTTAAGATGGGCCGCACCGCGATCCAGTGTGATCGATTCCATGGCGCGGTGCGCAGCAAGAAGAATGGTGCCACCGGGCGTTTCATAAACGCCGCGCGATTTCATGCCGACGAAACGGTTTTCGACTAGATCAAGACGTCCAATACCATTGTCGCGGCCAAGGTCGTTGAGCGCTTTCAAGAGCGTTGCAGGCGAGAGCGGCTTGCCGTCGATAGCGACTGCATCGCCTTTTTCAAAGGCGATCTCGATTTCGGTTACCTTGTCCGGTGCTTCCATCGGCGAGATTGTGCGCTGGTGCACATACTCCGGCGCCTCCACCCATGGATCCTCAAGCACTTTGCCTTCCGATGACGAGTGCAAAAGGTTCGCATCCACGGAGAACGGCGCTTCGCCAAGCTTGTCCTTGGCGATAGGGATCTGGTGTTCGCGTGCAAACTCCAGGAGATCCGTGCGCGACTTGAAGGTCCAGTCGCGCCATGGCGCAATCACCTTGATATCCGGATTGAGCGCATAGGCGGAAAGCTCGAAACGCACCTGGTCGTTGCCTTTGCCAGTAGCGCCGTGTGCGATGGCATCAGCGCCCGTGCGAGCTGCGATCTCGACGAGATGTTTCGAAATCAGCGGGCGGGCAATCGAGGTGCCGAGAAGGTAGACGCCTTCATAGACGGCATTGGCGCGGAACATCGGGAAGACGAAATCGCGAACGAATTCCTCGCGGACGTCCTCGATATAGATTTCCTTGATGCCGAGCATCTCTGCCTTCTTGCGCGCCGGCTCAAGCTCTTCTCCCTGGCCCAGATCGGCCGTAAAGGTAACGACTTCAGCGCCGAGTTCCGTCTGCAGCCACTTAAGGATGATGGATGTGTCGAGGCCGCCAGAATAGGCAAGCACGACTTTCTTGACATCTTTCCACTTGTTCATTGTATTTCCCTGAAGCTCGATCGCCGTCGCGGCGCGTTGCGGGTCTTTTATCAGGTGCCGCGATGTTGGCAAGGTCAGCTTTGGCGTAAGAACGTCGAAGTCTTCATTGTTACCGTGAGGCGACCCAGCCACGATGGCCATATTTGTTGCGCGTCTCGATCAGTTGGCTGGATTCGAGCGCCGCAATAAGCGGTGGCAATTGTACGTCGCGCCAGCCGTCCACAACCTCTTCAGTAGAGAATCCCTGTGCGCGGATCCTGTCGGTCGCAGATTTCTCATTCGTCAGCACCATCTTGACCTGCGGTGCGATCCCTGTTTGCGGGTAGTCGTGCATTTGCATGAAGGATCGATCGCGATCCATATGCAGCCGCACTTTCGCTGCATCCAGAGACGACCCGATAAACAGGATTTGTTTTCTCGTCAGATGGGATGGCTTCGCTTTGGCAGAAAGGCGATGACATAGGCCGCCATGGCAAGCGACAACAGGCCTTTGGTGAGCACCGCGAGCCCGGTTCCGCAGTAAGCCGGCAGGGCGTAAAGCTTCTGCCGGTCCTCACGGAAGAGGAGGCCGGCAAAGCCGATGAAACCGACAAGCATGAAAAATGTCAGCGGCATGTCCGGAATAGCGTTTATGCTTGCTCTCAGGAAAACAAAATTGCTGGCCAGCATCGCCGAGGAAAGAAGCGCCGTGCGATCATCACCCGTAAGAATACGGGTAAACTGAAATGTCGTCAGGGCCACACCCTCCAATTGTATATGCGGGGATCAGAAGGTTAGACGGGATATTTGCATGCAGCCAGTTTTTGGCATGAGAAACGGATAGCAAAAACTTATTTTACGCGGTAGTTTCCGCCAGTTTTCCGGCGGAGCCTATAATGAACTTCATTCCTGAATGGCCGATCATTCTGCAGTTTGCAGTTGCGACTTTCGTCTTGTCCATCACCCCCGGACCTGACATGACACTTTTCGTCGGGCGTGCTTTGTCGGAAGGCAAGGCTGCCGGATTTGCCTGTCTGGCAGGTGCCAGTAGCGGCATTGTCGTGCATACGACGATGGTGGCTATAGGGCTTTCGGCGTTGATTGTTGCATCACCAAGCGCGTTCTTTGCGCTCAAGATTGTCGGCGCGGGCTATCTTGTTTGGCTTGCCTATCAGGCAATACGCCACGGATCGGCGTTCTCGCCGGAAAAACAGGTCGGCCAATCTCACACACTGTTCCAAAACTGGTTGACGGGCTTCGGAATCAATCTGCTCAATCCGAAGATCATCCTGTTCTTCATGACCTTCCTGCCGCAGTTCGTTTCGGCTTCAGATCCACATGCACCAGGGAAACTGTTCTTTCTGGGCGTGCTGTTCATCCCGCTCGCCCTGCCTGTAGTGGCGCCAATGATCATCGCGGCGGACAGGTTCTCAAGATTGCTCAAGAAAAACCCGACTGTCACGCGGATTACCGATTGGCTGTTTGCGGGCGTATTCTCCGCCTTCGCAGCGAAGATCCTGATGGCGCAGGCGAAGTAACGCTTCGCCTACAGATCCTTCGGAAGCTGTGCGATCAAGCCCGCACTACGTCCTGAGATCAGCCAGTAGACGACCCCCCCCGACGACGCCGGTGGCAAGGATTGCAGCGAAGGTGCTGATGTCTTCCGTCTGCGGCCGCCATTTCCAGACAATGATGACAATGGCAATGCCAGCCCCGCCGAGCGCATAGAACAGCCAATCGCGCCAGGCCGTCAGCTCGGCATAAAGAATAAGAATCGCCGCCGGAAAGAAAATGCTGTAGCCAATCACCACTGCGAAAGCCGGAACGGTCAGATAGAGAAATGGCCCCTCAGACCCGATCAATTCGGAACTGCCGAGCAGCAGCAGGTTAAGGAATAGCGATGCGGAGAAAATCGCACAGATGAACCCGAATGTAATCAGGGCAAATCGCAACAGATAAAACAGGACGTGGCTCAATCTTCGCCATGCCCGGCGATCATGGCCGCCTCAAACGCCAGACGGTCGGTCTTCTTCATGCGTTCCGATTCTGATTTCAACTGACCGCAGGCTGCCAGAATATCACGTCCGCGCGGGGTGCGGATCGGCGAGGCATAGCCGGCATTGTTGACGTAATCGGCGAATTTTTCGATTTGTTCCCAGTCGGAACACTGGTAATTCACCCCGGGCCAAGGATTAAACGGGATCAGATTGATCTTCGCCGGAATGCCCTTGAGCAGCTTTACGAGCTGCTTGGCATCGTCGAGCGAGTCATTGACGCCCTTGAGCATCACATATTCAAAGGTGATGCGCTTGGAATTGGACAGGCTTGGATAGGCCCGGCACGCGTCGAGCAATTCCCTCAACGGATATTTCTTGTTGATCGGCACGAGCATGTCGCGCAGATCATCGTTCACCGCATGCAACGAGATTGCCAGCATGACGCCGATCTCTTCGCCTGCGCGATAAATCTCGGGTACGACGCCGGACGTTGACAATGTTATCCGGCGCTTGGACAACGACAAGCCATCGCCGTCGGAGGCGATCAGCAGAGCTTTCTTGACGTTCTCGAAATTATACAGCGGCTCTCCCATTCCCATCATGACGATGTTGGAAACCTTGCGGCCCTCAGCCGGAACAATGGCGCCATCCGGCGTATTGCGATCGGGAAAATCGCCGAGACGGTCGCGGGCGATCAGCAGCTGAGCCAGAATTTCTTCGGCGGTCAAATTGCGGACGAGTTTCTGCGTGCCCGTGTGGCAGAAGGAGCAGGTGAGGGTGCAACCAACCTGGCTGGAAATGCACAGCGTGCCACGGCCTTCTTCCGGAATATAGACGGTTTCGATCTCGACAGGACGTCCGGCACCGCGTGGCGGGAACCGGAACAACCACTTACGTGTCCCATCGTTGGAGATTTGCTCTTCGACGATTTCCGGACGCGCAATATTGAAATGCCGGTCCAGCAAATCACGCATGTCCCGGGAAATGTTCAGCATATCGGCGAAATCGGAAACGCCGCGCACATAGAGCCAATGCCAAAGCTGGGCGACGCGCATCTTTATCTGACGTTCCGGCACGCCGATGGCAACCAGCGCCTCACCCATTTCCGCACGCGACAGGCCAATCAGAGACGGCTTTTCAACCATCGCGGCGCGAAGAGCGTCACGGGATTTGTCCCGGGCAACAGGAGGTGTCAGGTCAAGCGATACGGACATGGAGTTTTCTAACGTTCTTGTCGGAAGCGGGGCTCATACCACGTTCCGGCGCGCACGTCACCTCTACATGCAAAAGGGCCGAAAATTACATTCGGCCCTCTTTAACAACATTTCTACGGTATGTTACTTGCAGGTCGCGATAGCTTTCAGAGCAGCCGAGACACCCTTCAACGAATAAGCATAGCTTGTCTTGGTCCCGCGCTTCGAGACCGCGTTGATGGACATCTGATGTCCGGCCCGCAAAGCCGCGACGAGTTGGGGCTCCTCAGCGGCGTTTTCCATCCAGCCATGGCTGCCACTGGTAAACATGGAGAAAGAGCGATCGTCGATCCTCACGACTACCTTCGAATTTTCCTGTAAATCGTAGCCGGCCTTGAACTGTGGCTCATAACTGACGTTCTGACCCGGCTTCTGGCTCACCATGAAAAAGTTATCGCCATGATCGATCTTGGCAGGCTGCTTGTCGATCGGAACAGAAAGGACGTAGCAGACTTTACCATTGCCTTGCTGGTAGCTGTAAGCACCCCACGCGTTGAACTGGCTGATCTGACTTGGGGTCTGGGCAAGCGCTGTTCCTGTCAGCCCAAACATGAGCACAGAGATCGCTACGATTGATTTTCCAAACATTTTACCTACCAGTTTTCTCGGGCACTTCATAACTCGTGAACCGGCAATGGCTCGGAAGATTATCCGGATGCCGCATTGTCCAGTTCGCTTCTCTTAATTTGACTTAATCTGGGTTACCAAACGGTGAAGATAGAGCAAATTTTCAGAGCTACGAATATCGCGTCCTCGTTAAAGTCCCACCTACGAACTCCAGCCAAACAAAAGCGGCGAGACTTTGACGTTTCGAGACTTCACATCCTTGTGATGATCAACGAATCAATTGGCAGGCGAGGGGTCACGATCGAAATTCTCGATCGCCTTTTGTGCGGCCGCGCGATGCGCTGGTGTGATATGATTACGAATGGCGCTCAACGCAGCCATGAGAACGGCGACATCGTCGGTGAAACCGAGGCCAAATATGAAGTCGGGAATGAAGTCGAGCGGCAATACGAAATAGGCGAGCGAGCCGAGAAGAATGCCGCGTACCTTGGTCGGTGTAGCAGGATCGAGCGCACAGAAATAGCCGGCAATCACTTCGTCGAGAAATGGAATGGACTTCGCAGCTTTGCGCGCCGTCTTCCAGAAGCGCGCGCGAACGCGCTCCTCACGAGAGCGTTGCTGATGCTCGCTCCCGGGCTCAAGAATTTCACCAATCTTCGCGTCGTCCATTCCTTTTCCTTCAAAACTATTCCGTGACAACATGGGAAGAACTATAACGAGCTGCAAGAGTTTCGGTGAAATTGTTGCAGCATCCAGCCACCGCACATCTCACGTCTAATCAGAGTGCTCCCATGAAATCTCTTCCGATTCATTCCGTTCTCTTCGTCTGCCTTGGTAATATCTGCCGCTCACCGTTGGCGGAAGGCGTGTTCCGGTCGGTCCTCGCGGCGGAGGGAAAGGTTGATGGCATGCTCGTCGATTCCGCCGGCACCAATGGCTATCACACGGGAGAGTTGCCTGACGAACGTTCGATGGCCATCGCCAGCCACCACGGCATCGACATTTCAACTCAAAGGTGTCGCCAACTTATTGCGGACGATTTCACCCGCTTCGATCTGATTGTCGGTATGGACCGGGAGAACATCGCGACCATTCGGGGGCGTCGGCCGAGCAATGCTACCGCCGAAGTTGGAATGTTCTACGAGCTTGCACTCGGTGAGGCCAAACAGATCCCGGATCCCTACTACGGCACGAGTGCCGATTTCGAACGCGTCTACCGAATGATTCTGGCGGCCTCCAAAGGCCTTTCAACACGGTTCTGATAGGAAGAGCGCGGCGCCTCTAGCGGCCAGGCTTCCTCGACAATATAAGGACCGCCACCAATGGAATCGCGCGAAGACATCAGCACGAACCGTCCGATTGTGAACGGCGCGGTGGAAAAGTTTCCGCGTGAGGACAAATAGTGCGCGACTCCTTCGTTACGGACATTGCGCAGCCGCGCCAGTGTCACATGCGGGGTGAACTTGCGTTGATCGGGCGTCAGCATAAGCCGCTGGCAGATGCGTTCGATCTCTGCATGCAGTGCCTGAATGTCCGGCGAGGGCGAGACTCCTGCGACAAGACTGTGCGGTTTCCTGGAGCCGAAAGCATTGACGCCCGAAAGCTGCAGCGTGAATTCTGGTCGCCGGATACGGTCGAGCGCATTGGCGACCTCGTCGGCGATATGGCCTTCGACATCTCCGATAAAGCGCAATGTGATGTGATAGTTTTCGACATCAATCCATCGGGCACCTGGCAGGCCACCGCGCAAGAGCGACAGTGAGAGAGCGGCGTCCCTCGGGATTTCGAGGGCAGTAAAGAGACGCGGCATAAGGCATCCTCCCCGAATCGAGTTGCAACTCTAGAGAATCATTGAATGAACTCGTGGGCAAGACGTAAGTTCAGATTATCCTCCGGCGCGACAAATTAGACACGGCTCATCCAAAAGACGGCGGACCTCGGTCGCTGTATGTCGTGTGAGCTCGTTGAACGCCTATTGTGATGCGGTGTGTTGGCTTATGGTCTTTTCCATGAGCGGCAGAAAACCTTCAACCATCCTGGCAACACCCTCGGTGTTTGGATGCTCTCCATCTGCGAGTTGCAATGATTTTACTGTCGCCACCCCGTCCAGGAAGAAGGGGTAGAGAGGCACATCATACTTCTCCGCCAGACGTGGAAAGATCGCGTTGAATTTTTCCGCATAATCGTTGCCCATATTCGGGGGCGCGAGCATGCCTGCGAGAATGACCTGAACATTGCGCTGCCTCAGTTTCTCAAGGATATCGGAAAGGTTCTTCTCGCTGATGTCTGGAGAGATGCCTCGAAGCGCGTCATTGGCGCCGAATTCGAGGATCACCAGATCAGTTCCTTCGGGCACTGACCAATCCAGCCTGGAAACGCCGTCAGTGGTCGTTTCGCCTGCGACACCTGCATTGGTGATTGTCACGTTGATGCCCTTGTCCTTGAGGGCTTTTTCCAACTGAGCAGTGAAGGAATCCTGGATCGGCAGTTGGAAGCCGGACATGAGGCTGTCGCCGAAACCCACGACCGCCAACGGGCGGTCAGACACGGCATTTTGATTGGCCAAGGCCAAGGATGGCGAGGCAACAAGACCAGATAAAACGAAGAACTGTATCAATGGTTTGAATCTCATTCTTGGGTACCCATATCAGACCAGCTTCAGTTAACTTGGTGCCGACCATACCGTAAAGGAAGTGCTTCGTGACTAAATCCGTTATCGCGCTTGATCACATTGAGTTGACACTTGGCAGCGGCGCTTCCTCGGTGCATGTGCTGAAAGGCATTTCCTTAAACATAAACTCCGGCCAATCAGTCGGCATTGTCGGGCCGTCCGGCTCGGGCAAATCAACCTTGCTGATGGTTCTCGCCGGTCTTGAGCGCGTGGATTCCGGTTCGGTCCAGATTGCCGGCGAGAAGCTCGAGACCATGAGCGAGGATCAGACCGCGGCCTTTCGTGGCCGGAATATCGGTATCGTATTCCAATCCTTTCATCTTATTCCAAACATGACGGCACTGGAAAATGTTGCCGTGCCGCTTGAGCTCGCGGGAAATCCGGATGCCTTTGGCGTTGCGGAAAAGGTTCTTGCAGCCGTCGGTCTTGCCGACCGCGTTACGCATTATCCAGGCGAACTGTCGGGCGGCGAGCAGCAGCGTGTTGCGATTGCCCGCGCGCTTGCCCCATCGCCGAAGATCCTTATTGCCGACGAGCCAACGGGCAACCTTGATGCGACGACAGGCCGCCAGATCGCTGATCTTCTGTTCGAGAAGCAGAAGGAGCTTGGCGTCACGCTGGTTCTTGTCACCCATGACGCGACGCTCGCCGCGCGCTGCGACAGGGAAATCCGCGTTCGATCCGGCCTGATTGAAGCGGATGAAGATGCGCCGGAGCTGGCGAAAAGCGCATGAGTGAGATATCTCCAGCCCGCACTTCACCATCGTTGAAACTGGCTTTGCGTTTCGCCCTGCGCGAAATGCGGAGCGGTCTGTCCGGGTTCTATATCTTTCTCGCCTGTATTGCGCTTGGTGTTGCTGCCATTGGCGGTGTCAACTCGGTCGCAAATTCCGTTACGGCGGGTATTTCCACTCAAGGCCAGAGCATCCTTGGCGGGGATATCCGTTTCCAGCTCAATCAGCGCGAAGTCAACCCGGACGAGCGGGCCTTTCTGGACAGTAAGGGCCGTGTCGCTGTCAGTGCCAATATGCGATCCATGGCAAGGCTCGGCGATGGGTCTGATCAGTCGCTGGTGGAAGTGAAGGCGGTGGATGATGCCTATCCGCTCTATGGAGCGCTGGAGACAGCGCCTGCGCTCGATCATGGGGCACTGTTCGCTGAAAGGGATGGGGTTTTTGGCGCAGCCGTGGCTCAGATCTTTCTCGACCGGCTGAATCTGAAGCTTGGTGACCGGGTTCTCCTCGGTACTGCAACGTTCGAATTGCGCTCCGTCATCACCAATGAGCCGGATCTGCTCTCCGATGGTTTTGGCTTTGCACCCCGTTTTATGGTTTCGCTTGAAGGGCTGGGGGCTGCCGGCCTTGCCCAGCCGGGCAGCCTTGTCGATCACAGCTACAAGATCGCCTTGCCCGTGGGCACGACGGAAGCGGCGATCACAGCCATACGCGACGAAGCGCAGAAACAATTTCCACAGGCCGGCTGGACTATACGCAGCCGGACCAATGCGGCGCCCTCGCTCAGCGCCAATATCGAACGGTTTTCGCAATTCCTGACATTGGTTGGGCTGACCTCCCTGATCGTTGGTGGTGTCGGCGTGGCCAACGCGGTGCGATCGTATCTTGATGGCAAGCGCGGGGTCATTGCGACGTTCAAATCGCTTGGCGCCCCTGGCTGGTTTGTCATTGCGGTCTATCTGATACAGATCGTCATCATAGCGCTGGTGGGCATTCTCATCGGCCTCGTGGTTGCCGCCACTATTCCTTATGTTGCTGGCTACGCGTTGCAAAGCGTTCTGCCCATCGCCTCGAAGGGTGGCTTCTATCCCGGCGCATTGCTGTGGGCCGCCCTGTTTGGACTTTTGACGACCCTTGCGTTCGCCATATTACCCTTGGGGCGGGCAAGGGATGTTCCGGCAACGGCGCTGTTCCGCGAACAGGGGTTTGAACAGCGGGGCTGGCCGAAGCCAATCTACGTCGCGGCTGCAATTGCTCTTATCGCCATCCTTTGCCTGCTCGCGGTGGTTTTCGCCTATGACCGGCGAATTGCCCTGGTCTTTATCGGCGCGGTTGCGTTCTCATTCGTCGTTTTGCGCGCTGTTTCGGGTCTGGTTCAGTGGCTTGCGCGGCGTGCGCCGCGCGTGCGATCGACAGCGCTGCGACTTGCTTTTGGTAATATTCACCGGCCCGGTGCCCTCACTCCCTCCGTAGTCCTGTCTCTTGGTCTGGGATTGACGCTTCTCGTTACGCTTGCACTTATCGACGGTAGTCTGCGCCAACAACTGGCGGGTAACCTGCCCGAACGGGCGCCGAATTTCTTCTTTGTCGACATTCAGAGCACGCAGGTCGAGCAGTTCACCAGCCTCCTGCAAAATGCGGCGCCGAATGGCAAGATCGTCAGCGCGCCGATGCTGCGCGGTCGCATCGTCGCGTTCAATGGCACCGATATCACCAAATTGACCATTCCGCCCGAGGGTGCATGGGTGTTGCGCGGTGACCGCGGTATCACTTATGCGAAGAACGTGCCGGAAAACTCGACACTGACAAAAGGCATGTGGTGGCCAGCAGACTATTCCGGCGAACCGCTCGTCTCGTTCTCCGCGGAAGAGGCCGCCAATCTTGGCCTGAAGATTGGCGATACCGTTACGGTCAACGTGCTTGGCCGTAACGTCACCGCGCGGATCGCCAATTTTCGTCAGCTGCAATGGGAATCCCTTGCCATCAACTTTGTGATGGTGTTTTCGCCGAACACCTTCACCGGCGCGCCGCATGCATGGCTGGCGACCTTGACCGACCCCACAGCCAGCTCGCAGCAAGAAGCCACGGTCATGCGCGAAGTGACTCGTGCCTTTCCGGCGGTGACGACGGTTCGGGTCAAGGATGCGATCACCATCGCCAATGAGCTGGTTGGACAATTGGCAGTCGCTATTCGCGCGGCAGCGTCGGTAGCACTCATAGCTTCGATCCTGGTGCTCGGCGGTGCTCTCGCGGCGGGAAACCGCGCACGCGTCCATGATGCGGTCGTGTTAAAGACGCTCGGGGCGACCAGACGCACGCTGATTAAGGCTTTTACGCTCGAATATATGCTGCTGGGCTTCTCGACCGCCATTTTTGCGTTGCTCGCCGGTGGTGTGGCTGCCTGGTATGTGATCGTGCGGGTCATGACATTGCCAGCCTCATTCCAACCTGAAGTGGCGGTCATGACCGTGATAGTCGCGCTGGTGTTGACCATAGGGTTTGGCCTTGCTGGCACTTGGCGAATACTCGGCCAGAAGGCGGCGCCAATATTGCGCAACCTTTGAATGATTAAAACGATGTAATATTGTGCCGATTCAGGGTAATTTGGGATCACAACACGCGATCTTGA
This sequence comes from Phyllobacterium sp. LjRoot231, assembly GCF_964253365.1. NCBI lineage: Bacteria > Pseudomonadati > Pseudomonadota > Alphaproteobacteria > Hyphomicrobiales > Phyllobacteriaceae > Phyllobacterium > Phyllobacterium sp. LjRoot231. Next base: position 879,300 of record NZ_CAXUQT020000001.1, read on the forward strand.
GTAAATCAGGTCTTGTTATAAGGCGTTTAAATCACCATAATTCCCACTAAGGCATGCTGGGGTCCCGCCAGCGGCGCCTGGGGATAGTCCCCGACACCCGACGGGACGAAGCAAATGAGGAAAACCATGGCTGACTATCGCAACATCCAGGCCCGTACATCGGCCGGAGTGCGTGTGGACGCGGGGATCGATCAAGGTCTACGTAGCTACATGCTGAAGGTGTATAACCTGATGGGTATCGGTCTTGCAGTGACCGGTTTCGCCGCCCTTGCAATTGTTTATCTCGCAACCACCAATGATCCGTCTCTTGCCGCCGCGCAATTGCCGAACGGCAAGATGCTGACAAATCTTGGCGTTGCGATCTACGGCTCGCCTCTGCGTTGGGTCGTGATGCTGGCACCGCTTGCCGCAGTGTTCTTTCTGAGTTTCCGCATCGAGAAAATGAGTGTATCTGCAGCCCAGACGACATTCTGGGTCTATGCCGCGCTCGTTGGCATTTCGCTGTCCTCGATCTTCTTGGTCTTTACGTCCGGAAGCATCGTTCAGACGTTCTTCATTACGGCTGCTTCCTTCGGCGCTCTGTCGCTCTATGGATACAGCACGAAGCGTGATCTGTCCGCGATGGGATCGTTCCTGTTCATGGGCGTGATCGGCATCGTTCTCGCCTCGCTGGTCAATATCTTCCTGCAGTCGAGCGCTTTGCAGTTCGCAATCTCCGCTATCGGCGTTCTGGTCTTCGCTGGCCTGACTGCCTATGACACGCAGAACATCAAGGAAATGTACTACGAAGGCGATACGTCGGACACTTATGGCCGCAAGGCGATCATGGGTGCTCTCCGGCTCTATCTCGACTTCATCAATATGTTCATGTTCCTTCTGCAGTTCCTCGGTAACCGCAACTAGGCCTTGCGAACACGAGAGTTGAAGATCTGGGCAGCGGAAACGCTGCCCTTTTCGTTTGCCCATTGCCGCTGGCGATGCGGTGACAATTTTCGCAACTGCGCCCCTTCAAATTCCGCGCAAAGAAGTGCATGAAGCGTGCAAGATCATCTTCATTGCGAAATACCATGTCCCAGATTCAAATCCGTTCGGCACGTCCTGCCGACCTTGCCGCCATAACCGAAATCTATCGCGACGCGGTCCTGCACGGAACGGCGACCTACGAAATCGACCCGCCCGATACGGAAGAGATGATGCGGCGTTTCCACGCGATCACATCAGACGGGTTTCCCTACGTTGTTGCGGAACTCGATAGCGTAGTGATCGGCTATGCCTATGCCAGCTACTTCCGGACGCGTCCGGCCTATTGGTGGTCAGTCGAGGATTCGATTTACATTGCACCCGAGGCCAAGGGGAAGGGGCTTGGCAAGACCTTGCTGCAACAGCTGATCAAGGATTGTACCTCTCTCGGCTTCCGCCAGTTCATCGCGGTCATCGGCGATGGTCACGATGCATCAGCGTCGGTACGCTTGCATTTAAGCTCGGGCTTCAAACACTCGGGAACTATCAAGGCATCGGGCTTCAAGCATGGCCGTTGGCTCGACACGGTGCTGATGCAGCTGGACATGAATGGCGGTTCAGAGACCTTGCCGGGCAAGCCCCCGCTGAAATCTTAACTCCGTACGACGCTCAGGCTCTTGTCGAAGACCCTGAGCACCCGATCCAGTTCCTGGCCGCGTTTGAGAATGAGACCGCTGGCGGCAATGACGCTGTATGCGCCCTGTTTGCGCGCGAGCCTGGGGTTTTTCTCTATCCGGAACATCGGTACTTCACTGGTTCGCCGGAAGATCGAGAAGACGGCACGGTCCATCAAATGATCGATGGCATAGTCCCGCCACTCGCCGGCAGATACCATGAAACCATATATTCGCAGAATCTGGTCAAGCTCGCGCCTATTGAAGGTGACGGGCAAATCGTTGGTGCGGATAAGGGAGATAAGTTTAGCGTGCTGTTGCGATTCGTCGCCACCTGCATTGCTGTCCATCAATCAACCGCCTTTGAAAACTGTTGTGTGACACGTGGATGACATAAAGGTGGCCTGATCCGCGTCATTTTACAAGTCCGGAGTGATGAGAAGGCGCAACATCGCTGGCTTACGAACTGTTTTGTGTATTTTCTCACGAAGCAATACGTTGTGAATCCAATGGTGATGGCGTGACACATTCCCGCCATTATCTGCACGCATTCCCGCCGGATTCGGCACCCAACATTGGTTGCATGTTGCCTGAGACTGGTTCGTTCCGGACAGTCCGATACCCCAAGCCCCCCGCCCAACGGGTTGCTCGGTTTTGAACCAATAAGTCTCTCTATGGCAGCATGCCCCAATACCTCAGGCCGGATTTATCCGGCCTGTTTTTCTGTGCGGGTCAAGGTTTCGCAGCCATAATCGACGCGCCGATAATCGGTCCCGGCTTGCCTTCGCCCAGCATCTCCTGCAGCAGCACTGCGCATCCGGACGCTTTCTTGCTGGCAATCTCGCTTAGCGGGATTTCGATCTTCTGCGCCGCTCCATCCCACATGCCGACCGTTTCCATCGCCCGCACACTATTGGCGTAGCTGACCTTGCGCCCGACATTTTCGCCATCGGGAATGGTGATGATGCTCTCGCGATTAAAATAGGCCAACAGAACCCGAACCGGATTGGTCGCGGCGGGGCCCGAACCGATATCGATCATCAGCCGGTCCCGTGCAGTCTTTTCGATGGATACAGGAATGGTAAGTCCAGCAGGCGTGTTGCGCGTTTCTGCAATACGTCTGCGAATCTTCTGTCCATCCTGGCCGTTCATATGCTCACGGCCATTGAGAATCACCTGAGGCGTATAAACGCCGTTCAAGCCCAGAGCGGTACGATAGGCATTCTGACGGTCGGTGTTTTCGGGCACAGCAAGGCTATCTGTCCAGCCGCGGTAGTCCCAATAGTCCACGTGGAAGGCCAATGCGACAACCTTTCCTTCCGTCGCAAGCGCCTTCAGCACTGCATCTGCTGGCGGGCACGATACGCATCCTTGAGACGTATAAAGCTCGACGACACCCTCCGGCTTCTCGCCGGAATCCTCGGCGCGGACGGGCAGCACGTAGGCCATTGCCGCCACGAACAGTGCGCTGATCACAATACGTCTGGATAGGGTGCGCAGGGACAATGTTTCTAATTCTTCCCGAGTGTTCTTAGTTCTTGTCTGTCAGATTAATTGCCAGAAGATTGATAGGAGCCGATTGTTTCAACAGGAAGTCACTTTGAGGTGAATTCGATCACGTTTCGTCTTGCCCTTAGTCGAAAGGCCGCCGGTTGCCCGGCGACCTTCCATCTGCACGATTTTTTGAGCAATCAGGCAGCTAGATCACGTAGAACGTACTGCAGAATGCCGCCGTTCTTCAAATATTCCAGTTCGTCGATCGTATCGATACGGCAAATCAGCGGCACCTGTTTGACGCTGCCATCGGCGTAGGTCACGGTGGCAAATGTCTTCTGGCGTGGCTGGATCGTGGCCAGGCCTTCAATCGAGACGATTTCGTCACCTTTGAGCGCCAGCGATTGCCAACTCGTGCCGTCTTCGAGAACGAACGGCACGATGCCCATGCCAACCAGGTTCGAACGGTGGATACGCTCGAAAGACTGGGCAATCACGGCGCGAACGCCCAGCAGGCTGGTCCCCTTGGCTGCCCAGTCGCGCGACGAGCCGTTGCCGTACTCGACACCGGCAAAGACCACCAGCGGAACGTTCTCGCTACGGTATCGCATGGCCGCATCGTAGATCGGCATCTCCTCCTTCGCAGGATAGTGGATCGTGTAGCCACCCTCACGGCCATTTTCGCCAAGCATATGGTTGCGGATGCGGATATTGGCGAAGGTGCCGCGCATCATCACTTCATGATTGCCGCGACGTGTGCCGTACTGGTTGAAGTCCAGCGGAGCAACGCCATGCTCGGTCAAATACTGCCCGGCAGGGGAAGCCGCCTTGATCGAACCGGCCGGAGAAATGTGGTCAGTCGTGATCTTGTCGCCGAAGAGACCAAGGATGCGGGCGCCCTTGATGTCGTTGACCTTGCCCGGTGTTTTGCCCATGCCGACAAAGTATGGCGGGTTCTGCACATAGGTCGATTGATCGTCCCAGGCGTAGGTCTGGCCAGCCGGAACTTTTACCGCCTGCCAGTTTTCATCGCCCTTGAATACATCCGCATATTTGGCTGAAAACAGTTTGCGGGTGACGTTCTTGGTGATGAATTCCTGAATTTCGTGTGAAGACGGCCAGATATCCTTGAGGAATACCGGATTGCCTTGTCTGTCCTCGCCCAGTGGCTCGGTGGTCAGGTCCTTGGTTACAGTACCAGCGAGTGCGTAGGCAACGACGAGGGGTGGTGAGGCCAGATAGTTTGCCTGCACGTCCGGTGACACGCGGCCTTCGAAGTTGCGGTTGCCGGATAGAACGGCCGCAGCGATCAGACCCTTGTCATTGATGGTTTTGGAGATCGGCGCGGGAAGCGGACCGGAATTACCGATACAGGTGGTGCAACCGAAACCGACCAGATTGAAACCGAGCTTGTCGAGCTCGCTCTGGAGACCAGCACTTTCGAGATAGGCAGCAACGACCTGGGACCCCGGTGCAAGCGACGTCTTGACCCATGGCTTGGACTTCAGGCCCTTGGCAACCGCGTTGCGGGCAAGAAGGCCCGCTGCGATCAGTACGCTCGGGTTGGAGGTGTTGGTGCAGGATGTGATCGCGGCGATGGCAACGTCGCCGTGTCCGAGATCATAATTCTCGCCTTCAACCGCATAGCGGGCGTCGAGATGCGCGGTCTTCTTGTATTCCTTTTCCAGGGATTCGCGGAAACCGGATGCGATTCCCTCGAGTGCGATACGGCCCTCCGGACGCTTCGGTCCAGCCATCGAAGGAACAACAGTGCCGAGATCGAGTTCCAGCGTATCGGTAAATACCGGATCGGCTGAATTCGGTTCGCGCCACATGCCCTGCGCTTTCGAATAGGCTTCGACGAGAGCCAGACGCTCTTCGTCGCGTCCTGACATGTGCATGTAATTGATGGTTTCGCGATCGATCGGAAAGAAGCCGCAGGTTGCGCCATACTCCGGACCCATATTGCCGATGGTTGCACGATCAGCCAGCGTCATGCTTTCGAGGCCAGGCCCGAAGAACTCGACGAACTTGCCGACAACGCCCTTCTTGCGCAGCATCTGCACGACAGTGAGAACAAGATCGGTTGCCGTTACGCCTTCCTTGACCTTGCCGGTCAGGCGGAAGCCGATGACTTCCGGCAGAAGCATCGAAACGGGCTGGCCAAGCATGGAGGCCTCAGCCTCGATACCGCCCACACCCCAGCCGAGAACGCCGAGGCCATTGACCATGGTCGTATGCGAGTCGGTGCCGACGCAGGTATCCGGATAAGCGACGGTCACGCCATCCTCTTCCCTGGTCCACACGCCTTGCGCGAGATATTCGAGATTGACCTGATGGCAGATGCCGGTGCCTGGTGGAACGACGCGGAAATTCTTGAACGCCTGCTGACCCCATTTCAGGAAACGGTAGCGCTCGCCATTGCGTTCATATTCGAGATCGACATTGCGCTTGAAAGCCTGGGGATTGCCGAACTCATCGACGATAACGGAGTGATCGATGACGAGGTCGACCGGCACGAGCGGATTGATCTTTTCAGGATCGCCACCGAGATTGACCATGGCGTCGCGCATTGCTGCAAGATCCACGACTGCTGGAACACCGGTAAAGTCCTGCATCAGGACGCGAGCTGGACGATAGGCGATTTCCGCACCGGCGCTGCCGCGGTCGACGAGCCATGCGGCCACAGCCTCTATGTCTTTCTTGAAAACCGAGCGGTTATCTTCAAAGCGAAGCAGGTTTTCTAGGAGAACTTTCATCGAGAATGGAAGCCGGGAAATGCCTTCCAGGCCGTTCTTTTCGGCTTCGGTCAAACTATAATAGACGTATTCCTTGTCCCCCACAGTGAGGGTTTTACGACATTTGAAACTGTCAATCTGAGACATTTTTGCGTTCGTCCTTATGCTGAGGCCTAAACCCGGGACGAACGCCTTTGCCGCGTTTCAAGGACGCGCTAAGGTGCGGGTGCAGTCATTTCCGCTGTCCGTCCCGCTACAGGCCCGAAACCGGCGCCTGTATTCGAGATCGGCCAAAATGGTTTCCACACCGACCGCTGGTATGGTTGTCAGCTATATAGAGTTTTTCGCCGATCTGTGCCAGACCGGAATTGGTCAAAATTGCGTGCTGCGTCGAAATAATCACGCGGTATCCGAAGGTGTTAAAAAGCGGGTCATTCATGCGGTTAATTGCCGAAAACTTGGGTGGAGAGCGGGGTGGCGAGCTGCTGTTTTCCGGGCTCGGTTTTGCCGTCGCTGCCGGTGAAGCGCTGCTGGTCACCGGCCCCAATGGCTCCGGCAAATCGACCTTGCTGCGAATCATCGCAGGACTGCTCGCTCAGGCGGAGGGGAGGCTTTGGCTTGACGACGCGCCAGCCGCGTTTGAAGGGCTCAGTGCAGCCACTCACTACCTCGGCCATTTGAATGCCATGAAACCGATCCTTAGCGTCGATGAAAATCTGCGTTTCTGGCAGTCATTCAACGGCACAAGCCAGTGTTCGATCACCGAGGCACTCGAACGCGTCAGTCTTGGCGAGATTGGTCACCTGCCTTTCGGCTATCTTTCGACGGGGCAAAAGCGCCGTGTGAGCATCGCCCGGCTTCTGATCAGCGACCGGCCGGTGTGGCTGCTGGATGAGCCAACCGCCGGATTGGACAAAGCGTCTGAGACGCAGTTCGCCGGATTGATGCATCACCATCTGACAAGCGGCGGGATAATTGTCGCCGCGACCCATCTGCCACTGGGGCTCGAGGGATCGAAGGAATTGGCTTTGGGAGCGGCCGCATAATGGGCTCACTATTCCTCCGCGACGTCCGGTTAGGATTACGCGCCGGTGGCGGCGCGTTGGTCGGCATCCTGTTTTTTCTGGCGGTGATTGCGGTCGTTCCCTTCGGCGTGGGTCCTGACCTGAAGCTGCTTGCCCGTATCGGTGCGGCCATGTTGTGGATTGGCGCTCTGCTTGCAACGTTGCTTGGGCTTGACCGCCTATTCCAGGCGGATCGCGATGATGGCTCGCTCGATCTGCTGATCATGGCGTCGGAGCGGCACATGCTTGCACTGACGGTACTCGTCAAATGTCTGGCTCATTGGACAGTCAGCGTCTTGCCGCTGGTTATCGCTTCACCGCTGCTTGGGCTCTTCATGAACATGGAACCAGCAGCCATCGGTGCGACCGCCCTGACCCTTCTGGTTGGCACACCGGCGATCACGCTCATCGGTGCTGTCGGCGCGGCGGTTGCGGTTTCGTTGCCGCGTGGAGGTCTTTTGGTTTCTGTGATCATTCTACCGCTGACGATACCGGTCCTGATTTTCGGCGTGTCTGCGTCCTATGGCGCAGTTGAAGATCCCGCACCATTTCTGGCACCTTTCCTTATTCTGGCTGCGATTACACTGTTTTTTGCAGTGCTGGGACCACTAGCAGCCGCAGCAGCATTAAAGTCTTCGGCCGATTGACAGAGTGGTGAATTGCGAAAAGGGCATCAGAAAGCTAAGAGTTTAGTATGAGCGACACAGTATCCAAGACCGGACGATGGATTGACCTGGCCAACCCCACGCGGTTTTTGAGCTTGGCTGGCACCGTTCTGCCATGGCTCGGCGGATTGACGGTGCTTGTGCTCGGCATCGGCTTCTGGATGTCGATGAACGCACCTGACGACTACCAGCAGGGCTCGACGGTCAAGATCATGTTCATCCATGTGCCCTTCGCCTGGCTCTCGATGATGTGCTACACGATCATGACTATTGCGGCGCTTGGAACACTCGTATGGCGCCATCCGCTGGCCGATGTTTCCGCCAAGGCTGCTGCACCGATCGGGGCCGTGTTCACCGCCCTGGCCCTTATCACCGGCTCACTCTGGGGCAAGCCAATGTGGGGCACGTGGTGGGTCTGGGATGCACGCCTCACCTCCGTCTTTGTGTTGTTCCTGATGTATCTCGGGATCATCGCGCTGACCCGCGCCATGGATGATCCGGCAAAATCGGCAAAAGCCACTGCAATCCTGACCCTTGTCGGCTTCATCAATATTCCGATCATCAAGTTTTCGGTCGACTGGTGGAACACGCTGCACCAGCCCGCATCGGTTTTCCGCATGGGTGGCTCAACCATCGATCCGTCATTGCTCTGGCCGCTGCTGGTGATGGCTATCGGCTTTACCCTTCTGTTTTTCACCTTGCATATCATGGCCATGCGCAATGAAATCTGGCGTCGCCGTGTTACAGCGATGCGCCGCGTTGCTGCCCGCAGCGCTGACCGGGGAACCGCACAATGATGAGCCACATGGGATTCGTGCTTGCCTCCTATGGAGCCGCCATCATTGTACTTGCTGCCTTGATCGGGTGGATTTTCGTCGATCAGCGCACGCAGCGACAGGCGCTACAGGAGCTCGAATCGCGCGGCGTACGGCGCAGGTCAGAGACGAAGACGGATGGCAAATCGTGACCGGTCAGGAACAAATCGAAAAGTCTCCGCGAAAACGCAGCCTGTTTTTTATCTTCCTGCCGCTCCTCCTGTTTGCAGCCTTGGCTGCCGTTTTCGCATTCCAACTGGCGTCGGGCCGCGATGAATCGGTCATTCCGTCGGCGTTGATTGGCAAGCCTGCACCCAATGTATCGTTGCCGGCCGTGAGTGGCTTGCAGAAGGATGGCCTGCCGGTTCCGGGGCTCGATCCAGCAAGCTTCAAGGGGCAAGTCACACTCATCAATGTGTTTGGTTCCTGGTGTGTGCCCTGCCGTGTCGAACACCCGCTGCTCATGCAATTGTCGCAGGACAAGCGGTTTCGTCTGACCGGGTTGAACTACAAGGATAAAAACGAGAACGTACTCGGCTTCCTCGACGACCTAGGAAACCCCTATGCAGCCATCGGAGCCGACACGAACGGCCGTGCCGCAATCGAGTGGGGCGTTTACGGCGTGCCGGAAACATTTCTTGTCGGCAAGGACGGCATCGTCGCCTACAAGCATGTTGGACCTTTCACTGAAGACTCGATCCGTGACGATTTGATGCCTGCCATTGAGGCAGCGCTGAAGGCACAGTAAAAGGTCTTTCAGTTTTCCAGCATGGCATAGCGCCGTACCCAGCCTGCAGCCCTCGTTGCAGCAGTTGCAGTGCTGTCATAGGCGTGAGTGAGCGGGACGGTGATCATCCGATAACCGAACGTCGTTTTCGTTGCGACCGTAACCGGCGCAACAATAGGCGTGCCAAGGGCAAGCGTTTCTATCGGCCGGTCTGCAGCAGGCTCTGGAACCGTAAAAGACCGGCTGGCAACCACGGGCCCGGGAGCGGATTTTACGGTACAGGTCGCGGTAATCAGCGGATAGTCGACCTTGGTATTCTGGCGAATCTGGCTCTCCTGGTCTGCTCGGCAGCGCTCGATACTGGTCCAGCCTGCATCTGCGGTCTTTATATACTCGCAGATTTTCGCATCGCAGTCGCAACCCATCAGGGTCATCACGATGAGAACCGTTTTCATGGATTGCGCCTTTTGAAGAACTGTTGCGGATGCTGCAATTCTTGAGCGCGGATCGCGGCGGGATTTCGTCTCGAACCGGTGAAAATTGTGGCGGTTTGTAAAATTACGTGTCTTTGCGTGCTGATTTTTCGGGTGCCGCTTGTTCGATCGAATATTTCATCACCAATGGCATCTGCGCGAACGTGAAGAGCAGAGTGATAGGCATGGTACCCCAGACTTTAAAAGCCGCCCAGGTCTCATTCGAGAAATTGCGCCAAACCACCTCGTTCAAAACCGCCAGAACCAAGAAGAATACGCCCCAGCGCATAGTCAGCTTGCGCCATCCCTCCGGGCTGAGCTTGAAAGCACTGTCAAATATGTAGCTAAGTAGCGATTTGCTAAACCAGAGCCCGCCCAACAATATGACACCGAAAAGCGCGTTGACGATGGTGGGCTTTATCTTGATGAATGTGTCGTCATGAAACCACAATGTAAGTCCGCCGAATACAAGAACGAAAACTCCTGAGACCAGCGGCATGATTGGCAGGCTGCGAACCAGAATCCACGATGCGGCAAGCGCAATCGCCGTTGCCACCATGAACAGGGCGGTAGCGATGTAAATCGGCTCGCCGATATTGGCCAGCACAGGAAAACGTTCCATCAGCCATTCGCCGCGTGAATTGGCGAAGAAAAAGACCATGAGCGGACCCAGTTCCAGAGCCAGCTTGAGCAGCGGATTGATTTCCTTGCGTGCAGGATCGGTTCTAACCGCCGGATCGGACGGATCGCGTTCGAATATGGATTCTTCCATCATGCAACTCCTGCGATGGCTTTGGCAAAATCGCCAGCGGCAAAAGGTTCGAGGTCTTCGACCTGCTCGCCTACGCCAATGAAATAGACCGGCAATTTGTGTTGTGCCGAGATGGCGACAAGGATGCCGCCGCGCGCCGTGCCGTCAAGCTTGGTCATCACAAGACCGTTGACACCAGCGATATTCTTGAAGATTTCGACCTGATTGAGCGCATTCTGGCCTGTCGTCGCATCGAGCGTCTGCAATACCGTATGCGGCGCTTCGGGATCGTTCTTGCCAAGCACACGAACGATCTTCGCCAGTTCGTCCATCAGTTCGGCCCGGTTCTGCAGGCGGCCGGCTGTGTCGATGATCAGTACATCGCTTCCAGCCTCCTTCGCCTGTTTCCACGCATCGAAGGCGAGACCCGCCGCATCGGCGCCGAGCTTGGACGACACCACCGGTGCGCCGGTGCGCTTGCCCCAGATGTGCAATTGTTCGATCGCCGCGGCACGGAAGGTGTCACCCGCTGCGAGCATCACGCTCAGCCCACCCGCGGTAAGCTTGGCAGCAAGCTTGCCGATCGTCGTGGTTTTGCCGGTGCCATTGACGCCGACGACCAGGATCACATGCGGCTTATGTGCAAGGTCGAGCTCCAGTGGTTTGGCGACTGGGCCTAGCACCTTCTCGATTTCCGATGCCATGATGGCACGGACTTCCTCTGTGCTGATATCCTTGCCGTAGCGTGTGGCGCTCAAGGCGCCTGTGATGCGGATGGCGGTTTCCATACCGAGATCGGCCTGGATCAGCACATCTTCGAGGTCCTGCAGCGTATCTTCATCAAGCTTGCGCCGGGTGAAGATGCTGCCAATGGAATCGCCGAGTTGCTGTGAAGACCGGAACAGTCCTTTGCGCAGACGCTCGAACCAGGAAAGCCGTTTTTGCGGCTCAACCGGAAGCGGTTCGTCGGCCTGCTTTTCCTCGACCGTCTTGCTGACCGTTACTTTTGAGGGCTTGAGTGCAATCGCAGGTTCCGGCGTTTCCGCGACCTCGGCGACAGGAGCCTCGGGGACGGGGAGAGACACCGGCTCGATCGCCGCCTCGCCCATTGGCGATTCAATCTCATCCGCGGACACGATGAGTTCGTCAACCGGCGTCGGTTCGATTTCGGTCTGTTCGACAATGACAGGCTCGGCTTCCGGAAGAATTTCAGGCTCTGCCGCCGGCTCTTCGGCGATGACTGCCTGTTCCGCAAAAACCGGTTCAGTTTCGGCAGACCCAGGCTCAGACAGCGCTTCCTGTGCCGCCGTATCCTCATAAAGCTGCTCGGTTGTTTGAGGCTGCTCAAGCTTGGCTACGGGCTTGTCAGCCGGAACCTCTTCGACCTCTTTTTTGCCGAAGGAAAATATCTTCTTGATGAAACCCAGAGCCATGAAAACTGCTTTGCTGATTACGTTTATGCCGCGCGATCATTGGCCAACAGCTTGTCGCTGTCATGGCCGCTGATCGTGCGCTCGATGATATGGCCCGGCATACCGCCGTCAACGCCGACGAGAGTGAAACCCTCCGTCCGGCCAAGGCCTTCGCGTTCGATGAGAATTCTCTGCGTCGTGCCGACGAGGCGGCGCAGATGGTTGCGATAGGATGCATCGCCCGCTGCACGTAATCTTGCCGCGCGAGCCTTGACCACCTTGCGATCTACCTGCGGCATGCGCGCAGCGGGCGTGCCTTCGCGCGGGCTGAACGGAAAAACATGCAGATGTGTCAGGCCGCATTCCTCGACGATCCGGATCGAGTTTTCGAACATCTCGTCCGTTTCGGTTGGGAAACCGGCAATAATGTCCGCACCAAAGACGATATCAGGACGAATTCGGCGGACATTCTCGCAAAACTCGATGGAATTCTCACGCAAATGACGGCGCTTCATGCGCTTAAGGATCATATTGTCGCCGGACTGTAGCGACAGATGCAGATGCGGCATCATGCGCTTTTCAGTCGCCAATGCTTCCATCAAGTCTTCATCGGCTTCAATAGAGTCGATGGACGAGAGGCGCAGCCGCTGCAGATCCGGCACCTCCTTGAGGACAGTTTTGACCAACTTGCCGAGGCGAAGATTTCCAGGGAGGTCGGGTCCGTAGCTGGTCATGTCGACGCCGGTCAGTACCACCTCGTTATAGCCATTGCCAACGAGGCGCTTGACCTGTTCGACTACGCCACCCATCGGCACCGACCGGGAATTACCCCGGCCATAGGGAATGATGCAGAAGGTGCAGCGGTGATCACAGCCATTCTGTACTTGTACAAAGGCGCGGGCACGACCCTCGATAGCGTCGACCATATGCGATGCAGTTTCGCGCACCTCCATGATGTCGTTAACGCGCACCTTTTCGAACTGGTTGACACCGAAATCTGGCAGCATGCGATAGGAATTGGATTTCAGCTTCTCCTCGTTGCCGAGAACGAGATCGACTTCGTCCATGGCGGCAAATTCATCCGCGCCCGTCTGTGCGGCGCAACCGGTGACGATGATACGCGCTTCCGGGTTATCCCGGCGCGCCTTGCGGATGGCCTGCCGTGCTTGCCGTACTGCTTCGCTGGTGACAGCGCAGGTATTGAAGATGATCGCACCGTTTTCCAGCCCGCCGAGACCCGCCGCATCGGCCTCGCGCTTCATTACTTCCGACTCGTACGTGTTGAGCCGGCAGCCGAAAGTGACGACGTCAACAGCCATCAGGCGGCTCCCTGCGATGGCGTTTCGTCACGTTGCCACGCACCGGTCTGCGGATCGAGCAAGCCTGAAAACTCCCACTCGGCAGGCCCGGTCATCATCACGTGATCGTTTTCGAGCCATTCGATCAAAAGCGGACCGCCAGGAACGGTTACCGTCACAGTACGATCCGTACGTCCAGTACGAGCTGCCGAAACGGCGGCTGCACAGGCGGCGGAGCCGCATGCGCGGGTCAAACCCGCCCCGCGTTCCCAGGTACGCAAGGTGATAGCGTGACGGCTGGTCACATGGGCGATGGAGATGTTGGCGCGTTCCGGAAAGATAGGATGGTTTTCGAGCAGCGGGCCAAACCGCTCCAGCTCGTAAGTCCAGACATCCTGATCGACCCAGAAGATCGCATGTGGATTGCCCATGCTGACAACCGATGGCGAATGCAGGACCGGCGCATCGATGGGACCGATCTGCAGTTCGATCCTGCGCGTGTCGTGAAATGGTTCGGTAAGTGGAATATCCTGCCAATCGAAGCGCGGCATGCCCATATCGACGGAAATCTGCCCGTCCGGGTGCTCGTGCGCCGTCAGGATTCCGGCGATCGTCTCGAACGCGAATTCGCGCTTGCCGGTTTCGGTGCTCAGCGCTTGCACCACGCAGCGCATGCCATTGCCGCAGGTCTGTGCCTGTGTTCCATCGGAATTGATAATCTCGATATAGGCTTCCGTGCCGCTGGTCTTCGGCGCGTGAATGGCCATGATCTGGTCGAACTTCGTTGCGGGATCATGGTCGAGCGCAATGGCTGCTTCCGGCGTAATCCGGTCCGCACGCCCGCGCATATCGGCAACGATGATTTCGTTGCCGAGCCCGTTCATCTTCGCAAATTGCGCGTGTGCTGCCATGCCTTCGCTAGCCTATAATTGCCGTCTTCTGTCGATAGAGGGCTTATATGGCGGAAAAGGGGAAGAAATGCCAGTGGCAGCGCGCATCAATGCTGCGCTCCAACGATACTGGCACTCTATCCAGCTGGCGTTTAGTGCGGCTCGTGCGCATCGGCGACGCCGCGCAGCCAATAACCGGCCGCTTTGACCCACTCGGTATTAAAACTGCGCTGGTCAACGAGATGATTGCGTACGGCCTTTGAAATGCTGCTTTCAGCGGCGATGAAGGCGTAACAGTCACCCTCGGGCAGGTCGAGCTGCTCGATCCTGCGCAATAGTAGCTCATTATTGCCGGCTTCCGCGCCATTGCGATGTACCCAGATGATTTCTGCTCCGGCCTCGGTTTCGAGCGACTGCTCTTCTTCCCTGCTGGCGACCTCGATCAAAGCAATAGCACGCGTGGAGGAGGGTAGTTCTTCCAGGCGACGGCTGATCGCAGGTAAGGCTGTCTCGTCACCGGCGAGCAAATACCAGTCGAAAGCATCGGGGATGATCATCGAGCCGCGCGGGCCGCCGATCACGATCTTTTGTCCAACTTTCGCCTGTGCCGCCCAGCTTGAGGCAGGGCCGTCGCCATGCAAAACGAAATCAACGTCGAGAGTATTGGTCTCAGGGTGAAAGGCGCGGGGCGTGTAATCGCGCATTTCCGGGCGGGGCTTATCCGATGGGAAGGCAAGGCCATCAGGCCCTGGCACCGGCATAACGGGTTCGCTGCCGGCAGAGGGGAAGAATATCTTGATATGATCTGCGTAGCCGGGGCTGCTGAAGCCCGCAAGCTGATCGCCTGCAAGGGTCACGCGCAGCATCAACGGGGTGATATGTTTGACGGCCCGGACCTCAACGAGGCGGAGGCGGGTTTCGTGGCGGATTCTTTTGGGAGATTTATTTATGAGTGTCATAGTCAGGAAATATCTTACGATGCGGGTAAGTTCAACGGGTTCCGCTACACATTTCCGTCATAGCCTGATGCAATACATAAGACTTTATTCACTTTGAAATGATTGAATTGGTTAATGCCGCCGGTTTGATTGATCACGGGCAGCTTTGGAGAGTGTGGCGATATTGTCAGTTCCACCATTTTTTGATGGTTTTGACGCGCAACCCGGCCCGAAAAACATCGGTTTTTCCGGAGTGCGGGTTGAAATTTCGCCAGGATCACCATTGTATCATGGTCACGAGCGCTAAATGGAATCGCATTCTGAATTCAAATGCGCAGATGGAGAATTGAAGTTATGGGGACTTTGAAAGTCAATTTGCTGGCCGTTGCCGCGGTCGGCATGGTGCTGGCGGGATGCCAGAGTTCGCGAATGGACCCCGTCTCGTCCGCGCCCGCTCCGCTTCAGGCGGCGCCATCTGGTGCTGTAAGCCAGAGCCAGTTGCCACCTCCGGGCGGCTCCAACCAATTTCCGACTGCTCCAACCACCGCGACCAATACGCCAGGTACACAGGGCAATACGCAGGTTGCCGCCTTGCCGCCGGAAAATGCTCCCGACCTCACTGCCAGCAATGTAGCCGGTGTGTGGAACGCCTCGATGGGCGGGCAGAGCTGCAAGATCGCTACGCCACAGACCAAGTTCGGTCAGGGCTATCGGGCTGGTCCGCTCCGCTGCCCAGGCGAGCTTGCCAACCTCTCTTCGTGGGCTGTGAGCGGCAAGCAGCTCACGCTTTATGATGCAGCTGGTGGTACGGTGGCGCGGCTCTATTCGTCGGGTCAGTCGAAATTCGACGGTCAGACATCGGGCGGGCAGAACCTCAGCCTGTCGCGTTAGCTAAACTTGGAGCGCGCCACAGGCGCGCCCGGAGACTGCATTTCGCATGTCGCATGATAATCTGAAGATATTTCCCTCCGTACGCGAGCGCTATGATTCGCTCGTGCAGGCTGGAGATTTGGATGCCGATCCCTCGCAACAGCGTCTTGCAGACCGTTTTGATCGCCTGATCCACGACCTTGCAACAAAGCGACTTGCAATAAAATCCAGCGCGCTGGGTTGGCTGTTCAGCCGAAAGGCACCGCGGCACGAAATCGTCAAGGGTCTCTACATCCACGGAGAAGTCGGACGCGGCAAGACGATGCTGATGGACATGTTCCACCAGCTCGTGCCGGTCAAACGCAAACGCCGGGCGCACTTCATCGATTTCATGGCGGATGTGCACGAACGCATCAACGCCCATCGCCAGGCTTTGAAAAAGGGCGAGACGAAACAGGAAGATCCTATCCCGCCTGTCGCCGATGCCTTGGCGGAGCAAGCCTGGGTTCTGTGTTTCGATGAATTCACGGTGGCCGATATTGCCGATGCCATGATCCTGTCGCGGCTGTTTCGCGCGCTCTTCGAACGCGGCGTGGTGCTCGTCGCCACATCGAACGTTGCACCGGACAATCTTTATCGCGACGGTCTCAACCGCCAGCTTTTCCTGCCGTTCATTGATCTTATGAAAACCCACGTGGACGTCATCAACCTCGATGCCCGTACAGACTATCGGCTCGAAAAGTTGAACCACATGCCGGTCTATCTTTCGCCGTTGAACGACGAAACGAACCGGCTGATGGACGACGCCTGGCATGCGGCAACCGATGGCGCGACTATCGCGCAAGATAGCGTCAAGGTCAAAGGCCGCACGGTCATCATTCCCCAGGCAGCGCGGCACGTAGCGCGTTTTACCTTTGCCGATCTTTGCTCGAAGCCGCTCGGGGCAGCAGACTATACCGCAATCATCCGGCACTATCAGACAATCTTCATCGACGCAGTGCCGGTGCTCGATCAACCGAGACGCAATGAAGCCAAGCGATTCATCATCTTGATCGACCTTCTCTATGATTACCATGTGCACGTGGTGATTTCGGCTGCCGCCTCGCCAGACAAACTTTATATAGCTAAAAAAGGGACCGAGGCCTTTGAATTCGGTCGCACGGCATCGCGTTTGTTTGAGATGCAGAGCGAAGACTATCTTGCGGCGGCAGGCAGGGATGAGCCACCTAGGGAAACACGATCTGCAGAGATTTGACCCCATCAATTGAGCGTGATGCGGCTCGTCATTCTTTCATCATTTTGATACGTTGCCTGTGTTAAAAATGACCGGCTTCGACTTTGGTAGGATGATTTGTGTTGACGTTTACGTAAATCCCATCAATTCTAACCGATTGAATTTATTGAGGTGAAAATTTTCGGTTGAGTTATTTTTGAAAGAGGAATATTCGAACGTCCCAGCGCAAAGACATGTGGTAAAAGGTTGCCCTTGGGCTGCCTGAATATCGCGATGTGTCCTTTGGCGTCCGTCAAGACTTCAGATCAGGGAAGTAACCAGCATGGCACGTAATAAAATCGCCCTCATCGGTTCAGGCATGATCGGTGGAACGCTTGCACATCTGATCGGGCTCAAGGAGCTCGGTGATATCGTGCTTTTCGACATCGCAGAAGGCATACCGCAGGGCAAGGGACTGGACATCGCCCAGTCGTCGCCAGTTGACGATTTCGACGCCAATCTTGTCGGCGCCAATGACTATTCGGCAATCGAAGGTGCGGATGTGGTGATCGTCACCGCCGGCGTGCCGCGCAAGCCGGGCATGAGCCGCGACGATCTCCTCGGCATCAACCTCAAGGTCATGGAACAGGTCGGCGCGGGCATCAAGAAGTACTCCCCCGGTGCTTTCGTGATCTGCATCACCAATCCGCTCGATGCGATGGTCTGGGCGCTGCAGAAGTTCTCTGGTCTGCCGAAGAACATGGTCGTCGGCATGGCCGGTATTCTGGACAGCGCGCGCTTTCGCTATTTCCTCGCTGACGAGTTCAAGGTTTCGGTTGAAGACGTCACCGCCTTCGTTCTCGGCGGGCACGGCGACAGCATGGTGCCGCTCGCGCGTTATTCGACCGTTGCCGGTATCCCTCTGCCGGACCTGGTCAAGATGGGCTGGACCAGCCAGGAAAAGCTCGATCAGATCATCCAGCGCACCCGTGATGGCGGCGCTGAGATCGTCGGCTTGCTGAAAACCGGTTCCGCTTTCTACGCGCCTGCATCTTCCGCGATCCAGATGGCCGAAGCGTTCCTCAAGGACAAGAAGCGGGTTTTGCCGGTCGCGGCTCATCTTTCCGGCCAGTATGGCGTCAAGGACATGTATGTCGGCGTCCCCGTCGTGATCGGCGCTGGCGGTGTCGAACGCGTTATCGAAATCGATCTCAACAAGACCGAACAGAAACAGTTCGAAGCTTCGGTCGCTTCCGTTGCCGGTCTTTGTGAGGCTTGCATCAATATCGCACCGAACCTCAAGTAATCTCGCCTCGAACCCATTCTGAAACGATCCTGCGCTTGTCGCGTCCGGATTATTCGTAGAGGAAAATACCATATGAACATTCACGAATATCAGGCCAAGCGGCTGCTGCACTCGTTCGGTGCACCGATCGCCAATGGCGTCGCCGTCTACTCCGTCGAACAGGCGGAAGAATGGGCGAAGACGCTACCCGGACCGCTCTATGTGGTGAAGAGCCAGATACATGCGGGTGGGCGAGGCAAGGGCAAGTTCAAGGAACTCGGCCCTGATGCGAAGGGCGGCGTCCGCCTTTCGCGGTCGGTCGAGGAAGTCGTTGCCAATGCGAAGGAAATGCTCGGCAATACGCTCGTTACCAACCAGACAGGTCCGGCCGGCAAGCAGGTAAACCGCCTCTATATCGAAGATGGCGCCGACATCGAGCGCGAGCTTTATCTGTCGATCCTCGTCGATCGCGCGGTTGGCCGGC
The DNA here is from genome assembly GCF_964253365.1 of Phyllobacterium sp. LjRoot231. Lineage (NCBI taxonomy): Bacteria > Pseudomonadati > Pseudomonadota > Alphaproteobacteria > Hyphomicrobiales > Phyllobacteriaceae > Phyllobacterium > Phyllobacterium sp. LjRoot231. The sequence goes on from NZ_CAXUQT020000001.1 coordinate 898,051, forward strand.
CGGCTTTCGTGGTTTCCACGGAAGGCGGCATGGATATCGAAGGTGTTGCCCATGATACGCCGGAAAAGATCATCACTGTTTCGATCGATCCGGAAAAAGGCGTGACCGCAGAAGATGCAGCGAAGATCAATGATGCTTATGGCCTGACCGGCCAAGCCAGGACGGACGGCGAGACGCTGTTCCCGATCCTCTACAAGGCCTTTACCGAAAAGGACATGAGCCTGCTCGAGGTGAACCCATTGATCGTCATGAAGGATGGCCGGCTGCGTGTTCTCGACGCCAAGGTATCTTTCGACGGCAATGCCCTGTTCCGCCACCCGGATGTGGTTGAACTCCGGGACACCTCCGAGGAGGACGCCAAGGAAATCGAAGCTTCGAAATATGACCTCGCTTATGTCGCGCTCGACGGCAATATCGGCTGCATGGTCAACGGTGCCGGCCTTGCCATGGCAACGATGGATATCATCAAGCTTTACGGTGCTGAGCCAGCGAACTTCCTTGATGTTGGCGGCGGCGCCAGCAAGGAGAAAGTAACGGCTGCGTTCAAGATCATCACTGCCGATCCTGCGGTCAAAGGCATCCTGATCAACATCTTCGGCGGTATCATGAAGTGCGATATCATTGCCGAAGGTGTCATCGCTGCGGTCAAGGAAGTTGGCCTCAAGGTTCCACTGGTCGTTCGCCTCGAAGGCACCAATGCCGAACTTGGCAAGAAAATCATCAATGAGAGCGGTCTCAATGTCGTTTCTGCAGATGATCTCGATGATGCTGCGCAGAAAATCGTCAAGGCTGTGAAGGGAAACTAAGGCATGTCTATTCTTGTCAACAAAGACACCAAGGTTCTCGTTCAGGGCCTCACCGGCAAGACCGGTACCTTCCACACCGAACAGGCCCTTGCCTATTACGGTACGAAGATGGTCGGCGGCATTCATCCAAAAAAGGGTGGCGAGACCTGGGAAGGCAATCTGCCGACGGGTTCGAGCGCGCAGCTGCCGATTTTCGCGACGGTTGCCGAAGGCAGGGATCGCACCGGTGCCAATGCGTCGGTGATATACGTTCCGCCGGCAGGCGCCGCTGAAGCCATCATCGAAGCGATCGACGCGGAAATCCCACTGATCATCTGTATCACCGAAGGCATTCCGGTCATGGACATGGTTCGGGTCAAGGCGCGCCTCGATCGCTCCGCATCGCGCCTGATCGGACCGAACTGCCCTGGCGTCCTGACGCCGGAGGAATGCAAGATCGGCATCATGCCGGGCAACATCTTCAAGAAGGGTTCGGTAGGTGTTGTATCCCGCTCCGGGACACTTACCTATGAAGCAGTGTTCCAGACGACGAATGAAGGCCTCGGCCAGACGACTGCTGTCGGTATCGGCGGCGATCCGGTGAAGGGCACGGAGTTCATCGATATCCTGGAAATGTTCCTTGCCGACGAAGCGACCAAATCAATCATCATGATCGGTGAAATCGGTGGCTCGGCCGAAGAAGATGCAGCGCAGTTCATCGCCGACGAAGCAAAGCGTGGCCGCAAGAAGCCGATGGCTGGTTTCATCGCCGGACGTACGGCCCCTCCCGGACGCACGATGGGTCATGCCGGCGCGGTTATCTCCGGCGGCAAGGGCGGCGCGGAAGACAAGATCGCAGCGATGGAAGCCGCGGGTATCCGCGTTTCGCCGTCGCCTGCGCAGCTTGGCAAGACATTGGTCGACGTCCTCAAGGGCTGAGACCGTAGTTGAAGCAAGAATGAATCGGGGCGGTTGTCGCCCCGATCAAACCACCATCAAAGGAGACGGAGCGCGGCTCCGGTCACGAACATGGCACGTCAAGAACAGGCCAACGATCTTTTTGCTCTCACCTCGTTTCTCTATGGCGGCAATGCCCACTATATCGAGGAACTGCACGCGAGTTATGAGAAAGACCCGGCATCGGTGGATGCCGAATGGCAGGAATTCTTCGCCAACCTCAATGACAGCAAGGCTGATGTGATAGCCAATGCCAAAGGCGCCTCCTGGGAGAAGCCGAACTGGCCGATCGCCGGCAATGGCGAACTCGTCTCGGCGCTGGACGGCAATTGGGGCGAAGTCGAAAAACACATCACCGACAAGCTGAAGGCCAAGGGCGCTAATGGCGCCGCCGCAACAAATGGCGTTACCGCTCCTCTGGCACCGTCGTCGGATTCGGAAATCATTCACGCCGCCCGCGATTCCGTGCGCGCGATCATGATGATTCGTGCCTATCGGATGCGCGGTCATCTGCACGCCAAGCTTGACCCGCTCGGCCTTGCTGAAGTCAAGGAAGACTATAATGAACTGTCGCCGGAGAGCTACGGCTTCTCGCCGGCAGACTACGATCGCAAGATCTTCATCGACAATGTGCTGGGTCTCGAATATGCGACGATCCCGCAGATGCTCGACATCCTTCAGCGCACATACTGTTCGACCATCGGCGTCGAGTTCATGCATATTTCAGACCCGGTGGAAAAAGCCTGGATTCAGGAACGCATCGAGGGTCCGGACAAGGGCGTTGCTTTCACAGCGGAAGGCAAGAAGGCCATTCTGTCGAAGCTGATCGAGGCTGAAGGCTTCGAGCAGTTCATCGACGTCAAGTACAAGGGCACAAAGCGTTTCGGTCTTGATGGTGCCGAGTCGCTCATTCCGGCGCTGGAACAGATCGTCAAGCGTGGCGGTTCCATGGGCCTTAAGGAAATCGTTCTCGGCATGGCGCATCGCGGCCGTCTCAACGTGCTCAGCCAGTTCATGCGCAAGCCGCACCGCGCGATTTTCCATGAGTTCAAGGGCGGTTCCTATACGCCGGACGATGTCGAAGGTTCCGGTGACGTGAAGTATCACCTTGGTGCCTCGTCGGACCGCGAGTTCGACGGCAATAAAGTTCACCTGTCGCTGACGGCCAATCCGTCTCATCTTGAGATCGTCAATCCGGTAGTGATGGGCAAGGCGCGTGCCAAGCAGGATCTCCTGGCTGGCCGCGACCGTGACGAAATTGTGCCGCTGTCCGAGCGTGCAAAGATCATGCCGCTGCTTTTGCATGGCGATGCAGCCTTCGCCGGACAGGGCGTGGTTGCGGAATGTTTCGGCTTATCAGGTCTGCGTGGCCACCGCGTCGCCGGCACCGTGCATTTCATCATCAACAACCAGATCGGTTTCACCACCAATCCGCGGTTCTCGCGTTCCTCGCCCTATCCGTCCGATGTGGCCAAGATGATCGAAGCGCCGATCTTCCACGTTAATGGCGACGATCCGGAAGCCGTGGTGTATGTGTCGAAGATCGCTACCGAATATCGCATGACGTTCCACAAGCCGGTCGTCATCGACATGTTCTGCTATCGCCGGTTTGGCCACAATGAAGGTGACGAACCAGCATTCACACAGCCGTTGATGTACAAGACCATTCGCAGTCAGAAAACGACGGTCCAGCTCTATTCCGCCAAACTGATCGAGCAAGGCCTCATCACCGAGGCCGACGCCGACAAGATGCGTGCCGCATGGCGCGAAAATCTCGAACAGGAATTCGAGGCAGGTCAGTCCTACAAGCCGAACAAAGCTGACTGGCTTGACGGTGCCTGGAGCGGTTTGCGCACGGCGGACAATGCCGACGAACAGCGTCGCGGCAAGACCGGACTGCCGGTGAAGACCTTGAAAGAGATGGGCAAGAAGCTCGCCGAAGTTCCGGCTGGTCTCAATGTTCATCGGACCATCCAGCGCTTCCAGGACAACCGCGCCAAGATGATCGAGACTGGCGAAGGCTTTGACTGGGCGACTGCGGAAGCCCTGGCGTTTGGCTCGCTCGTCACAGAAGGTCATCCGGTCCGCCTGTCGGGTCAGGATGTCGAGCGCGGCACATTCAGCCAGCGTCATTCGGTGCTCTATGATCAGGATACAGAGCAACGCTATATCCCTCTCAACAATCTGCAGAAAGGCCAGGCGATCTACGAAGTCATCAATTCGATGCTTTCGGAAGAGGCTGTGCTCGGTTTCGAATATGGCTATTCGCTGTCCGACCCGCGTGCCCTGACCCTATGGGAAGCGCAGTTCGGCGATTTCGCCAACGGCGCCCAGGTCATCTTCGATCAGTTCATCTCCTCGGGTGAGCGTAAATGGCTGCGCATGTCGGGCCTTGTCTGCCTTCTGCCGCATGGCTATGAAGGCCAGGGGCCGGAACATTCCTCAGCCCGGCTCGAGCGCTATCTACAGCTTTGCGCGGAAGACAATATGCAGGTGGCAAATTGCACGACGCCGGCTAACTACTTCCACATCCTGCGCCGTCAGATGAAGCGCGACTTCCGCAAGCCGCTGATCCTGATGACACCGAAGTCTCTGCTGCGCCACAAGCGTGCCGTTTCTTCGATCGGCGATTTTACGGGCGATTCATCGTTCCACCGCCTGTTATGGGACGATGCTCAACTCCTGAAGGATCAGGCGATCAAGCTGCAGAAGGATTCGAAGATCCGCCGCGTGGTCCTCTGCTCCGGCAAGGTCTACTACGACCTTTACGAAGAGCGCGAAAAGCGTGGTATCGACGATGTCTATCTCCTGCGCGTCGAGCAGCTCTATCCGTTCCCGGCAAAGGCCCTGATCACTGAACTCTCCCGCTTCCGCAATGCGGAAATGGTCTGGTGTCAGGAAGAGCCCAAAAATATGGGCGCCTGGGCCTTTATCGATCCCTATCTGGAATGGGTCCTCGCACATATCGACGCCAAGCATCAGCGCGTCCGTTACACCGGACGTCCTGCCGCCGCATCGACCGCAACGGGCCTGATGTCCAAACACCTTGCACAGCTTGAAGCATTCCTTGAAGATGCTTTGGGTTCGTAATTGAACATTAGACGATCAACGGAAGAACGAGAACATGGCAACCGAAATCCGCGTCCCAACGCTGGGCGAATCCGTTTCCGAAGCGACAATTGGCAAATGGTTCAAAAATGTCGGCGATGCGATTGCCGTTGACGAACCTTTGGTTGAACTCGAAACCGACAAGGTGACGATCGAGGTGCCGGCATCTTCTGCGGGCTCGCTCGCCGAGATCACCGCAAAGGAAGGCGATACGGTCGAGGTTGGCGCCTTGCTCGGCATGATCGGTTCGGCCGATGGCACAGCGACAGCTCCCGCCAAGAAGGCGGAGGCAAAGCCGGAAGCTACTGCGCAGGCCACCGGTCCCGCTGCTGCAGCTTCGACCGCCGAAGCGTCGACAAAGACTGCTGAAGTCGCCGGTGAGCCGGCTATCATCGAACGCAAACCAAGCGAGATGCCGGCTTCGCCCGCTGCGTCCAAGATATTGGCCGAAAAGGGCGTCTCTGCCTCACAGGTCGAAGGTTCGGGCAAACGTGGACAGGTTCTGAAGGGTGATGTGCTTGACGCAGTTGCCAAGGGCATTACTGCGCCCGCTGCAACGGAAGCACCAAAGCCTGTTGTGGCTCGTCCTGCGTCGCCTGTCGATGACGCATCGCGCGAAGAGCGGGTGAAGATGACACGACTGCGTCAGACGATTGCGCGCCGTCTGAAGGATGCGCAGAACTCAGCCGCCATGCTGACCACCTATAATGAGGTGGACATGTCGGCTGTCATGGATCTGCGCAACCGCTACAAGGAAATCTTCGAGAAGAAGCATGGCGTCAAACTTGGCTTCATGGGCTTTTTCACCAAGGCCGTAACGCACGCGCTGAAGGAAGTTCCATCGGTTAATGCCGAAATCGACGGCACCGACATCATCTACAAGAACTTCGCTCATGTCGGCGTCGCTGTCGGCACGGATAGGGGCCTTGTCGTTCCCGTCGTCCGCAACGCCGACGCGATGTCAATTGCCGAAATCGAAAAGGAAATCAGCCGCCTTGGCAAAGCTGCGCGCGATGGCGCCTTATCCATGGCCGACATGCAGGGGGGTACGTTCACCATCTCCAATGGCGGTGTCTACGGTTCTCTGATGTCCTCGCCGATTCTCAATGCACCGCAGTCCGGCATTCTTGGCATGCACAAGATCCAGGATCGCCCGGTTGTCGTTGGTGGACAGATTGTCATTCGCCCGATGATGTATCTGGCGCTGAGCTATGATCATCGCCTCGTCGATGGCAAAGAAGCGGTGACCTTCCTCGTCCGCGTCAAGGAAAGCCTCGAGGATCCGGAACGCCTCGTCCTTGATCTATAGGGCCAGCACCTCATGGCGCGTGGTTCGACAGGCTCACCATGAGGGATGTAGGTTGATTGCAGGAGCCAGGAATTGTCACGCTACTACAGTGGCAACTATCATTGCAGGCCACTAAATTCCCTCATGGTGAGCTTGTCGAACCACGCACAATGGTTATGCCGATTGCAATAAACGAGTGAGCCGAATATTTGATAAATTCGCCCAGCCTTTCTTGCACAGCACCTGTCATTGCCGCTTTCGTGGCAATGAGCACAATTTTGACTGTACCCGCTTTTGCCGCCTGTACGCAGGATCGTGCCGTCTATGCGGATAGGGATGACGCTTATACCCTGACCTTCAGACATGTTCCCGAAGATCAGCCGGTGATGACATCGAATGAATTCTCTATCGAGATGAACGACAGCGATCTGAAACTCGATGGTGTGGTCATGTGGAGTGAGGGCGTTGCAAGGCCCAACGGCATCATCATGTACAAGTGCCCGAGTGGCGATGTTACTGGCGACGAACTGCAGGCATGCACCGTGTGGCGCGGTGTTATCTATTCCTTGACCGAGGGAGCCGACGCCGACCTCCTGCCGAAAGCCAAGGAACCAGCAGCGCAGGCTTTGCTGCTGCCGGATTTTTCCAGATCCATGAGCAGCTTCAATTTCAAACTTGAAAAACCCATCGAGACTTTTCCCTGGGAAGTCTTCCGCTTTAAAGAATGCGTGCCCGAACAATAATTTATTGGGTAACGTCGCAAGAGAAGGAATCAATCATGGCATATGATGTCGTCGTCATCGGAACAGGTCCCGGTGGCTATGTGTGCGCGATCAAGGCCGCGCAGCTTGGCCTCAAGACTGCGGTGATCGAGAAGCGCGCTACTTTTGGCGGAACGTGCCTGAATATCGGCTGCATTCCGTCAAAGGCGATGCTGCATGCTTCGGAAGTGTTCCATGAGGCCGGCCATTCCCATGCCACGCTCGGTGTCGATGTTGGTACGCCCAAACTTAATCTTCCGGCAATGCTCGCCCATAAGGATGCGACGGTCGAAGCCAACGTCAATGGTGTCGCCTTCCTGTTCAAAAAGAACAAGATCGATACGTTCATGGGCACGGGCAAGGTTCTGGCCGCGGGTAAGGTTTCCGTGACCGCCGAAGATGGCACCGTTCAGGAAATCGAAACGAAGAACGTCGTCATCGCCACCGGTTCGGATGTTGCTGGCATTCCCGGCGTCGATGTCGAGTTCGACGAGAAGGTCATCATATCGTCGACCGGCGCGCTGGAACTTGAAAAAGTGCCGGAACACCTCGTCGTTGTCGGCGGTGGTGTCATCGGGCTTGAGCTCGGTTCGGTCTGGGGCCGCCTCGGTTCGAGGGTGACCGTCGTGGAATATCTCGACAAGATTCTTGGACCAATGGACGGCGAAGTTTCCAGGCAAGTCCAGCGCATGCTGGAAAAGCAAGGCATCGTGTTCAAGATGGGCGCCAAGGTTACGGACGTCGAAAAATCCGGCAAGAGCGCCAAGGTCACGTTTGAACCGGTCAAGGGCGGCGAAGCGCAGGCGATCGAGGCCGATGTGGTGCTAATCTCCACGGGCCGCAGGCCCTATACGGACGGCGCGGGACTAAAGGAAGCTGGTGTTGCGGTGGATGATCGCGGCCGTGTCGCCATCGATGATCATTGGCAGACCAATATCCCCGGAATTTACGCGATCGGCGACGTCGTCGAGGGCGCCATGCTCGCGCACAAGGCCGAAGACGAGGGTATTGCCGTTGCCGAAATCCTTGCCGGACAGGTCGGTCATGTCAATTATGATGCGATTCCGAGCGTTGTCTATACGCAGCCGGAAGTGGCTTCTGTCGGAAAGACCGAGGAAGAGCTGAAAGCGGCCGGTATCGACTACAAAGCCGGCAAATTTCCGTTCACTGCCAATGGCCGTGCTCGCGCCATGCTGCACACGGACGGCTTCGTCAAAATCCTGGCAGACAAGGCCAGCGACCGTGTACTCGGTGTCCATATCGTCGGTTACGGCGCCGGTGAAATGATTCACGAAGCAACTGTGCTCATGGAATTCGGCGGTTCTTCAGAAGATCTGGCGCGCACGACGCACGCCCACCCGACCATGTCGGAAGCCGTGCGCGAGGCCGCGCTGGCGACTTTCTTCAAGCCAATCCACATGTAATTTCCTTGAAAACCCTAGCAAAAAGGCCCGGAAAATCCGGGCCTTTTTTGTATTCTCCTCGCTAGTTATTGAGCGGGAGCTGGAGCCGGGGCCGGCGTAGCTGGTGCCGGAGCAGGTTCGGCAGGAGCCGGAGCTGTCGGCGCAGGTGCAGTCGCTGCTGGCGGCTCAGGTGTGGCCGGTGCTGGCGCCGTGTCAGTCGTAGCGGGCGGTGTCGGAGCGGTGGGGCTCATACCAGTGTCGCTACGGTTGAGGAAGTAATAGCCGCCGATAACCAATGCGGCAATAATAATACCGGCGATCAGGAAACCACTGCCACTACCGCTCTTGACGATGGTTGATCTCGGATTGTTTGGATCGGATTCCATCGGTCGCTGTTGCAGGTTTGGATCGTATGTCATTTCGTGTCCTCCATGACTTTTCAGCACCATTCCGAAGAGAACAACGACTATCTGTCCAGAAAGTTCCGGAATTGTCAGATCATGGACGGGGGATGCTCTTGGATCAATGCCGGATATATGCCGGTTTAAGGCGTCAATACTTGGTAAAATTACTGCTCAGCGGTGATTGTATAGCCTCTGCTTTTCAGCAGGGAAACAAGACCTTGCTCGCCGGGCAGGTGCAGTGCGCCGACCGCGATGAAGGCGTTGCCCTTGTCGATGATCGGCACGGCGCGTTCCGCCATGGTCCGGTTGCGGGCGTTAACCATTTTTTCCTCGAACTCAGCATAATTCCCGCCGCTGGAGCCATCCGGCGAGACCGAGCGCATTAGAGGGAAGATCATACCGATATCGCCCTGCGTATAAAGCACGGTCATAGTCTCGAAAACATCCGGCAATTTCGGCCCCAGGGTCAGCGTTTCGATCAATCCGTCGATGTGAAACTGTGCCGGCAGCGACGTCATGGCGCCGAGTTGATCCTTGATGGTCTCAAGCCCGGCGACCCGCTTGCCTTGCGCCTTTGCGTCTTCGGCCAGCTTGATATCGAGAAAGGCAGCGCCTTCCTTTTTGCGGGCAAACTCGCAGGCCGGCATGGCGAGCATGCTGGTCAGCATCCACGGCTGCATGCGATTGACGGCGGCGAGCGAGATACCACGCTCTGAAAGCGCAGTTTCGACAGTATCGAGCTTGTCCCTGGGAATGAGCTTGTCCAGCGTCGTACCGTCCACGAGCATCATCAGTTCCGGTGTTTCGGCCATGACTTTGATCGGCGCTTTCGGGTCCAGCACTTCGTCGGTTTCGATTACGATCGTGTCGGCACCCTGATAGGCCGTCTCGGCTGCATCGGAAAGCTTGAGAACGCGCGGATCGGTCAGATGCATGGTGCCGTAGAGAAAGGATGGTTTTACGCCGGGCTTCTCGATCTTCCACAGCAACCCCTTGCCGTTTACGGTGTCCGCGGCCTCCTTGCGCAAAGCATCAAGCTTTGCTGGATCAGTCTTTGTCATCTCCGCGAGCAAATCACGACCGACGCAGGTGATCTCTTCGGCCCTGGCGCGCGTCGCGCCGAAGGCCACCACGAAGAGTGAAGCCAGCAGCAGCCAGCTCAGCACCAGGCACAATCGCAGGAGGCGATCTGCGGTACGATCAAGTGAAGTGAGATTATCCGTGTCGTTCATGCCTGGTATCTATCCGTAAGCTTGCGGAGAAAGCGTTAAACTCGGCCGGTAAATTGTTCGTATTCAGGCGCGAGGATGGGCTTTGGCGTAAATTTCCATCAATCGTTCCGTATCGACGCCCGTATAGACCTGTGTCGTCGACAGGCTGGCGTGACCGAGCAATTCCTGAATGGTGCGCAGGTCACCACCGCGTCCCAGCAAATGCGTGGCAAACGAATGGCGCAAGGCATGCGGTGTCGCCGTATCCGGCAGACCAAGCGCGCCGCGCATTTTCTGCATATCGCGCTGGATGATTGCCGAATGCAGTTCGCCGCCGCGCGCGCCACGAAACAGCGGCTTGCCCTCTTCAAGGTCGTACGGGCAAAGCGCGCGATATTCAGCAACGGCCCGGTGCACGACCGGCAGCAACGGCACCATGCGGGTTTTTCCGCCCTTGCCGGTAATCAGGATCGAGCGCGCGTCCGGATCAGTCAGCGCACTGCCATCCAGCCCCAGCGCCTCGGAAATGCGCAACCCACAACCGTAGAGCAGGGTGAGAACCGCAGCATTGCGCGCGGCGATCCATGGTTCCTCGTTGAGCTGTTCGCCCTTTTCGACCACACGCCGTGCGTCCACCATCGTCAGCGGCTTGGGCAGGGATTTCGGCTGGCGCGGGGCACGCATGGCGATCGAGGCCGCGGCGTTGGCCATGCCTTGTTTTTCGAGAAAGCGCAGGAGCGAGCGTATGCCGGCAAGCCCGCGGCCGAGCGTGCGTGCGCCAGCACCGTCATTGCGCCGCCGTGCCAGAAATGAACGAAGATCAGCGATCCGCAGCGTTGCCACATCTTTCAGTGCCGGAGGTTCACCCAGATGGCCCGTCAGAAACTGAAAGAACTGGCGTGTGTCGCGCTCATAGGCTTCCAATGTGTTCGCTGCCAGCCGCCGCGTATTCTTCAGCGATTTCATCCAATTTTCGCGTGCATCGATCAGATCCGGTCGAGCGGAGATGAGAAACTGCTCGGTTTGCGGTTGGACGCCCATGGCATCGCTCCTCAGGTTTTTATCCCCGGACAATGCCACAGGACTCCTTACAGAGTCGTTTCGTCTTGGTTTTGTTCGGCGTTTGCTCTAATTCGGGCTGAATGCGAAAAATTGGAAGAACTGATGGCGAAGTTGAACGACCCAGTACAGTTGGCAGTGATCGGCGCGGCGCATGGAACGCGGGGCGAGCTCAGGGTGAAAACCTTTACCGGCGATCCAATGGCACTGGCGGATTACGGTCCGCTGTATGATGTGACCGGCAGGCCTTTCGAAGTGCTTGATATCCGTCCGGCGAAGACGGTGGTCGTCGTGCGCTTTCGCGGCGTGAACGATCGCAATATGGCCGAGGCGCTCAACGGCACGACCCTGTTCATTGACAGGTCGCAACTGCCGCAGGATCTGGACGAGGACGAATATTATCATTCAGACCTGATCGGGCTTGAGGCCATCGATGCCGAAGGCAACAAGCACGGCAAGGTATCGGCGATGTTCGATTTCGGGGGTGGAGATCTGCTTGAGCTTACCATTCCGGGCAAGCGTCCCATGCTGATCCCGTTTACGATGCTGGCGGTGCCGCATGTGGACCTCAAAGCCGGTCATATTGTTATCGATCCCGCCGCGGCCGGCCTCATTCCCGATGAGAACGAAGACGAGGAACGGCGCCGGCAACTCGGCGGTGAAGACGGCGGGAAAAAGCAGCCATGACCACGACTGAGGGCGGGTTTCACGCCACTGTGCTGACGCTCTACCCGGAAATGTTTCCAGGGCCACTCGGGGTGTCACTTGCCGGAAAAGCCCTCCAGGACGGCGCGTGGTCACTTGAAACAGTGCAGATTCGCGATTTTGCCACGGACAGGCACCGCATGGTCGATGACACACCTGCTGGTGGTGGCGCGGGCATGGTCATGAAAGCTGACGTTTTGGCGCGGGCGGTGGATCATGTGGCGGACGGGCGCCCAAAACTGTACATGAGCCCGCGCGGCAAACCATTGAGTCAGGTGCGGGTGCGCGAACTCGCTGCCGGCCCGGGTGCGATTTTTCTTTGCGGACGTTTCGAAGGGGTGGACGAACGGCTGATCGAAGCGCGACAGTTCGAGGAAGTGTCAATTGGCGACTATATCCTGTCCGGCGGTGAAACCGCTGCAATCGTCGTCCTGGATGCGATCGTCCGGCTGTTGCCCGGCGTCATGGGCAATGCCCTGTCCGGCGAGACCGAAAGCTTCGAGACCGGCCTGCTTGAACATCCGCACTATACCAAACCACCGGAATGGGAAGGGCGGCGCATTCCGGATGTGCTCCTCTCCGGCAATCACGGCACTATCGATAAATGGCGGCGTGCAGAAGCGGAACGGTTGACCGAGGAGCGCCGGCCTGATCTTTGGCAAGCCTATAGAGCTTCATTAAAGAAATAAGCAGGCAAAAAGAATCGTCTCTGTAGGTGACAAACCGGCTTTTATGGTGTATCAGCCCGCCAACTCGGGAAATACCCGGTCCATTAATCAATGAATGGTGAATTCGCTCCTGCCTCGTCGGAGGCATAGAAATGCTGCCAGGATGCTGCATTCCAAGTGTCGAGCGCTCTGACTATTTGAAAAACAAGGATGAAGACGATGACCGTCGATATTATTCGTCAGCTCGATCTCGAACAGAGAGCAAAAATCGAAGCCAAGCGCGTGCTCCCGGATTTCCGGCCAGGCGACACCGTTCGTGTTAACGTCCGCGTGACGGAAGGTACCCGTACCCGCGTTCAGGCCTATGAAGGCGTTTGCATCGCCCGTAACGGCGCAGGCATCAATGAGAATTTCACCGTTCGCAAGATTTCCTATGGTGAAGGCGTCGAGCGCGTATTCCCGGTTATTTCTCCGCTTGTCGAAGGCGTTGATGTTATCCGCCGCGGCAAGGTGCGCCGTGCGAAGCTGTACTATCTGCGCGGCCTTACCGGCAAGGCAGCTCGTATCGTCGAGAAGAAAGACAACCGCAAGAACAAGGCAACCGTTCCTGTGACTGGCGCAGCCGAGACCGTTTCGGAAGCGACTGTTGCCAAGGCACCTGCCGCTGAATAAGCGCGGTTCACATCAGTTTTAAAAAAGGCGGTCTTTGGGCCGCCTTTTTTATTGTTCGCGCAAAATTCATTTGTCTGCACGGGCATCGGAGGAACAGAGATGCTTGCGGGGATTGACGCACCAGTGACAAGGTGAAATCTGTTTCAGGACAAGATAGACAGGGGGTTGATATGAATCTGCGGTCCGTTCTTCTGGCGGGTTTGATGCTCGCCATGACGCCATTTTCCGCTTTGGCGGCGGATCTGCCCGATCTTGGCGGCAGAAAGGTCGCCGTCGTTACGGAAAATGCCTATCCGCCTCTGCAATTCGTCGACCCGAAGACCGGCAAGCCGGTCGGCTGGGAATATGACGCCATGAACGAGATCGCCAAGCGTCTGAATTTCAAGGTCGAATATCTCAACACAAGCTGGGACGCGATGATCCAGGCCGTTTCGGACAACCAGTACCAGATCGGCATGACCGGCATCACCATCAATGACGAACGCAAGCAGAAAGTGGATTTTTCCGAACCCTACATGCGCTCGGAACAGTTCATGCTGGTGCGCGGCGACGAGAAACGCTTCACCGACCCGAAGAGTTTCGCCGATGCGAAAGATACCCTTGTCGGCGCACAGCCCGGCACCAGCAATTTCTATGTCGCCGTCTATAATGTGCTTGATGGCAACGAACAGAACCCGCGCATCAAGCTTTTCGAGACGTTCGGCGCGACAATCCAGGCGCTGAAGACCGGCGATGTCGATCTTGTCCTTACCGACAGCACGGCTGGCAAGGGCTATGTCGATGCATCGGATGGTGCCTTGAAACTGATCGGCGGACCGCTCGGCGCCGAGGATTTCGGGTTCATTTTCCCGAAGGGTTCGGATCTCGTTGCGCCGGTCAATGCGGCCATTGCTGCGCTCAAGGCTGACGGCACATTCGATGCGTTCAACAAGAAGTGGTTCCTCGACTACAAGCTCGGGCAGTAAGCAAGTGCCGCTTGTTCTTTACCCTCCCCCTTGTGGGGAGGGACGGAGCGAAGCGACGGGGAGGGGTCTTTTTTGAATATTGAAGAGTGTGCAGCCATTGCTTGGACAAGCGTAAGAGACCCCTCCCTGCTGCTCCGCAGCCTCCCTCCCCACAAGGGGGAGGGTAAGAAGTGGCGCCGTTGCAATCTGGCTTGGACGCGACAACTTGCCTGATCGCGGGAAGGAGCCGGGTTCTTCTCAACCCAAACCCGACTTTCCGTGGTGGCTGCTTGTGGCCGCAATGATTGCCGTTGCACTCGGAATCGCCATTCTCGTCAGTCCCATTTACGGGCAGGTTTTCACAACGGTCTCGCAAGGTATCTGGATAACGGTCTGGGTTTCGCTGCTGGCCTTCTTCCTCGCGTCCGCGTTCGGTCTGCTTCTCGCGGTGATGAGCCTTTCGGAATATGTGGCTGTCCGGCAGATCGCGCGGTTTTATGTCGAGATTGTACGTGGCATTCCGCTGCTCGTGCTGCTGTTCTATATCGCTTTTGTCGGCGCGCCAGCCGCTGTCTGGCTATGGAATTTCGCTACGCAACCCCTGCAGTCGGCAGGTCTTCTCGATCCACTGCAAGTTCGCGATTTCTCGCTGCTCTGGCGCGCGATCATCGCGTTGATGCTGGCCTATGCAGCCTTTCTCGCCGAAATTTTCCGTGCGGGCATACAAGCCGTGGACACGGGGCAGATCGAAGCTGCGAAGGCGCTAGGGCTCAAGCGGTTTCAGCGGTTCCGGCTGATTGTCATGCCACAGGCCATCCGCACTATTCTGCCGCCCTATGGCAATGATTTTATCTCGATGGTGAAGGATTCCTCGCTTGTCTCGGTGCTGGGCGTCGTGGACGTCACGCAGATGGGCAAGGTCTATGCCTCGGGTTCCTTCCGCTTCTTTGAAACTTATTCCGTTGTTGCCTATATATACCTCATTCTGACAATTAGCCTGTCGCTTGGGTTGCGCTGGCTGGAACGCCGTCTGAATCGCCGTTAATCCAGGAAACAGCGGCGCTTTGTCGCCGGATTATTACTTTTTTCGCTTGTTTCTTGACGTAAGTGGACCTCGAGTGCATATGTCCACGAAATAATTGGAAAGTCCGAGGATACTAAAATGTCTGCGCCACGCACACTTTATGACAAGATATGGGATGACCATCTGGTCGATAGTCAGGAGGATGGCACTTGCCTCCTTTATATCGATCGCCATCTTGTCCATGAAGTGACCAGCCCGCAGGCTTTTGAAGGACTGCGTCTCACCGGCCGCAAGGTTCGGCATCCGGAAAAGACGCTTGCCGTCGTCGATCACAACATACCGACTTCGCCGGATCGGACCAAGCGCATCGAGAATAACGAGAGCCGTATCCAGGTCGAAGCCCTTGCCAAGAACGCGCTGGATTTCGGCGTCGAATACTATTCCGAGAAAGACATCCGTCAGGGTATCGTCCACATTATCGGACCGGAACAGGGTTTTACCTTGCCGGGGATGACGATCGTCTGTGGTGACAGCCACACGTCCACGCATGGCGCTTTCGGTGCACTGGCGCATGGTATCGGCACATCGGAAGTCGAGCATGTTCTCGCGACCCAGACGCTGATCCAGTCGAAAGCCAAGAACATGCTTGTACGTGTCGACGGCGTATTGCCGGCTGGCGTGACCGCCAAGGACATCATCCTTGCCATCATCGGCGAAATCGGCACCGCAGGCGGCACCGGCTATGTTATCGAATATGCTGGCGAAGCCATTCGCGCGCTGTCGATGGAAGGCCGCATGACCATCTGCAACATGTCGATCGAAGGCGGTGCCCGCGCAGGTTTGATCGCACCGGACGAAACGACCTTCGCTTATGTGAAGGATAAGCCACGTGCACCGAAGGGCGAAGCCTGGGACATGGCGCTTGATTATTGGAAGACACTGCAGAGCGACGAAGGTGCGCATTTCGACAAGGTCGTCGTTCTGAATGCCGCCGATCTGCCGCCGATCGTATCCTGGGGCTCTTCGCCAGAGGATGTGATTGCCGTCACTGGCGCCGTGCCGAACCCGGACGAGATTCCGGACGAGACAAAGCGCTCATCGAAGTGGCGCGCGCTCGACTATATGGGGCTCAAGCCCGGCACACCGATCACCGATATCAAGCTTGATCGTGTCTTTATCGGGTCCTGCACCAATGGCCGTATCGAGGACCTGCGCGAAGTCGCCAAGGTGGTCGAGGGCCGCACGGTCGCTGAAACAGTCGATGCGATGATCGTGCCCGGTTCCGGTCTCGTCAAGCAACAGGCGGAAGCCGAAGGGCTCGACAAGATTTTCAAGGCTGCCGGTTTTGACTGGCGCGAGCCGGGCTGCTCGATGTGCCTTGCGATGAACGATGACCGTTTGAAGCCGGGCGAGCGCTGTGCCTCGACATCGAACCGCAATTTCGAGGGCCGTCAGGGCTTCAAGGGCCGCACCCATCTCGTATCGCCGGCCATGGCAGCAGCCGCGGCGATTGCCGGTCACTTCGTCGACATCCGCGAGTGGAAATAAACTAGCTCTGCCCTAGCCCTCCCCCTTGTGGGGAGGGACGGACCGCAGGTCCGGGGAGGGGGTTCCTCCTTTTTGCTAAAAGACATCGACGATCCAGGGTAAAAGCTTCAGAAGGCCCCTCCCTGCTGCTTCGCAGCCTCCCTCCCCACAAGGGGAGGGTAATGTGGGACCATTCACGCCCTATCTTCCAGCCCAGGATAATCACCGTCCGCGATATGCCGGGACACCCTGATCCGGCAGCCATAGGCCTTCCGGTGCCGGCCCGGTCTGCCAGAACACATCTATCGGAATGCCGCCGCGCGGATACCAGTAGCCGCCGATGCGCAGCCACAGCGGCTTGACCGCTTCGACAATGCGCTTGCCGATCCCGACGGTGCAATCCTCATGGAAAGCGCCGTGGTTGCGGAAACTGCCGAGAAACAGTTTAAGCGATTTGGATTCGACCAGACTCTGATCAGGCGCATAGTCGATGACCAGATGGCCGAAATCCGGCTGGCCGGTCACCGGACACAGCGAGGTGAATTCCGGGCAGGCGAAGCGCGCCAGGAAAAGCATTCCCGCTTGGGGGTTCGGGACGGCATCGAGGATAGCCTCATCTGGATGCTGCGGGATTTTGACATCCTTGCCGAGCATGGTTGATGTTTCTGCATAATGACTCATGCTGCTGTCCTTTCCATCTCGAACTCGCCCTGATACTCGCAGCCCTCGCCGCAAGTATCCCGGTAGACCCCGACCTGTGCCAAGTCGGGAAGACCCGACGCAAAATGCCGCCACAGCCACATGGCAATATTTTCAAGCGTCGGCGTTTCCAGGCCTTCGATCTCGTTAAGATAGCGGTGGTCAAGTTTCTCGTGCGCACTGTCGAAGGCGCTCTTCACTGCGCCGAGATCGGAAATCAGGCCCGTCCTGCTATCGGGTTTTCCTTCCAGGGTTACCCGCACACGGAAACTGTGTCCGTGCAGACGCGTATTGACATGCCCGTCGGGAAAGATGTGCGGCAAGTGATGCGCCGCTTCAAACGTGAATTCGTTGAAGATTCTCATGAGTGCTCCGTCAGCTCTGGCGCAATACAGGCGCCCGCTAAGGCCCGCCTCAGGGCAGGCCGATCAATTTATGTGTCTGCGTGCTCAGCCGCCAAAGCGGATGGGCGAGGCAATAGGCCGCTGCAGATGCCACATGTGCGGCGGTTTGCGCCGGATCACCGATGACGTCAAGAGGTTGCAAATAGAAATGCTCAAAGGAAAGCTGCTCGAACCGCGAAGGATGGGTCTCGCTCTCCTTTTGCGGATAGACCAGTTTGAGCTCGTTGCCACTGGTCTGGACGAGCGGTGCGGCCGCCTTGGGCGATACACAAATCCAGTCAATATTCGCCGGCGCCGCAATCGTGCCATTGGTCTCGATACCCACCTCGAAACCGCGCATGTGAAAGGCGTCGATCAGCGGTGTATCGAGTTGAAGCAAGGGCTCGCCGCCAGTGCAGATGACATAGGGTTTGCCGCCACCAGGCCACGCAGATGCCACAGCATCAGCCAGAGCGTCTGCCGTTTTGAACTTGCCGCCGCCGGGCCCATTTACACCGATGAAATCCGTATCGCAGAACTTGCAGACTGCCTCTTCGCGATCGCGCTCAAGTCCTGACCACAGGTTACAGCCGGCAAAACGCATGAATACTGCAGCGCGGCCCGTGTGGTTGCCCTCGCCTTGCAGGGTCAGATAGATTTCCTTGACCGCGTAGGTCATGCCTCTTCCGCCTTGAACTTGTGCCAGCCATTTGAACGTAATTCGCACGCCGGACAACTGCCGCAGCCATAGCCCCACTCATGCCGTTGCGAACGATCACCGAGATAGCATGTATGGGTGTGCTCGACGATCAGGTCGAGCAGAGGTTCGCCGCCAAGGTCTTGTGCGAGCGCGAAGGTCTCGGCCTTGTCGAGCCACATCAAGGGCGTTTCGATCGTTATACGGCGGTCCAGCCCAAGCGACAGCGCCACCTGCTGGGCCTTCAGGGTGTCATCGCGGCAGTCGGGGTAACCGGAATAATCGGTTTCGCACATGCCGCCGACAATAACCCGCAGGCCGCGACGATAGGCAAGTGCACCTGCGAGCGTAAAGAACAGCAGATTGCGACCGGGCACGAAGGTGTTGGGCAAGCCGTTCTCGGCCATTTCGATAGCGATGTTTTGCGTCATGGCTGTAGATCCAAGTTGGCCGATAATGCTTGCATCCAGCAAATGATCATCACCGAGCCGTTCTGCCCAATCCGGAAACTTTTCGGCAAGGGCGCCACGGAATTCGCCGCGCACCTCAAGCTCGATCCGGTGCCGCTGGCCATAGTCGAAACCAACCGTTTCAACGCGGTCGAAGCGGGATAGTGCCCAGGCGAGACAAGTTGCAGAATCCTGCCCGCCGGAAAACAGGACGAGTGCGCCGTCGGAGCTGCGAGCCATAATTACTACCTCTTCGATGAAGCGGCCCCCTTACAGGGCGCGGGTCACCGAGGCAAATCAAATCTCCGATTGGTCGGTGCTACTCGCAGCCGGGGTGGCCGATAACCGGCGTTTCATTGCGGTCGACCCCATACATGTAACTGCGCCCCTGAATGAGAAAAGGACTGTTGCAACCCGTATTGGGTGCCGGGACAACGCCAAGGACGACCGGATCGCTCACCGCATAGATCACCGATGGTCCCTTGCCACGCTTGTAGACCGGAACCTCACGCCTGATCTTGCGCCCGATGACATCGGATTTTGCCGCCGCACCGCCGACGAAGATAATCTTGGACCCGCCCGCTTCATAATAGACGATGTTGCCGTACTCATCGCCAAAGGAGTTGCTGGCATTGATCCTGTTGTCTGCGAAAGCCGGGGCAGCCAAACCGATCGAGAGCACCGCCGAAGCAATAACCGGCCACTTGGAAAAGGCAGTTTTCTTAGCCGGCATGACGCGTTCCCTTTAACGATCGAACTGTTCTTCGAACAGATTAACCTTTTATTAACAATTGTCATCCGCCCAAAACCTAATCAAATCGATTTTCATCCGGGCCGCAGGTTGACGGGCGCGCCACAATCAACCAATCCTCGGATGTATAAGAACACCTCTCTCAGGCAGTCACAAAGGGACGGATGCGACCATGACCAAGAAAACCGCAGATGAGCACGCCATCGACATTTCCTTGCTGCATCTCAGCCATGCCCATGAGTTTGCGCCTCTCCTTGCCAGTTACGCTCAGGCGTTGAAGCGGGGCGCACCGCGCCGTCCGGACGATTATTACGCGGAGAACCTGTTGCGGGATCGCGCGGCGGAAATCGCAGGGGCGCGGCTCGACGGCGTTCTTGTCGGCTTCGTCATTTTCTACGATCTTCCGGAGCCGGTTTCCGGCATGCGTGCCGGTCAGGTCGATCATATCTATGTGCATCATGATCATCGCGGCAAGGGCATCGCCAAGGCACTGATCGACGTGCTCGCCGACAAGGCGGAAGAGCGCGGCTGGACCAAGCTCTCGCTCAATGCGCCGCGTGTTCCCGAAGACGGCCGCAAGCTCTACGAACAGGTCGCGGCGCCCGCTGACTGGACCAGTTTCATCATACGCTTCGGCAATCAATAATCCGGATCAACTCCGGGTTGTTATCGCATGATGCAATATCCTGCGAACGACCCGTCGCGTCGCGTACGACTATCGTATAAATTCCCGCTTCGAACCTCGCTATTCGAGACTCACGCGATTTATTTTTGCGGGGCACGCGTGCCAGATTTGGCCACTGAAACAGGCGTTTTTACCGCTTTAAACGATTGAATTTTAAGCAAAAACCTTATTGACTTGCTATTCAAGCCAATTCGCCGCATGAGGGTGCGGAATGGGGCTTTGACGCAGTGCAAAAACCGGATTAAAACCCCTCTAAATTGCCTCTATCCAGCCTTTTCGGCCCTGCCCGCCAGCCCAGGCGAGCGCTTATCATTGGGGACGCTATGAGCAAGACAAATTTGCATGCAAACCGGCCGTTGTCGCCGCATTTGCAAATCTACAAGCCAATTCCAACCATGGTCATGTCCATCGTCCACCGCATCACCGGTTCGGCACTCTATGTCGGCACGTTGCTGGTCGCATGGTGGCTGATCGCGGCGGCGACAAATGAAGAATACTTCAATTTCGTTAGTGCGATTTATGGTTCGTGGATCGGGCTTCTGGTCCTGCTTGGTTACACCTGGGCGCTCATCCACCACATGATCGGCGGCATACGTCACCTGATCTGGGACACCGGCCGGGGCCTTGAAAAGGACACGACCACGAAGATGGCCTGGGGTTCACTCATTCTCTCAGTCGCATTGACGATCCTGGTCTGGATCGCCGCATTCACGATAGCCTAGGTAAAGGAGGCGGAACGATGAGCGACATGCGCACGCCGCTTAAGAAGGTTCGCGGACTTGGCTCCGCGAAAGAAGGCACAGAGCATTTCTGGCGTCAGCGGCTGACGGCCGTCGCCAATATTCCGCTGCTTCTGTTTTTCATCGGGCTGATCCTGTCATTGCATGGCGCGGGCTATGCTGAGACAAGGGCCGCCCTGTCGCACCCGCTGACTGCGCTGGTGCTGTTGATGGTGATCATCTCCGGTCTCTATCATATGCGCCTCGGCATGCAGGTTATCATTGAAGATTATGTACACGGCGAAGGCGCGAAGGTCGTGCTTTTGATGCTCAATACTTTCTTCGCCCTTGGCGTCGGTATTGTCTGCATCTTTGCGATCCTCAAGCTGAGCTTCGGAGGCTAGAGCCTTTGCCGATCATATTGACCTATTCTGACGGAGGCATGTTGTGACAAGATCAAGCAAAGACAGGAAGACCCGCACTTTGCGTGCGGGCGAGTGGCTTTGCGCCGATATTGGCCCAACAGGACCCGTCCCTTCGGGTTTCCGGCTGACGGACACCCACTTTGTCAGGCGACTTCGTCCGATGAACCACATCGACCTCGCCACCATCCGCGTGGATTGTCTCGTCAGCCGAGAAACAGAATACGGCCAATATGGCCGGCAAAGGCTCTAATCATGGCACCAACAGATAAGACGGGCGGCAAGGCCTACACATTCGTGGATCACAAATTCGATGTGGTCGTTGTCGGCGCGGGTGGCGCTGGCCTGCGCGCAACGCTCGGCATGGCGGAGCAAGGCTTGAAGACAGCCTGCATCACCAAGGTTTTCCCGACCCGCTCGCATACGGTGGCGGCGCAGGGCGGCATTGCTGCCTCGCTCAGCAATATGGGTCCCGATTCGTGGCAGTGGCATATGTATGACACCGTCAAGGGGTCCGACTG
The DNA here is from genome assembly GCF_964253365.1 of Phyllobacterium sp. LjRoot231. Classification (NCBI taxonomy): domain Bacteria; kingdom Pseudomonadati; phylum Pseudomonadota; class Alphaproteobacteria; order Hyphomicrobiales; family Phyllobacteriaceae; genus Phyllobacterium; species Phyllobacterium sp. LjRoot231. The sequence continues at coordinate 919,893 of NZ_CAXUQT020000001.1, forward strand.
GCTTGGCGATACGGACGCCATGGAATATCTGGTGCGGGAAGCGCCGGCCGCCGTCTATGAGCTTGAACATTATGGTGTGCCGTTTTCGCGTACCGAAGAGGGCAAGATCTATCAGCGCCCGTTCGGCGGTCACATGATGAACTACGGCGATGGCCCGCCCGTGCAGCGCACCTGCGCCGCGGCCGACCGTACCGGCCACGCCATCCTGCATACACTTTATGGCCAGAGCCTGCGCCACAATGCGCAGTTCTTCATCGAATATTTCGCGCTCGATCTCATTCAGGATGAAGAGGGCACGATCACCGGCGTTGTCGCGTGGAATCTCGATGACGGCACAATCCATCGCTTTGCCGCCAAGATGGTGGTCATGGCAACGGGCGGCTATGGCCGTTCCTATTTTTCCGCAACCTCGGCGCATACATGCACCGGCGATGGCGGCGGCATGGTTGCGCGCACCGGCTTGCCCTTGCAGGACATGGAATTCGTGCAGTTCCATCCAACCGGCATTTACGGCGCCGGCTGCCTCATCACTGAAGGGGCGCGCGGCGAGGGCGGCTATCTGGTCAACTCCGAAGGCGAGCGCTTCATGGAGCGTTATGCGCCTTCCGCCAAGGATCTGGCGTCGCGCGACGTGGTTTCACGCTGCATGACGCTGGAGATCCGCGAAGGGCGCGGTGTCGGCAAGAACAAGGACCATATCTTCCTGCATCTCGATCATCTCGATCCGGCTGTCCTGCACGAGCGCCTGCCCGGTATTTCGGAATCGGCGAAGATTTTTGCTGGCGTTGACCTCACCAAGGAACCGATCCCGGTTATACCGACGGTCCATTACAATATGGGCGGCATTCCGACCAATTATTGGGGCGAAGCGCTCAATCCGACCGCCGAGAATCCTGATCGCATCCAACCCGGTCTGATGGCCGTGGGCGAAGCGGGCTGCGCCTCGGTGCATGGCGCCAATCGTCTCGGCTCCAATTCGCTGATCGACCTCGTGGTGTTCGGCCGGGCAGCTGCGATCCGCGCCGGTCAGGTGATCGACCGCAACGCCAAGATCCCGGACATCAACGAAGCTTCTGTGACGAAGATCATGGATCGCTTCGACCGTCTGCGTCATGCCGATGGCGGCACGCCAACCGCTGCGTTGCGCGAAAAGATGCAGAAAACCATGCAGGAAGACGCCGCGGTGTTCCGCACCTCGGAATCGCTGAAGTCCGGCGTTCACCGTATGGAGCAGATCTGGAGCGAACTGCCCGACCTCAAGGTCACCGACCGGTCGATGATCTGGAACTCCGATCTGGTGGAAACGCTGGAACTCGAAAACCTCATGGCCAATGCCATCACCACGGTCGTTGCCGCCGAAGCGCGCAAGGAAAGCCGCGGCGCCCACGCGCACGAGGATTTCCCCAATCGCGATGACGTCAACTGGCGCAAGCACAGCCTTGCCTGGCTGGCTCCGGATGGCAAGGTCACGCTCGGCTATCGTCCTGTTCACCTTGAGCCGCTGCTCAAGGAAGAGGACGGCGGCATCAGCCTCGCCAAGATCGCGCCTAAAGCGCGCGTTTATTGATCAGGGAACCAGGATATCATGGTTGAACTTGCACTTCCCAAGAACTCGCAGATGCGTCCCGGCAAGACCTGGGCCCGCCCGCAGGGTGCCAACAATCTGCGCGAGTACCGAATTTACCGCTGGTCGCCGGACGATGGCGAAAATCCGCGCATCGACACCTATTATGTCGATCTCGACGATTGCGGCCCGATGGTTCTCGATGGCTTGCTGTGGATCAAGAACAAGATCGATCCGACGTTGACTCTGCGCCGCTCCTGCCGCGAAGGCATTTGCGGTTCATGCGCGATGAATATCGATGGCACCAACACGCTTGCCTGCACCAAGGGCATGGACGAGATCAAGGGCGCGGTGAAGATTTATCCGCTGCCGCATCTGCCGGTGGTCAAGGATCTCGTGCCGGACTTGTCGAATTTCTACGCCCAGCATCGTTCGATCGAACCATGGCTGAAGACGGTTTCGCCTGAACCGGCCAAGGAATGGCTGCAGAGCCATGAGGACCGCGCCAAGCTGGACGGCCTTTACGAGTGCATCCTGTGTGCCTGTTGCTCGACGTCCTGCCCGAGCTACTGGTGGAATGGCGATCGCTACCTCGGCCCTGCTGTTCTCCTGCAGGCCTATCGCTGGCTGATCGACAGCCGCGACGAGGCGACCGGCGAGCGCCTGGATAATCTGGAAGACCCCTTCCGGCTCTACCGCTGCCACACGATCATGAATTGTGCGCAGACTTGCCCGAAGGGTCTGAACCCCGCCAAGGCAATCGCCGAAATCAAGAAGATGATGGTCGAACGGCGGGTTTGATCTGCTTGCTTGCAGCGTCGTTGTGCGAGGTTCGACAAGCTCACCATGAGGGAGGTTGTTGTGCTGCAAGCTGCAACGATTGTCACCTGCGCTCCAGAACTTGGCTCTCTTCAATCCACTCACCTCCCTCATGGTGAGCTTGTCGAACCACGCACAGGAGCGACGCAAATGAAACGGGCGCCATCGCGCCCGTTTTGATTCAATTACTAACCTTCAAGGATCAAACCAACTTCGCATCCAGCGTGACTTCAATCGCACCGAGCGCTTTTGATACGGGGCAATTGGCCTTGGCTTTGGTGGCCAACTCGCTGAAAGTCGCCGCATCTATACCCGGAACATTGCCGACCAATGTCAGCGCGCTCTTGGTGATTGCGCCTTTGGCCGGATCAAGCGTCACGACTGCCTTGGCCTCGAGCTTTTCCGCTGGCGTGCCATTGTCCGCGAGGAAATGCGAAAGCTGCATGGCGAAGCAACCCGCATGGGCCGCGCCGAGCAATTCCTCGGGGTTGGTTCCAGAGGTGCCGCTTGCGTCCTCGAAACGGGCCTTGAAATTATAGGGAAGACCTTTCAGCGCGCCGCTTTGGGTGTCGAGCGTGCCTTGGCCATCTTTCAGCGCGCCTTTCCAGATTGCTGTTGCTTGTCTGTCCATTTTCGTCTCCCTCGTGGTTGAAATATCGAGCCGGCTGGCCATCGATAAGAGCATAACGCGCCGAGCATAGTGCAGTTCCGAGACAGATGCATGTCGGGAATTTTGCCCAACCTCCGGTTACAAAAGACAATCCCTTATTGATGAAATCCGGCGATCAGGCTAAAAAACAATTCCCTTGCGGAAGGGTCTCCCAAGCTTCCGCCCAGACTATTTCAATCCTCATCGCCAGAACTGGAATCAACTCGTGAAACTGAAGAAACTCGGCAGGACCGATATCGACGTTACCGAAATCTGCCTCGGCACCATGACCTGGGGTGTGCAGAACACCGAAGCCGATGCACACAGCCAGATCGACTATGCGCTGGATGCGGGCATCAATTTCATGGATACGGCGGAGGTCTATGCAATTCCGTCGAGCGCGGACACCTACGGCAAGACCGAAAGCTATATCGGGACGTGGTTCAAGAAAACCGGCAAGCGCGACAAGTTCGTGCTGGCGTCGAAGATTTCCGGCGGCGGAAACAGCTGGATCCGCAATGGGACCCGCCCCGATCGCAAGACGGTGCGTGAAGCCGTGGAAGGCAGTCTGAAGCGCCTGCAGACCGATTATATCGACCTCTATCAGATTCACTATGCCGCCCGCGGTCATTATCATTTCGGCTCCGCATGGCAGTATGCGCCGCAAAATCAGGACAAGTCGCAGGTCGTCGCACAGATCGAAGAGGCTTTGCACGGGCTTGGCGATATGGTCAAGGAAGGCAAGATCCGCCACATCGGTCTTTCCAACGAGACGGCCTGGGGCATCGGTCAATGGCTGAAGCTTTCAGAGCGCGATGACCTGCCCCGCGTTGCTTCGGTGCAGAACGAATACAGCCTGATCCAGCGCGTATTCGATCTCGATCTTGCCGAGCTTAGCCATCACGAGGATGTCGGCCTTCTCGCCTATTCCTCATTGGCCTCCGGTGTGCTGACCGGCAAATATCTCGATGGGAAAATGCCGGCGGGCACGCGCGGCGCCATTCAGCCGGGTGGCCTCTGGCGCAACAATGAATACTCCGCGCCTGCAGTGAAGGCCTATATTGATCTTGCCCGCAAGCATGGTCTCGATGTGGCGCAGATGGCGATTGCCTTTGCACTGACGCGGCCGTTCCTGACCTCGGTCATTATCGGCGCCACATCGATGGAACAGTTGAAGACTGATATCTGGGCAAGCCAGATCACGCTGTCGCCAGAACTCCTCAAGGAAATCGACGCGATCTACCGCAAGTATCCGCGCCCGCTCTAAATCGGTTGGCCCTGCAGCAATTTCGGCGCTGTCGTCGACAATCCCGCGGCCTGGCGGATGAAAAATCCCTTGAGCCGCGGCATCCGCTCGACAAGGCCGAGACCGAAATCGCGCAGCGCGCGCACCGGCAAATTGTCGTTGGAGAACAGCCGGTTCAAAACGTCCGTGGTGACACCCATCTGCACCGTGTCGAAGCGGCGCCAGATCTGGTAGCGCTCGAGTACGGCCATTGATCCGATATCGAGCCCGAGCCGATCGGCATCGACGATGGTTTCCGCCAAAGCTGCCGCATCCTTGAAGCCGAGATTGAGACCTTGTCCAGCAATCGGGTGGATGCCATGCGCCGCGTCGCCAACCAGCGCGAAACGCGGCTTGATGAAGTCACGCGCCAGGGTAAGTCCCAGCGGAAACGATTTGCGCGCGCCTTCGACGTGAAGTTCACCGAGCTTCAGGCCGAAACGTTGTTCGAGCTCGGCTTCGAAAACGAAATCGTCTTCCTTGATCAGCCGCTCCGCATCAGCGGTTCGTTCGGTCCAGACCAGGGAAGAGCGGTTGCCCTTGAGCGGCAGCACCGCAAAGGGTCCGGCTGGGAGGAAATGTTCCTCGGCCCGGCCATGATGCGGGCGCTCGTGCGCGACGGTGCAGACGATGCCGGACTGGCCATATTCCCAGTTGACGGTCTTGATCCCTGCCATCTCACGCAGGCGCGACTTGACGCCGTCGGCCGCGACCAGCAGGCGGGTTCGCAGACTCTTATTGTCCGCGTAGTGCACCGTCAGATGTGCCTCGCCGTGTTCGAAGCCGCTCACGGATGCGCCTTCGATGAAGCTTACCCCAAGCTCTTCGGCCTTGGCGCGCAGGGATGCATTGAGCACCCTGTTCTCCACCATATGCGCGAAGGGTTCGCCGGGCTCGACCTCCCCGTTGAAGGTGAGGAATACGGGCCGCACGGGATCGGAAGTGCGCGAATCGGTGACAATCATCTCGGTGATGGGTTGGGCTTCGGGCAGGATCGCATCCCAGCATCCGAGCCGATCGAGCATGCGGCTTGCTGCGGCGGCGATCGCCGAGGCGCGCGTATCGTTACGCCAGACGCCGGCGGGCGCCGCGTCGATAACGGTGACGGAGAGGTGCGGCGCCGATGATTTCAGCGCGACAGCCGTCGCGAGCCCGACATAGCCTGCGCCGGCGATAATGATATCGGTATTTTGTTGAGAGGGACTTCGTTCAACCATGTTTGCCTCCGGGTACCCTTATGCGGCGCTTGACTTGTGCCTCTGTTCCTGTTGCAAGCGTTGAACGCGCGAACGGGAGACGCCGATCATGTCTGACGCCATGAATGAGCTTTTGTCCATACTCGACCTTGAAACGCTTGAACACAACCTGTTTCGAGGTCGCAGTCCCCAGTCCGGCTGGCAGCGCGTCTTCGGCGGGCAGGTGATCGGCCAGGCATTGGTCGCAGCGCAGCGCACCGTCGATCCCCTACGGCATGTGCATTCGCTACATGGCTATTTCATGCGGGGCGGCGATCCGAAAGTGCCGATCATTTACGAAGTCGACCGCATTCGCGACGGCTCGAGCTTCACCACGCGGCGTGTCGTCGGCATCCAGCATGGTCACGCGATCTTTTCGCTGGAAGCATCGTTCCAGATCGAGGAGGCGGGGCTCGAACACCAGAAGCCGAAACCGCTCGACGTCACCGAACCGGAGCAACTGATCAGCGACAGGGACTTGAAAGAGCAATATTTGCAAAATGCACCCGGCGCTATCCGCAAATACTGGGAGCAGGACCGGCCGATCGAGATGAAGCCGCTGTCTCTCACCCACTATTTTTCCCGCGAGAAGCTGCCGCCGGAGCAGAACGTCTGGATCAAGACCACAGGTCCCGTGCCGGATGACCGCGCCGTTCAGGCGGCGGTGCTGGCCTATCTTTCGGACATGACGCTGCTCGACACCTCACTCTATGCGCATGGAAGGTCAATTTTTGACCGGGACCTGCAAGTCGCGAGTCTCGACCATGCCATGTGGTTTCATCGGCCGTGCCGCTTCGACGATTGGCTGCTTTACACGGCAGACAGCCCCAGCACCTCCGGCGCCCGGGGCTTCAATCGTGGCGCACTTTATAGCCGCGACGGCACGTTGATTGCCTCCACAGCCCAGGAAGGCCTAATTCGTGTGCATCCTATGCAGTGACGTTTAACACATTCTTCACATTTGCCTAATTTTTATGCATGTTGCTGCGCATTGCCTCATCACGTCTCATATCGTTAAAAATATCTATTTGTAATCAATAGCTTGGCATTATATTGCGATTCTGGCACGGAACTTGAATACTCTTTAGCAGTCACCGATGGCCACAAGCGGCTTTAGGCGATGGGTTCAACGCGGATTGCTGCCTTTCGAGTAATTCCACCTGAAGGGTGCCGCGCTAGCGCAGGGGTATAGTCAATGAAAATTGTGATGGCCATCATCAAGCCGTTCAAGCTGGACGAAGTGCGTGAAGCACTCACCGCTGTCGGCATCCAGGGCCTGACCGTCACCGAGGTGAAAGGTTATGGACGCCAGAAGGGACACACCGAGATTTATCGCGGCGCGGAATATGCCGTCAGCTTCCTTCCCAAATTGAAGGTAGAAGTCGCGGTCGCATCCGAACTCGTCGACACCGCCGTTGAAGCCATCACCACGGCTGCCAAGACCGGTCAGATCGGTGACGGAAAGATATTCGTTCTCAGCATCGAACAGGCCGTCCGTATCCGCACGGGCGAGACCGACACCGACGCGCTGTGAGTTATTTGGGGTTCAAGGAGACAGTAATGAAAATTCCAACCAGTCTGACATCTGCGGCGCGCAGCACCCTTCTCGGGTCGCTGGCACTGGTCGCTATCGGTACGCTGGCCGCTTTCGCTCAGGAGGCCGCGCCAGCAGCTCCCGCCGCCGCAGCGCCAGCCTTTACGGTTAATAAGGGTGATACAACCTGGATGATGATCTCAACGGTGCTTGTGCTGTTGATGACCATTCCCGGCCTTGCACTCTTCTATGGCGGCCTCGTTCGCTCAAAGAACATGCTCTCGGTTCTCATGCAGGTCTTTACCATTACGGCTGTCGTGATGCTGATCTGGGTGTTCTACGGCTACAGCCTGGCGTTCACCTCCGGCAATCCCTTCGTCGGTGGCCTGTCCAAGGCGTTCTTGCACGGCGTCGACGTGACGACGATGTCCGAAACCTTCTCGAAGGGCGTCGCCATACCCGAGCTCGTCTACGTCGTCTTCCAGATGACCTTCGCTTGCATCACACCCGCGCTGATCGTCGGGGCCTTCGCCGAGCGCGTCAAGTTCCCGGCAGTCATCCTGTTCGTCATTCTCTGGGTTACCTTCGTCTACTTCCCGATCGCTCACATGGTCTGGTTCTGGGGCGGCCCAAGCGCCTATTCCGATCCATCGGGTCTGATCTTCGGCTTCGGTGCGATCGACTTCGCCGGTGGTACGGTCGTTCACATCAATGCGGGTATTGCCGGTCTCGTCGGCGCCCTGATGATCGGCAAACGTGTCGGCTACAAGAAAGACATCATGGCGCCACACTCCATGACAATGACGATGGTCGGTGCTTCCCTGCTGTGGGTCGGCTGGTTCGGTTTCAATGCGGGCTCCAACCTTGAAGCCAATGCCTATGCCGGTCTTGCCATGATCAACACCTTCGTCGCCACAGCTGCCGCTGCGGTGATGTGGATCATCCTTGAATCTTTCCTGCGCGGAAAGGCCTCCATGCTCGGTGCGGTATCGGGTGCGGTTGCGGGTCTGGTTGCCATTACCCCGGCTGCCGGTTTCGTTGGTCCGATGGGCGCCATCGTGCTCGGCGCGGTCGTTACTTTCATCTGCTACTTCTTCGTCGCTGTGGTGAAGAATACATTCGACTATGATGACAGCCTCGATGTTTTCGGCATCCATTGCGTCGGCGGGATTATCGGTGCTCTCGGCACAGGTATCCTGGTCAATCCGGCCTTGGGTGGCGCTGGCATCGTCGATTACTCGACGGCCGACTTCGCTGCCAGCTATGCGGGTACGGCGACCCAGGTCTGGGCGCAGTTCAAGGGCGTGGTGATTACGTTGCTCTGGTCCGGTATTGGCAGCGCGATCCTTTACAAGATCGTCGATCTGGTCGTCGGCCTGCGTGCATCGCCCGAATCCGAGCGTGAAGGTCTCGACCTCACCTCGCATGGTGAAGCTGCCTATCACAGCTGATAGAATAACCTTTGAAAGAACGAAAAGGGCCCGGTTTTCCGGGCCCTTTTTCGTGAATGGACCAGCAGCAACTTTGCGCCAAAAGCGACGCGCTTGTGATTTTTGGGGAAAGAGCTAACTCCTGGAAAATGCGAGCATTCCTTTATGGATCGTTAGTATTGTTTCGCGGAGACGTAACATGACGCTAACAGCCAAAGAACAAGACAAACTTGCGACCCAAATCTGTTCAGAGTTGACTCCGACGCTTCGACGACCGCTAAGCGAGGCTTTGTTTGGATTGTTGGCAATTCGACAAAAGCCACTGCCTTGGTACCACAAAGTGGCAAAGGCACTTTGACTCTATTTGGGTCAACCTATTCGGGTATACCGCCAAAAAATAACCTATCGGTTATAAAACACAAACGGGATTGATAATTTAAAGGTTATAAAACGGGCACGAGTACAACCATTAGAGAAATTGCGGAGCATAACTTTTCCATTCCGTTCCCGCTAAATACCTCGTCTGGTCCTTCCATGGTTAATGGCCCCTTAACCATCCGCGCCGTAACGTCAGAATCAACTCTCGAACTTGCGGCTGGTCGCAGCCGTTTTGTATGCGTTCACGCGGGACCGGATTTCATGCGTCAAGGATACTCATCCTCCTATGCCATTGAAGATCAGCGAACCGGGTTATCCACCCTGTTCCGCAGGCAGATACATATCCTCTGGGGGCTGGGGCTTATCGGCTTCGTGGCCTTTGCCATCGGCAGTCTCGCCACCTGGAACGTGCTCGATCCGAGCTTCAGTCACGCCACGTCGAATCCGACGCACAATGCACTCGGCTATCCTGGCGCGGTTTTCGCCGATCTTGCCATGCAGTTTTTTGGTCTTTCCATGGTCGTAGCACTGATGCCGGCGCTTTTCTGGGGCGGGCTTTTCCTCACAGGACGCGGCGTCGACCGCATGCCGCGTCGCATCACCGCCTGGCTTTGCGCCTCGCTTCTGGCCGCGGCAATGGCCGGCTGCTTCGCTATACCCGAAAGCTGGCCTATGCCTATCGGTCTCGGCGGTGTCTTCGGGGATATGGTCCTCAAGATCCCCGGCATCTTTATTGGAACATTCCCGCGTGGTGGTCTTGCCATGATCATGGTTGCCGCCCTGGCCATCCCAACTCTTTGGATTTTTGGCTTTGCCAGCGGCATCACCTATCGTGACAGCGAACCGGCTGTCGCCAAGAAGTCCACGCGCCATGTCGCCGAGGATGATTACGACGATGAGGATGATGATGACGAGCGTGAGGGCGGCGGCCTGCTCGCTCTCGGCGCGTTGACCCATTGGTTCCTGAGCACAAAGGCCCTGTTCCGTCGGGTTTCAGGTCGTAGCGCCGGGCTCTATAACAGTGCACGCAGTATCGGCACGCGCCATGACGGCGATTTCCTTGACGTTCCGGTTTCGCGTCAGAAAAACGGCCAGACTGATGGACGGCGCGAGCCTGGCTTCCATGACGAGGCGCCGCATGTCGAAGCCCCTTCGATCGATATCGGTAATGATGATTTCGACGACCGCTTCGATCCGGTTGCCTTCAGTGATGATGAGGATATCGACGATTGGGCACCGCAATCAGCCCCGGCCAGACCGACCGCAATCCCGAACAGGCCTGTCGCCGCACGCATCGATACACCGGCACCTGCACCACGGGCCGGCGCGCGCGTCCAGCGCGAGGCACAGGCGTCGTTGATCAAATCCGACGAATATGAGATGCCATCGTTGCATTTCCTGAGTGAGCCAAAGAATGTCGTCCGCAATCCGGGCCTTTCCAAGGAAGCGCTGGAGCAGAACGCACGGTTGCTGGAAGGGGTGCTTGAAGATTTCGGCGTGCGCGGTGAAATCATCCATGTACGTCCGGGTCCGGTCGTGACGCTCTATGAACTGGAGCCAGCGCCGGGTATCAAATCGTCGCGGGTCATCACTCTTGCTGATGATATCGCCCGCTCGATGAGCGCGATTGCAGCACGTGTCGCCGTGGTCCCCGGTCGCAATGCCATCGGTATCGAGTTGCCGAACCAGACCCGCGAGATGGTCTATCTGCGCGAACTTCTGGCAAGCCGCGACTTCGAGCAGACAAAGACCAAGTTGGCACTCGCGCTCGGCAAGACGATCAACGGCGAGGCGGTTATCGCCGACCTTGCGAAAATGCCGCATCTGTTGGTCGCGGGAACGACGGGCTCGGGTAAATCCGTGGCTATCAACACGATGATCCTGTCGCTGCTCTACCGGATGACGCCGGAGCAGTGCCGCCTGATCATGATTGATCCGAAGATGCTGGAATTGTCCATTTACGATGGCATTCCGCATCTGTTGACCCCGGTTGTCACCGATCCGAAAAAGGCGGTCGTCGCGCTGAAGTGGACGGTCAAGGAGATGGAAGACCGCTACCGCAAGATGTCGAAAGTCGGCGTGCGCAATATTGACGGTTTCAACCAGCGCGTCGAGCAGGCGCACAAGAAGGGCGAGCGCATTGCCCGGACGGTGCAGACCGGTTTCGACCGCGCGACCGGCGAAGCGGTCTATGAGACCGAAGAGCTCGACCTGAAACCAATGCCCTATATCGTCGTCATCATCGACGAAATGGCTGACCTGATGATGGTTGCCGGCAAGGACATTGAAGGTGCGGTGCAACGGCTGGCGCAGATGGCGCGTGCCGCTGGCATCCACGTGATCATGGCGACGCAGCGCCCATCGGTGGATGTCATTACCGGCACGATCAAGGCGAATTTCCCGACGCGTATTTCTTTCCAGGTTACGTCCAAGATCGATTCGCGGACGATCCTTGGCGAGCAGGGCGGCGAGCAGCTGCTCGGCATGGGCGATATGCTCTACATGGCAGGTGGCGGCCGCATTCAACGCGTGCATGGACCATTTGTTGGCGACGACGAGGTGGAAAAAATCGTCCAGCATCTGAAATTGCAGGGCGTTCCGGAATACCTCGATTCCATCACCGAAGAGGATGACGAGGATGAGGGCGGTGGCGGGCCGTCGGGTACGTCGAATCTCGAAGACTCGGATGATCCCTACGATCAGGCAGTTGCTGTCGTGCTGCGCGACAAGAAAGCTTCGACCAGTTATATCCAGCGCCGTCTTGGTATCGGTTATAATCGCGCCGCGTCGATCATCGAACGCATGGAACAGGAAGGGCTTGTCGGCCCTGCCAATCACGCGGGCAAACGCGAGATCCTCGTGCCGACACAGGATGACGAGTTTTAGCCGTGACGTAACGATTTTGCAGGCCGTTATGGAACAATACGGGACGGAGCATTACATAACGACTCAAGTGCGGGTTACGTAACAGCACAAGGGAACAAGAAACGACTTCCTGCCGTTTCTTGGCCATAGTGAAGCCTAACTGGCTTCGTACAAAAGCGAGGACAGGAGATACGACCATGACACCGACAAAAGCCCCGTTTCGCGCCGTTAGCTCATTTGTGAAGAGCTCTGCCGTCGCTTCCATGGTCGGCTTCGGTCTTTTGCTGGGCGCCGCGAATATCGCGCTGCCAACGCCGGCCTTGGCACAAGCCGCGCCAGCCGCCGTCAATGCAGCACAGGACATCGCAAACAAGTTCTCCAGCGTCAAAACCCTGACCGGTAATTTTGTCCAGTTCGGCCCCCGTGGGGATCAGACCGAGGGCACGTTCTATATCGAGCGCCCGGGCAAGATCCGCTTCAACTACAACAAGCCATCGCCGATCCGCGTCATCTCCGATGGCCAGTCCGTGGTCATCAACAACCGCAAGCTCGACACCTGGGATCTCTATCCGCTGTCTAAAACCCCGTTGAAACTGCTCCTCAGCGACCAGATCGATCTATCGGCCAAGTCGGTCAAATCGGTGAAACAGGAGTCGGACATGACGACGATCGTGCTTGGCGACAAGTCGATCTTCGGCAACTCGACGATTTCCATGATGTTCGATCCCAAAACGTCCGATCTACGTCAGTGGACGATCACCGACGCCCAAGGTCTGGATACCACGGTGATGATTACCGATGTGCGGACTGGCGTGCGCTTCGCCGATGACATGTTCAAGATCGATTACACCCGCATCGCGATGAAGAGATAGCGACCGGCCTTGCGGTTTGCGAAATCTTTTGGCATGACCGGATTGCGTGGTTCGACAAGCTCACCATGAGGGAAGTCGAGCTCGCAACGTTTAGAGCGCCAACTTTGGCGACTGTCGATGCCAGACAACCACATTCCTCATGGTGAGCTTGTCGAACCACGCACTGCAAACAGTGCCGTCCATCCATCTTGCGAGTCCCCATGCCCTTTTCCGTTGCTACCTGGAACATCAATTCGGTGCGCCTGCGCTTGCCGTTGGTTCTGCAATTTCTGCGTGAATATCAACCGGATGTGCTGTGCCTTCAGGAAACCAAATGCCCGGACGATCTCTTCCCGCGCGAAGCTTTTCATATGGCTGGCTATGAGCATATCGAGATCAGCGGCCAGAAAGGCTACCATGGTGTCGCGACCCTATCGCGCCGCGCCCTGACCGAACCGGCGCGCGTCGGGTTTTGCGATATCGCCGATTGCCGGCATTTGAGCACGGTGGTGACTGCCGGGTCGAAGCGGCTGCGCATCCATAATTTCTACGTTCCTGCCGGGGGCGATGAGCCGGACCCGGAGATCAATCCGAAGTTCAAGCACAAGCTTGGTTTCATCGACGAGATGAAGGCGATGAATGCTGTCCATGGTGACGGCCATGCCTCTCTGCTGGTCGGCGATCTCAACATTGCACCGCTCGAAACCGACGTCTGGTCGCACAAGCAACTTTTGAAGGTCGTCAGCCATACGCCGATCGAGACCGAGGGACTGGAAGCACTGCGCAAGAATGGCGGCTGGAGCGATCTTATGCGCCACCACATTCCGCCGCATGAGAAGATCTATACATGGTGGAGCTATCGCGCCGCCGATTGGGCGGCGGCCGATCGAGGACGGCGGCTGGATCACATCTGGGGTTCGCCGGATCTCGAAACCGATCTGACCGACATCACCATCCTTCGCGAGGCACGCGGATGGGAGAGACCGTCGGACCATGTTCCGGTCATTGCACGTTTTGATTTGGACTGAGCCTGATCCGGAACAAGAATTGCAGAAGAATATTCGAATCTTGCACGAACTTACCCGAATCCTATGCAAGAATCCTCGATTCTGGTGCAAGAAATTCAATCAATGCGGGTAATTTGGTTGTGTTGACGCGAGTCAGCGTTCGTCGAACAAATGCTCGTACTTGGTGATTGCCTCGATCATCTCGGTGAGGTCCGCAGATATCTGATCGTGCAGCGCGGCAGCGATTTCGGGGTATTCCTCGAGAATACGCCGGAAAAGCGAACGATTGAGCCGGATGACCTCGGTCTCGGATTCGGCCATGGCGCTGGTCAGGCGCTTGGTCTGGGCGATGATCGCCATTTCGCCGAGGACGGCGCCAGGACCGACTGTCTTCAGGATTATGCGGCCGGATGGTCCTTCGCGAAACAGGGAAATGTCACCACGATCAATGACATAGGCGCAATCTGCGGCCTGACCCTCGCGGTAGAGTTCACGGCCTTCGCGCAAAACCAGCCGCTCTGTGCCGAAGGCGAGCAGACGCAACTGGTCGCGCGTAAACGTCTCGAACAGCCCCACCGTCTCCAGAATGCGAATATCATCTTCAATTGCCATGCAATAACAGACATATACCTAGATTGGCGCCGCGCATAACCCCAAAAAATCACCTTCGATTTTTGAAGGGATTATGCGCAAATCATTAATGTGCTGCGTCCTTTATGCCTCAAAAAAGAGGCATGGCGCAGCAAGCGGCATCAAGGAATGAGCTTGTATCCCCCGCTTTCGGTGACGAGTATGGTTGAATTGGATGGATCATGCTCGATTTTCTGCCGTAACCGGTACACATGCGTCTCCAGCGTGTGCGTCGTCACCCCAGAGTTGTATCCCCACACCTCTTCAAGCAAGACATCCCTTGTAATGACCTTGCCGCCCGCGCGGTAAAGATATTTGATTATAGCGACTTCCTTCTCAGTCAGCCGTATCTTGCCCCCCTTTGCATCGATGAGCATCTTCTGTCCGGGCTTGAACGTATAAGGCCCGACAACGAATGTTGCGTCCTCGCTTTGCTCATGCTGGCGGAGTTGTGCCCGAATGCGCGCCAACAGGACGGCGAAGCGGAAAGGCTTGGTCACATAGTCGTTGGCGCCTGATTCAAGGCCAAGGATGGTGTCCGAATCAGTGTCATGGCCGGTCAGCATGATGACCGGGGCTTTGAAGCCGCCTTTACGCAAAAGCTTGATCGCCTCGCGCCCGTCCATGTCGGGTAATCCGACATCCATGATCAGGAGATCGACGACGCCGTTTCTCGCTGTCTGAATGGCTTTGGTGGCATTGTCTTCCTCGATGATCTGGAATTCTTCATAGAGGCTAAGCTGTTCGACCAGAATGGCTCGTAGGTCTGCATCATCATCGACGATAAGAATGGTGCGCGCTGTCATCGGATCTCCCGCAGATGGAAAGAAGTCGTTGGAATTTAAGTCGAATAGTACAGGAAAGAAAGGGGATCGACTTGATATTGGTTATGCGGCGCATCAGTCTGACATAAAAATGCTTTTTATGAGGCAAGTGTGAGTCGCAGGTCCTTGAAAATAATTGATGTTCGTCGAAGGCCGGGCCATGCAAGCCAAGGTCAGCTGATCGCAGGCAACATGGTTCTGCGCTGTGCGCTGGGCAAGGGCGGAATTACTGCCTTCAAGCGCGAAGGCGACGGCGCAACGCCATTGGCACGGATGCGTCTCCTCTATGGTTTCAAACGGCCCGACAAGAAGGTGCACAGTTCATGTACACTGCCGCTGAGAGCTCTACGTCGCGACGACGGTTGGTGCGAGGTCAGCAATGATCGCAATTACAACCGGAAAGTCCGGATTCCCTATGGTGCAAGTCACGAAACCATGTGGCGCAAGGATAATTTGTACGACATCTGCATCGTCATGGACTGGAACATCAATCAGCGGCGCCGAGCCAAGGGTAGCGCCATTTTCTTTCACCTTGCACGATCGGGCTACACGCCGACGGAGGGCTGTATAGCGTTGAGCCGCGCCGATATGGACAGGCTCTTGCCTTATCTTTCAGCTCAGACGGTCATTCGCGTACTGTGCTAGCGCTCGAAGCGCCAAACGGTTGTTTGTTTCACATCAGCGTCTTCGAGGACCCGGGTCACTGGAACTGTGTAGACTGCAAGTGATTCCAATAGGTTCTTCGGGAAATAGGAACGGCCTGGATCGCCGACGATGATGTTCGCACCGCGGGCAGCCAGCGCAGTGAACCAAGGTATAAGTCTGTCGGCCAGTAGCTTGTCATAAAAAACGTCACCGGCCAGAACGACATCCCAATTGTCGTCGCTGCCAATCAGATCATCGACTCGAATCTCGACTGTTGCATGATTTGCACCGGCGTTCAGAGCGATCGCCGGGCGGGCAAACGGGTCGATATCGCAGGAGATGACACGCTTCGCTCCCGCCTGAGCAGCAGCAATGCCGACCAGACCGGAGCCAGAAGCGAAATCGAGGACAACAGCGTTTGCAACTGTTTCGGGATGGTCGAGCACATAGCGCGCCACGCCCTGGCCACCAGCCCAGGCAAAGGCCCAGAAAGGTGGCGGCAGGCCGATTGTTGCCAGTTCGTCTTCTGTACGGTGCCAGAGGTCATGGGCTTCATCGGCGAGATAGAGCTTGATCTCCGGCACATGCGGGGGTGATTGCAAAGTGGTATTCGCCAGAACGAACCGGCGATAGCGGTCGCTGTCAGGATCGAGAGCAGGCTCAACCACGGGATGAGGTCATTCGGGTGCTGGAACCAGCCCGCCCATGCGGCAAACCTCTTTCCATTCGTCCGGCGTTACCGGTTGTACCGATAGCCGCATGGACGTAACCAGCGCCATCTTTTCCAGCTTTGGATTAGCCTTGACGTCCTTCAAGGTTACTGGAATTGGCACATCCTTGACGGCGCGGATATCGACGCATTCCCAGCGTGGGTCGTCAGTGGTCGAATCGTGATGGGCGAGGGCACAAACCTCGACGATGCCGACGACGTCCAGCCCTTCATTCGAATGGTAGAAGAAGCCTTTGTCGCCGATCTGCATGGCGCGCATATTGTTGCGTGCTTGATAGTTGCGCACGCCGGTCCACTCGGTGCCCTTGGCACCTGCAGCCTTTTGTTTTTCCCAAGACCATGAGTCAGGTTCGGATTTGAATAGCCAGAATGCCATTTTAGGTCCTATTTGTTGTCCGGATTCTTGATTGCCCAATTCCAGGGACGGATGTCGACAGAGGCGAAAAGCCCAGCCTTGGCATAGGGGTCGTTAGCCGCCATCTCCCTCGCAACAGCCAGATCGGAGGCTTCAATAACAACCAGGCTGCCGTTCGGCTTGGCATCATCGCCAAGGAACGGCCCGGCAAATTTCAGGCGATCACCCAGGCTGTTCAAATAATCCAGATGAACGGCGCGCGTGTCGAGGCGCAATTGCAAATGATCAGGCTTGTCGTTGCACAGAAGGGCATAGAGCATTCGTAGTCTCCTGGTTTAACTCTCATTCTTGAGCGGCCGCGCCAGCAGCGCCTCCATGGCCTCGTCGATGGTGATGTGGCGGTCGAGTATCTGCGCGACGGCCGCAATGATCGGCGCCTCGATATTGTTACGGGCGGCAAGTTCCGCAGCGATGGCAGCCGTGGCCACGCCTTCCGCTAACGGTCGGCCTGTCAGATCCTCGCCCCGTCCGAGCGCGAGCCCATAGGAATAATTGCGCGATTGCGGCGTAGAGCAAGTAAGCATGAGATCGCCGAGACCGGACAGCCCCATGATCGTCTCCGGCCTTGCGCCCATAGCCTGGCCGATCCTGCGCAATTCGACAAAACCGCGGGTGACGAGCGCCGCCTGAGCACTGGCGCCAAAACCGCGGCCTATCGCTGCCCCGGCGGCAATGGCGAGCACATTCTTGAGTGCACCACCGATTTCCACACCGGTGAGATCATCGGTCGAATAACAGCGGAAAGTCGGGCCAGACAGCATTAGGGCAATGCGGTCGGCAAGCGCCTGACTGCGTGCCGCGACTGTGACCGCGGTTGGCAATCCTTTTGCCACGTCGGTTGCGAAACTTGGCCCTGAGAGGGCTCCAAGAGCCTGATCGGGCATAATCTTGGCGACCAGATCGGACATCAGCAGACCGCTATGGCGCTCGATGCCCTTGGCACAGATCACCAACGGCGTGGAGGACGGAATCAGGTCTTTCAATTGCTGCATAGCGCCAGCGAGCGCTTGCGCTGGAATAACACATAAAATGAGGTCGCTATTGTTTAGAACTTCCCGAGCGTTCGTATTTGCCGTGAGCGTGGGGTGGAGTTCGATTCCCGGTAGATAGGCATCGTTGCGATGGTCGGTATTGATGGACTTAACGACAGCGGCATCACGTGCATAAAGCCTGACAGCGTTGCCGTTACGGGCAGCCATTGTCCCGAGCGCAGTGCCCCAGGCGCCGCCTCCAACTACGGCAATCGACGGCTTGCGGCTCATGCCTTGGCTCCGCGGCGGCCTGCGCCGATCAAAGGGGTTGAATGCATGTCTAGCGGCCAGCGCGAGCGCGGCGCAATATCGAGCGAATCGGCGGGCGTGACACCAGCCCGTTCGGCACCTGCCCAGGCAATCATGGCGGCATTGTCGGTGCACAGCGCCATGGGCGGCGCGATGAAGCGGAAGCCATTATCCGAACATAGGCGCTGCAGGCAGTCGCGAAGGACCGTGTTTGCGGCAACACCACCGGCAACAACCAATGCGGGCTCCTTCACGTTCGGGAAACTAGCGCGAAACCGCAGCAATGAGCGCGAAACGCGATCATTTAAGGTATCGGCAACTGCAGTCTGGAAGGCGGCGCAAATATCATTGACGTCGATCTGTGATAGCGGCTCCAACGTCGTCGCCAGTTGCCGCACAGCTGTTTTTAGACCTGAAAAGGAGAAATCCAGTCTCTCCTCACCTTTCAGGGGACGCGGCAGGGTGAAGCGGCCGGGATCGCCGAGCAAAGCCGCTTTTTCCACCTCGGGACCGCCCGGGTAGGGCAGGCCGAGCAGCTTGGCGGTTTTATCGAATGCCTCACCGAGAGCATCGTCGATGGTCGTGCCTAGCCGTTCATAATCGCCTAGCCCCTTGACCAGAACCATCTGTGTGTGGCCGCCGGAGACCAGCAGCAGCAAATAAGGAAAATCAATGCGGTCAGTCAGGCGCGGGGTCAGCGCATGGCCTTCGAGATGATTGATGGCGTAAAAAGGCTTCTGACCGGCCATTGCGATCGCCTTTCCGGTCATCAGACCGACAATCAATCCGCCGATCAAGCCCGGACCGGCTGTGGCAGCCACCGCATCGACATCGTCCAATGTTATTTGCGCTTCGTGCAACGCCTGGCCGATCAATCGATCAAGCACCTCGACATGGGCGCGCGCGGCAATTTCCGGTACCACACCGCCATAGGGCGCATGGTCATCAATCTGGCTCAGGACAACGTTCGACAGGATACGGCCGCGGCCTTGATCATCGCGCTCGACTATCGCCGCTGCCGTTTCGTCACAGCTTGTCTCAATACCTAGTACCCGCATCGATAAACCTGATATCCTTCGCCGCATTGTCGACCTGATAAAAGGTCGTTAGTAGAACGCTTAACTCGAATTCGCGTAACACGGACAGCGGCTAATGCAAACAAAAACGCTCAAGATCGGTACACGTGGGAGTGCGCTGGCGCTCGCACAAGCCCGTGAGACGCGTGACCTTCTGATAAAGGCCCACGGACTTCGCGAAGAAGACATCGAAATCGTGATTATTTCTACCAGTGGTGACCGGATACAGGATCGGCCCTTGGCTGAAGTCGGCGGAAAAGGCCTGTTCACGCTCGAAATCGAGGAACAGCTTGCCGACGGGCGCATCGATCTCGCTGTGCATTCGTCAAAGGATATGCCGACCTTTCTGCCACAAGGGCTGCACCTCTCTGTCTTCCTCGAACGCGAAGACCCGCGCGACGCCTTTATTGGCCGGGACGTCAAGAGGTTGCTCGACCTGCCGCATAGGGCAGTCGTCGGTTCCGCATCCCTGCGGCGGCAGGCCCTGATCCTGCGTGCTCGTCCTGACCTCAAGGTTGTTAATTTCCGCGGCAATGTCGAAACACGTCTGCGCAAGCTCGCGGATGGCGAGGTGGATGCGACATTCCTTGCCTATGCCGGATTGAAGCGCCTCGGCCTTGGCCATGTGGCTAACGAATTGATGGATGCCAAAGCTTTTCCGCCAGCACCGGGACAAGGCGCGATTACGGTGGAAAGCCGTATTGGCGATGATCGCATCGATACATTCTTAGCACCCCTCAACCACCTGCCAACGTCAACGGCGCTCGCGTGCGAACGCGCGTTCCTTGGGGCTCTCGACGGCTCCTGCCGTACGCCGATTGCCGGCCTCGCAACAATCTCGGGAGAGAGGCTTCAGTTCCACGGTATGATTCTCCTGCCAGATGGCAGTGAGGCGCATGAGGTCACAGGTGAGGGTGCGTTCTCTGATGCTGCTGAGATCGGGCGCGATGCAGCGTTGCGAGTGCGCAAGCTCGCCGGGCAACATTTCTTCACGGACTGGTTCTGATGGCGAAAACGGTTTTGGTCACACGGCCACAGCCGGGCGCGACCAGAACCGCCGAGCGCCTGCGTGGCCTGGGTTATGAGCCGCTTGTCTTGCCGTTAACCGAAATTGCGCCAGTGCCTGTTACTCTGCCTGCCAGGTCATTCGATGCGGTTGCGATAACCAGCGCCAACGCACTTCGGCACGCTCCGGAGGAGTTTCTCGGTTCTATCCTCGATCTGCCCTGTTTCGTCGTGGGCGATGTGACCGCCGATTTGGCGCGGAGGATAGGCTTCAAAAATGTGTCGGTCGGTGATGGCGACGGCGACTCCCTCGGTGAAACGCTCGATATTTCGGTGAAACCGGGCGCTCGCATCCTTTATCTCACTGGCCGGGTGCGGGCGCCGGATTTCGAGGAATCCATTTTGGCACACGGAAGGCAAATTGATCCACTTCCCGTTTACGGCACGGACTCAGTCAGTTACTCAACTGATTTTTTGATCGATTTTTTCAGCAATCGGGGCGTTAATATCTGCCTGCTCTATTCCCGCAGGGGGGCAGAGGCTTTTTTGCAATTGTTGGAACGAGTAGAATTTGATTATCTTTTTGAAAATACAAAGTTTATTTGTCTATCCAATCGCATTGCCGATGTTCTGGAGGGCAAAAAAATTACATCTATTTCTGTTGCAAAGCGACCGAACGAGGCCGCATTGTTTGATCTGCTTCCAGCGTAGTACCATTTGCTGTCTTGCCAGCAAAGCAAACGGATGGTTCCACTAACAGAACTTCCTTGCTAGCTTTGGATTTGCATCGAACCATCCGTTTTGAGAGAGTTTTCATGGCCAAATCCTCAGTTCCGCGTCATTCGAAATCTGCCCGTAAACCGGTGACGATCGAACTGGTGCCGTCCTCCGTGATAGAGACATCACTCAAGTCAAAAAATGTACCGGAACCGGAGCCGGTTGGCTTCGAGCCGATGGTGGAGGCAGAACATAAAACTGTCGAAGAGGCGCAACCGGCGATTTCCAGCGCGCCGGACGAAACACAGGCGTTCGGACGGGAGGAATTCTCTGGCGATTCGAAACCCGTGTCAGCCTCAGCCCGATCGAACCAAAAGGCAAACGATCCTCTTGGCCGCCTGGCGTCGGGATTCATTGGCGGCGTTGTAGCCCTTGTCGGCGCTGCTGTCCTGCAGTGGGCCGGTGTGCTGCCGTCACCAAAGGCGGATACTTCGGCGCTCGAGCAGCAGATAGCTGAATTGCGCAACGTGCCAGCAGTGACGCAGACATTGGATGAAGGCGCGCAGGTGGCGCTGAATGGTGCCGTGGAAAACGCCAAGCAGGCGGTAGGCCAAGTTTCGGGCCTCTCCGCTGAGCTCAACACGATCAAGCAAAGTGTCGCAGATATCCAGAAAAGTGCTGGCTCCGCCTCTCCCGTTGACACTGACGCCATCGATGCGCGCATTGCCGCTCTGGAAACGAAGCTCAACAGCAGTCAGCAGCAGGCAGAGCAGGCTGGCGGCGCCGCAGCGGGCGCTACGGAACGTCTGAACGCCCTGGAGGCAAAGGTCAACGACAAGTCTGATCAAACTAATATGGCGCTGGCTATGGCCGCAACGGGGCTGAAAGCCGCTATCGATCGTGGTGAGCCCTTCGCGGCCGAGCTTGACACCTATCTCGCGGTCGCGCCAGCAGCGGGAGACGTTGAGATACTTCGTGCCTCTGCTACAAAAGGCATTCCGACGGTCGGCATGCTGGCAGGCCAATTCGCTGAAGTCGCTCCCAAAATCATCGCAAGCGCTCATACAGTCGATCCCAATGCCGGAGTGGTCGATCGCTTATGGGCAAGCGCGACGAGCCTGGTGCAGGCGCGTCCTGTTGGCATGGTCGAGGGCGAGGGCGTTGACGCGATTACTGCCCGAATTGAAGCGCACTTGAACGTAGGCGATCTTGGCGCCGCTGTTGCCGAATGGGAAAAGCTGCCGGAAAATGCCAAGGCGGTCTCGGGCGACTTTGCCAACGCCATGAAGGCGCGTCAAAGGGCCGGAGAGGTCGTGTCGAAGGTTTTGTCCGATGCCTTGACTGGCATAAAGTCCCCGGCAACGGCTAACTAGGAGCAAGATCATGATCCGTATTCTGTTCTTCTTCCTCGTTGTCCTATCACTCGGTGTTGGTTTTGCTTGGCTAGCCGATCGGCCGGGCGATCTCGTCGTTACCCTTGCCGGCATGCAATACAAGGTCACTCTAATGGTGGCAGCGTCTGCGATTGTCGCGATTGTCGCTGCAGTCATGCTGACTTGGTGGATTGTCAAGAGCCTCGTCACATCGCCCTACGCGCTGCGCCGTCATTTCCGTGCGCGCAAACGTGATCGGGGCTATCAGTCGCTGTCGACAGGCCTGATCGCAGCAGGTGCTGGTGATGGCGAGACCGCACGCCGAATGATCAAGCAGGCGGAAAAGTTGCTGAACGTCGATCAGGAGCCGCTCATCAAGCTGCTCGATGCGCAGGCGGCCATGCTGGAGGGGCGCGCCGAGGCTGCGCGGGCCAAGTTCGAAACTATGCTCGACGATCCCGAAACGAAGCTCCTCGGGCTGCGGGGACTTTACCTCGAAGCGCAGCGCCTTGGCGCACGCGATGCCTCAAGACATTACGCCGAGGAAGCTGCTTTGCTGGCTCCCAATGTCGAATGGGCAGCGTCGGCCGCACTTGGCCAGAAAACCACCTATGGCGACTGGGACGGAGCGCTCCTGCTGCTCGAAAAGCAGAAAGCGACCAAGCAGATCGACAAGGAGAAGGCCAAGCGTGAGCGCGCTGCACTCCTGGCGGCCAAGGCGATCGAAACCTTCGAAAGCGATCCGGCGAGTGCCAAACCGATCGCCATCGAGGCCAACAAACTCGCGCCTGATCTCATACCGGCTGCTATTATCGCGGCAAAGGCGCTGTTCAGCCAAGGCGATTTGCGCAAAGGATCCAAAATCCTGGAATACAGCTGGAAGAAGGAACCGCATCCGGAGGTTGCAGAAACCTATGTGCACGCACGGCTTGGCGATTCGGTGATCGATCGTCTGAAACGCGCCCGGCATCTTGCATCGCTCTATCCGCATCATCCCGAATCGAGCCTCGCCATCGCCCACTCCGCGCTGGCGGCTGGCGAACTGAAGGAAGCGCGGGAGGCGGCGGAAGCGGTGCTCCGCACTGCACCGCGCGAGAGTGCCTACCTTCTGCTGGCTGACATCGAAGAAGCGCAAACCGGCGATCAGGGCCGCGTCCGGCAATGGCTGTCGCGTGCCGTCAAAGCGCCACGCGATCCAGCGTGGACGGCAGACGGCTATGTGTCCGAACGCTGGGCGCCTGCATCTCCGGTAACGGGCAGACTCAATGCCTTCGAATGGAAGGTTCCGGTCGAACAGCTCGGTCCAGTCATCGATTCCGGCGATGATTTCGACAGGGCGTTGGCAACAGAACCAGCGCGACCTCGCGAAGAAGTGAAGCCGCTCATACCGGCCAAGCCAGTGGTTCTGGAAGCGAAAAAACCAATTTCCAAGGAAGATCGCGACCATGCGGATGTCGTGGATGCCGAAATCGTGCAATTTGAATCACCGGCAAAGCCTGGGGAACGGTCGGTCTCGAAGCCGACAGAAACGGTCAATCCGGAGAGAATTGCTTCCGTTTTGCCTGCTTTTCCGGAAAAGCCGATGAAATCCAAGGAGCAGAACGAGGAACTCGCCTTCCCTGTACCAGATGACCCGGGCGTTCGGCCTGAAGATGGAGCGGAGCGGTCAAACAAGAAGTTCCGGCTTTTCTAATCATCGAAACGTGAAGGTCTGTGTCGTCTTTGCGGCAAGATGTACAGTGGTTCAGGCGCATAAACAGCTATATGGGTGGATCAGTGCCATTCAAATAGACCCCGAAAGATTTCCTTTATGCTCGACCGTCTCGTGACGTTTTTCAAATCCTTACCGTCCGGCGAAAACAGTAAGGAGCATTTCTCCAGGAAAGATCCGCGTCTTGCGGCAGCGGCCTTGCTGTTCCATGTGATGGACGCAGATGGCGAGCGCGGCAAGGTGGAACGCAAACGCGTCTCACAACTGATCTCCGAAGCCTATGGCCTGAAGGGTGAGGCGCTAAAGCGTCTTCTCGACGATGGCGAACAGGCCGACCAGGAGGCGGTCGACCTTTACAGTTTCACCAGCATCATCAAGCGCAATCTTGACGAAGAGGCTCGCATCAGATTCATTGAGCTCATGTGGGACGTTGTCTTTGCCGACGGAAGCGCGCACGAACTCGAGGACAATGTCGTCTGGCGTGTGGCGGAGTTGATCGGCGTATCGACCCGCGACCGGGTGACCGTGAAGCAAAGGGCGGCGCTTCGCGCCAAACAGACGGTGCAAGAGGAATAGGACCAAGGCGCATGTACCAAACTGGCTGGATGGAAGGTGGACAGTCGCAGCGTCCCAAAATCCTGACGGTGCTGCACCAGGAACGTTCCAGTCCCGGCCGCGTCGGCCAATTGCTGCTCGAAGCGGGTTTTGCCCTCGACATTCGCCGCCCGCCCCTCGGCGATCCATTGCCGGAAACACTAGAAGACCATGCAGGAGCCATCATCTTCGGTGGTCCGATGAGCGCCAATGATCCCGAAGATTTTGTGCAAGCGGAAACAGATTGGCTGTCCGTGCCTCTTGCCGAGGACAAGCCCTTTCTCGGCATTTGCCTCGGTGCTCAAATGCTTGCCAACCACCTCGGCGGCCGCGTTGGTCCTCATCCGGATGGTCTTGTCGAAATCGGCTGGTATCCCCTCGAACCGACGGAAGCCGGTCGCGCCCTAATGGACTGGCCGTCGATGGTCTATCATTTCCATCGCGAAGGCTTTGAGCTGCCGCAGACTGCAACTTTGCTCGCGACCGGCAGTTCCTATCCCAACCAGGCGTTCCGTTATGGCAAGAATGCCTGGGGCGTCCAGTTCCATGCGGAACTGACACGCGCCATGATGCATCGTTGGGTCGTGCGAGGCTCGGAACGATTTACCTTATGCGGCGCGCAGCAGGGCCGGGATCATCTGGACGGCAGGATGATCCATGACGCGGTTCTCAAGGCGTGGCTGCATCGCTTCCTAGCGACGATTTTTGGAGAGCCTGTACTGGTTTGAGATGGACCACTCAGGTCCTGCCCTGCAAATTGCGCGCCTTGCGCAATTGCGGAAACCAATAGGCCCAAAGGCCGGCAACAGCCACTGTTCCCAGACCACCGAAGACGACTGCCGGCACGGTTCCAATGAGCGAAGCCATGACGCCAGCACGGAATTCGCCAAGCTCATTGGAGGCGCCGACAAAAACCATGTTCACGGCGTTGACACGGCCCCGCACGTGGTCGGGCGTCCACAATTGCAGCAGCGTTTCGCGGATATAGACACTGATCATGTCGGCCGCACCCATCAACGCAAGCACCATGATCGACAACCAGGCAATATCGGATATGCCGAACATTACCGTCAGCAAACCGAAAAGAGCGACGAACGCGAACATGATAATACCCGCATGGTCGCGAATGGGATGGCCGGTCAGCCAGACGGCAGTCAGGATGGCACCGATGCCAGGCGCAGCACGCAGCATGCCAAGCCCCCATGGGCCGAGCTGCAATACATCGCGCGCATAGACCGGCAGGAGTGCCACGGCTCCGCCCAAAAGCACAGCAAACAGATCGAGCGAGATCGCACCGAGGACCACTTTTTCTTTCCAGATGTAGTGGAAGCCCGCCAACAGAGTCCGGAGCGACCTCTTTTCGTGTAGCGTGTGCTGGGCCGGTTTTGGAATGGAAAACGTGCTGATGGCAGCAGTAATGAGCATGACACAGGCCACCCCATAGGCGGCGATGGGTGAAACGCCATAGAGAAGGCCGCCCGCAACCGGGCCGACGATCGTTGCAATCTGCCAGGCTGAGGAATTCCACGACACGGCGTTGGAAAATGTCTCCGTTGGCACGAGATTGACGACTAACGACGAGGATGCGGGTCCAAGGAACGCTCTGCCAATGCCAAAGCCCGCCAGAATGATGAAAACGAGCCCCGGCGCAAACAGGTGGGTTGTTGTCAATAGGAGCAGCAGAGCGGCACAGATCACCTCGACGCACAACGAAAGCCCCATGATCAATCGCCGCCCGAACCGGTCGGAAGCCGCACCGGTAACGAGCACCAGCAGCAGCGATGGCGCAAATTGTACGAGCCCGACGATGCCAAGATAGAAGGGATCGCGCGTCAAATCATAGATTTGCCAGCCGACGGAAACGCTGATGATCTGTATGGCAAAGGAGCCGAAGAAGCGTGCCAGCCAATAGCGGGTAAAGGACGAATGGCGAAACGCGGCATAACGATCGTGAGCCGCATTCGTTTCGGAGATGGTCATTTCGTTGAAAGGCTCCGGAATCGGGAGGCTTCTTTTAGACGAGTTTGCCGTGAAAAGGGATAAGCAAATCAGAAATATTATACGATTGGGCAAATGAAATGGGCCGGTTTTAACCGGCCCATTTTTATCAAGCTGCGCTTGCAGCTGCTGTAACAGAAGTTTCCGAATCTTTACCGAGCAGGGATTTCCAGATGATAGCGCCGAGTGCCGCGCCAATGAGCGGGGCAACCCAGAACAGCCAAAGCTGGCCGAGCGCGGCGGTTTCGGCAAAAAGAGCGACGCCTGTGGAACGAGCCGGATTAACGGAGGTATTTGTCACCGGAATCGAAACCAGATGGATCAGCGTCAGGCCAAGACCGATGGGGATTGGCGCAAAGCCAGCCGGAACTGAAGCAGACGTCGCGCCGAGAATGATGATGATGAAGAAGGCAGTGAACACGATTTCCGCGACAAGCGCAGCGGTCAAGCCATACTTGCCGGGCGAAAGGTCGCCATAACCATTGGAAGCAAAGCCACCCGCTGTAAAATCGGCCTTGCCTGATGCAATCAGATATAGAACGGCAGCAGCAACAATGGCGCCGACAACCTGCGCGATCCAGTAGGGAATGAGATCCTTGAAGTCGAAGCGTCCCGCAACGGCAAGGCCGAGCGAAACAGCGGGATTGAAATGGCCGCCGGAAATTCCGCCGACCGCATAGGCCATGGTTAGAACCGTAAGACCAAACGCAAAGGAAACACCAAGCAAACCGATACCGACGTCCGGAAATGCAGCGGCAATAACAGCGCTGCCGCAGCCGCCCAAGACAAGCCAGAATGTGCCGAAGAATTCGGCCGACAGTTTATTGAGCATGGAAACCCCCTAGGATGGAGAGCAGGCCGGGATAGCCCGAATCACAAACGCAAATTTATTCCTGTTTTTTAAATTCAACAATATCGGTCAAGATCAACAGATCGTAATACCATAGGCACCGTCGATAGCCTGAATAGTCAAACAACGAATACTGTCGTGATAGCATCTGGATGGGGTGTTTAGCGCCCGCGTTTATCACGCCCTCTTGCTCGTGAGCCAGCCAATCGCTACATGTCGTGGAAATCTTAGGAGACCTGTATGCTCGCCCTCATCCGCACCATCGATCTGGCCCTCGACATTTATACCTGGATCCTTATCGCCAGCGCGATCTTCTCATGGCTCTACGCGTTCAACGTGATCAATTCGAGCAACCGGTTTGTTGCTTCTGTAGGGGACTTCCTTTATCGCGTCACCGAGCCGGCCCTTCGGCCCATCCGCCGCTTTCTTCCTGATCTCGGCGGGATCGATATTTCTCCGATAGTCCTATTACTGATTATCTTCTTCGTTCGCCAGTTTCTCTGGACCACGATCGCACCGATTCTGGTTTGACGAGAACGCCATTGTATTTTCGCAAGGAGCGTGACGGGATCACGCTCCTTGTGCGCCTGACACCGAAATCTGCAAAGGATGCGATTGAAGGGGTGGAAGCGACGGACGACGGGCGCGGTCACCTGAAAGCACGGGTGCGTGCGGTTCCCGAAGACGGAAAGGCCAATGCCGCGCTGGTAAAGTTGCTGGCAAAATGGCTGGGTCTTGCGCCGCGAGACGTAATGATTGCCACCGGAGCAACTTCGCGGCTGAAGCAGGTAAGAATTTCGGGCGATCCGGAGGAACTGGCTTTGAAGCTTGCGATTCTCGCACCGCCCGAAGTCTGATTATCAGACCTTCTTGGCGTTGTGACGTTCGATTGCTTCGGTGATGAGCTGGCGGGCGGCATCTTCATCGCCCCAATCCCCGATCTTCACCCATTTGCCGGGCTCCAGATCCTTATAGTGCTCAAAGAAATGCTGGATCTGTTTCAGGGTGATGTCCGGCAGATCGGTGTAGTTGTGCACCTTTTCGTAGCGCAACGTCAGGTGAGGCGAAGGAACGGCAATGATCTTTTCGTCCTGTCCTTTGTTGTCTTCCATGACAAGAACGCCGATCGGGCGCACATTGATTACGCTGGTAGGCATGAGCGCGCGGGTATTGCAGATCAGCACATCGATGGGATCGCCGTCATCCGACAGGGTATGCGGCACGAAGCCGTAATTGCCTGGATAGGTCATGGGCGTGTGCAGGAAGCGATCTACGAACAGCGCGCCCGAATCCTTGTCGAGCTCGTACTTGATCGGTTGACCACCGACCGGAACCTCGATGATTACGTTGACATCTTCAGGGGGATTGTTGCCGACAGAAATGGCATCGATGCGCATATTTTCAGTGTCCTTGTTAGTATGGAAGTCCTGTACTGATTTTTATGCCGCGGCGCAACAATGCCGTCGCTTCTTGGGGTTCAGGGAAGCGATTGATAGGCTCATTGAGTGCGAATGGCAAAACACAACTCTCGACTTGAGCAGTGAATCAAGAATCTGATACGGCATCAGTTCCAGACAAAAGCGATCTTCTTCAGAGTCTTGCCTTCAAAACACTCGACGCCCTCGGCAACGTCGCGGCCACCTGCACCCTGATAGAATGAAACAGCGAGATCATTGTCTTCTAGTGCCCAGACGACCATACCTTTCAGGCCCTGATCACCAAGGTTGCGGCGGGCAGCACCGAGAAGTCGCGAACCAAGGCCAAAGCCCTGATACTCCGGCCTGATATAAAGCTCATAGATTTCACCTTTTTGTGGCAACTGGCGAGCCCGGTTGGGTCCGAGAGTGGCATAACCGGCAACGACGCCGCCGACATCGGCAACGAGGATCTGGGTCGAGCGCTGGATGGCTTTGGCCCACCAATTGGCGCTCCGGCGCTCCAACATGGTATTGAGAGCGCGGTGCGGGATAATACCCGTATAAGCGCCCTTCCACGCAGCCAGATGAATGGCTGAGATCGCCACAGCGTCGGCCAATTCGGCTCGTCTTATCTCGATCACATGGGTGTTCATGGTCCTTTAACCATAGACCCGCAACCGGCGGTTTCGCAACTATGATTGGAAACGTTTTTTATGGTGTGCACGAAAAAACAAAAGCGGCGAAGACCGCCGCTTTTTCTTCACGTATAGCAGTTGAATTTAGGCTGCGCCCGCGGTTTTGCTGCTCTTTTCGAAGCGCTTGCGTTCATTCGGATCGAGGTAGAGCTTGCGAAGGCGAATGGATTTCGGCGTTACTTCCATCAGCTCATCGTCCTGAATCCAGGCAAGAGCACGTTCAAGTGTCATGCGGATCGGCGGGGTCAGCTTGACAGCTTCATCCTTGCCTGCGGCACGAATGTTCGTCAGCTTCTTGCCTTTCAGGATGTTCACTTCGAGATCGTTGTCGCGCGAATGGATGCCGATGATCATGCCGGCATACACCTTGATACCAGCTTCGATAATCATTGCGCCACGATCTTCGAGGTTCCACATGGCGAAGGCTACGGACTCGCCCTGGTCGTTGGAAATCAGAACGCCATTGGTACGGCCGGCAATTTCGCCTTTAAAGGGCTCGTACGCACGGAACAGGCGGTTCATGATAGCCGTACCGCGCGTATCGGTCAAAAGCTCAGACTGATAGCCAATGAGACCACGTGTCGGGGCGTAGAATACCATGCGGACGCGATTGCCACCGGACGGACGAAGCTCGACCATTTCAGCCTTGCGTTCGGACATCTTCTGCACAACGGTGCCGGAATATTCCTCGTCGACGTCAATCAGCACTTCCTCGATCGGCTCGAGCAAAGTACCGGTCTCGTCTCTCTTCAGAACGACGCGGGGGCGCGATATGCTAAGCTCAAAACCTTCACGGCGCATGTTTTCTATGAGAACCGCAAGCTGCAATTCGCCGCGTCCGGAGACGAAGAACGAATCCTTGTCGTCGGATTCTTCAACCTTTAGAGCGACATTGCCTTCGGCCTCCTTCATCAGGCGGTCGCGGATAACGCGGCTCGTTACCTTGTCCCCCTCAGTACCGGCAAGCGGGCTGTCATTAACGATAAAGGACATGGTAACGGTCGGCGGATCGATGGGCTGGGCGTGCAGAGCTTCGGTCACTTCAAGCGCGCAGAATGTGTCGGCGACGGTGCCCTTCTGCAGCCCTGCGATAGCAACGATGTCACCGGCATGAGCTTCCTCGATTGGCTGGCGTTCAAGACCGCGGAATGCCAAAATCTTGGAGATACGGCCCGTTTCGAGCTGGGCGCCATCTCCGTGCAACACTTTGACCTGTTGGTTCGACTTGACGGTACCGGAATGAATACGGCCAGTAATGATGCGGCCAAGGAAAGGATCGGCTTCCAGGATCGTGCCGATCATCTTGAATGGACCTTCACCAACGGTCGGCGCAGGGACATGATCGAGAACCATGTCGAAAAGCGCTGCCAGACCCTGATCCTTCGGACCTTCCGGGTTCGTTGCCATCCAGCCATTACGGCCGGAACCATAAAGGATCGGGAAATCAAGCTGTTCGTCAGTCGCGTCGAGAGCGGCGAAGAGGTCGAAGACCTCGTTCACGACTTCTTCGTGGCGGGCGTCGGGACGATCGATCTTGTTGATCGCAACGATCGGACGAAGGCCAACCTTCAGTGCTTTGCCGACAACGAATTTCGTCTGGGGCATAGGGCCTTCGGCTGCATCGACGAGAACAATAGCGCCATCGACCATGGAAAGGATACGCTCGACTTCCCCGCCGAAATCGGCGTGACCCGGGGTATCGACGATATTGATACGGGTGTCTTTCCATATGACCGAAGTTGCCTTGGCAAGGATCGTGATCCCGCGCTCGCGTTCGATATCATTGGAATCCATCATCCGTTCGCCGACGCGCTGGTTATCACGGAAGTTGCCGGACTGTTTCAATAGTTCGTCAACAAGCGTGGTTTTGCCATGGTCAACGTGTGCGATGATCGCGATATTGCGCAGTTTCATAAGGTTCTCTTTGGAGGATTGTGGACGCCACTTGAGCTGCGCCGCTTTACATTTGCGCGCTCCATACATGTTTTTTCGCAATTGCGAAAGGGGGCAAAGCGTTTTGGCCTGCATGGCAGCCATGCAGGCCTCTGGCTGAGAAGCAAAGTCAGAGCAAAGTCCCCGACAGGATCACCAGGGCGATACTGAAATAAATCACCAGCCCCGTGACATCAACAAGTGTCGCCACAAACGGGGCCGAGGCGCTGGCCGGATCGAAGCCGAGCTTCTGCATGGCAAATGGCAACATCGAGCCGGCAAGAGATCCGAACGTCACGATGCCGACCAGCGCCGTGCCGACAGTTACCGCGACCAACGGCCAATGCTGGCCATAATCAAAGAGACCAAGCATCTGCCAGGTCGTGATGCGAACAACGCCAATCAGCCCGAGGAAAGAGCCGAGCACGAGGCCGGTTGGTATTTCGCGCAAGGCAACGCGCCACCAATCCTTCAACCGCAATTCCTGCAAGGCCAGGGCGCGGATGAGCAAAGATGTGGCTTGAGAGCCGGAATTACCGCCGGAACTCATAATCAGCGGGATGAAAAGGGTCAAAACGACCGCTTTTTCGAGTTCACCCTCGAAATGCTGCATGGCGCTGGCGGTCAGCATTTCGCTCAAAAATAATACGCCGAGCCAGCCGGCCCGCTTGCGCAGCATCTGCACGAAGCCGATCTGCATATAAGGCTTGTTCAAAGCCTCCATACCGCCGAACTTCAGCGTATCCTCAGTCATCTCCTGGGTCATGGCGTCGATCACATCATCGACGGTGACGATACCGATGATCTGGTTGCTGTCATTGACCACCGGAACGGCAAGCAGATCGTGCTTGCGGAAGAGCCGTGCCACGTCTTCCTGGTCGGTCAATGGACCGACCGTTACCGGTGCGACATCGCGACCAACACTCATGATCGAGGCGTCCGGTTCGCTGGTGATCAGGCGGCGCAGGGCAACAGCTCGCAGCAGGTTTTTCGTTGCTGGATCAATGACATAGATGGCATAAATGGTTTCGCGCGAACGCTCGACTTCGCGAATGTGCTGCAGCGTCTGCGCGACGGTCCAGTTGGACGGTACGCTGACAAATTCGGTCGTCATCAGGCTGCCTGCCGTATGTGGCGGATAGCGCAGGAGCTTGCGCAGGGCTGCCGTTGTCTCGGGCCCGAGACCGACGCCAAGCCGGACACGCGTTTGCGCATCGAACTGCTGGAAGATGTCGGTGACGCGGTCGATCGACATGGCGTCGAGCAGTTCCCGTGCGGTGGCAGCGGGCAGGCCCTTTATGATATTGGCAGCCTCATGCAGCTCCGGCTGATCAAGGATCAAGACGGCGGGCTCATGCGGCATCTCGGCAAGAATCTCAATGGATTCAGGGAGTTCGAGCTCGTTGAGAAGCTCGATTGCATCGGCAGCATGCATGATTGCAAGCTGTTTTGCGATGGTTGGTGCGGGCGCCGGCTCGGCGTTGACCGCAACATCACGGAAGCGAAGATCGTTCATTTTAGCTCGCCTTTCTATCGATCCGCCGTCACAGGGGATCGAGGCGAGCTGATCTCAGATCAGGCCACGATCGCCGTTGACGGCGCAAACAATCGACTACTACTGTCGTCGTTGGGCATGAGAGATTAAACTCCGGTTGAAGATACACGGACTTGTAAACACAGGTCTGCGTGATGTCATTTGGTCCTGTCGAAAGCCAAAGTCAAGCCCTTTGATTCGCTCGTTAAAACACAACTTCGTGCACGTAAAATTCGCGTTCCGGTTGATAAACTTGCACCAGAATCGCCAATTGTTGTGTGGGTTTTGCCGATTCTTATACAAGATTCGACTCATCTTGCGCAAAAATCGCGGAGGGATCGCGATCGTGTGTTCAAAGTCTCCAGATGAAGAGCTTCATTCCACGTTCAATGCGGTCAAGTGTAACGGCCGGTACGCTGATCGGCAGTTCCCTAGGATTTTACCCTTGCATTTTCGGGATCATAAAGCGGCTCCAGATGTATCTCGGCGGCGTAGCGTTCATTGGCGACGATGAGCTCATATTTGCCGTCGGCGAGGAACGCATCGCTGACTCCGTCGGCGTTGCGTACATAGCCTAATCCGAGGGGGCTATCGATCGTATAGCCGTAGCCGCCGCTGGTGAGATATCCAACAGGCTGGCCATTGCGCAGGATGGTCTCGCGGCCGAGCAGGACAACGTCCTTGTCCACGACCGTGAATGTTGCGAGGCGTTTTTTGAGCGGAGCGGCATGGATGGCCTCGCTCGCCTGACGTCCAAGGAAATCAGTGTCCTTGCGCAGCTTCATCGCCCAGCCGAGCCCTGCCTCGAAAGGTGAGTCATTCGGCGTGATGTCGGAACCCCAGGCGCGGTAGCCCTTCTCCAGACGTAACGACTCAAGGGCGCGGTAGCCGACCGGCCTGATGCCGAATTCTTCGCCGGCCAGCATCAGGGCGTCGAAGACCGCTCCGGTTGCAACGATTGGCACATGCAACTCCCAGCCGAGTTCGCCGACATAGGTGACGCGTAACGCACGGACGACGGTCCCGGCGATCTCGATGTCGCGGACATGGCCGAAAGGAAAAGCGTTATTGCCGACATCGGTGTTGGTGACTTGGCGCAAGACATCGCGGGCTTTCGGCCCCATCAGCGACAGTGTGCCGAAGTCCTCGGTTATGTCGGTCAGTTTAGCCTCGAGGCCTTTGGCGATATGGTCCCGGATCCAGGCGAAGTCGTGAGTGCGGAAGCCGGTGCCGGTGACGATGTAGAATTTCTCATCGGCAAGTCGCGCCACAGTCAGGTCGCACTCGATGCCGCCACGCGTGTTGAGGAGCTGCGTATAGGTGAGGCGACCCGATGGTTTCGCCACATCATTGGCGCAAATATAGTCCAGCGCCTTGCCTGCATCCTTGCCGGTCAGTTCGAATTTGGCGAAGGACGACTGGTCGAAAATGCCGACCTTTTCGCGCACCTGCCGGTGTTCCCCGCCGACCGCGTCGAACCAGTTCTGGCGGCCCATGGAATAGACGTCTTCCGCTGGCGTGCCTTCCGGTGCAAACCAGTTCGGGCGCTCCCAGCCAAGCTTCGAACCAAAGACGGCGCGATGCTTTTTAAGCCGTTCATAGAGCGGCGAGACGATGGCTGGACGGCCTGACACATATTCTTCGTGCGGAAAGCCGATAGTGTAGTGTTTGCCATAGGCTTCCAGCGTGCGATCACGCACCCATTCGCGGTCCCGATGCAAATTGGAAAAGCGCCTGATATCGACGGTCCAGAGATCCAGCGGCGCTTCGCCATCGACGACCCATTGTGCCAGTACCCAGCCTGCACCGCCACCGGAAGCAATGCCGAAAGCGTTGAAGCCCGCGCCGACGAACATGTTGGAACACTCCGGCGCGACGCCGAGAATGAAATTGCCATCGGGCGTAAAGCTTTCCGGGCCGTTGATCATCTGCTTGACACCGGCGGTTTCCAGCGCCGGAATACGTTCGATCGCCTGCAGCATGTGCTGTTCGAAATGGTCGAAATCATCGTCGAACAGGCGGAACTGCCAGTCATTGGGTACGTCGCCGGTCATCCAGCCCTGCGGATTGGGCTCGTAACCGCCCATGACCAGACCACCGACTTCTTCCTTGAAATAGGTGCGCCGGTCGGGATCGCGGATGGTCGGCGCATTCGAGGACAGGCCGTCGATCTTTTCGGTGATGATATATTGATGCTTGACCGGCTGCAGCGGCACATTGATGCCAGCCATCTCGCCGACCTGCCGTGCCCATTGCCCGGCGCAGTTGACGACTTTTTCGCAGGCAATGTCGCCCTGATCGGTCTTCACCTTGACGATCCTGTCGCCATCTATCTCGAAGCCGGTGACGCGGATGTTCTCGATGAGTTTCGCGCCATGCATGCGGGCGCCGCGCGCCAAGGATTGTGTGATGTCAGAGGGGCTGGCCTGTCCATCGGTTGGCAGCCAGCTCGCGCCGACGAGATCGTCGACGCGCATCAGCGGCCACATGGCCTTGACCTCCTGCGGCGACAGGAGGTGCATTTCCATGCCGAAACTTCCCGCAGTGGTTGCGAGGCGGCGGAACTCGGTCCAGCGGTCCTGGTTGGTGGCAAGGCGCAAACAGCCGGTCATCTTCCAGCCTGTGGCAAGGCCGGTTTCCTCGTCGAGGCGTTTGTAGAGATCAACGGAATATTTGAGCACGCGGGTAATCGAAGCGGAGGAACGCAACTGCCCGACCAGACCCGCCGCGTGCCAGGTAGAACCGGAGGTGAGCTGCCCCATCTCCAGGAGGACCACATCGGCCTTGTGGTCCTTGGCAAGGTGGTAGGCAGTCGAGCAGCCGATAATACCGCCGCCAATGACGACGATCTGGGCATGGGAAGGCAATGTCATAGGGCAGTCTTTCCGTAGGTGGTTCTATAGTGATCAAGCGCCTGATCCAGCCGCTGCAGGTTCTCGGTGGTATAGGCGACGTAATCGACGCCCGGTGCTTCGAGGTAGAGTTCAGAAACCATGCTCCACATGGCTTCGCGCAGCAACGAGGCACATTGCATGGCGGCGTGGGCGCGTTTGAGTTCCCGGTCGGGGGCGCCTTGAAAATAGGCTTCAAGCAGCGCTTCGGATTCGTCCTCGCTGAGTCCGGCATTGGAGCTGAGGCCTGCAAGATCGAACATGCCGGTGGAAAAGCCGGCATATTCGAAATCGATCAGCCAGAGGCGGTTTCCGTCGTCGAGTATATTGGCGGGCAAGAGATCGTTATGGCTGAAGATGATCGGCAGCGGCCTTTGCACCGCCTCCATTTCCGCCGCGATGGCGAGATAGGTGGCGAGATGTGGCACCATGCGGCTGTTGCCCGCCTGCAGTGTCCGGGCATAATCACGGATGACGTGGAAGACCCAGAACATGAAGCCGGGCCCGAGAATATGTTCGGGCATGGTCGTGTGGAATTGCCGGATCATTTCGGCGATACGCGGAATATTGGAGCGGACATCGCTGGCATCGTAGGTTCTCGCGCCAAGGAAGGCGGTAACCATGACGCCGTCGCCTGCATGGAACAGTTCGGGGGCAAAACCGGCGCGATGGGCCGCCTTGGCCGTCATCGCCTCGCGGTCGCGGAATACATGGTGAAACGGATAGTCCGTCCCGAAGCGCACGACATATTTGCGCCGTGCATCCTCTACCACATAGCTCTCATTGCTGATCCCGCCTTTCAACAGCGCAATATGAATATCGCCTTGCCAGAGAGGCAGGGCGGCGATGCGCTGTTTGATAGCGGAAGGTGGTGTCATCGGCTGATAAATGCGTGGTTCGACAGACTCACCATGACGAAGCTGGTCTGTTTAAGGAGGGTTGTGGGCTCTCCAAGAACAGGAATCCGTCTGTGGCAAAGACTTCTATTATGCATCCCCATATCTGCTTCTTGGTTATTTTGCAGGGATACTTCCCCCTCATGATGAGCCTGTCGAACCACGCATTTATCTAATAATGTGATATTCTGCCTTTATTTCACCTATGTCAACAGGTTTTTGTGGTGATTTGTGGCTTTGGTGACCGATTTGAATGAATCGTGTGGTAATGTTGTTGAAAATTTACTCTTGCTTAGGGTTTCGGGCATGAATTCCAAAAGACACGGTGAGATCAAGCGGCTGCTGCAGGACGAGGGAACGATCTCGATCGCGGACCTGGCGCACAAACTCGGCGTATCGCTCGAGACGATCCGGCGCGACGTAAAGCCCATGACCGATGAAGGCATAATCGTCAAAATCCACGGTGCCATCGGCCTGCCGCAGCACCTGGGCGAGGCGCCGTTCGAGATCCGCATGCGCGAAAACGCCACCGCCAAGCGCATGATTGCGCAATGGGTGGCGCGGACGATCCAGGACGGCGAATCCATCATGCTGGACACTGGTACAACCACGAGCTTTCTCGCCCGCGAGTTGCTGCAGCACCGAAACCTCACGGTTATAACCAATTCATCCGATATTGCCCGAACGCTGGCGACAGTAAATGGCAACAGGGTTTTCATGGCGGGAGGCGAGTTGCGCAGCGATAGCGGAGCGGCCTTCGGGGTCTCGGCTATCGAGTATGTCAACCGTTTCAGTGTCGCCCATTCTGTCATTTCCGTTGGTGCGATGGATGCGGTTGGCGGACTGACCGACTACGACCTGGAAGAGGCGGAATTTGCCCGCACGGTTCTGTCGCGCGGTGCACGCTCGATCGCCATCACAGACGCGGCGAAATTCGGCAAGCGTGGCCTGGTTCAGGTCTGCGGTTTTGGCGGGTTCGGTGAACTGGTGACCGACCAGGAACCGCCGGCAGATATCATGCAGGCGCTTCACGCTGCGGGTACGGTTGTGAACATTGCCGGCAAGAATTCCTGAAACGGGTGGGCGTCGCGCGCCGGAGTGCTAGAATCACGCGTGAATCGGAGATTGACGTGATGAAGATTTTGCTGCGGAGGTCCATCCAGACGCCACTTGGTTCAATGATCGCCATGGCGAGCGATGAAGGATTGTCATTGCTGGAGTTTGACGACCGGCCAGCTTTGCCGGGTGAGGTAGAGGAGCTCGACAAACGCTACGGCTATTCGATCGAACCCGGTCGCAACGCCATTCTTGACCAGATCCAGGCGGAGATGAACGCCTATTTCGCCGGTAAGCTCACCGAGTTCGAAACACCGCTTGTGCTGCCGGGCATGCCGTTTCAACGGCAGATATGGTCGAAGCTGCAGGCAATTCCCTATGGTGAAACACGCACCTACGGCAGCATAGCCCGGGATCTTGGCAAACCGGGTTCGAGCCGTGCCGTCGGCGCGGCCAACGGGCAAAACCGCGTCGCCATTGTGGTCCCTTGCCACCGCGTCATTGGTGCGGATGGCTCGCTGACAGGCTATGGCGGCGGGCAGCGGCGCAAACGCTTTCTGCTCGATCTCGAACACCGGGTCTTTGCCAGCATGGCGAACCGGCCGGTCTTCCATCCAATCACGGCACAGGGAAGCTTCTTCTAGACAATCAGGCCTGTACTGAACTGCGGTTCATGCAGCAGCCGGTCCAGCAGCCGCAATCCCTGTTCGAGACGCGCACGATCCGGTGCTGCGCCGAGTGAGACGCGAACCGCCTCGTCTGACGAGCTTCCGACACTGAAGGCCGGTGCAGGCACGATGCCAAGACCGGAACGGCGGGCAAGTGCGGCGAACTCGGCGGCATTCCGTTGTGCGGGAAGGGTGAGCCAGAGATGGTGTCCCGCCGGCTCGGCGGCATAGGTCCAGTCCTTGAGAATGGAGGCCGCCAGCGATTGCCGCGCGCGGCTTTCCTCCCGTATGGCACGGGCGATCTGCTGCAGCGTGCCGCTTTCGATCCAGCTTGTTGCCAGCGCGGCCAAGAGCGGCGACGCACCCGGATTGCTGGCACGCAGGCTGGAGGCCAGCTTCAAAACGTCCAGCGCCGACGGACAGACGACATAGGCGATGCGCAGGGCGGGCGTCGCGCATTTCGACAGGGTAGCGATGTGCCAGGTAAGGTCAGGTGCCAATGATGCGATAGCCGGCAACGGCTGGTCGAGGAGCTCCGCATAGGGGTCGTCCTCGATGATCGCGATCTTGCATCGGCTGGCAATTTCAGCAATGGCCTGGCGCCGTGGCAGCGGCATGGTAGCGGTGGTCGGATTGTCGATCGACGGGACGACATAGAGCGCCTTGGGTGCATGGCTCCGGCAGCACTCTTCGAATGCCTCCGGCACGATGCCGTGTTCGTCCATGGCGAGCGGCTGCAGCGTGAGCCCGAGGATCGCGGCGACTGATTTCAGGCCCGGATAGGTAAGCGTTCCGGCGCAGATCGAGCCCTTGGCGGCGACGAGACTGCAAATGGCAAAGAGTGCGCTTTGCGCGCCGCATGCAACGAGGAGCCTATCGGTCGAGGGTGTGCCGCCAAAGCGCGGGGCGAGCCATTGCGCAGCGGCGTGGCGGGCGGCTTCCGTTCCGGTTGTTTCCTGATAGGAAAGAAATTGGCTGGAGGTGCCGGCGAGCAATGAACTGACGCCTCCGGCGATGCGGTTATGCAAATCGGCCTCGGCCGGTTGCGGCGGTATATTCATGCTGAGGTCGAGTTCGGCCGCCGGGGCAGCCGGAGTTGGTTGAGTGGGCCATGTCTTGACGAAGGTGCCGGAGCCTGTCCTCGCTTCGATCAGATCAAGACGCCGCGCCTCGTTCAGCGCCCGCGTAACTGTGGTAAGGTCAATTCCGAGCTGGCGCGCAATCTCACGTTGTGACGGCAGCATATCGCCTGAGGTCAGCAGGCGAGCGGCGATATCGGCATTCAAAGCATCGACGATACCTTGGTGCTTGTATCTCGAAGTGGCGGCGATGCGAGGCTTCCAGAGGGCCATAGTCTGACTCGTTGTATGGGTAAGTATCCATACAATTACAGGCGAGTTCAGGCGATGGCAAGTCGAATTGTCGCTGATAAAGCGAATTCTCTTTCGTTTCCTCCCTACAAGGAGTATGTATTTGGGGCGAGATTACTGATTGTATGGATATGGATTTCTGAGAACCATACGGTTGCAATCGGGTTGAAAGGCAGAAATCATGTCACATGTTCACTATCATCCTACTGAAAACCCGATGAAGACCGGGATCCTGGGGCACTGTCCACGATGCCAGCAGGGGCACCTGTTCAACGGTTTCTTGAAACTGGCGCCATCCTGCGAGGTTTGCGAGCTTGATTATTCCTTTGCCGATCCTGCCGACGGTCCGGCTTTCTTTGCCATGACGATCGTCGCCGTCCCGGCTCTGGTGTTCGCGCTGTGGCTGCAAACGACGTATGAAGTGCCGATCTGGGTGCATCTCATCACGACGCTACCCTTGACACTGCTCGGCAGCCTGCTGCTGTTGCGGCCTCTGAAGGGCTGGCTGGTCTGCTCGCAATATTTCCACAAGGCCGAAGAAGGCAAGCTCGTGCGCAAGGGTGATATCTGATCCACCCTCGCGCACAGGTTGATCAGGCGTTGGCGCCGCCATCGATGGTGAGCGACGCGCCGGTGACGAAACGGCCTTCCTCACCAGCCAGGAACGCGACAAGACCGGCAATATCCCTTGCCTGGCCGAAACGCGGTATCGCCATGCGGGCGCGCTGGCCATCGGCGTGATCGCCATTGGCGGGGTTCATGTCCGTATCGGTCGAGCCCGGCTGGACAATGTTGGCTGTGATTTCCCTCGGGCCAAGGTCCCGTGCCAGCGCCTTGGTCAGACCCGTGAGGGCGGCCTTGCTGGTTGAATAGGCGATGAGACCGGGGAATGGCACGATCTCGCCGAGATTGCTGCCGATGGTGATGATGCGCCCGCCTGCGCCCATCAGCGCCGCTGCAGCCTTCGAAGCGACGAAGCTCGCCCGGACGTGGATCGACATGACACGGTCGAACTCATCGAGCGTCAGCGCATCGACGGTATCCATCGAGTAGACACCGGCG
Organism: Phyllobacterium sp. LjRoot231; assembly: GCF_964253365.1. NCBI lineage: Bacteria > Pseudomonadati > Pseudomonadota > Alphaproteobacteria > Hyphomicrobiales > Phyllobacteriaceae > Phyllobacterium > Phyllobacterium sp. LjRoot231. The sequence continues at coordinate 960,880 of NZ_CAXUQT020000001.1, forward strand.
CTGTTGACCAGAATATCCAGCCTGCCGAGCCTCGCGTGGGTCTCATTGACAGCCGCTTCGACAGCGGCTGCATCGAGATTGTCCGCCTTGATGGCGATGGCGCGGCGGCCAAGCTTCTCGATAGCCCTGACGGTCTCTTCTGCCTTGGCGGCGGCGCTTGTGTAAGTGACAGCGATATCGGCGCCATCCTGCGCCAGTTTCAATGCGATCGCGGCGCCGATGCCGCGACTGCCGCCAGTGATCAGAGCCACCTTGTTTGCGAGATCAGACATGCTCATTCCTTTTTTGTAATGATCGATACAGAACTCCCTAGAATGCTTGCATCAAGCCGTCAAGTGATTTATGAACTGATTGCTACAGAAAGGAACATCCATGTCGCCGAAGGGCCGCCCACGTGCATTCGATCGCGATGCAGCGCTTGAACGCGCCATGCGGGTTTTTTGGCAGAAAGGCTACGAGAGCGCTTCCTTGGCCGATTTGACCGAGGCGATGCAGATCAATGCGCCAAGTCTTTATGCTGCGTTCGGCAGCAAGGCAGGTTTGTTCAAGGAAGCTGTCGAACTCTATACGAACAAGGTCGGGCAGCGCATCAAGCACGCCCTGCCGATGGCGGCGACAGCAAAAGAGGGCGTTACAGATTTCCTCATGCAGACGGCCTTGTCGCATACGAGTCCGGATCAGCCGCACGGATGTATGGTGGTGCTTGGCGCGCTGCACGGCGAGGAAGGCTCGGATACGCCGTGCTCGTTGCTGCGTGAACGGCGCCTCGACAATGTGACGCTCTTACGCGAGCGGTTGGAGCGCGGGGTAAGGGAGGGTGAGCTTTCGGAGAAGGTCGATCTCCAGCAGGTTGCCGAATTCTACGCGACCGTGCAGCATGGCATGTCTATCACGGCGCGCGACGGCGCGTCGCTGGAGCAATTGATGAAGACGGCCAATGCCGCTATGGCCGCCTGGGGTGGGCTGACTTCACCCTGATGGGCATCTGATGCAATTTTCTGCGCTTCCGGTGCTCATGGACGAAAAAGTCCACTGCGCTCCGGTTCTCGAAAATCACACCAGCTGACTCATCAGACTGAATTCAGATGTGGCAGCATCAGATCGAGCGGACCGGATCGAGCGTCACCTTGTAAAGTTCGGCATCCTCACGGTCCATCAGGCGCACGGTCATCTGTTCGCTGGTCGCATCGATATCGACAAGGCCGAAGAATTGCAGCCCGGCTGAGGGCGGCAGGTTCTGTCCCTGTTCGGCTGTCGGTGCCTTGATGAATTTGAGTTCCGGCCCGAAGGTCTGATCGAGATCGTTGGGGCCGAAGGTTCCGGCATGAATTGGGCCCGAAACGAATTCCCAGAATGGCTCGAAATCCTGGAACTGCGCCTTGTCCGGATTGTAATAGTGCGCAGCCGTGTAATGCACATCGGCGGTGAACCAGACGGTGTTGCGGATGCCGGCGGATTTGATGAAGCGCAGTAGATCGGCGATCTCGAGCTCCCGGCCCTTTGCCGGACCATTGTCGCCATTGGCGACGGCTTCCGCGCCTTTCTTGTCTTTGCCATTATCCCAGACGATCAATCCCAGCGGCATGTCCGCAGCGATGACTTTCCACGTCGCCTTGGAATTGAGCAATTCGCGTTTCAGCCACCGAACCTGCCGTTCGCCGAGGATGGAGGATTCCGGCGTAATCGTATCTTCCATGTCCGGACCATTCGGGCCGCGATAGGAACGCAAATCAAGGAAGAAAACGTCGAGAAGCGGGCCATAGGCGATCTTGCGATACACCCGCCCAGGTTCAGCAGGAGTGTAGCGGATCGGCGTCATCTCGTGAAAGGCACGGCCGGCCCGGGCAGACAGGAGCGCGATGGACTTTTCCGTGTAGCGATCGTCGGCGGTCAGGTCTTTGGAGGAAGACCAGTTGTTGAGTACCTCATGGTCGTCCCACTGGAGGAAAGTCGGGCAGATGGCATTCAGGGCCCGGACGTGATCGTCCAGCAGATTGTATTTCCACTGGCCGCGATATTCGTCCAGCGTTTCGGCCACTTTGCGCTTTTCATCGGTGATGATGCGGTTCTTCCACTTGGTGCCGTCCTTCAAGGTGGTCTCTTCGACCAGAGGCCCGTCGGCATAGATCGTATCGCCCGAGTGCAGGAAGAAATCCGGCGTGTGGCGAGCAATGGTCGCATAGGTCTTCATGCCAGTCTCGTCGATACCCCAGCCCTGGCCCACCGTATCGCCGGACCAGGCAAAGCGGATATTGCGCTTTTCCATAGGGGCGGTTTTGAAACGGCCGACAATCGGTTCCGAAACGGCATTGAGGTCGCTGAGATCAACTGCAGTCAGGCGGTAGAAAATATCCTGATCCGAAACGAGGTCCGTCAACAGCTGCTTTACCGCAAGATCACTGTCGGGAAACGCGTTGAGTGGCGGTAATGAGTAGGCGTTTGCAAAGCTTTCAGTGGTGGATACTTCGATATTGACACGGGCAGGCCGGTCGGTACGCGTCCAAATCATGCCCGTCGTCGCGTCGACGTCGCCGGACTGAACACCATGGGTAAAGACCGGGCGGGAACTTGCGCGTGAGAAGGACGGCAGGGCAAGACCTGATGCGGCGGTCAGCGCAACGGCTCCGGTTGAAACGAGGAAGTTGCGGCGGGTGAAGGGAGCCGATCTGGTCATGAATGTTCTCTCCGGGCTGGCTGACGCATAACCCCAAAACCGGAACCGGTTTTAGGAAGGATTATGCGCCGATTCAAAGTGGCTGGCTGCTCCTTCTTTGCGCGGAGAACGTTTCAGTTTTTTTGCAGTTCTGTGAAGTTTGCTCAAAACGAAAACGGGCGGCAAAGCCACCCGTTTCGTCGTCAATAGCAGAAGCTGATTATCAGCTTGCAGTTTCTTCAGCCGGAGCTTCTTCCGCAGGGGCTGCGGCAGCTTCAGCGGCAGCGGCCTTGGCGGCTTCAGCAGCAGCGGCAGCAGCTTCGGCATCGGCAATAACCTTGGCCTTCGCATCTTCTTCAGCCTGCTTGGCCAGAGCAACGCGCTCCTGCGCCTTCTTGCCCGGCAATGCCTTTTCAGGATTACTGCGGGTGTCGCGCTTGGCGATACCGGCCTGATCGAGGAAACGCAGAACGCGATCTGTCGGCTGTGCGCCGTGGCCGATCCAGTAATTGATGCGGTCAGCGTCGAGCTTGACGCGGTCGCCGTCTTTGGGGAGCATCGGGTTCCATGAGCCGACGTTTTCGATGAAACGGCCATCACGCGGTGAACGAACGTCAGCAATGACGACGTGGTAGTAAGGACGCTTCTTTGACCCTGCGCGGGCCAGACGGATTTTCAGTGACATTGGTATTCTCCTTAAAGTTGATCTTTTTTGTTTGCGCAATTCCGGACGGAAAACCGCATTACACTTTTCCTGGAATTGCTTTAATCGCCGTTTTCCTTGGCGGCTGTTGTTTCGTGATGCCTGATCACTTCCTTGACGATGAAGTTCAGGAACTTCTCGGCAAAATCAGGGTCGAGGCCGGACGACTGGGCAAGGGAGCGCAGACGTTCGACCTGATGTTTTTCGCGGTCCGGATCGGCTGGTGCGAGACCGTTCTTCGCCTTCAACACGCCCACTGCCTTGGTGCAGCGGAAACGTTCGGCGAGCATGTGGATCAGCGCTGCATCGATATTGTCGATGGAGGCGCGCAGCTGGAGCAATTCCTTGGGGAGGGACGAGGACGACATATTCACCCTTTCTTCTTAGGCAGGCCGGGAAGGCCACCACCGAGGCCAGGCAGGCGCGGCATGCCGCCGCCGAGGCCACCTAGTCCACCAGGCAGACCACCGAGGCCGCCCGGCAAGCCGCCGCCCTTGCCGAAACCGGCGGCTTCCGCCTGTTTCTGCAGGGCTTCGAGCTGCTTCGGGTCCATCTTGGACAGGTCAGGCATGCCACCCATGCCGCCGCCCAGGCCACCAAGACCCATCTTCGCGCCAAGGCCGCCCATCATCTGTTTCATCATGCCGCCTTTGCCCTTGCCGCCCATCGCCTTCATCATGTCCGCCATCTGGCGGTGCATCTTGAGAAGCTTGTTGATGTCGGCGGCATTGGTGCCGGAGCCCTTGGCGATACGCTGCTTGCGGGAGTGCTTGAGCAAATCGGGATTGCCGCGCTCGGCTTTGGTCATCGACGAGATGATCGCGAGCTGGCGTTTGAAAATGGAATCGTCCAGACCGGCCGCAGCCATCTGGTCCTTCATCTTGCCCATGCCGGGCATCATGCCCATGATACCGCCCATGCCGCCCATCTTCTGCATCTGTCCGATCTGGTCGGCCAGATCGTTGAGATCGAACTTGCCGGACTGCATCTTCTTCGCCATCGCCGCGGCTTTTTCCGCATCGATGTTTTCGGCTGCCTTTTCGACCAGCGAAACGATGTCGCCCATGCCGAGGATACGGTCAGCGATACGGCGGGGGTAGAACTCCTCCAGCGCATCCATTTTTTCGCCGGTAGCGATCAGCTTGATCGGCTTGCCGGTGACGGCACGCATGGAAAGGGCGGCACCGCCGCGGCCGTCGCCGTCCATACGGGTAAGGACAAGGCCGGTAATGCCGACGCGCTCATCGAAGGAGCGCGCAAGATTGACGGCATCCTGGCCAGTCAGCGCATCGGCGACGAGCAGAATTTCGTGCGGATTGGCCTTTTTCTTGATGTCGGCCATTTCGATCATCAACGGCTCGTCGATATGGGTGCGGCCGGCCGTATCGAGGATGACCACGTCATGGCCGCCAAGCTTGGCCGCTTGCACGGCGCGTGCGGCTATCTCGACTGGCGTCTGGCCCGCGATGATCGGCAAAGTATCAACGCCGGTCTGCACGCCGAGCTGACGCAATTGTTCCTGTGCCGCGGGGCGGCGCGTATCGAGAGAGGCGAGCAGCACCTTCTTCCTCGACCGCTCCGTCAGGCGCTTGCCGATCTTGCCGGTGGTGGTGGTTTTACCCGAACCCTGCAGACCGACCATCATGATGACGACCGGTGCGGGCGCATTCAGATCGATGGTGACGCCCTCGGCGCCGAGCATGTCGACCAACTCGTCATGGACGATCTTGACGACCATCTGGCCGGGCTTGATGCTTTTGACAATGTCAGCGCCAACCGCCTTGGCGCGAACCTTGTCGGTGAACGAACGGACGACATCGAGCGCAACGTCAGCTTCGATCAGCGCCCGGCGCACTTCGCGCAAGGCGGCCGCTACATCGGCATCCGACAGCGCGCCGCGGCCTGTCAGGCCGTTCAAAATCGAACCCAGTCGTTCCTGTAAGCTCTCGAACATCCAGTTTTCCTTTATCCTTTCAGGGACCCGTTTCCGCAAAAGGTAAGTACGATCCGCGCCAAGGCAATGAGCTCAAAGCAAAATGACACCCGAGGGCGCATCGCGCTGTCGGGTGTTGACCTCCGGGATCGTTCAAACCCTTGCGGGGTCCCGGTTGGCTGCTCGGAGTCTCAAAACTCGTCGCGGATTGATGTGCGGCTTAAACAGGAATTGGCGTGGCAAGTCAATACAGCGTGTTGTCGTGCTCGTTTTTCACGCCGGTCGCGGCGCGCAGGATCTCCTCGATGCGGTTTTGCCAGCCAGGACCACCCGACAGAAAATAGTCGAGCAGATCGGCGCTCAGCCGGATCGAGACCTGCACCTTGGGCGTATCCCCAGGCGGGTGTCCCGGCCAACGCATGGTAAAGGCGTAGGCCAGAGCCTTGCCCGGATCGAGAGCTGCTTTGGTCAGGGCGGCATCCTCTCTGGAGGCAACAGTAGCGGCATAGGCTTTCACCCGCGCAACGAGGTCTTCCTTCCAAGCCTTGAATTTATGATCTGACATGATTGATCTACCTCTGTGAAAGCAACCTTACACATAACGAATGCGGCAAATACCTTTGTTAATTCTGCTTTTTCAGACTGGCCTCCTCGCGCAGTGTTTCGTCGATACGGCCCTGCCAGCCGGGTCCTCCCGAGCGGAAATAAGCCAGTACGTCGGGGCTGAGCCGGATCGAAACCGGTACCTTGGGGCTTTGTGCAAGGGGGCGGCCCGGTCTGCGTTTGGCCAGGCTGTGGACCAGCGTGATTACCGGGGCTTCCGGCTCATCATATGGGAGTGCAGCCTTTTCGCTCAGGATAATGCTGTCGATGGCAAGCTGGATACGGGCCAGACGATCCGCGCGTTCCTCCTCACTTAAGGTCTTTGGCATTTTCGTTCACCAGTAGTCTGTTGTGTAATCGAATGATCTATGGGGTAAGCATTGATTCGGTATTTTTCAAGTTAAAACTCATACGAAAGTAGTAAAATTAATTTGAAGTCCTATTTTAGTATATACAGAAAAACACATGTCTTGATTGTTTGATATATATGAAGCCAATGCGCGTCTTAATACATGAATTCTACTAGTTAAAACTTTCAGTTGTATTCTATATACGCAGCCGTACCTACGTCGTATTGCAACTGCAGATTGTATCTAACCATTCTGGTTCTGACACGTCGAATTTGACAAAGCGCGTAACAGAATATCGAAAAAGCCCGAAAAGAAGGACAAGTTGGGACGTTTTGACCAATAAATGGGTGATTCTGCCAGATGACAGCACCACCGAAAAATGGCAGATAGAGCACGAGCGATTCAACCTTTGAGGAGATTTTCATGGCATTCGTTGCCAAAGGCAGATTTTTTGCGGCCGTAGCGACCGCGCTTCTTGTGACGGCGGGTGCGGCGCAGGCAGCCGCCTCGTGCGGCAAAACTTCCGCAGGATTCGAGTCGTGGGTCCAGGGTTACAAGCAAGAGGCGCAGGCGCAGGGGGTTGGCAGCAGGGGCATCAATGCGCTGGACACTGTGAACTATGCCACGAAAACCATCAATGCCGACCGCAACCAGAAGAGCTTCAAATATTCGCTCGACAAATTCATGCAGGTCCGGGGCGGTCAGACGATCATCTCGCGGGGTAGAACGCAGAAGGCGCAGAATGCAGCGCTGTTTGCCCGCATCGAACAGCGTTACGGTGTTCCCGCTGGTCCGTTGATTGCGATCTGGGGCATGGAAACAGGTTTTGGCAGCTTTATGGGCAATCAGCACACGCTTTCCGCCGTCACCACGCTCGCCTATGACTGCCGTCGTCCCGAATATTTCCGCGACCAGCTGAATGCCGCTTTGAAGCTTGTCGACAATGGCACGCTCGCTCCCAATGCCATAGGCGCAATGCATGGCGAAATCGGTCAGACGCAGTTCCTTCCGCTCAATGTCCTGCGCTATGGCGCAGACGGCGACGGCAATGGACGTATTGACATGGTCCGTTCGAAGGCCGACGCACTGGCTTCGACAGCGAATTTTCTGGTCGGACATGGCTGGCAGCGGGGGGCGGGTTACCAGCCGGGACAAGCGAATTTCGGTGCCATTGCAGGCTGGAACGCTGCGAGCGTTTATCAGCAGGCAATCGCCATTATAGGTGCAAAAATCGACGGCGAATAATCCGCTGCGTCTATTGATGTTCGAGGCCGGTACGTGGTGCCGGCCTTTCCTTTTTAGAAGCCTTCGCAGGCTCCGCCTAGCGAACTCTGGGCGCTTTCTATGATCCTGCCGTTGCGAAAGTTGAAGATCTCGCGCGTGTAGGTGGTGTTCGACGGGAATTGATAGCAGACGAAAACGGTCAACGTATCGCCTTCCGCGGTGCCGATACGGTGGCGCACCTTGGCGCTGCGCACCGCATTCTTCCATTCATCGAGGCTGGCCAGAAATTCATCCTTGGTCTGGATCGTATCGATGTCTTCAAGAATGACCGTCGCGTCATCAGCCAGAATTTTGTCGAATACCGCGCGGTCGGCGGTACCAAGCGCAGAATACCAGCTTTCGATGATTGCATTCTGCGCGTCGTCCGCCGGGACAGGAAGCGTCGTTAGAAGAATGACGGCGATCATGAACATCAATCGCGCCATTCTCTTGTCTCCCCTATTCCAGCGCGGTGGCGCCGACCTCTTCGGGGTCGGGGCGAAGGAAGTCACCGGTTTCCGGATTCATGATCCATAGTTCGCCGGTGGAAATGTCGAACCAGGCGCCGTGCAATGTGAGACGGCCCTTCTTCTCGAGGATATCGATACACGGAAAACTGCGCAGGTTCTTCAGCGAATACCGGATGGAAATGCGTTCCAACGCAGTCTGGCGCTCAAAGGGTGTCATCAGTTCGTTGGCGGAAACCGCGTCCGCTGCGGGGCCGACGAGGCTCATCCACTTGCCGATGAAATCGCCGGGGGAAAGCGGCTGACTGTCACTGTCGAGCGCCGCCTTGATGCCGCCGCACCGGCCATGGCCAAGGACGACGATGTTCTTGACCTTGAGGCTCTGCACGGCAAATTCGAGCGCTGCCGAGGTGGAATGATATTCGCCGTCCGGTGCGTAAGGCGGCACGAGATTGGCGACATTGCGAACAACGAATATCTCACCCGGCGCCGTGTCGAAGATGATTTCAGGTGCCGAACGGGAGTCGCAGCAGGCGATGACCAGTGTTTCCGGCGTCTGGCCCTGGTCTGCCAGCTGCTTGTAGCGCATGGTCTCGTTGGCATAACGCTGCGCCATGAAGTTGCGATAGCCGGTGAGGAGTTTCTCAGGAAGCAGGGTCATGGACTTTGATTAATCCTGATCTGAAACAATATCAATTGGTCTCGTGGACTATGCCCGAATGCCCTTGCTTGGATGCACGAGCCGGCGCATCTGCGTCATCGCCATGGGCGTGGAAAGGCTGGACGCGTCGGCCTCCAGCATCAATTCGTCGGCGCCGCGCTTGGCGGAGCGGGCCATGATCTCGAAGACCGAGGCGGTGGTGCGCTGCAGCACCTGTTCGAGGTCAAGACCGGCGAGCATGCGGGCAAGGAACAGGGCGGAGGTGAGGTCGCCAAGGCCGTTGGTGGGGCCGGTGACGAGGCGGTGTTCGGCAAGCAGTGCCAGAGAATGGGTGACAAGCAGATTGCCCGTGCCGCCCGCGATCATCGGATGCGCCGAGGTGACGAGCATCGTGCCCGGCCCCGCGTGCAATGCCGCTTGCATGATGGCCTTGTTGTCCGGAAGTTCCGCCCCCGTAAGCCATGCGAGTTCGAAACGGTTCGGCGTCGAGATATCGGCGAGCGGCATCAGTTGATCGCGAATGCCGATTGCAGTTGCCTCCGGAACGTAAAGGCCCTTTTCATCGCCGATCACCGGATCGCACAGATATAGCACGTCCTTGTTGCGGGCTTTTACGGTCTTGACCAAACGTGCGACGCTCGCTGCCTGCGCCGCATTGCCGAGATAACCGCTCATGATGCCGCTGACTTCGCTGAGCCAGGGCGCACGCTCGAGGTCAGCGATCAGGTCGTCGAACTGCTGGGGCTCCGGCACAATGCGCTTGGCCGGTCCGTGTCCGGGATGCCATGGCAGGATAACCGTCGGCACGGCCCAGACCGGGTGGCCGAGCGTTTCAAGTGCAAAGACTGCGGCACGATTGCCGACCGAGCCACGCACGACATGGCTGGAAATGACGATGATGGCATTGGAGGACGGAGCAACGGAACTGGTCATTGGAAATACTCATGCGAGAGTTCGGGCAAGAGCGCGACTCAGCCCTTGCCGACTATAGAACTGATCAACCAGATAATCATGGCGATCAATACAAGCAATCCCAGAAACCTGCCGATGCGTGTGCCCCAGACTTCGATCGAATCGGCTGAATCAGCATCCTTGGCGGAAAAATGGGTCTTTGTGCGTTCGATAATGGACATGCCCCCGGCGGCGGATTCGCGATTGATACGCTCGATAATGCGTCTGGATTCTGTGTCTGGCTGGTGCTGGCCGTCCTGTTCAGGCATGAGAAGACCCTGTTTTGTTCAACGATCCAGCATAGCGCTTTGCCAGTTCCTTTTGCAGAAAAAAATGGCTAGGTTCGTGCTGCTTCGTTCTGAAGCGGCGAATCTGAACTCGGGGAGAGGATTCCGATGCAATATGTGACTTGCCTGCCGGCACCGCGCCGCACACTTTCTGTCATTGCCCTGTTTCTTCTTGTGCCGCTGCTCTCGGCCTGCGGTTTCAACACAATCCCGACCAATGAAGAGCGTGCCAAGGCCGCGTGGAGTGAAGTGCTCAACCAGTACCAGCGCCGGGCCGATCTCATTCCAAATCTCGTCGAGACCGTCAAAGGTTACGCAGCGCAGGAAAAGGACGTGCTGACCTCGGTGGTCGAAGCCCGTTCCAAGGCAACCTCGGTGCAGGTGACCCCGGAAACGCTGACCGACCCCAATGCAATGAAGGTGTTCCAGGAGAATCAGGCACAGTTGACAGGCGCTCTTTCGCGACTGATGGCCGTGGTGGAAAACTATCCTGAGCTGAAGTCCAACCAGAACTTCCTTGCCCTGCAATCGCAGCTGGAAGGCACCGAAAACCGCATCGCAGTTTCGCGCCGTGATTATATCGAGGCAGTGCGGGTCTATAATACGGCGCTGAAGACCATGCCGACGATGATCTGGAAGTGGATTTGGTACACAGGAAGCGAACCTTACCAGACCTTCAACATCGAAGATTCAGCAAAGCAAACGCCTCAGGTCAAGTTCTAGGCTTTAGAAATGAGCGCATTGCGCCAGACTGCGGTTGGGTTCAATCGCCTATTATTGGCGATTGCTCTGCTGGCATACCTGTCAGTCAGTGCCTTTGCCGCGGAGTTGCCGGCGCTTACGGGGCGCGTGGTCGATGGCGCGAATGTCATCGATGCGGCGACACGGGACCAGATAACCCAGAAGCTGGCAGCATTCGAGGCCAAGTCTTCCGATCAGGTGGTCGTGGTGACCGTGCCGAGCCTCGACGGCGAGGAAATAGAGCCCTATTCGAACCGGCTCTACCGCTCCTGGGCGTTGGGGCAGAAACAGGAAAACAACGGCGTGCTGCTGGTCGTCGCGCCAAATGACCGCAAGGTTCGCATCGAGGTCGGCTACGGGCTCGAGGGCACGCTGACGGACCTCTTGTCCAAGCTCATCATTGAAAACGCCATCATACCGGGTTTTCGCTCGGGTGATTATTCGGGTGGAATCTCGAAAGGCGTCGACGGCATTTTGACGGTGCTTTCCGGTGATGCGGCAGAGCTCGAGGCCCGCGCCAAACGCAATGTCCAGGAACCAACATCCGACGTCGACTGGGTGATGCTGATCTTCGTCATGATCTTTTTGTTCATGTTCTTTGGCGGCATCATTCTGCCAGCAGTCGTGACGTCCTTCGGCCGCAAGATCGCTCCTGGCAGATATGAATGGCTGGGTATGATCTTCGACATAGGCTCGTCGAGAAATGGTCGCGGCGGTGGCGGCGGATGGTCCTCAGGGGGCGGGGGCGGATGGTCATCCGGTGGAGGCGGTTGGTCTTCGGGCGGCGGGGGCGGGGGCTTTTCGGGTGGTGGCGGTTCGTCCGGTGGCGGCGGCGCATCGGGGAGCTGGTAGGCCATGAGATTGATGAACGAAGCGGATCATACACGTATCGCCGAAGCGATCCGCGATGCCGAAAGCCGCACGAGCGGCGAAATCTACGCGGTGCTGGCGCGGCGCAGCGACAGCTATTTCTACGTCGCCGGTTTTACTGTCGCCTGCGGTATCCTCTTCGCTGCAGTTCTGGTCGCGGTCGCGGCGCACTGGTACTGGTACACCGTGCCACTACCGATCTTCGGTCTCGCTATCCTCGCCGCCTTCCTGGCTGCGGTGCTGGTGCTGTGGCTGGTGTCGGGCATTACCATGTGGCTCGTGCCGCGACGCATCCGCTACAAGCGTGCGCACCTTAATGCGATCCAGCAATTTCTGGCGCGCAATGTCCATCTCACGACCCAGCGTACCGGCATTCTGCTGTTCGTCTCGCTGGCGGAACGTTACGCAGAGGTGGTTGCGGATGCGGGCATCAATGCAAAAGTCCATCAGGATGAATGGAACGGCATTGTTGCGATTCTGACTGATCATGCCGGCAGGGATGATTTGACCAGCGGGTTCCTCAAAGCCATTAAAAAAGCGGGTCAGCTCCTGGAAGAACATTTCCCCACAGGCCCCGATGACGTCAATGAGCTCGATGATCATTTAGTCGAATTGTAATTTTGTTGCGTGTCACACTATTTTCACTGCGACCGTGCAGTTTGTGGTCGAAAATAGCTTCTGAGCGGCTATGATCGAGCCAATTACATAATCCAGGGGGAATATTTTATGGCTTCCAAGAACAAACCGGACTTAAAAGCCGCTACGAAGTCAAAACCACCGAAAGCCGCGAAGGAAAAGAAACCAAACGCAGGATTGTTCCAGGACCTGCTGTTTGCCCGGGCGCCGGAAGAAGACCTTGCCGATTACGACGCGGGTGCGCTGACGGCTTCGGCGAAGCTCGCAGAGGATGCGCTGGCGCAGTTCAAGTCAGGTCAACCGGTCATCGACGTCAGCGAAGGCAATATCGTATACCGTGATGCCCGGCCCGTCACCGTCGTCACCCTGATCAATGACAATATGCCCTTCCTGCTCGATTCGGTGCTTGGCGAGATCAGCGAGCGCGTTACATCGGTTTATCTCGTGCTGCATCCGGTCATGGATATCGACAAGAACAGCGTTCTCGGTGCTGCCGGTCCGGACAAGCCGGGCAAGGATGTGGCGCGAGTGAGCGTCATGCAGATTCATGTTCCAGCGCTTGATGCACCTTCGCGCGAGATCATGACCGCCGCGCTTACCACTGTGCTCAAGCAGGTGCGCGAAGCTGTTAGTGATCGCGGAGCCATGGTGGCGCGCTTGGGCGAGGCGGTCGAGTCCTACAGGACCGGCAAAACGCCGATGAAAAAGGCTGCAGCGGAAGAGGCCGTAGAATTCCTCGAGTGGCTGCGCGACAACAATTTTACCTTTCTTGGCGTGCGTGAATACGACTATCAGGGCGACCACAGTCAGGGCGAGCTGGAGCGTTCCGGCAAGCGGGGCCTTGGCATCCTGAGCGATCCCGACGTGCGGGTTTTGAAGCGCGGCAACCAGGGTGTGACGACAACACCGCAGATCATCGCCTTTTTGACCGGCCCGGAACCGCTGATCGTCACCAAGGCCAACACCAAGTCGCTGGTGCACCGTCGCGGCTATATGGACTATATCGGCGTCAAGACATTCGATTCGGATGGCAAGGTGAGCGGCGAATTGCGTTTCGTCGGACTGTTCACCTCTGGCGCCTATACGCGTTCGGTTCTTAAAATTCCCTATCTGCGCTCGAAGACCGAGGCGGTGATCAGCCGGCTCGGCTTCAACCGCGAAGATCATTCGGGCAAACAGCTGATCAAGGTGCTTGAGAGCTATCCGCGCGATGACCTGTTCCAGATCGACGTCAAGACGCTGACCCGCTACGCCGAGATCATATTGGCGCTAGGCGAGCGGCCGCGCGTGCGAGTCCTGCCGCGCATTGATCCGTTTGGTCGCTTCGCCTCGATCATCGTCTTTGTACCGCGCGAACGCTATGATTCCATCGTGCGCGAGAAAATAGGCTCGTACCTTGCCAATGTGTATGAGGGGCATGTGTCGGCTTATTATCCGGCATTTCCCGAGGGCGGTCTTGCTCGCGTGCACTTCATTGTCGGCCATGCCGAGGACGAATTTCCGAAGGTCAAGCGTGAGGCGCTGGAAGAAACCGTTCGCTCGATCGTGCGCACCTGGGAAGATGCAGTCGCAGAGGTCGGGGACCGTACGGGAACCGCCGAATTCACATCCCTGGCCGCGGCTTTCCCGGATTCCTATCGCGAGAATTTTTCGCCGGACGAGGCGCTGGTCGATGCGAGCCGCATTGCCGGCCTGGCGCGCAACAATCCGCTTTATGTCGATTTCTACCGGCACCGGACCGACGGGCCCAATGCCGCTTCGCTGAAGATCTATCATTACGGCTCGGCCGTTGCCCTCTCACAGCGTGTTCCCTTGCTGGAGAATATGGGTTTTCGTGTCATCAGCGAACAGACATTTGCGCTGCCGGCCGCCGACGGCAGCCCGCTATATGTGCATGATATGGAACTCACCAGCGCCTCGGGTTCGGCGATCGATCTCACCGATGACGGCGATCTTTTCGAAGACGTGTTCCGCTCAATCTGGAACGGTGCGTCGGACAATGACGGCTATAACGCGCTTGCTCTTACCGGGCAGCTGACGGCGCGGCAGATCATTATATTGCGCGCTTACGGGCGCTATCTGCAGCAGGCAGGCATTCCCTATTCGCAGGATTTCATCGCGGCGACGCTTAACCGCTATCCGGCGATCGCCAGGCAGCTCTTCGATCTGTTCGATCAGAAACTCAACCCGTCCAAGACAGGGGCGCAGTCGGAACGCAGGCAATCGACGATACGCTCTGCTATCGAGGAAGCGCTACAGGGCGTCCCGAGCCTCGACGATGACCGCATCCTGCGCCGTTTTCTCAACCTCATCGAATCAACCCTGCGCACCAATGCCTTTGCGCCGGAAGAAGACGGCAGCGAACGCGTGACGCTGGCCTTCAAGCTCGATCCGCGATCGCTGGATGAACTGCCGGAGCCGCGGCCTTACCGCGAAATTTTCGTCTATGGCCCGGAGGTCGAGGGCGTGCACCTGCGTTTTGGTCCAGTCGCACGTGGCGGCTTGCGCTGGTCGGATCGTGCGCAGGATTACCGCACGGAAGTGCTGGGTTTGGTGAAAGCGCAGCAGGTGAAGAACGCGGTCATCGTTCCTGTTGGCGCGAAGGGCGGATTCTATCCGAAAAAGCTACCGGTTGGCGGTGATCGCAATGCCATTTTTGAGGCGGGCCGCGCGGCCTATATCACGTTCATCTCGACCCTGCTCTCGGTCACCGACAATCTCCAGGGCGAGACGGTTGTGCCGCCGCAGAACATGACCCGGCTCGATGGCGACGATCCCTATTTCGTCGTGGCCGCCGACAAGGGCACTGCGACCTTTTCGGACACCGCCAATGCGATCAGTCAGGCGCATGATTTCTGGCTGGACGATGCCTTCGCTTCGGGCGGTTCGGCCGGTTACGACCATAAGAAAATGGGTATTACCGCGCGCGGCGCCTGGGAAGCCGTGAAGCGGCATTTCCGCGAGATCGGCACCGATATCCAGAAAACGCCGTTCACGGTTGTTGGCGTCGGCGATATGTCGGGTGATGTCTTCGGCAATGGCATGCTGCTATCGCCGCAGACGAAGCTTGTCGCGGCCTTCGACCACCGCGATATTTTCATCGATCCCGAGCCCGATGTGAAGGCGACGCTGAAGGAACGCCAGCGACTGTTCAATCTGCCGCGCTCCAGCTGGCAGGATTTCGACAAGACCAAGATTTCCGCAGGCGGCGGCATTTTCTCGCGCTCGCAAAAGTCCATCACCCTGTCGAAGGAAGCCGCAAAGGTCATCGGCCTTGCCAAGACCACGGCAACGCCCTTCGAAATTATGACGGCGATCCTGAAGGCGCCCGTCGACCTCCTATGGTTCGGCGGTATAGGTACCTATGTCCGCTCGTCGCTGGAAAGCGATGCGGAAGCGGGTGACCGCGCCAATGACGCGATCCGCATCACCGGCAGCGATGTTCGGGCGAAAGTTATCGGCGAAGGCGCCAATCTCGGCGTTACGCAAAAGGCGCGTATCGAGTTCGGATTGCTCGGCGGGCGCTGCAATTCCGATGCGATCGACAATTCGGCCGGCGTCAATACGTCCGACGTCGAGGTCAATATCAAGATCGCACTGGCGCAGGCCATGCGCGCCGGGAAATTGCAACGCGACAAGCGCAACACGCTGCTGGAATCGATGACCGACGAGGTTGGTGATCTGGTGCTGCGCAACAATTATCTACAGACACTGGCCCTTTCGCTAGCACAGCGGCGTGGCCTCGCCGACCTTGCCTATCAGGCGCGCTTCATCAGTGATCTGGAAACGAAAAAACTCCTTAACCGCAAGGTCGAGACGCTGCCCGATGACAAGGCGATGGCGGAGCGGCAGGTGGAAGGCATTCCACTGAGCCGGGCTGAGCTCGGCGTTCTCCTCGCCTATTCGAAGATCGTCCTGTCCGATCAGCTCCTGGCAAGCGATTTGCCGGACGATCCCTATCTCGAAGGCGAATTGATGGAGTATTTCCCGAGGCAGATGAAGGAGGGCTTTGGCGACGAAATCCGCACGCATCGCCTGCGCAGGGAAATCATCGCGACGCAGCTTGCCAACGACGTGATCAATCGTGGCGGCCCGACCTTCGTCAGCAGGCTTTCGGACCTTACCGGCCAGTCGGGCCCGGAGATCGTGCGCGCCTATGTGATCGTGCGGGATGGCTTTGAGCTGGACGGGGTGTTCGCGGGGATCGACGCGCTGGACAATGTAATTCCGGGCGAAACGCAGAACGGTTTCTACGCCAAAGTGGCACAGATGCTGAACTGGACGACCGCCTGGGTTCTGCGCAACCGGACAAGCGTTGTTGGCCTCGGCGCGGCGATCGCGGAGATCAAGACGGCACGTGATGCGCTGCAGCCGCGCCTCGACAAGCTCTTGCCGGCATCAATGACCGGGATGATCCGCGAAGACGCTGCCAGCAATGCAGCCCTCGGTGCACCTCCGGCACTCGCCGCGCAATTGGCACGGCTGGAGATTGCGCCGATCATCCCGGACATCGCCGCCGTTGCGCAGCAGGCCAATATCGATATGGCCAGCGCCGCGCGAGCCTATTTCGACATATCCGAAGCCTTCCGCATCGGGCGTATCGAGGACGCGGCGCGGGGCGTTTCCATAGCCGATTACTATGATGGACTGGCGCTTGCCCGTGCCACTGACCTGATTTCGCAGGCGCGGCGCGGTATCGCTGTGGCGGCGCTCAGCAAATATGGCAAGCAGGCCGATCCGGCGAAAGACTGGCTGGTGAGCCGGGGTGCACGCGTCGACGAGGTGCGGCAGCGCATGGCGAATATTGTGGAAACGGGCGATCTGACCGTCTCGCGGCTTGCCGTGGCGGCGGGATTGCTTTCCGATCTGTCATAGGCAGTTGGGCTCGATGAGTAAGGGATAGCGAATGGCTGCATCGAGAAGGGGCATCTGGGGGTGGATGCTCTTCGACTGGGCGGCGCAGCCATTCTTCACCGTCGTCACCACGTTCATCTTCGGACCGTATTTCGTCTCGCGCATGGCAAGCGACCCCGCCGTTGGCCAGGCAGCCTGGGGTTATGGTATCGCTATTTCGGGGCTGTTCATCGCGGTTCTGTCGCCGGTGCTCGGATCGATTGCCGACCAGACGGGACGCCGCAAGCCATGGATCGGTTTCTTCGCCATCATCAAGATATTCTCGTTGACCATGTTGTGGTTTGCGGCGCCGGGCTCCGGCCTGATTGTACCGTTGGTGTTCTTCTCGCTGGCGTCGATAGCAGCGGAATTTTCCATCGTCTTCAACGATTCGATGATGCCGCGGCTGGTGGCACCAAAGGATATCGGGCGGATATCCAATATGGCCTGGGGCCTCGGCTATCTCGGCGGTATGATCGTGCTGATCTTCGTCGTGGCATTCATGGCCGCGTCGCCGCAAACCGGCAAGACCATGCTGGGATTGAGCCCGATCTTCGGGCTCGATCCGGCGGCAGGCGAGGGCGATCGCGCAACGGCGCCGTTGTCGGCGCTGTGGTATTTCGTCTTCGTCCTGCCGATGTTCTTTTTCACGCCGGATGGTGCGAAGGGTTTACCGGTTGGCAAAGCCGTGCGCGTGGGGTTAACGGAACTGAAGTCCACCCTCAGAGAGGTGCGGCAGCGGCCCGGGATATTCCGCTTTCTCGTCGGCCGCATGATCTATCAGGATGGCGTGAATGCGCTGATCGCGCTGGGTGGAGCCTTTGCCGCGACAATGTTTGGCTGGGCAACGGCGGAGATCGGCATCTTCGGCATCATACTGAATGTGGTCGCCATTTTCGGCTGCCTTGCAGCAAGCAGGCTCGACACAATGCTTGGGTCGAAGGTCGTGGTGGTGATTTCGCTGGTGTTGCTGACAGTCGCGACGATCGGCATCGTCTCGACCGGTCCCGGCTATACGCTGTTCGGCCTCGTACAATTGCCGGGGGCGGATAGCGGCGGCCTGTTCGGCACGCCGGCAGAGAAAGCCTATATCGGCTTCGGCCTCTTGATCGGCATCGCCTTCGGACCCGTGCAGGCGTCGTCGCGCTCGTTTATGGCGCGCAGCGTCTCAGCTGACGAAGCAGGACGCTATTTTGGCATCTATGCGCTGTCCGGACGGGCGACGAGTTTTCTCGCGCCGTTCCTGGTGGCGACGGTAACGGCGGCCAGCGGCTCGCCGCGCCTTGGCATGGCGATGATTATTCTTTTTTTGCTGGCCGGACTGGCGGTCCTGTTCAAGACACCCTATCCGGCCGCGAAGGTCAGTGCCTGAAATGGCGCATGCCAGTGAAGACCATGGCGATACCATGCTCGTCGGCCGCGGCAATCACCTCGTCGTCGCGCATGGATCCGCCCGGCTGGATGACAGCCGTTGCGCCCGCGGCGACTGCTGAAAGCAGGCCGTCGGCGAAGGGGAAGAACGCGTCGGATGCGACGACGGAGCCCTTGGTCAGCGGTGTTGCGAGACCTGCAGCTTCGGCGGCGTCTTCTGCCTTGCGGGCGGCGATGCGGGCGCTGTCGACACGGCTCATCTGCCCGGCGCCGATACCGACCGCCGCGCCATCCTTGACGTAGACGATGGCATTGGACTTCACATGCTTGGCGATGCGGAAGGCGAGCTTGAGATCGGACATCTCGGCTTCCGTCGGTGCACGCTTGGTGACCACTTTCAATTCGAGATCATCGACGACGCCGCTGTCGCGCGACTGAACAAGGATGCCGCCGGCGACGGTCTTGGCGCTGATGCCACCGGCGCGCGGATCGGGCAGACCACCGGCTACGAGAAGGCGCAGGTTCTTCTTGGCGGCGACGATCGCTTGCGCTTCCGGTGTTGCATCCGGTGCGATAATGACTTCGGTGAAGGTCTTGACGATTTCCTCGGCGGCATCGGCGTCGAGCGTCTTGTTGAGCGCGACGATGCCACCGAAGGCCGAGACCGGATCGCAGGCAAGCGCCTTCAGATAGGCTTCCTTCAGCGTCGCGCCTTCGGCGACGCCGCATGGATTGGCGTGCTTGATGATGGCGACGGCGGATGTGCGGGCCGGATCGAATTCGGCGACGAGTTCGAAGGCGGCGTCCGTATCGTTGATGTTGTTGTAGGAGAGCTGCTTGCCCTGCAGCTGGGTAGCCGTGGCGACGCCTGGACGCTTCTCCCCGGTAAGGTAGAAACCAGCCGATTGGTGCGGATTTTCGCCATAGCGCATGACCGAATGCAGGTGACCGCCGATAGCGCGGCGCGATGGTGTCTCGGTCATCAGCGCTTCGGCGAACCAGCCGGAAATCGCTGCGTCATAGGTGGCAGTGCGCGCATAGGCCTTGGCGGCGAGGCTCTGGCGGAATGAATAGGGCAGCGAGCCCTCATGCTTGTCGAGCATGGCGATAACCATGTCGTAGTCGCCGGTATCGGTGACGACACCGACATAGGCATGGTTCTTGGCGGCTGCGCGAATCATGGCCGGCCCGCCTATGTCGATGTTCTCAACGATATTGGCGTAGTCGGCGCCGGAATGGCGGACCTCTTCGAACGGATAGAGATTGATGACGACGAGATCGATGGCGCCGATATCATGCGCCTTCATCGCTGCTGTATGTTCTGGATCGTCTCGCACGGCCAACAGCCCGCCATGCAGTTTCGGATGCAAGGTCTTGACACGTCCATCCATGATTTCCGGAAAGCCGGTGATGTCGGCGACGTCACGAACGGGGATGCCCTCGGCGGCTATCGTCTTGGAGGTACCACCGGTGGAGAGGATTTCAATGCCGTGGCGATGCAGCGCATGAGCAAGCGCGGTAAGGCCGGCCTTGTCGGAAACGGAGAGAAGCGCCCGCTTGACAGGATAAAGGTTCGGTGGGGAATAGGATTTGGCGGCGGCGGCCATGGGGTTCGTCCTTACAGAATGAAATATTGAGCGGATTTTGCCAGCCGGTTAGCACAGGCAAAGGCGGAATCCTACCTTTTATGTTTACGACCTGGTACGCGGTTCTGTGGCAAACACCAGAAGAACGGCTAGTCCCATTGCAGCGCCTGTCAGCGAGGTGACCCACCAGCCACCATAGAAATAGGTCGCGGCGGCAAGCGCCGAACCGGCCGAACCGAGCAGGAAGACGATCGTCATATAGATCGCATTGAGTCGTCCGCGTGCCTGATCATTGAGTGAGAAGATGATGCGCTGGCTGAGGATCTGGTTGGTCTGGACGGCGCTGTCAATAAAGATCGCCGAGAGGACCAGTGCGGTGATCGAGATGGCAGTTCCAGCCCAACCCGCAATCAGAAACCACAGCGTCAGGGTAACCATGGCTGTCGCTGTCCCCTGTCTTGTATAGCCACGGTCTGCGAGCCGGCCAGCGACGGGAGCGGCCAATGCGCCAGCCGCTCCGGCCAAGGCAAACAGGGCGATCTGGCGTTGGCTGTAGCCGAACTTGTCGGTGAGCAATAGCGGAATGCCGGTCCAGAACAAATTGAAACTCGCGAAGATGATGCCCTGATACAAAGCACGGCGTTGCAGGGCCGGTGTGGTGACAAGGAGATGCCACATCGATTTGAGGATCGCCCCATAGCGCATGCTGCCATGCGGCTGGCGTTGTGGTAGTGCGGCGCGCAAAAGTACAAGGACAGCGAGCATTGCTGCCGCCGAAATCCAGAAGATCGCCCGCCATCCGAATTCCGAAGCGACCAGATTGGCCAGCGGCCGCGCCAGCATGATGCCGGTCAAGAGGCCCGCCATGACATTGCCGATGGTGCGGCCGCGTGAGGCGGCGGGAACCAGATGAGAAGCGAAAGGAACGAGTACTTGTGCGCCGCAAGCGAAGAAGCCGATGGCGAAGGAGCACAAGAGGAAGGTCATTGCCGAGCCGGACAGAGCTGCTCCGGCGAGACCGAGTGCGGTACCAGCAAGCGTCAGCAGAACCAGCCGGCGGTTTTCGACGAGATCGGCCAGCGAAACCAGAAACAGCAGCCCCGCGCCGTAGCCGAGCTGGGTCACCGTCACGATGAAACCGGCCATGCCGCCATGCATATTAAGGTCAGTGCTGATGAGACCAATCAGTGCTTGCGCATAATAAATATTACCGACCATCGCCCCGCAGGCGAAGGCGAATAGGAACGTCAATGCCGGGGAAAGCCCCGGCAATTCTGTTGCAGCCTCGGCAGGTTCGGATTGCGGCAGGACGGTATCTCGGGAATAGGCCATAAGGTTCTCGCTGCCGGCGGTCCTCCCACCTCCGGCTTCTCGTTATTTGAGGTGAGGTTCGATCAGGGAAAGATCAGCGGCAGAAAGCCGGTCGGATGCGGTACGGGCCTGATGCCAGTACGGGTAGATGAGCGGTATCTGGCTGACCTTATCCAGGCTCGCACGCTCTTCAGCGCTCAGGACCACATCGGCAGCCTTGAGATTGTCTGCGAGTTGGGCATCGGTACGCGCGCCAACGATGACGGAGGTCACAGCCTTGCGCCCAAGCAGCCAGGAAAGCGCGATCTGCGCCGCGGAAATATTGCGGGCTTCAGCGATGCTAACCAGCACTTCGATAATATCGTAAAGCCGCTCCTGATCGCGGATCGGCGGCTCACCCCAATCGGCGAGCTGACGTGTGCCTTCCGGTGTCGCCTTGTTGCGGCGGTATTTGCCTGAGAGAAGTCCTCCGGCCAAAGGACTCCAGACCAGCACGCCAAGGCCTTGGTCAAGGGTCGCAGGAACCAGTTCATATTCGGCTTCGCGTGCTTCGAGGCTGTAGTGAATCTGCTGGCTAACCGGCGCGATGAACTTTTCCAGCGCCGCGATGCCCATTGCCTTCATCAGGTGCCAGGCCGAGAAATTCGATACGCCGATGTAGCGTACCTTGCCGGATCGCACGAGTGTATCGAGCGCTTCCAGCGTTTCGTCGAGCGGTGTCAGACCGTCCCACTGATGCAACTGGTAGAGATCGATGTGATCGGTGCCGAGGCGCTTCAGGCTGGCCTCTGCAGCCCGGATCAGGTGGTAGCGCGACAGGCCCGCATCGTTGATTTCCTCGCCCATGCGAAACCGCGCCTTGGTGGCGACGAGGACTTTGTCGCGCTTGCCCTTGAGGGCCTGACCGACGATCTCCTCGGAAGCGCCGGTCGAATAAATGTCCGCTGTGTCGATAAGGTTGATCCCGGCATCGAGCGCCATGCCGATCTGCCGCCTGGCGCCTTGCAGGTCAGTGTCACCGGTCTTGGCGAAATTGCCTTTGCCGCCAAAGGTCATCGTGCCGAGGCTGAGCGCGGATACTTTGAGGCCGGAGCGGCCAAGTTGACGATACTCCATGGTTCGGACTCCTGGTGGATGCGACGATGATTGAGGTGCAAGCGCGCCGAGCAGGCGGCAGCGTTGCAACTCTATACAAGCCCAACGGACAGATGTCGCCCCCGAAGCTGAAACACAGATTGGTGATCGGGTGGGTTTTTCAACCCATATCGCCGGCGACGCGCTAATGTGTGCTATACTGTACACAAATCAACACAGGGCCACCCCATGACCGCCAGTACCACAATGACTATTCGTGTCCCATCGGACGTCAAAGAGAAACTTACGAAACTCGCACGCGACACAAGGCGTAGTAAATCCTATCTCGCAGCAGAAGCGGTTTCTGCTTATGTCGATCGTGAACTTGAAATCATCGAAGGCATTCACCGCGGCCGCGCCGATGTTGAAGCTGGGCGTGTCGTTTCACACGCTCAGGTTATGGGAGAGGCCCGGCAAATCATTGCGGATGCTAAAAAGGTACAGAAGAAGACGCCGCAGGAATGAGGCCGGTCGTCTGGTCCGACGAGGCAGCTCGAAACTATCTTGATATCCTCCGCTACATTGCCCGGGACAATCCTTTTGCTGCCGAGAAGGTTGCCGATGCGATTGAAAAAGCCGGTAACGGTCTTAGCGACTTTGCCACTGGACGGCCCGGTCGTGTAAGCGGAACATATGAAAAACCTGTTGCCCGACTACCCTACCTCCTTTCCTATGCCATCACCAATACGACTGGCGGAGGAACGGTATCGATTTTGCGGGTAATCCATATGTCGCGAGATTGGCCAGAAGAAAAATGGCCAGAGTGAAGTAGACGTTATCCGTAAACCCCGAGCGTGGTGCGGGTGAACTGCCATTCGACTTCCGGGCGCTGGGCGGCATTGACCGAAAGCGTGATTTGGTGAGTTTTGACCGGTCCCCGAAATCCGGCAAAGAACAGCGAATCCTCGATGAAGGGCTGCACCGTCGCCGAGAACATCCAGATATCGTCATTCTCCGCCTGCAGGATGATCAGGCCATGCTCATCGACGGTGATGTTGACCGACGGATGCAGGTGGAAGCGGATGACAACATCCTCCGCGCCGGTATCGCGCAGCGGATTGCGTCCGGCCGCAAAGAAACTGTCAATGCCTTCGATGACGCTGCCATTGTGCGACAGGACAATCTGCCGCTCGTGGAAGATGCCGAAGGGCCGGACGTAGCCATTATGGTTTGCAACAAAGCCGACAGCACCTTCGCGTTCGATTCGCTCGATATTGACCTTTGTCGGACCGGCGATGATCGGCGTGCCAATCATGGTCGAGAGACCGGAGGAGCTGAACCGGCAAGAAGACGTGTCGTTGATCGTTGCCGTCGAATGCGCGGCCGTGGAGCGGGCCAGCGGGCGGAACTCCGCTGGGCCATAGCGATCGACGCCCGCATTGACGATGTAGCGGTTGCGGCCGGACGACATCTCGAAGGAGAGACAGCCGGCATGGGCATCGCGCGAGGCCGTTACCGGCGGTGCGAGTCCCGTGTCAGCGATGATCGTGGTGGAATCCATCGACAGGCGTTCATAGCCCGAATGCGGCGCATGGGTCAGCGGCAGACCGCCGATATCGTCATGGCGCAGCACTGCGATTACCCGTTCCGGCATGGTGGCGCCAACGCCGTTGAACAAGGCAAGGCTGCCGTCATGATGGCGGAAGAAGCGCAACGCCGGTAGCATGCGCTCGATGGCTTCGATGAGAGCTTTCGGCGGCGCTTCCTGACCGCTGGCATAGGTCTGGCGCAAGGGCAGGAGATCGGCCAGCAGCTCCAGGACGATCAGCGGGTTGCGTGAGATATGACCGCCATCCGGCAGGATCTGCCGCGTGAGCTCAAACTCGAGATTGCGTCGCGCCGAGCGACTGGTGCTGGATGCGACAGGCAATGCCAGTGCGGCCAAGGCCAGGGCGATGCGAGCGCGAAGCTTCTCCTCGCCGTCATCCATGACTGCGGCCATCGTACGCAGATAGCGTACCTGCATGGCGAGCGAGCGCATGAACTGGCGGTAGGAGCGCAGGTCTGTGCCGGCAAGGATGAGGCTCGAATGCTGCAGCCAGGCGATGATGCGCTGGGCGGTGACCTCCGGCAGCCAGGCGGGACCTGTAATCGAACGGCCGTGGGTGGTAATCCAGTCGCTGAGCAGGGCACGCGCATTGGCGGTGGCAAGGTCGGTGCCTGCGGCACGCAAATTACGCAGCCAACCGAAATTGTGCAGAGCGGCCTGCCATGCGGCATTGGGCGGTTCAACCAGGAATGGCGAGCGTCCGCCGGTCTCGACAACCCTGCCGGCAAGGGCGAAACGGCCATGGTAGAACTCTTCCGCCAATTGCGGATCGGCGGGGCGAAGATCCTGCGGCGCGATGAGAACGCGTTCCGGCGTGAAACCGGTGAAACGCCAGCGATAAAGCGGGCCCATGCGCACACGCCTGCGGAAACGGCGCCAAAGTTGCGCTGTTGCCAGTCCCCACAATTGCGGTGTTTCGCTTAACGCGACCATATTATTATTGCTTCGAATCGCCGTCGACAAACACCGACTATGCATCTGAAACCGTTAAAATTTTAGTATTTCCGTTTGAAACGCGCCGCGAAGAAGCCGTCCATGCCCGAAAGTGCCGGAATTTCATGGGCAAGATCGGCGGGCGTAGAGCGGACAAAGCCTTCCTTGGTGATCAGTTCGGCAAGGCCGCCGACTTCATCTTTCGTCACCGCAACGAGCTCGACACCTGGGTTCTTGGCGAGGAGGTCATTGGCGACTTTCTCTCCTTCCAGAGGATCAAGGGAGCAATTGGAAAAGACCACAATACCACCGGGGCGGACGATGGTGACGGCATGGTCGAGAAGTTTCGCCTGAAGCTGCGCCAGTTTTCGGATGTCTTCGGGCGTCTTGGTCCATGGCACGTCCGGGTGGCGTCGCACAGTGCCCGTTGAAGAACACGGTGCATCGAGCAGGATCGCATCAAATAGCTCGGCTGGCTGATAGGCGGACAGATTGGCTTCCACTGTTTCTGCGGAAAGCTGCAGGCGATCGAGATTGGAGCGCAGGCGCTTCAGGCGGTTGGCCGAAAGATCGAGCGCGGTGACATTGGCGCCCGCCAGTGCAAGCTGGGCGGTCTTGCCGCCCGGCGCGGCGCAGAGATCGGCGACGCGTTGGCCCTTGATGTCTCCGAACAGCTTCGCTGGCAGGCTCGCGGCTGTGTCCTGTACCCACCATTGCCCTTCCGCAAAGCCGGGAAGAGCGGTCAGCGCACCTTCGACGGTGGCAAGACGTACGGAACCCGTTGGCAAGGCGATGCCACCAAGCCGTTCGGCCCACTCCTGCGGGTCGCCTTTCACCGTCAGGTCGATAGGCGGCTCCTTGCTCTGGATGTCGAGAATGGCTTTGGTTTTGTCCTTGCCGTAGGCGGCAATGAGGCTGTTCTCGAACCAGGCCGGGACATTGCTGGCGTGCGGATGGACCTCGCCCTTGAAGGTTTCCTTTTCGCGCGACAGCCGGCGAAGGACTGCATTGACCATCGAGGCGAAGCGGCGGTTACGCGGATCATTATTGGCGGCGGTCACTGCGAGATCAACGGCGGCGCGGTCGGGCAGGTCGAGATAGAGGATTTGTGCAGCAGCGACATGCAGAAGGTGGCGCAGGGCAACGGCGTTTTCAGGCAATGGCCGGTCGATCAGCTGGCTGATTGCGGCTTCTATCGTGCCGCGATTGCGCAGCGCAGCACCGAGGATGGCACGGACCAGCGAGCGGTCGCGGTCGTCGAGTGCCATATATTGCGGGTGGCCGTTGCTGTTGTCGGTCAGGCCATCAAGCGAGGTGTGCTTCTCGATGACGGCGCCAAGCAGGCGCGTTGCAACCTGACGCGCTGCGAGGCCGGGACGATCTTCCGCATCGATATAATCTGCCGGTTTTTTGCCTAAAGGTCGTTTGGCTGGTCGTCTGGTACCGGGTTCCACGCTCATGCCCACGGGCCTTTACGGCCGCCGCCATCGCGGCCCCACGGGGACGGCCGGTCATCCTGCGGTTCGTCATCGATCGGCGCTTGCGGTGCGCGGGAAGGCCGAGGCGCTGCAGGCGCTTGGCTGAACTCGTTTGCCATCGCTTCAAGCGCGGCGATGCGGTTTTCCGTGCTCGGATGGGTAGAGAACAGATTGTCGGCGCCTTGGCCGCTCAACGGATTGATGATGAACAACGGAGCGGAGGCGGGATTGCGCTCCGCATCCTCGTTGACGATCTCCCTGGCGCCGCGGGCGATCTTGTTGAGCGCTGATGCCAGCCACAGCGGATTGCCGCAGATCTGCGCGCCACGCCGGTCGGCAGCGTATTCGCGCGTGCGGCTGATTGCCATTTGCACGATCATGGCGGCAAACGGCGCGACGATCATGGCGATGAGGACGCCGATGAAGCCGAGCGGATTATGGTTTTCGCGGCTGCCGCCGCCGAAAAACATGGCGAAGTTGCCGAGCATGGAAATGGCACCGGCAAGGGTGGCAGTGACGGTCATGGTCAGCGTATCGCGGTGTTCGATATGTGCAAGTTCGTGCGCCATCACGGCGGCGACTTCCTGGGGCGACAGGCGCTGCAGCAGGCCCGTACTGGCAGCAACCGCGGCGTTCTGTGGATTGCGCCCGGTAGCAAAGGCGTTGGGCTGATCGTTCTGAATGAGGTAGACCTTCGGCATGGGGAGATTTGCATTTGCTGCCAAATCCCGGACAATGCCGTAATATTCCGGTGCGTTTGCCTCATCGACCTCGACCGCGTGGTGCATGTTCAGCACCATTTTGTCGGAATTCCAGTAGCTGAAGAGATTCATTCCTGCGGCTATCACGAGGGCGATCATCATGCCGCCCGTTCCGCCAATGAGAAAACCGACGCCCATGAACAGGGCAGTCATAAAGGCAAGCAGCATTCCGGTGCGCATTACATTCATGGCATCAGTCCTCCCATATTGGACAAAGCTATCAAGTCCATTCCTTTTATTGGTCGTCTTCCGCTATATGATGGTGTTTTATACAGCAAGCTTCAATGACGAGCATGACCGTTATGAATGACGAACAGACATCAGTAACACCGCACGCGGACAATGACGACAACCGGCCGCGTCCGACATTCGAGCAACTGCCACCAGCTGCGCAGCGGGCTCGACTTGAGGCGGAAGCCCGCCGCAAGGCCGAGAAGGAACAGACTGACCAACCGCGCGAAATCGGCGGCCGCGGCGGCAAGGATCCCGCACGCTTTGGCGATTGGGAGATAAAGGGACGGACCATCGACTTTTAAGGGATAATCTCGATCCCGAGTTTCTCGCGTCGTAACCAGCGGCTGATCAGCAGAAGCGCGGCCGTTGCGAGGCCGCACAATAGCCCAAGCCAAATGCCAGCGCCTTCCATGCCGAGCCAGAAGCCGAGGCCAATCGATAGCGGCAGGCCGACACCCCAATAGGCGATTGCCGCATAGATCATCGGAATGGTGGTGTCGTGCAGGCCGCGCAACATGCCGCTTGCAACAGCCTGGCCGCCGTCGAAGATCTGGAACAACGCGGCGAACGCCAAAAATGTAACGGCGAGCGAAATGACACTCGCATTGGCAGGGTCGTTGACGTCGATGAAAGCACTTATCAGAGCATGGGGTGCCAAAAGCATCAGCGACGCCGTCAGCACCATGAAGCCCGTGCCGGCTGTGAATGCAACCCAGCCGGCACGCTTGATGCCTTCATGATCCTGTGCACCGTAGGCGCGGCCGACGCGTACCGTTGCCGCCTGGCCGAAACCCATCGGAACCATGAAGGCGATCGAGGCAATCTGGATGGCGATGGCATGCGCAGCGAGCGAATCGGCGCCGATCAGTCCCATCAGGAAGGCGGCGGCATTGAAGATCGTCACCTCGAAGCTCAGGATTGCCGCAATCGGCAAGCCGAGGCGGAACAGTTCGCGGTAGCGTGGCCAGTCGGCCCGCCAGAAGCGCCCGAACAAGCGGTAGCGCCGAAATTGTTTGTCGAGGGAGATAACAACGACGAGCCCTCCAAACATCAACGCGGAAGACAGTGACGTTGCAATGCCGGAACCGACGATACCAAGCTTGGGAAAGCCAAAATGGCCGAAGATCAGCAGCCAATTGGCCAGCGCGTTGAAGGCGACGGCAAAAAGAGCGATGACCAGGGCCCAGCCGGGACGCTCAAGTGTGGCGATGAAGGAACGTACGACGATATAGCAGTAGAAGGGCAGCACCGCCCATTGCAGCGCGCGCACATAATTGCCGGCGTCGGCGGCAAGCGCGTGATCCTGTCCCATGGCTACAAGGATCGCCTTGGTGTTCCACAATGCGAGCCAGATCGGGATCGAAATGGTGACCGCGATCCACAGACCCTGGCGCACCGTACGGCGTAATTCGCGGACGGTGAATTTGTTGCGGCCGAGCTCGCGCGCCATCATCGGCGAGGTCGCGAGCATCAGGCCGAGGCCGAAAATCATCAGAACGTAATAGAGATTGGTGCCGAGTGCACCGGCGGCAAGCGTATCCGCTCCCACCCAGCCCATCATCATGACGTCAGTCGCTGTCATCGCCGTCTGCGCAAGGTTGGTCAGAATCATCGGCCAGCTCAGCGAGAGCATCGCAACGATTTCATCACGCCATGCACGCCTTGACGCAGCGTTTTGGGCTATAGCAACCGACATTTGCTCGATCTTTCAGAGGGATTTGCCTTCAGATAAGGCAGAGTGCACCGTTTTCAGGCAAAATCTTGGTAGCATCAATTTCGCGAAGAGCAAAGCAGCGGTTGTCAAAATTCAGACCGCATAAACGGAAAGGGCCACCCCGAAGGGTGGCCCCGCAATTCCGTCTGGCACAAAGCTGTCGTTTGGCCTTCTTCCCCGAATTAACCAGGGTGCTTATTCAACGGAGAGACGATCCCCGATGGAAAGCATCAGACGCCTTGTGGCAGTTTTCGAAATCACGAGACATCGGATCACCTCCTTTTCATTCGTTGAACACAAAACAAGAATGGGGTGTCTTTGCCCGCGTTTCAAGAGAAAAATTCGACGCGTCTTCCAGACGGCTTGCAAAACCGCAATTGCCGCCATAAGCCATGCCAAGTTTTCACAAAGCGCCGGTGGCCGGTATTCGGGCAGGTGTTAGGGGCACAAGATGGCAGCTGAAGATAGAGCGGCACGGATTATCCGCACGGTAATCGATGTACTCGAGCCGCAATTCGCCGTCGAATTATGGGACGGTACGCGTATTGGCGAGACCGATGGGCCGATCCTCGCTATCAACGATCCGATGGTGGTGCGCCAGCTTGCCCTGAAGCCCAATATTGGCTCGATCGTCGAATTGTGGGTTTCCGGCCAGATCGACGTGAAGAACGGAACGCTGTTCGATCTGGTCGAGCGCGGACCATCAGGAAAATTCAAGCAGAAGCTGAAGAGCCTGCCAAAATGGCAGTTGCTGAAGGATGTGCCTTCGCTGCTGCTCGGCGGTGGCAAGGCCGGCAGTTCCGGTCTCGGTGGCAAAAATCCCTTTGTCAGCGGTTCCAACAAGGAAGCGATCACCCATCACTATGATGTGTCGAATGCGTTCTACCAGCTCTTCCTCGACGAGCGCATGGTCTACACCTGCGCCTATTTTACCGATTGGACCAACACAATCGACCAGGCGCAGGCCGACAAGCTGGAGCTGATATGCCGCAAGCTGCGCCTGCAGCCGGGCGACAGGCTCCTCGATATCGGCTGCGGCTGGGGCGCCATGCTGATCTATGCGGCGAAGCATTACGGCGTGACCGGCACTGGCGTCTCGCTGTCCGAGGCGCAGACCGCGCTCGCGCGCGAGCGGATCAGGGCAGAAGGTCTTGAAGACAAGATCACCATTCACGTCAAATCCTACGAGCACTTGGAAGGGCAGTTCGACAAGATTTCATCGATCGGCATGTTCGAGGCTGTGGGTATCGCGCACTACGACACCTATTATTCCAGCGTACGCCGGCTGCTGCGACCGGGCGGGCTTTACCTGCATCATGCGATCACACGGCGCATGAAGCGCAACAAGAAGACTTTTGGCCGCAAGAGCGCCGAGCATCTTGCTCTGGTGAAATATATCTTCCCGGGCGGCGAACTCGACCATCTCGGCATGACCGTTGAGAATCTCGAAGGCTATGGTTTCGAAGTGCACGACGTCGAAAACCTGCGCGAGCATTACGGCAAGACCTGTCGTATCTGGGCTGATCGCCTGCATGCACGGTTCGACGAGGCGATCGCGGAAGTGGGCGCACCCAAAGCACGGCTTTGGCTGCTTTATCTGACCGGCTGCGCGCTGGCTTTCGAGCGGGGTACGGTCCAGATCAACCAGACTTTGGCATCCAAGCGCAAGCGTGGACTGTCAGCCGTGCCGCAGACGCGAGCTGACCTCTATCGTTAAATCCACCCTGATGGCCATCTGATGCGATTTTCTGCGCTTCCGGTGCTCATGGACGAGAATGTCCACTGCGCGCCGGTTCTCGAAAATCACACCAGCTGACTTATCAGGTCGAATTTAAAGGCCGAGCCCAGGGAGGGAGCAATGGATGCTCCCGCCTCAGCCCTTCCTGTTCTGGCGATTGGCGATCAGATCGTCGACCACCGCCGGATCGGCGAGGGTCGACGTATCGCCGAGAGCGCCGAAATCATCCTCGGCGATCTTGCGCAGGATGCGGCGCATGATCTTGCCCGACCGGGTCTTCGGCAGGCCCGGAGCGAACTGGATCTTGTCGGGCGTGGCGATCGGGCCGATCTCCTTGCGCACATGCGCAACGAGGTCCTTGCGCAGATCATCAGTGCCCTCAAGACCGGCCATCAGCGTGACATAGCAGTAAATGCCTTGTCCCTTGAGGTCGTGCGGGTAGCCGACCACAGCAGCTTCCGAAACCGTATCGTGCGAGACAAGCGCGGATTCCACTTCCGCCGTGCCCATGCGGTGACCGGAAACATTGAGCACATCATCGACGCGGCCGGTGATCCAGTAATAGCCGTCCTTGTCGCGGCGGCAGCCGTCACCTGTAAAGTATTTGCCCTTATAGGTGGAGAAGTAGGTCTCGATGAAGCGCTTGTGATCGCCATAGACCGTGCGCATCTGACCCGGCCAGGCATCGGTGATGCAGAGATTGCCGTCGGCGGCTCCTTCAAGCACATTGCCTTCATTGTCGACAAGCTGTGGCTGAACACCAAAGAAGGGCCGCGTGGCTGAGCCGGGCTTCAGCGCCGTCGCACCGGGCAATGGCGTGATCAGGATGCCCCCTGTTTCCGTCTGCCACCAGGTATCGACGACGGGACAGCGCTTGTCGCCAACGACCTGGTAATACCATTCCCAGGCTTCCGGATTGATCGGCTCACCGACGGTACCGAGGATACGCAGAGACTCGCGTGAGGTCTTCTTGACCGGCTCGTCACCGGCGCTCATCAGCGCGCGGATGGCGGTCGGGGCGGTGTAGAAGATATTGACCTTGTGCTTGTCGATGACCTCCCAGAAGCGCGATACGGACGGGTAATTGGGAACGCCCTCGAACATCAGTGTCGTTGCGCCATTGGCGAGCGGTCCATAGACGATATACGAATGGCCGGTGACCCAGCCGACATCGGCAGTGCACCAATAGATATCGCCATCATGGTAATCGAAGACGTATTGATGCGTCATCGAAGCATAGACGAGATAGCCGCCGGTGGTGTGGAGGACACCCTTCGGTTTGCCGGTTGATCCGGAGGTATAGAGGATGAACAGCGGATCTTCCGCCTTCATCTTCTCCGGCTTGCATTCCGGCTTAACGCTGGCGATTTCCTCGTGATACCAGAGATCACGGTTGGGTGCCCAGCCGGTCTTGCCACCGGTACGGCGCACGACAAGCACGTTCTTGACCATGACATGGTGCTTGGCGGCAATATCGATCGCCTTGTCGGTATTATCCTTCAGCGGGATCGGCTTGCCGCCCCGCATGCCTTCATCCGAGGTAATGACGAAGGTGGATTCGCAGTCGACAATGCGTCCGGCCAGCGCATCCGGCGAGAAGCCGCCGAAGACGACGGAATGGATGGCGCCGATACGGGTGCAGGCAAGCATCGCATAGGATGTTTCCGGGATCATCGGCATATAGATGGTAACGCGGTCGCCCTTCTTGACACCATGTTTCTTCAGCACATTGGCGAGACGGCAGACCTGTTCGTAGAGCTCGTTATAGGTGATCTTGTTGTCGAGATAGGGATTGTCGCCTTCCCAGATGATCGCGACCTGGTCGCCGCGCTTCTTCAAATGGCGGTCGATGCAGTTGTAAGAGACGTTGGTGACGCCGTCCTCGAACCACTTGATCGCGACCTTGCCCTCGAACGAGGTGTTCTTGACCTTGGTGAAAGGCTTGAACCAGTCGATGCGCTTGCCGTGCTTGCCCCAGAATTTCTCCGGGTCCTTGATGCTCTGCTTGTACCAGTTGAGATAGGTATCATTGTCGATGAGCGCGTTTTTCTTCGCGCTTGCCAGCACGGGATAAACCTTCTCGGACATCCATTTCCTCCAGAACCTGAGATGACGGGCCTCCACCCGCAAGCCCCTCGGGCGAGAGGCGAATAGCTTTCCATAGCATCATGCAAATCATGGCGTAAATATCCCATATGGCTGATCGCGGCGGGCCCGTGCCGCCATCTGCAACCGGACGTTGTAATATACCGTTACATTTTGTCATGGAACCGGGTCCATTTTGAACACATTTCGGCTTGAACGGTCGCTGCCTTGACTTGGGAGGACAAATGAGGCGCGCCGCATAATCATAAAAGTCTGCGCCACCAAGGATCGAAGAATGACAATTCAACCCTTGCGCAGCGTTGTGTTCCGCGCGAAATTCACGTCACTTGCCCTGATCGTTCTTGCTCTGGCTATCCCAGCGGATGCCGGGACGTTACCCGAGGCGTCCAATCCGCAAGAGCGGGTCGGTGCGCATCTGTTCGATGAAGAACATGCTCATCTCCTGAAAGATTCCGTCTTCGACAAGATCAGCCCGCTGGTGCTCGCGGCTATGCCGCGCGGCAAGGCCTACATTGACTACAAGGCGCCGTCGAAGTGTGTTCCCGAGCGTTTAAGAAATGTGCTGAACCGCGTTTCTGCGAAATATGGCCCGATCACCGTTAACTCGACGGTTCGTTCACGGTCGCGCAATCGCAGTGTTGGCGGACGTGATCAGTCTTATCACCTCAGCTGCCAGGCGGTTGATTTCCGCGTGCATGGCGGCGCGTCGGGTCTGATCAATTTTCTCTCTTCCGCGAAAGACGTGGGTGGACTGAAGCGCTACCCGGCGGGTTATTATCACATCGACACCGGGCCGCGCCGTAGCTGGTAAAAACTAGCGAGCGCCGAAAATCGCTGAGCCGACCCGAACCGAAGTCGCACCGAAACCTATGGCAATCTGGTAATCGCCCGACATACCCATGGAAAGCTTTTCCACACCGGCTGCGCCAGCAATCTTGCGCAAGAGCGCAAAATGCGGGCCGGGGTTTTCATCGGCTGGCGGGATGCACATCAGGCCCTCGATGACGAGTCCGTGCACGTCGCGGCAGCGCTTGACGAAGGCCACGGCCTCCTTGGGCTCTATGCCGGCTTTCTGGGGTTCCGAGCCGGTGTTGACCTGAACGAAGAGTTTCGGAAAGCGGTTCTGCTTCCTCATTTCGGTAGAAAGCGTCGCCGCGATCTTCTCGCGGTCGATAGTTTCGATAACGTCGAAAAGCGCGACTGCATCTTCCGCCTTATTAGACTGCAGCGGGCCGATCAGATGTAGTTCGATATCGGGAAAATCGGCGCGCAGGGCTGGCCATTTGCCCTGCGCTTCCTGGACGCGGTTTTCGCCGAACACACGCTGACCCGCCGCGATGACGGGACGAATTGCGTCGGCATCGAAAGTCTTGGAAACCGCTACCAATGTCACAGAGCCCTTTGAGCGATTGGCCTCGGCTTCAGCCTTGCTGATTTCGCTCTGAACGGCAAAAAGTTGGTCGACAGCATTGGGCATGGCGCAGTTGAGTCCTATTTATGATACACGAGCCCGGTTTTCGCGGGTTCCTTCAGCTTCAAATGGTTGACGGTCTCACCAATCCATGGTGAAGGTCCCGCAACCACTATCCTTTGCAAGAGAATCCCGTTCATGGCAACCGAACGATATAATCCCCGTGTAGCCGAAAGGCATTGGCAGAAGGTTTGGGACGACGCCAAACTTTTCGAAACACCCAATGACGATCCGCGCGACCCGTATTATGTGCTCGAGATGTTTCCCTATCCGTCGGGCCGTATCCATATGGGGCACGTGCGCAACTATGCCATGGGCGATGTCGTTGCACGCTACAAGCGCGCCAAGGGGTTCAATGTCCTGCATCCAATGGGCTGGGACGCGTTCGGCATGCCGGCGGAAAACGCTGCGATGCAGAACAAGGTTCACCCGAAGACCTGGACCTACCAGAACATCGCGACCATGCGCAGCCAGTTGAAGTCCATGGGCCTGTCGCTGGACTGGTCGCGCGAGTTCGCCACCTGCGACGTCGAATATTATCACCGTCAGCAGATGCTGTTCCTCGACTTCGTCGAGAAGGGTCTGGTGACGCGCAAGTCCTCGAAGGTCAATTGGGATCCGGAGGATATGACGGTTCTTGCCAATGAACAGGTCATCGACGGGCGTGGTTGGCGTTCGGGCGCACTGGTCGAACAGCGCGAACTGACGCAGTGGTTCTTCAAGATCACCGACTTCAACGAGGAGTTGCTTAGCGCGCTGGACGGTCTTGACCAGTGGCCTGACAAGGTGCGGCTGATGCAGCGCAACTGGATCGGCAAGTCTGAAGGCATGCTGATCCGTTGGGCGCTGGATGAGAAGTCGCATGCCGGCGGCGAGAGTGAGATCGAGGTTTACACGACGCGTCCCGACACGCTGTTCGGCGCGTCGTTCATCGCCATTGCCGCAGATCATCCACTGGCGAAGAAGGCTGCGGAGACCAATGCGGCGCTGGCGAAGTTCAACGAGGAGTGCCGCCATGCCGGTACTTCGGTCGTTGCGCTGGAAACGGCCGAGAAGAAAGGCTTTGACACTGGCCTGCGTGTCTCGCACCCGTTCGATCCGAGCTGGAAGCTGCCGGTCTATGTCGCCAACTTTGTGCTGATGGATTATGGCACAGGCGCAATCTTTGGTTGCCCGTCCGGCGACCAGCGCGATCTTGATTTCGCCAACAAATATGGTTTGCCGGTCGTGCCCGTGGTCATGCCTGCGGACGCTGACGCAGCGACTTTCCAGATCACGGAAATCGCCTATGTCGATGACGGCGTGATGATCAATTCGAAATTCCTGAATGGCTTGTCGCCAGCGGCGGCTTTCGAGGAAGTGGCGAATCGATTGGAAAAGCAGACAATCGGCAATCGGCCGCAGGGTGAGCGCAAGGTGAACTTCCGCCTGCGGGATTGGGGTATTTCGCGCCAGCGCTACTGGGGTTGCCCGATCCCGATGATCCATTGCGACGATTGCGGCGTTGTTCCGGTGCCGAAGGCGGATCTGCCGGTGAAGCTGCCTGATGATGTCGAATTCGACCGTCCCGGTAATCCGCTCGACCGTCACCCGACCTGGCGGCATGTCAACTGTCCGCAATGCGGCAAGGCTGCGCGGCGCGAGACCGACACGATGGATACGTTCGTCGATTCGTCCTGGTACTTTGCCCGCTTTACCGCACCCTGGGAGAACGAGCCCACCGATCCGAAGATCGCCAACCACTGGCTGCCGGTAGATCAGTATATCGGCGGCATCGAACACGCGATCCTGCATTTGCTCTACTCGCGGTTTTTCACGCGAGCGATGAAGGTTGCCGGACATCTCGATATCAGCGAGCCGTTCAAGGGCCTGTTCACGCAAGGCATGGTCGTACACGAAACCTACAAGGGCAAAGATGGTTGGGTCACGCCAGCGGAAGTCAAGGTCGAGGAGGTTGATGGTAAGCGCCGTGCGATCTTGATCGAAACCGGCGAAGAAATCGAGATCGGCTCTATCGAAAAGATGTCGAAGTCGAAGAAGAACGTTGTCGATCCGGACGATATCATCGCTTCCTACGGCGCCGATACGGCACGCTGGTTCATGCTGTCCGATTCGCCGCCCGAGCGTGATGTGATCTGGACGGAGGCCGGTGCTGAAGGTGCGCACCGCTTTGTCCAGCGTGTCTGGCGCCTGATCTCAGAGGCAGCCGAAATATTGCAGAGCGTCGAGGCTGCATCCGCTTCCGAGGGTGAGGCATTACAGATATCCAAGGCCGCACACAGAACGGTGAAGCTGGTTGGCGAGGATATCGAGAAGCTGGCGTTCAACAAGGCTGTCGCACGGCTCTACGAGCTGGTGAATGTGCTTTCAGGTCCTTTGCAGAAGATCGCCGCCGGCGAAGCCGACAAGGCGATGATCGCGGCAAGCCGCGAAGCGACCAACATGCTTCTGGCAATGGTCGGACCGATGATGCCGCATTTGGCTGAAGAGTGCTGGAAAGCGCTGAATGGCAAGGATCTTATCGCGCATCAGGCATGGCCGAGTTATGACGAGACATTGATCATCGAGAACGATGTGACGCTGCCGGTGCAGATCAACGGCAAGAAGCGCGGCGATTTGACAATTGCCCGCGATGCGGATCAATTGGCGGTCGAAAAAGCCGCCCTCGCGCTTGATTTCGTCAAGGCTGCGTTGAACGGCAATCCGCCGAAGAAAGTCATTATCGTACCGCAGAGGATCATCAATGTCGTTGCCTGATCGTTTTCAGCCGGGTTCGCGTTCCGGGCGTCTGTTGTTGTCGGTCTGCGTTCTTGGAATGGCTCTTATTGTGGGTGGCTGTCAGGTGCGGCCGCTTTATTCCACGCCGAGTCCCACAGTGACCGGCAGCGTCAACGACGGCGTGCGCTCAAGGCTCGCCAGCATCTCAATCAACCAGCCCGGCGACCGCGTGACGCAGGAAGTGCGCAACAATTTGATTTTCCTGTTTGCCGGCGGAGCAGGGCAACCAGCCAGCCCGGTCTATTCGCTACAGCTTAGCGTCGCCTCCAGGGATCTGTCCTTGTTACTCGTGCAGAATGCCACCAATGACAAATCGGGCCAGCCAACAGCTGGTTCGATTCGGATGACCGGCGCCTATGCCCTGACCCGCCTGTCCGACGGAAAGGTCATCGGCAACGGAACACGTATTATCACTGCGGATTATGACGCGCCAAGACAGCGTTATGCTGTGCTTCGGGCTCAGCGCGACGCGAATAATCGTGCGGCGCGAGAACTCGCCGAGTCGCTCAACCTCAGCGTCGCTCAGGACCTCTCGAAGTTCTGAGTTCGTAAAATTAGTCGGGATGTAGTCGATGCGCCTGACTTCGCTTGAGGCAACCGGGTACAGGTCGCTGCGTTCCATACGGCTTGATATCGGCCAGCGCGTGCCATGACCGTGGTCCGCCGGGATGGTGCAACTTCGATCGAAGGTTTGAGGCTCGACGGCCGCTTCGACGACGGTGAAGAGGCCTGAACACAATCCATCCTCTCCATTTTGACGAGAGAGGGTTGTTTCAGAGAATTAATTTTTGCTTTGTCGGCAAAACTTGGCAGATCATAACTCTACAAAACAAGTAGAGATAGCGACTGTTGGACAGTCATCAATGACAACCAATCGCAGGATCAACGATGCTTACACGCCGCCATATACTCATCGCGAGCACTGCCATTCTTAGCATTGCCGCACTCGGTTCCGCCCATGCGAAGGATTTGAAAATCACCATAGGCTATCAGACCGTGGTCGAACCCTCGAAAGTTCCGCAGGCTGATGGAGCCTATGAAACCGCAACGGCGGCGAAAATCGACTGGCGAAAATTTGATTCAGGCGCCGATGTCATCGCCGCGGTAGCGTCGGGCTCGGTCGATATCGGCTATGTTGGCTCAAGTCCGCTGGCGGCGGCGGCCAGCCGTGAATTGCCGATCGAAACCATTCTTGTCGTCGGGCTCATCGGAGAATCCGAAGCGCTTGTTGCGCGCAACGGCTCCAATGTAACCAAGATCGCCGATCTGGCCGGCAAGAGAGTCGCTGTTCCGTTCGTTTCGACCACGCATTACAGCCTGCTCGCGGCATTGAAGCATGAGGGTGTCGATCCGAAGACCGTCAACATTTTAAACCTGCGCCCGCCGGAAATCGCAGCAGCCTGGGAACGCGGCGATATCGATGCCGCCTATGTCTGGGACCCGGCGCTCGGCCAGATACGCACCAGCGGCAAGATCATCGTTGATTCCGCGAAGGTTGCCTCGTGGGGCGCTCCGACATTCGACGCGTGGATCGTCAGGACGGAATTCGCCGAGGCCCATCCGGACGCGGTGCGCGATTTCGTCAAGGTGACCGGCAAAGCCTATGCGGATTATCTGGGCAAACCGGATTCATGGTCCGCATCTTCGCCGCAGGCCGAGAAGATCAGCCGGTTGACCGGTGCAAAGCTGGATGAGGTACCGGCGCTGTTGAAGGGCTATGTCTTCCCGACATTGACGGAGCAGGCTTCGGGCAAGTTTCTCGGCGGCGATACCGTCAAGGCCGTCGCGGCCACCTCGGAATTTCTGAAGGAACAGGGCAAGATAGATGCGGTGCTGCCGGACTACAGCAAATATGTCACGACAAAATATGTCGATGCGGCGCTGGCCTCGAACTGAGCAGGAAATCCTTCGAGGTTAGAGGTTTATGGCCAGTTTGAAGCTTGAAAACGTTTCAGTGCAGTATGGCGGGCAGCTACAGCCCGCCGTCACGCACGCCTCCATCTCGGTGCAATCGGGGGATTTCGTGGTGCTTGTCGGTCGTTCCGGTTGCGGAAAGACTACGCTTCTGAACGCCGCAGCCGGGCTGATTGCACCGACTGGCGGCGTGGTCACCGTCGATGGCAAGGCAGTTGCCGGACCGGGCGCTGATCGCGCTGTCGTCTTTCAGAACGATGCGTTGTTTCCCTGGCTGAGCGCGCGCGAGAACGTCGCCTTTGCCTTGAAACTTCGGGGTGTTCCTCTGAAGGAACGCGAGGCCGTAGCTGACAAATTGTTGGCGTTGGTCAAACTCGAAGGGTTCGGCAGTAAATCCATATGGGAACTGTCGGGTGGGATGCGGCAGCGCGTTGGCCTTGTCAGGGCGCTGGCGGCTGAGCCGGACTTCTTGCTGATGGATGAGCCACTCGGCGCGCTCGATGCCCTGACGCGCGAACGCATGCAGACACTTCTTCTGGATATCTGGGCGGCGAACAACATCGGTGTGCTTATGGTCACGCACGGTATCGATGAAGCGCTGCTTCTGGCAACGCGTGTTGTTATTCTGGCGCCCCGTCCGGGGCGTATCGTCAGGCAGATCGATGTCAACTTTGGGCGGCGTTACGCGGCGGGAGAAACAGTGCGAGCGATCAAGGCAGATCCTGCTTTCGCACTGGCAAAGGCGGAGCTGGAGGATTCGATCTTTGAAGGCGAAGCGGCATGACGCTCACCGTCGAAACTGAACGGAACATAACGGCTGCGTCCGCGAGCAGTAACCCGGACCAATCGAACAGAAAGGTTCCAAAAGCATCGCCTCTGACAACGACGCGGGTGGTCAGTGCTATCACCGTCCTTATTTTTTCCCTCGGGTGGGCTATCTCGGCGCATTTCAAACTGGTTTCGCCGGTATTTCTCCCGTCACCGCAGGCGGTGCTTTGGAAATTCTATTCTGTTGCGACGACCGGTTTCGTTGACGCCACGCTTTGGCAGCATTTGAGTGCGAGCCTGCTCCGGGTGTTCGCGGCGCTGTTCTTTGCCTTGCTCGTGGCAATACCGATGGGCATCGCCATCGGTATCAGCGCTATTGGGCGTGGCATTTTCGATCCGATCCTGGAGTTCCTGCGGCCGATACCGCCGCTCGCCTATCTGCCGCTGGTGATCATCTGGTTCGGCATTGGTGAGTCTTCGAAAATCCTGGTGATCGCGATAGCAATGCTGGCGCCTATTGCCATTTCGACCGCATCCGGCGTCAAGAGTGCTTCGCTGGAACGCATCAATGCCGCCCGCGCACTTGGTGCGACGCGGTTGCAAGTGGTGCGCTATGTAATCCTGCCGAGCGCAGCCCCGTCTATCCTGACTGGACTGCGGATAGCGCTGGGCACCGGCTGGACCACGCTTGTTGCAGCCGAACTCGTTGCGGCGACGCGCGGTTTGGGCTTCATGATCCAGTCCGCCGCGCAGTTCCTGGTCACGGACGTGGTCATCATGGGCATTTTCGTCATTGCGATCGTCGCCTTCATCCTGGAGATAGGTATTCGACGGCTGGAGCGGCTGCTCGTGCCATGGTCGGGGCGGGATTAGCCCGGAGGCGCTGCATTATACTAAGGTGGGATAGAAATTCGCGCAGCTTTGCGCGAGCCCACGGGCACGCCAGAAAACTAATCCCTTCCCTCCAGACTCTATGAAATTTCTTTTCTCTATTAGAATGGTCGAGTTAACTAACATCGGTTCAATTCCCGATCGGGCGGGAAGGCTTTTCATCAACAAAGCCCGCCTCATCCAGAGGGACCAATGTCCAGATTGACACGTAGAGCATTTGGCGCGGCCCTCTTCGCTGCTGCCGCTTTCACCGCTAGTTTCTCCTATGCCGCCGAGCCCCTGAAGGAACTGAAAATCGGTTATCAGAAGACGGGCTTGCCAGTCGTCGCCCGCCAACAACAAGTGATCGAAAAGGCGCTTGGGCCGAAGGGCATTGCAGTCAGATGGGTGGAATTCACTGCCGGCCCCCCAATTGTCGAAGCGCTGAATGTCGGCAGCATCGATCTTGGCTATGTCGGTGATGCGCCGCCGATCTTCGGGCAGTCGGCGGGTTCCGCGATTGTCTATGCCGCAGCCCTTGCGCCAAATGGCAAGGGCGAAGCGATCATCGTCAAGCCTGGCTCTTCGATCCAGTCCCTTGCCGATCTCAAGGGCAAGAAAGTGGGTGTTGGCAAAGGGACGAGTGCACACAATCTTCTCATAGCGGCATTGGCAAAAGCCAAGGTGGGCTACGATGAAATCACGCCGGTTTTCCTGAGTCCGGCTGATGCAGCTGCGGCTTTTGCCAGCGATAAAATCGATGCCTGGGCAATCTGGGATCCGTTCTTCGCTATTGCCGAGACGCGTTACAATCCACGCATTCTCGTCCGCACCAGCGACGTTCTCAACGTCAATACCTATCTCATCGCCAATCGTGACTTCGCCAATGCATATCCAGGCGTCGTGAAGGAGACGATTGGCGCGCTCAAGGTCGCGGCCGATTGGGCAAATGCCAACAAGGACAAGGTGGCGGAGGCGCTCCACGAAGTAACGGGTGTGCCGCTCGAGGCACAAATACTGGCGGCAAACCGCGCAAACTTCAGTGCAGGCCCCGTTACGCCGGAAATCATTGCGCACCAGCAGGAAACAGCGGACAGCTTCTTCAAGCTGAAGCTCATTCCCAACGCCATCAAGGTTTCGGATGCCGTTTGGACGGCACCCAGCAACTGACCATATGGACCGGAGTCACGATATGACGCAGCCAATAAACAATGCCCCACTTGATTTCTTCTGGTTCATCCCCACCCATGGCGATGGCAGTTATCTCGGTTCGGAACGACAGCAGCGGCCGCCGGAACACGATTACCTTCGCGAAATAGCCCAGGCAGTCGACAGGCTCGGCTTTCCCGGCGTGCTGCTTCCGACAGGACAGAGCTGCGAAGATTCCTGGATCACCGCAGCGGGCCTCGCCGCGCATACGGAGCGATTGAAGTTTCTGGTTGCACTTCGCCCCGGGGTGACATCGCCGGTCTTTGCGGCGCGGCAGACGGCAGCGCTCGACCGTTTGAGCAATGGACGCCTTTTGCTGAACGTGGTCGTCGGCGGCAATCCCAAGGAACTTGCAGGCGACGGCGTGTTTCTGCCGCATGACGAGCGCTATGAACAGGCGGCGGAATTCCTTAAAATCTGGCGCGATCTCGTTTCCGGCGAAACGGTAAATTTCGACGGCAAACATTATCGGGTAGATGGTGGCAGGCTTGATCTCTTGCCGGTGCAGGAACGTGCCCCGCTCTATTTCGGCGGTTCGTCCGATGCAGGTCAGGATCTGGCAGCCGAACAGGTCGACATGTACCTGACCTGGGGCGAACCGGTGGCACAAGTTGCCGAAAAGATCGACCGCGCACGCCAGAAGGCAGCGCTCAAAGGGCGTAAGCTGCGCTTCGGCATTCGCCTGCACTTCATCGTTCGTGAGACGGAAGATGAAGCCTGGGCGGCGGCGGACCGGCTGATCAGCAAGATCACCGACGAGCAGATCGAAGTCGCGCAGGCGCGGTTTCTGAAGGAAATGGATTCTGTCGGACAGCGCCGTATGGCGGAACTCCATGGCGGACGCCGCGACAAGCTTCTCGTCGCACCGAACCTCTGGGCCGGTGTCGGGCTGGTACGCGGCGGGGCGGGCACCGCGCTTGTGGGCTCGCCGCAAAGCATTGCGACACGTATCCGCGAATATCAGGCGGTGGGCATCGATACGGTGATCGGTTCCGGCTATCCTCATCTGGAAGAAGCCTACCGTGTTGCTGAACTTCTGTTTCCGGAACTCGGTCTTGGCGGCAATACACGTGCCCCGCGCCGGTCGATCGAGAACGAGTTTGGCGTTGGCTTTTATGGCGACAAACGCCTGCAGGCTTCCTCATGAGCCGGGCGCTCCGTTCCTTCGGTCGCAGCGCACTGGGCTGGCTTTTGCCGGCCTTGCTGCTCGCCGGATGGGAAGGCGCGTCGCGGGCAGGGCTTATCCCGGCCAATGTGCTGCCGGCGCCGTCGGCTGTCGGCGAAGCGTTCTGGAAACTGCTCTGGTCAGGCGAACTCATCGAGAATATCCGCATCTCGACATTGCGCGCCTTGAGCGGGTTCGTCGTGGGCGGCGCCATCGGTTTTGCTCTCGGCCTTACGAACGGGCTATCGGCGCTCAGCCGCGAATTGACCGACACGACGCTGCAGATGATCCGAAACATTCCGCATCTGGCGCTGATCCCGCTGGTTATCCTGTGGTTCGGCATCGACGAGGAGGCGAAACTGTTTCTGGTCGCCCTCGGCGTATTCTTTCCGATCTATGTGAACACGCTGCTTGGTATTCAGGGTGTCGATCCGCAACTCGTCGAGATGGGCCGCATCTATGGCATGTCACGGACGCAGCTGTTCCTACGTGTGATCCTGCCGGGCGCGCTGCCCTCGATCTTCGTGGGCTTGCGCTATGCGCTGGGGATCATGTGGCTGACGCTGATCGTTGCCGAAACGATTTCCGCATCCTCGGGTCTTGGCTACATGGCCATGCAGGCACGCGAATTTCTGCTGATCGACGTCGTTGTTCTATCGATTTTGATTTACGCGCTCCTTGGCAAGCTGGCGGATTCGCTGGCTCGGCTCCTCGAGCGAATATCACTGCAATGGCACCCTGCCTTCCAGACCGTTTGAGGAACCAAGATGACCGCAGCAACCGTCACTGCCCGCAAATCCTACACCACGACGACGCCCGCCTATACGCCGGCACCGCAAGGCAAGGTTTCCTTCTCCTTTCGTAATGTCGCCAAGCAGTTTGGCGGCAAGGCGGTGTTGCAAGGCATCAACCTTGAGGTCTACGAGGGGCAGTTCGTTGCGGTCATTGGCAAGAGCGGCTGCGGAAAGAGCACATTGTTGCGATTGCTCGCCGGGCTCGACAAGCCGACATCCGGCGAACTGGTCCACGGTGCTGCGACAGGTGATCAGAAGCGCACGCGTATCATGTTTCAGGAACCGCGGCTTCTGCCCTGGGCGCGCGTCGCCGCCAATGTCGATGTGGGGTTGACGGGCATCGAAAAAGGCGAGGCTGCGCGAAAGAAAAGCCTCGAGATTCTGGCTGAAGTCGGATTGGCGGATCGCGGTGGCGAGTGGCCATCCGTTCTATCCGGTGGGCAGCGGCAACGCGTAGCGCTGGCGCGAGCATTGGTCGGTCATCCATCGATATTGGCGCTTGATGAGCCGCTGGGCGCTTTGGATGCACTGACGCGGATCGAGATGCAGCAACTGCTGGAGCGAATCTGGCTGGCGAAGAACTTCACTGCGGTCCTGGTGACGCATGACGTGGCAGAGGCGGTGGCGCTCGCCGACCGTGTGGTCGTCAT
The DNA here is from genome assembly GCF_964253365.1 of Phyllobacterium sp. LjRoot231. Classification (NCBI taxonomy): domain Bacteria; kingdom Pseudomonadati; phylum Pseudomonadota; class Alphaproteobacteria; order Hyphomicrobiales; family Phyllobacteriaceae; genus Phyllobacterium; species Phyllobacterium sp. LjRoot231. The sequence continues at coordinate 1,005,425 of NZ_CAXUQT020000001.1, forward strand.
CGATAGCGGCCGGATCGCGCTCGACCTTGCGATCCCGGTTGAGCGCCCACGCCGCCATGCCTCACCGGAGCTGGCGTTCTTCGAACGGCAAATATTGGATCAATTGTACAATCGGTAAGAAAACACCCGCCGACAATGTCAGCGGGTGTTGTTGATTGGAAAGCAATTGCCTGATCAGGCGATCTTCTGGCCGGTCTTTGCCCAGTCAGCAAGGAAAGTCTCGAGGCCCTTATCGGTCAGCGGGTGCTTGACGAGGGCCTTCAACGTCGCCGGCGGAGCGGTTACGACGTCAGCGCCGATCAACGCCGCTTCCTTGACATGGTTGACTGTACGGATCGAGGCCGCAAGGATTTCCGTCTTGTAATCATAGTTGTCATAGATGGTACGGATTTCGGAAATCAGCTCCAGCCCGTTGATGCCAATGTCGTCGATGCGGCCGATGAAGGGCGAGATGAAGGTTGCGCCCGCCTTGGCGGCGAGCAGCGCCTGATTGGCGGAGAAGCACAGGGTCACATTGACCAGATGACCGTCGGAGCGAAGCGCCTTGCAAGCCCGAAGGCCATCGAGGGTGAGCGGCACCTTGATGCAGATATTGTCGGCGATTCTGGCGAGTACCGCAGCTTCTTTCATCATCTGCTCATATTCGACGGCTGTCACTTCGGCCGAGACGGGGCCTTTGACAATGCTGCAGATTTCCTTGGTGACTTCGAAGATGCTGCCGCCGGACTTCAGGATCAGGGACGGATTGGTTGTCACCCCGTCGAGCAATCCAAGATCGTTGAGTTCACGGATTTCCTTTACATCGGCTGTATCGGCAAAGAATTTCATCGGAGCAGTCCTTCCTTATATGACTGATGGCCCAGCATGAGCTGCGCCCGAATATGAGAGATGGGATGTTTCTCTCGGAAAGTGGCTTTTCTTTATCTGAAAGCCGCGTCAAGGTCACGCCTATATGAGCCAGGATTCGTTCATCCCGCAAAAAATTGTTCCCGTGCTTGTGCCGATGCCGGCCGAGCGGCCCTATAGCTATGCCGTGCCGGATGGCATGGAGGTGCAGGCCGGATCGATCGTGCGTGTTCCGCTAGGGCCGCGCGAGGTTGCGGGCATCGTTACGGAAGGTTCGACAGACTCGGTCGATGCGAAAAAGCTCCGGCCGATATCGGAACTGTTCGATTGCCCGCCGGTTGATGATGGCATGATGCGCTTCATGCGTTGGGCCGCCGATTATACGATTTCGCCTCCTGGCATGGTGGCACGGATGGTACTGCGCGTGCCTGCAGCTTTCGATCCGGAACCACCAGTCCCGGGCTTGCGATTTTCCGGCCGCGAGCCTGACCGGATGACCGGTGCGCGGGCCCGTGTGCTGGAACTGGCAGAAGATGGCATGGCGTGGACGCGGACCGGACTTGCCCATGCGGCCGGTGTTTCGGCCACAGTGATCGACGGTCTTTCCGCGCAGGGTGTGTTCGAACAGGTGATGATCCCGGTGCGGCCCATCGTGGCTGCTCCCGATCCGGATTATGCGAAAGCGGTGTTGTCCAGCGACCAGACCGAAGCGGCAGATCAACTGGTCACGGCGGTGTCCGCCGGTGGTTTCGCGGTATGTCTGCTCGATGGTGTCACCGGTTCTGGCAAAACCGAAGTTTATTTCGAGGCAGTGGCCAAGGCGATCGAGAAGGGCAAACAAGTATTGATCCTCCTGCCCGAAATCGCCCTCACGCAGCAGTTTCTCGATCGGTTCCACGACCGTTTCGGTTCGAAACCTGCGGAGTGGCATTCGGACCTTGCACCACGATCGCGCGAACGGGTCTGGCGGCAGGTTATGGAGGGCCAGGTCAGGGTTGTCGCGGGTGCCCGCTCGGCGCTGTTCCTGCCATTCCAGGATCTCGGTCTGATCATTGTCGATGAAGAGCACGATCCGGCCTACAAGCAGGAAGATCGCGTATTTTATAATGCCCGCGACATGGCGGTGGTGCGTGGGCATATCGGCAATTTCCCGGTGGTGCTTGCTTCAGCGACGCCATCGATCGAAAGCCAGGTGAATGCGAACCAGGGCCGCTATACACGCATCCGCCTGCCGGGCCGTTATGCGGAAGCCGCGATGCCGGATCTCAAGTCGATCGACATGCGCAAATCACCGCCGCGTCCGGGCGGGTTTCTTTCGCCAGCATTGGTCGAGGCGATCAACCAGACCTTGCAACGCAAGGAGCAATCGCTCCTGTTCCTCAACCGCCGGGGTTACGCTCCGCTCACGCTGTGCCGGGTATGCGGTCATCGCTTCCAGTGCCCGGACTGTTCAAGCTGGCTGGTCGAACACCGGTTCCGAGGTCAGCTCGTCTGCCACCAATGTGGGCACCGCGAGGCTAGACCCGAGGCTTGTCCTTCCTGTGGTACGCTCGACCATCTCGTCGCCTGTGGGCCGGGGGTCGAGCGCATTGCCGAGGAAGCGGAAAAGACATTTCCCGACGCGCGCATCATCGTCTTGTCGTCGGACCTGATGGGCGTGAAACGGCTGCGGCTTGAGCTCGATGCGATCGCGCGCGGCGAGGCGGATATCATTATCGGGACGCAACTGGTCGCCAAGGGGCATAATTTCCCGAATATGACGCTGGTGGGTGTTGTCGATGCGGATCTTGGCTTGGCCAATGGTGATCCGCGCGCGGCTGAACGCACATTCCAGTTGCTGAACCAGGTGACTGGGCGCGCCGGGCGTACTGGCAAGAAGAGCCTCGGGCTGTTGCAGACCTATCAGCCGGACCATCCGGTGATGCGAGCGATCGTATCCGGTGATGCGCAGGCCTTTTACGAGCGCGAGATAGAGGAGCGCGAACGCTCCGGTCTGCCGCCGTTCGGACGGCTGGGCGCTTTGATTATCTCGGCAGCAACACGCCCGGAGGCTGAAGGACATGCACGCGCGTTGCGCCGTGCCGCGCCATCCTCGGTGCAGATCAGCGTGCTGGGCCCCGCGGAGGCGCCACTCGCACTTGTTCGTGGGCGTCACCGCTTTCGGCTTTTGATCCACGGCACCCGCAAGGCGGATATTCAGGGTTTTATCCGCGCCATGCTGGCGGCGGGCCCAAAAGAACGGGGATCGGTGCGCGTACAGGTTGATATCGATCCGCAAAGCTTTCTATAAAACCCGGCATGGCAGGCTGCAAATGGCGTTTTTTTCTGTGCTCCGGTGCTCATGTACCCAAAAGTACACTCCGCGCCGGTGCTCGAAAACCATCATTGTCGCCGTCCCATGACGGGTTTTGGGTTGGCGCTACAAAAAGACAGATTCCGGGGAAAGGATATAGAAATGGAACTTTACTGGCCGGCGACTACAGGCGAATGGATGGCTTGGTTGTCAGCGGCAATCACGGTCATCTTCGGATTGATCCTGTTTTTTGCTCCTCGCGTCGCGTTGAAAATCATGCGCTTGCAGACCAAACCCGAGCGGCCTGAAGCCATATCGGAAGTGCGCGCAACCTTCGCCGGATTCTATCTCGGACTTGGCATCAGCGCCCTGGTTTTCTCGCAGCCATTTCTCTGGATCGCGCTTGGCGTTTCGTGGGGCTTTACGGTCTTCGGCCGATTGATCTCGATGATGTCCGACAGAGGCAATACGCTTTACAACTGGATATCCGTGGTCATCGAAATTGCATTGGCTACAGGTCCCCTGCTGTTCGCCTTCGGCTTTGTTGCATAGGCATGACAGGATTAGTTGAATCGCTTACTCATAATTATCCAGAGCTGCGGCGATTCGGACGGCCTTTTTAGGGGATTCGCGTGTTGCGAGTCCTGTGTTCCTATGCTAGACGGCATTCAAATCTCGTCGGATACGGCTCTCGGGTTGTGCCTTCGGCGGTAAAAAAATCAATAATGCCAAAGATTTGACCGAAATTTCCTTCCGGTTTCCTGATTTTTGGCTCCAACGCAGAGAGCTTGTCGTTCGTGGCAGAAACTTCGTCGCTCATTACCGGTGTTGCCCAGCGTTACGCGGGTTCGTTGTTCGACCTCGCGTTGGAGACGAAATCCGTTGCTGAGGTGGAGAAGAATCTCGGTGAATTCGAGGCTCTCATCAATGGCAGCGCCGATCTGAAGCGGCTTGTTGCAAGCCCGGTTTTCTCGTCCGGCGATCAGGTCAAGGCGATTTCCGCGATCCTCGCAAAGGCCAAGATCGGCGGACTCGTCGGCAATTTCCTGCGCGTCGTCGCGCAGAATCGGCGCCTGTTCGCAGTGCCTGCCATGATCCAGTCATTTCGCCAGATCGCCAGCGCCCAGCGCGGCGAAGTTTCGGCGGACGTTACTTCCGCGCATGCCCTGACGGCGGCGCAGCAGACAGAATTGAAGGCCACGCTGAAAAGCGTCGCCGGCAAGGACGTGACAATCAATGTCACTGTAGATCCGTCGATCCTTGGAGGTCTCATCATCAAGTTGGGGTCCCGCCAGATCGACACTTCGCTTCGCACAAAACTTTCTTCGCTTAAGCTTGCACTGAAAGAGGTCGGCTGATGGACATCCGCGCCGCGGAAATTTCCGCAATCCTGAAAGAGCAAATCAAGAATTTCGGCCAGGAGGCAGAAGTCTCCGAAGTCGGTCAGGTTCTGTCCGTCGGTGACGGTATTGCTCGTGTATATGGTCTGGACAATGTTCAGGCCGGTGAAATGGTCGAGTTCCCGGGTGGTACCCGTGGCATGGCTTTGAACCTCGAAAGCGACAATGTCGGTGTCGTTATTTTCGGTTCGGACCGTGACATCAAGGAAGGCGACACCGTCAAGCGGACCGGCGCCATCGTCGATGTTCCTGTCGGCAAGGAGCTGCTCGGCCGCGTTGTCGACGCGCTTGGCAATCCGATCGACGGCAAGGGTCCTATCAAGGCAGCACAGCGTTCGCGCGTTGACGTCAAGGCGCCCGGCATCATCCCGCGCAAGTCGGTGCATGAGCCGATGTCGACCGGCCTCAAGGCTATCGACGCGCTGATCCCGGTCGGCCGCGGCCAGCGCGAGCTGGTCATTGGCGATCGCCAGACCGGTAAGACCGCGATTATTCTCGATACATTCCTCAATCAGAAGCCGGCTCACGATGCCGGTAACGAGAGCGAAAAGCTGTATTGCGTCTATGTCGCTATCGGCCAGAAGCGTTCGACGGTTGCGCAGTTCGTCAAGATTCTCGAAGAGCGCGGCGCTCTCGAGTATTCGATCATCGTTGCTGCGACAGCTTCCGATCCTGCTCCGATGCAGTACTTGGCACCGTTTGCCGGTTGCACGATGGGCGAATATTTCCGTGACAACGGAATGCATGCGTTGATCGGCTATGACGATCTATCCAAGCAGGCCGTGGCTTACCGCCAGATGTCGCTGCTGTTGCGTCGTCCTCCGGGTCGCGAAGCCTATCCCGGCGACGTTTTCTATCTGCACTCCCGTCTGTTGGAACGCTCTGCCAAGCTCAATGAAGATAATGGCGCCGGTTCGCTGACTGCCCTGCCTGTCATTGAGACACAGGCGAACGACGTTTCCGCCTATATCCCGACCAACGTGATCTCGATCACCGACGGCCAGATATTCCTCGAGACCAACTTGTTCTATCAGGGCATTCGTCCGGCCGTGAACGTCGGTCTGTCGGTTTCCCGTGTTGGTTCTGCGGCGCAGATCAAGGCGATGAAGCAGGTAGCCGGTTCGATCAAGGGTGAGCTTGCCCAGTACCGTGAAATGGCGGCGTTTGCCCAGTTCGGTTCCGATCTCGATGCTTCGACGCAGCGTTTGCTCAACCGTGGTGCGCGCCTGACCGAGCTCCTGAAGCAGCCGCAATTCTCGCCGCTGAAGACGGAAGAGCAGGTCGCGGTGATCTATGCCGGCGTCAATGGCTATCTCGACAAGCTCGCCGTCAATCAGGTCAATAGTTTCGAGCAGGGTCTGCTCACATGGCTGCGTACGGAACATAAGGATGTTCTTGCCACGATCGCCAAGGAAAAGCAGATCAGCGACGATACCAAAGGCAAGCTCAAGGCCGCTGTTGACGGCTTTGCCAAGTCTTTCGCTTAACCATTGACGGGATGAACGGATGCCTTCGTTAAAGGATCTGAGAAACCGGATCGCCTCGGTCAAGGCGACGCAGAAGATCACCAAGGCGATGCAGATGGTCGCCGCGGCGAAGCTGCGTCGTGCGCAGGAAGCTGCGGAAGCCGCTCGTCCCTATTCGCAGCGCATGGCTGCGGTGCTGGCGAACATCGCTTCCAATGTCGATGGCGACGACGCGCCCGTGCTGATGAGCGGAACCGGCAAGGACGATGTGCATCTGCTTATTGTCTGCACCTCCGAGCGTGGCTTGTGCGGCGGTTTCAACGCGCAGATTGCGCGTCTGGCCCGCGATCATGCGCGCCGGCTGATTGCCGATGGCAAGACGGTGAAGATCATCACTGTCGGGAAGAAAGGCGCGGATATCCTGCGCCGTGATCTCGGCCGGAACATTATCGATCACGTCAATCTGCGCGAAGTCAAAACCCTTGGTTTTGTCAATGCCGACGAGATCGGCCACAAGATCATTACGCTCTTCAATGAAGGCGCGTTTGACGTTGCCACGCTGTTCTATTCGGAATTCAAGTCGGTGATTGCGCAGATCCCGACCGCCCAGCAGCTGATCCCTGCCAACGCCATTGGCGATGTCGAGCCGGAGAGCGCAGGCGATGCAGTCTATGAATATGAGCCGGATCCGGCAGCCATTCTCGGCGATTTGATCCCGCGCAATATTTCCGTCCAGGTTTTCCGCGCTCTCCTTGAAAACGCGGCATCGGAACAGGGTGCTCGCATGTCCGCCATGGACAATGCAACCCGCAATGCCGGTGACATGATCAACAAGCTGACAATGTCGTACAACCGCCAGCGTCAGGCCCAGATCACCAAAGAACTGATTGAAATCATTTCGGGCGCGGAAGCGCTCTAATCGCGAAGGTAAGGATCGATGGCTAAAGCAGCGACCCCGAAAACATCCGCAGCCGCCAAGGCTGCTCCGGCAGCAAAGGCAGCTGCACCGAAGGCGGCAGCCAAGGCTGAAGCCGTGAAGCCGGTGGCGAAAGCCGCCGCACCCAAGACTGCCGCCAAGGCCGCTCCAGCAGCAAAGACCGCTGCGCCAGCCAAGGCGACAAAGACCGCTACACCGAAGACCGCGCTCAAGGCAACCGGCGTTGCCGGACGCGTTAGTCAGGTCATCGGCGCCGTCGTCGACGTTGCCTTCGATGGTGGTGTCCTGCCACAGATCCTGAACGCTCTGGAAACCGACAATCTCGGCAACCGCCTTGTTCTCGAAGTCGCGCAGCATCTCGGTGAGAACACAGTTCGCACGATCGCCATGGACTCGACGGAAGGTCTGGTTCGCGGTCAGGTTGTCTACGATACAGGTTCGCCCATCATGGTGCCGGTCGGTGAGGAAACCCTCGGCCGCATCATGAACGTGATCGGTGAGCCAGTGGACGAAGCAGGTCCGATCAAGACCAAGCTTTCCCGCGCCATCCACCAGCCGGCCCCTGAATATGTCGAGCAATCGACGGAAGCCCAGATTCTCGTCACCGGCATCAAGGTCGTAGACCTGCTCGCGCCTTATGCGCGCGGCGGCAAGATCGGCCTCTTCGGCGGTGCGGGCGTTGGCAAGACCGTTCTCATCATGGAACTGATCAACAACGTCGCCAAGGCGCACGGCGGCTATTCGGTATTCGCCGGTGTGGGTGAACGTACCCGCGAAGGCAACGATCTTTATCACGAGATGATCGAATCCGGTGTGAACAAGGAAGGCGGCGGCGAAGGGTCCAAGGCTGCGCTCGTCTATGGTCAGATGAACGAGCCGCCAGGGGCACGCGCCCGTGTTGCTCTGTCGGGTCTGACAGTTGCCGAGCATTTCCGCGATCAGGGCCAGGACGTTCTGTTCTTCGTGGACAATATCTTCCGCTTTACGCAGGCCGGTTCCGAAGTGTCCGCTCTGCTTGGCCGTATCCCGTCCGCGGTGGGCTATCAGCCTACACTGGCGACTGACATGGGTCAGATGCAGGAACGCATCACCACGACGCACAAGGGTTCGATCACCTCGGTTCAGGCCATTTACGTGCCCGCCGACGATTTGACCGATCCGGCGCCCGCGACGTCCTTTGCCCACCTTGATGCGACGACGGTTCTCAATCGCGCGATCTCTGAAAAGGGCATTTATCCGGCTGTGGATCCGCTCGACTCGACATCGCGCATGCTTGATCCGCTGATCGTCGGTGACGAGCACTACCAGACCGCTCGTCAGGTTCAGTCGATCCTGCAGCGCTACAAGTCGCTTCAGGATATCATCGCCATCCTCGGCATGGACGAGCTTTCGGAAGAAGACAAGATTGCTGTCGCCCGCGCCCGCAAGATCGAACGCTTCCTGTCGCAGCCGTTCTTCGTCGCTGAAATCTTCACCGGTTCGCCGGGCAAGCTGGTTGATCTGGCCGACACGATCAAGGGCTTCAAGGGCCTTTGCAACGGTGACTATGACCATCTGCCGGAAGCAGCGTTCTACATGGTCGGCTCTATCGACGAGGCGATTGAAAAGGCACAGCGTCTGGCTGCAGAGGCAGCTTAACGACAAGACTGACGGCGGGCTGCGGCCCGCCCTTTTCGCCCACAGGAACTTGAGTGAATATCATGGCAGAAGCCTTTCAATTCGAACTCGTCTCACCAGAGCGTCTGCTTCTTTCAGAGCAGATCATTGAAGTCGTGGTTCCGGGTACGGAGGGCTACATGACCGTCATGGCGCACCATGCGCCACTGATGGCAACCGTGAAGCCGGGCGTCGTCACCGTGAAGACGCCTGATGGCAAGCCGGACAGCTATGTGGTCTTCGGCGGGTTTGTCGATATCACGCCCGATGGCTGCACGCTCCTCGCGGAATCGGCGGTACACGTCGCCGATATAAAGGCTGATGAGTTGCAGAACCGTATAAAGGATGCCCAGGAAGACTTCGAAGACGCGACGACCCGCGAAGATCGGGCCAAGGCAGAAGACCTTCTGGGCCAGCTGAAGACACTCGAGGAAGCCATCAAGGCTGCTTGATTGTGGGACACTGGTGTTTGAATATGGAAGCGGGCACTGGCCCGCTTTTTTTATGGTATAATGACTGGACCTACGATTGAGGCTTCGGGTCTAATGCTAGACCATGTTCTTTCCCAAATTATCGCGATAAGCTCCGTCCAACAGAACGCGATGAGGGTCGGAGGGGGAGATGAGGCGACTAGTCGTTGGTGCCGCGATCGTCATCGCTTTTTACCTTCTGCTTGCATATGTGGCTCTTCCTGCAGTCTGGGCTCACTATGAGCGGCAGCCAGACCTTGCCAATCATCCGATGGTGACGAAAACTGCACGGGGCATTCCGGGCGATCCTTTGAACGTCGGTCTGGTCGGTGCGCGAGAAGATGTCATCAGAGCCATGCATGCGAGCGGCTGGTATCCCGCAGACCCGATCACATTGCGCTCGAGCATAGATATCATCGGAAGCGTGATGCTCGACCGGCCTTACGATAAGGCTCCGGTCAGCCCACTATTTTATGAGGGCAGGCGTGAGGATCTCGCTTACGAAATGCCGGTTGGCAGCAGTGCAAAGCAACGCCATCATGTACGCTTGTGGAAGGTCCTTGAAACAGGGGCCGAACAACGGCCCGTCTGGCTGGGTTCCGCAACCTTCGACCAACGCGTTGGTTTCAGCGAATATACCGGTCAGGTAACGCATGACATTGCGCCGGATATCGATGCCGAGCGTGACTATTTTTCCAATAGTCTTACGCGGGCCGGCATGGTGGAAGTGATCTATCAGGTCTCGGGTGTCGGGCCAACCCTTAACGGGCGCAATGGCGAGGGAAGCCGCTACTACACCGACGGCGAAATCCGCATGCTCACCTTGGTTCATGGTGGACAGCGTCGAAGCGAACCACCCCGGATGCTCGCGTCACCGCCTCTCATTCAAGCCAAGGATAGCGCATGGCAGGGGGTCAAGAACGCGCTCGGGGGCTAGCTCGTTTAATTCCAAGTAGCAGTGGGCTTAGCTGGGATCCTGCCGCTCGGCGCTGACGGTACACCGCGGAACCGAGCATGAGTCGCCGATTGCCCGTCCAGTGATGGTGCTCGGCGTCGATGCTCCAGGGGCGCGGGGCACGCTGAACTGCACGATCTGATGGTAACGCAGAATTACTACGACAGCCTGCCTCAGTCTGTTTGGGAACATCTCGTTTGCCGTGTAGTCGACAAACTCGTGCCCGTTACCCAGAAGCACGACATTGAAGGCCTTGTCATGGGAGCAGATCCAGCCTGACGCGCAACGCTACACCATCGAGGAGTGAACGTTTGTCAGGTCGGCGAATCTTTCGACTGATGTCGGAGGATTCATTTACCGCATATTTCACTTTCCAAGAATATAAATGCCGACCGCAAGTCTGGAAGGCATCTATGAAGACTTTCAATCGCTGGATGACGATGTTTGGGGAGCTATCGCCTCTCAGGCAAATCCTGCTTTTGCTTGGCTTGGGCTGTATACTGGCCAATTGCTTGGCTGCCCTCTTCTTCGAGATGGGCGGATACGACAGTCTTGACAAGACGATCCTTGCGACAACGCTTATCGTTATCGTCGTCGGAGGGCCGCTCGGGGCATTTCTGGTCGGATTGAACTATCGGCTGAAGGTCATGGCGCACGAACTCGATATCGCATTCCGCAAAGACGGTATGACAGGGCTTTCGACGCGTCATGAGTTTTATTTGCGCGTCGAGCAAATGATCCTTCGCAACAATCCTGCCCTTAGTGCTGGTGCTGTTCTTTATATAGACGCAGATCATTTCAAGTCGGTCAACGATAGCTTCGGGCATGCAGTTGGCGACGATGTGCTTCAGGAAATGGGTTCACTCATTGGAAAGAGACTAGGCAGGCGCGACGTGGGCGCCCGTTTCGGCGGCGAAGAATTTGCAGTTTTTCTTGCTGATGCGGATTACGGCAAAGCTGCGTGGGTAGCCCACGGAATATTGCTCGATATGCGGGGAATTTCACCAAAGGTTGGCCCGAAAGAGTTGTCCCTAACCGTTAGCATCGGCGTTTCTTTCCACGAACCCGGACAGACGCTTGAAGAGCTCGTGAATGCTGCCGACGAATGTCTGTATCGGGCCAAGAACTAGGGACGCGATCGCATCGTTTATGAAATGGCGTCATAACCAACTGAACCAGTTGCAGATTGAACGAATAGGTTGGTCAGGAGACTTTCGGGTTCAGGAATGCGTGTATCAGATCGGTTGCATCTTACGCATGCCGCTCAATTGCCGTTTCATGTGATGAATACGGGCCTGATATTCGGCTGGTCGACGCATGGCGACACTGGTCGAAAGAATGTCGATCACCACTAGCGCCGCGATCCGCGAAATAGTTGGCGTGTACATGTTGGTATTTTCCAGGGTTTCGACGACGAGAGATACATCGCAGTAGCCGCTAAGCGGCGATTCCGAGCCAGTGAGGCCGATAACGGCTGCGCCGTTTTCGCGGGCAATGCGGGCAATCTCGATGATGGAACGCGTTGTTCCGGTATTGGAAATCACAAAGGCAACGTCGCCGGGCTTCATCATCGATGCGACCATGATCTGTTGGTGCGAATCGAACTGTGCACCGCATGGCACGCCAAAAAGCGGAAACTTCTGCTGCGCGTCACGGGCGACAATGCCAGACGCGCCGAAGCCGAAAAATTCGATGGTCCGGGCTTGCGTGAGGATATCTATGGCTTTGCGCAGCGCGGCCTTGTCGAGATGGGAGCGCGCCCAGTCGAGACTGGTCATGGTGTAGTCGAAGATCTTCTCGGCCACCGTCTCCGGCTCATCGGTGTCGAGCAGGACCGAATGGGTAGCTGGCGTGCCGAAGGCCAGGCTCTGCGCGAGTCGTATCTTGAAATCCTGGAAACCATGGCAGCCGATCGCGGTCGCGAAGCGAAGCACAGTCGGCTGACTGACCTCGGCAAGCGTTGCGGTCTCGCCGACCGTGGCGTTGAGGATTCGTTGAGGATCTTGCAAAACGACATCCGCGACCTTGCGGTCGGACTTACGAAGTTCCGTCCGCATGGTGCGGATAATTTCTATGATGTTACGTCCGCTGGTACTTCGGAGATCCGCGTGTACGTCAGGTTCGATATTATTTGCTTCTCGACGCATACCTATCGCTCCGATGCTTCGAGAGCAATTGCGGAAATCCGATCGAATGAGGCCCCCCCTACGGGGATTTCGATGTCGAAAACCTCGGCTATCACCTGTGTCCAGCCACGCAGGAAATAGGTCCAGCCATCCTTGACCTGCAGATCACGGGTTTGTTGCTGGCCGCGTGCCTGGTCGAGAAAAACCAGATTACCGCGATAGTTCAGGTCCCAGACCACGGAACGCTCGGGAAAGTGGCAGGTGTCGGACAATGGCGAGCCCGGCGCATCCTTGCCGAGGCCCGTCGCATTGATGACGAGTGAGTTCGGCTTGAGCGTACGCAGCACGTCGTCGTTGGCTTCCGCCTGTGTGGCCAGAATATACTCTACAGGCACGCCGCTTTCGATCTGTTGATGAACGCGACGAATTTCATCCAGCCGCTCCTGGCTGCGGTCCGAGACGACGATACATTCGGGAACATCTTTGCCTCGGGAGCGGCGCATGAGGTGCCACGTGATTGCAATCGTCGAGCCGCCTGCGCCGATGCAGAACAGATCACTCCTCCTCCGGGTAAAATACCCGTTGCCTAGAAAGCCATCGATAGCGAGGCCGGAAGAAATCGGATCCTTGGCGTGACAGATCAGTTTGCCATCACGTTTGGATATGCAGCTAGTTTCACCCATCAACTGTGCAAGCGGGTCAATCACATCGAACATGTCGCGGCACGCACGAAAGAGATCGATCTTGTGTGTCGTGACCAGCGCGCCAAGAGAAAGGGGATCGTCCCGGATGAACGCCACAGCTTCGCGGTAGGCAGCAGGGTCATCATGAAGCTTGAAATCGATGCCCTTGATGACAGCTGTTTCAAGCCCGAGATACTGGGCCCATGCGGGAAACACCTTCATGATGGAGCTTTTGCCGGTGGTAACGCCGATGAAGTAGAGGGTGGGTTTCGTCGCTGATTGGTAAGTTGACACTTACAATTCTCCGGATGAGTGGCTTTTCGATCAGGTATAATTCTTCATGAGCGCAGCGACCTGTTCGCCTGTTCGTGGGTTATAAGAGGTGTTGTCCACCAGTTCCCACCCGTCGCCGCCACTCAGTACACGATGGCGCATGCCATTCGACATTTCGATGATACCGTAATCCTGCCCACTGTCGGATGGGTAAGCGAAGACCATCACTAGATCGGTCTGACCAATATTGATCGAACGATGAATCCAGAAAGGCGGGACGTAGCAGATAGTCTGCGGCTTGATTTCGACGATACGTGTTTCGCCCGCTGGCGATTCCATCTGCATGAGGCCTTGACCGTGTTGACCGTAATAGATCTCCGGCCGATCCGCTTTCGCGTGAATATGGCCACGCGTGAGAAAGAACTCCCTGTCGACGCGCCCGGGGCTCATGCGGGTGACGCCGTAATTCAGGTCGCCGCCACGCGTGCCCGGTCGAAAATCTTCCACGTCGTAGATCACAGGATCATTCAGGCTGATCACAAGGGCTGCATGGGCTTGCGCGTTCTCGTAAAGCCCAACAAGATCACTCAAGCGCTTTTCGTAGCGCCCGGTGTGTCCGCTCATTCCGCCAGCATATGGATCCACGACGCAGGCGACGGGTTCGCGCAACATAATCAGTCTCCGTATTTGGTAGTAAAATTACATAAATGCAGGGACGATACCGTGCAAGTAAAACTTTCTCGATGAAAGGCAAGCCGAATATCTCTCTGTTGCGCCTAAAATTGTGTTGACGGAGAAAAGTTGCGTAATTACGCTACATATGAAAAGGGGAGGCATCGAGGATTTTGTCCTTGATGGGAGGAGCAAATGGCTTTTTTTGAGGTATCCCGCTTCTGGATTGCAGTTCGCTGCGTCAACGGTGCGGCATGACCCGAAACGATCCGATCAAGCATTTTTTCATTTGGCCGGCGCTGCTTATTGTGCTGGTGATTTCGATATTTCCGTTGATCTATTCACTGACAACCAGCTTCATGAGTTTGCGGCTTGTCCCTCCGATACCGCCAAGGTTCGTAGGCTTCGGCAACTATGCAGAACTTCTGCAGAATCCACGGTTCTGGCATGTCGCTTGGACAACGACCATTATCGCCTTCATTGCTGTGACGCTGCAATACGTCATCGGTTTTTCCGTCGCGCTGGCACTAAACAGAAATGTTCCCGGCGAAGGTCTTTTCCGCGTGAGCTTTTTGTTGCCGATGCTGGTGGCGCCGGTCGCCGTGGCGTTGATCGCGCGGCAAATCCTTAACCCTACTATGGGTCCGCTCAACGAGCTGATGACAGTTTTCGGCTTTCCCAACCTGCCTTTCCTGACACAGACGAGATGGGCTATCGGCGCGATTATTTCCGTCGAGGTGTGGCAATGGACGCCGTTCGTCATGCTGATGCTGCTTGCAGGTCTGCAGACTCTGCCGGATGACGTATACGAGGCGGCTGCGCTGGAGAATGCCAGCTCCTGGCAACAATTCTGGGGCATCACCTTTCCGATGATGCTGCCGATCTCGGTGGCGGTGGTGTTTATCCGGCTGATTGAAAGCTACAAGATCATCGACACGGTGTTTGTCATGACTGGCGGCGGCCCCGGGATTTCCACTGAAACCCTGACTCTGTTCGCCTATCAGGAAGGTTTCAAGAAGTTCAACCTCGGCTACACTTCAGCACTGTCGTTCCTATTCCTCATCGTCATCACGGTTATCGGCCTCGTCTATCTTGCGATCCTGAAGCCCTATCTGGAGAAGCACAAATGAGTGTGAGGGATCTCAAGGGAACTGGACGCTGGTGGGCGCTTGCAGGTTGCCTGCTTTGGTTGGCCTTTACCTTCTTTCCGCTCTATTGGGTGGCAATTACTTCTTTCAAGTCACCCTTGGGCGTTGTCGGGGGCCCTACTTACATACCCTTTGTCGATTTCGATCCGACGTTGACCGCCTGGAGCGAACTTCTGTCGGGACAGCGCGGTCAGTTCTACAATACATTCATCGCATCGACGATCGTCGGACTTTCCGCTTCGGTGATTGCTACGGCGGTCGGCTCGATGGCCGCCTATGCCCTGGTTCGATTCACCTTCGAGGTCAAACTTTTATCGGGCATCATTTTCGTGGTCGTTGCTTTTGGCGGATATTTGCTGGGCCGCCACGTGGCTGGTCTCGGACAGGCAGTATCGCTGATTTATGCCTTCGTGGCAGCACTCGCCCTTGCCATCGGCTCCAGCAGGTTAAAACTTCCAGGACCCATTCTTGGCAATGACGATATCGTTTTCTGGTTTGTCAGCCAGCGGATGTTTCCGCCGATCGTCGCCGCTTTCGCATTGTTCCTGATGTACACCGAGATGGGAAAGATCGGGTTCAAGCTCGTTGATACCTATATCGGTCTGACTTTTGCCTATGTCGCCTTTTCTCTTCCGATTGTGGTCTGGCTCATGCGAGATTTTTTCGCCGCATTGCCGATTGAGGTGGAGGAAGCGGCGATGGTGGACAACGTGCCCTCGTGGAGGATTTTCTTCGGCATAGTCGTGCCGATGTCCAAGCCGGGGCTGATCGCCACTTTCATGATCACTTTGGCGTTCGTCTGGAATGAATTTCTGTTCGCGCTATTCCTGACCAATACCAGATGGCAGACCCTTCCGATTCTTGTTGCGGGCCAAAACAGCCAGCGCGGTGACGAATGGTGGTCGATTTCGGCGGCCGCCCTGGTTGCGATCATACCCATGGTCATCATGGCAGGGATTTTGAGCAGGCTGATGCGATCAGGTCTGCTTTTGGGAGCAATAAAATAAGCATTCACAATAACCGATCATCGTAAATTCCAGGGAGGAAAACATGAGAAGATTGCTATTGAGTACTACAGCCGCGGGCTTGCTCGCGATGGCGGGAGCATCGTCTGCGCTTGCCTGCGATCCCGATTATACTGGCATCACTTTGACTGCCACGACGCAAACCGGGCCTTATATCGCCTCGGCGCTGCAGCTTGCCGCCAAGGGCTGGACAGAGAAAACTTGCGGCAAGGTGAATGTCGTCGAATTTCCATGGTCAGAACTTTACCCGAAGATCGTAACATCGCTGACATCGGGCGAAGACACATTCGACGTAATCGCGTTCGCGCCGGCTTGGGCGCCGGATTTCACCGATTACCTTTCCGAAATGCCCAAGGCCATGCAGTCCGGCGTGGATTGGGAGGATATCGCTCCAGTCTATCGCGAACACCTGATGGTGTGGAACGGCAGGGTTCTGTCACAGACGATGGACGGCGACGCTCACACCTATACTTACCGTATAGATTTGTTCGATAAGCCGGAAAATCAGACTGCATTCAAGGCCAAGTATGGCTACGATCTGGCACCCCCGAAGACGTGGAAGCAATATCTCGATATCGCTGAATTTTTCCAACAACCGGCTAACGGCCTCTGGGGCACAGCAGAAGCCTTCCGTCGCGGCGGCCAGCAGTTCTGGTTCCTTTTCAGCCACGTCGCGGGTTATACCAGCCATCCGGACAATCCCGGCGGTATGTTCTTCGATCCAGATACGATGGATGCCCAGGTCAATAATCCTGGCTGGGTCCGCGGGCTGGAGGAATATATCCGCGCTTCGAAACTTGCACCGCCAAACGCGTTGAATTTCTCGTTCGGTGAAGTGAATGCAGCCTTTGCCGGTGGCCAGGTGGCGGAATCGATTGGCTGGGGTGATACCGGTGTTATCGGCGCCGACCCGAAGCAATCCAAGGTTGCCGGCAATGTCGGCTCGGCCTCGCTGCCTGGATCGGACGAAATCTGGAACTACAAGACCAAGAAGTGGGACAAGTTCGACCATGTCATCCAGACATCGTTCATGGCCTTCGGTGGCTGGCAGGCGGCGGTTCCCGCTTCCTCGAAGAACCAGGATGCTGCCTGGGACTATATCAAGTTCCTGACCAGCCCCGCAGTTTCGGGACAGGCTGCGATCACTGGCGGTACCGGCGTCAATCCTTACCGCATCTCGCATACGACCAATACAGAACTCTGGTCGAAGATTTTCTCACCGCGTGAGGCCAAGGAATATCTCGGCGCCCAGAAGGATGCTGTCACCGCGAAGAACACCGCGCTTGACATGCGCTTGCCGGGTTATTTCTCCTATACGGAAATTCTGGAGATCGAACTGTCGAAGGCACTGGCCGGGGAAGTCACGCCGCAACAGGCGCTGGATACGGTGGCGCAGGGGTGGAACAAGTTGACCGATGATTTTGGTCGCGACAAGCAGCTTGCCGCCTATCGCTCCTCGATGGGCCTGCCGGCAAAATAAGAGACCAAAACTGCTATCCCGCTCCGCCCGAAGCGCGGGCGGGATAGTGCCAGATGTGAAATGAAGCGTCCGTCGTCGCTATAGCAGCGCGGCGGAGTTCGTATGAAAAGGCACAGCATGTCCCAAGTGCGTTTGCAACAGGTCACCAAGTCGTTTGGCAAGGTCGAGGTCATTCCGCCGCTCGATCTGGTGATCGCCGACAAGGAATTCGTCGTCCTTGTCGGCCCCTCTGGTTGCGGCAAGACGACCACCTTGCGCATGATAGCCGGGCTCGAACAGGCAACAGCCGGAGAAATCCGCATTGGCGACCGTGATGTTACCAACCTTCGTCCTGGTTTGCGCAATTGCTCAATGGTGTTTCAGAACTATGCGCTTTATCCTCACATGACGGTCGCTGAGAATATCGGCTACGGTATGAAAGTGCGAGGCACTTCGAAGGCTGACATCGAAACCTCTGTCGCAAATGCGGCTCGCATCCTTAATCTTGGCGCATATCTGCAACGCAAGCCGAGCGCGCTTTCGGGCGGACAACGCCAGCGCGTCGCCATCGGCCGGGCAATCGTACGTCAGCCGGAGGTTTTTCTGTTCGACGAGCCGCTGTCCAATCTCGACGCCAAGCTGCGTATTGAAATGCGCACGGAAATCAAACTTCTGCACCGCCGTTTGAAGACCACGATCGTTTACGTGACACACGATCAGGTCGAAGCGATGACGATGGCCGACCGTGTCGTCGTGATGAACCAGGGACGTATCGAGCAGGCCGCCGATCCCATCACGCTCTACGAATCGCCAAAGAACCTGTTCGTCGCCGCGTTCATCGGTGCACCGAGCATGAACTTCATCGAAGGTCGGCTCGAGCGGGATGGTAGCGGGCTCAGCTTCTGGGCGGGTGGCGATGTCGCGGTTCCAATCCCCGCAAATCGATCCGGATCTCTGACTGCCGCGGTTGGCGAAGACGTCGTTCTCGGTATCCGGCCGGAGCACACGATGATTGCCGCTGCTTCGTTGCCCACGGTGCCATTGAAGGTGGCCGATATCGAGCCGCTGGGGCCCCACACTCTGGCCATCGGCAAGACGGGGACCGTTGCATTCACAGCGCAGGTTGCCGCGGGCTCGCCGATCCGTCCCGACGATGTCGTCAACATTCCGATCGATGTTGAAAGGATGCACCTGTTTTTGAAGAGTACGGGCGAAACACTTGGCAGGTAAGCTCACGCTTGCGATCGATGTAGGTACTGGCAGCGTCCGAAGCGCACTGGTCGACGCGAAGGGCAGAATCCTTGTGATTGCCACGCGGGAACATGAGCAGATCGTGCCGCAATTCGGCTGGTCGGAACAGCGGCCTGACGACTGGTGGCAGGGCGTTGTCACCACGATCCGCGAGTTGCTCGACAAGGTTCCACACGCGCGCTCCAATATCGATGCCATTGCCGCCTGTGGCCAGATGCACGGGACGGTTCTGGTGGGCGACGCCGGCGAACTGGTCCGCGATACTGCTCCATTGTGGAACGACAAACGCACTGTCGGTTACGTCAAAGCTTTCGAGCGATCGCATTTGCCCGAAACCTATCTTGCCGATTGCGCAAATCCGGCGACGCCCGCCTGGCCTGGCTTCAAGCTGCAGTGGCTGCGCGACAATGATGCAGATGCTTACCAACGGACAGCTGCAGTCCTTATGCCGAAAGACTACATCAATCTGCGGCTGAGCGGCGAGGTTGCGATGGACCGTACCGACGGGGGCGCGAGCTTCCTAATGAACCCGAGGACCGGCGAATGGTCGGACAAGATGATCAGGCTTCTCGGGCTTGAAAGGACCAAGCTAGCGCCACTGCGCAACCCGATAGAAATTCTTGGTTACGTGACCGGAAAAGCCGCGATCGAGACCGGTTTGCGCGAGGGGACGCCGGTTCTTGTCGGCGCAGCAGACTATCCGGCTGCGCTCCTGGGATCCGGCGTCTGCCGGCCGGGTATCGGATCTGAGGTCATGGGCACATCCGCCATCATCACTGCCATTGCGAAGAAGCCCTTGCTTGATCCAGCCGTTTGCAATGTTGGAACGGTCGAAGGCAATTGGGGCGCATTCATGCTGTTGGAATCCGGCGGCGACTCCATGCGATGGGCGCGCCGTGCCTTCCATGAAAAGCAGCTATCGTATCCGGATATTGTCGAGAGGGCGGGAGAGGCACCGCCAGGATCGGAACGGCTGTTCTTTATGCCGTATCTTGTGGGTGAGCGGCTCGGCGAGCACCGTAATGCACGCGCACAATATTTCGGGATAGGAGCGGCACACGGCCTTGCGCATATGCATCGCGCTGTTCTTGAAGGCGTTGCCTTCGCCGTAAAGCGCCATATCAACGTTCTCGATGCCATTTCCGGGGTGCCTCTTGAACGAATAGTCGCGTCGGGCGGGGGCGCAAAGACGAAGCTTTGGATGAACATCAAGGCCAGCGTCTACAACATGCCAATCCTTGTGCCTGCTGAAGCTGAATGCGGCATCATTGGTTGCGCCATCCTGGCCGCCACAGCGACTGAACGCTTTGTGAACGTCGAGACGGCTGTGGACGCTCATGTTTCCTATGTTGAGGAGATTATGCCGGATCCGCGCTGGTCAGATGTATACGCACCCATGCAGATATTCTTCGAGAAACTTTATAAACACAGTCAAGCACTCTACGACGATCTGGACCGGTTGCCCCAATGACATCTAGCGGTGAAATGTCGAGAGGGCTGTGTCAAGGTGGCGGCATGCAAACGAGACTAGTCAAGGCAGATGAGGTCGATCTGGCAAGTGAAGCATTCGGCAATCGGCATGACCCGGCAATCCTGCTGATCATGGGCGCTATGGCCTCGATGCTGTGGTGGCCGGAACAATTCTGTCAGCAACTTGCAAAGCAAGGCCACTATGTGATCCGCTATGACAATCGCGATACCGGGCTTTCGACAAACTATCCGGTTGGCAAACCTCAATACAGCTTCGACGACATGGCGGACGATGCGGTTCGCGTGCTTGATGGCTACGGCATTTCCGCGGCTAATATTGTTGGCATGTCCATGGGAGGCATGATCGCTCAACTTGTGGCATTGAAATATCCGCATCGGTGCCGAACACTGACACTGATGAGCACGTCGCCAGTCGGCGTCGACACCACTCATTTACCCGGAATGACTGCCGCCTACATAGAGCATTCAGCCAGGGCCGCTGACCTCGATTGGTCGGATCGCACGCAGGTGATTGAGTTCATGGTTGCTGACGCCCGCGCGATTTCTGGTACAAGACATCCGTTTGATGAGCAACGTGCGCGAGAACTTATCGTAACTGACTATGACCGGGCGCGGCGTTTCGAAAGCGCAACCAATCATTTCCTGCTTTCCAGCGGAGATCAATGGAAGGGTCAGCTCACTCGCCTTCAAGCACCGCTCCTCGTTATCCACGGCACGTCTGATCCCATCTTTCCCGTCGAACATGGGCGCGAATTCATCAAGATCGTGCCTGAGGCGAAGCTAGTCGAGATTGAAGGAGGCGGTCATGAACTGCATCCGGAGGACTGGAACACAATGCTCCAAGCATTGATCGGGCATACAACGAGTAAAAGGATATGCGAGAATCGATAAGGTCCAGTAGGAGGTCCGAGAGTAATCTAATCCACTAAATGCCTGAACGCTGCGACGACCTCTTCGTAGACCCTGCGCTTGAATGGAACGATGAGGTCGGGCAATTGAGCCATCGGTTTCCATGCCCATTGGTCGAATTCAGCGGTGTGCCCGCCGGGCGGCGGGTTGATCGCGATTTCGTTTTCATTGCCCTCGAAACGGTAGGCGAACCATTTCTGCGTCTGACCGCGATACTTGCCTTTCAGCGCAACGCCAACGAGGTGATGAGGCAGATCGTAATTGATCCAGTTGGGTGCTTCTGCGAGGAGAGATACGGATTTCATACCGGTCTCCTCATAGAGTTCACGCAGCGCTGCCGGCTCCGGGTCTTCCCCCAGATCGATGCCGCCCTGCGGCATCTGCCAGAGCTGGGTTGCGCCGTCCATTTCGTCATTGGCAATGACGATGCGGTGCCCGGCCCAGACAAGTCCCTGCTTGTTCAGCACCATGATGCCAACGCAGGGGCGGTAGGGCAGGGATTCAGGATCGACAGGTTTCTTGTTCTTGCTCATGCAAATGCTCCAGGCCGGCGGTTGCTAACCTTTTTCCGGATCGCGGACAAGGGCGGACACAGGGACGATCTCTATACCGCGCGCCTTTGCCTCGTTGGCCCAAGAAGTGACGGCTTCCACCGTAACATCGAAGGCCGAGCCTGTGGCGATGGCGGTACCCTTGGCGCGAGCGATGCGCTCCAGTTCGTCAAGTTTTTTCAGAATCGTGCCGCGATCCTGGGAAGCGTCGATCAACACGTCGGACGCAGCAAATGGAGCACCTTGCTGCGCGGCAATGCTATCGGCCTTGCTGCGTGCGGAGGTGCCGTCGTCCAGATAAAGCAACCCCCGCTTGGCGATGTCTTGAATGACCGGCGTCATGGCCGCCGGCTCGGCAGTGAAACGCGCGCCCATATAATTCATGACGCCTGTATAGTTGCTGATGCGGCCCATGGCTCGATGCAGATTCTCCAGTATCGCTGCTGGCGATGCCTCGACGGTCAGCGTGTTGCGGCCCGGATTGACCCGCGGGTAGTCGTACGGCTCCAGCGGTATCTGCATCAGGATTTCATGGCCATCCTGGCGCGCTGCCTGCATCCAGCGGAGAAGACTATTTCCCTCCGGAGAGAAGGCCAGCGTCACTTCAGGTGGCAAAGTCTGGATTGCCTGCTGCGAACCGGTTTGCGACAGGCCTAGTCCTCCGATGACAATGGCGACGCGAGCGCCGCGCGCGCCTGACCACAGCCGGGCATAGATATCGAGCGGACGCCGGCCATCGGGCGCGATGACTGGGAGTGGCCCTTGCGGGCTTTGCTCCAGCATGTCGGGTTCAGGAATATGAGCGGTGCGCGGGTCCTGCGAGCGTTTCATAGGATCACCGACGACGATGATCTTGGGGCCACCTTCGGGGGCCGTGACGATATTGCCGGGCTGGCTCTTGTCGTCACGTAGAGGGGTTGGCGGCTTTACACTTGGCGCTGCTTCCGCAATTTGCGGCTTTGGCGCCTCCGGTTCGGGCCTTCGGAATCCTTGATGGCTGGTGTACGTGACGAGCGAGGCGAGCCCCAGAACGCAGACAACCGCAGCCGATGGAACCAGCCAGCGTGTTACTGTTTTCTTGTCAGATTTTGAGACTGGCCGTTTGCTGTTTTGCCCCAGCGGCCGGTTGAGATCGGAGTTCACGCGTTTTGGCCGCAGAGGATATCAGGGAAAGCATTATGGCTGGAGAAACGAGCCATGGGGACCAGACTATAGAAGAAAAGCCCGGTCCCCATTTTCATATCAGTTAGGCACGCCCTTCTTGGGGTCGGCCGGGAAGGCTGCATTGGCCTGCTCGCCGCGCAGAAGCTTCAGCGCCTGGATAAGCTGCAGGTCGTCCTTTGGATCCGGTGGTACATAGGCGATTGAACCAGAACCTTCGGCGTCTTCCTGCACGCCCTTGATGTGACCCTTCAGGCTGGATTCACTCATTGGTTCAGCTTTGCCCTGGAGCTCGGCCGGGAGAGGCTGGTCAACAGCGATGTCCGGTACAATACCCTTGCCCTGGATGGATTTGCCAGCGGGCGTATAATACAGCGCTGTAGTCAGACGCAACGCGCCATTTTCACCGAGCGGAATGATCGTCTGCACCGAACCCTTGCCGAAAGAGCGTGTTCCGAGGATCGTTCCACGGCGATGATCCTGCAGCGCACCTGCGACGATTTCCGAAGCACTTGCCGAACCGCCATTGATCAGGACGATGAGCGGCTTGCCGTTGGTCAGATCGCCGGGCCTTGCGTCGAAGCGGGTGATGTCCTGCGGATCGCGACCGCGTGTCGAGACAACTTCGCCCTTGTCGAGGAAGGCATCCGACACGGCGACGGCCTGGTCGAGCAGACCACCGGGGTTCAAGCGGAGATCAAGGACAAAGCCCTTGAGCTTGTCGTCTGGAACCTTGCTCTGGATATCCTTGATCGCCTTCTGCAGATCTTCGAAGGTCTGTTCAGTGAAAGAGATAACGCGGACATAACCAACATCATTGTCAACGCGGGAGCGGACAGCTTTGACCTTGACCACGTCGCGGACGATGGTGAGCTTGATCGGCTTGTCGGCACCCTGACGGATGAGTGTCAGTTCGATCGGCGTATTGACCTCACCGCGCATCTTGTCGACGGCATCGGTAAGGGTCATGCCGCGTACTTCAGTTCCGTCGATCTGCGAAATATAGTCGCCGGCCAGAACACCGGCCTTAGAGGCTGGCGTATCCTCGATCGGAGCAATGACCTTTACCAGCTCGTTTTCCATGGTGACTTCGATGCCGAGGCCGCCAAATTCACCCTTGGTCTGGACACGCATGTCCTGGGCCTGTTCGGCATTCATGTAGGATGAATGCGGATCGAGCGAGGTCAGCATGCCGTTGATGGCGCTTTCGACCAACTTCTTGTCATCCGGCGGGGTGACATACTGGGCGCGGACGCGCTCGAAAATATCACCAAAAATTGATAGCTGTTTATAGGTGTCGGTGCCCGCGGCTTCTGCGGCGGTTGTCGGCAGAGCTCCCTGTACAACGACCATTGCCGTTGCACCCATGAGGGCTCCGGCCATGAGAAGCGTTAGCCTACGTATCATTTGCGGTCCTTCCAGCAAGCCTTTCCGCCCACCAGGGAGCGGGATTAACAGGTTTTGTATCCTTTCGGAACTCAATGTAAAGCATTGGAGCTCCATTTCCCATCGGAACAGGTGCGGTACTCGCAATAAGTTGCTTGTTCATCACACCGACCGGTTCCCCAGCCAGCACAAACTGGTTCTGGGAGACGTTGATTTTATTCATTCCCGCCAAGACAACATGATATCCATTGCCCGCGTCAAGTATCAAGAGTTGACCATACGACCTGAATGCGCCGGCATAAAGGACTATGGCGTCTGCCGGTGAAGTAATTGTGGCGCCTGCAGCGGTCTCGAGCGTGTCGCCCTGAACAACGCCGCCCACTCCATCCTCATCACCGAAATGTTTCACCAGCTTGCCCGCTGCTGGCATGGAAAGATGGCCTTTCAGCGACGCAAAATTCACTTGCGCCGAGAGACGGCTTTGGTTGGAGGCGAAATCATCGGCCCGTTGCTGGCTTGCAGCGATCTTCTGCTGTTCCAGCGCGCTCGCCTCATCGGCGGCCTTCTTGACCTCCTGCATGTCTTTTTCCATGGAGGCAATGAGATCACGCAGCGACGTGGCGCGCCTGGCAAGGTCCTCGGCACGCTGTTGCTCGGCGAGACGCGTTTCTTCAGAGGTGGTCTGCATTTTTTGCTTCTCAGCAAGAAGCAGGTCGAGGCGTTTCTTCTCCTCCGCTTGCCCGGAAAGCGCGGCGGTCAAACGGCTCTGTTCCTCGGCAATCGAGGTTTTGACACGCGTCAAATCCTTGAGATCGGCGATCAAGACTTCCGTCTGCTGACGCATTTCGGGGACAACAGCGCCAAGAAGGACAGCGCTTCGCACGGAGGCGAGGGCATCGTCGGGGCGAACGAGGATCGCCGGTGGGGGATTAAGACCCATGCGCTGCAGGGCCGCCAGCACTTCGGCGAGCGCACCGCGCCGAGCTTTCAGAGATGTCTTTATGCTGTCTTCCCGCTCGCGCAGATCGACCAGCTTGTCGCTGAAACCGGTTATATCCTCACTCAGCTTCTTCTCGGTCTTGGCCGATTGGATTAGCGCGGCTGTTATCGTGGTCTGATCTTTTTTCAATGTCGAGATTTCGTTATCCAGCGCCGTAACACGGTCTGAGGACAGCGATATCTGCCCGGTCAGATCCTCAAGTTCCTTGGCGGTCCTGGCACGCTTTGCATCCAACGGTTCCTGGGCATCCAACGGTTCCTGGGCCGGTTGCTGAACTGAAGGTGGAGGTGTTTCCTGGGCTTGAATCCGCGGTTGAACTGCCAAAATACCGGCAAAGGTCAGAGGTAGGACAACGACATATGAAAATGTGCGTTTGCCTATATCCAGGATTGCCTTTGGTACCTCAAATTTCATTGCCGGACCGGAATAGAGATATGGTTTGATCCCGACTTTAGGGAGACTTCGATTAATGAAGTATTAACCATAAACCAGCCGTGTCGAAAGCCGGTTGATTTAGTATCGATCGGCGTGGCGGAATTGCGGCATCACAATCACCACGTCGAAATACCTCAGAGCACGCCCTTACCGCCGATACTTGTACAGGGGGATGGAATTCGCTCCAACATGTATATATTTAGCTGATATCTGCATCCGTAAATTATCCCCTCAATCAGCAATCTTGGGCATCCGGATGTGGTGCATCCGCTTCACAATGGTTCTCAGTATGACCGATTTGACAATCGTAATTCCTTGCTACAACGAGTCCGGCAACATCGGAAACCTGGTGAGGGAAATCAATACAGCCCTCTTGTCCGGCCCATCCTATGAAATCATTGTGATAGACGATGGATCGGCAGATGGATCGGCAGAGGAGGCGGCTACGGCCGGCGACCATACCCGTGTGCTGCGCCACAAAAAACGCACTGGTAAATCGCGAGCTTTGATCAGCGGCTTTAAAGCAGCGCAAGGGCGGTGGATTGCGACTCTGGATGGCGATGGTCAGAACGACCCGATGGATATTGCGCGATTGTGGCCCCGCCTTGAAAGCGCGTCCCCGGCGCTTTTCGCGGGTGTGAGGAAACGGCGTAATGACGGTATCGTCAAACTGTTGACTTCAAGATCCGCCAATTTTGTTCGCAAACGGCTGCTGAAGGACGATTGCCGAGACGCAGGGTGCGGTTTCAAGGTTCTTCCGGCTGTGCTGGCGCAAAGTCTACCCTATTTCGACAATATGCACCGGTTCATCCCGGCTTTGTCGCGACGGGCGGGTTTGCCAGTGATCGAGGTGGACGTCGAGGATCGTCCAAGACTGGCCGGCGTATCAAAATATGGTTTTTTTGATCGCGCTGCGGTGGCGTTTCTCGATACGGTTGGCGTCTTCTGGCTTATCCGCCGCTATTCTGATCCGGTATCGGTAATCGAGATGAATAGCGCTGGAAGCTGAAGGTTCGCATTTCCCCATTGAAGTTTCTAACTCGCGCCGTAACACGTGTTACCGGTCCGATTGGCTGCGCGTCGGTCGGTAATCGCGCTAGCGCACCCTCGCCGGGCTGGTCATCGCCCTGCCAGACAAGCACGATATCTGAGGCCTCGCCCCGTTCAGGCGGCCAACGCAGCAGGGCTGCCACATTGCCTGCATCATCCTGGCGGTTGGAGGTGATCCTCGCGGGCGTAGGGTTCTGGGCGCGGATGGCGTCGGCGATGCTGTCGAAGGGAAAATTGAATCGGGCGGTACCGAACAGGGCAATCATTGTGACCGCGAGCGGGGCAAGGATGTACATGGCACCCGAGATGACCAGCAGGTTGCGTGCGCCGAGCACCTGCGGCAGGTAGAGCGCCAAGAGGATCGCAGTCGGTGCCAGGATCGGGGCCATATATCGCTCTGCGACGGAATGATAATCGGCAACGAAAACCAGCACCGCGAAAGCGGCAAGGCCAATCAGTATTGTGCGAAGCAGAAGCTTGCGGACATCCGCGTCGCCATCCGGCACGGGGCGTGGATGATCTCGAATCTGACCAATACGGAAGAAGATAAGGGCAGGGCCAGCCCACAGGAAGGTTGAAATCAGGAGGCTGGCGAGCCCGTCGAGCCCTACACGCGGAAGATCGAATGATTCCAGATAGCCGATCGCTTGGGCAAGCTTGTACATTCTGCCGGCGGTCGCCGCCGGGGGTGCATTAAGGGAGGCGACGACGACAGGTGTAAAAGCGGCAACGAAAATTGCAATCGAGATCCAGATCTGCCGCTGAAACAATTGACGGCGAATGGTTGGTGTCATCGCGGCGGCGATGAGGAAGCTGATCAGGAAAATGAAAAAATTGTACTTGGCCAGCGCCCCGATTGCAGCCCAGATGCCAAACCAGACATAGGCACGAGTACCCTTACCCTCGTGCAACAGGGCAAAGGAATGGACAATACCAATCGCTGCGGAAATAACGAGAATAGTGTGTGCTGTGGTCTGGATGGACATCCAGACAATCTGTGGCAGAAGTGCCGATGTGGCCAAGGCCAAAACACCCGCGCGGTCACCACCTAATCGCCGCGCCGTATCGAAAGTAAGCCAATGATAGAGCCCAAGCAAGGAAAGTCGTACCAGAGCAACGGCGGGGACCCAGTTCCAGCCAGTCAGTTCGAGCGCCAGCCGCACCAACCAGTTGTACATGGGCGGATGCGAGTTTCCATAGTTCCATGCGAAAGCAACCTCGCCAACGAATTGCGCCTCGTCAATTTCCATGAAGCGCGAGAGAAGGAGACGCAGTACCAGAATGACAAGAATGTAGAGAACGATTGCACGCGGCGCCAGGCGGGCGAGGTTTGACCAATTGATCGCTGGGCCATCCAGTGAGGCCATGCTGAAACTTCGCCAGAACACCCTTGCCCCCAACGCTTTCTTTGCAGGGTGACCTACTACAAAAGCACAGTTTGCCGCAATCCCAAGCGGGCAGCTTTACGGATACAAAAAACCGCCGGTACAAGACCGGCGGTTTTTTGTGACTTGCTGCGGTTATGCCCGGCGTATGATGCTGGCGATTAGTGAGATCAGCAACAGTGCCAGGAACACGTAGAAAATGATCTGGGCGATACCCGCCGAGGCACCAGCAATACCACCAAATCCCAACGCGCCCGCAACAAGTGCTATGATCAGAAAAATTACAGCATAATAAAGCATTTATCATCTCCCTGTCTTGTCGGATTCAAACGAGCCAGAGGCCGTTTTGTTCCCGAGCGCAGATGGGCAACGCGCTCTATGCCTTGGCCTTGCTGCTCTCTTTGAAGAAGAGAGCCTGGGTGATTAACGCCTTGACCATATCGGGATTGAATGGCTTGGTGACGAGGAATGTCGGCTCTGGACGTTCGCCTGTCAGTAACCTTTCAGGGAAGGCAGTGATGAAGATGACTGGGACCGCGTCCTGGCTGAGAATATTGTTCACCGCGTCGATGCCTGAGCTTCCGTCCGCAAGCTGGATATCTGCCAGAATCATGCTCGGATGAGTGGCGGAATAAATCTTGAGCGCCTCGTCGCGGGTGCGAGCAATGCCAACGACACGGTGCCCGAGACTCTCGACCATGTGCTCAATATCCATGGCGATCAGCGGTTCGTCCTCAATAATCAGAATGTCGGTAGCGATCTGTTTCGAAATGCCGACGGATGCTTCATCCAGCAGCCCGTAAAGTTCGCCGTCTGTGACATCGAGAATTTCCATCGTCTCGGCTTGGCTGAAACCTTCCAGGCTGATCAGCAAGAAAGCCTGACGGGCTCTCGGTGCGATCGCAGTAAGGTTGGCCGCCGCGTGTCGTTCCCAGCCGAACTCGGATTTCAGTTCGAGAGGGCGAACATTGACGGAGTTGAAATGTTTGATCAGCAGCTTGTAGAGGCTCGCACGATCGGATCCTGCTTCTGGGAAAAGAGAAACATCAGTGATCAGAATTTCAAGTGTCGCCGCGACATAGGCATCGCCGGAAGATTGCGAGCCGGTGATGGCGCGAGCGAAACGGCGAAGATAAGGCAGATGTGGAGCTATCCGGGTGGATAATGACATTATGATGAGTTCCCTGTTTCAGGTGGGGTATTGCAGCGGCAGCGGGTTACCTGAAACACTTTCACAAAAAAAAAGTTCCCTGCAACGGAACTTTCCCTTTTGTCAGGAATTGTCGTCATTAATGTGCCCTGGACATAGGCCCTATTGATACTACAGCGACGAACCACCAGCAAAGATCAAACAATGAACGCCAAAAAGAATTCTATTGACGCTCCTGAGAAGGTGCGGGTTCGCCGCCGCGATATAAAGAACGCCGAGACAGAAATTGGTTTAAAGTTACGCGCACTTTACGCATCTGTGCAGGAGGAGGAAATTCCGGCTCGTTTTCTTGATCTTCTTGAAAAGCTTGATGAGGCTGAACGCAATCACACGCAATCATCCAAATAGCAGGCTGTTGAATGGTACATGAATCTGCCGATTTCAAGAGAGATTTGATTGCTGCGCTGCCCAAACTGCGGGCGTTCGCAGTGTCGTTGATCGGCAATCCGGACAGAGCGGATGACCTTGTGCAGGATACTATCATGAAGGCGTGGGCCAAGCAGGATTCGTTCGAACCCGGCACCAATATCAAGGCTTGGCTGTTTACGATCTTGCGCAACGAATTCTACAGCCAGATGCGCAAGCGCGGGCGTGAGGTTCAGGATTCCGACGGAATTTTCACCGAACAGTTGTCCGTTCATCCGGCACAATATGGCTCGCTGGACTTGCAGGATTTTCGCAAGGCACTCGAAAAGCTCCCCGACGATCAGCGTGAAGCGATCATCCTTGTCGGTGCGTCGGGTTTTTCTTACGAGGAAGCCGCCGAGATCTGCGAGTGTGCAGTCGGAACGATCAAAAGCCGCGTGAGCCGCGCCAGAACACGTCTGCAGGAATTGCTCGATGTTCAGGGGGAGGTAGACTACGGCCCTGATTCGATTGCAACGCAAGTCACGTCAAACAAGTTCGCCTGAGGACCCACTTCTTTGAATGGCTATCTCGCTGCAGCTACTGCTTTGACAATCTGATTCTTCCCATAAGGTTTGCCGACAACCGGAACGCCGGCAAAGCCATCTATGCCGCCTGTTTCCACATCATAAGCAGTGGTGAAAACAACTGGCACGCCGCGCAACTGCAATCGGGAAGCTGCCCGCAAAGAAGAAATGCCGTGTGCCTGAACCTCGATGATTGCAATGTCGCATTCGGCCTCGCTGTCGATCCAGGCAACTAATTCATCAACCGTTGAGACCAGATCGACAGATTGTGCTTCGCACTCTTCCGCGATGCGCTCCAGCTCCAGTCCAATCAGATATTCATCTTCGAGGACCAGAAGTCGCATGCCTTTCAATTCCATTAAAGCTGCTCCTGTGGGAACTTCTTATGCACAGGGCGGTATCGCAATGTCATTTAACTAAGACATATCGATTGCGAAGAAATGTTAAGCAATTCGCAGGTGGCATGATAACTTGTCACGTGACCATCAACTGAACGGCCATGATGAAAACCACGAAGGCTTCAGCTGCCCGGCGGTATCCCTGTGACGAATGTCCATTGCGGGAGTTTCCGCATTTCCAACGGCATAACAGAGAGGAAATATCGTTTCTCTCGGATTTCAAGACGGGCGAGCTGGTTGCCGATGCCGGTACGACTGTCCTTGTGGAAGGCGCCAATAGTGCGCACCTCTTTACGGTGCTCTCGGGCTGGGGCTTCCGTTACAAGACACTGGAAGATGGTCGCCGGCAGATTCTGAACTATGTTCTTCCAGGTGACCTGATTGGTCTGCAGGGATCGGTGATGCGAGAGATGCAACATTCGATCGAGGCACTGTCGCCGATGATACTTTGCGTATTTCAGCGCGATAAACTCTCGAACCTGTTCCGCAACTATCCTGAACTCGCTTATGATATAACCTGGATCGCTTCACGCGAGGAACAAATGCTCGACGAAATCCTGCTGAGCGTGGGGCGGCGTACGGCTTTGGAGAGGGCAGCCTATCTTTTTGCTTTCGTGTTCCAGCGTGCCAAATCGGTCGGGATGGTCAAAAATGACAAGCTGACCGTGCCGCTGACGCAACAGCATGTAGCCGATACGCTCGGCCTTTCGATTGTTCACACCAATAAGACGTTGAAAAAGCTAGCAGCTCGTAACGCCCTCCGTTGGCTTGATCGCGGATGCGAGATTCTTGATGAAGACGTGCTCTTGGACATGTCGGGATGGCAGGGTTTGCCGGGTACGCTCCGACCATATATCTAGGATATTCCAGGCAATGGAGGGCACACTGTTTGTTGTGGTGGCGCAGAATAGTCATGAGCTTTTCACAGAGACCGCTAAGGGGCTTGGCGATCGTACTTTCGCTCGCTCTGATCATTGGCTCGGCGGGTTCCACGATTATCCTTGCGCGTAGCGTCAACAATCAGATCGACGATGTCCTGGCCACCTATAAAGTACGCGAACAGGCGTATAGTTCGCTGTCGCTGATGAACGAGGCTCACAGCAGCCAGCGCGGGTTCATTCTGACCCATAGTGCCCCGCTGCTCGCTCTCTACCGGAACGCAACCGCCCGGCTCGACGAGAGCCTCAACACGCTTGCGGAAATGACTAAGGGAAATCCACGGCAGCAGGCTACGGCGACTCGAATCCGCGATCTGGCGAAAGAAAAACAGAGAAACGTGGATGCGGCGATTTCCCTGGCGCTTGCGGGCATGAATACGGAAGCTCTTGCATCCCTCGGACCAAATTTCGGCGTCGGTCAACTCGATGAAATCAACAAGACAGTAGATAGCTTCCTGGGGGAAGAAGATCGAAGGCTGATCGAGCGAAACATTGCTGTGGACCGAATGAGAAGCTGGCTAACCATAGCTGCGCTCTCCTCCCTTGGTGGTGCTCTGGTTTTGGCAGTCGTTCTTGCGAACCGCACCAGGCGTTATGTACGCAAGCTGACCGAGGGACAATCATTGCTTCTTTCAGAAAAAACGATACTGGAAAGCATGGTGCAGAACCGGACGGCGGAACTTGAAAGGGCCATGCTCATAGCAACGCGGGAGCGCGCGCGTGTGGAAACACTGCTGCAGGATTCCGACCATCGCATCGGAAATTCGCTTGCAACGGTCTCGTCGCTACTCGGAATCCAGATGCGCGACGTATCGTCGGAGGAAATACGTGCCGCACTCGGAGCTGCACGAGACAGAATTCAGACCATATCCTCCGCCCACAGGCGTCTGCGGCTTGGAAAGGACCATGAAACTGTCCGCGCTGACGAATATCTGCCGGACGTCATAGCTGACATCAAGGAGTCGACTGCGCATGACAGGGATATCGGGATTGTTGCAAAGCTTACGCCAATAAATTTAAGCTCCCGGGATGCAACGACGCTTGGGATAATCATCGGCGAGTTGACGATGAATGCCATAAAACACGCATTTCCGGGTAAAAAATCAGGAGAGATAAGAATCGATCTCGCGCGTGGTGAAGATGAAGTCCTAAGACTGGAGATTGCCGATACAGGCGTCGGCATGCAGAAGAAGTTGAACAGACGCTCCTCGGGACTCGGTTCGCTCATCGTCGATCAGCTTTGCCAGCAGTTTGACGGGTCCGTCGTCTATTCAGTCAATCCCGGCGGGGGCACCTCAGTGACGGTGGCATTGCCAGGCCTCACGGAGGTGCAGCCGGAGGAGTCCGCCGAAAACGATGAATGATCGCTTCGTCAGAGCGTTGCTGCGCCTGTTTCTGGTTTTGCGGCGTTCAACTGATCAAGAGCCAATTCGATGTCGCGTAAATTCCGTGTCACGCCGTCGTCGGGATCCATGCCGCCTTCCGTAGCCGCTCGCTGCAGTCCCCGAGCCTCGCTCAACAGTTCTTCCAGCTTGGCAATCTTCTGGGCCCTGCTCAGGCCTTCGTCAGAAAGAATGTCGTTCGCTTCAAGCATTTCGGCCTCCTTTGATGGCCCAACAGAAACGAAGCTGCCGGTTAAATGTTCCCGGTAAGGAACAAAGCACAAAGGGTTGCGTTCCTGAGGGGAGCTGTTTCGATGGTATTGGTAAGGGTGACTCTTTGTGAGGCATCATATGGATATGAAATCAGGAAACATTTCAGAAAACACGTTGGAATTTCTATCGGGTTCGTCGCGTCGTGATGTTCTTTCGAGTTTAAAGACGCTTGAAATTCGAGAGCATGACAAGGATCTCCATGGTCTGGCGGAACTTGCATTGTCCATGTCCAACAGCGGCGGCGCGCAAATCTCGCTGGTCGATGAGAAACAAAGCCGTGTCTTGTCTCGTGCAGGCCGACTTGGGCTGGTTAATATCTGGGCCATCGAAGCGAGTTCACTGGCCTCGCCCGACAAGAATTGCCTGGTCGTTCTCAACGCTGCCGAGGATGTCCGCTATTCCGAAATCGATGCGGTCACCCATACGCCGAACATCCGGTTCATAGCCGTCGCGCCGATCTGCGTCTCGGACGAGTGTATCGGAGCCCTCAGTGTCGTCTCTAACGAGTCGCGAACGGAATTCGCTCCGGCTCAGCAGGAGCAACTCATGCATCTGGCAAGACTTGCGGGTTCGTTGATTACGCTCAAACGTGAATCCCGTACGGGGACCGACGCCGTGGCGAAGCTGCATCGGGATGAAGATCGCAATTCCATGGCACTGGAGGTCGGCAATGTCGGCAGCTGGGTCTGGGATCTGCGCACGGGTAAGTTCAGTGGTAACAGGATGGCCTATTCCATGCTTGGCCTTAGTCCCGATCAGCCCGTCAGCGGCGAAGACGTCTTCCGGGCAATGCACCCCGACGATTTTCCGATGATGAAATCAGCCTTTACGCGCGCGCTCGTCAACAATCAGGACTACGTCGGAGAATTCCGCGCTGCGTCATCCGGTCAATGGCTTCTCGGACGCGGCCGTATTTTTGAGCGGGATGCGCAAGGGAAGCCTGTGGTCGCGGTTGGTGTCAATATCGATATTACGGATACGAAGAATGCTGCCGAAAAGACTCGACTCCTGCTACGCGAGCTAAACCACCGTGTAAAGAACACCTTGGCGATGCTGCAATCTCTGGCGCGGCAGACGCTCAATCGCACCTCCGATCCAGCCGAGTTCATGGAGGCGTTTTCAGGGCGTCTTCGGGCCATTTCAGAAGCCCACACATTGCTTTCCGATCGGGAATGGAGCGGTATCAGCCTCGTCGATCTGGTTGCAAAACAGGTCGAACCTTATGCGATCTTCGATCCTCGACAGATCGAGCTAGCGGGCGAGGATATGGTGCTGCCGCCGGACCACGCCCTCGGACTGGGCATTGCGCTGCATGAACTTGCGACCAATGCTGCCCGGCACGGCGCGCTTTCTGTCGCCGGTGGCCGCGTACGGGTGACATGGCAGATCGAGCCGGGCTTGGACGAATCCCGCGTCATCATCCACTGGGTCGAATCCAATGGTCCGAGAGTGCTACCGCCGGAAGCGCGAGGGCTTGGCGAAAGATTGATCGAGCGTAGCCTGGATAAGGTTCTGTCGAGCAGCGTCAGATTGAGTTATCCCGAAACCGGCCTTGAGGCTTTGATTTCCATGCCAATCCGCGATCACTCAAATATCCTTGCCAATGGATGAGGTGTCTTTAGGAGACCTTCTCTTCGGCTTTGTTTTTGTCAGAAGCGAAAGACCGCCGAAGGCGACGATAGGAACTGCCAGCATCATGAGCGCGCGGGATCGCAGAACAACTGGCGCTGCGGCAAGAGCTGCTATTGTGAGAAGAGCGGATGTGTCAACCTTTGCACGCTCGCTCTGACGCTTTCGTGCAGCCCGTTCGACAATCTTCATAATTATATAGGCAATTAGAGCCAAGCCGAACGCGCTCCCTGCGAGGGTCAGCGAAGCATGCATTTCACCGTAGCGTTCGGCAAGGGCGATATAGGCAGCGACAAGCAGGAAAATCAGGCCGATAGTTGCCAGCGCAGCGATAACGCCCAAGAAGACGGCGTTGCGCTTTACTCGGTTTATCGCGAGACCAACTTCACCGGCGGCGACGCTGGTCAAAAGTGGGGTCAGTAGTTTTAACATGTCAGCGGCGGGCGATCAGGGCAAGAAGGAAACCGACGCCGGCGGCGACGGCAATCGTGGTCAGCGGATTTTCACGAACAGTTTCGGTAAGCTGGTCTTCGAGTTCACGTGCTTGTAGGCGCAGGTCCTCGAACGTTTCCTCGCTTCGAACTTTTGCGGTTTCGTAAGTACTTGCTGCGCTGCGCGTGGCGTCCTTGGCGGAGTTCTTTCCTATCTTGGCTAGGGTCGCTGCAATATTCGCAATGTCTTCCTTCAGCGCCGCAACCTGCGCTTGCAAATCAGGATTGCTGTCGGTCGCGTCATCGACTCCTTTGCGAACTTTGGAAGAAACCGTGGCCATGGAAAAACTCCTTGAAAAAACAGCTGGATGTCAGGAAACGTCGGTCATCAGTATTTGTTCCAAGGAAGGCCGCTGCAGGTCTGCCAGTGGCCTTCCATTTCCAACCTTATGACAGGTAGCCCATGAACCACAGAATGAGGATGATCGGAAGTGGCGGCCCAATGAGCCAAAGCAAAACACCACGTAACATTTTTAAAACTCCTTTTCTTCTGCTGTCTCCAGGGTGATCGTCCGAAACTGGGTACTAATAGCCGGGTTAAATTCTTCCCATCAGAAGCAAAATCAACAGAACGACCAAGACTATTCCGACGAGTCCGGAGGGACCGTAGCCCCAATTTCTTGCATGCGGCCAAGTTGGAAATACTCCAATAAGCGCCAAAATGAGAATGATGATGAGAATTGTCGTCAGTGACATTCTTTCCTCCTTCTCCTGGGAAACCTTACAGTCGGAAAACACACGAAATAGGATTTGGTTCCCGAGGGATAAGCCCGAAGCACGGCCCAGAGGCACGAATGCAACCAAATTGAGCCGACTTCGTTCCTGTCGAGGGTTTCAACGGAGATGGGATTTTATGGATGTCATGACGGTGGGTTTTCATGCCCTCTGAAGAGGTCGGAGGGGCGTCGCCGCGTGCCGTCGAACGGGTAACCCAACGATCGATCCACTCGCCTGTTTCGGGGAATGCGGCAAATCAGTTTCCACCAGTCATTGTTGCGATAGCCATTGTCGCAGCGCTTTATTTTGCCCGAGTCATTTTCGTTCCATTGGCGCTGGCGTTGCTTTTGACCTTTGCGCTGTCACCATTGGTCACCGGCCTGCACCGTTCAGGTGTGCCGAAAGGCGTTGCCGTATTCAGTGTAGTCATAACGGCGTTTCTTGTGATCTTCGTGTTCGTCAGCATTATCGCGAGCCAGCTCACGGTGCTGGCGCAGAACCTGCCAAGCTATCAGTACAACATTGAAACGAAGATTCGCGCGATCAAGGATGCGCAGTCTGGTAATAGTATTTTTGATCGTGGCGCGCGCGTGTTCAAGCGCCTTAGCGACGAGATAGGCCGCTCGGATGAGGTCGAACGCTTCGCTACCGGCGATGGGGCTGCGGCCAAATCATACCCGGCGCGTCAACCTCCCCAGAATGTCGCGCCACCGGAGCCCACGCCGCCCCTACACGGGCAAGATCCTAACAAGCCCGTGCCGGTGGAAATCCGCAACCCACCCCCAGATCCATTGAGTTTGCTCCAGACCTTTGCCGGGCCGTTGATCCAGCCCCTGGCGACAATTGGCATTGTCATCGTGGTGGTCATTTTCATGCTGATGCGGCGTGAAGATTTACGCGATCGCTTCATCAAGCTAGTGGGAGCGAGCGATATTCATCGAACGACGACAGCCCTGCATGATGCCGGTAAACGCGTCGGCCAATATTTGCTCATGCAGCTGATCATCAATATCAGCTTCGGCGTACCAATCGGAATCGGGCTATGGTTCATCGGTATTCCCAATCCGATGCTGTGGGGCATGCTGGCGATCGTTCTACGTTTTGTGCCCTATATCGGGCCGATCATTGCAGCTGCCTTTCCGCTTATCCTGTCGCTGGCTGTCGATCCGGGTTGGATGGTGCTTTTCTGGACGGCTGCTCTGTTCATCGTGCTAGAACTTATCAGCAGCAACATTATGGAGCCGCTGCTCTATGGTTCCAAAACCGGACTGTCTCCGGTTGCTATCCTGATGGCCGCCATTGTCTGGACCTGGATCTGGGGTCCGATCGGATTGATCCTTTCGACACCGCTTACTGTGTGCCTTGTCGTTCTTGGCAGACATGTGCCGAAGTTCGAGTTTCTCGATGTTCTCCTCGGCAATGAGCCGGTGCTCCTTCCACCGCAACAGCTATATCAACGGCTGTTGTCTGGCGATCCGGATGAAGCAACAGAAAAAGCGGAGGAATATCTGCAATCAGCGACCATCATGGACTATTACGCTTCAGTTGCTATTCCGGCGCTACTGCTCGCCGAACACGACAGAGGCCGGGGTGTGCTTGACGAGCCGAGGCGCAGCCGTGTGGCGCAAAGCATGATCCTCCTTGTTGAAAACCTGTCTGAATACCATGATGTTGAGGACGAAGAAGAGGAGGAAGCCGAGGTTAAGAAGGCTCAGTCTGATGACAAGAAGTCGAAAACCGAAAAGCCCAGAGCCATGGTGTCCGCAGGCGGACGCGGCGACCTTGACGATGCCGCAGCGGTTGTTCTTGGTGATCTTCTTGAACGCAAGGATTTTTATGTTCGCGATATTTCTCACGAAGAGCTTGAGGCGGTCAATATAGGGAAGCTTGATCTTACGGGCGTTGGCGCCATCTACATCAGCTATCTCAACACGTCTTCGGTCGCTCACGCACGCTATCTCGTTCGCCGCATAAGACGGCGGAACGCGCGCATAAAGATTATTATCGGATTCTGGGCCGAAAATGCTGACGACGTTGATGGTGAGAAGATCGTCGGATCAACGCGCAACTGTTTTTTTGCATCGTCGATCGAAGCGGCGATCGAGCAGGTTTGTGCATGAGAAAACCGCCGATCTTGCATTTTTGACGAGTGGTTTTTTGCGGCGCACGGCATGATCGCCTTTTGACGCTGACGAATTCAGCCGGTCCGTTCTCGGGCCGGTTGCTTTTTGTGCGATAGTCTGTCGTGCTGTCTTTTTATATCGAAATCAGACTTTCAGCTTTTAAAAGGAACTGCCGATGAGGATTAATGTGGGGTGTGAACTGACATTCGAATTTACGCAGGAAACGCCTCTGATTGCCATTTTGAACGTGCATCATTCACGGTTTGCCGATCTTGAAGGCATCGAGACATTCCAGACCACCTTCGGTGCCAGTGTCGAGGGGTATCACGACCAGTTCGGCAACTGGTGCAATCGTATTCTCGCTGCGCCGGGCACATTTTTTTGCTCGACAAATGCTATCGTGCGCGACAGTGGCATGCCAGACCCTGTGGTTTTCGATGCTGTTCAGCATCGGGTACAGGATCTTCCGGATGAAACGCTGGTCTATCTTATGGGCAGCCGCTATTGCGAAACCGATTTGTTGAGCGAGGAAGCATGGCGCCTATTTGGCCACATACCGGAAGGCTGGCAACGTGTTCAGGCCGTGTGCGATTTTGTGCACAACCACATTGTGTTTGGCTACGAGCATTCGAACCCTACGCGCACGGCGTCCACGGGATATTTTGAAGGCCGCGGCGTGTGCCGTGATTTCACGCATCTCGCAGTTGCCTTTTCGCGCTGTCTGAATATTCCGACGCGCTATTGCACTGGATATATTACCGATATCGGCATACCCTTACCGCACGCGGAAATGGACTTTTGTGCGTGGATGGAGGTTTACCTCGGCGGGCAATGGTATACTTTTGATCCACGTAACAATCAGCCCCGTATAGGCCGGATCAAGGTGGCGCATGGGCGCGATGCGGCGGATGTGCCTCTGACGAATATATTCGGGCCTAATGTTCTGACGAGGTTCAAGGTTTGGGCCGACGAGGCTGTTTGACCGCGTGTTTTTCGCAACCTTCTGCGCTTCCGGCAGTTTGTCGGGAGACATTGGCAATGCCAAGGAGGAAAATGTATGAGCCAAAGAGCGATCGATTTCGTTAATAACTGGATCGACACGAATGTCGATGCCAACAAACCGGCGGATATGGCACATCATGATCGTCGGCCAAAGCAACTTGCTGCAAAATGTGCTGCCGATGCGGAAGCTGCCGGTATTTCGGTATCCGAGATCAAGGATGGTCTGGGTGATCTGGAAATCTGCATGATTACGGCAATAGACAGGGCGGCGCTGGCCAAGGAGAGTAAGCAGGCTTGAACGTTCAGTGAAAATCCCTCGATTTCGGCAGAATACGCACCTTGCGTGGATGACTGGCCCGCGGTTGATCCGGAACAGGATGGATCACTTCGTCACTATGGGACACAGGCAAGGTAGTTCGTTGCTCGGAGAGACGGTAGAGATCGCCTGTTCGATCAAATAATTTCCTGGCAACAATGTGAACGACATTATCTGCGCTCTGAACCATACCTTCGATCAGAATCAGGCGCGATCCCATGACTTCCTTGCGATATTTCTCCAACAGTTTTTGCCAGACAACGATATTGGCGATGCCAGTCTCATCTTCAATAGTCATGAAGACAACGCCCTTGGCACTGCCGGGCCTTTGGCGGACGGTGATTACTCCGGCGAGCTTGACACGCCTATTGTTGCCCAGGCCGTTTGCCTGCTTGCAGGTCGAAACATTCTCCGCGATGAACATCTCACGAAGGAATTGCATCGGATGGCCCTTGAGCGAGAGACGTGTCGATTCATAATCGGCAATCACATGCTCGGACATTTTCATTTGCGGCAGCCTGGTTTCGGCTTCCCTTGCCAGTTCATTCGTTTCAGCGGCCTGGAATAGTGGCAGGGTTTCATTGTCGGGGAAGCGACGGACCGCCCAGAGTGCTTCGCGGCGGTCAATTTCAAGCGAGCGAAACGCATCGGCATCTGCAAGGAGCACAAAGGCCCGTCTTTCCAGCCGTGTCAGGCGGCGCAGCTCTTCGATGTCACTATAATGGCGCTCGCGTCTTGCGCAGACTTCGTCCGCCCAGGCTTTCGAAAAGCCTTCGACTTGTCGAAAACCCAGTCGCAAGGCGAGGGTTTTAGGATCAATTCGTTCCAGCGTGTTGTCCCATTCACTGAAATTGATATCGACAGGCCGCACTTCGACGCCATGTTCGCGTGCATCGCGGATGATCTGAGCGGGGGCGTAGAAGCCCATAGGCTGCGAATTCAACAGGGCGGCTGCGAAAGCTGCTGGGTGATGGCATTTGATCCAGGAGGAAATATAGACGAGGATGGCAAAACTTGCCGCATGGCTTTCCGGGAAACCATATTCACCAAACCCCTTGATCTGGTTGAAGCAGTTTTCGGCAAAGCTCCGCTCATAACCGCGGCGAACCATGCCTTCCACCATTTTCCCTTCCATTTCACTGATCGTACCGACATTGCGGAATGTGGCCATGGAACGGCGCAATTTATTGGCTTCGTCGGGGCTGAATTTCGCCGCCTCGATTGCTATTCGCATCGCCTGTTCCTGAAACAGAGGAACGCCGAGGGTTTTTTCAAGAACGTTGCGCAATTCATCCTTGTCGCCCTTCTCCGGAGAAGGGGATGGATAATGGACTTTCTCTATTCCATTTCGGCGGCGCAGATAGGGATGCACCATATCGCCTTGAATTGGACCAGGGCGGACAATGGCGACTTCGATCACCAGATCATAGAAGGTTCTTGGGCGCAGGCGTGGCAGCATATTCATCTGGGCGCGGCTTTCCACCTGGAACACACCAAGGGAATCGGCATTGCAAAGCATGTCGTAAACTTTTGGATCGTCCTGTTCGATGGTGGCCAGCTCGTAGCGGTTGCCACCATGCAGATGAATGAGGTCGAACGCTTTGCGGATGCAGGTCAGCATCCCCAGCGACAGCACATCGACCTTCATAATGTTGAGTTCGTCGATGTCATCCTTATCCCATTCTATGAAAGTACGATCTGCCATGGCTGCAGGCCCGATGGGAACGGTCTCATCTAGCCGTTTCTGTGTCAGGACAAATCCGCCGACATGCTGGGAAAGATGGCGCGGAAAACCGATCAATTCGGTCGCCAGCCTGACAGCACGGCGTATCATTATATTGTCGGGATCCAGTCCGGCTTGCCGCACTTCGTTCTTTTCAACCGTCGTGCCCCAGCTGCCCCAGACCATATTGGCAAGAGCTGCGGTTACATCTTCGGTCAGTCCCAAAGCTTTACCGACATCGCGGATGGCGCTTCGCGGACGATAGCTGATGACGGTAGCGACTATGGCCGCACGATCGCGGCCGTAACGTTTATAAACCCATTGCATCACCTCTTCGCGCCGCTCATGTTCGAAATCGACATCGATATCAGGCGGCTCCTTGCGTTCCGCCGAGAGAAACCGCTCGAACAGCAGATTGATTTTGACCGGGTCGACGGCGGTGATGGCGAGGCAATAGCAGACTGCGGAATTGGCGGACGACCCGCGTCCCTGACACAGAATATTCTGCGAGCGGGCATAGGTGACGATATCATAGACCGTCAGAAAATAAGGCGCATAATTCAGTTTTCCGATCAGGGCCAGCTCCTTTTCCACAAGCTCACGAACTTTGTCGGGAATGCCATCGGGATAGCGCTTTGCCGCACCTTTCCAGGTCTCATCAATCAGATGTTGTTGTGGGGTCTTACCGGGAGGCACAGGTTCGTCAGGATAGTCATACTTCAGCTGATCGAGGGAAAAGCCGATCGGCTCAACGAAACGCTGCGTTTCCTGAAGCGTCGCCGGGAAATGCCGGAAAATTCGCTGCATTTCATCCGGCGATTTCAAATGCCGTTCCGCATTCTTTTCCAGCCTGCGCCCGGCCGTATCGATGGTGACATGTTCGCGGATGCAGGTCAGTACGTCCTGTAGCGGGCGCCGGGCAGCGGCGTGATAGAGTACATCATTGATCGCCAGCAGCGGGATATTTGCATCGCCTGCAATGCGCGCCAACTTCTCACCATGCCGCCGGTCTGCACCCTGATGCGGCATGGCAAGACCAAGCCAGACTGAGCCCGGCGCTGCCATCGAAATATCTTTCAGGAAGAAGTTGAGTTTTTTATCTGG
Source organism: Phyllobacterium sp. LjRoot231 (assembly GCF_964253365.1). Classification (NCBI taxonomy): domain Bacteria; kingdom Pseudomonadati; phylum Pseudomonadota; class Alphaproteobacteria; order Hyphomicrobiales; family Phyllobacteriaceae; genus Phyllobacterium; species Phyllobacterium sp. LjRoot231. Next base: position 1,047,691 of record NZ_CAXUQT020000001.1, read on the forward strand.
ACGGATGGGGGGCATAACCGCAATCTGAAAGTCCTTTGCGCGAAAGAAGAAGTCCTCGAACATCAGATGGCACTCACCCTTGATTTTCGCCCTATCCTTGCCTTCGCTCAAAAGACGACAGAGCTGACCATAGGCGGTGCGGTCGCGTGGATAGACAAGCAGATCCGGAGTGCCGTCGATAAAGACCAGCCTGCACCCAATGAAAAGGTTCAGGCGTATTCCTGCTTTTTCCTTGAGTTCATTGTGAGCCTTATAGGCGCGCACCACGCCTGCCAGTGTGTTGCGGTCAGCGATGCCCATACCATCAAGCCCGAGTATGGCTGCAGCCTGCACCAGTTCATGCGGTTGCGAGGCGCCTTCAAGGAATGAAAAATTGCTGGTGACGGCAAGTTCCGTGTAAAGTCGCATCAGGCAAAGATCCCGTGCAAAAACCAACGCGGTGTGGGATCGCCACGCTCATACAAGCCTTCACGAAACACCCAAAAACGACGGCCTCTATTGTCTTCGAGGCGGTAATAATCCCGCGTCAGCGCGCCGGCATGTTCGCGCCACCACTCGGGGGCGATACGTTCCGGTCCCTCTGCCAAGGTGATAATATGCTGTACCCGGCGCCAGACAAATCGTGCTGGGGCGGCGTCAGGGACTTCAAATGTGGCATCAATCCGCTCGGGTGGCTGAAACAGCCGAATCGGTCGCTCCGGAGGATTGCCGGGATGCGGTCCCGGCGACCATTCAACCGGTGTATCCTGTTTTGCCTTGACTGCAGGTTCAAGCAAAACGGCGCGCTCCGGAATGTGTGTGTCGACAGGAACCGGGCACAGGACGCGGGAACTGCCAAGACGGATGGAAAGCCGGTCGACAAGCGTGTTGATTTCTTCTGTTTCCTGGGCGCGGTTGTCGAGGCTTTTTTGTATTGCCTGGCTTCGCTCCACGCGAACTGCGGCAAGCCGGATGATATCAAAACCATAGCCGGTATCGAGCGGATCACCGAGTGTGGAAAGCCGCTCCTTCAGCAATCGGAAGAGAGTCTTCGTCTCAGTGACAGGCCGCCCGGTCTGAATGCTGATACGACGCACATCGCCGTCGGCTCGGAAGAAACTCGTTTCGACCTCTCGCGCACCTTCAACCCTTTCTTGCAGGCTTCGGAAGAGTTCGTCGCTCAAGGAAAGGAGTACGTGCTCAACGGATTCCATGGCGATGAGCGGTTCAGCCATACGCCGCTCGACCATGCAAACCGGAACGATGCGGCGAGGAGAGATAGGTTCGTCCTGACGCCCGAACAGTGCGTCGAGACGGTTCACAAGATTTGTGCCGAAGCGCGCCGTGAGTGCCGCTCGGGGCAAGACATCGATATCGCCGACGGTGCGCAAACCGGCTCGCTTAAGGCCAGCAAGATGGGTTTCTTCGATATCGAGACTATGAAGCGGCAAGGCGTATAATCTGCGCGACTCGTCATTCTGGCTGACAATTCCACCGGGCGAATGTCTGGCAAGGGCACGTGCTGCAGCGGGGTTAGTTGCAATAGCGCTGCGGACGATCATGCCATGCTGGTGAAGGCGTTTATGGATATCTTCGATAAGATAGGTTTCATCGCCAAAAAGATGAATGCAGCCGGTCAGGTCGAGAATGAGACCGTGCGGCTCGTCAAGCGCGACAAGCGGGGTATAGCGGTCGCTCCAGTCGGCAAGCTTTTCGAGAAGTGCGGCATCCTTGCGCGGCGAGGCGAAAGCGATATCCAGCTTTTCAAATTGCGCGCGTGCATCGGTCAGGGCCATGCCTTTATAGAGACCTGCCTTGGCTGCCTTTTCATCGACAGCCGTCAGCCGCAGGGCATTGGCAAGTCTGTCCACCACGATCAGGTGCTGATCAGTATGGGCGCGTCCCGGATTTTCGCGTTTGAGGCGGTCGGTAGGAAGGTGTGGAAACCACAGTGCCAGAAATCGGCTCGACCTGTCTGAAAACATGATTATCACTCTCCCATTGCAGAATCCAATGGCCTGTCATTCCCTGTCTGTTGCGTATAAGCTTTGCTTCGAAGACCGGTTGTCCGGGTGCATTGGCGCCACTCGATTGCGAAGGTGCAGCACGGATCAGCCAGCGCGTGACAGCGGCATTTTCGCTGGGGTATGCGCCTAATCGTAAAAGAAAAGCCGGCACATCGGTTTGTTGCGCCGTCAAAAGCAATTTGCGTGAGGCGGTCAAATCCAGACATTTCGGATTGCTCCACGGCGCGATGATGACTGCGCCCATGCCACGAATGCCGAGACTGTCGGAAGCTGTTTTCAAGACATCCTGCGGCGAAGCGCATCGCACGATGATGAGACGCTGCGGATCAAGCCCGATATTTTGTAAGCCGGGTGCATAGGGGAAGCCATTTTCCAGTGCGGAAAAATCTTCCTCCAGCCAAAGAAGTTGGCTCTTATCTGGGGAAGCACGGAGGGCCAAGGCAATGACGAAACCCGTGGCCGCACCCGCATCGCCAGCCTCTTCTGCGAAGATTTCATGCACAGCACCGCGCTGCAGACCCTCGCGAAAGAAGCAGTCAATAGCATTGTCGCCGAAGTCAAAGGCGGAGCGCTGCGCCGCCCGCGCATTCTGCTCTCCAAGAGACGCAATGTCGCGTCTCAACGCCGCAAGATCGACAGTTGTCACTACGGTATACTTTCTAATGTTCATGATATGTTCCATTATGGAATCCGATGGCGGTAAGAGTCAAGCGGCATGTATCAGGTTGTTGCGTGAGCCATTATCGATCTATACGGGTGGAGAGAATAATCGATGACATTGTGCGTTCGACACCTTCGAGTGCTCCGATCTCGTCGAGCAATTTGTCCAGTTCCTGGATGGACGGCGCTTCCACAATGACGATCATATCGAACTGCCCGCTGACCGAGTGAAGCGTTCTGACCCAAGCAATCTTCCGCAAAGCGGCCTCAACCTTCACCGCCAGTTTTGGCAAGGCAGTTACAAGCACATGTGCCCTGACCAGATTCTGTTCGTATTCCGGTGAAAGCTGAACGCTATACCCCCGGATCATGCCGCGCTTTTCCAGCCGCTCGATACGGCTTTGCACTGTGGTGCGCGATACGCCAAGCTTGCGGGCAAGGTCGGCTGTCGAGGCTCTGGCGTTCTCACGCAGCAGAGAAAGCAGGGAATGATCGGCTTCTGTCAGCATAATGACAAATCCATTCGGCGTAATGACTAAATTAAGGGCGTTATATCGTCAGTTTATAGACTTCATTTCGCCGAGCAATATGCGAAATTCATATAAAGTTTTTATATCCGAGGGGAATCACATGAAAGAGATCGTTGTTGTCGGCGCAGGGAAAATCGGTGGGACCATCGCCAATCTTCTGGCTGGTACCGGAGATTATCGCGTAACCGTCGTTGATCGTGCGCAAGCACAGCTTGATGCGCTGGACATATCACCGCTCGTTGCAACCGCCTGTATCGAGATTGCCGAAGTCGGCGCACTTGAACAGGTTCTTGATGGCAAATTCGCTGTGCTCAGCGCCGCGCCGTTCCATCTGACAACACGCATTGCTGAAGCTGCTGCCAAATCCGGCGTGCATTATCTCGATCTTACCGAAGATGTTGCGAGCACGCGCATCGTCAAGCAGCTGGCAATGACTGCCAAGACCGCTTTCATTCCCCAATGCGGCCTTGCGCCCGGCTTTATTTCCATTGTCGCCAATGATCTGGCCAAACGCTTCGACACGCTTGAAAGCGTTCGCATGCGTGTTGGCGCGCTGCCGCAATATCCGTCAAATGCGCTGAACTACAATCTGACCTGGAGCACCGACGGTGTCATCAACGAGTATTGCGAACCTTGCGAAGCTATCGTCGATGGCGAGTTGACGGAAGTGCCGCCGCTCGAAGAGCGCGAGGAATTCTCGCTCGACGGCGTGACCTACGAGGCATTCAATACCTCAGGCGGCCTAGGCACATTATGTGAGACGCTGCTCGGCAAGGTGCGCACGCTCAACTACCGCACGATCCGCTACCCCGGCCATGCGGCCATCATGAAGGCGCTGCTCAATGATCTTGGACTGCGTGACCGCCGCGATGTGTTCAAGGATATCCTCGAAAACGCTCTGCCATCGACCTTGCAGGATGTCGTCGTGATTTTCGTTACGGTCAGCGGCCGCAAGAAAGGCCGCCTCCTGCAAGAGACCTACGCGAACAAGGTCTACAGCAGCCATATCGGCTCGCAGCTCTATAGCGGTATCCAGATCACCACGGCATCGGCTATCTGCGCCGTGCTCGATATGCTGGCAAAGGGCGACTTGCCACAGCAGGGTTTCCTTAAGCAAGAAGATATTGCGCTTGACGCTTTCCTCGCCAATCGCTTTGGTAAGGCATATGCCCAGACGGAGACGGCGGGACGTCTCGTCGCCTGACAAGAGTAAAAATACTAAACGCCACTGCACATGCGGTGGCGTTTTTTTATTGTCCGAAATTGAGGATCAGACCCACTCGCCCTTGCGCATAACCGGAATGGCTGTACCGTCCTTATTGATGCCGTCGACGTCGATTTCGCCGGAGCCGATCATCCAGTCGATGTGGATAAGGCTCTTGTTACCACCGCGTGCACTGACTTCATCGGGCGAAAGCTCGCCGCCATTGACGAAGCACTTCGAATAGCACTGGCCAAGCGCGATATGGCTGGCAGCGTTCTCATCGAAAAGCGTGTTGAAGAACAATAGACCCGATGCCGAAATCGGCGAGGAATGCGGGACAAGGGCCACTTCTCCAAGACGCCGCGCGCCTTCGTCGGTGCCGAGTACCTTGTTGAAGACTTCTTCGCCGCGCGTTGCCTTTGCTTCAACAATCTTGCCGCCTTCAAAGCGTACCTTGATATTCTCGATCAAAGTGCCCTGGTGCGATAGGGGCTTGGTGCTGGAAACGTGGCCATCGACCCGAAGCGCGTGCGGCGTCGTGAAGACTTCCTCTGTCGGAATGTTCGGATTGCAGGTGATGCCGTTCTTGGCGACCGAAGCGCCACCATGCCACTCATGTTCATCGGCAAGGCCGACGGTGAGATCCGTGCCCGGTCCCTTGAAATGCAACGCCGAAAACGTACGAGCATTCAGCCACTTTGTCCGTTTGTGCAGGGCGGCGTTGTGATCGCGCCAGGCGCTGACCGGATCATCGAGATCGACACGGGACGCCGCGAAGATTGCGTCGGCGAGCATGGTAACGGCGACCTCCGGATCCTGATCGGGAAACACCTGCTTTGCCCAGGATGGATTCGGATACGAAACAATGTTCCAGTTGATTTCGAAATTGGTGATCTTTTCCAACGCGGGTTGATAGGCTCGCGATTGTGCCCTGTTGGCGCGTGAGACCTTTTCCGGATCCTCCGAAGAGAGCAGCATCGGATTGTCACCGGCGACTGCAAGCCGGGCTGTGTTGGCGGAAAAAGCCTTGGCCATGCCCTCATAAAGCCAACTGGTCGCACGGTCGAAACTGTCGTGCGGTGCATTGCGGTAGCGCATCAGTGTGGCTTCTTCATCGCTGTAGAGCGACGTTACCAATCCAGCACCAGCCTTGTAGGCATGTTCCGTAATACGGCGCACCAGCGGCACTGCGGCAAGGGGTGCGGTGATAAGGAGATCCTGTCCGGGCTGCAGCTGCAGCCCGATCTTGATGGCGACTTCGGCCAGACGATCGAGTTTGACGGGATCGATGGCGGGGATTTTGGGCGATGAGGTCATTGTGAATCCATCTTGATCAAGGAAACGATGCCGTAAGCATAGAACCGGATCAGTCCTCGTATCAAGCGACTGATCCGGATATTGCTTGGATCAATCCTCGTGGATGAGGCTGTGATCGCGGGTATCGCGCATGCGCAAGTAGACGATGAGCGATAGCGCAATCATGATCGTTACGTACCAGAAGCTACTAGCTGTCCGCCGTGATACAAAGCGGTCTAGCGAGTTGATTGATCAGGTTTGAGGAGACTCTCCAAGGCGAACGCGGACTATCAGGTTAGCCGAAACGCGATTTCAATTCGTCTTAGGTATGCTGTGGGCTGACAGTTCACGAAGCATGGCTCGAACCGGGAATCCCTATTCCGTCTGCTCGAGGAAATCAGCGAATTCATCCTGAAAGTCCGGGTGCCAGCGCGACAAAGGCGGGCGGTTCTTGATGATGTCGTTGGCTGCCCAGAGTATGCGCCGCTCATCGAGACTGCGGGTTACATCATTATCCGGACAGAGGATGTAGAAATCGCCAGCTGACACGCGCTCCAACATGAAATCGACGGTTTGTTCCGCGGTCCATGCGCCAGCAGGCTTTTCGGTGCGGTCTCCTGCAGTCAGGGGCGTGTAGACGAATCCCGGAATGAAGAGATGGGCCGTTACGTGACAACCCTTGATGTTACGTAAGTCATGCTGCAGGGCCTCAGTGAAAGTCTTCACACCGGATTTCGAGACATTGTAAGCGGGATCGCCGGGTGGGGTGGTGATGCCTTGCTTGGAGCCGGTATTGATAATAAGGCCCGGCTTTTGCCGGCGAATCATGTGCGGACCGAAAACCTGGCTTCCGCGGATGATGCCGAACATATTAGTGGCAATGATCCTGTCCCAGTTATCCGGATTGAAAATGCTGCTTCCAGGTTGAATGCCGGCATTGTTCATCAGAACATCAACGCCACCGAATTTATCATCGACCGCACGCTGGAATTTCTGCAGGCTACCAACATCGGTTACGTCCGTCGCGATGGCGAGGACGCTTTCGTCATTGCTCAGTTCAGAGACCGCAGTGCGTGCTTGATCGAGCTTTACGCCTGCAAGGTCTGCGATGGCGACCTTCAATCCCATAGAAGCGAAACGTTTTGCGGCTGCAAGGCCGATGCCGGATGCGCCCCCTGTGATCACGGCTACATTGAAGGGTGAAAAGGCAGGATGTGCCATGGGTCTGGTCCTCGCTGAATCGCATGGGGGGTGTGGCGGGAGCCTAGCAGAAGACGGAAACAGAAGTAAAATAGCGCCGATCAGCCGAAATTCGGGACACGCAGATAATGGGCAAGCGGCGTCACTTGTTCCTTTGGATCGCGTATTTCAGTCTTCTGGTCGGCCCGCGCATCTTTTTGCCGGCGTGCGTCGAGAATTTCCTTTTCCGAACTTTCACCCATGCAGAGAGCCTTGAGCAGAATCATGCGGGCAGCGTCGGCGATGCCGGAACGATTTTCGTTTAAAGCGATGTCGAGAATCACCCGTCGGAAATCTGTCTGTCCGATAGGTGTTACGGCACGTTCGCGCCGCGCATTTTCCGCGTCGATAAGCTCATATAGTTTGTCACGCAAGTCAGCACCGACATTCTCGTACTGCGTAGAGAGATCCGGCGCAGCCGCGGCGAGCTTTTGCTTCTGCCGCTCGCGGTGCCGTCTTTGTCTCTCTGCATTGCTGAGTGCCATATCTGATGCCGTAACGAATGCGAATCACTTTACCCGAACTTGAATAGGCATGCGTACCGTAGCGGGCAACATTATGGTCTCGTTACACACAATCTGTTCGTCGGCTTGTTACATAACTTGTTACGTAACCGTGCCGTTGTGCTCAAATCCACCGTATCCAATGCCAGCTGAACACATTGTTAGGGATCTTCGCCCTATCGTTGAGCGAATCAATGCAAGCGCGGCACGATGTTGCCGGACTGGAAGAGTATGAGCATGTTCGAAGCTGAATCCCCGATCCCATGCCAGATCATTGCGTTTCCCCTGACGAAACGCGTGGCGAAGGTTCGCGACGTAGCGGCCAAACTTATGGAGAAAGCTACCGATCGGCAGGCAGAAGCCTATCGCAACCAAATCGCCGATATGCTGTTCCGGCATTTGGACCGGATAGGTATTCCGGAAGATGAACAGGACGAGCAGGTCGGCGCATTCTTCACCGCAGTCGAACTGGAGCTGTCACGCCTTTATGACCTCGCTGACGTCTATAGCGATACATCGGCTTACTAAGCTTGTAGAACGGTTCCATTTCGGCTTTTAGGCTTCGACGACATAGTGCCCTTCGGCCTGCAACCCAGCTTTGTAAGCAGCACATTTCTTCTGGAACTTAGTCGCATCGCCCGAGATGCTAAGTATGGATTTGTAGTCCTCACGGCCACGTTGTTCTTCAAGCTGATGAGTGTTTGACTGGGTCGTCTTGCGCAAATAGATTTTCATGATGTGCCTTGGTCTGATTGTTTCTGAAATATCGAAAGCTTTATACACGTCTTGCCGTATTAATTCTGGAAAGAATTATGACCTTGGTTATTGGCGTGGAAAAGCCCGCCACTTGCAGTGACGGGCACATTATTCCGGGTCGCCCACTATTCTACAGAAATGACATCACCTGTACGGCGATCCACGTCGACGCGGATATCATCGCCGCGGCGATCTGTGCCTTCCACAACGAATCTCGATCTCGTTCGTCTGACGTTATCGACGTCGCGGACACCTTCGCTCCTGGCAATACGAACAGCTTCTCGCTCACCTATATCCGACATTCGCCGGTAATCCTGCTCGCGCCGGGGGTCCTGCAGCCGGATCCCGTCAGGACCAATCTGGATCGATTGGGCAAAGGATTGCGGGACTGACGTTATGGCAATCAAAGCTGTTGCTCCAACGACAAGAAGTTTTTTCAACATGACTGTCTTCCTTTCAAATCGAAATATCCGCCCATTCACCGAATCAACGTTTGCTAGACAGCAGGGTTCCAAAACTGGCAAAATGCCGCGTTCCCGCCTTCTCCAGACCGTAAGGGACGATCCGATACGCCACGAGGCAAGACAGGCATAGTCGAAAAATTCGTAAGAGTTGCTCTTCGCCCCTGGTGCGCTAACCTTCAATTGTATCAGGGCTTGAGAGGAGCGGGTGGTTGTATGAAGAGATCGACGCTGGATGATGTTGCAAAGTTGGCCAATGTCGGCATCGCGACCGTCGACCGCGTACTGAACGAGCGTGGGAACGTCTCGGCATTGACCGCAGCGAAAGTGATAGCGGCGGCCGAGGAGTTGGGTTTGCGCCGGATTTTGCCCGCAATCTACCGCTCTGGTATTCGCGTTGAAGTCGCCTTGGCACAGCGCACCGCTCCCTTTATAAAACGTCTTAACAGCGCCTTCATCAGGGCAGCATCAACGCTCGACCGCTCCGTAACGATCCATCGGAATTTCTACGATGGCTGGACTCCGCAAAAAATAGCCGCACGTTTGAAAGCAAATTCCAACAATGGTCTGATTATCTACGGGCACGAGGATCCAGAGATAAAACAGGTTATCGACGAATTGAGTGAGGCAGGAATACCTGTGGTTACGATCGTCTCCGACCTGCCGCAAACGCAGCGCCGTGCCTATGTCGGAGTCAACAATTTCAGTGCCGGCAGGACGGCCGCCTTTTTTCTATCTCGAATGGCGCATCAGTCGGGCGATATCATCGTTCTCTGTCACAGCTTTCGCTATCGTGGGCATATGGAACGCGTGACGGGCTTTGAAAGCGGTCTACGCGAATACGGAAAGAATTTACGGCTGTGCGAGGTGCTGGAGGGCAATGACGACATTAGCTTGTCCGGCAGATTGCTCGACAAAGCTATTCGCCAGTGCCCAAATCTGGTCGGCATTTATAATGCTGGTGGAGCGAACCGCGCGGTCGAACAAGCGCTGACAAGTAGCCGATTGGCCGGCAAGGTTCTGTTTTTTGGCCACGAATTGACCGATGTTACCGTTCGGTTGTTGCGATCAGGAACCATGACCATGACGATCGATCAAAACCCCGAGATGGAGGCCCGCCACGCCATTGAGACCATGCTCCACAGCATCGCCCGTCCTTCAGAGGTAACAACCCGCTCTGCAATGGCCTACGTTCCCTTTACCGTCCATACCGTTGATTCAATTCCTGAGGGGTTCAGCGAGGACGCCCCCACGCTATATTGAGGCGACGCCCGTCTCTTCAGGACGGACGATCAGCTGCGCGGATATCCGGATGCCCTGATTTGCTGGTTGTGGATCAGAAGTCCACCCTTAAAATAACCCGGCCGTTGTCAATCTTCACTTCGTAAGTGCGAAGATTCCTGCATACGGGCGCGCCCTTGGCTTCTCCAGAGCGATAGTCGAAACGTCCATTGTGCTTCGGACATTCGATGATGTGGTCCATCACGAGTCCATCGGCGAGATGCACCGCTTCATGGGTGCATAAACCGTCGGTCGCAAAGAAACGGTCGTCCGGTGAGCGGTAGATGGCGAATGTTCTTCCATTGTGATCGAAACGGGCTACGTCTTCCTTATCGATATCATCCGCTCCACAGGCATCAAGCCATGTTTGTGCAGCAATATTCATGATTTCCTCCTCTTTAGGTTTACTCGGCTGGGATGACTTGCAGACCGAGTTCAGGCGTAATGCCTGCTGGAAACGGTCGCTGCACGTAATAGCCTGGGTTTTTCGCCTGTTCCAAAAGCGCCGGAATGATCTCCTTGTAGCAAGCCCAGATGCTCGTATAGGCAGGCGGGCATTGATCTTTGATGAGCGCGTGCAGTTTTGGCAGGTTGTAGAATGGCACCATCGGAAACATGTGGTGCTCGATGTGATAGTTCATGTTGATGTAAAGAAAGCGGTAGACCGGGTTGGTGTAGAAGGTCCGCGTATTGAGACGATGGTCGTACACATCCTCATCGAGGCCCGCATGCTGTGTGACGTTGAACATCTGTGTCAGTGGAGCGCCATAGAAGCGCGGCAATACGATGAACATTGCAGGCACGATCGAACCTATGGCCCAGCATGTCGCGCCAGTACCAATGAAGATCGCAAGATAAATACGCGATGACCAGAACACCTTGGATCGTTCTGAGTCGGGGACGAAATGCTCGCCATCATCCGTCAGTTTGCCACAAGCCTGGCGCACAATGTTGAAAATCTGAATTGGCCCCGATTTCAGGAAGAAAAGATCGAGTACTGTGCCAAGAATATCCGGAGGGCGTGGAACGGCGATCTCTGGGTCGCGCCCGACGATGATCGTGTGCGTGTGGTGGCGCGAGTGACTCCAGCGCCAGTAAAAGCCCTCGTGCAGCGTCATGAAGCCGTTCAAATGATAGAGCCATTCGTTCAGCCACCGCGTCTTGAATGGTGTGCCATGCGAGAGTTCATGGGCTCGATGGTCGCTTGCTGCATAAAGCACGCCATAGACGGCGAAAGCCGGCACACACCACCATGTACCCCAGGTCAGGAATGCGGCAACGCCCGAGACGATCAGCAGACCAAGCCAAAGACCGAAGTGGCGGAGCGATTCCCTGTCCGATCGCTTCATCAGGTTTTTCATGGCCTTGCGGTCTACGGTGGCAGCAAACCAGTGTGCCTCAACGCAGTCCTTGAACCCTTCATCGGTCATTTCCGCTGCGCCCGCATTTGATCCTGATAACGCGTAGCGCTGGTGTAATGTACTGGCCATGTTTCCTCCTCCGCGGCAGACGAGCTCCATGGCCTTACAAACTCAGGCCCGAACTCCTTCCAACTTCGGTTCAAAAGTAGCGAACGGGCATAGATCGGGTCCAATCCACTTTTGATGGAAAACCATCAACGATCTCCTTTCGGTAAATTGTTGTCAGGAATAATTGTCATCTGAGGCGAAGTGAGCTCCAGGCAGTCAGGATCGATCCTACCGCTCTACAGCCGCTTATTTGCAGCGTTTCAAACGGAAGCTGTCACCGCTTTCGGGCGAATACCAGGTCAGGGTTCTCTTCGTCACGTTTTGCAGCACGAAGGCATAGCCATCGCTCAATTCGACGCGATAATCGTTGCCGTTGCGTTCGACATTATTGATTGGCGTTCCGTCATACGTCCTGGTGTTCAAATCCCACAGCCTGCCTCTGCAACTGCCGTCGATCTGGTCCCATTTGCCGATGAAAGCCAACTCTGCGGCGGGCTTGGCCGCTGGCTTGGGAGCTGGCTTTGCCATGTTCGCCGCGACTTCGGCAGCTCGTTTCGCGTCGGCGCCAGCGCCAGCTGCTTTTGCATCGGTAGCTTCCTTTTGCTTAGCGTCATCAGCCGATTTTTGATCGGCGCGTAGCTTCTCGATGCGGGCATCCACCTTGGCAATATTGTCAACGCCGAGCACGTCCGCACAGTCGAGGAGCGGCACACGGTAGGAAACCAGGCCATCGAGATCGGCAGCGTCGGCGCGCGATTGCAGCTCGTGGCATGTCGCGGACCGCTTTTCGGCTTGAGCCGCCCTTTCCTCAGCCGCCTTTGCGTCGGAGAGCGTCTGCTTGATGGCGGCCATATGCTGTTTCGCATCCTCAATCGTCGCTACGACGCCATCGACGTAACTAGCGGCTGGCGCACAGGCCGATTGATCGACTTTCAAGTGTTCTGCTGCTGATCGATTGGCATCCGCAATAATGTCCGTAGCTTTCTCGTTCTGGTCGATTTCCTTGCGGAATTCCGCCTCTTGCGAGGCGGCATCGGCAAGGGGCTGACTTGCAAACGGATGATCGGCAAAGCAATACAAGTCGATGGCCTTCGCATAGGCATTCGCCTTGGTAAATTTCAGCGCTTGAATGGCATCGCGTGTTTTGTCGTCAACGGCATAGGCTGTGCTGGAAAGAACCGCACAGGTTGCGGCCGCAATTATGAGCTTTTTCATTGTCGCAAATCCTTACTCCGCGCCAGTTCAGCAATACGAATTGAAATGCGTCCACCAAGAAAATGTTCATGGGTAGGATAATAAAGTCTTGCCGAAATATGGTTTGATTTTGTCCGTTGCTAGAGTAGTCCCCGACAAGGTGGCTTTTGCGAGTCTGCACCGAAGCGCTCCGCGCTTGAGCCGATTTGTGGATAAGCTTTCGAGGGGAATAATCATTTTTTCAAATAGCCGAAGGAGGCGGCGTACAAGGGGAGTGGGCCCCTCTCTTGTTTCGGCAACCGCCATGTGGTTTGCTCACAGAAAGCGAAGTGAGGGGAAAGCTATGCCTGATTTGACCTTGTGGGGCTTATTCGTAGCAGCGTCAGTGGTGCTTCTGCTGACGCCTGGTCCGGCTGTACTTTATATCGTCGCGCGGTCGGTCGAGCAGGGGCGGGCAGCGGGCCTTGTCTCAGTGCTTGGCATTCATCTTGGCACCATCGTCCACATCACTGCGGCGGCAGTCGGGCTTTCGGCCCTCATCGTGTCGTCGGCGCTCGCTTTCTCGATCGTCAAATATCTCGGTGCCGCCTATCTTATCTGGATCGGTCTTCGCACTTTGTTGGCCAAGGAGCTCGATCCCGAAGCGCCCGTAGTGCCGGCTGAGTCTCTGCACCGCGTCTTCCGTGATGGCTTCGTGGTCAATCTCTTCAATCCGAAGACGGCGATCTTCTTCCTCGCCTTCCTGCCGCAATTTGTCGATCCCGCTCGTGGCGCGCTGCATTGGCAGATACTTATTCTCGGCCTCACCTTTATGGGCCTCGGGATCGTCAGCGACGGGATATTCGCGCTGATAGCCGGGGCAGCAGGCGATTTCCTCCGCCGCAACCGGCGGTTCCTGCGCTTGCAGCGCTGGTTCGCCGGCACGTCGTTCATCGGCCTCGGAGTTACCGCAGCATTTGCGACGCGCAAATAACCTGCCTCAGTTCAAGTCAATCGCAGGGCTCAGTCGGCTCCAGGCAAATCGTGGAATGACGCAACGACGACGCGCTTACCGAGCATGAACGAGTCGGCAACGTGCCGAAGAGGCGCAAGATCGACGTCGGATTTCCCGTTTTTGATCAGATCGGCAAACCGGCTGTAAAGAGCTGCGTACTCCGTCTCCGATGAAACCGGAATAACCGCGCCGTTAACGGTAAGTGTTGAACCGCCCTGCGCCAAAACCATCTGTCCGGCAGAAGTTTCTGCTATAATGTCCCAAGTCTGCTCACCGACCTGTCGCCAATCAAATTCCGCATGGACAGACACGTTTTCAGCGTTCGTCAGGTAAAGGTCGGCCGCAATTGGTGCATGCTTGTTCTCTGGAAATTCCAACGTTGCGCTTCTGAGAAAAATACCCGTCGGCAAGATATGCGTTATAATTGATAAAGCATTGATACCTGGGTCGAAGACTCCGAGGCCCCCGGCTTGCCATATCCAATCCTGATTGGGGTGCCAATGGCGGACATCTTCTTTCCAGACGACATGGACGCTTGCGATACTCGCCGATGCCAGGAAAGACTTCGCAGCCTCAACGGCAGCAGCATATCGGGAATGCCAGCTGGCAAAAAGCGAAACACCTTTGGCAATGGCAAGAGCCTCGAGGTCAGCCACCTCGCTCAATGTTGCTCCTGGCGGCTTTTCAAGAAACACGTGCTTGCCTGCGGCGATAGCCTTGTAAGCGGCGTCATAGCGAAACTGCGGAGGCATGCAGAGCGACACCGCGTCGATGGAAGGGATGGCAGCGAGCATTTCCTCTATTGTCGCAAAATTAGGAATGTCTTCTACCGTATTACTGCGGCTCGTCGTTGCGACAAGCTGGAAATCAGGATTGCCGGCGATCGAAGGCAGATGCTGATCATGGGCAATTTTACCAACACCGACAATTGCTAAACTGATTGGGAGCATGACGAATTCCTTTTGACGGGGTTTAACAACCAAATATCCCCTTAACAAGAGGCAGCCGTGCTGTGCACAATACTAAGCAGCGAACCACGTCGTGACCATCTCTCCCCTCCATCATAGTCAGGCGGCCACAGATCTTGCATTCGAAAACGGGCAGGGTCTCTTGCGAAATCTGGCCTTCGCGCGACATAGAGCAGGCGAAAACCTGTTCAAGATGTCGCCATGCGCAGGGGCGCATATTCCGCCCCATCGACTTTTGCTGGCCGTCCTTCGAGCATGAGATCGCTGATCTTCGGGGCAGAACGGGCGATGATCTTGCCCCGGCGGATGACGGCAAGCCGGTGGGCTTTCAGCCGCAGTGCTTCCAGCGGATCGCGCGCCTGAAGGATGACCAGGTCAGCATGACAGCCCTTTGCAAGGCCATAGCCCTTCAGTCCCATGGCTTTGGCGGAATTGACAGTGAGTGCGTCGAATATCTTGCGTTTGTCGTCGATGCCGGCCATCTGGGCGACATGGATCGCCATATGTCCAACCTCCAGCATGTCGGCGGAGCCCATCGAATACCACGGATCCATAACGCAATCGTGCCCGAAGGCTACATTGAGACCCGCTTCCATCAGTTCGCGCACGCGGGTCATGCCGCGCCGCTTGGGATATGTATCGTGCCGTCCCTGCAGCATGATGTTTATCAACGGATTAGGAATAACGTTGATCTCGGCTTCGGCTATCAACGGAATGAGTTTGGAAACATAATAATTGTCCATGGAATGCATGGAGGTGAGGTGGGAGCCGGCGACACGCCCCTTGAGTCCGAATCGTATGGTCTCAGCAGCGAGTGTTTCGATGTGCCGCGACATTGGATCGTCGGTCTCGTCACAATGCATATCCACCGGCAGCCCGCGCTCGGCGGCGATCCGGCACAAGGCTTCCACCGATGCCGCGCCCTCGCTCATCGTGCGCTCGAAATGCGGAATGCCACCGACGATATCGACGCCCATGTCGAGGGCGCGGTTCAAGGTTTCGACCGCTCCGGCGGAGCGATAATAGCCGTCCTGTGGAAAAGCCACGAGCTGAAGGTCGATATAAGGAGCGACCTTCGCGCGTACCTCCAGCAACGCCTCCACCGTTACCAGTCCTGGATCGCTGGTGTCGACATGGCTGCGAATGGCGAGAAGGCCCTGGCTGACGGCGAGGTCACAATAGCGCAGTGCCCGCTCCACGACTGCTTCCCTGGTAAGGACCGGGCGCAGCTCGCCCCAGAGGGCGATACCTTCCAGCAGCGTGCCGGAATGGTTCATACGGGGCAGGCCAAGGGACAGTGTGGCGTCCATATGAAAATGCGGATCGACGAAGGGCGGAGTCACGAGACGGCCGGTGGCGTCGATTTCAGCAGTGGCCGTCGCTTCGATCTTTGATCCGGTCTCTGCGATCTCGCCGTCTCGGATACAAATATCGACAGCCTCCCGGCCATCGGGAAGATTTGCATTTCGGATGATCAGGTCAAACATGGTGCACCATGGAAAACGGGTTGAGGACAATCGGCTCGCAAACAGGATTTACCGTTCGCCACGACGGTAGGGTTGCATCAGCGCCTGCGGCACCTTCGCTCGCCGCGCCACGAGGGCAAGCGCTGCAATCGACAGGATATAGGGAATCATCAGAAAAATCTGGTATGGAACCCTGTCGCCCAGAACCGGTTGCAGCCTGAGCTGGAAAGCATCGAAAAAGGCGAAGAGCAATGCGCCCAACAGTGCACGCCCCGGTCGCCACGAGGCAAATACCACCAGCGCGATGCAGATCCAGCCGCGCCCTTGTACCATCGTCGGAAAGAAGCTGTTGAAGGCCGAAAGCGTCAAAAACGCGCCACCCATACCCATGAGCGCGCTGCCCGCCATGATGGCGCTATAGCGTATGCGGACCGGGTTGATGCCTTGCGCTTCGGCCGCGTGGGGATTTTCCCCGGTCATGCGAATCGCAAGTCCGAGGGGCATCCGGAAGATGACATAGCTCATCATCATGGCGATCAGGATCGCAAGATAGGTCGGCATCGTCTGGGTGAAAATGGCCTGACCGAAAAATGGCAGATCGGACAATACGGGAATAGAAACTGGTTTGAACGGCACGATTGTCGGCGGCGTAGAAGCGAGGGGCACGTTGAGCCGGAAGAGGAAATAACTGAGGCTCGAGGCAAACAGCGTAATGCCGAGACCAGTTACGTGCTGCGACAGACCGAGCGTGACTGACAACAGGGCATGCAGCAATCCGAACACGGCGCCGGCGAGTGCTGCCACCAGCATTCCGGTCCAGAGGTCCGCACCATTATAGACAGTCAACCAGCCGACCATCGCACCGAAAGTCATGATGCCCTCGATGCCAAGGTTCAGCACGCCGGAGCGCTCGCACAGAACGGCGCCGAGCGTTCCGAAAATCAGCGGCGTTGCGATACGCAAGACCGCAGCCCATAGGCCCGCCGAGGCGACTATATCGAAGAGGGCCGTCATTTGCGGATCCTGTATTGGGTGAAGAACAGGGCGACGAGCATCGTCAGCAGGGAAAGCGACACAATGACGTCGGCAATATAGGTCGGGATGCCGAGTGCCCGGCTCATGCCATCAGCGCCCACGAACATCGCCGCCGTGAAAACGGCCGCAGCGATCACGCCGACCGGGTGCAGATTGGCAAGCATCGCGACGATAATGCCCGAATAGCCGTAACCCGGCGATAGATCAGTGGTGACGTAGCCTTTAACCCCCATCACTTCGATGGCACCTGCGAGGCCGGCCAGTCCGCCAGAAAGACAGGCGACCTTAACCAGCGTCAGGCCGAGCGGCACACCCGCGAAGGTCGCTCCCGCTGGGTTCAAGCCCGCCGCGCGCGACCGCATGCCGAACACGGTGCGCGATTGTAGAAGATGCACGACAATGGCCGCAGCAACGGCCACGGCGAGACCGATGTGGAGGCGGGATCGCGCGATGAGCTTTGGCAGTAACGCATGCTCGCTGACCGGCAGAGACTGCGGCCAGCCGAAAGCCAGCGGATCCTTGAGAGCGCCTTCAACCAGCAGTGAAACGAACAGAACGGCCACGAAGTTCAAGAGCAGACTTGTTACGACCTCATCGACGGAAAAGCGCAGACGCAGCCACAAAGGCAGCAGCATAAGCAGCGTTCCGGCCAGGGCCCCCGCGGCAAACAGGATAGGGATGAGGAGTGGTCCCGGAAGAGCGGCGAGCGCACTCGAACCGAGGGCCGCAACGGCAATTGCGCCGACATAGAATTGTCCTTCAGCCCCAATGTTCCAGAGCCGCGCACGGAACGCGACCGCAGCGGCAAGACCGGTCAGGATGAGCGGTGTGGCGCGTGTCAGCGTTTCGGTGGCAGCAAGACGCGTGCCGAAAGCTCCGGTGACGATCCGCCAATAGGCCTCGAGCACCGGTGCACCGGCCATCGCAATCAGGATTCCCGCTATGGCAAGCGCGGCTGCCACTGCGATCAGCGGAGAAACCAGTACGAGGAAAAGAGGCCTGTGCGCCCGACGTTCAAGACGCATGGCCAGCCTCTTCGCTTTGGAGCCATTCTCCTGCCATCATCAGACCGAGCATGCGTGGATCGGCGGTTTCCGCGGCGACCGGCGGTGAAAGCCTGCCTTTGACGATGGCCTGAATGCGGTCGGCAAGACCGATCACCTCATCGAGGTCTTCCGATATCAGGAGCACCGCGGTTCCCTGTCTGCGCGCTTCCAGTATGCGGGCATGGATGGCCGCGACCGCGCCTTCGTCGAGACCGCGCGTCGGTTGGGCAGCGATGAGGATGCGCGGCCGGTCATGCAAATTGCGCCCGAGAATGAGCTTCTGCATATTGCCGCCGGAAAGAAGCCGCGTGCGGCTGGTTGGCCTGCCGCCCCGCACGTCGAATTCCCCGATGATCCGTTGCGCAAAGGCTATGCCGGCCTTTCGGTTCACCAGACCGTATTTCGAGAAGGCGGGAGCCCAGATGCGCTCCAATACGGTGTTTTCCCATATGGCCATCTCGCCGATCGCGCCCTCATTGTTGCGGTCTTCCGGAATTCGGCCGATACCGGATTCGATCAGGGCGCGCACGCTAAGGTTTGCAAGGGGTTCCCCGAAAAGCCGGATATTGCCGATGCTTGGCTCCGTAAGACCGGACACAAGATGCGAGAGCACCGCCTGGCCATTTCCCGAGACGCCGATGATGCCAAGTATTTCACCTTCGCGCAGCCGGAAACTGATGTCCTTGAGCCTGTCCACGCCGCCCCGCCGGACCGTCACCCCGTTCGCTTCCAGAGCTACGGCGCCGGGCGTGGCCGCATCACGTATCGGGCGTGTCACGCGGTGGCCGACCATGAGTTCGGCCAGCTCCGCCTTGCTGGTCTCGCTCACGCGCCGTTCTGCTGCCACCTTGCCGCCACGCAGGACGACGATGCGATCGGCGGCCGCCATCACCTCATCGAGCTTGTGGGAAATGAAGATCAAGGAAAGTCCTTGCTTTGCCATTTCCTTCAGCGTGCTGAACAGGCGTTCCGCTTCTATATTCGTCAGTACCGCCGTCGGCTCGTCGAGGATGAGAATACGGGCGTCGTTATAGAGCGCCCTGAGGATTTCCACCCGTTGCTGTTCGCCCACCGACAGGTCGGCAAGTCTGGCATCGGGATTGACGCTGAGGCCGAAGCGCTGAGATATGCCAAGGAGTTTCGTTCGCGCCGCGGCGGTGTCGGACTTGAATGACCAGAGTTTTTCCGTGCCGGTCATGACATTGTCCAGAACCGTCAGGTTTGGCGCCAGTGAAAAATGCTGGTGCACCATACCGACGCCAGCTCTGATCGCTGCACGGGGTTTGCCCGAAGGCAACTCCACGTCATCGACGCGGACAGTGCCGGAATCTGCCGTGTAATGTCCAAAGAGAATGCTCATCAGTGTCGTCTTGCCGGCGCCGTTTTCGCCAAGCAGCGCCAGAATTTCCCCCTTGCGAAGTGCGATGGAGATGTTCTCGTTGGCAACGATGTCGCCGAAGCGCTTGCTGATGCCGGAGAGTTCGAGAACGGGCGTCATGCCGCCAAACCCGCCACAGGGAAGCGATGATGCCAGTGTTCTTCCGCTTCAAGCCTTGCAGCAACGGCAAGCAATACGGGTTCATGCCCCATAGGGGCGAGTAACTGCACGGGCAAAGGCAAGCCGTCCGTGGCACGGCCGAAGGGCAGGGTAATCGCCGGGAAGCCGGACACATTGGCAAGCGAGGCAAGCGGCGCGAAAGTCGCCATGCGATCGAGATGCAGTTCTGTATCCATGTGATCGGTTGGAAAGGAACCGATCACCGGTGGTGCAAAAGAGAGCATGGGCGTCAGGATACAGTCCACCGTTTCGAACAATGCCCAGACATTGTAACTGACATGGAGTGCATCGTTCAGTATGCCCCACAATTCTGTCCCCGCCATACGATGACCCCGCTCGGCAAAGGCGCGCGACAGTGGCTCGGCAAGTTCCATATCGATCGCGGCGCTATCCGCGAGGCGGGCAAGGTTTACGGAAACGATGCCCGCGAATACTTTTTGGCTTGTGGCAGCGGATTTTTCCAAGGCTTCCCATTCGAGCGGTACAACTTTGTGTCCGTCTGCTTCCAGTACGCGCGTGGCCTCCATGACAGTCTGGCGCCGTTCATCATCGGTGGGATAAAGTGCCCCCGTGTCGGTCAAAAATCCAATACGGAGCTTGCTCTCACTATGGTGCAGGGCAACCGGATCGGCGTAGGGACCTTTAGCCTTGCCGCGGAGTGTCTGGAAAATCAGCGCCGTATCACGCACGGAACGGCAGACTGCCATTTCGCTGGCGATGCCGCCGAGATGATTGCCGAAAAGTGGCCCCCCGGGCATGGTGCCCCGTGTCGGTTTAAGTCCGACGAGACCGCAGCACGCGGCGGGCACCCGGATTGAGCCACCTGCATCCGTTGCGTGGACGATTGCCACGATACCGGAGGCAACGGCTGCGGCAGCACCACCGGAAGAGCCCCCAGCCGTTCGGGTGAGATCAAGAGGGTTACGGCAGATCGGACCACGCGCAGGTTCGCTTGCCAATGAAAGACCGAATTCCGGGCTCGTGGTAAGGCCGAACAGACAGAAGCCCGCATCGCGAAAGCGCTTTGCAATATCCGAGTCAGCGGAACGGTCCGCGCGCCCTTCCAAAGCGTGCGAACCTGCATTGACCGGGAAGCCTGCAAAGGGCCCTCCGAGATCCTTGGCCAGCGTGGGAACGCCCGCGAAGGGCCGCGCGTTGAAACGTACGTGATCAGTGACGCGCTCCCGTTCCATCGCCATCGCGGCCGCCATACCGCCATCCGGGTCGATATGGCAGATTGCTCCTATACCGGAGTGGTTCGCGGCAGCGGCCAAGGCTGCCGCCATGGCGTCAGTACAGGATGACTCGCCGGTGCCGATTGCCTCAGCAAGCGCTGTCGCATCGCCACGGGCTTTCCCTTGCTTCGATGTCTTCAACAGGCTCACGCCGCTCACACAATCGCCGTTGTTACTTGGGCTGCTCCACCATGATCGGAACTTCGAAAGCCCCAGATTTGATGGCACTGCGTTTGGCTTCCATGGCGGCCTCCGCTGCCGCCGGAGCCACACCCTTCACGTAAACGATGTCGCTGCCGCCATTCTTCATCAAACCAAAGGGCGTGTAGTTACTGCCAGTTGGCTTTCCCGCCTTCACGTCGGCGACGGCGGCATCAAGGATCGGCCGGAAATACCACATGGCATTGGCAAAAACCGTATCGGGATATCTCGGCGTATAATCGATCAACGAACCGACCGACTTGATCCCACGCTCCTTGGCGGCATCGGCGGTGCCAATCCGCTCTCCGAAGAGTATGTCGGCGCCCGCGTCGATCTGGGCGAGGCCGGCTTCACGCGCCTTCGGTGGATCGAAGAAGGTGCCGATGAAAGAGACGATATGCTTGGCATCCGGCCGGACTTCCTTCACGCCAGCCGCAAAGGCATTGATCAACATGTTGACCTCGGGAATCGGAATCGCACCGACTGAACCGACCGTTCCCGATTTCGTCATGGCGCCAGCAAGCATGCCAGCGAGATAGGCGCCGCCGTGATTCCAGGTTCCGAAAACGCCGAAATTTTTGCCTGATGCCTCTCCGCTGGAGCCCATCAGGAAAGCGGTATCAGGATAATCGGCTGCGACCTGCCGGGCTTCACGCTCCACGGCGTAGGATTCGCCAACGATCAGTTTGCAGCCTTGTTCGGAATATTCGCGCATTGCCCGAGGATAGTCCGTTCCGGATACGCCTTCGGAGAAGACATATTCAATGGTACCGTCGGCATCGGCGTCCTGAAGTGCCTTGTGGAGGCACGAATTCCACGCATTTTCAACGGGGGATGCATGAATGCCCGCGACCTTCATAACCGCTTGCGCCCTTGCGGCCGGCACCAAAAGCCCCGCGCCCAGGGCCACTCCCGTTGCCAATACTGCGCGCCGCGAAATTATAGTTTGTTTTGTCACTTGTCTCGTTCCCCTGTTTTTTTACCAATTGTTCAAAAAACAGTAGGATTTGCACAAAAACGTGTCAAGTGAATGGGTGCTCAAAAAACGATCAATATGGCGTAGGCCACTAAGGTTATCCCGGGTCGGATTTGACCAATGCCCATGAGCCGAGCTTATGGAATCGTAAAGACGCTGATCTGGTCGGTGATGCCGCGAAGCATGACGTTGTGCGACATCGGCGTCAGACCACGCTGTGCCAGGAGTTCGGAGGCGCGCGGGTCCTCAAGCACGGAACCGGTGGCGAAGATTTCGCGCGATGTGGCCAGGTGCTGCACGCGCGAGGCAATGTTCACGGTCTGCCCGAAATAGTCCTGCCGCTCGTTCAGGCTCACGGCGATGCACGGCCCTTCGTGGATACCGATCTTTAAAAGCAGATCCTCGCTGCCGCGTTCTTTGTTGAGCCGCAGCATAGCCTCGCGCATCCGCATCGCCGCAACCACAGCCCGGTGGGGTGTTGGAAAGGTGGCCATCACAGCATCGCCGATCGTCTTCACAACGGCACCTGCCTCTGCACCCACAATCTCGTTGAGGATAGCGAAATGGGTCTTCACCAGATCAAATGCCGCAAGGTCGCCGACCCTCTCGTACAGCTCGGTCGAGCCGCGCAGGTCGGTAAAAAGGAAAGTGAGACTGGTGATCTTCAGCCGCTGGTCCACGTCGATCGTGTCGGTGCGATAGATCTCGCGGAACGTCTGATTGGAAAGTAATCGATTGGCGGTCAGGAAAGGGCGGCGGTTGCCGAGCAGTGCGTGCAGCGCGTCGTTAGCCAAGCACACCGATGGCAATGTGCGAACTTCTGTGTGGTTCTCCACCACGATGCGCAGTGGACCGGGGCGCAAGTTGATGGTCTCGTGGTGCCGGTGTGCGCGGTCGAACACGAGCGAGAGGCTTTGTCGCTCCTTTGTTGGCGCGCCCTTTACGTTCAGGAATTGCGCCGCGTGTGTAACCGGTTCAAAGATGATAACGAACGCCTCCGGCAACTGCAGCGAGATAACGGCCTTCTCTCCCGGGGGCAACTCAAGCGACTCCATAACAAACTCGTCGACCTTTGCCTCATAGTCCTCCTCAGGCAGATTGACACCCGAGCCCCAATAGATCTGGCGGAAATACTCCAAAGGGGGCAGTTCGTGCGGATTGTGGGCGTCGATCCGGCGCACACGCGGGCTCACCGTAAAGGTTACCTCGACCATCTCATCCAGCGTCGGCTCATAGCCAGCTGCGCAAAGCGCGCATGTATATTCATCACTCTGCACGGTCTTTAGCGAGGTATTGGCATCGAGTACCCCGCCACAACCAGGACAAAGAACATTCCACGACATCTCGAACAGGCCGAGACGAGATGCATGCAAGAAGGCGTTGATTGTCTGCTCTTCGTCAAGTCCCTCGTTAGAGGCGAACGCGAGCGCATTGACACGGCCGAGTTTGCGGTCTGGCGCTTCGCGAACGAGCCGCTCGAGGGCTTCGACGATGTCCGGCTGCGCCGACTGACGCAGCATTGCGAATAAAGGCTGAGCTTCACCCATAGACCTATTCTACACCGAAACTGGCGTGCGGACAGCGAATTCGTTAGGCGGACATTACTTCGAGCGTATCACACGGTACCGTCGAAAAAGTTGACATAGTCGGCCCTTTCAGAGGCATAACTCTGCCGGGTAGCATTGCATTGGTGCATCTGAAAGATGTTGATATCCTCGATACCGTTGCAACTACTGGCGTGAGAACGCACCAGAATTGTTGAACATGACGGGTTGGATGGCCATTTTAAATCCCCAAGGGTTGGAGTAGGGTGCCGCAATGACCCCGCAACGCTTTGCAGAAGCTCTCGAATCCGTGCACTGGACGCCAATTCAGCTTGCCGAATTACTCGGGTGTGACGCCTCATTGGTTGACGCTTGGTCAAACGGTAAAGAAAAAATTCCCGTGGAAGTGGGAGCTTGGCTTGAATCACTGGCTGAAACTCATGAGGCCCTGTGTGTGCCCCGGACTTGTCGAGAAAGGCGTGCTGCTGATTCATGATACGCCGCCTTTCTCGTGTCATGATTTCGCATGCCCGCTCATTTAGCACCTCGAACTTGAAGCGATCCCGCGCTACTCGCATTCGTCGCAAGAAGCCAAACCGAAGAAGATGACAACGGCAACTGGACTATGCCTATGATGGCAATTGGCCACACCAACCGCTCCGCCCTGTCGAACAGGTGTTTCAGCTAGTCAGATCGGTTAAGATGCTAGAATCCGCCATTCAGATCGATTTCTGGTTGTAATCCCGAATACAGGCAATTGCTCACATGACGACACCGCTACGCTATCGCACTGCCCTCATCGTCGGTGCAGGAACTGGCCTTAGTGCTTCCCTCTGCCGTGTTCTGGCCGCCGAGGGAATTAAAGTGGGTCTGGCCGCACGCAACACCAGCAAACTGGAAGCGCTGGCAGCGCAGGTCGACGCTGATACATTCACCGTCGATGCTTCCAATCCCGAGGATGTCATGCAACTGTTCGAGCAGGTGGACGGACAGATCGGCGCGCCCGACATCGTGATTTATAATGCTTCCGCGCGTTTGCCCGGGCGGCTCACAGACCTTGATCCCGAAGCCGTGCACAAGGCGATAGATATCTCCGCATACGGAGGCTTTCTGGTTGCCCAGCAAGCGGCAAAACGGATGCTTGTAAACCGGCACGGCGCACTCTTCTTCACAGGAGCGACCGCCAGTGTAAAGGGCTTTGCCCACTCGGCCGCTTTCTCGATGGGCAAATTTGCTCTGCGCGGTCTAGCCCAAAGTGCCGCCCGTGAATTGGCACCGCAAGGGATTCACGTCGCCCACGTGGTTATCGATGGTGGCATTCGCAGTGCCGCTCGCCCCGATCCGGTTGACCGCATGGACAGTACGCTCGACCCGGATGCAATCGCGGAGACCTACCTTGCACTCCTTCGCCAACCTCGGAATGCGTGGAGTTGGGAAATCGAGGTGCGGCCTTGGGTGGAGACCTTCTAATGACGCGCCGACAAAGAGTGGCGTGGGGAACCTGAAGCTGGCCTGGCTCCAGCCGCAGCGAGCGCGCGCCCGATGTTGGCAAACACTTGGTGGGACTGGGCCATCATATCGCCCGAGCCAACAAGATTGCCTTCACTGTCCTCGGCTACTTGTCCAGCGACAAAAACCAATCGGCTGCCTGTAGCAACGACGACATGGCTATACGTCAGGCGAGTGGATATTTCGTTAGGATTGATACATTTCAATGTCATTGATTTGATCTTTCCAGCGGTTAGAAGTCGTTTACAGTGTCGCTCTTTCAGAGAGCATTGCAGCCAATAAGGCAAACGCGTTGCGTGGGTTTTTCGTTTGGGCCGACGATGGACCTCGATCTTACTTGCCGGATGATGGGGAAGTGGGAGGCAAGGCGCGTATCTCCCGGCCAGTGCTATGGGCTGTTCCTGATATGACCCGCGGATTGCCACCAGACGCGCCCGGTGGCGCTAATGCAGGGCAGGGGCATAGGGTATATATGAACCTGAATTGCGCCAACCTAACGTTGATCGTTGTACGGCTCCTTCGTCTCTGCAACGAGCTTTGCAAGTTCTGAAAACGACCACGGCTTTTCTGCTCCAGTATCGTTGGCAACTTGAAGGACCCTTATAGGAAAACAAACAGCATCTCGGTTTGATGGCGACATGTCCCCAGTAAACCGATTGTCGCCGCGCGCGGTGGCCTCTGCTTTGTCGAATGCAGTGTCCAATTCCTCTTGTGTGACGACACCCCTCTCGACCAGCAAACGGTTGATAGAAGCGATAGCAAGGCAGAGACCTTCGATTTGCAGATTGGCTGCATGCATAGCTGTATCCTCCGAGTTAAGTCATGCGGGCACGTGAGACGGCCCCTTTGCACAACGCTCAAAAACGCAGTTCGATCCAATGCGAGGATGTAAACATGACATCCATGACATCGTTTAACTATGCCCGCGCGCAGTCAACAGCGCTCCGCCGGCTCGACAAGTTCGGCGCGACGTTCCTGGCAGTGGTCCGGGCCGACGCGCCGCCAAGTAACGCAAATGTCGCAATCATGAACTTACCCGATTCATTCCCCGCTCCCCGTGAAGTCTTGCGGCGGCAAAGCAGAACGGCTGGCTCCAGTCGAGGCAAAATCGATGCTCGGTTCGAGCAGATCGACCGGTTCTGCTGGACTATAGGAGTGAGGCTCGGCGGAGGCATCAAGGGCAGCGCCGAGCCTCACCGCCGGCATTGCGTACCAGCCTCGGCATCTTGCAGCAGCACTCCACGCGCATCAATCAATCGCGGATTCGTTAGAATTCATTACTGAGATCGATGCATTCTTCATGGCTGCCGCGGGGCTTCGAATCTAAGGCTCTTTTGTCGGATAGACCGGCCGCCAAACATATTGGAATTCTCCTGGCGTCTTCTCTATGGGCATTCTGATGAGCATCCATGTTTGCCCATTGCATTGGTTCACTAAAAATACCATCGAGTCTGCTGGTCCTCTGCTAACAGCAAAGCAGGGCAGTGCGGCGTTTGATTGAACAAATCTCTGCGGTGCCGGTTCAGCCATGCCAATAGATTTCAGGAACCCATCGGTGGTCTGCGTCTGAATTTTATTCTGCGCGCCTGCTGGCGAGGCCACCAAAAGCAAGAATGTCGTAACGATAAACCAAACGCGCATCCACTCCTCCACGAGCGACGGACAAAAATCCTAGCTGAACGCGCGAAATGTCAGTGGAGGCCCGTCCTGCCTGAACGCAAAACAAAGGCTGGCCGGGCTCTGACATTGGGGCTCAGCAATTAAAGTGTAGACTTGGGTGGTTAAGATAGCGTGAGGCCATAGATGAAATCTAACGCAGATCGGGCGTAGGGAATACGTGATCCCACCCGCCAGTATGCTTCACAGTATACGAGCTAGCTTCTCCGAACGCTCCTATGCGCCAATATTACTCTCCGGTTTGCACAGGAGTTGGACCCCAATCTGATAGCTCCAAAGACCCGTTAAAATACGTGTTTCCACCGGCGAATTAAAGCAATCATTAGTTCGGTACAGGGCACTCATCATCCAAACACCCTTGGAACACCTGCCGGGAAGTGTCTCTCCCCAAACCATCGGTTACGTCAATGGCTATAGCAATCCTGAGATTGGCTTCTAACCAATTGCTTTTATTGATCGTATGGCGGAGAGGGAGGGATTTGAACCCCCGATGGAGTTGCCCCCATGCCGCATTTCGAGTGCGGTGCTTTCAACCACTCAGCCACCTCTCCGCGTGAGGGATCAATCAAAAAAGACCCCGGATGTATCGGCCGGGAAAATGGACCCTGCCGGTGCCGCAATACCCCGAAGGGCTTGGCTTGAGCGTGCGACGCGCTAGATAGCGGGCAAAGCTTCAGGATACAAGAGCAATTTTGCGTTAAATTTCTTGACTCTGTGACAAAGCTGATCTTATAAGCGCCCGACGACTGGCGTGGGGGATTCTCCGCGCCGTTTGTTTTTGAATTCGGGTGCCTTTATTCTTATGCGTAAGAGTGCCTTTCGATCAATCTGTCACGACTGACAAAAAGACGGTTATTGCCGCAAAACGGCACTAAACCGAACCGAACTCCGAAAGGGAAAAAATGTTCGCAGTCATCAAGACCGGTGGTAAGCAGTATCGCGTTGCCGCCAATGACCTTCTGAAGGTCGAAAAAGTTGCCGGCAGTGCCGGTGATATCGTTGAATTTGCCGAAGTTCTGATGGTTGGCGTTGGAGCTGACGCGACGATCGGTTCTCCTGTCGTTGGCGGCGCGCTGGTCACAGCTGAAGTCGTCGAACAGGGCCGTGCCCGCAAGGTCATCGCCTTCAAGAAGCGCCGCCGCCAGAATTCCAAGCGTACGCGCGGTCATCGTCAGGAACTGACGACGATCCGCATCTCGGAAATCTTGACGGATGGTGCAAAGCCTTCCAAGAAGGCCGCTGAAAAGCCGGCCAAGAAGGAGGTTGCTCCGAAGGCGGAGGCTGCCGCTGCTGCGGATGCAAACGAGACGAAAGCCGCCCCAAAGGCCAAGGCTGCGCCAAAGAAGGCTGCTGCCAAGGCTGAGAAGCCCGCATCGGGCGAATAAGAACAAGATTTAAAGGAGCAATCCGATGGCACATAAAAAAGCTGGTGGTTCGTCACGCAACGGTCGTGATTCGGAATCGAAGCGCCTTGGCGTGAAGAAGTTTGGCGGCGAGCGCGTTCTTGCCGGCAACATCCTCGTGCGTCAACGCGGCACCAAGTGGCATCCCGGCGTCAACGTTGGTCTGGGCAAGGATCACACTCTGTTTGCACTTGAAGCAGGCACTGTTTCCTTCCGCACCAAAGCCAACGGCCGTAGCTACGTGTCGATCGTCAACCCGATCGCCGAAGCAGCAGAATAGCCGGTCCTGCTTGAAGCACCGGCGTCCCATCGGACCCGGTGTATGGCAACCGCCAAAAGATCAAAGGGGAGATGGGATTACCACCCATCTCCCCTTTCGTGTCTGGAGGATAGACAAATGGTTGCTGAAATACTGGAAGACGATGAAGAACGGCTGGATCTGATAGATTGTCCCGTTCTCGTTACGGAACGCCTGGTTTTACGAGCGCCACGTAACGAGGATGTGGATGCAATTGCCCGTCTCGCCGACAATCTTCGCGTGGCTGAAATGCTCTCCCGCATGCCGCACCCCTACACGAAGGAACATGCGGTGGATTTCGTGCGCCGTGCCAATGCGGGCGAGATCGGCAAATGCGTCTACTCGATTACCCTCGCGCAATCCGGCACTTTCATCGGATGTTGTGGTATCAATTATCGCCGCAACAAGGATGAGCATCTGAGCAGCGGCAGGGATGAGCTGGAAATCGGCTATTGGCTGGGCGAGCCCCATTGGGGCAAGGGCTATGCGACAGAAGCTGCACATGCTCTCGTCGATCTGGTGTTCAGGGCAACACAGGTTGAAAAGCTTTATGCGTCCTGCCGTGTCTCCAATATCGCTTCGCGTCGGGTGATCTATAAAAGCGGCTTCCAGTATACCAACACCGGTATGATGGATTCGATCACAGCCGGAAACGTGCCTGTCGAGCGGTATATGCTCGACCGGAGGACGTGGATCGGTCTACGAAGCTGGACGTCGTAAACATTGACTAGTCGTCCCAAGAGGTGGGGCGACCAGTTTTCATCTCCGGGATTTTCCTGTAATGCCTCGGAACATCAAAAGGGACTGAACTTCCATGAAATTTCTTGATCAGGCGAAAGTCTATATCCGTTCCGGCGACGGTGGTGCCGGATCGGTGTCGTTCCGCCGTGAAAAATTTTTGGAGTTTGGCGGTCCGGATGGCGGTGACGGCGGCCGGGGCGGCGATGTTTGGGCGGAGGCTGTCGATGGCCTCAACACGCTGATTGATTATCGCTACCAGCAGCATTTCAAGGCCAAGACCGGCATGCATGGCATGGGTCGCGATATGACCGGCGGTAAAGGTGCCGATGTTATTCTCAAGGTGCCAGTCGGCACGCAGATTTTTGAAAACGATAATGAGACACTGATCTGCGATTTCACTGTTGTCGGTCAGCGCTATCGGCTTGCCAAGGGCGGCAACGGCGGTTTTGGCAATGCACACTTCAAGACCTCGACCAACCAGGCGCCGCGCCGGGCAAATCCGGGCCTCGAGGGCGAAGAGCGCAATCTCTGGCTCCGACTTAAACTCATCGCCGATGCGGGGCTACTTGGTAAACCCAATGCAGGCAAGTCTACTTTCCTGGCCAGCGTCACCGCCGCCAAGCCGAAAATTGCCGACTATCCGTTTACGACGTTGCATCCCAACCTCGGCGTCGCGCGGATCGACGCTCGCGAATTCGTGATCGCGGATATTCCCGGGCTGATCGAAGGCGCACATGAGGGTGTCGGGATCGGTGACAGGTTCCTTGGCCATGTCGAGCGGACGCGCGTACTTCTGCACTTGGTTTCGGCACAGGAAGAAAATGTCGCCGAAGCTTATAAGACAGTGCGCACGGAACTCGAAGCCTATGGCGCCGGACTTGCGGATAAGCTCGAGATCGTGGCCTTGAGCCAGATTGATACGCTGGATGCGGCAGCCCGGAAGAAAAAAATCGCCGCGCTAAAAAAGGCAGCGGGTCGCGAACCGATGCTCCTGTCATCCGTCAGTCGCGAAGGGATTGAACAGGTCCTGCGGGCACTGTCTGCGATCATTCTCGAATCACGCCAATCGGAAGCTCCTGTCGAGGTCGATAACCGCTTCAAATATTGAGTCATGCAATGTCCGTGAAAACCGCAGAGCTCCGGAAAAGTGAAGACGAGGCAATGGTGAATTCTTTGCCGAAGCTCGCTTCCTATCGCAGGATCGTTGTGAAGATTGGATCGGCGCTGCTTGTCGATCGCGCCAGCGGATTGAAGCGCGATTGGCTGGAAAGCCTCGGCACTGACGTTGCGGCGCTTATCTCGTCCGGCGTCGAGATGATGATCGTCTCGTCAGGCGCGATTGCACTGGGCCGAACGGTGCTCGGCTTGCCAAAGGGCGCATTGCGGCTCGAAGAAAGCCAGGCTGCGGCCGCGGCCGGACAGATCGAATTGGCTAAAGCCTATGCGGAAGTCTTGAACCATCACAAATTGCGGGCCGGACAAATCCTGCTGACCCTGGCCGACACGGAAGAGCGCCGCCGCTATCTCAATGCGCGCGCGACGGTTGGCACTTTGCTGCGGCTAAAGGCCGTTCCGGTGATCAACGAGAATGATACGGTCGCTACCACCGAAATCCGCTATGGTGACAATGACCGGCTTGCTGCACGTGTCGCGACCATGATGGGCGCCGATCTGTTGATCCTGCTGTCCGACATCGATGGACTCTACACCGCCCCACCACATCAGAATCCCGATGCGCAATTCCTGCCCGTTGTTGAATCTATCACGCCCGATATCGAGGCCATGGCGGGGGCGGCAGCGTCGGAATATTCCCGTGGTGGCATGAAGACCAAGCTTGACGCAGGCAAGATCGCCAATGCTGCCGGCACTGCCATGATCATTGCGTCGGGTACGCGGCTTAACCCACTGGCAGCTATCGATAAAGGCGCGCGCTCCACCCTGTTCAAGGCGAGCTCGACACCGGTCAATGCCTGGAAGACATGGATATCCGGCAATCTCGAACCATCCGGACGGCTGGTGATCGACGAGGGCGCGCTGGTTGCACTTAAATCCGGCAAGTCGTTGCTCGCGGCGGGCGTGCGCGAGGTTGCGGGTCACTTCATGCGCGGCGACACAGTTGCTGTCGTTGGTCCTGATGGGCGCGAGGCAGCGCGCGGGCTTATTGCCTACGATGCGGTGGATGCCATAAAGATTGCCGGACGCAAGACCAATGAGATTGCGACAATTCTTGGTTATGATGCTCGTTCCGCTATGATCCATCGCGATGATTTGGTGGTGCGTTCGGCGAGGCGTATTACCGTGCCTAAGGAGTAGAGAATGTTGAGACGAGTGGATGCAGAACAGTCCGTTGCTGAATTGATGGCCGATATCGGCCGCAAGGCGCGCGCCGCTGCCCATCCGCTTTCTACCGCGTCGCCGGACCAGAAGACCCGGGCTCTTTTCTCCATGGCTGACGCGATCGATCGCCGCAAGGCGGAGATATTGAGCGCCAACAAACAGGATATGGCCAACGGCCGGAAAGCTGGGATGGCTGCTTCATTGCTTGATCGGCTTAAGCTGGACGAACTGCGTATTGCCGGCATGTCCGAGAGCATCCGTGCAATTGCCGATCTCAAAGATCCGGTTGGAGACGTCATTGCCGAATGGGATCGCCCCAACGGCCTGCATATCGAGCGCGTGCGCACGCCACTTGGCGTTATCGGAGTGATATACGAGAGCCGGCCGAATGTGACGGCCGATGCAGGTGCACTCTGTCTTAAATCCGGTAATGCGGTCGTCCTGCGTGGCGGTTCGGACTCAGCCCATTCATCGAAAGCCATTCACGAAGCCTTGCTGGAAGGGTTAGAGGCAGCGGAGCTGCCAAAGGATGCGATCCAGCTCGTCCCAACCACGGATCGCACTGCGGTTGGTGAAATGCTGAAGGGTCTCGACGGAAATCTCGATGTGATCATTCCGCGCGGTGGCAGAAGCCTTGTCGCGCGGGTGCAATTGGAGGCCCGCGTACCGGTCTTTGCCCATCTGGAAGGACTGTGCCATCTCTACATCGACGCTTCCGCCGATTTGGCAATGGCGCGCAAGATTGCCGTGAATGCCAAAATGCGTCGTACCGGCGTCTGTGGTTCGGCCGAGACGCTTCTGGTCGACCGGCTTATAGCTCCAACCCATTTGGTTCCATTGCTTGAGGATTTGAGTGCGGCTGGTTGCGAAATCCGTGGCGACAAAGCGGTTACCGAGGTCTATGCCGAAGCCAAACTCGCTACAGAAGAAGATTGGTCGACGGAATATCTGGACGCCATCATCTCGGTGAAGCTCGTCGATGGCGTCGGTGGCGCGATCGATCATATTAATCACTACTCATCGCATCATACGGAAGCAGTGATCGCTGAGGATGCATGGGTGGTAGAACGGTTCTTCAGCGAAATCGACTCCGCAATCCTTCTCCATAACGCCTCGACGCAATTTGCCGATGGCGGCGAGTTCGGCATGGGCGCCGAAATCGGTATCGCCACCGGCAAGATGCATGCGCGCGGTCCAGTTGGCGTCGAGCAATTGACTTCATTTAAATACCGCGTGCGCGGCAGCGGCCAGACGCGTCCGTGACATCAAAGCAAGGGCGGCAGATAAGCTTTCCGGGCGTCAGCGAAGCGCATTTGCGCATGCCTTTCGTTGAAAAGGGTATGATCGTCGGTCTGTTCGGCGGTTCCTTTAATCCGCCGCATGCCGGTCACGCGCTGGTCGCTGAAATCGCTTTGCGACGTCTCAAACTCGACCAACTCTGGTGGATTGTCACCCCTGGCAATCCGCTCAAGGATGCACGTCATCTGGCGCCGTTAGCAGAACGGCTGGAGCGTTGTGAGGCGCTTATCCATGATCCGAGAGTGAAGATCACTGCCTTCGAGGCAGCACATCATATTCGCTACACGGCGGATACATTGGCGATGATCAAAGCGCGCAACCCTGGAGTGTATTTTGTCTGGATCATGGGAGCGGACAATCTGGCGGATTTCCATCGCTGGCAGCGCTGGCAGAAGATCGCACTGACATTTCCGATTGCCGTCATCGACCGGCCAGGGTCGACGCTGGCGTTCCTTTCGTCGCGCATGGCGAAGACGTTCGACTATGCGCGTATCGATGAGGACGATGCGCCGATGCTTGCCCGCTCACGAGCGCCGGCATGGACCTTCATTCATGGACCGCGATCATTGTTGTCGTCGACCGCTATTCGCAACGGTGTGATGAAACCAAAGGTATGAAACTGCGTTTCAGCTGCGTGAAGCCGGATTCAAGGTGTGACAGTAATAGCGGGTTAGTTCGATATGACGTCTTGAAACTGTCATGCGACTCTGCCTATCTTAATAACGTGCAGTATGGGTACAAGCTGCGTTGCGTTGTTCTTAAGGGAAAGGAAATACACTGAGAACAGCATTTCAGAAGAAGGATGCCTTGGCACCTTCACCGGCAGAGATGAACGGTATCAATTCCGTATCTCTTGCCCTCCAGTCGGTCCTTGCCAGTCTTGAAGACTCAAAGGCTGAAAACATTATCCCCATCGACCTTCGAGGCAAATCCGTAATCGGTGACCATATGGTCATCGCGTCCGGACGTTCGCATCGTCACGTAACGGCGGTTGCGGACCAACTTTTGCGTGCTCTGAAAGAGAGCGGGCATGGCAACAATGCCAAAATCGAAGGTCTTGCGGGCGGTGATTGGGTGTTGATCGACACGGGCGATATCATCATCCATATTTTCCGTCCCGAAGTGCGCGAGTTCTACAACCTCGAAAAGATGTGGCAGGCTCCCGAACTTGACGGAGAAACCGTTCATTAACTGACGGATTGGAGTGTCGGGGCTCAAGCTCTACCAACGCTCTGAACGGCTGATGGATTTTGACCGGTCGCAGACCGGGTAGTATATTTTCGGACCTTCGGAGGTCCGAAACCCGGAGAGTGTCATGCGCATTACCGTTTTTGCCGTGGGCCGGATGAAGTCTGGCCCCGAACGGGAACTGGCAGATCGATATTTCGATCGGTTGAGAAAGACAGGTAGTTTGCTCGGGCTTGAATTCACATCCGTGACGGAGATCACTGAAAGCCGTGCGCCACAGCCGGAACTGCGCAAGCAGGAAGAATCTGCGAAAGTTCTGGAAGCGCTAGATCAGGGCGGCGTCCTCATTATCCTGGACGAGCGTGGGAAGACCATGCCGTCAGAAGCCTTTGCAGCGTCGATTGCTCGGTTTCGCGATGATGGCAAGCGTCAGCTTCTCCTGGCCATTGGCGGGCCTGACGGACACGATGCGTCGCTGAGAGATCGTGCCGATTTCGTTCTGGCACTTGGCGCGATGACGTGGCCGCACCAAATTGTTCGCATTCTTGTTGCCGAACAACTTTATCGCGCAACCACAATCCTCTCGGGCCATCCCTATCACCGCGTTTGAAATTCATTCAGCTCTCATTCATGCCCATCTTTCATAATGACGCTCGCTGATCATTACGAAAATATAATGATCTCAATGCTTTTCAGGCGAACCACTCATTTCCATTTCTTGCTAAGATAGATCAAGATGGGTGTCCTTCGTCGGCGCAACAAGGTGGGACGGGTTAGATGAGCAAAATAGCCAAGCAGGGCAAGGCATCTCCCGCTGAGTCCAATGTGACCTTCATTCCCGCTGCAGTTCCACCGGGACGAATGAAGAAGCGTTCGCGCTTGTGGATATGGCTGCCTGTCGTCCTAGCGGTTGCAGGGGCGGGTTACTACGCTTGGAACCACTACAGCGCCTCGGCATCAAGTACTGCCGTGATCACGCAAGCGGTCGTACGCAGTGACATCGAGAACGCCGTTACCGCCGTTGGCACGCTTGATTCGATCAAGTCCGTCGATGCCGGTGCGCAGGTTTCAGGTCAGCTGAAAGTGCTGCACGTCGAGATTGGCGACACGGTCACGCAGAATCAGCTCATCGGCGAAATCGACCCGGCGACAATCCAGAACAGGATCGAAATCGATCAGGCGGAATTGGCCAATCTCCAGGCGCAACTTGTCTCCAAGAAGGCCCAACTCGTGCTGAAGCAAGCCAATATAGATCGCCAGCGCAACCTCGTTGCAACGCGTAGCGTTTCGCAATCCACGCTTGATCAAGCGATCGCCGACCTTGCTGCTGCCGAAGCGGACGTCAACGCGTTGGAGGCACAAATTCGCAAGCAGCAGGCGACACTGGCTGGCGACCAAGTCGATCTCGGCTACACGAAAATCTATGCGCCCATGGCCGGTACGATCGCTGCGGTACCTGTCAAGGAGGGCCAGACGCTGAATGCGAGCCAGACAGCACCGACCATCGCAACGATTGCGGATTTATCGATCATGACGGTCAAGGCGCAGGTGTCGGAGGCGGACGTCAGCAAGCTCAAGATTGGCATGGATGCCTACTTCACTTTGCTTGGACAGCCTGGCAAGCGTTACAAGGGAAAGTTGCGGCAGATCCAGCCGACACCGGATATCCAGAACAATGTCGTGCTTTACTACGCCCTGTTCGACGTTCCGAACCCTGATGGCGACCTGATGATCTCGATGAGCGCGCAGGTATTCTTTGTGCAATCGGCTGCAAATGACGTGCTTGTCGTTCCAAGTTCCGCAATTGGCGGGCCCGGAGGTACGGGTCGTGCTGGAACAAACGGCGAAACCCACAAGGCTGAGGTCACGGTGGTTACGTCATCCGGGGCGAACGAAACACGCGAGGTTGAAGTCGGCGTCCGCAACCGCATCAATGTCGAGATCAAGAGCGGGCTGAAAGAAGGCGAACTCGTCGTTGTCGGTCGGGGAAGCGAAAGCCCTGCTGCGACCACGACCCGCAATTCCGGCAATCGCTCGCAGCGCGGCATGCGCATGCCGCCAATGTTCTGAGCCATGGCTGACCTCATCTCGCTTAGAGACATCAGCAAGACCTACTACAATGGCGATCTCGCCGTTGAGGTCTTGCATGGAATATCGCTTGACATCGAGCCGGGCGAATTCGTCGCGATTATCGGGCAATCCGGCTCCGGCAAGTCGACGCTGATGAATATTCTTGGCTGTCTGGACCAGCCGACGAGCGGCCATTATTTGCTCGATGGCGAGCACGTTTCAGATTTTGAACAGGATGAACTTGCCGGGCTGCGCAGGCGCACTTTTGGCTTTGTCTTTCAGAGCTATAATCTTATACCGACCGCCAGCGCTCAGGAAAATGTCGAAGTACCGGCGGTTTATGCTGGCGCATCGGCGCGTGACAGGCATGACCGCGCAAAGGCGCTGCTCAATTCACTGAAGCTCGGTGACCGGCTTGATCATCGTCCTAACCAGCTTTCCGGCGGCCAACAGCAACGTGTATCCATCGCGCGGGCGCTCATGAATGGCGGGCGCGTCATCCTCGCTGACGAGCCGACCGGCGCTCTCGACAGCCAGAGTGGCGAAGAAGTGATGGCGCTGCTGGGCAGCATGAACGAGAGCGGCCATACGATCATCGTCATTACCCATTCACGAGAAGTTGCGGAACAGGCCGACCGGCTTATCGAATTGCGCGATGGGCGTATTATTTCTGACCGGACCAAGAAGGGGCGCAGTAATCCCGAGGCTGCTACAGGGCTCAAGCAGAAAGCTTTCGAGGGTGTCGCGGCAATCGCCGACATATCAGAAGCTATCAAAATGGCCTTCCGCGCACTGCGGGCCAATCTTTTTCGCACAATCCTCACTCTGCTCGGTATCGTCATCGGCGTCGGTTCTGTCGTGGCTATGCTTGCTATTGGCACTGGCGCTCAGAACTCTGTACTCGACCGGATTTCCTCCATGGGATCCGATCTTTTGGTGGTCCGGCCGAACATGGCCAACTTCCGTGGTGGTACCGGCGGTAGCGTCGTCACGCTGATCCCGGCCGATGCGGATGCCATCCTTGAACAGCCAAATGTTGCTTTCGCCGTGCCCGAAATGACGAGCACGGTGACTGTCCGCTATGGCAATGTCGATTACCAGACCTCTGCCAATGGTACGGTTCCACAGTTCACGCAGGCCAAATCGTGGACTGTCGGGAAGGGCGAGTTCATCAATCAGGATGATATGACCAATTACGCTCCGGTGGCGGTGCTTGGTCAAACTGTCGTTAAGACGCTCTTCGCCGATGGCACAGATCCGCTGGGCAAATATGTGCTCATCAACAAGATTCCATTTCAGATCATCGGCGTGATGAGCGAGATGGGAGCAGGCCCGGGAGGCAACGATCAGGACGATACGATTATCGTCCCTCTGACGACCGGGAGCATGCGGCTGTTCGGCCAACGCAATGTGCGGACGATTACCGTGCAAGTGAAGGATGGTTCGGCCATAGACGCTACCCAGGATACGATTCAGGAGCTTCTGGATAAGCGTCACCAGAAACAGGACACGCTCATCACCAACATGGCGTCTATCCGCGAAGCTGTTACCGAGACCTCAAATACGCTGAAGCTTTTTCTTGGCGCCGTTGCGGCAATTTCGCTGCTTGTCGGCGGCATCGGCGTGATGAACATCATGTTGGTCAGCGTCAGTGAGCGGACCCGGGAGATTGGCGTTCGCATGGCAACAGGCGCGCGGCAACGCGACATCCTGTTGCAGTTCATCATCGAAGCGCTTGTTGTGTCGGCTATAGGTGGAGCGATCGGCGTCGTAGCCGGTCTTGGCACTGGTATTCTGGCAAAGCTTCTCGGCGCGCCGATCAGTTTTACAATCGGACCCGTAGCGCTGGCTTTCGCCTGCTCATTCCTGACGGGGCTGGTCTTCGGGTATCTGCCGGCAAGAAACGCCTCTCAGCTTCAGCCGGCAGTTGCTC
The DNA here is from genome assembly GCF_964253365.1 of Phyllobacterium sp. LjRoot231. Taxonomy (NCBI): domain Bacteria; kingdom Pseudomonadati; phylum Pseudomonadota; class Alphaproteobacteria; order Hyphomicrobiales; family Phyllobacteriaceae; genus Phyllobacterium; species Phyllobacterium sp. LjRoot231. Next base: position 1,085,768 of record NZ_CAXUQT020000001.1, read on the forward strand.
TCAGCTCAGAATAAAACGCTCTAAAAGTCGAGTTCCAGTTCGACGTCATTATCTCGGCGGCGGCGAGGATAACGGTCGTAACGGTCCTCGTCATACCTGTCACGACCGCGCCTGGCGTCCGTGAATACGGCGGCGCAGCCCTTGTCTACCCATATAGCGCCGCGATTGTAGCCCCAGCTATCCCCGGCAATGCAAGGTGTCTTTGATAACTGCCTTGCGATGCGCGGGCGACGCATATCAGCGTCACATTCCCGGTATCTGAACTTGCGCGACTCACATCTGACAGAATCCTGCGCATACGCAGTAACAGGCACGAACTGCGCACCACCCAGGACCACAGCGAATGCCAAGATATATCGGTACATTTTCCCTCTCCGATACGGTTTCGACTCACCAATATGGTGCACCATTTTAAATTCGAAATGGTCAAATTTGTTCCGTGCTGGTTAATCAATCTTTTGCCACGTTAAACTCAGGGCTGCTCAGGAAAACCGGGCGTTTTCGCGGTTCACCAGATCGGAAATGAAACTGGAGACAGCGGTGATCCGCCGGAGCGTTCGGACCGATTCATGATAGGCAAGCCAATAGGACCGGCGGATCGTACGTTCCGGTAAAACCGGCACGAGATCGTCATGCTCGCGGGCTATGAACATGTGCAGAATGCCGATTCCTGCGCCGGCCCGCACCGCTTCGACCTGTCCAAGGGCACTGGAGATTTCGAACGCCGGACGCCAATCGCGGGTGATTTCGGGTGCGTAATTCAGCGACGGGCTGATGACGAGATCGTCAACATAGCCGACAAGGCGATGCCCGGAGAGTTGATCCACTGATTGTGGCGCACGATGCTCCGCAAGATAGGAGCGGCTGGCGTAGAGGCTCAAGCTGTAGTCGACCAGTTTGCGTGCAACGAGCCGGCCCTGATCCGGGCGATCGACGGTAATGGCGATATCGGCTTCGCGCCGGGACAATGAAAAGGAGCGAGGTACAGGAACAAGCTGGATTTTGAGATCGGGATAACGGGCAGTGAGCGATGCCAGCCGAGGCGCAAGAAAGGTGACGCCGAATCCGTCAGGCGCGCCAATGCGTACTGAGCCGGAAATGGCGATATCCGCATCACCCAAGGAAGAGCGGATGGAGAGCATCTCCGCTTCCATGCGTTCTGCCGAAAGCAGGAACTCTTCTCCCGCGTGGGTCAGTTCGCATCCATTGGTGCGCCGAGTCAGAAGTTTCGTGTTCAGATCATGTTCAAAAGAGCTGAGCCGTCGCGCGACCGTAGCGTGATTGAGGTTTAGCCGTTTTGCAGCTCCGAGAATCTGCCCGGAACGCGCCACGGCCAGAAAAATACGCACATCATCCCAGTTCATAACAGCACCCTCCGGACACCTCAGTACTTTAATTTTTGCACAACGGATATGCTTTTGCTCGGCTTGCAATAAATTTTTTGAAGCGCGATGATGGGATCACAGAAATCCAACAACCATAGGGAGGTTGCTCACAATGCGTGAAGTCGGACATTTTATCGGTGGCAAGCACGTCGCCGGAACCAGCGGTCGCACGACCGAGATTTTTCAGCCGATGGACGGAACGGTGCAGGGTCGTGTCGCGCTCGCAACACCCGCAGAAGTGCGTGCTGCCGTCGAGAATGCGAAGGCAGCTCAGCTCGGCTGGGCCGCGACCAATCCGCAACGCCGCGTACGCGTTATGCGCAAGTTCCTCGAACTGGTCGAAGCCGAATATGACTCGCTGGCCGAGCTTCTTGCGCGCGAGCATGGCAAGACCATTCCCGACGCTAAGGGCGATATTCAGCGCGGCCTGGAAGTGGTCGAGGTTTGCCTTGGCGCTGCGCATATGCTGAAGGGCGAGTTTTCCGACAGCGCTGGTACCGGTATCGATGTTTATTCGATGCGGCAGCCGCTCGGCGTCGTTGCGGGCATTACGCCTTTCAACTTTCCCGCGATGATTCCGCTGTGGAAGGCCGGCCCTGCCATCGTCTCCGGTAATGCCTTCATTCTAAAGCCTTCCGAGCGTGATCCGGGCGTACCGATGCGCCTGGCTGAGCTCTTCATCGAAGCGGGACTTCCTGCCGGTATCTTCAACGTTGTCAATGGTGACAAGGAAGCGGTCGATGCGATCCTTGACGACCCGGATATCAAGGCTGTTGGCTTTGTCGGTTCGACGCCGATTGCTCAATATATTTACAGCCGTGCGACGGCAAACGGCAAGCGGGCCCAGTGCTTCGGTGGCGCCAAGAACCACATGATCATCATGCCTGATGCCGACATGGACCAGACCGTGGACGCGCTGATTGGAGCGGGTTATGGTTCGGCTGGCGAGCGCTGCATGGCAATTTCTGTTGCGGTGCCTGTCGGCAAGGACACGGCCGATCGTCTGGTCGAGCGTCTGATCCCACGCGTCGAAAGCCTCAAGGTTGGCCCTTCCACGGATATGTCTGCCGATTATGGCCCCGTCGTCACAAAACAGGCTCTGGAGCGCATCCAGCACTATGTCAATCTTGGTGTGGAGGAAGGTGCGAAGCTCGTCGTCGATGGCCGCGGTTTCAAGATGCAGGGCTACGAGAACGGCTATTACATGGGCGGCTGCCTCTTCGACCATGTGACGTCGGACATGCGCATCTACAAGGAAGAAATCTTCGGGCCGGTTCTCGGCATTGTTCGCGCTGACACCTATGAAGATGCTATCCGCCTGCCGAACGAACACGAATATGGCAATGGCGTCGCGATCTTTACCCGCGACGGCGATGCGGCCCGCGACTTCGCCTCCCGCGTACAGGTCGGTATGGTCGGTATCAATGTGCCGATCCCGGTTCCGATCGCTTACTACACGTTCGGCGGCTGGAAGGGTTCGGGTTTCGGTGATCTCAACCAGCACGGTCCTGATGCTTTCCGTTTCTACACCAAGACAAAGACTGTCACGTCGCGCTGGCCGTCAGGCGTGAAGGATGGTGCAGAATTCGTCATCCCGACGATGAAATAATCTTAAACGGAATATTCGTGCAAAGGGGGTCATGGCATTAACGCTGTGGCCCCCTTTGCACTATCTTGAAGTTCGAATGAAACATACCCACGTCATATATGTAGATGGAATCGGCACCATGCCGATTTCATGGACAGGAACCGAAACGCGGAAAGGAGCGAGACGGTGAGTACGAAACGGCAAGCTGTCATCCTTCCGGTATACTGAGCGCGACAACGCGCCTCTGTTGCCAGACCGGATTCGGCCAAGGAGGTGCGTTATGAAACGCATTTACATCCACAGAATCATCATATCCGTGTTTGCGGCAGCATTGGTTGCCGCTGGCATCCCGGCTGCCGGAGCAGAGGCTCTTACTTGCGCCAAGCGTGCTCAAATTGTCGAGTTCTTGAAGGACCAGTTCCAGGAATTTCAGGAAGCTTATGGTCTGGTTGGGGACCGGGCAATCCTCGAGCTCTATCTCTCATACCAGGGCGCCACATGGACTATCATTGTCACGGACGTCTCAGGCAAAAGCTGCATCCTTGCGGCAGGCGATTCCTGGGAACAAAAGCCCGGCGTAGCAGAGCTGAAGACATGACGGTGGTTGCTTGATTAACCGAATCGCTTAGCTCAGGGAGCAAGCGTGCGCAGATGACCGATCAGCTTTGTGGCCTCGTCCGCAGCGTGGTCCGGTTCCCGCGCGATGATCGCGTCAATCAATGCCCGGTGCGCGCCCGCCGATTGCTGCAGACTTCCAGGTCTTTGCAACCGGAACCAGAAGCGCCGGCTATGAGTCTGTAATGGCGAGGCAACGCGTGCGGCAAAAGGGTTTTCTGCAGCCTGACCGAGCACCGTGTCGAAAATCTTGTCTGCAATGAGAAAGCCGCTGACGTCGTCGGCCGCTAGGGCCGCGCTCATGGCCTCCGAAGCTTCCTTTAGTCGCTTGTGGTGTAACGCTGCGCCATAATGGGCGGCATCACGGGCCAGAACGCGTTCGACACCCTCGCGGGCGTCCAGCACCTTGCCGAAATCCTGCGGGTTGAGCGCTGCGATGGCGATGCCAGAGCGGGGGCGGATTTCCATCAACCCCTCCCAAGCGAGCTTTTGCACCGCCTCGCGTACGGGCGTTCGACCCATGCCGGTAATGTCTGTCAGTGCCCTCTCGTTAACGATCGCACCGGGTTCCAGCTTCAACGTTATGATCATTTCTTCGATCTGACGATAGGCGAGTTCTGCCAGGCTCTCGCCTGTCTGGGCAACAGTATGGACGGCCGTTTGATACATATGTCGTTCTTTCATTTTTAAAGCGATTGACAGCAATGAATGTTACAGATATATTTCTGATATATCAAGAAGGAGCAGAGACATGTGGTCAGGTGTATTCCCGGCAGTTACCAGCAAATTCACGCAAGATGATAGTCTCGATCATCGGGAAATGGAACGTTGCTTCTCGCTACTGATGGATGCGGGCTGCGATGGTCTGATCGTTGCGGGATCGCTCGGCGAAGGTCCGATGCTCAGCCACGACGAGAAGCTCGAAGTCCTGAAGACAGCGCAAAGCGTGGCCATGGGCAAGCCAGTGCTGCTGACGATCAATGAGGCGGCGACGCGAGATGGGGCAGCCCTTGCAAAACGCGCTGCCAAGGCTGGCGTTGATGGTCTCATGCTGGTTCCAAGCCCGATCTATCACACGGATTCGGAGGAAACGGTCACGACGCTGAAGGCGGTTGCCGCGGCCGGCGACCTGCCAGTCATGATTTATTCGAACCGGATCGCCTATCGCGTTGATGTGACCAATGAGATCCTGGCTGAACTTGCGTCCGACAAGCATTTCGTTGCCATCAAAGAATCCTCGGATGATATCCGTCGTACCACGGATATCATCAACACTTTCGGCACGCGTTACGATCTGTTCACTGGCGTCGACAATCTCGCTTTCGAAGCACTGACAGCTGGCGCGATTGGCTGGGTAGCCGGTCTCGTCACCGCTTTCCCGAAGGAAACGGTCGCTATTTACAAACTGGTCATAGCCGGACGTTATGCGGAGGCGCTGGAAATCTATCGCTGGTTCCGCCCGCTACTCGACCTTGATGTCTCCACATATCTGGTGCAGAACATCAAGCTGGCCGAAGTGCACGAAATCGGCACCAATGACCGCGTTCGCCTGCCGCGTCAGCCATTGCGCGGCGAGCGCCGTGCAGCCGTGGAGAAAACGGTAAAGGACGCGATCGCGTCCCGCCCGAAGTTGCCGATGCTTTAAGGCCAATCGGCTGATTGATGGACCAGCATTCGGACAAGAAGGAAATCGTTATCGTTGGTGCCGGCATTGTCGGCATCGCTATTGCCGCCTGCCTTTGCGAAAAAGGGCACAAGGTCCTTGTCATTGATCGGCTGGGTATCTGTGAAGGGACAAGCTCCGGCAATGCTGGAGCTTTGGCCTTTTCCGATATTCTTCCGATGGCCTCGAAGGGCGTTCTTGCCAAGGTCCCTCGTTGGCTCATGGACCCTTTGGGACCATTCACCATCCGCCCGTCATACCTGCCGAGACTTGCACCGTGGCTTTACCGGTTCTGGCGCGCCAGCCGCGCCGAGGTCCTCGATCGAACCACGCAGGTACAGGGTGCGATGATGCGGCTCGCCGAACCAGAAATGCTGGGAATGATGGAGCGGGCAGGCATACGCGGCATGGTGCGCGAGGATGGTTCGCTTGAGCTCTATGAAAGCGAGGATGAGCTGAACACCGCCCTGCCGGGCTGGAATGCACGCAAAAAAGCTGGCATCGCCTTTGAACATCTGCGGGGCGAGGAGCTTGCTGCGAGCCAGCCAGGCCTCGCATCGCGCTTCATTGCCGGCACCTTTGTGCCCGGCTGGAAGACAGTCAGCGATCCCCAGCAAGTGGGCAAGAGATTGTGGGATTATGCGACGCGTCTCGGCGCTGAATTTCTGCAGGCTGAAGTAGTTGCCGTTGCCGTGGGCGAAACAGGCGCAGCAATTCATCTGGCAGACAGCCAGAAAATCGAGGCCGCAAAGCTGATTATTGCGGCCGGAGCCTGGTCGCACCGGCTGGCGAAAAGTCTTGGTGACACAATTCCTCTAGAGACCGAACGAGGCTACAATACCACGCTGCCTGCCGGGGCATTCGATCTCAAACGTCAGCTTATTTTCTCGGGCCATGGCTTCGTGGTGACGCCATTGGAGACCGGTATCCGCATCGGCGGAGCGGTGGAACTTGCTGGTCTGGATTTGCCGCCGAACTATAAACGTTCCGAGGCGATGCTCACAAAAGCGAAAAAGTTCATGCCTGGTCTTGATACTGCTGGCGGAAGGCAATGGATGGGTTATAGGCCGTCCTTGCCCGACTCATTGCCGGTTATCGGCTATGCAAGGAGAAGCAAAAATGTTCTTTATGCTTTCGGTCATGGACATCTCGGGCTGACGCAGTCGGCTGCGACAGGACGCTTGATCGCAGATCTGATCAACGGCAATGAACCGCCGATTTCGATCGATCCATTCCGTCCACAACGTTTCTAAGGAGTATTATGACGCGTCATTCTTTCTTCTGTGTCGATGGTCATACCTGTGGCAATCCTGTGCGTCTGGTGGCGGGTGGTGGTCCCAACCTTTCCGGCTCGACGATGATGGAAAAGCGCGCGCATTTCCTGGCGGAATTCGATTGGATACGTACAGGCCTGATGTTCGAGCCGCGGGGACACGACATGATGTCAGGGTCGATTCTCTATCCGCCCACCCGTGGCGATTGCGATGTGGCTGTCCTGTTTATCGAGACCTCCGGCTGTCTACCCATGTGCGGACATGGGACTATTGGCACGGTAACCATGGCGATCGAACACGGGCTGATAACACCGAAGACGCAGGGTATCCTGAAGCTGGATACGCCGGCCGGGCTCGTGGTCGCCGAGTATACACAGGAAGGGCAGTACGTTTCCAGCGTGCGCATCACTAATGTCCCGTCGTTTCTGTATGCCGAAGGGCTCGAGGTCGAATGCCCGGATCTAGGAACGCTGTTCGTGGATGTTGCCTATGGCGGAAATTTTTATGCGATTGTCGACCGCCAAGAGAATTTCACTGACATTGCTGATTATAGAGCGCTCGACCTTATCGGTTGGAGTCCGATAGTTCGCGAGCGTCTCAATGAGCGCTATTCGTTCCAACATCCCGAAAAGCCGGACATCAATGTGCTCAGTCACGTTCTTTGGACCGGTGCACCGACGCAAACCGAAGCGCATGCGCGTAATGCAGTGTTTTACGGCGAGAAGGCCATCGATCGTTCGCCATGTGGCACAGGAACATCTGCCCGCATGGCGCAACTTGCTGCAAAGGGAAAGCTGAAGCCGGGGGATGATTTTGTGCACGAATCGATCATTGGCTCGCTCTTTCATGGCAGGGTGGAAGAGACCGTCAGTGTGGCAGGCAAGCCGGCTATCATTCCGTCGGTTGCCGGATGGGCACGCATGACCGGTTATAATACGATCTTCATCGACGATCGCGATCCTTTTGCACATGGCTTTGTCGTAAAGTGAGCCTTTCCTGATCACTGGAGGATTAAGGCACGACTAGTCAATTCGTCTAACAGTAAGGAAAATGCCGGAATTTCTGTTGCATTGCACATAAAATTTGGTGAAAATTTCCAGCAAATATATGGCAGCAAATGTATCGTTGTCGTGTGCGCCAAAAAAGCAGTTGCTTTCTATAACGCAGACGCTAGGTGTAAAGACATTGGGGTAACGGGAACCGGATAAAAAAACCGGATAAAAAACTTCCCAATAAAATGAGGGGTATCGTTGCGATGGAGTACTTCATCCAGCAATCGATCAATGGGTTGACGCTTGGTTCAATCTACGGACTGATCGCAATTGGTTACACGATGGTCTACGGGATCATCGGTATGATCAACTTCGCTCACGGCGATGTTTTCATGCTCGGCGCTTTCATGGCGATGATAGTTTTTCTTGCGTTGACGACTTTCATCGGTGGAGTACCGGTCGTTCTGGCGCTGCTCCTGATGATGATCGTGGCCATGCTGTTGACGGGATTGTGGAGCTGGACAATCGAACGCTTGGCCTACCGGCCTTTACGTGGATCCTTTCGTCTCGCACCGTTGATCACGGCGATCGGCATGTCGATCGCGTTGTCGAATTTCGTGCAGGTCACGCAGGGTCCACGCAACAAGCCGATCCCGCCGCTCGTCAATGGCGGTATCACGATTTACGGTACGAACATTACGATCGCTTACAAGCAGATGGTTATCATTATCATCACGGCGATCCTGCTTGCCGCGTTCTGGTATCTTGTCAACAGGACTACGCTTGGAAGAGCGCAGCGCTCCTGTGAACAAGACCGCAAGATGGCGGCGCTGCTCGGTATCGACGTAGACAAGACCATTTCCATGACCTTCGTCATGGGCGCCATGCTCGCTGCAGTCGCCGGCACGCTCTATCTCATGTTCTACGGCGTTATCTCCTTCACCGATGGTTTTACCCCTGGCGTAAAAGCCTTCACCGCCGCCGTGCTAGGTGGTATCGGCTCGCTCCCTGGAGCGGTGGTCGGTGGTTTACTGATCGGCCTGATCGAGGCCCTTTGGTCCGCCTATTTCTCCATCGACTACAAGGACGTTGCGGCATTCTCGATCCTGGCAATCGTTCTGATCTTCCTGCCTTCCGGTATTCTAGGTCGGCCCGAAGTCGAAAAGGTTTAAGCGCATGGCCGACATCCAAAAAGTAGAACCGGATTCCGTCTTCGCGAAAGCTGTGAAGGAAGGGCTTCTCGCTGGCGCGCTGGCTTTCGGGCTGTTTTTCCTCATCGTCGGTTTCCGCACCGACCAGAACATCCGTAATGAGCTTGTTCTCAATCAGCGTTGGGGCTTGCTGGCGATCTTCGTGCTCGTCGCAGGGATCGGACGGTTTTTGCTCACCGCCTATATCACGCCTTGGAGCGAAGCACGTAGCAAGAACAAGCGCGCTGCAGTCGAGAAAGAACAATCGGCTTTTCGCAAGAGCTTCCCCAAAATCGGGTTGGGCCTGCTACTCATCTATCCCTTTCTCGTTATTTTGATCCTCGCTGCCTACAACGGCTCGATCATGGGTGGCCTGCAGGGCTCGCTCAAATATGTCGACAATTTCGGCATTCAGATTCTCATCTACGTAATGCTCGCCTGGGGTTTGAACATTGTGGTTGGTCTCGCTGGCTTGCTAGATCTCGGCTATGTCGCCTTCTACGCGGTTGGCGCCTATTCCTACGCCTTGCTCTCGACCCATTTCGGCTTTTCGTTCTGGCTGTTGTTGCCGATGGCAGGCATTTTTGCTGCGACGTGGGGTGTTATTCTCGGGTTTCCTGTCTTGCGCCTGCGCGGTGATTACCTCGCCATCGTGACGTTGGCATTCGGTGAAATCATCCGGCTGATTCTGATCAACTGGACCGTTGTCACCAAAGGCACTTTTGGTATTTCGGGCATTGCCAAGGCGACGCTCTTCGGTATCCCCTTCACCCCGGGACCCACAGGTTTCGCTGCATTGCTTGGCCTGCCGAATTCCGGCGTCTACTACAAGATTTTCCTCTACTACCTCATTCTGCTTCTGGCATTGTTGACCGCATGGGTCACCATCCGCCTGCGCCGTATGCCGATTGGCCGCGCCTGGGAAGCCTTGCGCGAGGATGAGATCGCCTGCCGTTCGCTTGGCATCAATACGACGACAACAAAGCTCACGGCCTTTGCCACAGGCGCCATGTTCGGTGGTTTTGCCGGATCATTCTTCGCAGCACGACAGGGTTTCGTCAGCCCCGAATCCTTCGTTTTTCTCGAATCGGCGATCATTCTTGCGATGGTGGTTCTGGGTGGCATGGGATCACTGGTCGGTATTGCCATCGCCGCTGCCGTCATGATTGGCGGCACGGAACTGCTACGTGAACTAGAATTCCTCAAGCGCATTTTTGGCAATGATTTCACGCCGGAGCTCTACCGCATGCTGCTGTTTGGACTTGCGATGATCGTGGTCATGGTCTGGAAGCCGCGAGGCTTTGTCGGCGGCCGAGAACCAAGCGCTTTCCTGCACAAACGCAAGGTGGTGTCAGGTGAGTTTACGAAAGAAGGGCACGGCTGATGGTTTCGGAAGTGCAAAAGAATCCCAGCGCAATCTTGCGCGTTGAACGCCTATCCATGAAATTCGGTGGCCTTATCGCCATCAACGATCTGAACTTCGAAGCAAAGCGCGGCGCAATAACCGCACTTATCGGCCCGAACGGTGCGGGAAAGACCACGGTCTTCAACTGCATCACCGGCTTCTACAAACCGACGGAAGGCATGCTGACGCTGACGCGCCAGAATGGCGAGGAATATCTTCTGGAACGGATGGCTGATTTCGTTATCACGAAGAAAGCGAAGGTCGCCCGCACATTCCAGAATATTCGCCTGTTCTCAGGGCTGACCGTTTTGGAAAACTTGCTGGTTGCCCAGCACAATCCGCTGATGCTGTCCTCCGGCTTTACCATTCTCGGCTTGCTCGGTTTTCCAACCTACAGGAAAGCTGCGGCTGATGCGATCGAGAAGGCCCGCTTCTGGCTGGAAAAGATCAATCTGGTGGACCGCGCCGATGATCCGGCGGGTGATTTGCCGTATGGAGCGCAACGCCGCCTCGAAATTGCACGCGCCATGTGTACGGAGCCCGAACTGCTCTGTCTCGACGAGCCTGCCGCGGGTCTCAATGCGCGAGAGTCGGCAGAACTCAACAGGCTGCTGCTCGATATCCGGGCTGAAACCGGCACCTCGATCCTGCTCATCGAACACGATATGGCGGTGGTGATGGAAATCTCCGATCATGTCGTCGTTCTCGAATATGGTACAAAGATTTCGGATGGAACACCGGAAACAGTGAAGAACGATCCGAAGGTCATTGCCGCCTATCTCGGTGTCGAGGATGAGGAAGTGGTCGAACTGATCGAACAGGCCGAAGCTGCCGGCGTCGATGATATTACCGCTGCTGTGGATCTGCTTTCGACCGAGGCTATCCATGAGATTGAGGAAACCCATCCGGATATGCCACCGGCTCAGCTCGTTTCCGCGGCGCCCGCCGCCAAACGAGCCAAAACAGCAGTTGTGAAAAAGACACCCGCAAAGGCTGCATCAGGCAAGGCTCCTGCCAGAACAGCGCCGGGGAGAGCGGCAAAGCCTGCTGAAACCAAATCTGCGGTTAAGCCATTTGGGACAATCAAAACAGGCGCAACGGCGAACGCTCTTGCCGAGCCGCGCGGCGGCAAGGCGGACAGGCTCATCGTCATCAAGGGCATAGGTCCGGTCAACGAGCGCAAGCTCAACGAGCACGGCATCTTCCACTTCGACCAGATCGCTGCCTGGAAGAAAGCCGATATCATCGCGGCTGAGGCTTATCTCGCTTTTGACGGACGCATCGCGCGTGAAGACTGGATTGGACAAGCCAAGAAGCTGGCAAAGGAAAGCCAGGCAAAACCGGCGCCAAAGAAGACCGGAGGCGCTAGATAATGTCGGAAAAGCAAGCCCTACTCAGCGTCGAGAGTGTTGAAACCTACTACGGCAATATTCGTGCCTTGAGCGGCGTTACAGTTCATGCGGATCCGGGTGAGATCGTTGCGCTAATTGGCGCCAACGGAGCCGGAAAATCGACTTTGATGATGACGATTTTTGGGATGCCGCGTGCGCGTGCTGGCCGCATCATTTTCGATGGGAGGGACATTACGCAATTGCCGACGCATGAAATCGCGCGGTTGCGGATTGCCCAATCACCGGAGGGCCGCCGCATTTTCCCACGCATGACAGTGCAGGAAAACCTGCAGATGGGCGCCAGCCTCGACGACCTGAAATTCTTCGATGAAGATTCACGCATGGTGTTCGATCTATTCCCACGGTTGAAGGAGCGTATCAACCAGCGCGGTGGCACACTTTCAGGTGGTGAGCAGCAGATGCTGGCGATTGGCCGTGCCCTGATGGCGCGTCCACGCCTGCTGTTGCTCGATGAACCTTCATTGGGTCTTGCACCATTGATCATCAAGCACATTTTCGAGGCGATCAAGGAACTGAACAAGAATACGGGATTGACGGTTTTTCTGGTGGAGCAGAACGCGTTCGGCGCCTTGAAACTCGCCGACCGTGGTTATGTGATGGTCAACGGAATCGTGACGATGAGCGGGTCAAGTGCGGACCTTCTGGCCAATCCGGAAGTGCGCGCAGCCTATCTTGAAGGTGGTCGTCACTAACGAGAATAGGGACTTTCTGTCACCCGGAAAAGCCCAAGGAGAACATTGCCATGCAAGGCATTTTGTACGAAGAACCTTCGATCTGGCTGTTCATACTGGTCACCTGCCTTATGGGCGGTTGGGCTGCATGGATGGCGGGGCGCGCATGCGCCAAGACGTGGCGCCCCATAGCGGTCGTGGTATTCTACATGCTGTTGCTCGGCGTTGCCGTCCGCTTCATCCATTTCGCGCTGTTCGGTGGAACGATGCTGACGCTTCACTACTATATCGTAGACACGATTGTGCTGATCATCATCGGTACCCTCGGCTATCGTTACACCCGCACCAATCAGATGGTTCGGCAATATCACTGGCTCTACGAAAAAACCTCTCCATTTGCCTGGAAAGAGAGAACGAGAGCTTAACCTATCTCGCTGATGCGAAATGAATCAGCGTGACAACCGCCGGGAAATCGGCAAATGTAGTCTTCAAGCGATGAAAAAAGTCATCGCGAGGGGTTTGGTAAGTACCTAGAAAATGGGAGTTTTCAAATGAAGAAGTCACTGTTATCGGGCGTTGCGCTTGCTGCAATGCTCGCCTTGAGCGGCAATGCCTATGCCGATCTTCTGATCGGCGTCGGCGGTCCGTTGACCGGTCCAAATGCCGCTTTCGGTGCTCAGCTGCAGAAGGGTGCTGAAGCCGCAATCGCTGAGATCAATGCAGCCGGTGGAATCAATGGCGAGCAGGTCAAGCTGACGCTCGGCGATGACGTTTCCGACCCGAAGCAGGGTATTTCCGTTGCCAACAAGTTTGTTGCTGACGGCGTGAAGTTTGTTATCGGCCACTTCAACTCGGGCGTGTCGATCCCGGCATCTGAAGTTTATGCCGAAAATGGCATCCTCGAAATCACACCTGCGGCAACCAACCCGGTCTTTACCGAACGTAAGCTCTGGAACACCTTCCGTACTTGCGGCCGCGATGACCAGCAGGGCATCGTTGCCGGCGATTATATCGCGGAGAAGTTCAAGGACGCCAAGGTTGCTGTCGTTCATGACAAGACACCATATGGCCAGGGCCTTGCTGACGAGACAAAGAAAGAGCTGAATGCTAAGGGTCTCAAGGAAGTTATGTACGAAGGCGTTAACGTCGGCGACAAGGACTTCTCCGCACTGATCGCCAAGGCAAAGGAAGCCGGTGTTACGGTTCTCTATTGGGGTGGTCTGCACACCGAAGCCGGTCTGATTATCCGTCAGCTTGCCGACCAGGGCCTGAAGGTCACGTTCATCTCCGGCGACGGTATCGTTTCGAACGAACTTGCTTCGATCGCAGGCGATGCGGTTGCAGGTACGCTGAACACGTTCGGCCCAGATCCGAGCAAGAACCCTGCCAACAAGGAACTCGTCGAGAAGTTCCGTGCACAGGGCTTTGAGCCGGAAGCCTATACGCTCTATGCCTATGCAGCAGCACAGGTCATCGCCGATGCAGCAAAGGCTGCTGGATCGAACGATCCTGAAACTGTTGCCAAGACGATGAAGGAAAAGGGTCCGTTCAAGACCGTTCTTGGCGATATTGCCTTCGACGAAAAGGGCGATCCGAAGCTTCCAGGCTACGTTATGTACGAATGGAAAAAGGGCGAAGACGGCAAGTACAGCTATTTCCAGCAGTAAGCTGTCCGTCTGAAATATTGCACGAATGCCCGGCCTAGCGCCGGGCATTTTGCTATTGGACATTTCAGAGTCTTGTGTTCAATATGCGTTGTTTGCACTGCAGCAATCTGTAACCAGTGATGCAGCCAATCCATTTTAAAGCGCTTTCGCTGTCTGGAGTCTCCGCCTTGCCTATCAAGAAAATCCTTGTCGCCAACCGATCAGAAATCGCCATCCGCGTGTTCCGGGCCGCCAACGAACTTGGCATGAAAACCGTGGCGATTTGGGCGGAAGAAGACAAGCTGGCGCTACACCGCTTCAAGGCTGATGAATCCTATCAAGTCGGGCGGGGTCCGCATCTCGCCAAGGATATGGGGCCGATCGAAAGCTATCTCTCGATCGAGGAAATCATTCGGGTTGCCAAACTGTCCGGCGCGGACGCTATTCATCCGGGCTACGGTCTGCTGTCAGAGAGCCCGGAATTTGCCGAGGCCTGCGGAGATGCTGGCATCATCTTTATCGGCCCCAAGCCGGAGACCATGCGTCGTCTCGGCAACAAGGTCGCGGCGCGTAATCTGGCGATTGAAATCGGCGTTCCGGTTGTTCCCGCCACCGGGCCGCTGCCCGACGATATGGAAGCCGTGAAAGCGATGGCCGAACAGATCGGTTATCCCGTCATGCTCAAGGCTTCATGGGGCGGCGGCGGTCGCGGTATGCGCGCGATCTTCTCACCGGATGATATCGCCCGCGAAGTCACTGAAGGCAAGCGCGAAGCCAAGGCCGCATTCGGCAAGGACGAGGTCTATCTCGAAAAGCTCGTGCAACGTGCTCGTCATGTCGAGGTGCAGATCCTCGGTGATACGCATGGCAATGCGGTGCATCTGTTCGAGCGAGACTGCTCGATCCAGCGCCGCAACCAGAAAGTGGTCGAGCGTGCACCAGCGCCCTATCTCAATGAAGCCCAGCGCAAAGAGATATCGGACTATGGTCTGAAGATCGCCAAGGAGACCAGTTATATTGGCGCAGGAACGATCGAGTTCCTGATGGATGCCGATACGAACGAGTTCTACTTCATCGAGGTTAATCCGCGCATCCAGGTCGAGCATACGGTTACTGAAGAAGTGACCGGTATCGACATCGTCAAGGCGCAGATACGCATTCTCGAGGGTGCGACGATCGGCACACCGGAGTCCGGGGTACCAGCACAGAAAGAAATCAAGCTCAACGGCCATGCCTTGCAGTGCCGTATCACGACCGAAGATCCGGAGCAGAATTTCATCCCTGATTATGGTCGCATCACCGCCTATCGTGGCGCCACCGGCTTCGGCATACGGCTGGACGGGGGTACGGCCTATTCTGGCGCGGTCATCACGCGCTTTTACGATCCGCTGCTCGAAAAGATTACCGCATGGTCGCCGACAGCCGAAGAGACGATACACAGGATGCACCGCGCCTTGCGTGAATTCCGTATCCGGGGTGTTGCAACCAATCTGACCTTCCTTGAAGCGATCATTACGCATCCGAAGTTTATCGACAATTCCTATACGACCAAGTTTATCGACACGACGCCGGAACTGTTCGAACAGGTGAAGCGGCAGGACCGTGCCACCAAGCTTCTGACCTATCTCGCCGACGTGACGGTCAACGGCCACCCGGAAACCAAGGGCCGTGCCACACCACCCAAGGAAGCGGCGCTTCCGCGAGTGCCATTTATTGAAACGCCCATTCCGGGCGGCACCAAACAGCTTTTCGATGAACTCGGGCCGACGAAGTTTGCCGAGTGGATGCGCAATGAGAAACGTGCGTTGTTCACCGACACAACGATGCGCGACGGTCACCAATCGCTGCTCGCTACCCGAATGCGAACCTTTGATATCGCCCGTGTCGCCGGCACCTACGCCCGCGCTTTGCCGCAGCTTTTTTCGCTGGAGTGTTGGGGCGGTGCGACGTTCGATGTGGCGATGCGGTTCCTGACGGAAGATCCGTGGGAGCGTCTTGCAGAAATCCGCGAGCAGGTACCAAATATCCTGCTGCAGATGCTGCTGCGCGGTGCCAACGGGGTTGGCTACAAGAGCTATCCTGACAATGTGGTCAAATATTTCGTGCAACAGGCGGCACGAGGCGGCATCGATGTTTTCCGCGTGTTCGATAGTCTCAATTGGGTCGAGAACATGCGCGTCACCATGGATGCGGTTGTCGAGGAGAACAAGCTCTGCGAAGCCGCGATTTGCTATACGGGCGATATCCTGAATTCCGCGCGGCCAAAGTACGATCTGAAATATTACGTCGATCTTGCACAGGAAGTAGAAAAGGCAGGCGCCCATATCATCGCCCTCAAGGACATGGCAGGCCTTTTGAAGCCAAACGCCGCAAAGGTGATGTTCAAGGCGTTGCGGGAAGCAACCGACCTGCCGTTGCATTTCCATACGCACGATACGTCAGGCGTTTCCGCAGCAACGGTGCTTGCCGCGGTGGATGCGGGCGTCGACGTGGTTGACGCTGCGATGGATGCTCTCTCCGGCAATACCTCGCAACCTTGTCTCGGTTCGATCGTCGAGGCGTTGAAAGGTACGGAACGCGATCCGGGTCTCGATCCGGAGTGGATTCGTCGCATTTCCTTCTACTGGGAGGCGGTGCGCACGCAATATGCTGCTTTCGAGAGTGACCTAAAGGGGCCGGCCTCCGAAGTATACCTCCACGAAATGCCCGGCGGTCAGTTCACCAATCTGAAGGAACAGGCACGCTCGCTCGGGCTTGAGACGCGTTGGCACGAGGTCGCGCAGACTTATGCGGACGTGAACCAGATGTTCGGTGATATCGTCAAAGTAACGCCGTCCTCCAAGGTTGTCGGAGATATGGCTCTGATGATGGTAAGCCAGGATTTGTCCGTCGCTGACGTGAAGAACCCCGATAAGGATATCGCTTTTCCGGATTCGGTTGTCTCGATGATGCGCGGCGATCTCGGACAGCCGCCGAAGGGGTGGCCCAAGGATATTCAGAAGAAAATCCTGAAAGGCGAGAAGCCGTTTACTCAACGGCCCGGCGCACTTTTGAAGCCTGCTGATCTTGATGCCGAGCGCAAAGAGGTCGAGGCAAAACTGGAACGGAAGATCAGCGATCAGGATTTCGCTTCTTATCTCATGTATCCGAAAGTGTTCACGGATTTTGCCGTGACACACAACACATACGGACCGACGAGCGTACTGCCGACCCATGTTTATTTCTATGGTTTGGCGCAGGAGGAAGAGGTGTTTCTCGATATCGAGCGCGGCAAAACCCTCGTCGTGCGGAATCAGGCTGTGGGCGAGCCCGACGACAAAGGCATGTGCACAGTATTCTTTGAAATGAATGGTCAACCACGCCGCGTAAAAGTGCCCGACCGCACTCGTGCCGGCAGCGGCGCAGGCGTCCGGCGCAAGGCCGAACTTGGCAATGACAAGCATGTCGGTGCGCCGATGCCGGGTATCATCTCAACCGTTGGCATCACGACAGGGCAGAAGGTCAATGCCGGAGATGTGTTGCTCTCGATCGAGGCGATGAAGATGGAAACCGCGTTGCGCGCGGAACGAGATGGCACGATTGGGGAAGTGCTTGTCCGTGCCGGTGACCAGATCGACGCGAAGGATCTGCTGGTCGTCTACGAGTGATATCCGTAATGCGTGGCTCGATGCTCGTCCAATCACGCATAAAATTGGAGGACGCGCTCAATTATTTTCATAATCCATCAAAAAGAGTGAATTGACTTAGCGTTCAATCGATTTAATCGTGCGCCTGCTCCCGAATTTCCAGCCGGTGACGAATCAATGGATGCCTCTGTCTATCTCAAGCGGGCCGTTTACGGTCGATGGGCTGTCGCCTGCGCGTTCTTCTTCAATGGCTTCCTGGTTGGCAGCTGGGCGCCGCAAATTCCCGTGTTCATGGCGCGTCTCGGGATCAGCGAATTCATGCTCGGTCTGCTTATCCTGGTTTTCGGCGTAGGCGCGCTTGCTGCCATGCCGTGGTGCGGTTATCTCATCAGCCGTTTTGGATCGCGGGCGGTGGTCAAGGGCTTCGCGGTTTTTTGCTCATTTTCGCTGCTGCTCGTCGCTCTCGCCCCGAATGTCCTGACTGCTGCGCCAGCGCTGTTTCTGTTCGGTGCAGTGATTGGCGGCATGGATGTCGCGATGAACGCCAATGCGGTAGAGGTAGAGAAAAAACTTTCCCGCGCGGTTATGTCGTCATCGCATGGATTTTGGAGCCTCGGTGGGTTCGCAGGCGGTGCTCTCGGAGGTCTGTTGATCGAAGCTCATGGCCACTTGGCCCATGCGGTTGTTGTTACCCTTATCGCCATTGTGCTTGGGCTCGCAACTTTCCGCTACATGATTACCGAAGACGCACCGGCAGCGCACGAGAAACATAAACTTGAGTTCCCGACCAATCCGCTGATCTATCTCATCGGTTTGATGGCACTGTTTTCCATGGTGCCGGAAGGTTCGGTTCTTGACTGGGCGGCGCTCTACCTTCAGCAGGAACGTGGCGCCGATATCGCAATGGCGGGATTCGCTTTCGCTGCCTTTTCCGGCACCATGTCGATTATGCGCTTTCTCGGCGACGGTGTGCGAAACCGCTTCGGCGCAGTGAAAACGCTACGCTATTCTGCGCTCATTGGCGCAACGGGAATGCTGGTGGCCAGTCTTGCTCCGACGTCCTGGATTGCGATTCTTGCTTTTGCATTCTCCGGCTTGGGAATTGCGAATATGGTGCCCATTGCCTTTTCCGCGGCGGGAAATCAGGAGGGCACGTCCTCAGGTGTGGCGCTCAGCATGGTCACGTTGATGGGTTATTCGGGCATTCTCGTCGCGCCGTCGGCCATCGGATTTGTCAGTGGCAGAACCGGTTTTGGCCCGGTCTATATGGTGCTCGCCGGACTGCTGATCGTTGTATTCCTGATGGCCAATCTCGCTGCGAACGCTGACAGGAAACAAGCCTCGTAGATCTATGCCCGGCGCGCTGCGACAGCGGGCTTCTTGCGCTGCATGAGGAAATCAGTCACGCGTCTGCCAGGCTTCTTCGACTTGAGACCGGCACTCATTTCCGGCGCCAACTCGCCCGACAGGTCAAGCGTGGCATGTTCTCCGACAGCATCGAAATGTTCCTCCAGCCAGTCCTCAGCGGCGGCGCGGCCAAGGTCACGCAGATATTCGAGGAAGGCCCATTCGGCATTGATCTTGGACGATGCCGAGAGACCGGCAAGCGCTTCATCCGCGTCGATGCGATGCATGCGGATGTTGCGGTACTCGCCGTGCTCAAGCCTACCCGTCTCGATCAGGGAATTGATGAATGCAATGGAACGGAACTCACGCAGGAGGGCGGCATTGAAAGTGATTTCGTCGATACGATCAGTGATTTCACGGGCCGTCTTTGGTGTGCCCCGCCGCTCGATGGGGTTGATCTGGACCAGCAGGACATCTTCGCTCTCACTTGAATAGAAGAACGGGAATAGTGCCGGGTTGCCGCCATAGCCGCCATCCCAATAGGGCTCGCCATCAATCTCCACTGCCTGAAAAATATAGGGGAGGCAGGCGGAGGCCATGACGACATCAGCATTGAGTTCGGATTGCGAAAACACCCGCAACCGCCCTGTCTCGACATTGGTCGCGGAGAGGAAGAGCTTGAACTGCGAACAGGCTCTCACCCGTTTGAAATCGATTTCCTTTTCAACCACGTCCCGCAAGGGGTTGAGATTGAACGGATTGAATTCATAGGGAGAAAACAGCCGGGAAAACTGTTCAAAGAGATTGTAGCCAAGGCCATTCTCGACCGACCAGTTGCCAAAGAACCTGTCCCACGGCGTGCGTTGGACCGGACTGAATTGTCCTGTCCGTCCGACGGCGCGCCAGAATTCATGAAGTTTGGCACGAGCGCCCTCCGCGCCATTGTGCGACCAGCCATCCGCGAGGGCTACCGCATTCATCGCACCCGCGCTGGTGCCAGATATGCCCTCGATCGTCAGCCTGCCATCTTCGAGGATGCGATCGAGAACGCCCCACGTGAAAGCACCGTGTGAACCGCCGCCTTGCAGGGCGATGTTGATCGTCTTTGGCTTCGCGCTCATTATTCTGCCGTCCAGCCGCCGTCGACGGATATGGACGTTCCTGTGATCTGCGCGGCAGCGTCGCTGGCAAGAAACACAACTGTTGCGCCGATCTGATCGACTGTAGCGAATTCCTTCGTGGCCTGCTTGTCGAGCATGACTTCGCGAATGACCGTTTCGCGATCCATGTTGTGTGCCTTCATCTGATCCGGGATCTGGGCTTCGACGAGAGGCGTCAGCACGTAACCGGGGCAGATGGCATTGCTGGTGATGTGTTTCTCGGCAACCTCCAGTGCGACGGTCTTGGTCAGACCGAGAACACCATGCTTGGCGGCAACATAGGCGGATTTGAACGGCGAAGCCCTCAGGCCATGCGCCGAAGCGATATTGATAATGCGGCCCCAGCCGGCCTTCTTCATATAGGGAAGAGCAGCAGCTGTCGTATGGAAAGCCGATGTCAGGTTGATCGCGATGATCGCATCCCACTTTTCGGGGGGGAACTCGTCAACAGGAGCGACAAATTGAATGCCGGCATTGTTGACCAGCACGTCGACACTGCCGAACGCTGCAGCCGTCTTGTCGATCAAGGCCCTGCACTCAGCACCATTCGACATATCGGCTTTGATATAGGCGACCCCGACCCCATGCTTGTCGGCAATCTCCTGGGCAAGTGCATGATCTTCCGGCCGGTCAGTAAATGAATTGATCACGATATTGTAACCGGCTGCTGCGAGGGCATGCGCCGTTCCGAGCCCGATACCGGAACTGGAACCTGTAACGACTGCAGTCTTCTTGGCCATGGCATAAATTTCCTTTGGTTCAATCAACCGGGTGTGCTGGCAGCTCCCGGAATATATTGCATTGCAGCAAAATTACTAGGCTTGGAGCATGAACACTTTGTCATGCAGTGTCTGCGATACGGGAGTAGCATCCATGAAAGTCGCATGTTGACAAACAGCGATTGCTGCGCCACCTGAACAGCATATGTGGAGCTTGACAATGTCAGACTATTATTCGCAGCCTTTCGCCCGGCGACGCTCAGTTGGTGTGGATGTGGGTGGAGTCATGGTGGGCGGAGGCGCGCCGATTGTCGTTCAGTCGATGACCAACACCGATACCGCCGATGTGGACGGAACTGTGGCGCAAGTGGCGGCGCTCTCCCGTGCTGGCTCGCAGATCGTGCGTATTACCGTCGACCGCGATGAATCCGCCGCGGCCGTGCCGAAAATTCGCGAGCGACTCGACCGTGTGGGTCTTACCGTGCCATTGGTCGGCGACTTTCACTATATCGGCCACAAGCTTCTTGCCGATCATCCGGCCTGCGCCGAAGCCTTGGCCAAATACCGCATCAATCCAGGAAACGTTGGCTTCAAGGACAAAAAAGACGCGCAGTTCGGTGCGATCATTGAAATGGCGATCCGCTATGGCAAGCCGGTGCGCATCGGCGTCAACTGGGGCTCGCTTGATCAGGAACTGCTGACCGCCCTAATGGACCAGAACCATGCGGCGGGTGCACCGCTGACCGCCGAAGCCGTTACGCGAGAAGCGATTGTCCAATCGGCCCTCATTTCATCGCAACTGGCCGAAGAGATCGGCCTGCCGCGCTCGAAGATCATACTTTCTGCAAAGGTAAGCCAGGTTCAGGATCTGATCGCTGTTTATGCCGAACTTGCACGTCGCTGCGACCACGCATTGCATCTCGGGCTGACCGAAGCGGGCATGGGCACCAAGGGCATCGTCGCTTCCTCGGCTGCAATGGGTATCCTTTTGCAGCAGGGGATAGGGGACACGATCCGAATTTCGCTGACGCCAGAACCGGGTGGGGATCGCACACGTGAAGTGCAGGTGGCGCAGGAGCTCCTGCAGACGATGGGCTTCCGCCAGTTTATTCCAATCGTTGCGGCATGCCCGGGCTGTGGGCGCACGACATCGACAGTGTTCCAGGAGCTGGCTCAATCGATCCAGAGTGATATCCGCACTAACATGCCGGTCTGGCGGGAAAAATATCCCGGCGTCGAAGCGCTGAACGTCGCCGTCATGGGCTGCATCGTCAACGGACCGGGCGAGTCCAAGATGGCCGATATCGGCATTTCGCTGCCGGGAACGGGCGAAACGCCCTCCGCGCCTGTTTTTGTCGATGGCAAGAAAGTTGCGACCTTGCGCGGTGCCGGTATCGCCCAAGATTTCCAGAAAATGGTGGCGGAGTACATCGAAAACCGCTTCGGCCAAGGTGCGGATTCGCACGCAGCAGAATAATGACTAGCTCTGTCTTTCGGCGATAAAGTGCGCCGCATCCTTGAGTAAGGCTGCCTTCTCACCAAATGGCGCAAGAAGCTCTTCTGCCTGCGCGACCAGACCGGCCAGCTGTCGCTTGGTCCACTCGACGCCATGCATCGAGACAAGTGTGGCCTTGCCCGCCGCAGCATCCTTGCCTGTTGCTTTCCCCATGTGTCCCGCATCGGCAGTCACATCAAGCAGGTCATCGGCAAGCTGAAAGGCGAGGCCGATGGCGGAGCCATATTCCGCCAGTCGTTCGCGATCCTTCGGGTCTGCATGGCCGATGATGGCGCCCGCCTCGCAGGCAAAGCGGATTAACGCTCCGGTCTTCATTGCCTGCAGACGGATGATGCCTTGCTCGTCGGGTTTGACTTTCTCTGCTTCGAGATCGAGCGCCTGGCCGCCAACCATGCCGCCTATGCCTGCGGAGCGGGCCAGCGTTGAGATGAGCGTTACCCTCGCGTGCGCATCAAGCTCGGTTTCCTCGCAAGCGATCAATTCGAATGCATAGGTCAGGAGACTATCCCCGGCCAGAATGGCGGCAGCTTCATCGAATTTACGATGCACCGTCGGTTGGCCGCGGCGCAGATCATCATTGTCCATGGCGGGCAAATCGTCGTGGACGAGAGAGTAACTGTGAATGCATTCGAGCGCCGCAGCAACACGCAAAGCGGCAAGGTTATCCGCGCCAAACAGAGCGGCACTTTCCATCACCAGAAATGGGCGCAAGCGTTTCCCGCCATTCAGCACGCCATGGCGGATAGCAGCCATCAATCGGTCCGGGCGAGTGATCTCGCCGGATTGCGGCCGATCCGACAACAGATCGGCGAGCAACGCCTCGACCGAAGCTGCGCGCTGCTGCAGCGCGATCTGGAACAATGAGGAATCCTGATCTGTCATCATGCTCAGCCAATTGCCGACAAATGGTCTCCCGGTCAATGGTTGAGCAAAGCCTCTATTGTTTTTTTACAGCCGCCCTGTGTGTACCACGCAGAAAATCGCAGAAAGAATTCCCTTCTGCTACTCTTTGCTTTATGTCCGACAGGAATATTCAACTGGAAGGCATGTGTGGCAAGGGTTCTCGTCAGAAACAAGCGGGGCAGAGGTTATCTGGTCGATCCCGGACGTTCGCCCTTCGGCCGTGTCGTGCGCTATCTCATTCTGATCGGAATCATTCTGATCATGTTGCCGATCATCCTGCTCAGTCTCTACCGTCTGCCATTCATCCATCCAATTTCCACGTTGATGGTCAAGGATCTCGTGACATTCTCCGGTTACGATCGCCGCTGGGTGCCGCTCGATCAGATATCTCCATCTCTCGTCAATTCGGTGATGATGTCCGAAGATGCCAGATTCTGTTTCCACAACGGCGTGGACTGGGACGCACTCAATTCTGTTGTCTCGGATACGATCGATGGCGAGCAGACGCGCGGTGCTTCGACAATTCCAATGCAGACAGCCAAGAATCTTTTCCTCTGGACGAGCCGTTCTTTTATTCGCAAGGGGCTGGAAGTGCCTCTGGCGGTACTCACGGATCTTATCTTGCCTAAGCGCCGTCTGTTGGAGATTTATCTCAATATAGCTGAATGGGGGCCGGGCATATACGGCATCGAGGCTGCGGCGGAGCACCATTTCAAGGTAAGCGCCGCAAAGCTTCAGCCGCGTCAGGCTGCATATCTCGCGGTGACCTTGCCCAATCCCATCGTACGCAATCCGGCCAGACCCGGACGAGGTATGCAGACATTGGCTCGGGTCAACGAGCGTCGCGCACGTGGCGCTGGTGCCTATGTCGGCTGCGTCAACGGGCCCTGAATCGGCGGGACAAAGCTTTTGTGACAAAAAATATGTGACTCCTGCTGGTCAAAAGCTCTCAGGCCGTGTATAGCCCCACCGAACTTTCCGGAATTTTGTCCATTGTGACAGGCTCAATCGGGCCAGTGCCGGATTTTGACTGATTACTGGAGCTGGAACAATGGCTGTACCTAAACGAAAAACTTCTCCGTCGAAGCGCGGCATGCGCCGTTCCGCCGACGCGCTGAAGGCACCGACTTATGTCGAAGACAAGAATTCGGGCGAACTGCGCCGTCCTCATCATGTCGATCTCAAGACTGGCATGTATCGCGGCCGTCAGGTTTTGACGCCGAAGGAAGGCTAATCGCTTTTTTCGAGTTTGCGATTGAAAAGACCGGCCTTTGTGCCGGTCTTTTCATTTGGTTGGTTCCACTGGCAGTGCCTCAAGTCTCCGTGTGAGGAACTCACGCATAGCCGGGTCTTCGCATAGACCAATGGCGCGACCGTAGGCGACGCGGGCCTCGTCAATGCGTTGCAGGCGCGCGAGCAGATGGGCCGCAAGTGCCCAATAGGGTTGGTAGCTCTTTACCGATTCGGCGGGAATAGCCTCGAGTAGCGCCCAGCCAACAGCGGCGTCTCGTGCCTCGGCAACGGCCGCCGCCCGGCCAACGAGTGCGCCGATCGTTGGCGCATGGACAACCAGACCTTCGTACAGCAGTGCGATTGCCTCCCAATCAGTATGACCTGTTTTGATGCGCTGCGCATGCGCCGACTGAATCGCCGCCTCAAGCTGAAAGCTGCCGATGAGGCCTGAGTGCGCAGCGGCCTTCAATAACTGCTCTGCGCTATTGATCATCGGCCTCGACCATCGTGCTGTGTCCTGCTCCAAAAGAGGGACATATTCACCGGTAGCACTGCGCCGCGCTTTGTGTCGCGATTCACAGTACAGCATGAGCGCCAGAAGGCCCATTACTTCGGGTTGTCCTGGCATAAGCTGCAGAAGCATCCGGCATAGACCGATCGCTTCAAGCGCCAGCCCCTTGCGACGTGGATCGGCGCCTGCCACATCATCCCAACCACTGCCATAGGCGGCGTATATTGCCTCCAGTACGGCTTCAAGACGAGCAGGCAATTCCTTGGCTGTTGGTACCTCGAAACCGATGCCGGCATCACGGATCTTGCGTTTTGCCCGCGCGAGACGCTGACCCATGGCTGCAGGCTGAACGAGAAGGGCGGACCCTATACGCACAGCACCCAGTCCAAGCAAGGTCTGGAGCATGAGGGGCGTGCGGGCAGGTGCTTCGATCGCCGGATGGGCGCAGATGAAAAGCAGTTTCAACCGCTCATCCGGGAACGAAATATTGCTGTCAGCCATGGCGTGCGCCTCGTCGGCTATCATGAGCAGGGCTGGAACCGCTTCCGACCGCACACAGGCATGGCGTCTCGCGTCGGTCATCCGGTTGCGGGCGGCGGTCAACAGCCAAGCCTCGGGTTTGTCCGGTATGCCATTACGTGGCCAGTGTTCCAGGGCCGAAGCGAAAGCGTCGGCCAATGCGTCCTCGGCTGCAGAGACGTCGCGTGAGCGTGCCGCGAGAAAAGCAATCAACCGGCCGTAGGAGTCGCGCGCCGCAATTTCGATGGCACGGCGCGCGTCGAAGTCTTCCATTTCAGCTTGGCATTTGAATATTGGGCCTTACCTCGACCACGCCGCCTGCAACGGCAGCCGGGCAGCGAGCCGCCCAGCCAAGCGCCGTGTCAAGATCGGGCACGTTAATGATATAAAAGCCGCCCAATTGTTCCTTCGTGTCAGCATATGGTCCGTCCTGGACCAACCGCTGGCCATTGTGCAACTTCACCGTGGTCGAGGTATCGGGTGCCTGAAGCCCGGCGCCCGTGACCATTATGCCGGCTTCTCTGAGGACCTGGGTATAAGCCATCCACCCGGCGCGATAGTTTTCCTGCTTGTTGGGATCAGTGCGGGCCGCGTATGCGTCTGCTGTTTCGTAAGCCAAAATCGTGTAGTTCATGGCAGTTCCTTTCGGGTTTAAAGCGCGAAAGACATGCGCTCGATGCAATGACGGCTCATCAGATCGCATTTTGACATGAACCGCAGAAATTGTTTTTCGGGAGCTATTTTAGCTCTATCTCGATGAAAGCATATTCGCCATCATTGGCGTTGACGACATCATGCTCGACGCCCTCCGCGCGAAAATAGGGAACGCCCTTTTTCATTTCGGCGAAAGTATCCCCATCCTTCGTCACCAGCTTCACGCGACCGTCCATCAACGGAACCACGACATAATCATGTGCGTGGCGGTGCCAGCCGGTGTTCTCTCCAACCGCGAAACGATACTCCGTGACGAGGACCCGCTCATTGTCGATGAAGACTGTTGCTTTCGCCGATCCTGCCATTGCCATTCTCTCCTTAATGATGGTCAGCCTTGACCGCCGTCGGCGACAAAACCCGCCGCCTCAACGCCAGCGATAGCTGCTGTTTCGTCATTGTCTGACGTGTCACCGCTGATGCCGACCGCGCCAAGTATTTCGCCCTTGGCGTTCTTGACCAGCACACCTCCTGCAACCGGAATGACATGTCCTCCGGACGCTGCAACCAGACCTTCCATGAAATGTGGCCGGTCTTTCGCGAACTTCTCGACCGTGCGCGAACCGGCGCCGATGGTGAGCGCCCCGAATGCTTTGCCGAAGGCGATTTCAAACCGCAGCATGGACGAGCCATCCTGCTTCTGGAATGCCTTGAGGTGGCCACCTGCATCGAGCACTGCTACCGACAGGGGACGCATTGCGAGTTGGGTACCTTTGGCGAGAGCAGCCTTGATGATGCCATTGGCTTTGGAAAGTGTGATCTGGGCCATGATGGTTTGTTTCATACGTGTTATCGAATTGAATATGCGGCTGCCTGTTGTGACAGCCGGTGTCTATCAACTTGATGATCTGTGCTCGTTATTTATCGAGGGAATCGAGCTTGCGCTGCATGGCGGCGATTTGTTCCTTCAACTCGTCGAGGCCCGTATCCTTCGCCGGTTTTTCAGGCGCAGGTGTCTCATTGGGCTCAGCCGCACCGGCTGTCTTGTTCAACGGAAAGGGTGTGAACATGCGCATGGCGTGCTGCAACATTTCCGTGTTGCGGCGAACCTGCTCCTCGACCAACTTTATCGGGGCGCTGACATTCATCATGTCCATTGGCGTCTTGCCGAACGCGGCGGTCAGCTGCTCTCGCATGCGCTCCTGCTCCTTGGCAAAGGCCGACATGGACTGTTCGAGGAACGTTGGAAGCACGACCTGCATCTGATCACCATAATAGGCAATCAATTGGCGGAGGAAGGGAATAGGCAGCATGTTCTGCCCGTCCTTGTTCTCAAGTTCGAAAATAATCTGGGTGAGGACTGAGTGGGTAATATCCTCGCCGGTTTTTGCATCCTGAACCGTAAAGTCCTCATTTCGCTTTACCATCTCGGCCAGGTCTTCCAACGTCACATAAGTACTTGTTCCGGTATTGTAGAGACGCCGGTTAGCGTATTTCTTGATGACGATGTCCCCGGTTTTTGCTGCCATTGTTCAACTCCCCAACTTCGCTTCCTTCGCCGAATTTGCGTGGCGGCTTACGGACAGACTTAAGAGGATAGGGGCAAAGCGCGCCAATTCAAAGCGATTTGTGCATTGCATTCAACGCAGTGCATTGTGGTCAATGCTGCAGCGCGAAGAGCGATATTTGCGCCTTAGACTTAAATGGGCCTTGTCAAACTGTTGCAGGCGGCTAATTCTGGCCGATATATGCTTTATGAATTCAGAATGACAAATATGAGGAAACGTTATGACCCAATCCATCGTCATCGCTAGCGCTGCCCGCACTCCTGTTGGATCGTTCAACGGTGCATTCGCCAATGTTCCGGCACACGAGTTGGGTGCGGCCGTTATCAAGGAAGTACTGAGCCGCGCGGGCGTTGACGGCGCCGATGTCGATGAAGTGATCATGGGCCAGGTCCTCGGCGCAGGCGAGGGCCAGAACCCCGCGAGACAGGCAGCCATGGCTGCCGGCATTCCCCAGGAAGCGACGGCTTGGGGTCTGAACCAAGTTTGCGGCTCTGGCTTGCGCGCAGTGGCGCTTGGCATGCAACAGATTGCAATGGGCGATGCGAATATTGTTGTTGCTGGCGGTCAGGAATCAATGTCCTTGGCGCCGCACTGCGCGCATCTTCGCAATGGTACAAAGATGGGCGACATGAAGTTGATTGATACGATGATCAAGGACGGCCTGACGGACGCGTTTCACGGTTATCATATGGGTATTACCGCTGAAAATATCGCCCGCAAGTGGCAGTTGACCCGCGAGGATCAGGACAAGTTCGCGCTTGGCTCGCAGAACAAGGCTGAGGCGGCCCAGAAGGCTGGTAAGTTCAAGGACGAAATCGTGCCGTTTACGGTCAAGACGCGCAAGGGCGATGTCGTGGTTGCCGACGATGAATATATCCGTCACGGAGCGACCTTGGACTCGCTGGCAAAGTTGAGGCCAGCTTTCGATAAGGACGGCACTGTGACCGCGGGCAATGCGTCGGGTCTTAATGATGGTGCCGCAGCGGTCGTGTTGATGAGCGAGGAAGAAGCCAAGCGCCGCGGGATCAAGCCACTGGCGCGCATCGCGTCCTGGGCCACGGCGGGGGTTGATCCGTCGATCATGGGAACAGGACCGATCCCGGCATCTCGCAAAGCCTTGGAAAAGGCTGGCTGGAAGGCCGAAGACCTCGACCTGGTCGAGGCAAACGAGGCGTTTGCTGCGCAGGCCTGCGCAGTCAACAAGGATCTTGGCTTCAACCCGGACATTGTCAACGTGAACGGTGGCGCAATTGCCATAGGCCATCCAATTGGCGCGTCTGGTGCTCGTGTTCTCAATACGTTGCTGTTCGAGTTGAAGCGTCGCAACGGAACTAAGGGCCTCGCGACGCTTTGCATCGGCGGCGGCATGGGCGTAGCGCTTTGCATCGAGCGCATCAAGGACTAGTGACGCTTCACCGGCCCAAGCATTATTGGGCCGGTTTTCGATGTCGGTGGCTGTCGCTGAAACCAAACCGCCGTTTCATGTTTTCATAACTACAGAGCGTTTGTACGAGATCAGTTTGAGGGAGGGGTAAATGACAAAAACAGCAATCGTTACAGGTGGAACGCGCGGTATAGGCGCTGCCATTTGCGTCGCTTTGAAAGCGGCGGGTTACAAAGTAGCGGCGAACTACGCCGGTAATGATGACGCGGCGAAAGAATTTAGCAAAAAGACCGGAATCGCGACCTACAAATGGGACGTTTCCAATTACGAGGAATGCGCAGCCGGTGTCGCCAAAATCGAAGCAGATCTCGGCCCCGTCGCCGTGCTGGTCAACAA
This sequence comes from Phyllobacterium sp. LjRoot231, assembly GCF_964253365.1. Lineage (NCBI taxonomy): Bacteria > Pseudomonadati > Pseudomonadota > Alphaproteobacteria > Hyphomicrobiales > Phyllobacteriaceae > Phyllobacterium > Phyllobacterium sp. LjRoot231. The sequence goes on from NZ_CAXUQT020000001.1 coordinate 1,115,142, forward strand.
TGCGGGTATCACCCGTGATGCGATGTTCCACAAAATGACACCGAGCCAATGGAGTGACGTCATCAACACCAATCTCACCGGTCTGTTCAACATGACCCACCCGGTGTGGAATGGTATGCGCGATCGCAAGTTCGGTCGGGTGATCAATATCTCATCGATCAATGGACAAAAAGGTCAGGCGGGGCAGGCCAACTATTCTGCTTCGAAGGCCGGTGATATCGGTTTTACCAAAGCTTTGGCCCAAGAGGGTGCCCGCGCCGGAATCACTGTCAACGCCATATGCCCGGGCTATATCGGTACCGAGATGGTGCGGGCAATTGATGAGAAAGTGCTCAATGAGCGGATCATTCCGCAGATTCCGGTCGGACGCCTCGGCGAACCGGAAGAGGTTGCTCGCTGCGTCGTGTTCCTTGCTTCCGACGATGCTGGCTTCATTACCGGTTCTACGCTTACAGCCAATGGCGGACAATACTCAACCTGAATGCAATTAAATCGGTGCCGCTGCGCGTGGAAAAGGTGCGTGGCGGTTTACCTCTCGTCGATTATGGTTGTCCGAATCTGTGCGAGAACATTAACGATCAATCTGAATCTTGTCCTAGTAAAGCTTGGGATTCTCTTCGGCTTGTATGGATTCTGTCGTTGCAGCACAAAATATTGTGGTGAACAAAACGGGAAATCTCGGGAGGCGCTGATTCGTCGCTGATTCGTTCCGGCTTTGATCGAAGTGTTAATAGAAGTAGTCTTTCGAATGCCAAATGTATTAACTAATTATAAGGAATCATTCAGGTTTTTTAAACTTTGAAATATCGGAAGCGTGGTCATAATAACAAATTTACAAACGTACATACCTTAGAGACGGATCTGAGTGATGCAATCTTGAGCGATTCAGCATGTAGTGCGAATCTTGGCCTAAAAAGCTAAATATGGCCGTGAACAAATCAGGAATCTCATCCTAGAGCCATTTCGTAGCTGATTCGTTCTCCTCGCGTTCTATTTCTTCACGGAACACTCCGTGAATCGGTTCGCGATTGTTTATCTGGAGAGCCCCGCATACCTTTCTGTCGGACGCTTAAAATGCTAATCGCAGATACATGCCCGGCTCGCACCGCCTCGTTTGGCCGGTATTGGATTGTAATTGATGAACCTTATGCCTAGCCTCGAACTTCCCCTCGTCTTGACGGGCCGCGATGTTACAGCCGTCCTGGGGCCCACCAATACGGGAAAAACCCATCTGGCGATCGAGCGGATGCTTGCGCATCAGACCGGAATGATCGGTCTGCCACTCCGCCTGCTGGCCCGCGAGGTATATCATCGTGTGGCAGAACGGGTAGGCTTCGCAAACGTCGCGCTGATCACTGGTGAGGAAAAGATCAATCCCCCCGGTGCCCGCTATGCGGTCTGCACTGTCGAAGCCATGCCGCGCCAGACCGATATGGACTTTGTCGCTATCGATGAAGTGCAACTCGCCAATGATCTTGAGCGCGGTCATATCTTTACCGATCGTATTCTGCATCTGCGGGGGCGTCAGGAAACTCTGCTGCTCGGCGCAGCAACGATGCGTGGGATCCTTGAGAAGCTCCTGCGCGGGATTTCGGTTGTCACGCGACCGCGGCTTTCAAATCTCACCTATGCCGGGCCAAAAAAGATAACCCGCTTGCCTCCCCGGTCGGCCATCGTCGCCTTCGCCGCGGAGGAGGTTTATTCCATCGCCGAGCTTATACGACGCCAGAGCGGTGGTGCGGCAGTAGTCATGGGAGCGCTGAGTCCGCGTACCCGCAACGCTCAGGTTGATCTCTATCAATCGGGTGACGTAGATTACCTTGTTGCGACCGACGCCATTGGTATGGGTCTCAATCTCGATGTCGATCACGTGGCTTTCGCCCAGGACCGGAAGTTCGATGGCTATCAGTTCCGCAATCTGTCGCCGGGCGAAATCGGTCAGGTCGCGGGGCGCGCGGGACGGCATTTGCGCGATGGTACATTTGGTGTCACCGGACAGGTATCCAGCTTCTCCGAAGAACTCGTACAGCGTGTGGAATCGCATGCCTTCGATTCGGTAAAAATCCTGCAATGGCGAACTGCTCGCTTTGATTACTCCAGCCTTGATGCGCTGAAGCGATCCATCGACACGCCTGCGCCGGTTGAAGGACTGACCAGAGCGCTGCCCGCGGTGGATCAGCAGGCGCTCGAATATCTGTCCAACGACCCCGATGTCGCACCATTGGCCGATACCCCAGAGCGTGTTGCACTTTTGTGGGACGCCTGCGCCTTGCCCGACTATCGCAAGATCGCGCCGGCGCAACATGCCGATATCATCGCATCGATCTATACCGATCTCGCCGATAAGGGCCATGTGAATGAAAATTACATGGCCGAAGAGGTTCGCCGAGCGGATTCCACGGACGGCGATATCGATGCGCTTTCACGGCGTATCGCCCAGATCAGAACCTGGACTTTTGTGTCTCACAGGCCTGGATGGCTTGCAGATCAGGCACATTGGCAAGAAAAGACGCGTGAAATTGAGGACAGATTATCAGATGCACTGCATGAACGGTTGACGAAACGCTTCGTAGACCGCAGGACAAGCGTGCTTATGAGGCGCCTGAGAGAGAATACAATGCTAGAAGCCGAAATTAGCCCTGCCGGGGACGTTGTTGTCGAAGGGCACCATGTTGGACGTTTGGATGGGTTCCGTTTCACCACGGACGCTCAAGTCGACGGAACGGATGCGAAAGCCGTCAAAGCGGCTGCGCAAAAAGCCCTCGCGACGGAGTTCGAAAATCGCGCCGAGCGTTTTTCCGCTTCGGCAAATGGCGATTTTGCTCTTGGTTCCGACGGGACCTTACGATGGATCGGCGCTCCAGTTGCTTCGGTCGTCTCCGGAGAGCAAGCACTTAAGCCCCGCGCTGTGTTGCTGGCCGACGAGCAACTGACCGGGCCGGCACGCGACAAGGTCGCGGCCCGTGTCGATCGCTTCCTCGCCCATCATATCGATACGATCCTGAAGCCACTTGTCGACCTTGCCAATGCCGATGCGTTGGTTGGTATCACCAAGGGCCTCGCTTTCCAACTCGTCGAGAATTTCGGCGTTCTTCAGCGCCGTGATGTGGCGGAAGACGTTCGTGGCCTCGATCAGGATTCCCGCGCCGCTCTACGCCGTCTCGGCGTCCGCTTTGGCGCCTACCACGTCTTTCTGCCGGCGTTGCTCAAACCTGCACCGGCCGGTCTGCTGACGCTTTTGTGGGCGCTCAAGGAAGACGCCAAGGATCGCCCGGGATATGGCGATGTGGTGCAGGTCTTATCCGCCGGACGCACATCGGTGGTTACAGACCCGAGCTTTGATCCAGCCTTCTATCGGCTTGGAGGCTATCGTCTCCTCGGCCGGCGAGCCGTCCGCATCGATATTCTAGAGCGGCTTGCCGATCTCATCCGTCCCGCGCTTTCCTGGAAACCGGGAATCGGTTTACGGCCGGACGGCGCCTATGATGGCACGCGTTTTGTTGTCACGCCGTCGATGATGTCGATTCTAGGTGCCACTGCCGACGACATGGAAGAAATTCTGAAGAGCCTCGGTTATCGTCAGGAGCCGGTCGACGCAGCGATTGTCGCTGCAAAGCTGGTGGAACTCGATGCAGCACCAATGCCTGCCGCCGCACCGCAAGAAGTCGTGACCACTGTGGCGGAAACGGCTCCTGTCGAGGATATGACCTCGGCGGTAACGGAACCAACAACTGCTGTTGAACCCGTAGAGCCACTTGCGGAAACGCAAGCTGTGGCTGAACCGGTTACCGAAGCAAGCGAGCCCGCTGGAGAGCCCACCACCCTTGCGCCAGCCATACCTGAAGAAGCGCCAAAACCGATATTCCTCTGGCGGCAGGCGCGTTTCGACGGACGCAACAATCGCGGACATCAGGAGAAACGCGAGCATCCACGAGGTCAAGCGCGAAATGGTCAGGCCGAACCGCGTCCCGCCAGACCTGAACGCAACGAAAACCAGCAGAACGAGCGCGGTGAGCGCAAAGAGCATTTCCGCGGCAAAGGCAAGCCCGGCGGAAAGGAACGCTTCAAGCAGGACGGAAAGCCTGCGGACAAGCCACCGATTCATGCGAAGCGTCCGGAACGTGAAGAGCGCCCGGTCAAGATCGATATGGACTCACCCTTCGCCAAATTGCTGGCGCTGAAGGAACAAATGAAGAAATAGGATGGTGGGAACGGCCCCAAATGACGGAAGCGGGAGGCAGCGCATCGACAAATGGCTGTTCTTCGCGCGGGTGGTCAAATCCCGGTCCCTCGCGGCAAAGCTTGTGTCTGGTGGCGGTGTCCGATCCAACAAGGACAAGATCGATCAACCATCGCACGGCGTGAAGCCGGGTGACGTGCTGACGATTACTCTCGACCGGCGCATTCTCATCTACAAGGTGCTCTCTGGTGGGACGCGCCGCGGTCCGGCCGAAGAAGCGCGCACACTGTACGAAGACATCTCGCCGCCGCCTCCGCCCAAAGACGGCATCAGCAGTCTCGATGGATTGCCAAGGCGCGACACTGGCAGTGGTCGCCCGACAAAACGCGAACGGCGGCAGGTGGACCGGCTGATGCAAGGCGATCAGGATATTTCAGAGGATTGATGTCTGGATTTCAAATATTCGCCGTTGCGTCGAAATAATCTTCACTAGCGGCCGTCCAGATAAAATAATATTTCGCGAAATGTGCTAGCAAGAGACAAGGGTTGCTTGTAGCTCAGGCTTCGTGGTGCGATGAATGGCGCCGTGCGTACTTGGGTGTGGCCCATGTTCGGGTCCAACGGGGACGATCTCCGGAGCTTTGACATGATGCGGGCCGCGTTCTGGTGCCGCAGCTTATTTTCCCCTCTTGTCAGCCCGGCGTCAAATCGTTACCTCAACCGCTGACACGCTGATAGCGGTGTCTTCAGGAGCCAGCAAATGACTTATGTTGTGACCGACAATTGCATCCGCTGCAAATATATGGATTGCGTTGAGGTCTGTCCCGTCGATTGTTTTTACGAAGGCGACAATATGCTCGTCATCCATCCAGATGAATGCATTGATTGTGGCGTTTGCGAACCTGAATGTCCCGCGGAAGCCATCAAGCCGGACACCGAGCCGGGGCTCGACAAATGGTTGCAGATCAATGCGGAATATGCAGAAAAGTGGCCTAATATTTCCCAGAAACGCGACGCTCCTGCCGACGCCAAGGATATGGATGGCATTGAAGGCAAGTTTGAAAAGTTCTTTTCGCCGGAGCCCGGAGAAGGCGACTAATATTTTATTCGAGTTTAGAAATAAATAGTCGGGTTCTATCAAGGGGCAGGTCTTGCAATATTCCGCCTTTTGAGCAAACGCAGCAAAAAGTTGATTCTAATCACTTTTCGTGATATGGTTCCAGCATATGTGGATCATTGGACGTCAATTTCGTGGCGCTAAAGCATAAATCACCAATCGGCTAGATTTATTTCGGACTCGGCAGTTCAGGGCGTTGTGGTTTGTTTGCCCGTCAGGCTGTGTTGTCCGGAGTGCTTTTGCGTGACAATATTGGCGGCCGACAAACCGGGTTCCGGTTTCCAGTGATTGGTTTAGCCGGTGCGTTTTGCCGGGCGCAGCAAGGAGTAGTTAAGCGCATGACAGCAGTTCAGCAGAAAAAAACCGCCCAGCGTATCGGATTTAAAACGGGTGAGTTTATTGTATATCCGGCACACGGCGTAGGTCAAATTGTCAATATCGAGGAACAGGAAGTGGCAGGCCACAAGCTTGAACTGTTCGTTATTGATTTTCAGAAAGACAAGATGCGCTTGAAGGTACCGGTCGCCAAGGCAACAGCTATCGGTATGCGCAAACTTTCAGAGACAGACTACGTTGATCGCGCGTTGAAGGTTGTCCAGGGTCGCGCGCGTATCAAGCGGACCATGTGGTCGCGCCGCGCCCAGGAGTATGATGCGAAGATCAATTCAGGCGATCTGATCTCGATTTCGGAAGTCGTACGCGATCTTTTCCGCGCCGACAACCAGCCGGAACAGTCCTATTCCGAACGCCAGCTTTATGAGGCTGCGCTCGATCGCATGGCTCGCGAGATTTCTGCGGTCAACAAGATGTCGGAAACAGAAGCCGTGCGTCTTATTGAGGTTAACCTCGCCAAGGGGCCGAAGCGTGGTGCTAAGGCTGAAGAGAGTGAGGTTGAGGCAGACGTCGTTGTTGAAGACGAGCAGGAAGAGGCCGCGTAAAAGCGGGTTCATCCAATTCAATAAAAGAAGGCCCGGCAATGCCGGGCTTTTTTTTATTCGCTAATGATCTTGACCTTGTCGCCGGCGGAAACCGTTCCGCCGGGCGGCAATGCATTGATCAGACGGAAGAGATCGAGCTTGCGATCGGTTCCCATGATCTGGTTGGAGAGGCTGACCAGCGTGTCGCCTGGCTTAACCGTGACGACACGGATGCGCAGGGGCTTGATATTTGCCTTCTCTCCCGGCGTCAGCAGGTGAAAGCTCTGGATCACGGTCTGAGATGCCGGTATCAACGCGGTGCTTCCTGTTGGCGCAGCGGTCAGGAAGCGATAGATCCGGTTGCCGGCATTGACGACGAATATGTCGAATTCCCAGCGATCCGCGCGCGCTTTTGCGCTTGCGGCGGGCATGCCATTGAAAGTCGTCGCTTGAACACTCGCATTGTCCAGACCCGTTACCCAGCCGCTACGCATGTAGTCGGTCATTGTCGGGTTGCCGGAAACCTGCGTTCCGTCGAAGCGGATTGCCACTTCGCCGGGACCCGTTGCCATGACGGCGTCGGCGCTGTTGTCGATAACAAAACCGTCGGGAACGGTGAAGCTCACGCCAAGCAGCGGATGAACGAAGTTGCGTCCGCGAACGTAGCCTTCCTCCGGCGTGTCACCATAAAGAAGGCCGTCAATGCCCTGGAGGAAGGAATCGCGATCGGTCGTGCCGACACCCGGTGCGCCTATACGACGGGCGTGACCACGCGCAAGTTCTATGCGCTGTGGTGCTGAAGGGTGGCTGGCAAGAAAGTCGAGGCTGGCATCGGTCGCACCTGAGACACTGCGGAAATCCGCATAAGATGCCATGGATTGCAGGAAGCGGGCAGCCGCGAACGGATCATAGCCAGCCTCACCTATCATCTTGATGCCGATGGCGTCGGCCTGCAGTTCCTGGTTACGCGAGAACTGCGCCATGCGCAGCTTGCCCCGGATGAGCGCTTCGCGTCCAGCACTGTCGTCCTGCAAGACTTCCGAAACGACGCGACCGGCAATTTGTGCTTCCTGTTCGCGCTGCTGGCGTTCAATCCCGTGATTGGCGATCACATGACCCATCTCATGTGCGATGACGGCTGCGAGTTCGGCACTGTCATTGGCGAGGGCGAGAAGGCCGCGCGTCACATACAGATAGCCGCCGGGGAGCGCAAAGGCGTTGATGTTCGGCGAGTTCAGGATGGTGATGCGATAGGTATGCGTCGGATTATCGGAAACCGTGGTCAGGTTACCGACGACCTTGGCGACCATGCGTTCGAGCTTGGCATCCTTGTATTCACCACCATAAGTCGCAAGAATACGCGGATGCTGCTCGGCACTCAGTTTTGCCAGCCTGTCGTTCTTGGTGACATTATCAACCGTTACCGGATTGGACGAAGGTCCGAGCGCATCTTCCTTGCCGACATTGAGAACCTGGCATCCTGACAAAAAGGCAAGCAGCAATGTTGCCGACGCAAGATTCCGGACGCGAGCGGCAGGATGGAACCATCCGTTGCTTGTGGGGGAATTGTGCGAAGCCAGTATCATGTCCTCATTATCGTCACGCGCGCGCGCAAAACTTGTATGTACGTATTCTTGCTAGCCCGGCGAGCAGTTCTGGGCAAGAAATTCATTGGTCTCTTGAATGTGGCAAGGCGTCGAAAATATGTCAAAGGCCAGAGTCTTCTGCGCCGAGGTATTTTCGCAACAGCGACGGTCTCTTATCAGACAATAGTTCTTTTGCCGATCCGGAAGCCGCGATTTTACCGTTGTCGAGGAAAATTAGCCTGGAGGGCAGACGCAACGCATCATCCGGATGATGCGTGACCATAACTACGGTCATGCTGGTTTCTTCCTGCAGAATACCGACAAGGTCGAGCATCTCGTGTCGCAAAGCCGGGCCGAGAGAGGCGAATGCCTCATCCAACAGAAGTATTGGCCGGTTTCGTACGAGGGCGCGGGCAATCGCCACACGCTGACGTTCGCCGCCTGACAGCGCTTCCGGCTTTCGCTTTTCCTTCCCCGTCAGTCCGACCTTCTGAATAGCCTTGGCAATTGCCGCCTTGTCGGTCTCGTTGAGCTTGAGATCAGGTCTTCGACCCAGGCCGATATTTGCGGCGACATCGAGGTGCGCAAAGAGATTGTTGTCCTGAAAAACCATGGAGACAGGCCGTTCGGATGGCGCGGCACCAGTGACGTCGGTACCGCCGATCAAAATTCTTCCGGATTTGGCCGTTTCGAATCCGGCAATGAGATTGAGAAGCGTCGATTTTCCAGATCCACTCGGTCCTATGACCGCGGTGATCGTCGATGGCTCTATGGTAAGATCGAAATGCATCGCCATATCGCCATAGTCGAAATCGACCGCATCAAGGCGGATGTCGGCACCGCTTTGGGTTCGGGAGAGTTCAGCCAATGTTTCCGACCTCTCTCTTCGTCAGAGTGCCTGCACCTTTGTCAGCCGCGATCATCAGGAACAGGCACAGCACCCCAAGAATAAGCGCGAGACCTGCGGCGTCCTGTGTCCGATAGCTGCCCATGCGTTGCAGCAGTAAATAGGGCAGGGTCTGAACGGAATTGTTACCGAAGAGAGCAATCGTTCCAAGATCCCCGAGCGATAGCGCCATCGCAAAGGCGAAAGCGACGCTCGATGGCCGTTTCAGAACCGGCCAGTCGATCAGATGAAGCCGGTTCCGTCCGCTAATGCCCAATTGCGCACACAGCCTGTTGTGGCGGCTTGCCGCCGTATCCCATGTCGGGCGCAGAATGCGAAAAGCAAAGGGTATCGCCATCGCAGCGTTGACGCTCACGACCATGACGGGTGCTAGGCTGAATGGATCAGCAAAATGGCGCGACAGGATGAACCATCCGGCGCCGAGCACAATCGGCGGAACAACCATGATCAGGCTTGCGCCGCGATCAAGCGAGCGCTCGAACAGTTTTGGCGGTGCATAACGGCGTCGACTCGCCAGATATTCGCGGGCCATGACCAGCGCCAGGGAAATGATCAGCGACAGCGCAGCCGCGCTTGCTCCAAGGACTAGACTCGTCAGGATTGCACGCCACACAAGACTCTCGCCGAGAAGCCGGGTGAGATCGGCCGCCAGACCGGAAACCACGGTTCCAGCTATGGGTAGTGCAACGAAAAGCAGTCCGAGGATTATTAACGTGCCGTCCAGAAGCTTTGCTTTTCCTGTCGGCTGTTCAAAACGGCGTGTTGTCGTGCGCAGGCTGAATCCCTCCTCGGCAGGGCGTCCCGTCAAGCCCAGAACCGACAGAACCGCAATGGTCAGGCACAGCTGCACGAGCGTCAGCGAGACCGCTCGCGCAATGTCGAAATCGAAATGCAGCGACTGGTAGATCGCGACCTCAAGCGTGGTCGCCCGTGGTCCTCCGCCGAGCGTCAAGACGACGGTAAAGGACGTGATGCACAGCATGAAAATCAGCCCGGCAATGCCGGAAAGGTTGCGCAGGATCACTGGCCACTCGATCAGCCGGAACCGTGCCCATCCCCCCATGCCAAGTTGTGAGGAGAGTTTCCAATAGTCTTCCGGAATGGAATCGAGGCTCGAAAGGATAAGCCGTGTTGCCAGCGGCAGGTTGAAGAACACGTGTGCGATAAGGATGCCGGTCAGGCCGTAAATATTGGGAGTGACGTCCAGCCCGAGCCAATCGAAAAAAGCAGCAAGCAGACCATTGCGGCCATAGATGCTGGTGACGCCGAGCACGGCGACGAGGGCAGGCAGAGCAAGGGGCAGAGCGAAAAGCCGCAGGATCATGGCGCGTCCGGGGAAGGCCGGATGCGCATGCAGCGCGCGGGCGAGCGGAATGGCGAATGCCACCGAAAGCAGCATTGAGAGCAGCGCCTGCAGCAATGTGAAGCGGGTAATCCGCCACAGATAGCTGTCGAAGGCCGCGAAACCTTCCATGCTGCCGCTTAGCGCCTCGATAGCAAGACTGAGCAAAGCGCCCCCCGCAAGCAGGGCAAGAAAGGCGAGGGCGAGAGCCCCCGCCAATGGCTTCAAGGCGGTCAAAGCGCTACAGGCTCATGGCCGACAACCATTCGTCGATCCAGACCTTCCGATTCTTGGCCACTTCCTCCGGCGAAAAGATCAGGGTCTTTGCCGGCTTCACCAACGTGTCGAAGGCAGGGTTGAGTGGTCCGCTTGTCTTTGCCGCCGGAAACATCCAGTTGTTTTCGGGAATGGTGTCCTGAAACGATGTGCCGGTCATGAATGTCAGGAACTGGGCCGAAAGTGGATTTTTGGCGCCATTGGCGGTTTGCGCGGCCACTTCGACCTGCAGGTAGTGCCCCTCTTCGAATGCAGCGGCCTTGTAGCGATCGGTTTTCTCGGCGATCAGATGATAGGCAGGCGAGGTCGTATAGGAAAGAACCAGCGGTGCTTCGCCCTTGGTGAACAGGCCGTAGGCTTCCGACCAGCCCGGAGTCACTGTCAGAACGCGATCTTTCAGCTTGGCCCAGGCTTCGCCGGTCTTGTCGCCATAGACGGCCTTCACCCAGAGCAGGAGGCCAAGTCCCGGCGTCGAGGTGCGAGGGTCTTCGATAACGATCTTCTGTTTTGGATCGCCCTCGACCAATTGCTTCAGGCTCGCGGGCGGATTCTTGAGTTTTTCCGTATCGTAGATCACAGCGAAATAGCCGTAGTCGTAAGGAACGAAAGTATCGTCCTTGTAACCCCCCGGAATGTTGATCGCACTTGTGTCGATCCCGTGTGGGGCGAACAGTCCGGTTTCCTTCGCCTCATAGGTCAGGTTGGTATCGAGGCCGAGTACGACGTCCGCTTTGGTCGATGCACCTTCAAGCTTGAGGCGGTTAAGCAGAGCGACGCCATCGGTGACGGCGACGAAGTCCACGGTGCAATTGCATTGCTTTTGGAAAGCTTCCTTGACCTTTGGCCCTGGACCCCATTCGGCAGTGAAGCTTTCATAGGTATAGACGGTCAGTTTGCCATCGGCTTTTGCCGGTCCGGCAAGCGCAAGCGCGAGAACGCTCGCCATGCTCACAGATTTCAGAATAATGTCGAATGGCCGCATCGGCGCCTCCTAGAGTTAAAATTCAAAAGGATTGGTGCGCCGGCTACATGCCGCGTCTAATCCCTCCGCCGGTACAAACCGGATCAGGTTCCGCGGGTTGGCAGGATTTTTCCTGAAGCCTCTCAGCCGATCCTTGCGAATTGGCACCCCGTTAGAGCATTGCAAAGATTAGAGATAAAGCCTTGGCCGTGCAAGCAACATGCCTCGTCGGCCGAGCGACATGTTTTCCCGTTGCCACGCCCTCATCTGAGTCTGGCCATCGAATGATGGTGGGAAAGCCGGGCGGTCGTCGAAGCGCGTCTTGGTAGAATAAAAATGCGATCCGAAGACCGCCCGTCCGGCGTTTTTTGATCCCGTCCGTTCCGCGTCGGAAACGCCAGCGGCCAGGACTGCGCCCAGCCAATCTGCCGCCCTCACAGTGCTCGTCCAGCACGCACCGGCCTTAGTACCGGCAGGGGAACCCTTGGACAGAACTTCCCCGGACGGCGGGTCCGTTACCCGCCATCGGAGGCGCCGATCCTCTCCCCACTTCGAACGGCTCCGGAAGCAGTTCCCCATGGAAAGGACGCCGTTAGAATAAGTGATGTTTGGAGGGTGTGGATAAGTCGCCACGATTATTTTTGATCTGGAGGGCTCGCCGCGACGGCGCCGCCCCTTGCCCTCCCCCTTGTGAGGAGGGAGGCTGCGCAGCAGCAGGGAGGGGTTCTTTATCCAGGCGCATCTATCTCCCCGCCCTCACGCATGCTATGGGCGAAACATGAGCAAATTCGTTCTTCTTCTTGGCGGAACCGTCCACGTCACTGACCGTCTCCTGCGTCTTGTCGCCGGCGCGCGGGTGCTTGCAGCCGATGGCGGGATTGCGCATGCCGAATCGCTCGGGCTTGACCCAGAACTCTGGCTTGGCGATTTCGATTCGACCTCACCGGAACTCGACGCGTTATATGCCCACGTGCCGCGCGTTGTATTTCCAGCGGCCAAGGACATGACCGATGGCGAACTTGCCCTGAACGAAGCTTACCGCTTGGGTGCAACCGAGGTCATTCTGTGCGGTGCATTTGGCGGTCCGCGTACCGATCACGCGCTGCTGCATCTGACCATGGCGACGGCTCACGCGGCTGAAGGGCGAAAGCTTGTTCTCTCCAGCGGTTATGAGGAGGCACATCCTCTGGTTGCGGGCTCCTATGACTTCGATTTTGCCGATGGAACGCTCTTCAGCATTGTTGCATTTTCGCAATTACACGGACTTTTTATCCATGGCGCGCGCTGGCCGCTGGAAAATGTGGAACTTTCTTTCGGTTCATCGCTTACGGTGTCGAATGCCGTGCGTGGGAATCTCCACGTGTCACTTCATTCGGGTAAAGCGATCCTGATTGCTGCGACGCAAATCGCCTAACGCTTGTAAAATAAAGCGGAAAGTGTAATTGTTGGCACACAGCATTGGGGACGCAAGCTGGTGAGTTTGGTTTTAAAACGGAGAGGTCTTCCATGTTGAAAAGTTTGTCTACGATTGCAGTTGCGGGGCTTTTAGCGCTCTCGGTTGCCGGTTGCACGACCAGCGATCAGCGCGTAGCCGGTTATGGCGTCGGTGGTGCTGCACTGGGTGCGCTGGCCGGTGGCGCAATCACGGGTAGTGGCCGTGGTGCCCTCGCAGGTGCCGCGATCGGTGGTGCCAGTGGTGCCCTGGTGGGCGCTGCAACCAACAACAACAGTGGCGGCCGCTATTGCACTTACGAAAATCGCTATGGTGAACGCTACCGCGCGCCGTGCCGTCGCTACTAATCAGCTTACGATCCGAGAACGACATACAGGCCGGCTTACCGGCCTGTATCGTTTTGAAGGTTGCAGATGTTAAGCGAAGGCGCTGCGATCTTTCTTCTGCCGCATTACCAAAGCAGGGTTTGTGGCGTTCTATTTGATGTGAGAGGATTTTTAAGATGACAATTCGTTTGACCGCAATTGCGGTTTCCGCGCTTCTGGCCATGTCTCTAGCCGGTTGCGCAACCAGTGAGCAAAATCAACGTGCCGGGACGGGCGCTTTGATCGGTGGCGGCGTTGGTGCGCTGGCCGGCCAGGCTCTTGGACATGATACAAAGAGCACTGTAGTTGGTGCAGCAGGCGGCGCACTTCTTGGTGCAGTCATTGGTACAGCCACGACGCCCAAGGGCCAGAGTGGCAACTACTGCCGTTACCAGCGGCGTGATGGATCGATTTACGAGGCCCCGTGCGAAGGCACTGGCGGCGGCGGCGGCGGATACTGATCGCAACCGACTGATTTAAATCCAGCAGGCCGGAAATTCCGGCCTGTTTTGCTTCATGTCATTTGACAGCGGCGACAATCTCGCCGACAAGCACGGCGACCTTCGATCGTGGCTTCATTTTCCAGAACTGTAAACGTGCATGGCTCCCCCTCTTCTCCGTCTTGACCAGATAGCGCTGACATTTGGCGGCACACCGCTCTTGAGCGACGCGGCCATTTCCGTCAGCGAAAACGACCGCATTGCGCTGGTCGGCCGCAACGGATCGGGTAAATCCACACTGCTGAAAATTGCCGCCGGGTTTATCGCACCGACCGATGGCGAAGTGTTCAAGCACCCGGGGGTGACCGTGCGCTATCTGGCGCAGGCTCCCGATATGGACGGCTTTGCCAATGTGCGCGCCTATGTCGAGGCGGGTCTTGGACCGGCCGACGATCTCTACCGCGTCAGCTACCTGCTGGAACATCTCGGCCTGACGGGCGAGGAAGAGCCCGACAATCTTTCCGGTGGCGAAACGCGGCGTGCCGCCTTGGCCAAGGTGCTGGCGCCACAACCCGACATTCTATTGCTCGACGAGCCGACGAACCATCTGGATCTGACAACGATTGAGTGGCTGGAAGGCGAATTGCGCCAGATACGTTCTGCGATCGTGGTCATTTCGCATGACAGGCGCTTCCTGGAGAATGTCAGCCGCTCGACCATCTGGCTGGATCGCGGCGTGACGAAGCGTCTCGATCAGGGCTTCGGCGCTTTCGAGGAATGGCGCGACAAGGTTCTCGAAGAGGAAGAGCGCGATCTGCACAAGCTAGGGCGTCAGATCGTACGGGAAGAGCACTGGCTGCGCTATGGCGTGACGGCGCGGCGCAAGCGCAATATGCGACGTCTGGGCGATCTGCAGTCCATGCGCAGTGAGTTCCGCAATCACCGCGGCGCTCAAGGCAAGGCCGTGCTGAAAGCCAGCGATGCAAGAGAGTCCGGCAAGCTCGTCATAGAGGCGGAGCATCTCGTCAAAGCCTATGGCGATCTGGTGCTGGTCAATGATTTCTCGACGCGGATCCAGCGCGGAAACTGCGTCGGCTTTGTCGGGCCCAACGGTGCGGGCAAGACGACATTGTTGTCGATGCTGACCGGGGTGCTTGCGCCAGACAGCGGGTTTGTCAAGCTCGGTACCAATCTCGAGATCGCCATCCTCGACCAGAAGCGAGACAGTCTCAACCTCGAACAGACACTGTCCGATTATCTGACCGACGGGCGCGGCGAAAACGTCATCGTCAATGGCGAGCAGCGCCATGTTGCCTCCTATATGAAGGACTTTCTGTTCCAGCCAGAGCAACTGCGCACGCCCATTCGCGAGCTTTCCGGCGGTGAAAGGGCGCGGCTCATGCTGGCACGGGTTCTTGCGCGGCCGGCCAATTTGCTGGTGCTCGATGAGCCGACCAATGATCTAGACATGGAAACGCTCGATCTGTTGCAGGAACTGGTAGCCGGCTTTGCCGGAACCGTGCTCCTCGTCAGCCATGATCGCGATTTCCTCGACCGGACAGTGACGTCTGTCATTGCGCCTGAAGGTGATGGGCGTTGGCTGGAATATGCCGGCGGCTACACAGACATGCTGGCACAACGTAAGGAAGCTGCGCTGGCAACGCGCAAGGAGTTGAAGAGCGCCAAGCCGCAATCTGGTGGCTCAGCCGACAAGGCTCAGGTGCAGCGCGAGGAAAAACGCAAGCTTTCCTACAAGCAGAAATTCGCGCTTGAAACCCTGCCGGGAAAGATTGAAGCACTGCACGGCGAGATTGCTACGCTTGAGGAGAAACTGGCAGATCCTGAACTGTTCGCCAAGAACGCCGCATCGTTTAACAAGACGGTCGAAGAAATCGGAAAGAAGCGCCACAGCCTCGAAACCTACGAGCACGAGTGGCTGGAGCTCGAAATGCTGCGCGAAGAGATTGAAGGCTAATTCGCCTTTGGCGCGAGCTTGGTTGCCAGCGTCTCGATGCGGGTCGTCACTTCGGACAGCACGCCGGTGATCGCCGCGTCATTGTTGTCAGCCTTGGCCAAGGCCTCGTCACGACCCTTGCGGAGCGCTTCCGCTTCGTTTTCGAGACCCTTGACCCGCATCTGCAATTCGCTGAGTTCGTCCATGACCATGATGCCGGCCATGACCGTCAGACGCAAATCGCCGATCTCGCCAAATGATGATTTCAGATGTGTGACATAGCGGTCGAAACGTTCGGCAAGGCCGGTCAGGTGTTGTTCCTGGCCTTCGTCGCAAGCCATTCTGTAGGCTTTGCCGTCGATCGTAACTGTTACAGTGGCCATGGTTAGTCTCTTTCAGGTTTATCGATCAAGAACGGTGCGGATGGATTCCATCGCAGCCACGAGGCGGCGCGATACTTCCTTGTTGGCCGCTTCCAGACGCTCGGCCCGACCTTCCGATGCGTCGAGTTCCTGGGCAAGCTTGCGCCGGTCCATGTTCATGCGCTGCACTTCTTCTTCGGCCTCGGCAAAATCGCCTTCATGCTCGAGACGCACGTCAACCGCATCCTCCAGGGACGCCAAAGCTTTTACCAGTCTTTCAAGAACCTGTTTGAGGGTGGCTTCCGATGCCATTTCAACACTTCCCCATGTGTCAATCTTTTTAAACGAATCGCAAAAAGAAGAACAGCTTATCTTGGAGAGTCTAAGGGTTACATCAACGCCGCGTCAATCAATCCGAGCAGTCATGGTTCGGTCATGCACCGATAATAATCTCTTGCGACGAAAGACCCGTTTGTCGATGGGGCCAATTTGCCTTAGGTTTTATTGACTCCCTGAAGACACCTGCTATGTGTCGCGTGCCTTTTGGATATTGTCTGACCGGCGTCCAGAGACGGCATCTCCTTTCCTCTTTGAAAGACGGTGAACATGACCAATTCTGAAAAATCCAACCAAATGGCCAATGCAATCCGCTTCCTTTCGGCGGATGCTGTGGAAAAAGCCAATTCTGGCCATCCTGGTCTTCCCATGGGCGCAGCCGATATTGCGACCGTCCTTTTCACCCGCTTCCTCAAATTTGATCCGAAAGCACCGCACTGGCCCGACCGCGACCGTTTCGTGCTTTCCGCCGGTCACGGCTCGATGCTGCTCTATTCGCTGCTGTATCTGACCGGCTACGAAGACATCACCATCGACGAGATCAAGAACTTCCGCCAACTCGGATCGCGCACCGCAGGTCATCCTGAATACGGTCATGCCGCCGGTATCGAAACGACAACCGGCCCGCTCGGTCAGGGCCTTGCCAACTCCGTAGGCATGGCGCTTTCCGAACGCATCATGAATGCGCATTTCGGCGATGAGCTGGTCGATCACCATACCTATGTCATCGTTGGCGATGGCTGTTTGATGGAAGGCATCAGCCAGGAAGCGATTGCACTTGCTGGTCACCTCAAGCTGAACAAGCTCATTGTCTTCTGGGACCACAATAATATTTCCATCGACGGCCCGGTTTCACTGGCGGACAATACCGATCAATGCGCCCGCGTCGAAGCCTCGGGCTGGAATTCCATAAGCATTGACGGCCATGATCAGGATGCGATTGCCGCTGCGATCGAAAAGGCGCAAAAGTCAGACAAGCCGACGCTGATCGCCTGCAAGACGACGATCGGCTTTGGTGCCCCGACCAAGGCTGGCACCAACAAGGTTCACGGTTCGCCGCTTGGCGCCGAAGAACTTGCCGGCGCACGCAAGGCACTTGGCTGGACGGCGGAGCCTTTCGTCGTGCCTGCGGACATTCTTGACGCGTGGCGTCTTGCCGGTCTGCGTTCCGCCAAGGAACATCAAGCCTGGGACGAGCGTCTCGCGGCTGCCGGTTCCAGCATCCGTTCGGAATGGGATCGCCGCCTTCGCGGTGATTTGCCGGATAATTTCGAAGCGACAATCAGTGCCTACAAGAAAAAGCTTTCGGAAGAGAAGCCGAAAGTTGCGACCCGCAAGGCTTCCGAGATGGCGCTTGAAGTTATCAACGGGATTATCCCGGAGACGATTGGTGGTTCCGCAGATCTGACAGGGTCCAACAATACCAAGACCAGCCAGACCAGCAATATTACACCTGAAGATTACGGCCAGCGCTACGTGCATTACGGTATTCGCGAGCATGGCATGGCGGCGGCGATGAACGGTATGTCGCTGCACGGCGGCCTCATCCCCTATTCCGGCACCTTCCTGACGTTCTCGGATTATGCGCGCGGCGCGATGCGGCTTTCGAGCCTGATGGGCATTCGCGTTGTCTATGTCATGACCCACGATTCGATTGGTCTCGGCGAAGACGGTCCGACGCACCAGCCGGTTGAACATCTGGCGGCACTGCGGGCCATTCCTAACAATTATGTGTTCCGCCCGGCCGATGTCGTTGAAACAGCCGAGTGCTGGGAATTGGCGCTGAAGTCACGCAAGACACCGTCGACAATCGCCTTGACCCGCCAGAACCTGCCGACGGTCCGCACCGAACATGTCGCGGAGAATAAGTGCGCCTATGGTGCCTATGAACTCGCAGCGGCAAGCGGCAAGGCCGAAGTCACCATCTTCGCCACGGGTTCGGAAGTCGAAATCGCTCTCAATGCGCGGACGCAGCTGGAAAAAGACGGCCATCCGACGCGGGTCGTTTCCGTTCCCTGCTTCGAACTTTTTGAACAGACAAGCGACGAGTACAAGCGCGTACTGCTCGGTGATGCGCCGGTGAAGGTGGCGGTCGAAGCTGCCATTCGCCTTGGATGGGACCGGTTTATCGGTGTCGACGGCATTTTTGTCGGTATGACCGGCTTTGGCGCCAGCGGCCCGATCGAAGCGCTGTACGAGCATTTCGGCATCACCGCGAACCATATCGTCGCAGCGGCGGAAGCGAAGTTGAAATAATCTCCATCATTCCTGCATAATTCATTTAGGGGCCCCAGAACCCAGGGAGAAATACAAATGACAGTTCGCGTTGCAATCAACGGATTTGGCCGCATCGGCCGCAACGTTCTTCGCGCCATTGTGGAATCCGGCCGCACCGACATCGAGGTCGTTGCGATCAACGATCTCGGCCCGGTCGAGACCAATGCCCATCTGATGCGCTACGACAGTGTCCACGGCCGGTTTCCGGGAACAGTGACAGTTGACGGCGACACGATCGACGTGGGCCGCGGACCGATCAAGGTTACTGCCGTGCGCAATCCGGTCGAATTGCCGTGGAAAGAGCTCAACGTCGATATCGCGCTGGAATGCACCGGTATCTTCACCGCGCGCGACAAGGCTGCCGCCCATCTTGAAGCCGGTGCGAAACGCGTCATCGTTTCGGCGCCTGCCGATGGTGCTGACCTGACCGTTGTCTTCGGCGTCAATGATCACAAGCTGACGAAAGACCACATGGTCATTTCCAACGCTTCCTGCACGACGAACTGCCTTGCGCCGGTCGCCTACATCCTCAACGAAGCCGTCGGCATCGAAAAGGGCTTCATGACCACCATCCACAGCTACACCGGCGATCAGCCGACGCTGGATACGATGCACAAGGATCTCTATCGCGGTCGCGCCGCTGCGCTGTCGATGATCCCGACATCGACGGGTGCCGCCAAGGCCGTCGGTCTCGTGCTGCCTGAACTCAACGGCAAGCTCGATGGTACCGCGATCCGCGTTCCCACCCCGAACGTCTCGGTCGTGGATTTCAAGTTCATCGCCAAGCGGTCGACCACAGTTGCCGAGATCAACGACGCCATCAAGTCGGCCGCCAACGGCAAGCTGAAGGGCATCCTCGGGTATACGGATGCGCCGAACGTCTCGATCGATTTCAACCACGATTCACATTCGTCGATCTTCCACATCGACCAAACCAAGGTCATGGACGGCACATTCGTACGTATCCTGTCCTGGTATGATAATGAGTGGGGCTTCTCGAACCGGATGGCTGATACTGCTGTCGCGTTTGGCAGGGTGATTTGAGACCTTCGATAAATCCGGCCTGATGGCCATTTGATGCGATTTTCTCCGCTTCCGGTGCTATGGACGAAAAAGTCCATTGCGCTCCGGTTCTCGAAAACCACATCAACTGACTCATCGGGCCGAATTTCTCGGAAGATCTCCAGCGATCCAATTTCGATGGCGGGTCGACAACACCGGCCAAATTTGTATTTGATCAGGTTTACCCGGATCGTTCGGTTTCAGCTGAATGATGGCCGTGTTTCAGACGAGGTAGGACCATGACTGCTTTCAAGACGCTAGATGATGCCGATGTCTCCGGAAAACGCGTGCTTGTGCGCGTTGATCTGAATGTCCCGGTTGCAAATGGCGAGGTAACGGATGCAACGCGTATCGAAAGGGTTGCACCGACCATTCTTGAACTGTCGAAGAAGGGCGCCAAGGTTATTCTGCTGGCGCATTTCGGCCGACCCAAGGATGGTCCGACGCCGGAATTCTCGCTGAAGCCGATTGCACAGGCGGTATCCAAAGTCATCGATCACAGTGTCCAGTTTGCCGAAGACAGCATCGGCGACAAGGCTGTGGAAGCGGTTGCCAAGCTGAGAAATGGCGACATCCTGCTTCTGGAAAATACGCGCTTTCACAAGGGCGAGGAAAAGAACGATCAGGCCTATGTGAAGGCTCTTGCAGCTCTTGGCGATATCTACGTCAATGACGCATTCTCGGCAGCCCACCGTGCCCATGCCTCCACTGAAGGGCTCGCGCGGCTTCTTCCCGCCTATGCCGGGCGTACGATGGAGGCAGAACTCCAGGCGCTGGAAAAGGGCCTTGGCAATCCGAAACGTCCTGTCGTTGCCATTGTCGGCGGTGCCAAGGTTTCGTCCAAGCTCGATCTCCTTGGCAATCTGG
Source organism: Phyllobacterium sp. LjRoot231 (assembly GCF_964253365.1). Lineage (NCBI taxonomy): Bacteria > Pseudomonadati > Pseudomonadota > Alphaproteobacteria > Hyphomicrobiales > Phyllobacteriaceae > Phyllobacterium > Phyllobacterium sp. LjRoot231. The sequence goes on from NZ_CAXUQT020000001.1 coordinate 1,135,544, forward strand.
TCCAAAAAGTCGATGCGCTGGTTATCGGCGGCGGTATGGCCAACACATTTCTTGCCGCTCAAGGCGTGAATGTCGGAAAATCGCTGTGCGAACATGATCTCGCTGCGACAGCGCGCGAAATCATGGCCAAGGCAAATGCTGCCAATTGCACCATCATTCTGCCGGTCGATGCCATCGTTGCCTGGCACTTCGAAGCCAATGCGCCTTTCCATGCGTATGGTCTCGATGCCATTCCGGACGACGGCATGATTCTCGATGTGGGACCGCAATCGATCGAGCGCATCAAGGGCGCGATCGACGATGCCTCGACGCTGGTCTGGAACGGTCCGCTTGGCGCCTTCGAGTTGCATCCCTTCGACCATGCGACAGTCGCTGCTGCCCGCCATGTGGCGGAACGGACCAAGGCGGGTCAGCTCGTTTCGGTTGCCGGCGGCGGCGATACGGTTGCCGCACTCAACCATGCCGGCGTTGCTGATGATTTCACCTATGTCTCGACGGCGGGCGGCGCTTTTCTCGAATGGATGGAAGGCAAGCCCTTGCCTGGCGTCGACGTTTTGAAGAAACGGTAAAGTTTGTATCGTATGCGAACCGGGTCGTTTGCCCACGCCGATTAACGAACAACAGAAAATGTTATCTTCCTAAATCGGTTGAAAAAATTTCAATCGTTTCAATACCTTGGATCGCCATTTTGTTTGTCATAGGCTTCTGGTATGGCCCGAAGCTGGAAAACGGAGTGAGATATTCTATGAGTGAACGCCTGGAAGACATCGCGATTGCAATGGTTGCCAACGGCAAGGGTCTGCTTGCTGCGGACGAAAGCACTGCAACGATCAAGAAGCGGTTCGACACGATCGGACTGGAATCGACCGCAGACAGCCGTCGGGACTATCGCGAAATGTTGTTTCGCTCCGACGAGGCGATGAGGGATTACATTTCCGGTGTCATTCTTTACGACGAGACAATCCGTCAGAACGCCAAGGATGGAACGCCGTTTGTTCAGATATTGAAAACCGCCGGTTGCATTCCGGGCATCAAGGTCGATGCTGGTGCGAAACCGCTTGCAGGTTTTCCAGATGAGACGATCACCGAAGGTCTGGATGGTCTGCGCGAACGACTTACCGAATATTACAAGCTTGGCGCGCGCTTCGCCAAATGGCGCGGCGTGATCGGCATTGCAGACGGCATCCCGACCTGGGGTGCAGTCAAGCAGAACGCGCAGGCGCTGGCACGCTACGCCGCGCTTTGCCAGGAGGCCGGTATCGTGCCGATCGTCGAGCCGGAAGTGCTCATGGACGGCAAGCCTGCTACGCATTCGATCGAGCGCTGCTATGAAGTCACGGAATGGGTTCTGAAGACGGTTTTCGATGAGCTCTATGATGCCCGCGTCGTGCTGGAAGGCATGATCCTCAAGCCAAATATGGTCATTGATGGCAAGAATGCCCGCAAGGCTTCGGTCGAGCAGGTGGCGGAGCAGACTGTACGGCTGTTGAAATCAACCGTACCGGCAGCGGTTCCGGGTATCACATTCCTGTCCGGCGGCCAGAACGATGAGGAAGCGACGGCGCATCTTTCGGCGATGAATGCCAATTTTACGACACCATGGAAGCTCTCATTCTCCTATGGCCGTGCGCTTCAGGCTGCTGCCCTGAACGCCTGGAATGGCAAGCCGGAGAATGTTGCAGCGGGCCAGCGCGCCTTCACGCATCGTGCCAAGATGAATGGTCTCGCCGCAACCGGCGGTTGGAAAAAGGACCTCGAAAAGGCAGCTTAAGCGTTTTTTATCCAAAAGCGTATCTCATGGAGCCCGGGCTGGAATTCAGTCCGGGTTTTTTGCGCGCATAAACCAAAAATCGGGATCGATTTTTGGAAGGGATTATGTCCGCAAATTCAAAGTGTTATTGTGTCGGTCGTGCGTCCAACCGGATGCATAGCAGCAAGGGAGGTATTTGCCTGCTAATGAAACCTTCGCCGTTCCATCCGTTGGTCAGCTGGCTGCTCTATCCCGTCTACGCATGGCAGGGCATCAGCGTGCGGCGGAAAACAGAGCGTATGCTGCCGCCAAGTGGCCTGCCTACGGGTGAGATAGCAGGCAAGGACCCGGCGATCCGGTTGCTGGTGCTCGGGGATTCTTCGGCTGTCGGGGTCGGGACCACAGATGCGTGGCAGGGTTTGTGCGTGCGGCTCGCCGTGCATCTGCAGGGGCGAACCGGGCGCAAGATCATCTGGCGGGCGGCGGGTTTCAATTCTGCGACGTCTGGGCAACTGCGCGATCACGTCGTGCCCAATCTCGAGCGCGGTATGTGGACCCATATCGTCCTCGCCATTGGCACGAACGACACCAAGAACTTTCACTCACTGCCACGCTTCAAGCGCGAATTTGGCGGTTTGCTTTATGCGCTCAAGGCCAAGTGGCCCGAAGCGCATATCGTCTGGTCGAAGGTCATCGACTTTCGCGATGTGCCGGCCATGTCGTCTTTGCTCGGCCGCATTCTGGAAGGACGTGCCGGCGCCATCAACAAGCTGGGAGAACGGCTTTGTCGCGAACGCATGGCGATACCTGCGACGCGTCTGCCGATAGAGGGGCCAGAAGGCTTTTCCAGCGACGGCTTCCATGCCTCGGCGCTCGGCTATGATGCCTGGGCGAAGCATCTCGTGCCCTATGTACTCAACCTGCCGGATGCGGAAAACGGTCGGGTGCTACCCTAGCCCGCATGCCGCATGACGCCGACGATGAACATCGCCAGGAGTGCGCCTGCGGCGATCTTCCAGAAATCGCCGCGCTTCTTGAGGCCCGGCCATCCAAGCGGCTTGATGATGTGTAACGCCATCATCAAAATCAGCACGAACGGCAGGATCTTGGTCATTTTGTTTGTTTGCCTGCGCGGGATGATCGGACGCTCGAGCAGTGCTCGATCCATGTGGGATTGTCAATTCCGCCTTTGACTCTGCTTAGCACATTAGGGATGCTCTGGGCCGGGAGGATACGCATGACATCACGATACAAAGAGGTCTATCAGGATTGGCAATCCGACCCGCTGGCCTTCTGGGCTCATGCCGCCGTGGCGATCGACTGGATCCAGCCGTGGGAAAAGGTCTTCGATCCCGATGAGGGGCCCTATGGCCGGTGGTATACGGGTGCGGAGTGCAATACCTGCTACAACGCCGTGGATCGCCATGTAGAGCACGGGCGGGCCGATCAGGTCGCACTCATCCACGATAGCGCAGTGACCGGCACGCAGCGCAAGATCACCTATGCGGAACTCCTGCACGATATCAATGCGCTGGCTGCTGTCCTGACGGACAGGGGCGTCAAAAAGGGCGATCGCGTCATCATTTATATGGCCATGGTGCCGGAAGCGGTTGTCGCGATGCTGGCCTGCGCCCGCATTGGCGCGGTGCATTCCGTGGTTTTCGGCGGTTTCGCCGCTCATGAACTCGCAACCCGCATCAATGACGCCAGGCCGGTGATGATCATTGCAACCTCCTGCGGTCTCGAACCGGGGCGTGTCGTCGCCTATAAGCCGATGCTTGACAAGGCGATCGAACAAGCCGCGCACAAGGTCAGCGCCTGTCTGGTCCTGGTTCGTCCACAACAACCGCACGAGCTGGTCGAGGGACGTGATTTCGATTATGCGAAGGCGGTTGCCGCTGCGGCAGGACGCAAGGTTGAGTGCGCTGCGGTGAAGGCGACGGACCCGCTGTACATACTCTATACTTCCGGTACAACCGGCCAGCCCAAGGGCGTCGTACGCGACAATGGCGGGCATCTGGTGGCGCTTGCCTGGTCGATGGGCGCGATCTACGACACAAAGCCCGGCGACGTGTTCTGGGCAGCTTCGGACATCGGCTGGGCCGTGGGCCATTCCTATATTGCCTATGCACCGCTGTTCATTGGCGCGACGAGCATTCTCTATGAGGGTAAGCCGGTCGGAACGCCGGATGCCGGCACTTTCTGGCGGGTCATCGCCGAGCACAAGGTCAAGGTGCTGTTCACGGCGCCGACGGCATTCCGGGCCATCAAGAAGGAAGACCCGAAAGGCGAATTCATCGGCAAATATGATCTGTCGTCGCTGAAATACCTGTTCCTTGCCGGCGAGCGTGCCGATACCGACACGATCAAATGGGCGGAGGAAAAGCTCGGCGTTCCGGTTATCGATCATTGGTGGCAGACCGAAAGCGGCTGGCCAATGGCGGCCAATCCGGCGGGCCTCGGCATGCTGCCGGTCAAATATGGTTCGCCGACTGTGCCGATGCCGGGCTACGACGTGCAGGTGCTCGACGATGCAGGGCATCCGGTGAAGCGCGGAGAGCTCGGCAATATCGTCGTCAAGCTGCCGTTGCCACCCGCTTGCCTGCCGACGCTGTGGAATGCCGACCAGCGCTTCCGTGAGGCTTACACCACTGAATTTCCCGGCTACTACAAGACTGCCGATGCGGGGATCATCGACGATGACGGTTATGTCTACATCATGAGCCGCACCGACGACATCATCAACGTCGCCGGGCATCGCCTGTCGACCGGTGCGATGGAAGAGGTGCTGTCGAGCCATCCCGATGTGGCGGAATGTGCCGTGATTGGCATTGCCGACCATCTGAAAGGGCAGGTGCCTTGCGGCTTCATCGTGCTCAAATCCGGCGTAACGCGGGACGAGACCGAGATCGAACAGGACTGCGTCGCGCTGATCCGCGAGAGGATCGGTCCCATAGCGGCGTTCAAGACGGCACTGACGGCGAAACGCCTGCCGAAGACCCGCTCCGGCAAGATCCTGCGCGGGACGATGCAGAAGATTGCCGATCAGGAGCCGTGGAATATGCCGGCCACGATCGATGATCCCGCGATCCTCGACGAGATCAAGATTGTGCTCAATGCACGCGGAATCGGTGTCAAAAATTAATCCGCACTCATGACATGCTCCTGACAGAAGGTTGTCAGGAGGGGTATGCAATAGTGTCTCCGTAGTCAAAAGGAGACAGGGATATGACTTACGTTGATTTTGGCATTGTTCGTACAGTAAGGCGTCTGCTTTCGGATTTCACAGCGTACCGTGAAGAAATGCGCGCGGAGCGTCATATCAATACGCTTCCCGAGCATGTCCTGAAGGATATCGGCTGGCCGGATGCCTATGCCGAACGCCTCGCACGCCGAGGCTCCATGAAAGAAACGGATGCTGGCACGGAAAGTGCCAGCTCCGACCTCGCTCCATGGCAACTTGGATGGCCCAAGGCTCGCCAGCCGAGAAAAGTCAGCAAATCGGGTTATTTCGGGCTAGAATGCTGAGATAATTGGCAAAATGGGAGCGAAAGGCATGGAGCAGAAAAAGACGATCGGGTTCGTTTTCATCGACAAATTCGCCGATTGGGAATTCGGCCTGCTTTCGGGATCGGCGGTCGACTGGTTTGGCGCACGTACTGTAGCGCTGTCGCCGTCGACCGGTCCGGTCAAGTCCATTGGCGGTTTCAAGCTGGTACCTGATCGTGGTGTCACGCCGGAAGAAAATGCCGACCTCGATGCGGTTGCAGTCATTGGCGCGGAGACCTGGCCGAGCGAAGATGCTCCTGACATTGCACCTTTATTGAATGCCACTCTGGCACGCGGCGGCATCGTCGGTGGCATCTGCGGCGGAACGCTGGCATTAGCCCGCGCAGGACTTTTTGAAGGTCGCCGACATACGAGCAATGGCGCCGGATGGATCGAATCGAAGATCAACGACTACCCGGGATCGTCGCTCTACCAGGACGTTCCGCACGCGGTGCGGGATGCGCACATTGTCAGCGCTCCGGGGTCTGCGCCCGGCACATTTACGACCAATTTCCTCGAAGCGCTTTTCCCTGAAAAGGCCGGGCAGGTTGCGGAGATGCGGGAATTCATCGCCCGTGAGTATAAGGACTGACAATGCGCAGAGCGGATCGCCTTTTCCAGATTGTGCAAAAGCTGCGAGGTGGACGTCTTGTAACCGCGCGCCAGCTTGCCGAAAAGCTCGAAGTCTCCGAGCGCACGATCTATCGTGATATCGCCGATCTGCAGTCGACAGGCGTGCCGATCGATGGCGAGGCGGGTGTCGGCTACATCCTGCGCGAAGGCTTTGACCTGCCGCCGCTGATGTTCACGCGCGATGAGGTCGTGGCGCTCGTGGCGGGCGCGCGGCTTATCACCGCCTGGGGCGGCGCATCCATGGCCCGCGCAGCGGAAGAGGCCATCATCAAGATCGGCGCCGTTCTGCCCAAGGAAGACCGCCCGCGCATTACAAACACGCATATTCATTCGACGAGTTATAACATCAGTGACAACGACCGGGCACTGATCGATCTTGCAGAAAACGCTGCGGAACAGTGCCGTATTCTGTCGATCACGTATACAGACCTCGACGGCAACGAGAGTGCCCGTGACATCCGCCCGCTCGGTTTGTGGTTCTGGGGCAAAGTGTGGACGTTGATCAGCTGGTGCGAGCTGCGCAATGATTTTCGCACGTTCCGCATTGACCGGATTGCCAAGGTCGAGAAGATCGACCGGATTTTCCGGCAGGAGCGCGGCAAGACCCTTGCGGATTTCTACCGCCGGGTGGAACTGAGTGAAACGCCTGATACAAAGGCGCGGGCGTCATAAAAAAGCCCGGCAGTGCCGGGCTTTTTCATGGTCGTTTTGAAGATTATTCTTCGTCTTCGTCCTCCTGGCGGCCCTTGAGGGACGACAGCTTGGCAAAAACCTTGTCGGCGTCGAGCTCCTGGTCCTCTTCGCGGACCGTTGGCTGAATGTCGAGGTTTTCGGTTGCAGAAGCTGGAAGCAGCGTATCGCCGCCTTCGCCCGGCTGCTGTACCGGCCGGCCGCGAGATGAACGTTCCACCTCGATATCGAGATCGATCTGCGAGGACAGGCCGAGCGTGACCGGATCCATCGGCTGGAGATTGTTGGAATTCCAGTGCGTACGATTGCGGATCTGTTCAATGGTGGATTTCGTCGTGCCGATCAGGCGCGAAATCTGCGCATCCTTCAATTCCGGATGGTTGCGCACGAGCCAGAGGATGGCATTCGGACGATCCTGGCGCTTCGACAGCGGGGTATAGCGCGGGCCCTTGCGCTTGGTTTCCGGAACGCGAACCTTCGGTTCCAGGATTTTCAGCTTGTAGTTGATATCAGCTTCGCCTTTGGCAATTTCTTCGCGTGACAACTGGCCGGTGATCAACGGGTCGAGACCCTTGATGCCCTGTGCGGATTCACCATCGGCGATCGCCTTCACTTCGAGCGGATGCAGCTTGCAGAATGCAGCGATCTGATCGAAAGACAGGGCGGTGTTGTCGACAAGCCAGACGGCCGTTGCCTTTGGCATTAGAAGCTGGGTGGCCATAGATATAGTCCTCTCGTTCGTCCGCTCCGGGGGCGCGGGACGTGGGTTCAACCACAATTTCCGGGAATTCGGGGCCTATATAGCGTTATTTTATTCGATGAGCAAGAATCGGTTTTTCGAACGCAACCCGGTACAACCAGGCGTTTCATCAAACTGTCACGAAATCGTCATTCTACTGCAATGCGGCTGGGAGAACCATCCTCCAACAAAAAACAGGAGGTTTACCAAACATGTCACGCAAATCGCTCTATCTCGGTCTCTGGACTGCTGCCTTGGCAGCGCTGGCGGCATCGGCCGCTACGTTGCCTGTCGCCGCATTGGCCGATAACGCTGTAACTGCCGGCGGCACCACCTTCGTCAACAAGGGTTTGGTCGGCGTCGGACGAATTCCCGCCAATCAGCGTGACAAGTTCGGCGAGACATTTGGCTCGGGCTCGGGCATATCTATCGATCCATCGAGCTGGACGCGCGACGGGGATGTCTACAAAGGCACCTTATGGCTATTGCCGGACCGTGGTTACAATGTCGTGGGGACTACCGATTATCGCCCGCGCCTCAATACGCTCGCCATCCAATTTACGCCGGTAGCTCCCGGAGCCACGCCGCCGGCCGACAAGCAGCAGTCTGGTGTAGACGCCAAGCTCACCGATTCGATGCTTCTGGTCGATGACAAGGGTGGCGACATGACGGGACTTGATCCCGAATCCGGCGTCCGCGCTGCAACCGGCAACACCCCGATGCTGCCGCAGGCCACAAACGGCAAGATATCGCTCGACGATGAAGCGATCGTCCGCCTTCCTGACGGCTCGATGTTCATCAGCGACGAATATGGGCCGAACATCTACAGGTTCTCCGCCGATGGCCATCTTCTTTCCGCAACACAGCCCCCGGCAGCCTTGATACCTATGCGCAAGGGAAGCCCCAGTTTTGCCTCGAACAATCCTGGACCCGGCGCTGAAGCACCTGAGCCGGAAGATCCGGATACCGGCCGGCAGAATAATCAGGGCCTCGAAGGAATGGCCATGACGCCAGACGGCAAATTCCTGATCGCCGTGCTGCAGTCGGCAACCCGCCAGGATGGTGGCGATTCAGGTTCGACCCGCCAGAATACAAGGGCACTGGTCTACGATGCCGCCGATCCGGCACAGCTGAAGCTGGTTCATGAATATGTCGTGCCGCTACCGATGTTCACCGATGCCAAGGGCAAGAAGAAAGTCGCCGCGCAGAGCGAAATCGTCGCTCTGTCGGATAAGACGTTCCTGATGCTGGCCCGTGACAGCGGGAATGGCTTTGGACTGAAGGACGCGACATCGCTTTACCGCAGCATCAGTGCGGTTGATGTTTCAGCGGCGACAGATATAGCAGGCAGCGCATTTGATGGCGACAAACCGGTTGCGCCCAAAGGCGTTCTCGATGCGTCTGTGAAGCCAGCGACGCTTTCGTCCCTCATTGACATTAATGACGGCGCGGAACTCGCCCGTTTCGGTCTTCATAATGGCGCCCCGAACGATCGCAACAACCTCTCGGAAAAGTGGGAAGCGATGTCGATTGCCAGTGTGCTCGACCCAAAATTGCCGAACGACTATTTCCTGTTCGTTGCCAATGACAATGACTTCCTGACGCAGGACGGCTTTCAGGTCGGAGCAAGCTACAAGGGAGATGGTGGTGCCGATGTCGATACCATGTTCCAGGTGTTTCAGGTGACGCTTCCCGGCCTTGCCGGCAAGTAACAACACAGGATTGATATGAGCGGACGCGCCCGGCGCGTCCGCTCATAGTTCTAATCAGCTCACATCGAGCACGATCTTGCCGATATGGTGGCCGTCTTCGATGCGTTCGTGTGCCCGCCAGGCTTCGTGCAGCGGATAGACCATATCGATGACCGGGGCGACGCGGCGCTCGACCAGCAATGGCCAGACCTTGAGCTCGAGCTCGCGTGCGATTCCCGCCTTGAACTCGACCAGCCGGTTGCGAAGGGTCGATCCCGTATGGGTCAGGCGCTTGACCATCAGTTTGGATATGTCCGCAGTCGCCTTGGCGCCATTCAGGAATGCAATCTGGACGATGCGGCCATCAAGCGCCGCCGCCTCATAATTGCGTCCTGTATAATCTCCGCCCACCATATCGAGAATGAGGTTCACGCCCTTGCCGCCAGTCGCCTCTTTCACCGCCTCGACGAAATCCTCATTGCGGTAATTGATCGCGTGGTCAGCGCCGAGTTTGAGGCAGGCTTGGCATTTCTCGTCCGACCCTGCCGTGGTGATCACAGTGGCGCCGAAGGCCTTGGCGAGCTGGATCGCTGTGGTGCCTATTCCGGACGAGCCGCCATGTACGAGAAAGGTCTCGCCGCTCTGCAAGCCGCCGCGTTCGAACACATTGTGCCAGACGGTAAAATAGGTTTCGGGAATTGCCGCCGCTTCGATGAAACCGTAGCCCGCGGGGATCGGTAGTGCGTTGGTCTCGTGCACCACGCAATATTGCGCATATCCCCCGCCGGCAACCAGCGCTGTCACGCGCTCGCCGATGCGAAAACGGGTTACGCCTTCGCCAACAGCGATGACATCTCCGGCGATTTCCAGCCCTGGAATATCGGACGCGCCGGCTGGCGGTGGATAATGACCTTGCCGCTGCAATACATCCGGCCGGTTGACGCCGGCGGCGCGGACCTGGACCAGAAGCTCGCCGGGTTTCGGTTCCGGAACGCCGCGCTTGCCCGGCTTGAGGACCAGCGGGCCGCCTGGCTCAGTGATCTCGATCGCGGTCATCGTCGTCGGAATCTTTTCGGCCATGGTGATCTTCCCTTGAATTGATTCGCCGGAATGGTTTGCAATTCCAAGCAGTTGGACTGTATTCTCGCATACTAGAGCGACAAGTGGAGGAAATGATGTCACTTTTCGATGAGGAACCAAGGCGCAAGATCGTCCATGATATCGGGCAGGATCTGTCGCTGTTATCCGTCGCGGAGCTTGACGAGCGGATTGCCCTGTTGCGTTCCGAGATTACGCGCCTTGAGGAAGAGCGGTCTCGCAAGGGTGACAGCAAGGTCGCTGCCGAAGCGCTGTTCCGCTGAAGACAATAAAGCTATGCGGGTGCCATCAAGTCTCCGCATTGCTGATTGAGACGAAGCTATCGCCAGTCCCTGTTCCGGGCTGATCTATTCCCGATTCGCTTGAAGGGTTTGCCGTGTTCCGTTCGTTCATTCAGGTCTTCGCATTGCTTTGCGGCACCTCCTTTCTTGTCATGGCATCCGGTTTGCACGGTTTGCTTTTGCCATTGCGCGGCGGGGCAGAAGGCTTTTCGACAACTTCTCTTGGTCTATTGGGAACAGCCTGGGCGGGAGGCTTCATCACATCCTGCCTGCTTGCGCCGCGGCTCGTGCGCCGCGTCGGGCATGTGCGCGCGTTCAGCGCCTTCGCCTCGATCGCGGCGATCGTCGCGCTGATGACCGGTATCCTCGTGGAATCGACCGCCTGGATCGTGCTGCGTGCGCTGACCGGCTTTGCCATGGCGGGCTCCTACATGGTGATCGAAAGCTGGCTGAACGAGCGCGCTACCAATGCCAATCGCGGGCAGATTTTCGGCCTCTACATGGTGGTGAATTTCGGTTCGATCACTGTCGGGCAGATGATGATCGGCTTCGGCGACGTGCATACCGGCACATTCTTCATGATGTCGGGCATTCTCTTCTGCCTGGCACTGATCCCGACCGCGATTTCCACCGCCAGCAGTCCGAAGCCATTGACCGAAGTGCAGCTCGATCTGAAGGCACTTTATCGCAATTCGCCGGTGGCGTTCCTCGGCTGTATTCTGATTGGCATTGCCAATGGTGCGTTCGGAACGCTCGGCGCTGTCTATGGCGCGGCGACAGGCATATCGACCACGGAAATCGCCCTGATGATGAGCGCTTCCGTTATGGGCGGCGCGCTGATGCAGATCCCGGTCGGCCGCATGTCGGACCGCACCGACCGGCGTTATGTGCTGGCTTTCGTCGGCGGCGCGGCAGCAATCATCGGCCTGTTGATATTCCTCATCGCACCACGGCATGCCACTGTCATTCTGATCATGACCGCGATCTACGGCGGCCTCGCCTATACGCTCTATCCGGTGGCTGTCGCCCATGCGAATGATTTTTCGGACTCGGAAAGCTTCGTCAAGGTCACGAGTGGCCTTCTGCTGCTCTACGGCTTTGGCACCATGATTGGACCGATACTCGGAGCCTGGGCGATGGAAAGCATTGCGCCTGAAGGCCTGTTTGCGATAACGGCGCTGGCACATATTTCCATCATGGCTCACGCGATCATCCGCTCGCGCATGCGGGCGCCCATACCCATCGAGCTGCGTGACAATTTTCAGACCGTTCATTCCGAACGGGTCACGCCGGAAGGCGTCAGGCTCGACCCGCGTGCGGAGACGTTACCTGAATAGTTCTTCGATTCGGGTCCGATACGAAATTCGTTGACATTGCCGCTGGTTTAAAATGACTATCGTACATGGTCGAAACGGATGCATTCGCAGCAATTTCTGATCCGAACCGCCGCTATCTGCTCGAGGAGCTGAGACGCGGACCAAAAACTGTGAACGAGTTGGCGACAGGCCTGCCGATTTCCCGCCCCGCCGTATCGCAACACCTTAAGGCGCTTCTCGATGCACGGCTGGTGTCAGTCAAATCCGAGGGCACCCGACGTATCTATGCCGTCGATGACAGCGGGTTCTTTCATCTGAACCTGTGGCTGGACCAGTTCTGGAGCGAGTAAGACCTTTCGATAATTCCACCCTGATGGGCGTCTGATGCGATTCTCTGTGCTTCCGGTGCTCATGGACCCAAATGTCCACTGCGCTCCGGTTATCGAAAATCACACCAGCTGACTCATCAGGCTGGCTTCTCAAAAGGTCTTGATGCGTCGAAAATAAAAAACCCGGCCCATCGTCTTTGCGAGAGCCGGGTTTTTTTCTAACTGCCAGCGCGACGCTTTTTCAAGCTATCGAGTGGAATTCTGTGGGTATCGTCCTTCTGGTGATTTAATGGTGAGTGACGACTGATTTGATCTTCTCAATCTGCTCTTTGAGCATAAGCTTGCGCCGTTTCATATTACTGATCTTCAGGTCGTCGGAGGCGGGACTTAACAGCGCGTCGGAAATTTCCTTTTCGAGCGCTCCATGCTTACGTTCAAGCGTTTCAAGATGAGACTCAATGGCCATCCGGCTTCTCCCTTGGTTGGTTTCGTCACGTATGCATGCTCTGCTTGCCAAGCGGCAAGTTTATGACAGAGCCGTGACACTCTGCCACCACTTTAAGCAATTGTCGAATTTGTTTCGTAGGATTTTCTTGTTCTTTGAAATATGATATGGCGACGTGCTGGCAAGGGCAGGGTTGTCCACAACCAGAAACTGGATTCTTCTACAGCAAATACCGGGAATCACTGCATGTCCGACCAGGATCAGGCTGACATTCGATTGGCAGTCGCAAGATTGAAACAAGAGCATCTGGATTTCGATGCCGCCATACAAGCAATGATCCAGGTTGGATGTGACCAGCTTCGTATTCAGCGAATGAAGAAGAAAAAGCTGATCATCAAAGACAAGCTTATTGAGCTTGAAGACAAGATCACTCCTGACATAATCGCCTGACCTTCAACCTGGAATTTTGCGGCTCCGTAGTTAACTTGCGGCGCCTCGTCTTTTCCGTTAATTGCTCCCGACAGATTTACAGGATGCTCAATGGCTGACAAACGCGCCGATGTCGCAATCATCATGGGAAGCCAGTCAGATTGGGCGACCATGCGTCACGCCGCCGAAACGCTGGACAGTCTCGGCATTTCTCACGATGACCGTATCGTTTCCGCACACAGGACACCTGACAGGCTTGTAAGTTTCGCCAAAGGCGCCCGCGAAGCGGGTTTCAAGGTGATTATCGCAGGTGCGGGTGGGGCTGCTCACTTGCCGGGCATGGCCGCATCGATGACGCCTTTGCCAGTCTTCGGCGTGCCGGTGGAATCGAAAGCGCTTTCCGGGCAGGACTCGCTGTTATCGATCGTGCAGATGCCAGCCGGTATCCCTGTTGGCACGTTGGCGATCGGGCGTGCCGGTGCAGTCAATGCCGCTCTGCTGGCAGCTGCGGTTCTTGCCTTGCATGATGCCGCGTTGGCAAAGCGGCTCGATGGTTTCCGGCAGGCGCAAAGCGACAAAGTCGCAATGAGACCTTCTGACGAGGCATGAAGATGATTTCTCCAGGATCGACGATTGGTATTATCGGTGGTGGTCAGCTTGGCCGTATGCTTGCCATGGCGGCGGCTCGGCTCGGCTACAGGACCGTCATTCTTGAGCCGCACGGAAGTTGTCCGGCGGCGCAGGTCGCAAACGAGCACATCGTTGCGGCCTATGACGATCCGAACGGGCTTGAGCAGCTTGCCGAGCTGTGCGCCGTCATCACCTATGAATTCGAGAATGTTCCTGTCGATTCGGCCGAAATACTCAATGAAATCAAACCGGTGTTTCCGCCATCGGGAGCCTTGAAAGTCTCACAGGACCGCGTCAGCGAAAAGCGCTTTCTCAACAATGCAGGGATCCAGACGACGCAATGGCTCAGTGTCGAGAATGAGGGCGATCTTGAAGCGGCATTGCTGGCGTTTGGCGGCAAGGGGATACTGAAGACGCGCCGTTTCGGCTATGACGGCAAGGGCCAGGTCAAATTTTCGGGTAAAAAAGGCGAAGACGCGAGAGCGGGCTTTGCCGCCATTGGCAGTGTTCCCTCCATCCTTGAGGCGCTGGTCGATTTCACCCGCGAGATTTCCGTTATCGCTGCACGCGATGAAGCCGGCAATATCAAGGTCTATGACATCGCCGAAAATGTCCACAAGAGCGGCATTCTTGCGACGTCGACCGTACCGGTCTCGGTTTCCTCGACCATTGCTGGCCTTGCCGCCGATTCGGCGCGCAAGCTGCTCGAAGGCTTAAAATATGTTGGCGTTGTCGGCATGGAATTCTTCGTGCTTGCCAATGGGACGGTGCTTGCGAATGAATTTGCGCCGCGCGTGCACAATTCCGGTCACTGGACCGAGGCGGCCTGTGCCGTATCGCAATTCGAGCAGCATATCAGGGCGATTACAGGTCTGCCGCTCGGCGATACCAGGCGTCATTCCGACTGCGTCATGGAAAACCTGATCGGAGACGATATCGCAAAAGTTCCGGAAATCCTGAAGGAGACCGGAGCTGTCGTGCATCTCTACGGTAAGGCTGAAGCACGTCCCGGCCGCAAGATGGGGCACGTCACGCGGATAACAAAGAGACTTTAAAGACCTTGCCAATCCACCCTGATGGCCACCTGATGCGAATTTCTCCGCGTCCGGTGCTCATGGACCTAAAGTCCACTGCGCTCCGGTTCTCGAAAATCCCACCAGTTGACTGATCAGGCTGAATTCTCAAAGGTCTTTAGTGCGAAAAATGCGTGATTTCGCTCTGAATCACGCGATGAATCGCGAGCCGGGTGTTGACAATACGGGTATTCCTTGGCTATTTCCCCGCAACGTGTTTCCGGCGCGCTTTTCAGGCGCGCTTTTTATTGGTGCCCGGTTTCGGGCGAAAGATACCGGTGCTGAAATGAAGATCAAGAACTCGCTCAAAGCCTTGAAGGGCCGTCATCGTGACAATCAGCTGGTCCGTCGCAAGGGCCGCATGTACATCATCAACAAGACTGCTCCGCGTTTCAAAGCGCGTCAGGGCTGATCTTACCCGTCTCACGGTTTTTTGCATTTGACGTTTCGCTGATACGGATTACCATTCGTGTCATGCGGAACGTTGTTGTATTTTCAATTGCTTCTTTACTTGCCTTGCTGGTAGTTGCCATGGCGCAGGAACAGCCGCCTATGGAGCAGCAGGCCGCCTTGCCCAACCAGACATTGGCTGAGAAGCGCGCGGCCAGACTGGATGATCTGTTTGCCTCGCTCAAGCGCGAAAGCAACGAAATCAAGGCGGCACGCATCGCCTCGCAGATACAGGCGCAATGGCAGAATTCCGGTAGTCCCACTATCGACCTGATGATGGGCTGGGCCGCCAAGGCGATGGACGACAAGAAGTATTCCGTCGCGCTGGATTTTCTGGACCAGGTCGTCGTGATGAAGCCGGACTATGCCGAAGGCTGGAACAGACGCGCGACCTTGAACTTTCTTGTGAATGACTACGGGCGTTCGATGGCCGATATCCAGAAGACATTGGCGCTTGAACCACGGCATTTCGGGGCTATGGCCGGCATGGCAGCGATCCTGAAGGATACCGGTCGCAAGGAGGCCGCATTACAGGCTTTCGAGCGTGTGCTGACGGTCTATCCAATGATGCGCGAGGCGCAGAAGCAGGCGGGTGAACTGGCCGACGAACTGACCGGCCAGCGCACGTAACGCACGTCGCCACAACCAATTTTCCCGCATAGGTAGAAAAACTTGCGCCAGAATCGATGATTCTTGCATAGGAATCGATAGTTCTTGTGCAGGAATCGGGTCATTCCGTTGCATTTGTCCGTCGGAACGCAATGACCCTCTTTAGAAACGCCTAGATGCCCGTCAGCCCGTCCGATCCGATATAGGCGATGCGCAGCATATTGGTCGAACCAGGCGTACGCAGTGGTACGCCGGCCGAGATGATGATGCGATCACCCGGATTGCCGAACTCTTCCTGATAGGCGATGTGACAGGCGCGATCGACCATGTCGTCAAGGTCGGTGGCGTCTTCAGTTACAACGCAGTGCAATCCCCAGACGAGAGAGAGCTTGCGCGCCGTTTCGACCACAGGCGAAAGCGCGATGATCGGCAACAAGGGCCTCTCGCGTGCCGCGCGCAGTCCGGTTGTGCCGGATGCCGTGTAGGTAACGATAGCCGAGAGGTTGAGCGTTTCGGCGATCTGGCGGGCGGCCAGCGAAATCGCATCGGCTCCGGTCGCGTTCGGCTCGGGACGCTGGGCGTGGATGATGCCCGGATAGTTCGGATCGCGCTCGACCTCTTCGGCAATGCGCGCCATGGTCGATACGGCTTCGACCGGATAGGCGCCGGCGGCGGATTCGGCCGAGAGCATGACCGCATCGGCGCCTTCAAATACGGCCGTCGCAACGTCGGAAACCTCGGCGCGCGTCGGGACCGCCGCGGTGATCATCGACTCAAGCATCTGCGTGGCGACGACGACAGGCTTGCCGGCTCTGCGGCAGGCGCGGATAATCTGCTTCTGGATGCCGGGAACAGTCTCGAGCGGCATTTCCACACCGAGATCGCCGCGGGCGACCATGAGCGCGTCGGAGAGCTCGATGATCTCGTCGAGGCGGGTGACCGCCTGGGGCTTCTCGATCTTCGACAGAAGGGCAACGCGGCCGCGCGAGATCTTGCGCACCTCGGCAAGATCCTCCGGCCGCTGGATAAAGGACAGGGCAACCCAGTCGACTTCTTCCTGCAGGACGGCATCGAGGTCGCGCCGGTCCTTTTCGGTCAGGGCGCTGACCCCGAGCGTCGTATCAGGCAGGCTGACGCCCTTCTTGTCGGAAATCTTGGAGCCGGAAACGACACGGCAGCGAATGTGCTTGCCGTCGGAGGCTTCCGCCACCAGCGCGAGCTTCCCATCATCGATCAGAAGGCGATGGCCTGGCTCGACGGCTTCGAGAATTTCCGGATGTGGCAGGAATACGCGGGTATTGTCGCCCAGCGTGTTAGTGTCGTCGAGCGTGAAGGTCTGGCCGGCGACGAGGTCCGCCTTGCCATCCTTGAACTTTCCGACGCGCAGCTTCGGTCCCTGCAGGTCGGCGAGGATGCCGATCGGACGGCCCACTTCCTTTTCGACATTGCGCAGGCGGCGTACCAGTTCGCGCATCAGATCGTGACTGGCGTGGCTCATATTGATGCGGAACACGTCCGCGCCCGCTTCGAACAACTTGCGGATCATGGCTTCGTCGGAGGAAGCGGGACCCAGTGTGGCTAGAATTTTGACCTTACGACGGCGTCTCATGGAGAAGGGGTATCCGTTACAATTGGAGAGGAAGGAGGATTTTCTTCAGTAAGCTGGACCATCCAGCTCGTCTGCTCGCCGGTATCGTATTCCTGGAATCCGGAGCGCTGGAAACCGCGCGCGAAACAATCATTGATACCGGTAATCTTGAATTGGTTTTCGGCTACACACATGTTCACCTTACCATCCCAACGTCCACCGCTTTGAGCGTCTTCGGCATAGAGATAATAATAGCGCGATGTCAGCGGGCCGACCACTAGTGTCGTGCAGGAGGATGCATTGACATGCCACCAGCCTTCGGTGACCCAGCCGGATTTGGCGCGGTAACCAAGCGCGACGCCGACCAGATTCTGCGTTGTGTTGCAGACGCGAAAATCGGCATGGGCCTTCTCAGGTGCAAAAAAACTGCCCATAATGAAAATGAATAAAAAAGCCGCTAGAAAGCTGCCCAATCGCGTCCGCTGACTGTTTTCAGCGTGGAATATAGAGCACCTGCGCAATATTGCCTCCGTACGTCGTGGTCACCCTTTTCGGTAGTTTCGCGAGCATTGTCAACGCAACCGCGTAGAGTTCCTGCAACACTAAGACAAAAGAATGATGCCTGTGGTGAGAGCAATGCTGTGAAAGACAAAAAACAACCCTTGTTCAGTTTGAAAGAGCTTCCTTGCGTGTCATTGTCTCGCTGTCCCCAACGCGATCATCATAGGGTGGCTTTTCTTGAAGCGATGGCACGCGATCCCAATATGTATGAAGCCAGAAACTATCGATCTGAACCAGATGATTGAGGAATTATCATGAGTAATCTCACCGATGATCAGCGCATTGCGCTTGAAGCTGCTGCTTTTCGCCGGCTTGTGGAGCATTTGCGTGAGCGCAGCGATGTGCAGAACATCGACCTGATGAATCTGGCTGGTTTTTGCCGCAACTGCCTGTCGAACTGGTATCGCGAGGCTGCCGAAGGATCCGGCATAGAGCTTTCCAAGGATGAATCGCGTGAAATCATCTATGGCGAGCCCTATGCGGAGTGGCAGGCAAAGCACCAGCGCGAGGCAAGCGATGCCCAGAAGGCGGCTTTTGAGACGAACAAGCCTGCGCATTGATTGATTGCTCGTTGTTAAAAAGCGATACATCTTATATGACTACAGAGGTCACAGGAGATCGCCGTCATGAAGGAAATCCAGCTCAAGGAAGCGAAAGCCAAATTTTCGCATGTTGTTGATGAGGCAGTAGCAGGGGAAGCCGCTGTCATCACACGTCATGGCAGAAAAGAAGCAGTGATTATAAGCTATAGCGAATATGAGCGTTTGAGCCGGGTTCCTTCTCTCGGTTGGCTTCTGACCAACTCGCCGTTGGAGGAAGGCGATCTTCGGAAGCGGCAACCTTCAAAGGCTCTGCGCAAGCCGGTATTCTAGGGTCAGGACCTGTTAATATGATGGAAATGGTATGAGGCCATCTGTTCGGATACAAGGAGCAAAGGCGATGGAAATGTTTATCCATTTTCAAGTCCTTTGCGACGATGTTGCCGGACAGATGGACCATATCCTCCGGACGCCGAAACGGCTGCAAGCTGCAATGTCGAACCGCTCGGCCGGGGGAAAGACCCCGCCCTTACCGTCTCTCAGAGCATGGTCCCGAAAAGTTGTTCGACTTTTCGGGCAAGACCATGCTCCAAAGAAAAAAGCGGCGCATGTATCTTTCGACCCGGCGAAGAGCCGGATCGGAACATGCGCTGCATCTCATTGCCGTTTCAGGCGCCATTTCGATCATATTAATAGGTCCTGACCCTAACCGTGTATCTTTTGGACACTAATATTGTCAGTCTGATTGCGCCGACGAAACGCAAAACCAAAGCCCACGAGGCCGTAGCGGATTGGATTGTAAACCGGTCCGCGGATCTGTGGCTTTCAGTTATCACCGCCGCTGAAATCGAAGACGGGATATCCAACGCTGCCCGCGCTGGAGCGACCCGCAAGTCGCGCGACCTTGGCGAATGGTGGAGCGAAATTCGTCATTACTACTCGAACCGTTTTTTACCGCTTGATCTTGAGACGGCGAGGGTAACCGGACAGCTCATGACGATCGCCAGGGCTGCGGGGATCAATCCGGGTTTTGAGGATATCGCCATCGCTGCGACGGCACAGAAGAATGACCTGATTCTGCTTACGATCAACGAAAAAGATTTCAAACCATTGGGCATAAGATATCAGAATCCCTTCGACAAGTTGCCCGTTTAACCGCCGTCGCTGACTACGGTGAAAACCCCGAACAACCACCATCCTGACTCTATTGTCTTGACTCATCATGCACTGGTCGGGCATCGGAACCCTTCGCGCGACCGGTCTTGAGTCGCAGAATGAATTTTCACGGAGCGAGAGATGAGCATGGATGATTTGGCGGCGCAGGGTGGTGTCGAAGGTGTTGCGGCTGCGGAACTGAGGCAGTTCATCGAACGTATCGAGCGCCTTGAAGAAGAGAAGACCACGCTTCACAACGACTTTCACACTTTTATCCCCTTTCGATAACGCAAAAAAATTATTCTAATCAGAGGCTTAGGTCGAAAGTTTCTATCGGAAGTGTTCCGATAGGCATGCCTGGTTTGAGGCTGCTAAAACTACCAAGAGTTAAGCAAGTGTGAATAGATTGGACTACAAATTTAACCAGTATGGAGAACCTGAGATGGACGAAATATCAGCGACCGAAGGTGTCGCGGCCGCCGAACTGAGACAGTTTATTGAACGGATAGAACGGCTCGAGGAAGAGAAGACTACTTTGCAAGACGATATAAAGGAGGTCATGGCAGAGGCAAAGGGGCGCGGTTACGATACGAAAATCATTCGTACAATTGTCCGTTTGCGGAAGAAGGACGCTAATGAACGCAAGGAAGAAGAGGCGATCCTTGAGCTTTACATGAACGCGCTCGGTATGGAGTAAATGCCGATTAACGTTTAGAGTCCGCGGGGGGTGAAACGTGTTGTTTATTCTAAAATTCCCGCGGAGCTCCTTAGTTGATCAAGGTCGTTTTGTTTGACTTCTAGAAGTGAGAGGAGGTCAAGCACATCAGCATCCCGAGCTTCCAAGAGCTTTTCAAGTTCGTTCAATTTCTTCCTGAGGATCTTGATTTCATCCCGCTTCTTAGGTTTCGGCTTCTTCGTTGTCAGTCTCTCACCAGAAGGAATTCTCCCTATCCTGATAAACTCAGTTTTGAGCCGTTTAGAAAGATCTATGTTCGTTCTATACAGTGTTGCGCTTCCAACGCGTTTCCATTTCAGGAATGCGGCAGCATTTAAGGCCACTCCTTCCGAGATCGCTTCTTGAACATCTTGGCTATTAGTAATTTTTTTAAGACGCGTGAGGCCTTCCAAGATCCTAGCTTTTGCAGCTGCTGATTTTCGTATAGCCACCACTGGCGCGTTAGTTTTTTTCGCCTGAGCTCTTCGCCTAAATATGATGGCAGGAATATCATGCATTGTTCGCCTCATTATAGAAGCGGTCGGCGATATCCTTGCCGCGCGCTGCCGCTTCTCGCAGGATTTCGGGGGCTCGCGGATTATCAAGTATTCGTTGATGCCTCTCCCGAGCGTGTCGCCAGAACGCAAAAAAGAGCGGGTTTTCGGTCAGCAAAAAATTGATACAGCCATCTCCACAGACCACTGCATGCTTGCGTTCGTCCGGCCGTTGAGAAGATGCTCTTCGAGATTCTGATGTAATGCATTTTGCACTCGCGGCGCTTTTTCTCCACCACGCGCAATATCCCCAGGGCAACGGGAACAGCCGCAGTTCTCGCAAATCGACTAGCTTTTCGATGCGAGAGAAGATTTGTTCTTTTGGCACTACGCTGACGCGAATCTTCGATAATAGTCTCAGAAATGGCTTGGCCGCAGCACCGCTACGCTCCAAACCATCGAAAGCGGCTTTCTCTAAGATAGACAAAGTAAGGGTGCGCTGCTCGACGCTTAGATTGTCTCCGGCCTTCACTTTCATTCCATACAACAACGTCGTGTTGATGTCGGCGTGTCGCAAGTATTGCCGAAGTGCGTCAAGACCCTCTCCCAATTCATAGTACCACACCCATGCAGTGGTAAAGAAGCGACGCAATTCGTGGGGATTTACAAGCCATTGATATCCGTCCTCATCCAATGGAACATTGATTGTTCTACAGAACGAGTCCAATCGGTTCCGCACGGAGCTTTCTTCAGGTGGCCTGCTGCCGGTTTCATAGACACTGAGTTAAGGTGTTCTGCATGAAACCGGAGAGTATGAATGCAAAGACGGAAGTTCAGCCGCGAATACAAGCTTGAAGCGGTGAAGTTGGTGAAGGAGCGTGGCGTGGCTGTTGCGCAGGCTGCCCGCGACCTTGAAGTTCACGAGAATATGCTGCGCAAATGGATCAGGGAGCACGGCTCCGATCCGGTCCAGTCCTTTCCAGGGCATGGACAGATGAAGCCGGAACAGCTTGAGATCGAGCGGCTACGTCGTGAGGTCGCGAAGCTGAAGGCGGAGCGCGATATCCTAAAAAAGGCCGCGGTGGGTTCAACCGGTCAACGCAACATGATTGATTTCATGAAGCATCCGGAGGCTCACGATGGCGAGAACAGGTCGACCAGGTTTAACGCAACAACAGAAGAAAGAGCTTTGGCAACGCTGGAAAGATGGCCAGTCTCTCAGTGATATCGGGCGTGCGCTCGGCAAACATGCAGGCTCTGTTCACGGCGTCTTGTCCGCGACAGGTGGAATTCAGCCGACGGATCGTAAACGATCCTCGCGGTCACTTCGTTTATATGAACGCGAAGAGATTTCCAGGGGGCTGGCTGCGGGCATGTCCGTTCGCAGCATAGCTGCAGGGTTACGACGGTCAGCATCCACGGTAAGCCGTGAGATCAACCGTAATGACGGACGAAGGCACTATCGAGCGGTAAGAGCTGACGAACGCGCCTGGCAACGGGCTTGCCGTCCCAAACCCTGCCTGCTGACCCGGAACCAGGCATTGTGTGCTATCGTGGCCGGGAAACTGGCGTGCCAGTGGTCCCCTGAACAGATCGCTGGATGGCTAAAAGTAAAATTCTCCCACTGCGACGAGACGATGCTCGTGTCTCATGAGACGATCTATAAAAGCCTTTTCATTCAGGCTCGCGGTGTCCTGAAGAAAGAACTGCTCGCGCACTTGCGAACGAACCGCATGATGCGACGTAGCAGGAAATCGACGACACAAGGTCAGCCACGCGGTCAGATTATTGACGCCGTTTCGATCCGGGAGCGACCTGCTGACGTTGAAGATCGTGCAGTTCCTGGCCACTGGGAGGGAGACCTTCTTTCTGGAAGTGCCAACAGCCATATTGCGACTCTCGTCGAGCGGAAATCCCGGTACATTGTTCTTGTGCATGTGGCTGGAAAGGACACCGACAGCGTCGTCGGCGCTTTGACCAGAGAGGCGTTAAAGCTTCCCGAGAACTTGATGATGAGTCTGACTTGGGATCGTGGTAGCGAATTGGCGCAGCACAAGCGATTTAGCCTGGCAACGAATGTGAAGGTCTACTTCTGCGACCCTCAAAGTCCGTGGCAGCGCGGCACCAACGAGAATACAAACAGATTGCTGCGACAATATTTTCCGAAGGGGACCAGCTTGTTAGGTTATAGCCAGGCTGATCTGGACGCGGTCGCGATGCGACTGAATACTCGACCTCGCAAGACACTTGGCTTTCGATCGCCCGCTGATAAACTCGCCGAAGATGTTGCGTTGACCGGTTGAACCCACCGCGGCCTACTTTGCAAGGGACGCGATATGAAGTTCGCATTCATTGCAAAGCACCGTTCGATCTGGCCGGTGGCATGGCTCTGCGAAGCGCTGGGGGTTTCCCGTTCCGGCTTTCATGCCTGGCTCAACCGCTCGCCGAGCGACCATGCCCTCTACGACGAGGTTCTGTTGGACAAGATTGGGCAGAGTTTCAAGTCCAGCGACAGAACCTATGGTGCCCGGCGTGTCTGGCATGATGTGCTGGCTGAAGGGTTGTCGTGCGGTCTTCATCGCATAGAGCGGCTGATGCGTCAGAATGCGCTCAGAGCGAGGCCGCGTCGGCGCGGTCTGCCGAAAGATGCTGGCGACCGATCTATCATCATGCCCAATGTCCTGGATCGCCAGTTCGAAGCCGACAGACCGAACCAGAAATGGGTGGCCGACTTCACCTATATCTGGACGGCCGAGGGTTGGCTTTATGTTGCCGCCGTCATCGACCTGTTCTCACGCCGTGTCGTCGGCTGGTCGATGAATGCGAACATGACGGCGCAGCTCGTCACCGATGCCCTCATCATGGCGATATGGCGCAGAGGAAAGCCGGATGCGCTGTTGCATCATTCCGATCAGGGCAGCCAATACACCAGCGAACAGTTCCAGCGCCTGATGGGCGATCACGGCATCACCTGCTCCATGAGCAGATCGGGGAATGTCTGGGACAACGCAGCGATGGAAAGCTTCTTCTCATCACTGAAAACGGAGAGAACGGCACGAAAGGTTTATCGGACAAGAAATGATGCAAGGGCGGACGTGTTCGATTACATCGAGCGCTTCTACAACCCAAGGCGTCGCCACTCGACATTGGGCTATCTCAGCCCGAACGATTTTGAAACCAAGGTGGGATTAGCTTAACCTCGTGTCCGAAAAACCGGCAGCAGGCCACTTGTCTGGACGAGAAATTGCGTTTGTCGAGAGTGGGGCTGTCAACGATTTCATTGAAGAGCGTTTTCGCTTGCTCAGTGTTGTTCGCCGTCGCCGCGACATAAGCGAGAAATATTTGGCGATTATCAGTGAGAGATTCAGAGACTGCGATGGCACACCGGCAATATGCTTGCGAAAGCGACTTAATCGCCACGCATTGTTCCAACATGTTTGTGATTGGGACTACTTCCACCGAGCTGGTTTGCGCCCGACTATCAGATGGAATCAATGCCAGCAGGATAGCAAGCGCCAGCACGTTGGATCGACCTTCGGACTCTGTTTTCATGCGGTTTCCACTTGATGCATATCCGCAACCCATTTCCCTTGTGTCAGTCGTCAGCGTCGCCTTATTTCGTAACTTTCAAGCGCAAATCGAGGAATTGATAATTGTCATCAATCACGCCTTTGGCAACGACCCTTATCTTATCCACACCGCTAAAACCTGTGTCGGACGTATAAAGAAGCACTGTCATCGGCAGTTTTCGTGAATTGCATTTGTGTCTCTCGTCGCCCGAGTTGAATTTCGGGTTAAGCTGTTCCCGAGAGAGAACAAGTTTGCCGTGCGCAGGACCCGAGACGATTTTTATGTTGGGTAGAGGTATCGACGTTTGGCTTAGGTTTCGCTACTTTATCGCTTCGCGTATTTCTTTCGCTGCTTGTGTGAACTGCGCGGCCGCTCCCTCGGCGAATTGAAGAAACTCCTCGACTTCAAGATGCCTAGTGGGACCAACGATGCGGCCACCCGTGACGTGAACAGATACATAGTTAAGGTTCGTTGCATCTTCTTTCTTCAGCTTGATTATCACGCGCGTGAGCAAGCTGAGATCGATGTCTATTTGTTTCACGAGTCGCCCTGTGCCAAGGTCAAGCTTAAGAGATTTAAAGAAGTCAAATGCCAAATCTGCCCCCATCGTTTCCAAGTATAGATTTATTCAATTGTTACAGCCGTTTGGCAATGGGTGTTTATGGACTTGGAAGGCGGCCGGAGCTTTCTCCACGTGGGAAGGGGTAGGCGGGTTTTTCGGGTGTTTCAGACATCTCGTTTCTTTAGTCTGCGCCTTCCAGTTTGATAAAGATTTTACCGTAGTTGCCCCAGGGAATGTCCTTACGCGCGGGAAAAACGAAATCGTCAGTTTTTCGGATTCGAAGCGTTGACTCGGTGTGTTTAACATTGGCTTCAATAGTGAGATGGTCGCTGCCATTTTCGAAAAGGCAACAGCGTTCTCGGCTAGGTGTAAAGTCCAGCAGTTGGACATCGTAGTGCCCCGCCCGAAACGAGACTATGACTGACAAATGCGTGTTCAGGCCTATCAAACAGTTTTCGTGTCTATGGCAGGTAGATGAGCCATAAAAGGGGGCATTGTCGTCTGTTACCACTCCAACCTCAATTAAATACTCGCCTCGCTCGCTCATACGATCCTGGCCGTGGGCAGCGTAGCCAAGCGAAATCGAGGCTAACAAGATACCGACCAACCGCATGGTAGTTCGCTGGATATGGCTCACAGTAACGCTGGTTCCTCTTCGGCATTTTTCGCTGCAGCAAAACAATCAAATCAGCGCCGAGCAAGGCCCCAATTGATGCAAACCTGATATTCCCAATGCTACTGTGCTAGCGCTGACGTTCGGCACGTAACTGATCTCGTTCACGCCTCAGAGTCTTAATTTCCTCCGATTGGGCCCGAATGGCGGCTGCGGCAATTACAAGTAGATGGCTAGCTCCGAACGAAACGGCAGCTTCTTGTAGGGCTAACAGCTCAAGGTCATCGGCGAGAATCTGATTGTCCATGGCGAATTGATGCCTCAACTGCAGTCTCCTATCAAGCCCGCCGGCCCGATCAAACCATCTGCCCGCCGCAGTTTCTCTGGGTGGCCAGGCTTTCTTTATGCCTTTACGACTATAACGAGGTGTTGTTACCAGTCAGGCAACAATCCCGCTTCGTCTAATGGTAGGACACCGCCCTTTGACGGCGCGAATCGTGGTTCGAGTCCATGAGCGGGAACCAATCTGGAGACACGCATGCTTCGATACATCGCATGGTCGGCATTGGGCATTTTTGTAGTATCTGTCGTAGTGCTAGCTGTCGCTGCCAACTCACTTAATAATCATATCGACAAGTGTGATGATCCGACGTCTGGAAGTTACATTTTTGATGCCAACCTTAGAGCCAAAGCCTGTGGTTAGCGAAACGGTATCGTTCAATGATACGTGGCCGATTGACGGTCCAACACGGCTTCGCGATCGGCCGCAATCGACGCAATGATCTGAAAATCGCGCGCGCCCCCATCGAAGAGGTTCATTATGGTGCGTGCCAAGCGGTCCGCATTTTTATAGGACACCGGGTCTTCGCCGAGAAGCTCACACGCCTTAACGTGGGCATCCTGCATAATGTACCAATCGTCTTCGCTGTAAGTGAGTTTTTCAAAAAGATGCAGAGACATGGCAAATCCTCCAACATCAATGGCTGGAGCGCGTACGGCTCTCAGTCCCTAGTGCGCCGTTGACAGACCAAGCGACCTAAAGATTAAAATACTCACTTGGGCTGGCGTCAATAGTTTGTCTGCCAGTGACAATAACGTTAGGCACGCCGCCACGCCTTAGCCTTACGCCATCGCGTCGGCTTGCCTCTCACGGGCTCATTCTCTGGTGGTGGAACGTAGATGTTTGCCTCTCTCGCAGCCTCAGTGAACGCCACACGCGCAATCGCCGCTGAACATTCTTGAGCCAGACATTTCAAAAGAATCTCTTTGCACGTTTCAAGCTTCGGCCCACTTCTCTCCGGTGGCCATTGATCCAATATGAATGCTGCAGCGTCATAGGCAGAGTTGACGCCTATCATTTTGCCAGGCTGCCTGCCCAAGACTGTGACGGGTGCAAATGCTCTGTAGTCTTCCATCGGGTCATTGCAGCACAATGACTTACGGGATTCCACTCCATCAAATTCTTTATGGTTTACGCTCAATGCGCGACATCGCATCAACAGCGGATGCCGTCCGCACCTTTCGTCGGCGGCGGACCCAACCGTGCTGGGTGTCAGCCCAGCCATGCAAAGTGTGGCCAGTATCCTGAGCCGCTATGCCAACAACGATCTTCCCGTCCTCATCACAGGAGAAACAGGTGTCGGCAAGGAGGTGGCTGCACGATTCCTTCACGAAGTTTCCTCACGGGCACATGAGCCATTCGTGGCAGTCAATTGCGCAGCCATTCCGGCCGACCTAATGGAAAGCGAACTCTTTGGCCATGAGAAGGGTGCTTTTACGGGAGCGACCCAGAGGCATCTGGGCTACGCCGAGCGGGCGGGAAAGGGGACGTTGTTCCTCGACGAAGTTGGCGATATGTCAACGGCGCTTCAAGCCAAGCTGCTGCGGTTGATCGAACAGAAGACGTTCACGCGTGTCGGAGGCGAGTCAACGGTGAACTTCAACGCCCGAATTGTGTCTGCGACGCACCGGACCTTGAACGCTAAATCCCCGGGCAACAATTTCCGCGAAGATCTCTATTTCAGGATTTCCGTCCTTCCGGTGGAGATTCCGCCATTGCGTGAACGTACGGACGACATCATCGGATTGATGGATCACTTCCTTGATGACGTAACCCAGAGAAGTGACACCGACATCCGAGGTTTTAGCTCCTTGGCTGAAGACGCTGCCATCGCTCACCCGTGGCCTGGAAACGTGCGCGAACTCCGCAATAGGGTTGAGCGCGCCGCCGCTTTGGCCCGCGGTGAATGGATTATGCCGGCCGATCTATTCCCGGAGGGCAGTGACACAAAGACATCCACGGGTTTCACTCCCTTGGCTGACGTGCGCGATGCGGCCGAAAAGCGGCAGATCGAGCGAGCGCTCGAGCAAACGGGCGGCCAGATTTCAAAAGCCGCGGGCCTTCTTGCCATTTCGAGAACGACGTTGTGGGAAAAAATGGCACGCTTTGGAATGGTTCCGAAAGATCGTTCCGACATTCGATAGCATCGCCATCAATCTTTAATCCCATTACTTGCTGATAGTGTCTCTGTCCAAATTTGCGGACCGCTCGAATTCCGTTGGTGAGCGATCGAAGGCCAGAGCCAGAGGATGTCGAACCAGTGCGTAGATGATCAACGGCACTCCGAGCACGCCAGGCAGGAACCAGAAAGCAATGTCTGGAAGCTCCTTCCATAGAGGCAAGTTCTTGCCGTTATCCACGTAGAACGCGGTTAGCATGAAGATGTAGGACGCACCCATACCCGTGAGATGTAGCCTGGGCCATTGATACCAGCGCCGCCGGGCGGCTGTACGTCCGATATACGCGGATCCGAATGAAAGGGTCCCTAGAATGAACAAGTGGTAGTTCTGTGCCCAACGTATGAATGACAGGGAGCTCATGGTGGTGAATAGGCCAAACAGGCACCAAAAGTAGAGCGTTCCCCAATTAGAGTGCCGGCCACGACCCTTTTGGCTCAACATCGCGACCGCTCCGGTGGTCGCGGTTGCAAGTCCGAACAGGACATGTACGCCGACGATGGCGAGAAAGACCGGATCAGTGGACGGTATCGGGATGCCCAAAATGACCGTAGTGGCTTCGTCTACCATACCGCCTCCAATGGGGCGCTGATTGCAACGCTTTCACACCACTGGATCAGCGTCGTGGCTGCTTTGGTACACACTTAGGCGGAATAGAATAGCAAAAACCACCAGATCTGGAATCCAGCATGACGTACCTCGGCCACCGCCCAAGACTATCAGTTCAACTGAGGATAAAGTACGTTACTGTTACAAACGGGCTGATGTCCGCAAAGGGGCAAGAACGGACCCAGTCCATACGTGGTAGCGTTTCAGAACGGTGGTAAATCCTCTAATGTCCACTCAGCCCTTTACGCTTAAGCGCCTCATGACAACTCCCGGATGAGCTTCAGCCTGATTGCCCTCGCAAAATCCTCGATTTTGGTGATATCCATGACGAACCTGTTGGGACCCATGATGACGCTCTTGTTGTAATAGTCTGCGAGATCAGTCTCTTCGTCTGATATCACCAACCCATTGATGGTAACTCCCATCTCATCCGCACGGCGGCGGGCCTGAAGGAGAGGTGTCCAGTGTCCTCGCCTGGGTGCTGACGTCTCCATCCCGTCACCGGAGATGTCCACAATTAGCCTTCGGGCGCACAACTGCGGGTTGGAAAGCAGGTCAAGCGCGGCCCAGAGGCCGCCACCTATGTTAGTATTCCCGAACGCCGTGCGCTGATTGCGTTCGATTTCGCGCGCGAACTGTTCCGATGGCTTCATTCCGTCCATGACGAACCAGCCGAGTTTTTGGGAAGGAATTTCGCCGTCTCCCCAGAAGACCGCTGCGACTGCCACACTCCCCGCAGATCGTATGGCCAATAGCACCGCCGTGTCGCGGAAGGCAGAGACGATCGCAGATTTTTGAAACTCGTATTCTTCGTCGGTTATGCTGCCAGAGCCGTCCACCGCCAACACCAGCGCTGTGTCGACGCAGGCTTGCGACCGCGAGACCGCAGTCATAACGGCCAAAATCGCGGCCACGAAAAGCAACGCCTTGCGCATTTCCCCCACCCCCCATGGTTTCGCCCGCGACGAATATTGTTCAACAGCAGCATGCATCCAGCATGAACACGGTCGTCCGACCCGTAATATTCATCGGGTGTTTAGCATCAAACTGGCCACGGCCTGGGAAGACAGTTCCCTTATGAGTTTCCGTCTGATCGCCGCCGAATAGTCGGAATACTGACCGATCCCCATCACGAAAGCGTTGGCTCCGACGAGCACATCCGTCGAATAGTAGCTCGCAAGGTCAGCTACCTCATTGGATATGACCAATGCATTGACGGTCACGCCCATCTCCTTTGCCCGGAGCCGTGCCTGATACAAAGATGCCACTTGCCGCCGTTTTGGTGCCATTGTCTCTTTGCCGTCTCCTGAAACGTTGACGATCGATCTGGTCGCGCACAATTTCGGGTTCGAAAGCAGGTCCAGCGCGGTCCAGATGCCGCTCCCTATGTCGGTATTGCCAAAGACGATCCGATGACTGCTTTCGACTTCCTGCGCGAACGGCTCGGCACCCTTTCCGCCTTTAATAATGAACCAGTCGAGCTTCTGCGAGGCGAATTCACCGTCCCCCCAGAAGACAGCGGAGACTGCAACCGTTCTAGCGCTTCTAAGCGCGGCCAGAACCTCTCTGTCGCGGAATGCAGCCGCTATCGCCGATTTTTGGAAGGCATATTCTTCGTCATTTATGCTGCCTGATCCGTCAACGGCGAGAACGAGCGCAATATCGACACAAGCGTTCGATCCGGCAGGCCAGATTGTGACCAGGAACAATGCCGACACAATGCAAAGCAAATTCTTGCGCATCCCCGATCCCCCCGATCTGGTTTCCAACCGTCTTAGCCGAAGTGACTATGACAGCTGACCGCTTTCTTGGTGTTATAGTGGCGTTATAAGACACACTATTTCTCTCCCGAGGAGGGATTGTTGGCGTTCTCTTTGCACCTGCTTGGAAGGTTTCGGTTGCTTTCAGCAACAGGCGAAGACATTGCGGTCGCGTCTCGCAAGCATCAAGTGCTGATTGCGAGACTGGCGCTGGCAAATGGACGACCTATTTCAAGGTCGAAACTTGCGGGACTGTTGTGGGCAGAACAGACCGAAGATCATGCTCGCAACAGTCTGCGTCAAGGCTTTTTCTCGGTCAGGCGCGCCGTTGAAGGCCATGGTCCTGCGCCATTCCTTATGGACGCTGATTCAGCCTGGATAGAGCGCGATGAAATTGTCAGTGACGTGCAAATTCTCGTTGGAGCGGCAACTGACCAATTGCCCTTCGTGCTCGACAAACTCGAGGGAGAGTTCCTCGAAGGGCTGAAATTCAACGATGAAACATTGGATGAATGGCTTCGGATCGAGCGGGATCGACACCGCACATTGCTGATCGATTTTTTAACATCTGTCGCTGATTGCGTGGAAAATGCGGGCGATACCCAGCAATCGTTGCAAATTGCCCGATGCCTCTTACGGCACGATCCGTATCACGAGCCCTCCCATAGAGTCATTCTCCGCAATCATCTCGAACGGGGCGAACGAGGTCGGGCGATCGGCCACTACGACACGATGAGGGCACTGCTGCAGTCCGATCTTGCAGTTTCACCAGATGCCGAAACTCTCAATCTCATGGATAGGATACATAGCCCACCCGAACAGCCTTTCATCGCGTTGACGGACACGAGGCCAAGACTGGCCATCCTGCCAATCAAAAGCCGATCCGGGCACATTGACGAGCAGACACTTACAGATGCTTTGACCCGCGATCTGATCGGCGAACTCGCTCGGTTCTCGCCGATCTCGGTCGTCGCGGCGGCGACCATGTTCACCCTCAGCGGAAAAAATCTTGCAGTGGACGAGATCGGCAGGCGTTTGGATGCCAACTACATTCTGGAAGTTGCCATCCTATCCAACGGATCGTCGCTCGCCCAGCTTGTTTCCGTGCAAAGCGGGACGCAGATCTGGAGCAGGAAATACCTGGATGCAGATGTCAGGTTCCCCGCCGGGCAAGAAAAACTCGTTCACAGGATCAGCGGCAATCTCTATCAATTTCTCATGAAACATGCCGCGAGCAATTTGGCTATGACATCTGAGGAAGGGGCCAATAGCGAGCAGCTCTATCTGCAGGTGTTTTATCATGTCGAACGGCCGACCTTGAAGGGAATGATCCGGGCACGGCGGCTGTGCAACCGACTTCTCATCATGGATCCCGGCCATGTCTTGGTTCGTGAGAGCCTGGCTTGGATAAACTTCCATTCTTGTTTCAACGGTTGGCTGAACGATCCTCTGCGCGGGTTTCGCGACGCTCGCGACCTGGCCATGACCGGAATGGGACTCGACGACCGCGAGCCCTATCTGCTCAGCGCCTATAGTCTGGCCGAAATGTATCTCGGTAATACGAAATCGGGGCTGGAGGGACTGCAACGTGCTGTCGATCTCAACCCGAACGATGCGGAGTTTCATACGTGGCTCGGCATCGGGCTGACCTTGGTCGGCAGGTTTGACGAGGCGCATGCAGCCTTTGACGAGGCCGACCAGGTCAGCCCAGATTATCATCCAATCTTCCTGTTCCGCGGCGATGCGCACTTCACCTCGGGAAACTATGAAAACGCAATCTCATGCCTGAACCGATTTCTTGTCGTGCTTCCGGAATATCACTGGGGCCGTCTCCTGCGCGGAGCAGCGCACGAAGCCTTAGGGAACGCGCAAGCAGCCAAGGAGGATGTTTCATACGTCCGACAGAACGCGCTGATGCTGACAGGTCAATATCTCCAGCAACTGCTCCATGCGCGCAGCTCATTGTTCAAAGACGGACTATGGTTGCACCTCTGTGCAGCGGGCCTGCCATGGTCCTGATAGCGCATGACGTGACATCTAAACGTTCGCGCAGCCACGCAGTCGATGCAACCAAAGGCTTAATATTGGCTCGCTTACGTGTCTGGCGGTGGACGATTGCAAGCAATCTTGGGATTTTTAAACGTCCGCTTCGCGCCGATACTGTTGAAACAGTTTTCGTATTGGGTCCTTCGCGGATAAATGAACGCGTTCCACCTGTGGAGAATTGGGCCAATTCACAACGGCGACGGGCGTGATATGCTGGCGTCATGCATCCGAGCACTCGATATGCACGAAGTGGCGGTCTGAACATTGCCTATCAGGTGATTGGTGATGGTCCTCTCGACATAATCTACGTTCCTGGCTTTGTCTCCAATCTCGACTATGCTTGGACGTTTCCGCGTATGGCGCACGTATTCGAGCGACTGAGTGGGTTTGCCCGATTGATCCTTTTCGACAAGCGCGGCACGGGGCTTCCCGACGATGCACCGATGGATCATCCAAAGGTGCAGGAGCTGCGCGAACTGTCTCTCTGGTCAGAGGGCCAAGTCTGGACGAGTCCTGAGCGGCACGGCGCGATGACTGGCGTTATGAAGTCACAGATCGACTGGATTCCATTAGCAATGGGGGCGATCCGCCCAACCCAAGGACGCACGCTCGCGGTCATGCAAGTTTCCGGTGGTTCTCAATCGTTCAACGCGGTTAACCAGATGCGGGTGCTCGGACGCTGGATGCGTATGATCACCATCCCAAATCAGTCTTCAGTGGCAAAGGCCTATCAGGAGTTTGACGAGCACGGCCGCATGAAGCCTTCGGCCTATTACGACCGCGTCGTTGATGTCATGGAAGAGCTGGTCAAATTTACGCTTCTGACCCGCGACGTGTCGGGCTAGCTACCGACCGATACAGCGAGAGGAAAGAGAATGCAGCTGCACTGGACCAACGGGTCAATCTGAAGTCAGCAGTTTAGAGATTTTGCTATCACACTTGTGCGCAGGGTTTAAGAACAATGGTTCTCAATCCAGATCAGTTTTTTCACACGGTAGCTTCGCACCAGATTCCGCGAATCCGCATTGCTGGCATCGTTGTAGATGGAGACAGTGTTCTCGTTCAGCAGCCGACAGATGATCCACATTCATGCTATGCATTCATCGGTGGCGAATACGAAATTGGTGACACATTCGAATCTCGATTGCGGAAAGAGTTTGAGGAAGAGACCAATTCCCGCATCATCGAATGTAGATACCTTGTACCTTTTCTGCGTCGAGAACCACTTCCGACATTAAGGCAACACTATCCAGCAGGCGGAACATTTCTTTCTGGTAAAATTAGATCGGCATGATGTGTCGAGCCGCGAGCCACATCTGAAACAGCACTGGCTATCGTTTTCAGAACTTGCGGATGCCGATCTCCGTCCGAATGTTGTGCGAGGTTCATTGATTAACGGCACATATTTGACTGATCGACTTCTGCTGCAGCAGGCGACGCGAGAAAACCGTTGAACGCAAGCCGTTTCCCAAATGCTGTTAGCGGAGCTTGCTTATCGCACTGCCTGGAATCCACCGAAAACAATCAGAAAATTGGCAACAAGCCAATTATATTCCTTCGTTGTCGAACCCATAGGCGCGTTGTACGAGGGCGACGCGGACTTCGTAGCGCGCGTACCAGTCTGCCCGGCCGCGTCGCTGCGCCTCAACGTGATCGACGACCGCTTTCCAGGCGCGGATGCTCTCTTCGTCCTTCCAATAGGAATGGAGTATACCGAAGCCATCCGCACCACGGGCGCTTTCGAAACCGAGATAGCCCGGCTGCTGTTTTGCCAGTTCCACCATTGTATAGCCCATTTCACCATAGCCGTTGTCGCCCTCCGTTCGTTGCGAGGAGAAACTCACCATGTAGTAGGGTGGCGCATGCAAGTCAGCGATGGACATGTCGACCTCCTATCAGATTATCCAGCCAGCTTTTTCATACCATTTCGCGCTCAAGATGCTTTCAACGAGCCACGGATCCTCTGTTTTTTCGTCATTGCGTTCCTCTGGGAGCTCAAGTGCCCGAACTTGTGACGAGTATAACCTCCCCATTTGAAACCCACATAGGGTCGCCACAACACAATGCACTAAAAACCTCGAAATGACGGACCTTCGCCTCTCTCGGCGGCCCTTTTGCGCAGCATCACAGTGGTGCAACCTAGCGATACCGTGGCATCGTCTCTTGTCGCATATAGATGACATTATAATCCATAACGTTACTTTTAAATGACAGCTGTTGGCAGTCACGCGAGTTTAGGTTACGTCACTTATAAATGACCCAATGAGACCTTGCGTCGTCTATAGGTGACAAAATGAGCAAAAACGCCCTTATTATGCCTGGAGAAGTTAATGATGCTGCAGTGACAATGGGCCGGCAGCTCCGCACGGCGAGACTGCGCCGCAACTTGAAGTTGGAAGACGTCGCTTCACGCATTGGCGTTCACCGAGTTACAGTATCGCGCCTCGAAAAGGGGGATCCGACAGTCTCGGTAGGAGTGGTTATTACGGCCTTGTGGGTTTACGGGCTGCTGCCGGACCTAGTATCGATCGCCAATCCGCTGAACGACAGGGTGGGTAACGCGCTTGAAGCTTCGGCATCGAGGCAGCGCGCCAGGACAGGCACCGGAGGTATGGACGATGACTTCTAAGGTCGATCCATAAGTCAACAGCACATTCGTGTAGATGTCCCGGAGATCTCATTGCTATTTCCTGACACACTACGAGCCCGACCGTGCGGTCGGGTCCAAGGAGCCAAACCTAGTGAACATTGTAAACCGCGATGGGGTCGACGCCTGATTTATAAAACATCGCCCCCATCGCTATCCAACACTAGGAACACAAGCACCTTATCGTTGATGCCCCGGATATCTCGTTGCTCTTCCCTGACACACTACGAGCCCGACCATGGGGTCGGCTCCAAGGTGCCAACCCCTTTTATCAGAAGCCGCTTGGGCTGAAGGTTCTATCGGGAGACATATTCTTGAATTGATAGAATGTGTGAAAAGGACGATATCAAGGAAGTGATGGCCGAGGCCAAGGGCCGAGGTTACGACACGAAAATTATCCGGACAATCGTTCGCCTGCGCAAGAAGGACGCCAACGAGCGCAAGGAAGAAGAAGCCATTTTGGAGCTTTATATGAACGCGCTTGGAATGGTTTGATCAACGTTTTTGAATGTTTGGGTTTCGCAATTTTTCGGTCGGAGCATGCAGGTCCGTATCTGCAGGCAGCTGCACAAGTTACTGAATTTTGCTCGAAGAATTTTAACTTCGTCCCGTCTGGATGCGGGGCGAGTCGTTTTCTTCTTTGACGCCTTCACGCGGCGTTTCAATCGAAGGAGTTGCTCGTCAAGTTCCAACGTCTTGAACCCATCGACTGTAGCCGGAACACCCGACTGCTGAGAATTCACGTCGGTTTTTTTATGTTTTTGGCCCTCTCGGGAGGCGAACCACGAATGTCTGCGGCAGTCATGGACCGGTTCGCTCGCTTACCGACGAGAGCCTGCTTGGCAGATCGACCTGGCGACAATAGAGCCGCAAGATTAACAGGCTTTAGCTTCACGCTTAGGCGAAGAAAAGGCTGTGCCGCAGGCGAAGATTCAACTCAACTGAGCAACGCACGGTAAACCCAGCCGGCGCCAATCACGAGAGCGACCGAGGCGACGAAAACGACCAGAAGAATGAGCACCGCCTGGTCCATGTGCGGCATGTGGTTGTGATGAGGGCGATTACTAAACTTGGACACCCGGGCCTCCATTGAAAGGCATTCTTTAGATAGCTTACAGAGCCGGAATTTGGAGAGCACTCCAAGAGCCATTATCGGGCGTGTGCAAATAACTTCATCCAAACTCGTCCTGCCTAAGGATATTCCTGGCCATTTGCCATGCTGCCATCAAGTATCCCATCCGCTTTGCATTCGAATCCGGTCCCCAATCGATCTGGGGAGCGCGGGTTCGAACATCATGCGGTCAGTCAATCGCAGTAATCGACTGAGTAATCCCAACGGTACGGATATTCGCAAAAATAATATCCGTAGTTATCGTCGCGCCGGAAATCCCTAAAGTGATCCCTGCGGTCTGCAATCCGATCATGGCTCGTCGCGAACCCGCGATCACTTCCAAAGATGCCACGGCCGAAGATACCACCGCCGTGTGAGCCATGATCGCCGCCGCCGAAGTCGCCACGACTACCGCCAAAGCTATGACCGCCACCGCCGTGATCGCCGCCACCGCCATGACCACCACCACCGCCGCCGCCACCGCCGTGCGCCATCGATTCAGTCGCCGAACCGGCCGCCAGCATTGCGCCTAAAGCTACTATCGCTATCGCTGTTGCTGATTTTCTCATAATTCACTCCTAAATTTGGAAGCTTCCAGATTTGCTGAAAGCCATCCACCTAATTTAGGAACGGCAAGGCGGTCACAGTATAATACGTTGGTTTATATACGGTGATATTCTAGTCTTAGAATGCGTGACAGGTGCTGGCTCGCCGCCCACCGGGGACCGCTGGATCTGTATTGGTCCACCCTTCTCAGGAGCCCTGCTTTTCAGGAGCGTGCATCTCCTGTTCCCGAGCACGGTAGAGGGCATCGATAGCAGTCTGAATCTCCACGAGGTTCTTGAGCGGTCCAGGGTTTGCACCGTTCTGTGCAATCTGCAGGATTTCCTGACGACGCGAAGATATCAGTTCCTTGATCGCCAAATCAATTTCCTTGACGTGCTGTGTTGCCATATAAGTTCTCCAAGACTGCTTGAGTCGTGATGATCGGCTCCAGGAGGTTGATATCAACGTCAATCGTGGAAGACAATTCTCGTAAACGTGATTGCCGTCCGCTTTGGCGCAGTGCGACGTTCGGCAACTCTCTCGTCGCGCTGCCAGCATAGCTTCCCAAGTGCCAACGTGATAGCATTCCGGCTTTGGGGAAACCCGCATGGAACGACGTCTCGTTACCATCATGGCCGCCGACGTGGTTGGCTATTCTGCCCGGATGGAGCTGTCGGAAAGCGAAACGATCCGACAACTTTCCGCGCTCACGCACATGATCGGCGAACAGGTCGTCGGGCACAATGGCCGCGTGTTTTCCCGGGCAGGTGACGGTTTCCTGTCGGAATTTCCAAGTCCGGTTATGCCTGTCCAATCCGGTTTTGAAATCCAGCGCATCCTTCTTGCGTCATCTCAGGAAGGCAGCAACCACTTCCAGCTTCGCATGGGCATTCATTTGGCTGACGCTATTGTCGATGGGGAGGATCTTCTCGGTGACGGGGTCAACATCGCAGCCAGGGTGGAGGGACTTGCCGAACCGGGTTCAATCCTGATCACGCAAACCGTGTTTGATCAGGTAAAGCGCACGGCGAAACTTCGATTCGAAGACTGGGGCGAGAGACCCCTCAAGAATATTTCCGAGCCGATCCGGCTCTATCGCGTTGTCGGCGAGCTTGATAGCCATAGCTACATAACGGGTATCCCGCCCACGTTGAAGCGTGATGACGGTCAGGACCTCAGACCTATAAAGCGGATGCAAGGTTTTTACTTGACTTCCAAGTTGCGTGTAGTTACACGTATATGATGGTTGATGCGCTTGATTTTGCCGATTGTAGAGACTGTCTCTGCCTTGCTGCCCGAAACCGCGCACAGAGGTTGACACGGTTGTTCGATGAGAAGCTTCGCCCATTCGAGCTGACAATAAACCAGTACTCACTTTTGACGGCGCTGATCCTTGGCGGCCCGACGACAATAAGCGATATAGCAGAACGCCTGGGGATAGACCGCACGACGCTGACTCGCAACCTGGCGTTGGTCAGCAATCGTCGTCTCATTACCGTCAACCCGGGCGAGGACGGACGCGAGAGAGTCGTCACTTTGACGTCCAAAGGGTGGGCTGTCGCTGAAGCGGCATTACCGGCCTGGAAGGCAGCGCAGGCGGAAGCATCGGCAAGCTGAATTCACATGTCGGACGCAGTCCGAAGCTATCCGTAAACGTGTATATACACTTATAGGAGATCGGCATGACTTTGGATTTTGTTGGTGGCGTACTGCTCACGGCAGTCGCAATTTTGAACCTGAATGCGCTCGTAAATGTCTTGCGGATTTCTTTGGCCGCCAAGCTGATGATCGCGGGCGTCGCGGGACTCTGGATCGGAGCACAGGTGTCCCTTGCAGCCGCCGGTGCATTCGGCGGGGCGCTCGGTCTGCAGGTGCCGCTTATCGGTGTCATGGTTGTGCTTCCCGTTGTCGTGGTGGCGATTGCCTGGCAGGTTTTGCCAGCCGTGCGCTCAGCGCTGCTTGCCGTGCCGCTGCCGCTGCTGATTGGCCTTAACATCAGCCGGGTTTTTGGCGCGTTCTTCCTGTTTCTGGCGGCGGCCGGACGGCTTGACGGACCATTTCCAATCTCGGCGGGATGGGGAGACGTTATCACTGGTGTCGTCGCGCTGCCCCTGTCCATTGCCGTTGCCCGTCGTGGCACCGGTATGAGCAGCAGCATCTATGCGTGGAACGTTTTTGGCCTCGTCGACCTGTTGCTGGCGGTTGGTTTGGGCACCATCTCCTTTAATGGCTTCATTCTGCAACTCATCGAAAGTGGTGTGGGATCGGACGCTATTCAGACCTTGCCTTGGTCGATGATACCGACGGTTCTCGTGCCGTTTTACCTGATCGTTCATGGGATTATCTTTGCGCAGCTGCGCGAGACAAACCTTGTGCAACGCGCGACGCTATCAAGCTAGCCTGTTGCAGTGACGGTGAATGGTGCGATCCGCATGCCGGGCCGGTTCGTTTGGCTTGGCGTGTGACCTGCAACACGCAATTCATCATGCCCCCACGGGCCATCGGTGATATAGTCGTCGGAGGTTGAGCGGGGAACTCCACACAGACAAATCCGACGACCGGCATTCGACCCAAGAGCTTCGGCTCGCATCCGGCGGGTGATCGATCACTTGGCGCCGGGTGCCGTCATCGGCAAGATCCATATCTAAAACAACGAAAAAAAACGTCAGACTAAATTGGAAACGCAACCTGGGAGGGTGACATGACGACATTGTTCGTGAGGCATATGGTCTCCGACTACAAGATCTGGCGAAAGGCCTATGACGCCTTTGCTGCGGTGCAGAAGGCAAACGGTGTTAAAGCGGAGGCGGTGTATCAAGCCGCCGATAACCCCAACGACGTCACCGTGACCCACGAATTCGCGACCCTGGAGGCGGCACAATCCTTCACCAGGCTCGAAGAGCTGGGAAAGGCGATACACAGCGGGGGAGTGGTCGGGACACCGGCAGTCTGGATAACCCAGAAGGTATGAACCAGCGTGAGCAATTCTTGAGTTTGGAGCGCTGGCGGGCGTCCGCGAGATCACTCATCGAAATAGCCGGCGCCTGGTGTAGGGCAGACGCCGGCTAATTATTGATCACTGCCCTACGCGGACGTGACAGTATCCTTGGGGAAGTCTGTCGAAATCGCAAGATCCCGCCATGCGCCAAGTTCCTTCGCAACGCTGTCGTTCTTCGTCTCGATCGCAGCCACCGTGTCCGAGCCGAATGGCATGCGAAGCGGCGGATTGGGATCGTTGACCAGCTTGATCATCGCTTTGGCGAGCCGGGCAGGATCGCCGGGCTGTGCATGATTGGCACCGGCCGCCATGGTTCGCATTGCACCCGCTGGCGTCTCATTATAGTCGGAGATTGCGCTGTGGCTGACCGTAAGGGAACTTTCGTCGAGAAAATCCGTGCGGAAGAACCCCGGTTCGACCACCGTGACTTTTATGCCAAGCGGCTCCAGCTCAGCGGCGAGGGCCTCGCTAAGTCCCTCGACTGCAAATTTCGTCGAGCAATATACGCCCCAGCCCGGATAGCTCACATAGCCGCCGATCGAGGATATGTTGATGACGAGCCCGGAACGCTGCCGGCGCATGTGCGGAAGGACCGCGCGGGTCACCTTGAGCAAGCCGAAGACATTCGTTGCATAGAGCTTCTCGATTTCCGCAGCGGTTGCCTCCTCGACGGCGCCAAGGAGACCGAATCCGGCATTGTTCAACAGGATGTCGATCTTTCCGAAGCGCTTGACGGCCTGTTCGGCTGCGGCGTTTGCTTGCGCTTCGTTGGTGACGTCGAGAGCCACGGCGAGCAAATTCGGGTGATTTCCGAACCTGTCGGTGACTGTCTGCGGATTACGTGCAGTTGCGACAACCGCATCTCCCGCGTCCAGAGCCTGCTCTGTGATCAGTGCGCCAAAGCCGCGCGAAGCACCTGTGATAAACCAGACACGCATGATGTTCTCCTTTCCCTGTTGAATGCCGTTTGAACGTTACCGCATGGACTAAGATGAAATAATCGCCTTTATTCTCCATGAGGTAGTGAGGGAAGTTCATCAATGCGGAAGATTAGCCCATCGGATCTCGCGACATTCCTGGCCATTTCCCACCACCGAAGCTTTAGAAAAGCTGCCGTCGAGCTGGGGGTTACACCGTCAGCGCTCAGTCACTCTTTGCGGTCAATCGAGGAACGCCTCGACATACGACTGATAAACCGGACCACGCGAAGTGTAGCGCTGACGGAGGCAGGTGAACAGCTTTTCACCCGCATCAATCCTGCCTTCCTCGATATCGAGGATGCGCTCGAAGACCTGAACGCTTTCCGCGGTCAGCCATCCGGCAAGCTTCGCATCAATGCGTCGCGCGCAGCTGCAAAGCTGGTGCTCCTGCCGATCATATCACGGTTCCTGAAGGTCTATTCCGAGGTGGAAGTCGAACTGGTGGTCGACGATGCTTTGGTCGATATGGTGTCTGCGGGCTTCGATGCCGGTGTGCGTTTCGGCGAAATGATCGCCGCCGACATGATTGCAGTGCCGGTCGGACCGCGACACAGGTTTGCCGTGGTCGGTTCACCCGAGCACTTCGAGCGCCATCCAGCGCCGGTTTCGCCGCAGGATCTGAACCATCACCCCTGTATTCGCTACCGCTTCGCGAGTGGGGCTTTTTATCGCTGGGAGTTCGAGAAAGGCGGGATCGAACTCGAGATCGAGGTCCAAGGATCGCTTACGCTCGGCGATCAGGATCTGATGCTTGAAGCTGCCTTGAACGGCGCCGGGCTTGCATACCTTTTTGAGGAGCAAGTCCAGACGCATATATCTGAAGGCCGCTTGCGGCGGGTTCTGGATGAATGGTGCCCTTATTACCCCGGCTTCTTCCTTTATTATACGAGCCGCAGGCAACTTCCGACCGCAATGCGTGCGTTCGTCGATTTCCTGAAAACCGAGAACCGGTGATGAATTGAGAAGCGTGGGGTAATCTGCGCCGATTTTGTTGCAACAGGATTGCGTCTCAGGAAATTTTCAGCGGGCGAAAATCTTCATGGAACAACTGTCATATTGAAACGTTAGGTTGCGCTATGACCACTCCGTTTCCCTCTGTGACCATTGAAACCCAGCACGCCGGAAAGCCTCGGAACATCGGTTCGGTTCCCGAAGCCGCCGAGGTTTTGTTGATGAACTGGCCGATCCATGACGGGGTCAAACTCAAGGTAGCAAGGCAGAAGTGCCTGGACGCGCTGGACGGCAAGGTAACGATAACCGAGTGCAGGTCCGCCTTTATCGAAGCGGCAAAGGAGGCGCGCATCTTTGTCGATTATTCGACAAGGAAGCCGTAGCTCATCCCCAGGCATCGAAATTGCGCTTCAGAACGCCTGAGAATATAGGGTCCTTGGCCATGTTTTCAGCGATTTCGGTCAGCTTCGGAAATGATTGCGTGAATTCTTTCCTGCCCGGGCGCCAGTTACACATGACAG
The DNA here is from genome assembly GCF_964253365.1 of Phyllobacterium sp. LjRoot231. Lineage (NCBI taxonomy): Bacteria > Pseudomonadati > Pseudomonadota > Alphaproteobacteria > Hyphomicrobiales > Phyllobacteriaceae > Phyllobacterium > Phyllobacterium sp. LjRoot231. Next base: position 1,177,739 of record NZ_CAXUQT020000001.1, read on the forward strand.
CGATATAGAGATCGATCGCACTGAAATCATTGCCGAGGAAACACGGTGTATCGGCAACATCCTCGACGTGACCCCACAATGTCTTGCGGTATTGATCGACAGTCTGCTTGTATGCCTTCTGGGCCTCTTTCGGCAATTGCCAGCGGGCCGGATCATCGCTGAATGTCGACGTAGGATAGATCTCGCTGACGATGTAAATGAGCCATCTCAGAAACGCTGGCCGTTGCCGGTCGTTGGTAGCGGGGGCCAGCTGTGCGTCAGGAAATGCGTCAGCGAGATGAAGGATCATCGCTGCGCTTTCCGTCATGATATCGCCGCCCGGCATGATAAGGGTCGGAACCTGCCCGAGAGGGTTCAATTCCAGCAAACGGTCACGGTCCGGTCCAGGTTCGAGATAGGGTATCTCTTCGAGTTCGAATTCAGCTCCAGCTTTGAGCAAGGCCAATTCGACGATAACCGATCCGCAACCTTCCGATCCGATAAGAACGTATTTGCTCATTGCGATTTCCCCGCTGCATCAGGTGTTGGCGTCATCCTCGACATCGACTTCAGGCCGGTCGCTTCCCCTGACCGATTCCTGATGCCACGTGCCATCTGCGGTTTCATAGCTGATCTGGGCATCGTCGCCACCGATCTGCTGCCGTTTGGCTGCCTCCCTGGCAGCTCTCAACGCCGCGTCGTGGGAGGGAAACTTCTCGGACCAGACGTCTCCGAGCCTGTAGGCCCAACCGCCGTCATGAGCATGGACATGATAGGTGAGGTGCATGAAAATTCTCCATTTGGACCAACTTGGCCCGATTTGACTGCGCGATGCTGCCTATCAGGCGAGAAGAAAAATGAACCGTCAGAGATTTTGTTCCAGCCAGCCTGAATTAATGCTCCGGTAAAACCAGATCGAGGGTTACGAAGTTAAATCTTCAGTGATTTGGTTGAACGGACGATCCAGTAGTTTAATGTAGCACAGTTATCTGACAATCAACCTAGAGCCCTTTTTGGCAAATATGGTCGGAAAGGGCTCTGGCAAGAGGGATGAGACCATGTCGAAATCCAACGCTGCTCTTTCCGGTCGATTCAGGATTGGCGGAGATATCGAGATCAATCGCCTCGGCTTCGGCGCCATGCGCATCACAGGCGCGGGAATATGGGGCGAGCCGGCTGACCGGGCCGAAGCCATCCGGACGCTAAAACGTCTTCCTGAACTCGGCGTCAATTTCATCGATACGGCCGATTCCTACGGTCCCAACGTCTCGGAAGAACTGATCAGGGAAGCGCTCCATCCTTTCGCCGGTATGCTGGTCGCAACGAAAGCAGGTCTCACACGAACCGGTCCCAATGTGTGGACGCCGCTCGGAAGACCGGAGTATCTGATCCAGCAGGCCTATGCGAGCTGCCGCCGGCTTGGCGTCGACCAGATCGGCCTGTGGCAACTGCACCGGATCGATCCGAAAGTGCCGAGCGACGAGCAGTTTTCGGCAGTAAGGAAGCTGCTTGATGACGGGGTCATCCGCCATGCTGGTCTGAGCAACGTGTCGGTCGCCGATATCAAGGCCGCATCGAAGCACTTCAAAGTGGCGACGGTTCAGAACCGCTACAATCTCGTCGATCGAACCAGCGAAGACGTTCTCGATTATTGCACCGACAACAATATCGGTTTCATTCCATGGTTCCCGCTTGCGGCAGGCGATCTGGCCAAACCCGGTTCGCTCCTCGACAAGATGGCCTCGGCTCATGGTGCTGGCCCGAGCCAGATTGCGCTTGCCTGGGTCTTGAAGCGCAGTCCGGTGATGCTGCCGATACCGGGCACCTCCAAGGTTACGCATCTCGAACAGAATATTGAAGCTGCCGCAATCGAACTTTCCGATGAGGAATTCGCGGCGCTCGATGCGGAAGGCAAGGCGTGGAAACCGCGTTGATCGCCAGCCCGCGCTGGCTACGCGACGCCTCACGCAAGCAATTGCTCGAGGCGATCGAGAAGCGGGCGCTGACCCGCTATGATTTTCCGGTGCGCGTCAGCCAGTGAAAACCATTCCGCCCGGTCCACTTCCGGAAAGGATTGAAGATGTCCGCTGCGGGGCGGCCATTCGATCTCGAATACATTACTGACCAGCGTTGCGACGTCGAAATTTCCTTCGATGGCAAAGCCGGTTACAAGCTTGCCGCCTGCCTGGCGTATGGTCCCCAGCGATCGAAGTTTTCCGTCAGGGACCAACCCCGTTTCCTCGGTGAATTCGCGTCGCGCGGTTGCTTCTGGATCCTCGTCTTCGCTGTACTCGCCTTTCGGAATCGACCAAGCCGACAGATCCTTGTTGCGCCAGAAAGGGCCACCGGGATGCACAAGCAAGACCTGAAGATCGTCGCCGGTCTTGCGGTACATGAGAATGCCGGCGCTTTTCTTTGCCACGGGTCTGGTTCCCCAACATAGAGCCGATCGGTTCAATTGGAGCCGGTATCGATCTGGGGTTGCAGCAGTCTCCCACTCCGGCTCGCGCGCACTGACAACCGAACAATAGTACAGACGATTGAAATAGGTGTATCCGCCAAATTGGGGTATTGCGACGAAAATGCAAATCTGAGATCATGATCCATCCCAGAAGTCCAAATAAAAAGACCGGGGGAACAGGAGGAAACATAGTTCGTAATTCTCTTGATGAGGTGCAACTATGATTTCAAATTCGAGTTACGCAAGTATCGCTGTTCCGTACAAAGCGGGAGGCAGCGGGTCATGAACGATAAATCTTTCTCATCTCCAGTATTGATCAGTCTCGGTGCCATGGGGCTTCGCCTCGTGTCTTCCGTGTGGGAGGCGTTGGAGTGCCTGAAGAACCAATGGCCGCAGCAGGAAGGGATCGAATACAGGCGTGCCACGCGAATGTGCCGGGATGCACTCGAGGGCTGGATGTCGCCGGCAAAGGCGCGGCAAGCATTCGTCATTGCGGCGCAGCGCGCCGGTGTGCTGATAGGCAAACCCACGTTGAAGTGAACTGAAGTGGCGTGAGAAATCCTGGAGAGCATGCGCAGACATTCCGGTCTCGCGCCACTCCAACATGCGTAAATTTACAACCCGAGCCCCGCATCAGCCTCAATGCAGCGTTGACGCAGGTGTGCAAAACTGCTTTTCCCGCTTCCGGTTGCAAAAGCTGTCGCAATTCTCCCGAAGGATGTTATTGAAATCGTTGAATCTTTGACGATCCTCTATCTGGCGATCGATTGGCACAGCCGGCTTACAATTCATTTAATTGAACAATTTCAACTAGTTCCGCCGCGCATTTCTGCGGGCCGAACGTTGTGACCAAACCGTAATATAAGTGTCACATGACTGTTATAAACCTTCTGTAGACAGCGCTTACTTCAACAGTTTTCTAACGGGAGTAAAACGATGAACAAGCTTCTAACTACAGCCGCACTGCTTGCGATCGCCGTTGGCGCGTCGACGGTTGCAGCGTCTGCCCGCGACCAGGTCCAGGTATCGGGCTCTTCGACGGTTCTGCCATACGCCAAGATCGTTGCCGAATCTTTTGGCGAAACATTTCCTAATTTCAAGACGCCAGTCGTTGAATCCGGTGGTTCCGGCGCAGGCATCAAGGAATTCTGCAAGGGTGTCGGCGAAGACACGATTGACATTGCCAATTCCTCGCGTCCGATCAAGGAAGGCGAGCTGAAGTCCTGCGTTGATGCTGGCGTCAAGGACGTCGAAGAAATCCGCATCGGCTATGATGGCATCGTATTCGCCACCGATATCAAAGGTCCGGATTGGGCTCTGACACCGAAGGACGTCTATACGGCGCTCGCCGCACAGCTCGTTGTTGACGGCAAGCTCGTTGACAATCCAAACACCAAGTGGAACCAGGTGAACCCGGCTCTCCCGGACTGGGATATCGCCGCCTACATTCCTGGCGAAAAGCACGGCACACGTGAAGTCTTCGAAGAAAAGCTGATGACCGGTGGCTGCAAAGCTACTGGTGCGGCCGACGCGATCAAGAAGCTCGGCCTCGATGACAAGGCTGCCGCTGCTGCCTGCGTCAAGATCCGCAAGGATGGCAAGGCAATCGATATCGATGGCGACTATCCGGAAACGCTGGCTCGTATCGATGCCAACAAGACCGGTGTTGGCATATTCGGCCTGGCTTTCTATGAAAACAATGCGGACAAGCTGAAGGTTGCGACTGTCGAAGGCGTTGTTCCGAGCACGGAAACCATCTCTTCCGGCAAGTATCCGGTTTCGCGTCCGCTGTTCTTCTACGTCAAGAAGGCCCATCTCGGTGTCATTCCTGGCCTGAAGGAATATGTCGACTTCTTCCTCAACGATCAGATGATCGGCCCGGACAGCCCACTCGTCGAGTATGGTCTGGTTGCTGCACCGGATGCGGAACGCAAAGCCCAGCGCGATGCATTCGCTGCCGGCGCGACAATGAAGAAGTAAGCTCAGGCTTACGTAAACGGGCGGCTTCGGCTGCCCGTTTGCCTATATGGGTGACGAGAATTTGCGGGACAGGGAAGAACTCTAGATGTCCACTTTAATGGTGCTTGTGATTGTCATAGCGATCGGCGCAGCCGGATATTTCATCGGTCGCCAGCGCGCTATCCGCAAAGAAGACGGAAACGTCAAGCCGCACTCCCTGCCGCATTATCATGGATGGTGGGTTTTCCTCGCTTCGACGCTGCCAGCCATCCTTTTTATCGCCGTGTGGGCCGCTGGAACCGGAGTATATCTGGAACGCTCGGCCATTGCCGAACTCCCGGCCCGCACAGCCGATACTGTCATTGCCAGTCAGAGTCTCGAGCTGGGCATGGTAAGCGGGATCGCTCGCGGCCTCGACAAGCTCAGCGATGAAGAACGTGCCCATCTTCCGCAAACCTTTGCAGAGCTGCGGCCGCTCCTCGCGAGCAAGGGCGTAGCGCTTGCGACAGAGGGTCAGGATTATATGATCCCCATCGCCGTCGAGTGGAACAAGAACACGGCCTGGGCAAGCAATATCGGTGGAATCATCGCCTTGGCGCTCGCACTGGCTGGCGCGGCCTTTGGCCTTTCAGGTGTTCATGTCAGGGCGCGTGCGCGCAACAATGTCGAGCGCGTCATCCTCGGCGCGCTGATTGCGGCGTCCGGTATCGCCATTCTCACAACCGTCGGCATCATCCTGTCGATGCTGTTCCAGACGCTAACCTTCTTCCAGTCGGTTTCACCTTCGACTTTCTTCTTCGGCACAGTCTGGGATCCACGCTTTGCAGCTGCGGGTTCCGGTGGTTCACAAGGGCAGTTCGGCCTGATTCCGCTGCTTGCCGGCACGCTTTATATCGCGTTCGTCGCCATGCTGTTCGCGGTGCCGGTCGGCCTGTTCGCCGCCATCTATATGGCGGAATATGCCAGCCGCAACGTGCGTTCCGTCGTCAAGCCGCTGCTTGAAGTGCTCGCCGGTATCCCGACAATCGTCTACGGCTTCTTCGCGCTCGTCACCGTCGGTCCATTCCTGCGCGATCTCAGCGCTGCGCTTTCCGGCGGCTATGCCTTTATCCAGGCGCAGAGCGTCCTGACCGCCGGCATCGTCATGGGCGTCATGCTGATCCCCTTCGTTTCCTCGCTTTCCGACGACATCATCACAGCGGTTCCGGGATCGCTGCGCGACGGTTCGCTCGGCCTCGGTTCGACCAAGTCCGAAACAATCCGCCGCGTCGTATTGCCTGCCGCCTTGCCGGGCATTGTCGGTGCGCTGCTTCTGACCGCGTCGCGCGCTATCGGCGAAACCATGATCGTGGTGCTCGCAGCCGGTGTTGCTGCCAACCTCAATATCAACCCGTTCGAGGCGATGACAACGATCACAGTCAAGATCGTCAATCAGCTGACGGGCGATCTCGAGTTCAACTCACCGCAAACGCTGGTGGCGTTCGCCTTGGGCCTTACCCTCTTTTTCATCACTCTGGCGATGAACATCTTTGCGCTCTACATCGTGCGTAAGTATCGGGAGCAGTACGAATGACCGACATAGCCCTCAATCCTGCTGCTGGTGCATCTGCACGGCCGGCGCGCCGTGATATCGGCCTGAAGCGCCGTTATGCCGCCGAGCGCCGTTTCAAGCTTTATGGCATCGCCGCGATCGCTATCGGTCTCTTCTTCCTGATCGCCTTGATGTATTCGGTGTTTTCCAACGGCTACACCGCTTTTTGGCAAACCGAGGTCAATCTCGCGATCAATCTCGACCCGAAGATCATCGATCCGGACAACAAGCGTGCGACCGATCCGAACGTCCTGCTGACGGCCAACTATCCGATCCTGGCACGCAATGCGCTGGCCGAAAAACTGGGCGTTCCCTCGACGAACAAGCCGGCAATGCGTGAACTGGGCAAGCTCTTTTCTGAGGGCGTCCGTGGACAATTGCGCGAACTCGTTGCCGGCAATCCTTCGCTGATAGGAACCACGCAGAACATCTGGGTACTGACCGGTGCCGATATCGATTCCGCCTTCAAGGGCCAGATCGATCTCAGCGTCGATCAGACCCGCCGCAAGGTTTCCGACCAGCAGGTCGAGTGGATGAACAAGCTGAAGGGCGAGGGCGTCATGGCCCAGCGCTTCAATACGGGCCTCTTTACCTATGGCGCGTCGAGCCGCCCCGAGACATCGGGTCTTGGCGTCGCGCTCATCGGGTCGCTCTATATGATGCTGATCGTCCTGTGTCTTTCCCTGCCGATCGGCGTTGCCGCTTCGATCTATCTCGAGGAATATGCCAAGAAGAGCCGGCTGACGGATATCATCGAAGTCAACATCAACAATCTCGCGGCTGTTCCATCGATCGTGTTCGGGCTTCTCGGGTTGGCTGTCTTCATCAACTTCTTCCACATGCCGCGGTCGGCTTCGCTGGTCGGCGGTATGGTGCTGACGCTGATGACATTGCCGACGATCATCATCGCGACACGTGCAGCGCTGCGGGCCGTTCCGCCATCGATCCGCGCGGCAGCTCTTGGCATCGGAGCGTCGAAGACGCAGATGGTTTTCCACCATGTCCTGCCGCTTGCCGCACCTGGCATCCTGACAGGCACGATCATCGGTCTTGCGCATGCCCTTGGTGAAACGGCTCCACTGCTTCTGATCGGCATGGTCGCGTTCGTCGCCAACAGTCCGGTTACGCCGCTCGATCCGTCCACGGCACTGCCGGTGCAGATCTATATGTGGGCGAATGAGGCGGAACGCGCCTTTGTCGAGCGGACGTCTGGCGCTATCATCGTGTTGTTGATTTTCCTCGCGGTCATGAACATCACAGCCATCATTCTGCGTCGCCGCTTCGAGCGGCGGTGGTAACGGGTCGGGAAAGGCTCTAATTATGAACCTGATGACGGAACGAAATCTCGAAAAAGCGGTAAATGACAAAATGAGCGCTCAGGGAAACGCGATCAAGATGCAGGGCAAGGACGTCACCGTGCACTATGGTGACAAGCAGGCGCTGTTCGGTGTCAGCCTCGATGTGCCGGAGAAGATGGTAACGGCTTTGATCGGTCCCTCGGGCTGCGGCAAGTCCACTTTCCTGCGCAGCCTCAACCGCATGAATGACACGATCGAAGGCTGCAAGATCGGCGGCATGATCACGCTCGACGATGAGGATATCTACAATCCGAAGATCGATGTGGTGGAACTGCGTGCCCGTGTCGGCATGGTATTCCAGAAGCCCAATCCCTTCCCGAAGTCGATTTTCGAAAACGTGGCGTACGGACCGCGTATTCACGGTCTTGCCAAGAACCGCCAGCAACTCGAGGAAATCGTCGAGAAGAGCCTGCGCCGCGCCAGTCTGTTCGAAGAGGTGAAGGATCGCCTGCACGAAGCGGGTACCGGTCTCTCTGGCGGCCAGCAGCAGCGCCTGTGCATTGCGCGCGCCATCGCTGTCAGCCCGGAAGTCATCCTGATGGATGAGCCGTGCTCGGCACTCGATCCGATCGCCACCGCCAAGGTGGAGGAGCTGATCGACGAATTGCGCGAGAATTATACGATCGTCATCGTTACGCACTCGATGCAGCAGGCGGCGCGCGTATCGCAGCGTACGGCCATGTTCCATCTCGGCAATCTCGTTGAAGTTGGTGATACGGAAATGATGTTCACCAGCCCGACGGAAAAGCGCACACAAGACTACATCACCGGACGCTTCGGCTGATCCCGGGAAAGAGGTTGATACCATGACCGAACAGACAGCACAGCACACCGTCCGTTCCTACGACGACGAACTGAAATTCCTGACGCACAAGATCGCCGAGATGGGCGGGCATGCGGAGCGCATGGTCGAGCAGGCTGTCGCTGCCATGGTCAATTCCGACAACGCCCTGGCACAGCGGGTGATCTCGGACGATTTGATCCTCGATGCCGGTCAGCGCGAGATTGACGAAAAGGCGATTACCATCATCGGCAAGCGCCAGCCTATGGCGATCGATCTGCGTGAAGTCATCGGCACAATCCGCATTTCATCGGATCTCGAACGCATCGGCGACCTTGGCAAGAACATCGCAAAACGCGTCGTTGCGGTTACCGATACAAGGCAGACGCTCTCGGTCTATCGCGGATTGCAAACCATCGCTGAACTGGCGCTGACGCAACTCAAGGATGTTCTCGATGCCTACGCCACACGTTCGGTCGCTCAGGTCAATATCGTACGCGAGCGCGATGACGAGATCGACGCGCTCTATACGTCATTGTTCCGCGAACTCCTGACCTACATGATGGAAGATCCGCGCAACATTTCGGCCTGCACGCATCTTCTTTTCTGTGCAAAGAACATCGAACGCATCGGCGACCATGCGACGAACATAGCAGAGACAGTCTATTATATCGTGACGGGAACGCAGCTTCCGGCAGAGCGCCCGAAGGAAGATCAATCCCACACGATCGTGGTGGATGAACATCTCGCATCCTAAGTTTTCAAAGGTAGAAAATGGCTATAGCTCCCAAAATCACTGTTGTGGAAGACGAGGAAGCCTTGAGCGTCCTCCTCAGGTACAATCTTGAAGCTGAAGGCTATGCAGTCGAGACCATCGCACGCGGTGACGAAGCGGAAATAGCCTTGCGCGAGAAGGTGCCGGATCTGTTGATCCTGGACTGGATGCTGCCAGGCCTTTCCGGCATCGAATTGTGCCGGCGGCTGAGAGCCAGGCGCGAAACGGAAATCCTGCCGATCATCATGCTGACGGCACGCGGCGAGGAAAGCGAGCGGGTGCGCGGTCTGGCAACCGGCGCGGATGATTACATGGTCAAGCCGTTCTCGACACCGGAGCTGCTTGCACGCATCAAATCCATGTTGCGCCGGGTCAACCCGAGCCTGCTGTCGCACGTGCTAAGCTTTGGCGACCTCAAGCTCGACCGCGAGCAACACCGTGTCTACCGCAAGGAACGCGAGCTGAAGCTTGGACCGACGGAATTTCGCCTCCTGGAATTCCTGATGCAGTCACCGGGCCGTGTCTTCTCGCGCGGGCAATTGCTCGACAATGTCTGGGGCGCGGATATCTATGTCGATGACCGCACTGTCGACGTTCATGTCGGACGGTTGCGCAAGGCCATCAATATCGGCCGCTCCATCGATCCGATCCGCACCGTGCGCGGCGCAGGATATTCATTCGGCTAATTTATTTGAGGCACGACGGAAGTGACACCTCCCGCGATCGGTTACTGCGTATAACGTCCGATTGGACGCACAGAGGGCGCAGTAACACTTCGATGGCATCATGATGCCATGCTGACGCATTATCATCAGCGACACTCTCAGCAAGTGGAAACAGCGACGACCGATATGGTTCTCGAGAGTTGGAGGATTTGACGATCATGGCAAGCAAGAGCGCCGACTTTCAGGATTGCGTTCATTTGCCACCAGGTTGGCCGAACGCCCGAGCATCCGCCTTTTGATCCTCGCCGGTATGATTTTCGTTGGAACAATTGGAAGAGTCGTGGGTTGAAAGGGCATGGAGAGGGAAAAACCCGAAGGAGGAAAATATGCCCAGCAATGAAAAAACACGTGGTGGTTCATCGGAAAAGCAATCGAAAGCGGATCAGCAGAGCCACAAGAACATGCCCGGCCAGCAACAGCAGGAAGGGATGAAAAGGACTCAGCAAGGGTCCGGTTCGACGCGTGGCGGAACAAGCGAGCAGCCTGCAAAAGCTGGTCAGCAGAGCCACAAGAACAAATGATCCAAAAAAGCCCGTCACTTCGTGGCGGGCTCTTCTTCACTCTCTTTGCCGTTCCCATGGCGGGATGAACCTTCCATCAAGATATTCATCCAGGCAACCCGAATAAACAGGGATCGCGAGGTCCGCCGATTTGAGGAATACAAATGCCCAGCCTGCCTGACTGCCGTCCTGTTGGCAGATTTTGATCTGCGGTAATTTCCAAGAAACGCTGCATCGCTCAGGCCGTGGGCATGAAGCGGGAAACCTTTCTTCAGTGTGCCGAAGGCGAATATTCTCATCGGAAGCCCGCAACGAATTCGCCAGGGCCTGTCAGGGCGGCTATTGAGGACGAGCGGCATGAAACTCAAGGCGCTCGCCCTTAATGGCACGTTGAAAAGCGATGGAAAATCTTCGACTTAGACAAAATTTGTCCTAGACGACCTCGTCGGAAGGCTTGGGCGTGTTCTCGTTGGCCGGATCGCGAAGAACTTGGCCAGGCTCGTCAAGCCGGGTAATCACACCTTTTTCCATGCGGAAGACGCCGTGATGTCCACCTTGCCGGGCGAAATCGGTTTCGAGATCGCCCCACGAGCCAAGAAAATTGCCGCAGGAACTGCAATGTATCGGTGAACTCGATTTTACGTCTGCAGGTATGTCCAGATAGATTGTACCACAGTTTGCGCATTCCAATTTGTGGTCCAGCCTTTGGCCCATCCGAGTACCCTTCTGCATTATTCAAGCAAGAACAGTACGCCGTTTACGGATAAGCGCAATTGTATGTCTATCAGCGGACACGCCGTCAGGAGCGGCCAAATTCCTTCCTCAATTCGTCCAATACTCTCTTTTGTTTTTCCGGCAGGTTGCGACCTGCGCGGTTGATATAGAAAGTCAGCATCGACATGGCGGACCGGAATGGACTGGATTTGCGCCGGTCGGAGTGTTCCGCGGACCGCTTCAGCGAGACGGCAATCTTGTGCGGGTCGTGCTGTTCGAAGACATGAGCCTCAAGGTCTAGCGCGTCACTGTGCTCGGTGACCTCCTGGGACCATTTTTCTTTTGGCTTGTCGGCCATTTTGAAACCTCCAATGATCGTTCATTCGAACGTTACTTTCTTCGGATCGAACGCCCCATGATCCTGGATCGCTGCGACATCCGATATCGGCTCTTCATAGGCCCACATGGCATCCTTCGCCGACTCTCCTTGGCCTCTGACCCGCCAATAGGATGCGGTTCCCTTCCAAGGGCATTTCGTGCTGGTATCGGTTTTTTCCAGATGGACGAAATAGATGTCATCGAAGGGGATATAGAGAACGGAATGGTGCCCGGGCTCCAGCAGTTCCAATGCCCGCTCCGTCGAAGCAATAACGACATCGTGAAATCGTACGGTCACGGGGTGGGAATATGGTTTGATCGTGATGCCGCTATCCATGGTCTGTTCCTTGTCGCAATTGACTGGTCGGGGCTTCGTTGAGTTTCAAGCCGCGAGGAAGCAAAATGTTCCCGGCGGACAGAAAATTGTGAACGCACGCGTGCCCAGCCTACTACACACGGGGAACCCCGGTACTTTTGACGCGTTAGAAAATGTACAGGAGAAAGATCCAATGACTGAGACCAGATTGCTTACGGACCATCAGGAGATTCGGGACTGGGCTGCGGGGCGATCGGGCATACCTGCCATCCGCGATCCGGCAGATTTGATCGGCAATGACGAACCGGTGCTCTCCATCCAGTTCGGCCAGCATGCCTACGAGGATGATGATGATCAGGGCGCGGATCGTCCCGACGATTTCGGCAGGCCGCGTCTGGTCGAATGGGATGAATGGTTCGCGCTGTTCGATCGGGAAGGGCTCGGTCTTGTGGTGGGCGAGGACGTTCCCGGCCAACGCGACGAATTTCACGAAATCGTTCGCAGATAGGTCATGGACAAAAGCCCTTACCTTTCGAGGCGAAGCCCCCAGACGCTACTGGCGGAGGTCAAGACGCTCTTCTTGACGCACTAACCATTACTGCTCTTCGCGATAGATCCGGTCGGTCGCCTGATCGCGAGCTTCCCGTTCATAACGGCTCAAACGGCGCTGTCTCATTCCGAGCGCCAGCAATAGACCCAATATGAAGGGCCCGCCAATCAGTATCAGAAGCCATGAATACTCAGCCATGATTGCACTCCCGTTCTCGACACTAACCGACCAGGGTGCAATAGGTTCCCGATTCACGGTGCGGAGGGGGTGACCCGCCATATGGTGTTGCCAACATCATCCGCCACCAGAAGAGCACCGGCCTTGTCGACGGCCACGCCCACAGGCCGGCCCAAGGCCTTATCGCCTTCGACGAAGCCCGTCAGAATATCCTTCGGCGGCCCATTCGGCTTGCCATTGCTGAACGGAACAAAGATGACCTTGTACCCGCTGCGCGGCTTGCGGTTCCAGGAGCCGTGCTGGCCCACAAAGGCGCCGTTTTTGTATTCAGGGCCAAACAGTGAATCGACATAGAATGTCAAACCCAGCGAAGCGGTGTGCGGACCAAGCGCATAGTCCGGCTTGATGGCCGAAGCGACAAGCTCGGGATTTTGCGGGCTGACGCGCACGTCGACATTCTGACCGTAATAGCTGTATGGCCAGCCGTAAAATCCGCCGTCCTTGACGGATGTCATATAGTCCGGGACAAGATCGCTGCCGATCTCATCCCGTTCATTGACCGCTACCCAGAGCGCGCCACTATCGGGATTCCAGGATAGGCCGTTCGGGTTTCTGAGACCCCAGGCGAAGAGCCTTGTTTTCTTCGTGTTCAGGTCGATCTCCAGGACCGCTGCGCGGTTGTTTTCCGCATCGATGCCGTTCTCGCCGACATTGCTGTTCGATCCAACTGTTGCGTAGAGCCTGGAGCCATCGGGGCTGGCGATCACGTCTTTCGTCCAGTGGTGATTGATCGGACCGCTGGGGAGGTTCGCGATCTTTTCGGGCGAGGCCGTGATCTTTGTCTCACCGTCGGCGTATGGGAAGGCAACGATCGCATCGGTATTGGCGACGTAGAGCTTGCCATTCGAAAGGGTCATTCCGAAGGGCGAATTCAGGTTCTCAAGAAAGGTCTCTTTCATCTCGGCCACGCCGTCATTGTCGGCGTCCCGCAACAGCGTGATGCGGTTAGCGCTTTTAACCCTTGCACCGGCTCTGCTCATGATGAAACCCTCAATCCAGCCGCGAACGCTGAAGGACTGGTTTTGTCTGGGAGGTGCGTCGGTTTCGGCTACAAGCACATCGCCGTTGGGCAGGACATGCAGCCAGCGTGGGTGGTCAAGGTCCTTGGCGAAGGCGTTGACTTTCATCCCCGCGGCAACTGTCGGGGTTTTGCCTTCAGCCCAGGACGAGGCCTCGGCGATATTGACTGTCGCGATTGGTTTGGGATTGGGCGGAGGCAGGGTCGGATTGGGGCCATATCCTTGTTCAACAGGAACAGTCGCGGACTCCTGCGAATAGAAATAAACGCCGGCCGCTGCGAGCAACGCGAGCACCAGCAGCACCACGATAATGACAAAGGCGGTTTTCATGGCTGACCCCGTGAATGGAGACCCTGTACAAGTTGCCCAACGCGCGAAGATGAACAAAGTTGCCGTGAGTGATGTGGCAAACTTGCGCGTTGATATATTCTCGCGGTTCTCACCATAACATTTTTATATCTTTGCGATTTTGGTCCAATCGAAAAAATATTCGTCCCTTTCTATCCTGAAGTTGTGTGCTTGCCCGGCCGCCGGGAGTGCGTTCATCGCACCAAAACAAGCCACGACAACAAGAAGGATGAATACGATGCTTCCGCGTTCCGGAATCTACTATGCGGCCCAGCATATACACCATGCACAGCGGGTTACATTGCCCCCTAAGAGGACCAGCGAGGCGGAAATCACCCCTGCTGGCTACCGCGAAGAGCTGGGTGTTTTCCTGCGGCTGTGGCTCGTGATCCTTGCGGGTGTGGCTGTCATTATGTTGGGCAGCTATTACGGGCAGTGAGATATTCTCATCGGCTGACCGGGTGAACAGCTCGATCCGTTCCTCTTTCTGGCGCGCTGTTCCGCCTGGTCAGTTTCTGTAGCCAGAAGCGCGGCTGATCTGATCGGCCGCGCTTCGCAGCAGCAGGAGGAGTTCCTCGCGCCTTTGCACGTAGCGGCTTGTCAATGTGCCAAGATTCAGCGCCGCAACGACATTGCCTTCCGCATCGTAGAGCGGGGTGGCAATGCCGGTGGAACCCGTTATGAACTCCTGGTCGTTGATGGCATAGCCATCGCGGCGCACCTTCACCAGTATGTCGCGAATCTTGCCGATGTCGGTGATCGTGAAGCCAGTATAGGACAGCAACTGGACGCGGGCGAGATAGCTTTCGAGCACTTCGGCCGGTGCATGCGCCAAAAGTACGCGGCCGGTCGCCGTACAATAGGCGGTGATGGCCGCATCCATGTTCACGTCGTAACGCACCGGGTGACGACTGACGCATTTGGCCAGCCGTCTCATATCGCAACGCGCGTTCATGGTGCTTAAGAGAACTGTTTCGCCGGACTCATCGCGCAGCCGCTCCATGAAGGGCATGGCGATGACGACAAGCGGCTCTTCGTGCCGACGGAACGGAAAGCCATGCCGGCTGGATTCGACCAGCATGTAATGCCCCGCGCTGTTGCGACTCACATGGCCGCGCGCGGCAAGCGTCTGCACGAGACCATGCGCGCTGCTTTTCGGTAAGGAAAGGTCACGGATAATCCGCGCCAGCGGAATGGGTTCGCGGCAATCGGACATATATTCCAAAATGTCGAGGATTCGACCGGCGCTTTTTACTTCAGAGTTCATATATATGAACGAAACCCCCGTTGCTGACTATTGCAAAGGCTTACTAAACTCCTGCTCAGAAAACCGACATCCAGGTGGTCCGCCGAGATCATCGCGGGGTGTTGGTACAACTGCCCGTGAAGATGAGCACCATATGACAAATCCGGCGAAAGAAAATGCGTCACATGAACCATGGGCATGGCCCGAAGACGTCTGGCGCCAGAAAACAGCCAAGGTTCGCGCTGGTATTTCGCTCAAGCCAAAGGTGTGGAAAGACGGGGCTCGCATGGCCGTTGCTCTGTCTTTCGATGCCGATCATGAGACTGTCGAACTTCGAAACGGCGGTGGTTCCATATGCCGTCTCAGCCAGGGTCAGTATGGCGCCAGGGCGGGCATGCCGCGTATCTTGAAGCTGCTGGAGAAATATGCGGTTCCGGCTTCGATCTTCATGCCGGCGGTCTCCGCCATGATCAATGCTGACGAGGCCCGCGCCGTCGTCGCGTCCGGCCATGAGCTTGGCATTCACAGCTGGATCCATGAGTTCAACTCGAAGCTCGATGAAGAAACCGAACGTTCGTTGTCTTTACGTGCTGCTGACATGCTGGAGCGCATTTCCGGTCAGCGGCCTGTTGGCATGCGAACTGCCTCATGGGATTTTACCCCTTCGACACTTAAAATCATCCGCGAGATGGGCCTGCTCTATGACTCGTCCCTGATGGCCGACGACGAACCTTATGAACTCACCGAGGATGGCGAGCCCACCGGTATCGTCGAAATTCCCGTCGAATGGATTCGCGACGATGCGCCCTATTTCAATATGGACCGTATGGGAGGGGCAAGACCCTACGGTGGCCCGGCGATGGTGCTCGACATTCTTCAGCGCGAGCTCGATGTGGCGTACGAGGAACGCGGCGTATTCCAGCTGACGCTGCATCCGCATCATTCCGGTCATCGTTCGCGCATTTTCCTCCTCGAGGAGATTATTCGCCAGGCCCAGGCCAAAGGCGATGTGTGGTTCTGCACGCATGCCGAGCTCGCTGCCTATTGCGCCGCGGAGGCAGGTCTGTCGCGCTGAGGCGCTGGAAAGGGAATTTGCAATCAGATCCGACGATTTTGGCAACTTATAACGAGAGGGAACCATGCTGAAAACATTCGTAACGGCCGCAGCGCTTACCGCCAGTCTTCTGACGTCCGCCGCCTACGCGCAGGCAGCCAAGGACACGCTGACCATAGATCTTCCCAATGATGCGGCGACGCTCGACCCGCATCTGCAATGGGATACGGACAGCTATTCGGTTTATCGCAATATCTTCGACAATCTGATCACACGCGACACCTCCGGCGCGATCGTGCCGCAGATTGCCAAGGCGTGGAAATATACGAGCGATACGGTTATCGAGTTCGATATTCGCGATGACGTGACCTTCCAGGATGGCAGCAAGCTCACCGCTGACGATGTTGCTTACAGCATCAACCGCATCATCGATCCCAAGCTCAAGAGCGCGCAGCTGTCGCAGTTCGACCAGATCGTCAAAGCTGAGGCGACAAGCCCGACCTCGGTCAAGGTAACTACGAAGTCGCCTTATCCAGCGCTCCTTGCGCAGCTGGTAAAGCTGTCTATCGTGCCCAAGGCCTATGTGGAAAAGGTTGGCGCGCAGGAATTCAACCAGAAGCCGATGGGCAGCGGCCCGTACAAGCTGGTTCAGTGGCAAAAGGGTGTTCAGACCGAACTTCAGGCCAATGATCACTATTGGCGGGTAAAGCCGGCAATCCAGCATGTGATCTTTCGGGCGGTTCCCGACGTCTCGACGCGTATCGCTGATTTGCGCACCGGTAAAGCAGACCTCATCCGCGAATTGCCAGCCGATCAGGCGATCAGCCTCAAGAGCGAAACCGGTGTACAGATACTGTCCGTGCCGACGGAACGGGTCGGTTACATGTATATCAATGCTGAAGCCGGAGCGACCAAGGATGTACGGGTACGCCAGGCCATTGCCTACGCCATCGATACGCCCGGTTTGATCGAAGCCCTGCTGCAAGGCTATGGCGCACCGGTCAATGTTCTCGGTGCACAGCCAGTCTTCGGATATACGGACAAGGTCGTGGGTTACAAATACGATCCGGACAAGGCCAAGGACCTGATCAAGGAGGCCGGGGCCGAAGGTGCCAAGATCGAATTCCTGACGTCGCCCGCCTATGACCGGGCGCTGGTCGAGGCCATCCAGCAGATGCTGAATGATGTTGGCCTCAATACGGAGATCGTCTCGCTCGATCAGGCAACGTTCCTCAAGCGCCGTCAAGGCGACGCCGCGAATGCGGGTAGCGTCGCGCTTGGACGCTGGTCCTGCGCCTGCCAGGATGCTGATGGTATCATCTTCCCGTTGTTCCGCACGGGAAGCAGCTGGGCCAAGTACAGCAATCCGGAATTCGACAAGCTCGTTGACAGTGCGCGCTCGACACTGGACAAAGACAGGCGTCTCGCCGATTACGAGAAGGCTTACGAAATTCTGCGCACGGATGTGCCGGGCATCGGCCTCTATCAGGCCTACTCGGTCTATGGTGCGAGCTCGCATTTGAAGTGGCAGCCGACAGCCAATGAAGCCATGTTCGTCACCGACATGAGCTGGCAGCAGTAGAGAGAAGCAGGGCAAGGTTGTCATGTTCAGATATGCCGGAAGCCGGCTGATTCAGGCAGCTATTGCGATCTTCGGGGTGCTCACGATCGTCTTCATCGTGATGCACCTCTCCGGCGACCCGACGCTTCTGCTCGTGCCGCAAGGTGCTTCGACCGAGCAGATCAACGAGTTGCGCCACCAACTCGGTTTCGATCGGCCTTTATGGGTACAATATCTCAATTACCTCAGTGATCTTGCCCGCTTCGACTTCGGCATGTCGGTGGTGCAGCGCGTTCCGGCGATTGATATCGTTGCCTCGCGCTTGCCCTACACGGTCATGCTCGCCGCCGGAGCCTTGGTCGTCGCCATCGGCATTGGCATTCCCGTCGGTATCATCATGGCCATGCGCCGCGGCGGCTGGCTGGAGAAAATACTGGCGGCGATCGTCCTCACCGGGCAGAGCGTACCGACGTTCCTGCCCGGCATTCTCCTGATCTCGGTCTTTGCGGTCACGTTGCGCTGGCTGCCGACTTCCGGTGTCGGCGACATCCGCGCGTTGATCATGCCCTCCATCGCGCTGGGCGCCATCTCGATGTCGACCTTTGCCCGTATGACCCGTATCGCCGTTCTCGATGAACTCAGCAAGGATTACGTGCGGGCAGGGCGCGCGCGTGGGCTATCGCTCGGTGCCGTGGTCTTCCGTCACGTTTTGCGCAACGCCTCGATCCCGGTCATCACCATAGCCGCGCTCGAGATCGGCAATCTTCTTGCCGGTGCCGTGATCGTCGAGACGGTTTTCGCCTGGCCCGGCATTGGCCAGTTGGCGATCCAGTCCATCCAGTCGCGCGACTTTCTTGTGGTGCAGGTGATCGTCCTTTTGATCTCCTGTGTCTACGTCCTGACCAGTTTGCTCGCCGATTTCGTCTATGCGGCCGTCGATCCGCGCATCCGCATGGTACGGTAGGAGAAGCAGATGGTTGCATTCGTTCAGTCCGCCCGAAGCCGTATTTCCCGCGTTCCGTTGCCGATCATCATCGTATCGATCATTCTCCTGTTCATCGTCGCCATGGCGATCCTGGCGCCGTGGATATCGCCCGCCGATCCGACGCGGCAGAATCTGCTCGGGCGTCTCAAGGCCCCGGGCTTCGAGCGCGGCGGCATTACCTACTGGCTCGGCACCGATGATCTCGGCCGCGATCTCCTCACCCGTATTCTCTACGGAGCAGGCGTTTCGCTCAGCGTCGCAGTTCTCTCGGTGATCGTGTCGACATTGGTCGGTGTATCGCTTGGCATGCTGGCCGGCTGGTTTCGGGGTTGGGCGGAAGTCCTCATCATGCGTATGGTCGATATCGTGATGTCGATCCCCGCCGTCCTGCTGGCGGTTTTGACTGTTGCCGTTCTTGGTCCGGGTTTTCTCAAGCTCGTGCTGGTGCTGGGTCTTACCCGCTGGCCACGCTACACCCGCGTTGCCTATGCCCAGACGCTGCAGGTCGCCAATCTGCCGTTCATCAAAGCGTCTGAGCTTGCCGGTGCTGGCGCTGTCCGCATCTTGTTCCACCATATCCTGCCGAATATCGCCGGGCCAATCCTGATCGTTGCTACCTCCGAGTTCGGCCTGATGATTCTGATGGAAGCAGGATTGTCGTTTCTGGGGCTCGGTATCCAGCCGCCCACGCCAAGCTGGGGCTCGATCATGAGCGTGGGACGGCAATATGTCGAACATGCCTGGTGGATCGTCGCCTTTCCCGGCATCTGCCTTTTCCTGCTGGTATTCTCGGTCAACGTCCTTGGCGACTGGCTGCGCGACCAGCTCGATCCCCGTTCCCGCACCCGTTGAGGTATACTATGGAATTTGAGAACAAGACCGTCGTCATCACTGGAGCTGCCGGTATTTTCGGCCGTTGGATCGCCGCGCATTTTGCTGTGGAAGGTGCGCAGCTTTGCCTCGCCGACATGCGCAAGGACGCGCTAAATGCTGTCGTTACCGACCTTGGGCTCGATCCGGTCAAAACCCTGCTGCACACAACGCAGCTGACCGACGAAACCTCGATCCTCGAATTGGTCGCGCTGGTCAAGGAACGCTGGGGCGCGCCGGATATTGTCATCAACAATGCGGGCATCTACACCAAGTTTGGCCTGCTCGACATGGATATCGCCGATTGGGACCGGGTGTTCGGTGTCAATCTGCGCGCACCCTTCATCATCAGCCGCGAGATGGCCAAGCTGATGATCGCCGGCAGGCGCAAGGGCTCGATCATAAATATATCCTCTGGCGCGTCGCGGCAGATGCGCAATGGCTCGGTGCCGTACTGCACATCGAAGACCGCGCTTGAGCGCCTGTCGAAAGGCCTCGCGCTGGAACTCGCCGTCCATGGCATCCGCGTCAATGTCGTCGAACCGGGCTTCGCTCCGGGCAGCAGCGTTAGCGAGCTCTCGGACGAGTATGTCGCGAACATGCTGAAGCGCATTCCGCTCGGCCGCTCCAGTGGGCCGAACGATGCACCGTCGGCAATCGCCTATCTCTGTTCGGAGAAGGCATCGTTCATCACCGGCGCTGTGCTCAGTGTCGATGGCGGCAATTCCATCGGCACATTCGAGACCGGCGAACTCGGCAAGACGCCTGGCACAGCCGTGCGCGGGTAAGGGGACAGATCGCAATGCGTGAGGAAACAAGGCCACTCCTGACCGTAGACAATCTCACCATCGAAATCGCTGGTGCGAATGTGGTCGATGGCGTTTCCTTCACCGTGGCGCCCGGCAAGGTTCTGGCGCTGGTCGGCGAATCCGGCTGCGGCAAGTCGCTGACCTCCTATGCCATGCTGGGACTGCTGCCACCAGCCGCGCGGCGCATCGCAGGGCGTATCCTTCTCGAGGGCACGGACCTCGCCGCCATGTCGGAACGGCAGCTGCGCAAGGCGCGCGGCAAAGATATCTCGATTATCTTTCAGGAGCCGAGCGCTTCGCTCGATCCGCTGACAACAGTCGGTTCGCAGATCGCCTCCGCGTTTCGCCAGCATCACGCCGTTTCAGGGGCTGAGGCTCTAGCCAAGGCACGCAATATGCTGGTGGCGGTGGGCATTCCCGATCCCGACCACCGGCTGCACCAGTATCCGTTCGAGCTTTCAGGCGGTATGTGCCAGCGCATCATGATCGCCATCGCGCTGATTTGCGGCCCGCGCGTTCTTGTCGCCGACGAGCCGACGACGGCACTCGACGTGACGATCCAGGCGCAAATCCTCGACCTGATGAAGCAACTCGTGGCGACGAGCGGCACCTCCATCGTGTTCATCACCCACGACATGGGCGTCGTTGCCGATATCGCCGATCACGTGGCTGTCATGTATGCCGGCCGCATCGCGGAGATAGCTCCGGTGCGCGACCTCTTTGCCCGCCCGGCACATCCTTATACGGCGCTGCTTCTTGCCAGCGTGCCGCGTCTCGACGTAACGCCCAAAGCCAATCTCGCCACGATTGAAGGCTCCGTGCCGTTCCCGAACGAGTTCGGCGATGGCTGCCGTTTCGCCGGTCGCTGCCCTTTGGCGACGGACCGCTGCCGAGCCGAGCAGCCGCCGCTTTTCGAACAAGGCGGGGGGCATCGCTCTGCCTGCTGGCATATCGACCGCATGCACGAACTCAAGGAAATTGCCGCATGAGCGCGCCGGAAAATGTTCTCGAAATCCGTGATGTCGCGGTGCATTTCCAGGGCCGAGCCGGACTGTTCGGCCGTTCGGCCCATACGGTGAAAGCCGTCAACGGCGTCAGTCTCGATATTCTCAAGGGTGAGACGGTGGCTCTGGTCGGCGAGTCCGGCTGTGGGAAATCGACGCTGTCAAACGCCATCGTCGGGCTGCAGCAGCCGACCACCGGAAGTATCCGTATCGGCGAGGACGAGGTCGTCGGGGCCACCGGTCGCGCGCTCAATGATATTCGCCGCAAGGTGCAGATGATCTTTCAGGATCCGGCGCTGTCGCTTGATCCGCGCTTCAAGATCGGCGCAGCCATTGCCGAGCCGCTGCAGGTTCGCGGTATCGCTCGCGGCAACGCATTGAAACAACGTGTCAGCGAGCTATTGGTTCAGGTCGGTCTGCGCTCCGAACATGCGGATCGCTATCCGCACCAGCTTTCCGGCGGCCAGCGCCAGCGCGTTGTCATCGCCCGGGCACTGGCGCTGGAGCCTGCACTTGTCGTTTGCGATGAGCCGGTATCGGCGCTCGACGTATCGGTGCGCGCCCAAATCCTCAATCTGCTCGTGGCGCTGCAGAAGCGCACCGGCGTTTCCTATCTCTTCGTCTCGCATGATCTGGCCGTCGTTCGGCATATCTGCGACCGCGTCGTCGTCATGTATCTCGGCCGCTTTGTCGAGATGGCCGACCGGGATACGTTCTTCGCCGATCCCAAACATCCCTATACCAAGGCGCTGATGTCGGCGGTGCCTGAAGCCGATCCGGAAGTGCAGCGCAACAAGGAGCGTCACATTCTCAGCGGTGAATTGCCAAGCCCTTCCAATATTCCCTCGGGGTGTGCTTTCCACACGCGCTGCCCGCTCGCGACGGAGATCTGCTCGCGCGAGCGGCCCGAACTGACTCCAAGGGTGGATGGCGCCCTTGTCGCCTGCCACAACGCCTGAGGTAAAAACCGATATGAACACTGAAAGCCACACGCTCGCCGGATTGCAAAGGCCCGCCGAAATTCGCATTGATCGCTGGGGTATCCCGCACATCAAAGCGGAAAGCGAAGCAGATCTGTTTTTCGTGCAAGGGTTCAACGCGGCGCGCGACCGTCTGTGGCAGCTCGATCTCTGGCGCAAGCGCGGCCTTGGCCTGCTGGCGGCGGATTTCGGTCCCGGCTATCTGGCGCAGGATCATGCGGCCCGGCATTTTCTCTATCGCGGCCACATGTCAGTCGAGTGGACATCCTATGCGCCGGACACCCGAGAAATCTGTGAAGCGTTCACCGCTGGCATCAATGCCTATATAGGCCTCGCACTGCAGGAACCTGCGCGCCTGCCGCCGGAATTCGCGCTGTTTGGCACACGGCCCTCACGCTGGCAGCCGGAAGATGTGGTCCGCGTCCGCACCCATGCGCTCACCCGTAACGGCGCTTCGGAAATCCTTCGCGCCAATGTACTCGCCTTGAGCAACGCGGAAACGGATCTCCTACGCGCCAATATCGAACCGCCAACGGAACTCAAGGTCGCTTCCGGGCTCAACCTTGCCGATATCCCGATCGTGGCGCTTCAGCTTTTCAAGCTGGCAACGGCGCCGGTGACCTTCGAACCTGCGCGGCTTCAAGCTGGGCTGGAAGACGTATGGAAGTGGGTGGAAGTGACGGACCTCGGGGATGTCATCCGCGCCACCACCGAGGAGGGGTCCAACAACTGGGTCGTACATGGATCGCGTACCGATACCGGGCGGCCAATTCTTGCCAGTGATCCGCATCGCACCCACGCGGTGCCGTCGCTGCGCTATCTGGTGCATCTTCAGGCGCCGGGCTTCAACGCCATCGGCACGGGCGAACCCACTGCGCCCGGGATCTCGCTCGGCCACAATGGCACAACCGCCTTCGGCCTGACGATTTTCGGTGCCGACCAGGAAGACGTCTATGTTTACGAGACGAAACCGGAGAACCCGGATTTCTACCGCTATCGCGATGATTGGGAAAAGATCGAACGCGTCAGTGAAAAATTCAGCGTCAAGGGCGAAGCCGAACAAACGCTGACACTTTCCTTTACGCGGCATGGTCCCGTGCTTTACGAGAATCCGGAAAAACATCTGGCGATTGCTTTGCGCTCCGTCTGGCTATCGCCAGGTTCCGCTGCTTATCTCGGCAGCCTGTCAGCCATGCGCGCGATGTCCGTGGCGGATTTCGGGACGTCTCTGTCCGCTTGGGGAACCCCCTCGGTCAATCATGTCTGTGCCGATACTGCCGGCAATGTCGGTTGGTTTGCCGCTGGCTTCACGCCGGTGCGGCCGAACTGGAATGGACTACTGCCAGTCCCAGGCGACGGCCGTTACGAGTGGAAGGGTTTTCTGGCCGCCGACGAGCTTCCACACAGCGTCAATCCTGAAGCCGGATTCGTTGCCACAGCGAACGAGATGAACCTGCCCGCTGATCGTACGCCGGATGCACTGACAATCGGCCATGAATGGGTCGAAGGCAGCCGCGCCATGCGCATCAAATCCGTGCTGGCAGATGATCGGGCACATTCCCTGCAAGCTGCCATTGCCCTGCAGACCGATGTGACCTCGCGTCCGGCAATGCGCATTTGTGCGCTCCTTGACAGGGCAGCCGCACAGCGATCGAAACCCGTTGACGCCCTGCAATCTGCACTCGACGTATTTGCCGGTTGGGATCACCGTCTCGAGGCCGGGAGCGCTGCTGCAGCGCTCTTCGAGGTGTGGTGGATGAAGCACTTGCGGCCGGCAATCTTTGCGCGTTTTGCTCCTGACCCAGCCGTCAGGGCTCTGCTCGTTCCGGGTGACGTGGACGTGTTGCTGGGTATTCTGGAAGCGCCGGATGCCCGCATGGGCGACGATCCAATGGAAGCACGCGATGCCATGCTATTCGATACGCTGGTGGCGGCTTTTACCGACTGCAAGAAACGTCTTGGCGGCGATCCTGTGCAATGGGCTTGGGGCAAGTTGCATCAGATGGTTTTCGAACATGCGGCAAGCGGTGTGATGAGGGAGGATGCCGGTATCTGGGATGTGGGACCGCTGCCCATCGGCGGTAGCCGTTCGACACCGATGAATGCTGGCTATCGCATGAGCGATTTCCACGTGATCTCCGGCGCCTCGGTCCGGTTGGTCATGGATATAGGTGATTGGGACAACTGCGTCTGCATCAATACTCCGGGTCAGTCCGGCGATCCCCGTTCGCCCTTTTACGCGAGTTTGGCAGAAACCTGGGCGAGCGGCCAATATGTGCCGCTCCTCTATAGCGAACGCCGGGTCGCTGAAGAGACGGTTCATCATATCCGGCTGGTGCCGGCTTAAGATTTGCATTGCATGGAAAGAGGACGACCATGACGTTGAACCAGGAAATTTCAGCCGATGATATCGATGTTTCTCGGTTGCTCGCTGAATTGCGGCAGTGGGTAGAGATCGAAACGCACACGCCCGACGCGGGTGCGGTCAACGGATTGGCAGATCGGGTTCAAATGCTGGCGGCGAGCCTGGAGCTGAAAACCCAACGCGTCGCCGGAACGCTGGGTTTTGGCGATACCCTGATCGTCAGTTCGGGGCATCGGATCGAGCCTGCCAAAAAGGGCATTCTGATCCTGGCGCATCTCGATACCGTTCATGCTGCGGGAACGATTTTGAACCAGCTGCCATGGCGCGAGGACGGCAACCGCATCTATGGGCCCGGCATTTATGACATGAAATCCGGTGCGCTGATAGCGCTGGAAGCCCTCAAGCTTGCGCTTGATCGCGGCAATGGTCCGAAGCTGCCGGTCACCATCATGTATGTTCCGGACGAGGAAATGGGCAGCACGAGTTCGCGTGCGCTCATCGAGCAGCATTCCGGCAATGCGTGCTATGCGCTGGTGGTTGAACCAGCCAGGGACGGCGGCAAGATCGTCGTGGCTCGCAAGGGGGTCGGCATGTATGACATCAAGGTGCGCGGACGCGCGTCCCATGCCGGAACCCATCCCCACATTGGCCGCAGCGCTATCCGCGAGGCGGCAAAGATCGTTCTGGCGCTGGAAGCGCTCAATGATCCCGCACGGGGCATTACCGTGACTGTCGGCACCATCCATGGCGGCACAGGGCGCAATACCGTTCCAGCCGAATGCAACATGCTCGTCGATGTGCGGCTGCCAGACGCTGCCGCTGCCAAGGAAATTACTGGAATTATTGAAAACCTGGAATCGAGCGATCCGGATATTTCCGTCGAGATCACCGGCGGCCTCAACCGTCCGCCGTTCAGCCAGACGCCAGCAGCGAAATCGCTGTTCGCTCACGCCTCAAGTCTTGCGGCGCCGCTGGGTATTACTCTTGTTGGGGTTAGCACCGGCGGTGGCTCCGATGGAAATTTCAGCGCCTCTCTCGGCGTGCCCACCCTCGATGGGCTCGGTGCCGATGGTGCCGGTGCGCATACGTTTGACGAGCATATCCTGTGGGACAGCATCGCGCCGCGTACGGCACTGCTGGCCAATCTTCTGCTGACACTCGACGGCAGCCAGTGACAATGCACGGACAATGAACCTCACTGAAATAATTGGCTTCGTGCTCATGGCCGGTGCCGCAGCGTATGTACAGACGCTCACCGGCTTTGCCTTTGGCTTGCTGCTCATGGGAGCCGTCGGCATCAGTTCTGTCATGCCACTGCGCGACGCTGCCGTCATCGTCGGCGTTCTGACACTCTTCAACGCAGGTATCATGTTGACCAAGGGCTGGCGCGACGTACTGCTGCCGCGACTGGTCCTCGTCCTTTGGAGCAGCCTGCCGATGTTGGTGGTCGGCTATTTCCTTCTCGATCATCTGGCGAGCAACAGTCTGCTGATGCTGCGCATCGTGCTTGGCGTAGTGATCGTTGTTTCAAGCCTGCCGCTGATCAAACCGCCTTCCAGGGACACCGCGCCGCAGAGCAAGAGATCATACCTGTTCTTTGGCGCACTCTCCGGCATCATGAGCGGTTTGTTTTCGGCCAGCGGGCCGCCGCTCGTCTATCATTTCCACCGCTCATCCTTTTCGTATGTCGCGATCCGCGAAACGCTGGTATCGGTTTTCGCGCTGAATGCACTGATCCGCCTTGCGGTGGTCATCGGCGACGGCACATTCCCGGCGCCATCCTACTGGCCATCGCTTTTGGCGGTGTTCAGTGTCATGGCAGGCACCCAATTGGCCCGGCGGCTGCCACCGCCGCTTTCTCCTGTGGCGATGCGATGGATGGTGTTCGTGCTTTTGTGTGGATCAGGCCTTTCGCTGGCACTGCCAGCGCTCGTCACAATACTCAAGTAAATCATGCTAGCTGGACGAAGTGACCCGTGGTCACCTCACTGTATGTCCGGATCGGCGGAATGTAGCTGGCCGGGCGAACCGGGCTTTTCAATTCGTCGATAGCCACATTGCGCTTGATCTGACGGCGCGCGGGATCGGGAACCGGTACCGCAGCCATCAACTTTTTCGTGTAGTCGTGCTGGGGATTCTCGAACACCGCGGCGCGCGGACCAATCTCGACGATTTCGCCAAGGTACATGACGGCGACCCGATGGCTCACTCGTTCGACCACGGCCATATCGTGGGAAATGAACAGGAATGCCAAATTGAAGCTCTGTTGCAGATCGAGCAGCAGATTGACCACCTGCGCCTTGATAGAAACGTCAAGCGCCGAGACGGACTCGTCCGCAACGATGACCTTTGGGTCAAGAGCGAGCGCACGGGCGATGGCGATACGCTGACGCTGGCCGCCGGAGAACTCGTGCGGATAGCGTTTCATCATATCCGCGGTCAGACCGACACGTTCAAGCAGATCCACCGTTTTGTCCTGTGCTTGCTTCTTCGATCCAAGCTTGTGGGCAATGAAGGGTTCGGCGATCGTTGCGCCGACACTCATGCGTGGATTGAGACTGGCGAAAGGGTCCTGGAAGATCATCTGGATGCTCTTGCGCATATTGCGCAGGCTCGCCGGGTCCAGAGTGAGAACATTGTAGCCGTCGAGGTAAACCTCGCCACTGTCGGGTTGCACAAGCCGGGTGATCGAGCGGCCGGTGGTGGATTTTCCGCAGCCGGACTCGCCGACGAGTGACAGCGTTTCGCCCTGAAACAGATCGAAGGAGACGTTTTCCACCGCGTGGATGGCGCCGGACTTGCGTCCAAACAAGCCGGAGCGGATATCGAAGCGCGTGGTGAGGTTCTTGACTTCGAGGATTGGTGTCTTGCGCTTGTCGACTGTGTCGGCGACTTCGGCCGGGACGGTGGATTCACCGGTGGTAACATCGACGATCGGAAACCGCAGCGGCCAGTGCCTGTCCTTCATCGAACCCAATCGCGGCACAGCGGAAAGCAGGGCGCGCGTATACGGGTGTTTGCCGCGATGGAAGATATCGTCGGTCGGGCCGCTCTCGACTGCCTCACCGCGATACATAACTATTGTGCGGTCGGAAATCTCCGCGACCACGCCCATATCATGGGTGATGAAGAGAACGGCCATGCCTTCCTCTTCCTGCAAAACCTTGATCAGATCGAGAATCTGGCCCTGAATTGTCACATCCAGTGCAGTTGTAGGCTCATCGGCAATGAGAAGTTTTGGCCGGCTGGCGAGGGCCATGGCGATCATCACACGCTGGCGCATACCGCCGGAAAACTGGTGCGGATATTCGTCGAAACGTGATGATGCGTTGGGGATGCGCACTTTTTCAAGGAGCCGTATGGTCTCCGCCCGTGCGTCGGCCTGCGACAGATTGCTGTGGCAGGTCAAAGCTTCCGATATCTGCCGGCCCATGGTGAAGATCGGGTTGAGGCTGGTCATCGGCTCCTGAAAGATCATCGAAGCGTCATTGCCGCGCACATCGCGCATCTGCCTGTCCGTGAGCGACAGGAGATCCTTGCCGTTCAGGATGATCTTGCCATTAATGCGGCTCGTACCCTTGGCGAGAAGGCGCATGATGGAGAGAGAGGTCACGCTCTTGCCGGAACCGGATTCGCCGACGATGGCAACGGTCTCGCCGGGCATGACATCAAATGAGACGTCGCGGACCACGCTTTTCCAGTCACCATCCACGCTGAATGATGTGGTCAGTCCTTCGACTGACAGGACAGGCCTGGAGGTGGCGACGTTGGCAGCGTTTTCCGGAGCAGTGGCAGTTAAAGTGTTCGTCATCGTTTACTTACCTTCCTACCGCATAGGCTTGCATCAACCTCGGTGTTGCCGCCGCCCGCAATAACCCGTCGGCATCGCGCTTGGCGCCCGTCATGCGTCCCACCGTCCAGGGATCGGCAACCGTGATTTCATGGCCTTTCTGGCGCAGTGCTTTCAGTACGTCCGTGCCGACGCCGGCCTCGACGGTAATGTTGCCCGGTTGACTGGTGCGTGGATAGAAGCTGCTGGGAAAATGCGTTGTGTGGAACAGCGGCTGGTCGATCGCCGCCTGAAGGTTCATACCGTGGTGGACATGGCGAAGGAAGAATGGAAGCTGCCATTGATCCTGCTGGTCGCCGCCGGGCGTGCCAAATGCCATGGCCGGGCGGCCTTCGAAGAGAGCAAGTGACGGGGTGAGGGTGGTGCGCGGCCGTTTGCCGGGAGCAAGCGACGTTGGCAGACCCTCGCTCAGCCAAAACATCTGGGCGCGGGAGTTGAGGCAAAAGCCCAACCCCGGGATGACGGGAGACGATTGCAACCAGCCGCCGGACGGCGTGACGGACACCATGTTCCCCTCACGGTCGATGACATCGATATGGACCGTATCGCCCCGCTTTTCCGATAGATGCGCCATCGTCGGCTCGTAGACTGGTGGTCCTTTCGCCGAACCCCTGCCACCCAGCATGGCCATCGTCAGATCATATTGCGTTTCGAAGCCCGCGATCCTGCCAGGCCGAAGCTCCATCGAGGCTTCTGCGGATATCAGCTCGCGACGTTCATCGTTGTAGGTGTCAGACAGGAGATGCCGCATCGGAACATCGCAGAAGGCCGGATCGCCGTAATAGACTTCGCGGTCGGCGTATCCGAGCTTCATGGCTTCCGTCACCGTATGGATGAAGTCGGCGCCGTTCGGATCCATGGACGCGAGATCGAAACCCTTCAGAAGGGCGAGCGATTGCAGGAGCACCGGTCCTTGACCCCATGGGCCTGTCTTGGCGATGGTCCAGCCGTGATAATCGTAAGTTTGAGGCTGTTCGACGGTCGCTTCCCAGTTCGCCATGTCATCGGCCGTGAGCACGGCCTTGTGCCGGTTGCCGCTTGCATCCATGACCTCGGCGTTCTTCAGGTAATCGGCAATCTTTTCAGCAACGAAACCGCGATAGAAGGCGTCCCGTGCTGCGTCGATCTGGTCTTCGCGATTTTTCCTGGTTTCGGCTTCGGCAATGATGCGCTTCCAGGTTTCGGCAAGAACCGGATTCTTGAAATTGGAATGGGGCTCGGGTGCACTGCCGTCCGGCAGCCAGGTTTTAAAGGATGTCGGCCATTCCTTGCGAAAGAACTCGCTCAATCCCTTGATGGTGGCCGCCACACGCGGAAGCATGGGGTGACCGTTTGCGGCATAGTAGATAGCCGGCTCAAGAACATCGCGGACGGAAAGCGTGCCGTAGTCGCGGAGCATGAGCATCCAGCCGTCGAAGGATCCGGGAATGACAGTGGCCAGCAGGCCGTCACCGGGGATGAGGTCAAGTCCTTCGCTCTTGTAGTGGTCGATCGTAGCACCCGCGGGGGCCGGTCCCTGCGCGCAGATGACCTCGACCTTGTCCTTTTTCTTCGAATAGATGATGGCCGGCATGTCGCCACCGGGACCATTCAAATGCGGTTCGACGATCTGGAGTGTGAAACCGGTAGCAACAGCCGCGTCGAATGCGTTGCCGCCTTTTTCCAAGATGCTCATCCCGACGGCGGAAGCGATCCAGTGCGTTGAAGTGACGACGCCGAATGTCCCCAGGATTTCGGGCCGAGTCGTAAATGCAGTCATAGGACGTTTCCTTTTTGAATATTCATGCTTCGCGCGGATCGAGGGCGTCGCGCAAACCGTCACCAAGAAGATTGAAGCCGATAACGACCAGGAAGATCGCCGCGCCCGGCCACATCGCCATCCATGGGGCTTGCGACAGGAAGTTCTTGGCTACGTTGAGCATCGAGCCCCAGCTGGGAGCAGGAGGCTGCTGGCCGAGGCCGAGAAACGACAGGCTGGCCTCGGCGATGATCGCGGTCGCGATTGTCAGACTTGCCTGGACCAGAAGCGGCGAGAAGACATTCGGCAGGATGTAACGTGTGATGATCTGGTAGTGACCGAGACCGATGGACCGGGCGCCCTCCACATAGTCTTCCGTTTTGACACTGAGAACCTGGCCGCGTGTCAAACGCACGAAAAGCGGCATGGCCGACAGACCGATTGCAATCATCGCATTGAACAGGCTTGGCCCGAGAAAGGCAGCGAGCGCGATCGCCATGATGAGAAATGGCATAGCCAGGAAGGCCTCGGTAACGCGGGAAATGATCATGTCGATCCATCCGCCAAAATAGCCGGATATCAGGCCTAGTGGAACGCCAATGGCGACTGCGATGCCGACCGAGAAGACGCCTGCCATCAGCGATGCCCGGGCACCCCAGATCATGCGGGAGAGAATATCGCGGCCGATATCGTCGGTTCCCAGCCAATGTGCTGCCGAGGGCGCCTTGCGGATCGCCGACCAGCTGGTAGCCATGGGATCGGCGATTGGCAGCAAGGGAGCGACGACGGCAAGGGTGACGAAAAAGGCAATGATGACAAGCCCAACGACGGCGCTTTTGTTCGCCTTCAGTTTTCTCCACGCGCGGCTGGAACGCACGGATTGCGGGGCAATTTGCATGGTCTGCTGGAGCATCGTCATAGCGCAGCCCTCATCCGCGGATTGAGCAGGACGTAGAGCACATCCGCGACGAGATTCATCAGGATGAAGCCGATCGCCGTACACAGAACAACGCCTTGAACCACCGCATAGTCGCGGTTGAAAACAGCATCGACGATGAGCTTGCCAAAGCCGGGAATGGTGAAGATTTGCTCCGTCAGGACCGCGCCTGCCAGCAGCTCTCCGAAGAGAAGGGCGGTGAGCGTCACGATCGGCAGCAGTGCATTGCGAAAACTGTGTTGCAGGATGACTGCTTTTTCAGAAACGCCCTTGGCTCTTGCCGTGCGAATGTAGTCGGAGCGCAACACACTGAGCATGGATGATCGCGTGTGCCGCATCAGGGTGGCGGCCAGCGCCAGGCCGAGAACGAATGCCGGCATGATCATCGTTTGCAGGGAGCGTACCGGATCGCTGAAAAAGGGCTCATAGCCCGAAGCGGGGAGCCAGCCCAATTTGACGGACACAAGCAGAATGAGCATGATTCCCATCCAGAAATTCGGTACCGACAGACCTGACAGCGCGACGATATTGGCGACATAGTCGACCCAGGTGTTCTTCTTGACAGCTGCCAGGATGCCTATGGGAACACCAATGGCGAGAGCGAATATCATTGCCATGATCGCAAGCTGGATCGTGACCGGAAGTTTCTCCGCAATCAGGGAAAGCACCGGCTGGTTGGTCCGCAGGGAAATACCGAAATCACCCTGGACCACGGCGCCGACCCAATAAAAGTACTGGTAGACCACGGGATCGTTCAGACGATATTTGTCGCGCAGGAATTCGATCACCTGCGGATCCCGTTCCTCACCTGCCATTGCCAGAATTGGATCGCCCGGCAGAAGCTTTTGCAGGGAAAACGCGAAGATCGATATGATGATCAAGGTCGGTATGGCGAGCAACAGCCGCTTTCCGATGTAAGTGTACATGGCTTGCAATCCTGACGTGTTGATCGGCATTCAAGCGAGGCTGCAAGACACTGCAGCCTCGCGGTACCTATCTGGCTAACCGTTCTTCTTTACACCCTGCAGGCGGATCATTCCGTCCGGATAGGGCACAAAGCCGGTCACATCCTTCTTGAGTGCCCAGATGTAGGACTGATGGCCGAGATAGATGACCGGCAGATCGTCGTTCAGGATCTTGGCAGCTGCGTCATACTTTTGCTTGCGTACTGCATTGTCAGTGGATTTGCGGGCATCGTTGAGAAGAGCGTCTACCTCTGGATTGCAGTATTTCACATCGTTGATACCGCCTTTGCAAGTGACGAACTGGTGAAGATTGCCATCGGGATCGACACGGCCGGACCAGTCGGAACGGCTCAACTGATAATTGCCAGCTGTCTGCTCCGACAATAGCGTTGCGAATTCCGTTGCCTTCAGCGTGACATTGAAGCCGGCTTCCGCGACCATCGACTGGATGATCTGCATCATCTGCATCGCAACCGGGTTGTTCGGCACCTGAAGCTCGATGTCGAGTTTCTCGTGCCCGGCTTCTTTCATCAATGCCTTGGCTTTTTCGACATCGCGCGCCGGAACCGGAATATCCTTGTCGAACCAGGGGCTGTTTGGAGCATAGGGCTGGTTACCGGCGACGGACGTCCCTTCATAGACGACCTGGTTGACAGCCTCGCGGTCGATGGCGAGCGAAAATGCCTGCCGCAGCCGTTTATCCTTGCCGAAAGGATTATCGGCGCGCGGGCCGTTGGCAATATTGGCGTAAAGAGCCATGTAGCCGATGCCGACCGTATCGGCATAGGTCAGGTTGGAATCGCTCTTGACCGCTGCGGCATCACTTGCGGCCAGCCGTTCCAGCATGTCGAGATCACCCGACTGCAGGTTGGCGAGACGAACTGTCGTATCGGGAATTGGCAGGAAGGTCACCTTGTCGATGAAGATGTTGGCGGCATTCCAGTATTGCGGGAACTTCTCAAGGACGATGCGGTCCTGCTGAACGCGTTCGACGAACTTGAACGGCCCGGAACATATCGGCTTGCTGCCGAAGTTCGCACCCATTTCCGCGGCGGCTTTTGGCGAAATCATCATGCCGGCGCGGTCGGAAAGCTGGGCCAGCAGCGTCACATCCGGACTGTTCAGCGTGAACCTGACCTGATAGTCACCGATCGCCTCGACCGTCTTGACGGAGGTGAGTTCGCTCTTGCGGCGGGATTCCGGCAGAGTTTTCGAGCGTTCGATATTGGCAACGACAGCGGCTGCGTTGAACGGCGTGCCGTCATGGAATGTCACGCCCTGGCGGAGATTCATGACAAGTTCCGTACCGTCTTCCGACCATTTCCAGTCGGTCGCAAGCTGCGGCACGATATCGAGCTTCTGGTTCACATCGACGAGCTTGTCGCAGAGCGCCGTATAAACGATGCGGCCAACGAAGGTCCGTGACTGAGCAGGGTCGAGGACATCGGCATCGTCCTGGAGGCCGATTTTCAGTTCAGTGGCAACGGCGGGAAACGACAACATCGCTCCCACCAGCAGTGTCGTGATAAATCCTGCTGTCTTCATAAATTTAACTCCTCATTGTGAGCGCTTTGCGTTCGCTCGTTTGTTCCACATTGAATGCGCCGATTATTTTCTCGGTCTTTGGTCGTAATGCTGTTGAAGGGAGCGTTGCCTCACGATGCGTCGCTCAGGATGTCCTTTTCCAGACTATCCATCGAAGTTTGGCGGATCAGCCGTTCTTGCAGCATCAGCAGGTGCTGCCGCATGGCTTCACCTGCTTTCGCTGGATCGCGGGCAGCTATTGCATCGATGAGCGCCATGTGTTGGGCATGAGAAACCGACAGGGTATCGTTGGCGCTGCGCGCCTTTTCGCGAATAAGCTGCCAAGCCTCGTCCTGGCGAACTCTGTTGATCACATCGAAGATCGTCAGAAAGAACTGGTTACCGGCACTCTGGGCGATTTGCCGATGCAGGGCGCCGTCCCACAGCTCACGCGAATCGGAGTCGTCGCTTTCGCGTATCTTCAGCGCGAGTTCCCGCATGCGGGTTATCTCATCCTTCTTTGCGCGCATTGCTGCAAGCTGTGCCAGCTGCGGCTCTATCCTGAGGCGGACCTCCATGATCTCCATGAAATTGGTGCCGGCGATGATCGTACCGACGTGATCGCTCCAGCCATCTGGCTGGCGTCCGGCGTAGGTACCGGATCCTTGGCGCCGCCACACCTGGCCTTCGGCTTCCAAAACCTCAAGCGCACGCCTTACAGAACGGCGGCTCACCCTGAACATGAGTGCCAGCGCCCGTTCTGTGGGCAATTTTCCATCGCTATCGAGTTGATCAGACGCCAAGAGACTGCGCAGTCTCTCAAGCGCATAGTTTGAATTTTCCTGGGATTGACGAGTTGCCATTCACTCAATGGTCCGGACCAATTAGTAGATTGGTTTAGTCCAAGATATTTTTTGGCCTACGTCAACCTACTTTTTCGGCATTTTCTTTTTTTGCATAATATTTACGCACGCTACCGCTCTGGAGGGTATGTAAAACCCACGTAAGGACAGTCATTTCCGCGGATCAAGGAGATCGCGCAGCGCATCGCCCAGGATATTGAACCCGAGGACTGTGATCATGATCGCAAGGCCGGGAAACAGCGACATATAGATGTTCAAGCCGAGATAGTTCCGGCCATCGCTCATCATCGCGCCCCATTCGGGCAAAGGCGGTTGTGCCCCAAGGCCGAGAAATGAAAGGCTCGCGGCCGAAAGAATCACGGTGCCCGCGGTCAATGTCGATTGCACGATGATGGGGCCGATCGCATTCAAAAGGATATAGTGGGTCATGATCCGGCGCCGCGAAATCCCCAGTGATGTGGCAGCTTCGACATATTCCATATCTTTCAGGCCCAGTGTCAGGTTACGGCTCAACCGGGCATAGACGGGGACCGAGAATATCGCGATGGCGATCAACAGGTTCACCAGATTGGAACCGAGGACGCTGACAATCAGAATTGCCAGAACCACGCCGGGAAATGCAAAAAGAATATCCATGCACCACATGATCGCTTGATCGATATAGCCACCGGTCATGCCGGACAGAATTCCAAGTGGCACACCGATGATCATGGCGAGACCCACGCTCAAGGTGACTTCGACCAGCGAAATTCGCGCGCCGTAGATGACGCGGGCGAAAATATCGCGCCCATTGTCGTCCGTTCCAAACAGATGATCGAACGCTGGCGGCAGCATGGTTTGCATAAGATCCTGCTGATAGGGATCGTACGAGGTAATCAGCGGCGCAATCACTGCCAGCAACACGATCAGAGCGATTAGCCCGCCGCCAATAATCAGCCCCGGATGTGCAAGCATCCGGCGGAGCGCATTGCGGCCAAGGCGTGTTCCGGTGTTAGTGCTGGTTGCCACGGATGCCATCAGCCCAACCTTATCCGGGGGTTCATCACGGCTATCGTCATTTCAGCCAGAAAGTTCATGACGACCACGCCTGTTACGGCAACGAGCGTTACACCCTGGATGACGGGGTAATCCCGGTAACGCACCGAATCGACCAGAAGACGGCCGATACCGGGCCAATTGAAAACGGATTCGGTAACAACCGCACCGCCGATCAAGCTGCCAAAATTGAGCCCGATGATCGTCACGATCGGGATCAGCGCATTCCTCAGCGCATGGCTCCAATAAATAGACGAGGCGTGTACACCTTTGGCGCGGGCTGTGCGGATGTAATCCTGGCTGAGGACTTCGATCATGCTCGAGCGTGTCATGCGGGCAATCACCGCCATTGGCAGGACCGCCAGCGTGATCGAGGGCAGGACATAGCTCTTCCAGGACGTTGCGCCGAGAAGCGGAAGCCAACCGAGGCTCACCGAGAACGTATTCATCGCCATAAGTGCGAGCCAGAAATTGGCTATCGAAGCGCCGGCTATCGCAAGCAGCATGACGAGTTGATCCGGCCAGCCGTGACGGAAAATAGCGCCCGCCATGCCCGCCGGCACGCCGATAAGGATGGCAAGGAGGTAAGAGGTGACCGCGAGCGCTATCGTATAGGGCAGCCGCTGCATTATCTCGGCCACGACAGGTAGTTTCGAGCGGATCGAAACCCCGAGATCGCCTTTGGATGCCGCAATAGCGAAGTGCCCATATTGTTCGATGACAGATCTATCGAGACCCAGACGCACGCGCATGTCGTCCACAGCTGCTTGCGTTGCCTCGGGCCCCGCCATCATGCGTGCGGGATCTCCAGGCAATATCCGGATCGCGATGAAAATCAGCATCGAAACACCGATAAGGATCAGCGGCAAAGCAAGCAGTTTTCTGGCGATATAGACGTTCATCGGGCCGTCATTTCATCTCAATGATGCGGCGGCCAAGACGATGGCCGCCGTCAACGACAAGTTCAATCCTTGGTCGCGCCCTCGACTTCGACCTGTCCTCCCGGCACGAGCCAGACGCCTTTGACGTTTGCACGTGTCGCATAGAGGTCCTGAGTCGTGTAAAGGAGCACATGCGGAGCCTGATCGTTGATAAGCTTTTGCGCCTCAACATAAATGTCGTTGCGTGCCTTTTCGTCAAGCGTGGAGGCTGCCTTGTCGACCAGGCCATCCAGCGCCGGATCGTTGAAGAAGCCAAGATTGGCGCCCGCCGGCGAAGCGCTTGCCGAATGGTAGAGCGGGCGGAATTGAAGGTCCGCACCGTTTACGCCGGAGGACCACGATGCGATGACCGATCCTGTTCCATCGGCTTGCTTTCCTGCCGGATCGGCAAAGGCTGCCTTGGCCCAGACGCCGCTTTCCATACGGCGCACATCCAGTTTTACGCCGATCTTCGACCACATACCTTGGAGTAATTGGCCGATGCGGGCCTCCGGCTCCTGCACGATCGTCGACATCTCGAAACCTTCGGGATAGCCCGCATCTGCCAAAAGTTTCTTGGCCTTCTCGATGTTGTAACCATAGGGTGCAAGCGTAGCATCGTAGCCGGGCGTTACCGGCGCCAGCGGGGAATTGGCGGGCACCGCATAGCCTTGCATGATCGCCTTGACGAGGCCTGCCTGGTCGGTGGCATAGTTCAAGGCCTGACGGACCCGCACATCGTCCAGAGGCTTCAGCTTGGTGTTGAGCGAAACCCAGAAAACCGCTGAGCCATCGCTCTTGTTGAGCTTCATCTCCGGATTGGCTTCGATCTGTGCAGCAAAGGCCGGCGGCAATGGATTGACAATATCCGCGTCGCCGGTCTGCAGCGCCATGTTCATGACCGAAGGCTCGGATGTCCAGGTCCACTTGATCTCATCGACGCCCTTCGGAGCACCGCCCCAATACGCCGGGTTTTTCTGCTCCAGCACGTAGTCGCCGGACTTGTATTCGGCCAGTTTGTAAGGGCCAGTGCCGACGGCCTTGCTGCCGATCGTGCCGGCTGCATCCGCCGTCGGGCTGACCATCAGGCAGGGGCCTGTGGTCAGGAGAGCAAGGAAGGCAGGGTAGGGCTTTTTCAGTTTGAACTGAACGGTCATGGGATCGGTCGCCGTGACGCTGTCGATAAAGGCGCGCAGGCGGCCGCTGGCAGCGAGGCCGCGCTTGGGATCGAGGTGCCGTGCGAAATTCTTGACAACCGCATCGGCATTGAAGGGAGTGCCGTCATGGAAGGAAACGTTTTCGCGCAGCTTGAATGTCCAGACCAGGCCGGCCTCGTCGCTATTCCATTCCGTGGCGAGCGCCGGCTGCAAGGAAAGATCGGGCGTACGCACCAGGAGACCCTCGTACATCGGGTCGAGCACATCGGCAGTGAAGGTCGCAGTCTGGTCGCCGGGGTCCATCGACCGCGGTGCTTCTGTCTGCATGACCGTCAATGTTGCAGCCATTGCCGAGGCCGGAAGACATAGTGTGCCAACAACCGCGCACATCAAGGCCAGTTGCCGGCTTTTCACAAAACTCAACTGCGAAGTCGTCATCTTTGTTCACCCTTTTTAGCTGATTTCTTCGGTCTAGCGAGGTAGACTTAGATCATTATTTGCCGCTAATTTTGGTTGATTTGTTCATTTAGTAAACTTAATGTCAAGCCAAAATGACGGCTTCCTGCCGACAAACCGGAACCTTGGATGCTCACTACTTCCCAACGTCAGCTCTTGCGGGCTATCAGCGAATCCGGTCCGCTCAGCCGAACCGAACTTGCGGCACTGATGGGACTGAGCAAGGGCGCGATGAGTGGAATTGCGCGCGATCTTATCGATCTCGGCATGCTGCGCGAGACAGGGACAGCGCCCAGCAAACGCCGCTCGTCAACGAAACAGGGCCGCCCGTCCATAAGGCTGGATCTGCAGCCGGACTGCGCTTTTTTCGTCGGCATATCGCTTTTGCAAGATCCCGCGCCGATGGTCCTCAGCGATCTCAATGGCAACATTATTGCCCGGCAATCCATGACGCTTTCCCGCGATCCGGAAATTATCGCGGAACTGATTGCGAATGAGCTGCCGAAGCTGCTCGGCCAGCGAGCCCAAGCGGCCGATAAATTGTCAGGACTTGGGATTGCGCTCTCGGGGTTCGTCGACGAAAAGCAGGCAACCTGCGTGCAGTCGACCCTTCTCGGATGGCAGGATGTGCCGCTCGCCGAAATGGTCCAGCGCAAGACCGGCGTCGTAACGTACATCGAAAACGATGCCAAGGCGGTTGCGGTGAGCGAGAAGCTGTTCGGCAGCGCCCGCGATGTGCCGAATTTCAGCGTCGTCTCCCTTGGCGACGGGATTGGTTGCGCTCACGTTATCGATGGCAAGCTTTATCGCGGCAACCATGGAGGTGCCGGGGAAATCGCTCATTGCACGATCGAGCCTGGCGGCTCTCCTTGCCGCTGCGGCAAACGTGGCTGTCTCGATACGGTAGCCTCGATGAAGGCGATCAGGGAGATGGCGCTGGCGCAGGGATTGAAATGCACGTCGCTTTCCGATCTGGAACAGGAGGCAGCAGGCGGCACGGCTGCAGCTATCAGCGTTCTGCACAAGGCTGGGGCTGCTCTCGGGCTGGCAATCGCCCATATCATCCAGATGAACGATCCTGGCATGATCCTGATTACGCATGTCGAGGGGTCATTCGACGGTTTGTTCGGGACGGTTATGCAACAGGCGATCGAAGCCAACGTCCTGCCACGCTATGCAGGACAGACGCCAATCCGCACGCGACGTGTCGACAGCGATATCTGGGCGCGGGGCGCTGCCAGCATCGCAGCCAATAATTTTCTGATCGGTCCAAACACGAATTGAGGTCTTCCATGCGCATTGCCGTCGGTGGCATTCATATCGAATGCAGCACGTATAATCCGGTTTTGAACGAGGAAAAGGATTTCCGCGTCGTGCGGGGTGAGGGCTTGCTTTCAGATCCGTATTTTGCCTTCCTCAAGGACTATGAGGCTGAATTCCTGCCGACTGTTCACGCCCGTGCCATTGCGGGTGGTCCCGTCAGCCGCAGTACCTATGAGTCCTTCAAAACCGAGTTTTTAAACCGGCTAAAAACACTTTTGCCGCTTGATGGGCTTTATCTCGCAATGCATGGCGCGATGTATGTCGAGGGCATGGAAGATGCCGAAGGCGACTGGATCAATGCAGCTCGCACCCTCGTTGGCGATGATTGCGTCCTCTCTGCAAGTTATGACCTGCATGGGAATGTCTCGCAACGTATTCTCGATGCGCTTGATATGTACTCGACCTATCGCACGGCACCTCACATCGACGTTGAGGCGACAATGCGGCGATCGGTTTCGATGCTGGTAAAGAGCCTGAAGTCCGGAGTGAAGCCGCTATTGCTGTGGGCGCCTATCCCCGTGGTTCTTCCGGGAGAGCGGACAAGCACCGTCGATCAGCCGGCAAAGGGCCTTTATGAAATGCTGCCGGAGATCGATGCCATCGAGGGTGTTTGGGATGCATCGCTCATGGTCGGCTATGTCTGGGCTGACGAACCGCGTGCCACCGCTGCGGCGATCTTGACGGGCACCGACCGCACCGTCCTCGAGCGCGAAGCCAAACGTGTGGCGCAAGCCTACTGGGACGCGCGAGAAGCGTTTGTCTTTGGCTGCGAGACCGGCTCAATCGAAGAATGCGTCGCAAAAGCAGTCGTGAGCCCGACAGCACCCGTCATACTCGCCGACTCAGGTGACAATCCTACCGGAGGTGGCGTCGGCGACCGGGCCGATGTGCTGGCGGAGCTTTTAGTCAAAGGCGCGACAGGGACCATTTTTGCCGGTATTGCCGACAACGCCGCGGCAGAAGCCTGCTACGCGGCAGGGGTTGGCGCAAGGCTCGATCTTACCATCGGCGCATCGCTGGATACCAAGGGGAGCAAGCCCGTATCCGCAAATGTCGAGGTTAAATTTCTGTTGGAAACGACCGACCCGGCAAGTCGTGAAGCGGTGGTCTCGACGGGTGGTATCGATGTGGTATTGAGCGCCAAACGTCGCCCCTATCACAATATCGCCGATTTCACCCGGCTCGGGCTCCACCCTCATAGCGCGAAAATCATCGTTGTTAAATCCGGCTATCTTTCACCCGAACTCGCGCCACTGGCCAATCCCAATCTGATGGCGCTTTCGCCGGGTGTCGTGGATCAATTCGTCGAGCGTTTGCCGCGCACGCGCAAGGGGAAGCCGACCTATCCCTTCGACAAGCATTTTTCGTTCGAGCCGAAAGTAACGCTCTCGGCCCGTTCAGAACTGGCTTGATTGTCCTCTGTGACGATGCTTGAGGACCGCCTCAAGCCACCGCGCTAGATTACTCCACATCAAAAGTCGCCCGCAGGATCGACGTCATTCGTCGAGCCTGTGAGTTGATCCGTTCACAGTGTGCCTGGCTGCCGGCAGGTCCAGGCTCAGAACTATACACTTGAAAAACCAATTTTACATTTGTATGGTGGCGATGAAACTGTCTGAAATGCTAGTCCGGAAATCCCATGAGCCGTGCCCTTTTCATCCGTGGAGCCCATGACGCGTATGTAGCGCCATTCAATCTTCGCGAAGGGCGTCCGGGCGAAGTTCT
The DNA here is from genome assembly GCF_964253365.1 of Phyllobacterium sp. LjRoot231. NCBI lineage: Bacteria > Pseudomonadati > Pseudomonadota > Alphaproteobacteria > Hyphomicrobiales > Phyllobacteriaceae > Phyllobacterium > Phyllobacterium sp. LjRoot231. The sequence goes on from NZ_CAXUQT020000001.1 coordinate 1,218,797, forward strand.
CATCGACGTTGCTTCAGTCGGCCTCTGCGGTTCGGATCTTCATTATTACAAGGATGGAGGTATCGGTTCCGCCGTGGTCAAGGAGCCGTTCGTGCCTGGGCACGAGTTCGGGGGGTATCTCTGCGAGGACCTCGACGAGCTTGCACTCGCGCGCGGCGCGCTCGTTGCCGTCGATCCGAACAAGGCCTGCGGACATTGCGAATTTTGCGAGCGCGGTCATCCCAACCTTTGCCCGAATGTGGAATTCATTGGCGCGCCGCCTTTTGACGGGGCGATGACCGAGCGTATCTGGGTTCCAACCTCGCAGATCGTGCCGCTGCCAACGGACTTCACCCCACTTCAGGCGGTGATGCTGGAACCGTTGGGCGTTGCGATCCATGCTGTCGATCTCGCCAAGCCAAGGCTGCTCGAGCAGGTGGCTCTGATCGGTTGCGGTCCCATCGGGCTTCTTATTCTTCAGGTTCTTAAGGCCGCCGGGGCAGGCGAGATTCTGGCCGTCGATCCGCTGCAGCATCGCCGGGACATGGCCGCCACACTTGGCGCATCCCGCACTGGCACGTCCGTCGAGGATATTCGCGACTGGACCGGACGGGAGGGAACGCCTCTGGTCATCGAGGCGACCAACTCCCCGCTCGGTTTTCGCGATGCCGTCCTCGCTGCGAAAATCGGCGGACGCATCGTTTTGGTCGGCATTCCGGATGGTGACGTCTATACGCTGCCGGCCGCCGAAGCGCGCCGCCGCGGGCTGAAAATCAAATTCGCGCGCCGGATGGGGGAGGTCTATCCCCGTGCAATCGAACTCGTCGCTGGAGGAAAGGTCGATGTCACGTCACTCGTGACGCATCAGGTCGGCCTGGACGAGGCGCCCGAAACATTCCGCAACCACGCGGACAATGTGCCGGGTTACATCAAGAGCCTGATATATCCGAATGGATTATCAAAACTGGGAGGATGACGTGAGGAAACTTTTATATGCATCGCTAAGTGCCGTGGCGCTTCTGGCCGGCGCAGTGTCGTTGCCGTCGGTGGCTCTCGCCGATTGGCTGGAAACGGCTGCGCAGCCCTTCAAGGGCAAAGAGATCAATGTGATTTTCCTGGATCGTCCGGGCTATCGCGCAATCATCAAGCTGCTGCCGGAGTTCGAGAAGAAAACCGGTATCAAGGTCAATTACGAGATCGTGCCATATGAGAACACCCGCGAGAAACAGGTGCTCAACTTCACATCCAATGGCGACCTGACGATCGCACTGGTCGATCTCGTCTGGATCGGGGAATTTGCGGAGAACGGCTGGATCACGCCGATTGACGAATTCACCGCCGATAAATCCATCACCGATCCCAATTTGCAGCTCGAAGGTTTCTTCCCGTTGCTGATCGACGCATTCGGATCGTGGGGCGGCAAGACCTATGGCCTGCCCTTCGACAATTATTCGGGTCTCCTGTTCTATAATTCCTGCCAGTTGAAGGAAGCGGGCTTCGAGAAGCCACCTGCAACGTGGGACGAGCTAATGAAGGATTATGCGCCGAAGCTGACGGACGCGTCCAAGAATCACTATGCCTTCGCCCTGCAGTCGCTGCGCGGTGAGACGCAGTCTGCCGACAGCTTCATGCGGGTGCTATGGCCCTTCGGCGGCTCATTGCTGAACAAGGAATTCAAGTCGAACCTGCTCAGCCCGGAGAGCCAGAAAGGTCTGACATTCCGCCAGGATTTGATGAAGTACATGCCTCCGGGGATCGTCAGCTTCGACCATGCCGAGGCTGTCAATGCGCTGGCGCAGGGTCAGGTCTCGATGATCACGGAATGGTCGGCCTTCTATGGCACATTGACCGATCCGGCGACGTCTAAGCTGGGCGATTGCCTGGCTGTCGCTCCGGAACCTGCTGGTCCAGCGGGACGTTTGCCGGCGCTTGGCGGCTTTTCACTGGCCGTCGCCCAGCAGGCTCCTGACGATCTGAAGAAGGCTTCCTGGCTCTTTATCCAGTGGGCAACCTCGGAAGAGATCGCTCGTCCCTACGTCGAGGCCGGCGGCGTTTCCGGTCGTACATCCATATACGAGCAGCCGGATATAAAGGCGAAGTACAAGTTCGTCGAACCGATGGTCGCCTCCTGGCAGAAAGGCGTGCCTGAGTTCCGCCCGCGTTTCCCCGCATGGCCGGCGATCTCGGAAGTTGTAGCCGAATGGGGCTCCAAGATGATGCTGGGTGAGGTTACGACCGAAGCTGGCGCCAAGGAGATTGGAACGCGTATGGAGGGTATCCTGGCCAAGGAAGGTTACTATGATGGCAAGAAGGAATTGCTGCAGTAGGTAAGTGTACCAACAGCAATGGCGGGTGGCGGAAACTCCACCCGCCCTTCGTTCCACATAGCATATCTTATACCGGGAGAGTGCCTTGCCCAAACTGTACAACCAAGCGCTGCAGGAACTAGCCGGTGTTTTCGATCGCATTGATGAACAAGCTGTCGATGCTGCTGTCGGCGTGATCGCCGGTGCCGGACGGATCGCGCTCTATGGTGTCGGCCGTGAGGGGCTGCAGATCAAGGGCCTCGCCATGCGGCTCTACCATCTGGGGCTTAAGGTCGCCGTCGTCGGTGACATGACGACGCCGCCTCTGGGCAGTGGCGACTTGCTGATCGTCTCTGCCGGCCCGGGTGGTTTTTCAACGGTGCTTGGGCTGATGGGCGTAGCAACCGCCGCGGGTGCCAAAACGCTCGTCGTGACTGCACAACCCAATGGCGATGCAGCCCAACGCGCGGATCATGTCCTGACCATTCCGGCGCAAACCATGGCCGATGATCAGGGGACAAAAGTTTCCGTTCTGCCGATGGGATCGCTGTTCGAGGGCGCGCAGTATGTGCTTTTCGAGATAATGGTCCTGAAACTGCGGGAGCGGCTTGGAACATCGACCGAAGCCATGCGGGCCAACCATACGAACCTGGAGTGAACGGCGTATCGAACGGCATGCAGGCGAGGAAGGGAGGACATTTCGTGACGCAGACACAGACCAGGCTCAATCCGGGATACGGACGCTGGACGCCCTTCTGGTTTCTCGCACCGGCTGTATTTGCGCTGCTCATCATCGGTATCTATCCGACGATTTCGGCCCTCATAACGTCATTCAGGCGCTACAATATCACCCGTCCGCGCGACGGATTTCCCTTTGTCGGGCTGGATAATTACATCAATGTGCTTTCCGATCAGACCTTCTGGCAATCGCTGGGTCTGACGGCGCGTTTCTTTTTGACAGTTCTGCCGTTCGAACTCTTCTTTGGAATTTGCATCGCTCTGCTCTTGCACCGGCCGGGCCTGGGCATGTTGCGGGCATTGGCCCGTGTATCGCTGGTGGTGCCGCTGGCCACGACCTATGCGGTCGTCGGGTTGATCGGGCGACTGGTCTTCAACCGCGATTTTGGCATCGCAAACCAGTTTCTCGACGCGATTGGCATAGGTGGTCTCGATTGGCTGGGTTCGACGACGGGAGCGTTCATTGCCATTGCGGTGATGGACATCTGGCAGTGGACGCCCTTCTGTGCACTTATCTTCCTCGCTGGCCTATCCATGGTGCCGGTTGAGATCGAAGAAGCCGCCCGGCTCGAAACCAGTTCCAAAACCGCGATGCTGCGCCATGTGCAACTGCCATATCTGCTGCCGGGCCTGACCGCGATGCTGATCCTGCGGTCGGCCGATATCCTGAAACTGTTCGACATGGTTTTCGTGATGACACGCGGCGGACCGGGCTCAGCTACAGACCTCGTATCCATTTACATCCAGCGCGTAGGATTCCGTATCTTCGACATGGGCACGGCCTCGGCTCAGGCGATCCTTCTCCTGATCGTCACCATCGTGCTCAGCCGGCTCTATATCAAGCTCATCTACAAGGAGATCGAATGATGTCCACGACGCTTCGCCGCATCTTGCACGGACTGGGCTTGATCGTTGTCCTTTGTTTCACGTTGTTTCCTTTCTACTGGATGGTTTCATCCAGCTTCAAGGATCAGACCGATCTGCTGGCGTCCCCGCCGGTCTGGCTGTTTACGCCCACATTGTCCAACTACGCTGATATTTTCGCTGACGAAAAGGTGTTCGGCGCGATCGTCAATTCGCTGATCGTTGCGACCCTGACAACAGCATTATCGGTACTTCTGGGCGCACCGGCGGCCTATGCGCTTGCGCGCTTCAACTTTCGCGGCAAATCCGATCTGTGGTTCTGGTTCATCTCCAATCGCATGATCAGTCCGATCGTTCTGGCGCTGCCGGTCTACCTGCTGGCGCTGCAGTTGAACCTGCTCGACACGCATATCGTGCTCATCCTCATCTACCTGACATTCAACCTGCCGATTGTCGTCTGGATTTGTACCGATCAATTTCGCTCCATACCGATCGAGCTGGAGCAGGCAGCGCGTCTCGACGGAGCGGACCAGTTCACGATCTTCCGGAAGATTTACATTCCACTTGGGCTGCCGGGCATCGCGGTCTCGGCCATTTTCAGTTTCATCTTCTCATGGAATGAGCTGCTCTACGCGTTGGTGCTCACACGGCGAAGCGTGCAGACGGCTCCCGTCATCGCGACGAGCTTCATGTCTGGCTACGAGTTGCCGTGGGGCAAGATCATGGCGACGGGAACAGTGATCGTGCTACCGGTCACGATCTTTGCGCTTCTCGTCTCCAAGCACATGGTTCGCGGGCTCACCATGGGCGCAACGAAATGATGGAGGTTCAGTCCCCGCCCATTCCACTCGGGATCAACCTTTCGTTCTGCGTGAAGCGGTGGATAATACCCGAGCTTTGGGCACCGATCGTACAACAGCTTGGCCTCGATCTCGTGCAATTCTCATTCGATCTTGTCGATCCGACATGGCCAGATGATATTCTGACCAGTTGTGCAGAGGATATCCGCACGACTGCCGATCGTTACGGTCTCACAATCCACAGCGCTTTCATCGGGCTCGCCCACTACACGTTTAATCAACTCCTTCATCCCGATCCGCGCGTTCGCGACGTGGCGGAAGAGTGGATGAAGAAGGCTTATCGCTTCGCTGCGAGCGCCGGGATTGACAGGGTGGGCGGGCCGCTAGGTGCTATCGCGTCGAGGGTCGATGGTGTTGAAGCCGATAGCATTCCGGAACGCGATTACGAGGATCTTATCCTGCGGATGCGACGTCTTTCCGAAGCCGCGAAAGAATGCGGGATCGTCGAGCTTTATGTCGAGCCCACGCCCATGCGTCGGGAATGGCCCTGGACCGTCGCACAGGCGCAGCGCATGGCGGCGGACGTTGCAGATACGCCGGTTCCCTGGAAGTATTGCATTGACTGGGGGCATGCCACCTTCGAACCACTGTACGGGAAAAACCATGCAACGATGGGGCAATGGTTTGGCGCCCTGGCGCCGCATATCGGCATGATCCATTTGCAGCAGACCGATTTCCAATATGATCGTCACTGGGATTTCACTGAAGCTGGAGCCGTGCTTCCACAAGAGGCGGCGCGCCTGCACCGGGAATTTGGCCTTGCCGACAGGCCGGTTTTCCTTGAAGTGTTCTATCCGTTCGAACGGGATGACGCGTCGATCCTCAAAGCGCTGAGCCGTACGATAACGATCCTCAAACCGGCTTTTGCCTGAGAACACCATTGAGCGAATTCAATCCAGACGACGTACAATCAAATCCCGCCGCCGATACCGAGCAGATCCGTGCGCGTGTCGCCTGGTATTACTATGTCGGCGGGCTGACCCAGCAGGAGATTGCCGACAAGCTGTCCATCACCCGGCTGCGGGTAAACAAGATCGTCGTCCAGGCCCGAAGCGATGGTCTGGTCAGTGTCGATATCAAGATGCCGCTGACCCATTGTGTGGCCTTGGAAGAAAAGCTGAAAGAGCGTTTCGGTCTCATCGACTGCTCGGTTGTGCCGTCGGTGTCCCACATGGAAGACCTGCACCGGGTTCTGGGCCGCGCGACTGCCGCGATGCTCGATCCGCTCCTCGTCGATGGTAAAGGCTTCGGTATCGGCTGGGGGCAGACGCTTTCGGCCGCGCGCAGACATCTGACACCGCGCCGTCTGAGCAACGCCTGGGTTGCGGCACTGATGGGTGGTCTGACACGTGGATCCGGCACGAATACCTTCGAGGTCTCGACGGAGTTTGCCCGCATTCTCGGTGCCGAATGCTACTATGTTGCGGCTCCCATCTACTGCCCGTCGAGTGAGAGCCGCACAGCCTTGCTGACGCACTACGGTCTGGCAGAAGCCATGCAGCGCGGCCGCAATACGGCTGTTGCCTTGATCGCCTGTGGTGATCTCTCCGACCATTCGCTGCTGGTGAAGACGCAGGTTGTGACAGAGAATTTGCCCACCCTTAGAGAGACTGGTGCGGTGGGCGATATTCTCGGGGTGTTCCTCAATGAAAACGGTGAGCCGGTCGATCATCCGTTGAACCAGCGCGTGATGGCCATGCGTCCGTCGGACTTGAAACTCATACCGTCGTCGATCCTTGCATCGGGCGGCCTGCACAAGACCCTGATCATCAGGGCTGTGTTGCGGGCTGGCTATGTCAATCGTCTCGTGACGGATGAAGACGTAGCGGAAGCTATTTTGAAAGACGAGGCGTGACGATGGCGACAACGGAGAGGGAGCGATGAGCCATTTGCTGGCAATCGATGTGGGGACGCTGTCCGCCCGGGCTGGCCTTTTCGATCGCGAGGGTCAGCTTCTGGCAGTCGCGTCGGCGTCATTCAAACTGATCGCGCCGGCAGAACATCATGCCGTCTACCGGATGGACGATATCTGGCAAGCGGCTTGCCGCGCGGCCAATGAGTGCTTGTCGCAGCGACCGGAACTCGCATCGTCCATCGCCGGTATGGCTTTCGATGCGACCTCATCCATTTATATCGAAGCGGAAGGCGAGCCACCTCTCGATGGCGGCGGCGATGTGATCTGCTGGATGGATCACCGGGGTGAGGCTGAAGCGGCGGAGGTCGATGCGACGGGCCATCGTTTTCTCGGCTATGTCGGCGGGTCGCTCTCGCCTGAAACCAATTTGCCCAAACTGCTGTGGATGAAGCGGCATCGTCCGGAGGCTTGGGCGCGGATCAAAGGCGCGCGCGACCTCTGCGATGAGCTTGCGCGCCGTGCAACGGGCGCGGATCGTCACTCTGTCTGCGGGCTCGCGTGCAAATGGCCTTATTTGCCTAATGACGCCGCGCCGTGGTGCCAGGATTTGCTGGACGAATTGGGTATCGGTGATCTGACCAAGCTTGGAAACCTTGGCAAAAAGCCGGGCAAGGTGGGTGAGGTTCACGGCACAGTATCAGCTTTGGCCGCTACATCGCTGGGCGTTCCACAAGGCATACCCGTGGCTGTTGGTCTGATCGATGCGGAGGCCGGAGCGCTCGGTGTTCTTGGTAAAGATTATCTGGCGCGGATGAACAATTTGCTGCCGATGATCGCCGGTACGTCCACCTGTTACATGCCGTTTGCTCAAGACGAGCGCCATATTCCAGGAGTGTGGGGCCCGTTCAAGGATGCGATGTTTCCGGGCTACTGGATGCACGAAGCGGGCCAAAGCCTTTCCGGCACCGCACTCGACGCCGTGCTTGAGCATCATCCGGCAAGTCCGGGAAAACCGTCCAGCGCGCTTCATCTCCAAACCGCCAACCGGATTTTGCAAATTCTGGACAAAGAGGGCGCTGCCTTCGCTGCCTCACGTCATATTGTCCCCGACTGGCTCGGTAACCGGGCGCCCCTTGGTGACGGCCGCGTCCGCGCGCTGGTAACGGGCCTCGGGCCGGAGACAGGGGAGAGTTCCTTTCTTGAAGCCTATTACGCGACGGCGCGTGCGCTGGCCTTGCAGACGCGGCAGATCATCGAGCATCTGAATGCCCATGGACGCTATGCAATCGATAGCGTGGCCCTGGCCGGTGGTCATCTGCACAACCCGCTTCTTGTCCAGCTCTACCGTGATGCGACCGGCGCGAAGCTCGTGATCAGTGACACCAGGGAACCCGTGCTTCTTGGCACGGCAATGGTAGCCGCTGTCGCTGCCGGGTTTCATCCGGATTTGTTTGCCAGTCTGGACGCCATGGCTCCCAGGCAAAAAACCCTTCAAGCCGATCCGCGATGGCAACAGGCGCATGACGCTGCCTATCGCATCTATCTCAAGCTTTTCGATATCAGGAACGAGGTTGAGACCGCCGGCCGCGCGCTTGCAACCTTATTGCCTGTCAAAGAATCCGGAGTTTCCTGATATGTCTTTTCTTCGTCTCGACAATGTGGTCAAGCGCTATGGCGAGCATTCTGCCGTCCAGGGTGTGAGCTTCTCTGCAGAGAAAGGCGAATTCGTTGTTTTCGTCGGGCCTTCCGGATGCGGAAAGTCAACGCTTTTGCGAATGATTGCCGGTCTTGAGGAAATCAGCGACGGCGATGTTCTCATCGACGAAAAGATTGTTACGCATGTGGAGCCCGCACGCCGCGAAGTGGCGATGGTGTTCCAGTCCTATGCCCTCTATCCGCATATGAGCGTCTTCGAAAACCTCGCTTTCGGGCTCAGGATGGTCAAGACCAAAGAGGACGAGATCAAGCGGCGCGTCGCTGAAGCGGCGCGAATTCTCCAGATCGAGATGCTGCTCGAGCGCAAACCGCGCCAGCTTTCCGGTGGGCAGCGCCAGCGCGTGGCGATTGGCCGGGCAATTGTCCGCAACCCCAAACTCTTCCTGTTCGACGAGCCGCTTTCAAACCTCGATGCAGAGCTGCGTACGCAGATGCGTGTCGAGATCGCCAAGCTTCACCGTGCTCTCGGCGTTACCATGGTCTATGTCACGCACGACCAGATAGAGGCTATGACGCTGGCGGACCGCATCGTTGTCCTGCGGGCAGGGCTGGTCGAACAGGTCGGGACGCCTACCGACCTCTATGACAATCCAGCCAATATTTTTGTGGCGGGATTTATCGGCTCGCCGAAGATGAACTTCCTGCCGGCCGTTGTTACCACTACCACGGACCGTCAGCTGACTGTTTCCAGTCCGGCCTTTGCCGGTGGCGCGCTGACGATTGCCACCAAGCGCCAGCATCAGGTGAAATCCGGTGACACGGTGACCGTTGGAATGAGACCCGAGCATCTTGAATTGCGATCCGCCAGCCCGGTGCTGACTTTGAAGGCTGATTTTGCCGAGTACCTTGGCGGCGCCAGCCAGATATACGCCCAGCCTGAAGGTGCGCCGCTAATGACGATCGTTGTCCCGGGCCGCCCCACAATCGCAAGGAACGAGACCCTGCCGATTGGAATTGCCCCGCAGCACATCTATCTGTTCGACAGCCAGGGCCTCGGAATCTGATGGCAACTTTTCTGGGCATTGACGTTGGCACGTCCTCTGTCAAAGCGGTTCTTGTCGATGAAAATCAGAGACTGATCGCAGAGGGATCCGCTCCCATTGAAGTCTTGCGGCCGCGACCCATGTGGTCGGAACAGAACCCGGATGATTGGTGGAACGCTGCTCAGAAAGCTGTCGGGCATGTCCGTGAAATAGCCGCCACCGGTTTCCTTCAGCTTCAATCAATCGGCCTGTCGGGCCAGCAACACAGTGCGACATTGCTCGATGGGCAGGGCTCGGTTCTGCGCCCCGCAATTCTTTGGAATGATGGCCGCTGCGAGCGCGAATGCGCTGAACTCCTGGAGCGGGTTCCGGATTTCTTTGCCCGCGCCTCCAACACCACAATGCCGGGCTTCACCGCACCCAAGCTGCTCTGGGTAGCGCGGCACGAGCCCGAGATATTCGCGAAGATCGCTAAGGTGCTGTTGCCCAAGGATTACCTTCGATACCGCCTCTCAGGACATTACGTGTCTGACATGTCGGATTCGGCGGGAACGTTGTGGCTCGATATCGGACGGCGTGCCTGGGACGACGTTCTGCTGCAGGGCGGCGGCATGAAACGATCCCAGATGCCGGATCTCGTCGAAGGGTCCGAGGTGTCCACCCATCTCTCTGCCGAGGTGGCCGCCTTATGGGGCCTCACGGGGCGGAAAATCCCGATTGCAGGTGGCGGTGGAGACAACGCATCCTCCGCGGTCGGGATTGGTGCTGTTGGCGCGGGTGACGGCTTTTTGTCACTTGGAACCTCCGGTGTCCTCTTCGTATCGGCGGACCGCCTGGTCTCTCTGCCGGAGCGCACACTGCATGGTTTTTGCCATGCCTTGCCGCAACGCTGGCATGGCATGGTCGTCGCGCTCTCGGCCGCTTCGGCACTGTCATGGCTCGGAGCACTCACCGGCCACGGAAATGATGTCGTCGGCCTCATCGAAAAAGCGAAGACGTTTGCATCGGAGCCGGCACGCCGCGAGGCCGCGCCGGTCTTTCTTCCTTATCTGACGGGCGAGCGGACGCCGCATAACGATCCGAATGCAACTGCCAAATTCGACGGCTTGCGCGCGGAGCACGATGTAGGGGCGCTGGCCTATGCGGTTCTCGAAGGTGTCGCTTTTGCTCTTGCAGATGGACTCGACGTGTTGAGAGCGGCCAATGCCGCGCCCGCTTCCTGCATGCTTGTTGGCGGTGGTTCGCGCAGCGCCTACTGGAACGGCCTGCTTGCCGATGTCCTGGGATTGTCGCTGGATTTGCCTGAGGGCGCCGAGATTGGCGCGGCGTTCGGTGCTGCCCGCCTGGGAATGGTGGCCGCAGGCGCAGGAACAGTCGAGGCGATCTGCCGGAAACCGGCTATTCGTGCCCGTTTCGAACCTCACCAGGATGACGCGGCTCTGTTCAACGAACGGCGAGCACGCTACATCGATATGTATCCTTCCGCAGCGGGACAAGCTCCCGGCCGGCTTGGTTAACCGGCCGGGACTTTTTATGTCAGATGAGTCCGTATTGCTTCGCCTTGTTGCGCAAGAAGGGCAGGCCGTTGCCCATGACTTCTTCCTCGTCCTTGGCGACGGGACGCCACACGGCAAGACCGTAGGCGACTTCCGGCGGCATATTGATGAAACTTTCCATCGCCAGTCCGCCCTTGAAGCCGATGGCAGCGAGCGCCGCATATATCTCGTCCCAGGGACAATTACCGTAACCCGGCGTTCCCCGGTCACTCTCGGAAAGATGGATATATTTCAGATGTTCGCGCGCATCCAGAATGCCGTTGGCCGCGCCCTTTTCCTCGATGTTCATGTGGTATGTGTCGAGATGAACGAAGATATTGTCGGCGCCGACGCGCTCGATCATCTGCACTGCTTGCCAGCCGGTATTGATGAGATGGTTCTCATAGCGGTTAACCGCCTCGACTCCGAGCTCGATACCGCGGGTCTTGGCATGTTTGGAGGCCGCAGTGAGCACCCGGGCGATATTCTCATATTCGCCTTCCGTCGGGGGTACGCCGGTGCGTTCACCGATGCCGCCAAAGATAACGCCTGAAAGTGCTACTGCGCCCATCTCAGCGGTCTTGTCGATAGCAACCCTAAGGTGCTCGATTGCCGCGTCCGGACGAACTGAAGCCCATGCCGATTCTGGCAGACCGAGCGAGCAGACTGCCGGCAGCTCATGCTTGTCCAGAAGCGCGCGCGTATGCGCCGCGTCGACGGCGGGGGCGTTGAGAAGTGCGATCTCGATGAAATCCATCTTGTATTTGACCGCCGCCGCTACGGCTTTCTCGGCCCCGGCGCGATCCCAGTTCATGGTCCACATGCTGGTGTGGACGCCAAATCCCTGAACAGACATTTTCCTATCCCTTGCTACGATTAAAAGTGATGAATTGAGCGGCGAGCCAACGCAGGATCATGACGGCGATCAGGAGAATGCCCCAGACCGCAGTTGCCAGATGCTGATTGGCCCCCATGAGGTTCAGCCCCGACGAGAGAAGCTGAAGAACGACCAGTGCCACGAACACCGGGATCACGCGCCCGAAGCCGCCGAACGGATTGACGCCGCCGAGGAAGCAGGCGAGCACAGTGATCAACAGGTAGGACTCACCGTGCCCAACGCGCACGGAATTGAAGCGTGCCAGCATGATGATGCCAGCCACTGCGCACATGGCACCGGACAGCGTGTACACCAGCACGATCACCTTGCGCGTGTTGACGCCGGAATAGCGCGCCGCCTCGATGTTGGAGCCGATCATGTAGGTGTTGAAGCCAAGTTTCATCCGCGTCAAAAGCACGTGCCAAACGAGTACGCAGGCGACAAAGATCAGGAGCGGTATGGGTATTCCGAGAATGCTGCCATGGCCGATCGGCTGCAGGAAGGCAGGGAAACCGGAGATGTCGCCGCCGCGGGTCAGGAATTCGCCGAGACCGCGAACAAAGATCATCATCGATAGTGAGACGAGGATCGGATGAGCGCGCGTATAGGCGATCACGAGGCCCATTACGACACCGGTCGCAGCGCCGACTGCCGTGGCTAGGACGCAACCCAAGGCGAATGAGGCCGTGCTCGCGTCCACGCCGCCATTGGCTTGAAGCACCCAGGCGACTGTCAGACCGGCCAGGTTCGCCGTAAAGGTGATTGCCAGATTGAGGCCACCGGTCAGCACCGGAAGCAACATCGCAAGCGTCAGCAGGCCGAGTTCAGGAAGCTGGAACGCTACAGATCCGAATGTCGCAGTACTGAGGAATTGCGGGGAGGCGAGACTGAAAAACAGCATTACTGCTACGAAGGCAAAGCCCGGCCCCGCCATCTCGGGCCCAAAAAACTCTTTGATGCGAACCGCGGCGGCATTCATCGGCGAGCTCCTTGCATGAACGGCAGCAGTTTTTCCAGGCTGGTATTCGAGAGCGTTATAGCGACGAGGATGATGGCGCCGACGATCATCTTGAAGGCGAATGGCGATACGCCGAGCAGGTTCAATCCATTCTGGGTTATGGCAATGAGGAGGACGCCAAGGACGCAGCCGAGAACCGATCCCTTGCCGCCGCCAAGCCTTGCGCCGCCAAGGACGACCGCCGCCAACACGTCGAGCTCGCGTCCGTAAAGGGCGTTGGGCACGACCTCCTGGGCATAATGCGCCTGGATCAGGCCGCCGATCCCTGCCATCATTCCGAGCCAACCGAAAGCGATGAATTGCATGGCACCGATATTGATACCGAAGCGGCGCGCCCCTTCCGGATTGTCACCAAAGGCATAGAGCTGCCGACCAGTCGTGGTGCGGGTAATGAGCAGCCATGTCGCAATGACGCAGATCGCCATGACAAGTACGGGCAAGGTTATTTCCGCCCATGTGCCGTCGGCCATCTCGTGCTCGAACAAAACCACCCTGTCTGTCAGCCAATCCGGCAGATCGTAGATCGATACACCCTGCGTGAAGAACATCAACAGTCCGAAATAGATGTTGAAGGTGGCGATGGTGGCGACGATGGAGATGATCCGGAATCGATGGATCAGGAAGGCGTTGAGCGCTCCAAGCAATATGCCCAAGCTGCCGGCGATCAGAAGCCCGCTTATCCAGCCGCCTCCGCCAATGTGGCCGAGGATCAGGGCAGTGACGTATTGGACAACGGATGCGGCAACCGCGAACGAGATGTCGATGCCGCCAGCAATGAGAACGACGAGGAGCCCAACAGCGAAAATGATATTGACCGAGCTCGTGTTAAGCAGGTCGAACGCATTGCCCAAAGAAAAGAAGCTGTCTGTGGCGAGCGAAAGAACCAGGCAGATGGCAGCGATGACGGCGAGCAGCGCGAATTCCGTCGCGTGGGATTGAACGAGCTTACGCATAGACGGCTGCCTCGATTTCTTCAAGGGTAGAGGACCGCGGATCGAACCATCCCGCTATCTTGCCCTGTGCCATGTGAAGCACCCGGTCAGCGTTGAAGTAGACTTCCGGTACCTCGTCCGAGATCAGGATGATGGCGAGGCCGCTCTCGGCGAGTTTGGCGACAATTTCAAAGATACCTGCGCGAGCCCCGACATCGACGCCGACGGTTGGCGCATCAAGAATGAGCAGCTTCGGATCCGTGGCCAGCCATTTGGCGATGGCGATCCGCTGCTGGTTGCCACCGGACAAGGTCGAGACCGCGTCGCTTTGCCTGCCGATCTTGACGCCGAGATCAGCAATCCAGCGGCCGACCAATTGCCGTTTTCGTTCGTCAGATAGTAGCCCGCCGGACTTGATGCGATCGAGAGACGCGATCGCCAGGTTGTCAGCAATTGACTGCGGCTGGATCAGCCCAAGAGACAGCCGGTCCTCTGAAAGATAGGCGACTCCCGCCTCGATGGCTTTGCGATTCGACGAAAAGCGGACTGGCTTCCCGTCCAGCGCGACGGTACCAGACCGGGGCTTCAGCATGCCGAAGATCGACAGCGCGAGCTCTGTCCTGCCTGCACCCAAGAGCCCGGTGATACCGAGTGTTTCGCCGCGACTGACGGTGAATGAGATGTCTTCGAACTGGCCAGGGCGCGATAGGTGTTTGACCTCAAGCACGACCGATTTGTTTTCCACAACCTTAGCCCGCACCTGCTGGTCGAACGATTTGCCGGTCATCAGCTCGGTAATGCGCGACTGGGTCATGCCCTCCACCGGATAGACGCCGACCAGCGCACCATCGCGCAGCACGGTGAGACGATTGGAGATTTCCAGCACTTCCGCCAAACGGTGACTAACGAAAACCACAGCCACGCCGGAAGCTGAAAGGGAACGGACAATCTTGACCAGATGATCCGTCTCGGACTGCGTCAGCGAAGCAGTCGGTTCATCCATGAAAACGAGCTTGGCTTCGCCAACAAGCGCACGGGCGATGGCCACGATCTGACGCTGGGCGATCGAATATTCCTTCAGTGGCGCGTCGACATCAAGGGCAACGCCAAGGCGGTTCAGGGCCTTGACGGCGATTTCACGCATATGGCGATAATTCACAAACCGCGGCCAGCGGCCGATCACGGTATGAAAAGCAATGTTCTCGGCAACCGTCATCTCTGGAAACAGCGCCAGATCCTGCCAGATCACCTGAATACCGCCCGCCTGTGCGGTGACCGGAGACATATGAGAATAGGTCTGCCCGTCATATTCAATGACGGCACCGGCCTCCGGGCGATAGACGCCGGTTATGATTTTGATGAGCGTACTCTTGCCGGAACCATTTTCGCCGGCGAGGCAATGCACCTCGCCGGGCAGCACCTCGAAGCTCACATTCTTGAGCGCCTTGATACCACCGAAGGTCATGTTGATGTTATGCAACGACAGGAGCGGCTTGGCGCCACCCGTGCTTATAGCTTCAACCATTGTGATATGCCCGTCAAAACTGAAATTTGAAGCTGCCGGACCAGCCTTGG
Source organism: Phyllobacterium sp. LjRoot231 (assembly GCF_964253365.1). Taxonomy (NCBI): domain Bacteria; kingdom Pseudomonadati; phylum Pseudomonadota; class Alphaproteobacteria; order Hyphomicrobiales; family Phyllobacteriaceae; genus Phyllobacterium; species Phyllobacterium sp. LjRoot231. Next base: position 1,234,035 of record NZ_CAXUQT020000001.1, read on the forward strand.
CCGCTCCGGCAGCAGGAAGGATCCGCTACGGATCAGAGGCCCATTTTTGCCAGGTCGCCGACGGTTTCCTTGTTGATGGGTACCAACTGGTCGACGATGATGTTGTGGTTCTCGAAATCGGGGTGGATCACACCCAGACCCTCGATATTATCGCCATCCTTGATTTTCTCACCCTTCATGAGCTTGTCGGCCAAGGTGACGAACACTTCGCCGGCCTGCTTCGGATTCCACATGAAGCCGCCGGAAATGGCATCGGACTTGATGAGTTTCTGTCCCTGGCCCGGCGAGAACGGTCCAAGCACGAAGATCTGGCCGGTCTTGCGGCGCTCCTCGACAGCACGTCCGGCGCCGATCGGACCCTGGCTGCCGAAGGCGAGGAAGCCCTTGAGGTTGGGATGGGCCGAAATAAGGTCAAGCGCGGTCGAGCGGCTCTTGTCCACATCTTCGGCAACGCCATAGCGATCACCGACCAGCTTCATGTCCGGATAGTTTTTCTTGATATATGCATTGGCCGCGTCAGCCCATGCATTGTGCAGCGGAACGGTCAGCGATCCGACGAAAACGGCATATTCGCCCTTGCCGCCCATCTTTTCCGCGAGAAGCTTGGCATGCGCTTCACCAAACCCGGTGGAGGAGGCGAGCTCGAAGTCCCAGTCCGCGCCTTTCTGGCTTGGCGACTCGTGGGTAATGACGATGATGCCCTTTTCCTTTGCCTTGCTGAGCACTGGCTCAAGCACCTTGGCATCGTTCGGAACGACGCCGATAACCTTCACACCTTGCGCAATCAGATCCTCGATGGCGCGTACCTGAAGTGCAGGATCGGCGCTCGTCGGACCTACCATGAAAGCATCGACACCGATCTTTTTACCTTGTTCCTTAATGCCGGCATCCATGGCGTTGAACCACGGAATGCCACCGATCTTGACGACGACACCGACTTTGCCGCTGTCGGCGGCAGTTGCCGCAAATGTGGCTGCCAAGGACAGTGACGCTGCAAATGCAGCGATTAAAAACTTTCTCATATGAATTCCTCCTCCATTTTGCTCCCCACGGGAGCTTATCATCCAACTGGCGAGCGGGCACATAGAGAACTAAAATGGCCCGGAACTTCCCGCTTTCTCAGTCACCGCCTCCTCGCGGCATCTAAATGCACCATCACGGTTGCATATTTGCACAATCGATGGTGCAATGAATATCAGTCAGTTTTAATCTTTCGTCAAGCGGAGTTTGGCACTAAGACAACCGCAGGAGAACGGGATGGAACATCAACCGAAGAAAAAGGCGACGATCTACGACCTGTCGGTTCTTTCCGGAAGTTCGCCATCGACGGTCAGCGCGGTTCTCAACGGTACTTGGCGCAAGCGGCGTATCAAGGAAAGTACTGCGAATCTGATCCGCGATCTGGCGGAAGAACATCAATACACCGCCAACCTTCAGGCGCGGGGCCTGCGCAGCTCCAGATCCGGCCTTGTCGGCCTTCTCCTCCCCGTTCACGACAACCGCTATTTTTCATCGATGGCGCAGACGTTCGAGGCTCATGTTCGCAGCCGCGGGCAATGCCCTATCGTTGTCAGCGCCTGTCGCGATCCTGAGGAAGAAAGGCGAACAGTGGAAACGCTGATTTCCTATTCTGTCGACGAGCTGATCGTGGCTGGCGCTACTGATCCCGACGGCGTTCATGCCGTCTGCATCGCGTCAGGCCTCAGGCACGTCAACATCGATCTGCCGGGCACCAAGGCTCCGTCCGTGATCAGTGATAACTATCAGGGTGCGCGTATGCTGACGGAGGCCATAATCCGTCATTTCACCGACGATCTTAAGCTCGGGCCCGATGAACTCTATCTGTTCGGCGGGCGTGATGACCATGCGAGCCGGGAACGTATTCGCGGATTTCGCGCCATCAAGCGCGAGCTCATGAAGAGCGACTCTGACAAATGCATAGAACCGACCGGCTACTCGCCCAATATGGCGCAGATAGCGTTCGAACGTTTCTACGAGCGGGAAGGGAAGCTGCCGCGAGGGCTATTCATCAATTCGTCCATCAATTTCGAAGGACTTTTGCGTTTCATGGCCCAGCACCCGAACGAAGCGTTTCTGGATATCGTCGTCGGCTGTTACGATTACGATCCTTTCGGGTCGTTCCTGCCGTTTCCGGTTATCATGATCCGGCAGGATATCGATGGGATGATCACGAAGGCTTTTGAAATTATGTCCGAGAGCCACCCCGCAGTGCAGACTTATCTCATTCAACCGGAGCTTGTACCGCCACGAACCGCGCTCAATGGACCTCTCGACGCTATCAAGGACATAGCATAGACGTTTAAAGCGACGCTCTTCTCACTGAGGCCAAACGCAGCTTCTCCGCCGCTCTTAGGAGCGGTGTTATCCGGCCGTTGTTTCGTCGGTGTGGCCTAATGTAGCATTGCACAATATTCGTGCATGCGCAAAATTAAGGCATGAAGACAGCCCTCTCTATCATGATCTTCGACGAAAACCGTATCCGCGCCTCTATCATCGAAGAGGGCCTGCGGGAGGCTGGGCATGATCGGGTGGTGGTGCTGCATGATATTGTCGGACTGGCGCGCCAGATTGAAATCATTAGCCCGGACGTCATTGTCATCGACATCGAAACGCCAAACCGTGACATGCTGGAGCATTTGTTTCAGCTGACGCGTTCTGTCCGCAAACCGATTGCCATGTTCGTCGACCGGTCCGACACGTCATCGATAGAGGCGGCGGTGGAGGCGGGTGTCTCGGCCTATGTGGTCGACGGCCTGAAAAAAGAACGTGTGAAGCCCATCCTTGACATGGCGGTCAGCCGCTTCAGGGCGTTCAGCCGGCTGCAACAGGAACTGGCAGACGCCAGGAGCGCGCTTGAAGAACGGAAAATCATTGATCGCGCCAAGGGTATTTTGATGAAATCCCGCAAAATATCGGAAGACGAGGCCTATGCGCTTTTGCGACAGACAGCCATGAACGAGAAGAAGAAACTCGCCGATATCGCGCAAAGCGTCGTCATGGCGGCAGCAATTCTGGGAAGTTAGGAAAGACCATGAGTTTCATCCGGACCGGGATTGATCAAGGCAACAGCGACGCGCGCGGCAGTGGATTGTCCGGGCCTGCGGCGATACGAAGCGAAGGCGCCAAACTGGTTCGTGCCGGGTTTATTCCGCTGGTTGATGCTTGTGTACTGATTGCTGCCGCGGAGTTCGGTTTTGCGGCGCGTGAAGGCATCCAGCTTGATCTGGTCAAGGATGTCTCTTGGGCCAACATTCGTGACCGGCTGGCATTCCGTCAATTCGATGTCGCCCATATGCTTGCGCCGATGCCAGTCGCTTCGGCGCTTGGTCTCGGTTCCAATCCATCTCCAACGATCACGCCCTTCACACTTGGGCGAGGCGGCAATGCCATCACCCTTTCGCTAAATCTTTATCGTCGGATGCAGTTCAAGGCTGAGCTAACGGGGCAGGAAAATTCCCTGGCCAATGCGAAAGCTCTCAAGCTGGTGATCGAGGACATGCGGCAACAGGGTGAAGCACTCCCGGTTCTGGGCATGACCTATCCATTCTCGTCGCATAACTACGAATTGCGTTACTGGCTGGCGGCCGGCGGCATCCATCCCGACCAGGACGTGAAACTCGTCGTCGTACCGCCGCCCATGACATCGGATGCACTGTCGGCGGGGTTGATCGATGGGTTCTGCGTCGGCGCGCCGTGGAACATGGTGGCTGTGTCGCGCGAAGTCGGGCGCATCGTTGCTGTCAAGGAAGATATCTGGCCTTCAAGCCCCGAAAAGGTCATCGGCACACGGCCGGAATGGGCGGAGCAGAACCCTGAAACATTGTCCCGACTGATAGTCGCGCTGGACCGCGCTGCCGCCTGGTGCGACTTCCCGGATAACAGACATGATCTGGCGCAAGTCCTTGCCGAACAGCGGTATCTCGATGTGCCGTTCGATATCGTTCACCGCGTCCTCATGGGTAGATTTACCACCGATCCCGATGGAACAGAGCGGACTGTTCCCGAGTATTTCACCTTCCATCGGGACGGGGCCAATTTCCCGTGGATCAGTCACGCGCAATGGATTTTCAGCCAGATGGTGCGATGGGGACAGGTCGCCTATTCGCCGGAAGCCCATCGGCAGGTCACTGCAGCCTTCCGCCCGGATCTTTATCGCAAGGCGCTTGGAAGCCGTGCCGATATCCCCGTGGATGATATGCGTATTGAGGGGAACACCAAGAATGACGGGTTTATCGATGGCGCCGTCTTCGATCCACGGAATATTTCGACATATGTAGCGGGGTTTGAAATTCGAAATACGGGTCCAGGGTTGGACGATCATAGCGAAATATAAGGATGCAACTATTTTGTGCTCTGCACAATAAATTCGCATCCTGTTCATGCAATTGCATAAATCTAACGCTTTGATCCCTGGTGCTTGGTGTTGTGCCTTTGGCAAACCAATTAAAACATCTCTGATATTTCAACCAGTTATTCTTTTTATACAAAACTGGCACGCCGCTTGCATGAATAATTCTGTTCCGTCAATGACGACAGGAACCATAAGCACCGACATAGGGTGCTATCAAAGACACAGACGTCGCTCGGCGAGTTCATTCAACCGGTCCATTCCGGGAATGAGCTCCATCCAGCGGCGTTTTTTATTACTCAACGGCTAAACACGCCGAAGCGTTTCAGGGGAAAATATCATGAAACAGATTTTGTCGACGAGCATGCCAAGACGGAAACTTCTCAAAGCAGGCGGAGCGCTGGCGCTGCTGGCCGCTGCGAAATCGGCCTTTCCCGCTGGCGCTTACGCAGCTGCTGCGGGTCCTGAAACCACTAAGGCAACCCTTGGTTTCATAGCGCTCACCGATTCCTCGCCGTTGATCGTTGCGAAGGAGAAGGGCTTCTTCGCCAAGCATGGCATGCCCGACGTGGAGGTTGTCAAACAGGCTTCGTGGGGCACGACGCGTGACAATCTCGTGCTTGGCTCTGCGGGCAACGGCATCGATGGGGCGCATATTCTGACGCCGATGCCTTACCTCATCAGCACAGGCAAGGTGACGCAGAACAATCAGCCCTTGCCCATGGTCATCCTCTCGCGCCTAAATCTCGACGCCCAGGCGATTTCCATCGGGTCCGCCTATGCCGACCTGAAAGTCGGAGCCAATTCCGGTGTTCTGAAGGAGGCATTTGCCAAGAAGAAGGCGGAAGGCACTGCGGCAAAGGCCGCAATGACGTTCCCCGGCGGCACGCATGATCTGTGGATACGCTACTGGCTTGCCGCAGGCGGCATCGATCCGGACAAGGATGTCGAAACCATCGTTGTCCCGCCGCCGCAGATGGTTGCCAACATGAAGGTCGGCACGATGGATTGCTTCTGCGTTGGAGAACCGTGGAATGCACAGCTCGTCAATCAGGGCATTGGCTACACGGCGGTCAACACAGCAGAAATCTGGGCCAAGCATCCGGAAAAATCCTTCGCCATGCGTGCTGACTGGGTCGAGAAAAATCCTAACGCCACCAAGGCTTTGCTCATGGCAGTGATGGAAGCCCAGCAATGGGCCGATGACATGGCGAACAAGGATGAGCTCGCAGCAATCGTCGGCAAGCGGGCTTGGTTCAATGTTCCGGCTACGGATATCGCCGGACGGCTCAAGGGCGACTACGATTACGGTTCGGGACGTGTCGAAACAGCCAGCCCGCATCTGATGAAGTTCTGGCGCGACCACGCTTCATATCCCTTCCAGAGCCATGAAAAATGGTTCCTGACCGAGAATATCCGCTGGGGCAGGTTTGCGCCGGATACGGACATCGCCGCGCTGGTAAGCAAGGTCAATCGCGAGGATCTCTGGCGCGAGGCCGCAAAGGAGCTTGGCGTCGCTGCTGCCGATATTCCTGCATCGACGTCGCGAGGTCCCGAAACTTTCTTCGACGGCAAGATCTTCGACCCGGACAACCCGCAGACCTATCTCGCCAGCCTCGACATCAAACGCTTCGCTTGAAGGAAACCGGCATGCCAGCCAACCCTGTTCGCATACCTTTAAAAGAGCCACAAATACCGGCAAAGCTCGTGGCGTTTGCCGCGCCCCATAAACCTGCCGCCCGGCGGGCTCTTCCGAAATGGCTTTCCTCTCTGGCAGGGCATGTGGTGCCGCCGCTGGTAACGCTCGTGTTCCTGCTCGTACTTTGGGAAATTCTTTGCTCCTCGCCAACGGCGAGCGTTCCGCCGCCGTCCCGCGTCGTCTCCGAAACGTGGGAGCTGATCGCTCATCCGTTCTATGTCGGGCAAGGCGTCGACCAAGGCCTGTTCTGGCACATCTTTGCCAGCCTCAAGCGGGTGGCGCTCGGCTATTGTCTGGCAGCCTTTGCTGGTATCGCACTTGGTACCTTGGTCGGGCAGAGCGAATGGGCCATGCGCGGTCTCGATCCGATCTTCCAGGTCCTGCGTACTGTGCCGCCGCTCGCATGGCTGCCGCTATCCTTGGCCGCTTTCAAGGACGGCAACCCATCTGCGATCTTCGTGATCTTCATCACCGCCATCTGGCCGATCATCATCAACACGGCCGTTGGTATCCGCAATATTCCGCAGGACTACCAGAACGTCGCGAAGGTCCTGCGCCTCAACCAGTTCGAATACTTCACCAAGATCATGATCCCCGCTGCGGCACCCTATATCTTCACGGGCTTGCGTATTGGCATTGGCCTGTCCTGGCTCGCAATCGTTGCGGCCGAAATGCTCATCGGCGGTGTCGGGATCGGCTTCTTCATCTGGGACGCCTGGAACTCATCGCGCATCAGCGACATCATCCTCGCCCTCATCTATGTCGGCGTCGTTGGCTATCTCCTCGATCGCGCGATTGCCTTCATCGCCAAATCCGTCACCCGCAACACCGCAAGCACATAAGGAGACGATCATGTCAAAATCCTATCTCTCGCTTGAACAGATCGACATGGTGTTCAGCCGTGGTGGCACGAGCACGCAGGTGTTGAATCAGGTTTCGATGACCGTCGAAAAAGGCGAGTTCATTTCGATCATCGGCCATTCCGGCTGCGGAAAGTCGACCCTGCTCAATATCGTGGCCGGACTAACGAAAGCAACGCGAGGCGTGGTTTTCCTGGAAGGCTCTGTTGTGGACACACCGGGACCTGACCGCGCTGTAGTGTTTCAGAACCATTCGCTACTGCCTTGGCTGACCGTCTATGAAAACGTCAAACTGGCCGTCGACAAGGTGTTCTCGGCTACAAAGAGCCGGTCCGAACGGCATGAATGGACCATGCGCAATCTTGAACTGGTGCAGATGGTTCACGCCAAGGACAAGCGCCCGTCGGAAGTGTCCGGCGGTATGAAACAGCGCGTCGGCATCGCCCGGGCACTGGCGATGGAGCCGAAAGTCCTGCTGCTCGATGAACCGTTCGGTGCGCTCGACGCACTGACGCGTGCGCATCTGCAGGATCAGGTCATGCAGATTCATACGGAACTCGCCAATACGGTGCTGATGATCACGCATGACGTGGATGAGGCGGTGCTGCTTTCAGACCGCATCGTCATGATGACCAACGGACCGTCGGCCAGGATTGGCGAAATTCTGAATGTGCCGCTCCTTCGCCCGCGCCGTCGCATCGAGCTCGCGTCCGATGCCACCTATATCCGCGGCCGCTCGGCAGTGATGAAGTTCCTCTACGAGCGTCATCGTCTTGTGGAGGCGGCATAAAATGGGGGCAATCATGCAGAAGCAAAAACTCGTTGTCATCGGCAATGGCATGGCGCCAGGGCGTGCGCTCGAACATCTGCTTGAACTCGCTCCCGACGCTTACGACGTCACGATTTTCAACGCGGAACCGCGCGTCAACTATGACCGCATCATGCTGTCACCGGTACTTTCGGGTGAGAAGGAATTCGAGGAAATCATCATCCATGGCGATGGCTGGTACATCAAGCATGGCATCACGCTTTATAAGGGCCATAAGGTCATCAACATCGACCGTGACGCCAAGACCGTTACCTCCGATGCTGGCACGACCGAGCCTTACGACAAGCTCCTGATCGCTACCGGCTCGGTGCCATTCATACTGCCTCTGCCCGGCAAGGATCTTCCTGGTGTTCTGACCTATCGCGATCTCGACGATGTCAATGCCATGTTGCTCGCTGCGCAAGCGCGGGCAAGGGCTGTTGTTATCGGTGGAGGCTTGCTTGGTCTCGAAGCTGCTGCTGGGCTCAAATCGCGCGGCATGGAGGTGACGGTGCTGCATGTCATGCCGACACTGATGGAGCGCCAGCTTGATCCGGCAGCCGGTTACCTTCTGGAAAAGGCGGTTGAGGGGCGCGGTATCAAGGTCATTACAAAAGCCAATACCAAGGAAATTATAGGAGACAAGAAGGTTGAAGGCGTTCTTCTCGCCGATGGCACTGTGCTGCCCGCTGATCTTGTGGTGATGGCGGTCGGTATCCGGCCAAATGCCACTCTCGCCAAAGAAGCAGGGGTGGAGATCAATCGCGGTATCGTCACGGACGCCGGGATGCGCACGTCGGATCCCGATATTTTCTCTATCGGCGAATGCGCGGAAGTGGGCGGCCAATGCTACGGGCTCGTTGCTCCGCTTTATGAAATGGCGCGGGTGGTGGCGGCGCAGCTTGCGGGTGATGCCAATGCCGTTTTTGTGCACAGCGAGACACCGACCAAGCTTAAAGTTACCGGCATCAACCTGTTTTCCGTCGGCGATCTCGGGGAGGGGGACGACCGGCAGGAAATCGTGCTGCGCGATGCGGCTGCGGGCGTCTACAAGCGTCTTGTCCTCAAGGATGACCGCATCATCGGAACAGTTCTCTACGGCGAAACCTCCGATGGCGCCTGGTTCCATGATCTCACCAAGAAGCGCACCGATATTTCGGAGATGCGCGACACCTTGATTTTCGGCCAATCCTATCAGGGAGGGTCCCCACTGGACCCTATGGCGGCCGTTGCAGCCTTGCCAGATGATGCAGAAATCTGCGGTTGCAACGGCGTTTGTAAGGGCAAGATCACAGGCGCGATCAGCGCCAAAGGGCTGACGTCGCTCGACGATGTGCGTGCACATACGAAGGCGTCCGCCTCCTGCGGAAGTTGCACCGGCCTTGTAGAACAGCTTCTCTCGTTGACGCTCGGCGACGCATACAACCCTTCGGCCGTTACGCCCATGTGCAGTTGCACGGATCTCGGGCATGATGACGTACGCCGCCTGATCGTCGCGAAGAAGTTGAAGTCTATCCCGGCGGTCATGCAGGAGCTTCAGTGGAAAACCTCCTGCGGCTGCGCCAAGTGCCGACCTGCACTCAACTATTATCTCGTGGCTGACTGGCCGGATGAATATGCGGATGATTATCAGTCGCGCTTCATCAATGAACGGGTCCACGCCAATATCCAGAAGGACGGAACCTATTCGGTGGTGCCGCGCATGTGGGGCGGGGTGACCAACTCAAAGGAACTGCGCGCCATCGCCGACGTGGTCGACAAATTCGACATTCCTGCCGTAAAGGTCACGGGCGGTCAGCGCATCGACATGCTCGGTATCAAGAAGGAAGACCTTCCTGCCGTCTGGGCTGACCTTGGCAAAGCCGGGTTTGTCTCAGGACAGGCCTATGCCAAAGGCCTGCGCACGGTGAAGACGTGCGTAGGGACAGACTGGTGCCGGTTCGGTACGCAGGATTCCACGGGCCTCGGCATCCGCATCGAGAAGTTCATGTGGGGCTCGTGGACCCCCGCCAAGCTCAAAATGGCGGTATCCGGTTGTCCGCGCAATTGTGCGGAAGCCACCTGCAAGGACATCGGCATAATTTGCGTGGATTCCGGCTTTGAGATCCATTTTGCCGGAGCTGCAGGTCTGGATATCAAGGGCACGGAAGTCCTCGGTCTGGTCAAGACAGAAGATGAGGCGCTCGAACACGTGGTGGCGCTGGCGCAGATGTACCGCGAGCAGGGCCGTTATCTCGAACGCATCTACAAATGGGCGAAACGCGTCGGTCTCGATGAGATTCGCCGCCAGATCATGGGCGATGCGGACAAACGCAAAGCCTACTTCGACCGGTTCGTTTTCAGCCAGAAGTTCGCGCAGGTAGATCCCTGGTCGGAGCGTGTATCGGGCGTCGATAAACACGAATTCCAGCCGATGGCGACTATTACTGCGCCGCGCGCCCCTTTGGGACGCGCAAAGGACGCAGTAACATTATGAATCGGCGCATAATCCTTTCCAAAAATCAAAGGCGATTTTTGGGGTTATGCGCTGGCTATCCACAGGCAGCGGAGTGAAACCATGAACGATTGGATCGAGATCGGAACGATCAACGATATTCCGCGCCGTGGCGCACGCTGTGTGAAAACACCCCAGGGCAAGATCGCCGTCTTCCGAACCATGGAAGACCAGATTTTTGCCATCGATGACCAATGTCCGCACAAAGGTGGTCCGTTGAGCCAAGGCATCGTGCATGGGGCGTCGGTGACCTGTCCGCTGCACAACTGGGTGATTTCGTTCGAAACCGGCAAGGCACAGGGAGCCGATGAAGGCAGCGTGAAGACCTTTGCGATCAAGCTCGATGGCGACCGGATATTTGCCTTGCTTGAACGCGTCCCATTGGCAGCGGAATAGCTGCATGCATGAATCTCCCAAAACCGTTCGCACCACCTGCCCCTATTGCGGAGTGGGCTGCGGCGTGCTCGCCACAAGGGAGGAGAGCGGAGCCATCGGCATCGCGGGTGACCCCCATCACCCCGCCAATTTCGGGCGTCTTTGCTCGAAAGGCTCCGCTCTTGGCGAGACCGTCGATTTGGAAGGAAGATTGCTTGAGCCGCAGATCGACGGTGAGCCTGCAAGCTGGGATACGGCGCTCGATCTGGTTGCTCACCGTTTTTCTGAAACGATCAAGCAGCATGGACCTGACAGTGTAGCATTCTACGTGTCCGGCCAGCTTTTGACTGAGGACTATTATGTCGCCAACAAGCTGATGAAGGGGTTCATCGGCTCGGCCAATATCGATACCAATTCGCGTCTGTGTATGTCTTCTTCGGTAGCCGGGCATCGCCGTGCCTTTGGCTCTGACACGGTTCCCGGGAATTATGAGGATCTGGAGCGCGCCGATCTCATCCTTCTTACCGGCTCCAATCTTGCCTGGTGCCACCCGGTTCTTTATCAACGCATCGCCGCCGCCAAGGCCAAGCGCCCGCAAATGCGCGTTGTGCTTATCGATCCGCGCCGCACCATGACGGCAGATATCGCCGACCTCCATTTGGCAATTCGGCCTGACGGTGACACGGCTCTGTTCATCGGCCTTCTTGGCTATCTCGCCGCGCAGGGAGCGGTGGATCGCCCTTATGTCGATCGATACACTTCGGGGTTAGAGCAGGCTCTCGCAATCGCCAGCAGCCATGACCTGCGCAGTATCTCTGCCCGGACCGGCATTTCGCCCGAACAATTGCGCGAATTCTTCACCCTCTTCACGCAAACCGAACGGGTCGTGACGGTCTATAGTCAGGGCGTTAACCAGTCGGCCAGCGGTACCGATAAGGTCAATGCAATTATCAATTGCCATCTGGCGACGGGTCGCGTCGGCCGTCCCGGTATGGGACCGTTTTCCGTAACTGGCCAGCCCAATGCAATGGGCGGGCGCGAGGTGGGTGGGCTCGCCAACATGCTGGCGAGCCATATGCATCTTGAAGATGAAGAGCATCGTCAGCTGGTCCAGGATTTCTGGGCTTCACCAACCATCGCGTCCAGACCGGGACTGAAAGCCGTCGACCTTTTCAATGCTGTGCGAGCCGGAAAGGTAAAGTCACTGTGGATCATGGCGACCAACCCGGTCGATTCAATGCCGGAAGCGGACCTGATAGTGAAAGCGCTGAAAACCTGCCCCTTCGTTGTGGTTTCCGACATCAATGCGGTAACCGACACGACACGCCATGCGCATGTACTTCTCCCTGCTGCGGGTTGGGGCGAAAAGGATGGCACGGTCACCAACTCCGAGCGGCGGATCAGCAGGCAGCGCCCTTTTTTGCCTTTGCCGGGCAAGGCAAAACCGGACTGGTGGATCATTGGTCAGGTGGCCAGACGCATGGGTTTTGCCGATGGTTTCTCCTATGAAACCCCGGCGCAAATCTTTGCTGAACATGCCGCCCTGTCCGGACACAAGAATCGCGGCAGCCGCGATTTCGACATCAGCGCACATTCCGCCGTAACCGACACGGACTACGACGCCCTTTCGCCATTTCAATGGCCGCAGGGCAGCGGTGAGACCGCGACCGAAAAGCGCTTCTTTGCGCAAGGTGAGTTCTACACGCAGGACCGGCGTGCCCGCTTTATCGCGGTGCGTCCGGCGGACGATGAAGCCGCCGATCCGCGCTTCGCCTTTACGCTGAACACCGGCCGTGTCCGCGATCATTGGCATACGATGACGCGTACGGGAAAGAGCGCCCGTTTGTCTGCTCATTTTGCAGAACCATTCGCCGAGATAAATCCGCTGGATGCTGCTGATCAGGGTATCGGTGATGCCACTCTGGTCAAGCTGCAAAACGACCACGGCGTAATCATCGTCCGGGCGCTGCTGACAGACCGGCAGGTGCTGGGCAACATCTTCGTGCCCATGCATTGGACCGGGCAGTTCGCAAGCAAGGCGCGGGTGGATACGCTTGTAACGGCAAATGTCGACCCGGTTTCCGGTCAACCAGCGCTCAAAATGGCGCGGATTGCCGTCAAACCCTTTCACGCTGGCTGGTATGGTTTTGCAGTGCTGCGGCGAAAACCTGATCCGCGGGAGGACTATTGGGCGCTGGCCAAAACAGGGGGTGGCTACCGGCTGGAACTGGCTGGTCGAGAGAAACCAAGCGATTGGAGCTTATTCGCCCAGCACCTGTTCGGGATCAGTTCCGATATGCCGTTACTCGCTTACCACGACGAACGGGAGGGTCAACATCGGATTGCCGCGTTCGACGATGATCGGCTCGTCGGCGCCCTCTATGTGGCACGCGACCCCGTCATGGTTTCGCGCAGCTGGGCCAGCGAACAGCTGATGCAGCAATTTTCAGGAGCACATCAGCGCTTCCAGCTTCTTGCGGGGCGACCGGGCAAGGACATGCCGGACAAGGGTGCAACAGTTTGCGCATGTTTTGTCGTGGGTCGGAACGAGATTGCAACGGCTGCCATGAATGGTTGCCGGACCGTAGAAGCGATCGGAATTGCGCTCAAGGCTGGAACCAATTGCGGTTCATGCCGTGCGGAAATCAGAGACATCATCAATGCAAATATTATCGAGGCAGCAGAGTAACCTCTTCCGGCATTTCATTGAGGCATGACAGGGTAGTCTCGTATCGAACTATCTCAAGCAAGGGCTGTAATATGCGGCGCATTTCCTGCGCAAAGAGCTTTACCGGGCCGGCGTTAGCGAATTTCAAATCCTTATAGTTTTTTTATTTCTTTTCCGTGTGTCCCGTCTCGAACTTTTATGGTGTTCCGAGCCATATTCCACGCGATCATCGAGCCTGACAGTACCGCCCTATCGCCTAGCAGGTTCGCCATTTATGCAATCAATAAAAGGAGTTCTATCGATGGACATTCTTGTTCTCGCGATAGGCATTTTGTTCTTCGTCCTCTCGCTGGCTTACACCAAAGCCTGCGATAATCTGTGATGGCGAGGATCAGCAAATGACTATTGACTATATTCTCGGCGGGGCTGTGACCTTGTTCCTTCTCGTCTATCTCACCTACGCCCTCGTTCGTCCGGAGCGCTTCTAAGAACCCTTTGCCAATCCATCCTGATGGACATCTGCTGTGGCTTTCTGCGCTTCCGGTGCTCACGGACGAAAAAGTCCACTGGGCTCCAGTTGTCGAAAACCGCAGCAGCTGCCTCATCAGGCTGAATTCTCAAAAGGGTTCTGCAGCACGCGGCCAAGGCTCGGAAAGCTAAACCTATGACTCTCAACGGTTGGATACAGATCCTCGTCTTCTGCGGGATCATTATTTTGCTCGTGAAACCGCTCGGCGGCTACATGACGCGCGTTTTCAACGGCGATCGCACATTCCTTTCGCCCATTCTCGTTCCTGTGGAGCGAGGCCTCTACCGCATAGCCGGAACAAATGAACGGGAAGAACAGCATTGGACCACCTACACGGCGGCATTACTGTTCTTCAGTGTGGTCGGCTTCGTCGTTCTTTATTTCCTGCAGCGGTTCCAGGGAGCCCTTCCTTATAATCCCGCCGGAATGAGCGCAACCGAGCCTGGGCTCGCATTCAATACGGCTGTCAGCTTCGTGACAAACACGAATTGGCAGAATTACGGCGGCGAGAGCACGATGTCCTATCTCGTGCAGATGGCCGGGTTTACCGTGCAGAACTTCGTTTCGGCGGCAACCGGCATTGCCATTGCGATTGCACTGATCCGCGGTTTTGCACGAGCGTCCGGCAAGTCCATCGGTAATTTCTGGGTCGATCTGACCCGGTGCACGCTTTATATCCTGCTGCCAATCTGCATCGTCCTGACGCTTGTCTACGTCTATCTCGGCGTTCCGCAGACGCTCGGAACCTATGTCGATGCGACGACGCTGGAAGGTGCCAAGCAGACGATCGCCGTCGGTCCAGTCGCTTCGCAACTTGCGATCAAAATGTTCGGCACCAATGGCGGCGGCTTCTTCAACGCCAACTCTGCGCATCCATTCGAAAATCCCGATGCCATCTCGAACCTCATCCAGATGGTTACGATCCTTGCGATCAGTGCGGCTTTGACCAATGTGTTCGGCCGCATGGTCGGTAACCAGCGTCAGGGCTGGGCAATCTTCGCCGTCATGGGCATTCTGTTTATGGCGGGTGTGGTCGTCTGCTACTGGGCCGAGGCTGCCGGCAATCCGCTGGTCCACGCTCTCGGGCTTGACGGCGGCAACATGGAAGGCAAGGAAACACGCTTTGGCATAGCGCTGTCGGCGCTATTTGCGGTGATCACCACAACCGCGTCCTGCGGTGCCGTCAATGCGATGCATGACAGCTTCATGGCGATCGGCGGCATGATACCCCTCATCAACATGATGCTGGGCGAAGTGATCTTTGGCGGCGTCGGTTCGGGCCTTTACGGTATCCTCCTTTACGTGATCATTGCCGTCTTCGTTGCAGGCCTGATGGTAGGTCGCACACCAGAATATCTCGGCAAGAAGATCGAGGCCAAGGAAGTCAAGATGGCCATGCTGGCTGTTCTGGTTCTGCCTTTAGCGATGCTGGGCTTCACCGCCATAGCTAGCGTTCTGCCTTCTGCTGTGGCGTCTATTGCGAACTCCGGTCCGCACGGCTTCTCGGAGATACTCTACGCCTATACATCGGCTGCGGCGAATAACGGCTCGGCTTTCGGTGGTCTTACGGGTAACACGCCCTGGTACAACATTACTCTTGGGGTCGGGATGTGGATGGGACGGTTCTTTGTCATCATACCAGCCTTGGCGATCGCAGGATCCCTTGTGATGAAGAAAACCGTTCCGGAATCCGCGGGTACGTTCCCGACCCACGGGGGCCTGTTCGTTGGACTGCTCGTTGGTGTCATCCTGATCGTTGGTGGTCTTACCTTCTTCCCGGCCCTCGCCGTCGGACCGATCGTCGAGCACCTCGCCATCGGCCTCGGCCAGACATTCTGAAGGGCCCCGCCATGCGTCACAGTTACCTGCAATTCAACCTCAAGCCCCGCGCTGGCAAATTGGCGCGGGGAGCAGAAAAGCGTGTGCGCGCTTCCGACATCATCCTCGGCATGACGCTGATAATGTTGTTCGCCTGGCTAGCCGCATACGGGTTTATTCACATTCACAACTGGAGTCTCAAATGAGCCAGTCCAAATCCGCGAGTCTTATGGACTCCTCCATCTTAATACCCGCTATCGGGGGTGCTTTCAAAAAGCTCAACCCGCGCAGCCTCATCCGAAATCCGGTGATGTTCGTTGTCGCCGTGGTTTCAGCCCTGACCACGGTGCTTTTCGTCAAGGACATTGCAACCGGCGGACAGAGCCTCGGCTTCTCCTTCCAGATTATCATCTGGTTGTGGTTCACCGTGCTCTTTGCCAACTTCGCCGAAGCCGTGGCCGAGGGACGTGGCAAGGCGCAGGCCGATTCGTTGCGTAAGGCCCGGACTGAAACCCAGGCAAAGCTTCTTTCCGGCGATGATCGCACCAATTTCAAACTGGTGCCCGGTGCAAGCCTGAAGGTTGGCGATATTGTCCTCGTCGATGCCGGCGACATCATCCCGTCAGACGGCGAGGTTGTCGAAGGCATCGCTTCGGTCAATGAATCGGCGATCACCGGCGAATCGGCTCCTGTCATCCGTGAATCCGGCGGCGACCGTTCTGCCGTGACTGGCGGAACGCAGGTTCTGTCCGACTGGCTGCGCGTCCGCATTACCGCGGCCGCAGGTTCGACCTTCATCGACCGGATGATCGCACTCGTTGAAGGTGCGGAACGCCAGAAGACGCCGAACGAAATCGCACTCAACATCCTGCTCGCAGGCATGACGCTGATCTTCGTCCTGGCGACCGCGACAATTCCAAGCTTTGCCTCCTATGCAGGCGGTGCGGTTCCGGTGGTCGTCCTTGTCGCCCTCTTCGTGACGCTGATCCCAACCACGATCGGTGCATTGCTTTCGGCGATCGGTATTGCGGGCATGGACCGGCTTATCCAGTTCAATGTGCTGGCAATGTCTGGACGCGCAGTTGAAGCTGCGGGTGACGTCGATACATTGCTCCTCGACAAGACCGGCACGATCACTTTCGGTAACCGTCAGGCGACCGAGTTCCTCCCGGTCAAAGGCGTAACCGAACAGGAACTGGCAGATGCCGCCCAGCTCGCTTCGCTGGCGGACGAAACTCCCGAAGGCCGTTCGATCGTCGTGCTTGCCAAGGAAAAATATGGCATACGCGCCCGCGACATGCAGACACTGCATGCGACCTTTGTGCCTTTCACCGCACAGAGCCGCATGAGCGGTGTCGATATCGATGGATCATCGATCCGCAAGGGCGCTGTTGATGCCGTCCTTGCCTATGTCAATCAGACGACGCTTGCGGCCGTTGCAACTGGTGGAACGGTCGTTGCGACACGCGCCACCGGCGAAACCGTTCGTGACCTGCAGGCCATCGCCGATCAGATCGCCAAGGGCGGTGGTACACCGCTGGCAGTAGCGCGCGACGGCAAGCTGCTCGGCATCATCTACCTGAAGGATATCGTCAAGGGCGGCATTCGCGAACGTTTCGCCGAGCTGCGCCGTATGGGCATCCGCACGGTGATGATCACAGGTGACAATCCGCTCACCGCGGCCGCCATTGCAGCGGAAGCCGGCGTTGACGATTTCCTCGCGCAGGCAACCCCGGAAAACAAGCTCACGCTGATCCGCGACGAACAGTCGAAGGGCAAGCTTGTCGCCATGTGCGGTGATGGTACCAACGATGCACCGGCACTTGCCCAAGCGGATGTCGGCGTGGCGATGAACACCGGCACTGTGGCGGCCCGCGAAGCCGGCAACATGGTCGATCTTGATAGCGATCCTACCAAGCTGATCGAGATCGTCGGTATCGGCAAGCAGTTGCTGATGACCCGCGGTGCGTTGACAACCTTCTCGATTGCCAATGATATCGCCAAATACTTTGCCATTATCCCGGCGATGTTCCTGGCGTTCTATCCCCAGCTTGGCGCGCTCAACATCATGGGGCTCCAGACACCCCAGAGCGCCATCCTGTCGGCAATCATCTTCAACGCGCTCATCATCGTCGCGCTTATCCCGCTGTCGCTGAAAGGCGTCAAATACCGGGCTGTCGGTGCTGGCGCTCTCCTGCGCCGCAACCTTCTGATCTATGGCCTCGGCGGCGTCATCGTCCCCTTCGTCGGTATCAAAGCCATCGATATGGTCATTACAAGCCTCGGCTTGGCGTAAAGGATTATTCCAATGTTAAAACAACTCAAACCCGCGATTATCATGATCATCGCTTTCACGGTCATAACCGGCCTTATCTATCCGTTGGGTATGACCGGGATTGCCCAGGTACTGTTCCCGCGGCAGGCCAATGGCAGCCTCATCGAGAAGAACGGCACCGTCATCGGTTCCGAACTGATCGGGCAGGCCTTCGCCGCTGACAAGTACTTCCATGGCAGGCCGTCCGCCGCGGGTGACGGGTATAATGCCGCTGCCTCCAGTGGTTCCAATCTCGGTCCGACAAATCCGAGACTGATCGACCGTATCAAGACGGATTTGGCAGCATTGAAGGCAACCAACCCGAATGTTCCTGTCCCCATGGATCTCGTCACCACGTCCGGCAGCGGTCTCGATCCGCATATTTCGCCGGAAGGTGCCTATTTCCAGGTAGCGCGCGTCGCCAAGGCCCGCGGCATCGATGAAACCCGTGTACGCGAACTCGTCGATCAGCACGTCCAGGGCCGCGAGCTCGGTTTCATGGGTGAGCCGGTGGTGAATGTGCTGGCGCTGAACCAGGCACTTGATGACCTGAAGGCACAGTAGTTGAATAGGTGCCGGGGATCTGCAGCAGCAAACCCCCGGTTCTTGCATGCAGAGAGGCCTTACCAATGCCTGACGACAGCCGCGACACCGACAGGAGGCCATCGCCCGATGCACTCCTCGAAAATGCGGAGCGGGAGACGCGCGGGCGGCTGAAGATTTTTCTCGGAGCTGCGCCCGGTGTCGGCAAGACCTATGAAATGCTTATGTCAGGCCGGGCGGCACTCGCCGACGGCAAGGATGTGGTGATCGGCGTCGTCGAGACGCATGGCCGGAAAGAAACGCAGGCTCTGGTCGACGGGTTCGAAGTGATCGCTCGCACGCAGATCGACTACAAGGATCATCACCTGGAGGAGATGGACCTCGACGCGATCCTGGCGCGCCGGCCAAGCCTCGTTCTGGTTGATGAACTCGCACACACAAATGCGCCCGGCACGCGCCATCCGAAGCGCTACATGGATGTTCAGGAGATTCTGGCGCACGACATCGATGTTTATTCGACGATGAACATCCAGCATGTCGAAAGCCTGAATGACGTCGTGGCGCAGATCACCAAAGTGCGAGTGCGCGAAACGGTGCCAGATTCCGTCATCGATCAGGCCGATGAAGTCGAGATCATCGATCTCACTCCCGCCGATCTGATCAAGCGCTTGCAGGAAGGAAAGGTCTACGTTCCGGTTACTGCCAAGCGTGCCGTCGAGAACTATTTTTCGCCGGGTAACCTGACTGCCCTGCGCGAACTTGCGTTACGCCGCACTGCGCAGCGCGTCGACGATCAGCTTCTGACCCATATGCAGGCGAATGCGATATCCGGGCCGTGGGCAGCCGGCGACCGGGTTCTGGTTTGTATCGATGAACATCCGGGCGGCGCTTCGCTTGTCAGATATGCCCGCCGCCTCGCGGACCGGCTTCGTGCGCCGTGGATGGCGGTGAACGTGGAGACGCCTGGCTCGACGCGTTTTTCAGAAGCGGACCGGAACCGGATAGCATCGACCTTACGCCTGGCCAGCCAGTTGGGCGGTGATGCCATCACGCTGCCGGGACGGGATGCGGCCGAGGAAATTGCGCGTCACGCGCGGGAACACAACGTTACCCACATTGTCACCGGCAAACCGCACAAGGCGCAATGGCGCGAGATCTTCGAAGGGTCGGTATCCCATGATCTGATCCGCCGGGCCGGTAATATCAGCGTGCATGTCATCTCGGGAAGCGAAGAGCATGCGGGTGCTACGGTGCGGACCGCAGAGCAGGCGCCAAGGGCGAGTTTCCAACTCAGGCCCTATATTCTAAGCACAGGCTATGTGATCGGCGCACTGGCATTCGGCCTATTACTCTCCAGCGTGGTCGATGTGCGCAACATCGCTCTCGTCTTTCTTATGGCTGTGCTTGCCTCCGCTGTCTCTGTCGGGCTTTGGCCTGCCTTGTTTGCCTCGGTGTTGAGTGCGGGTCTCCTCAATTTCTTCTTCCTCGAACCGCTTTACACGCTGGTCATCAGCGACCCGGAAAGCGTAATTGCGCTAGGATTTTTCTTTGGCGTTGCGGTTATTGCCAGCAATCTGACCGCGCGGGTCCAGCGTCAGGCAGCGGCGGCACGTCAGCGCGCAAGAACGACCGAAGATCTGTATCTGTTCAGCAAGAAGCTCGCTGGAACCGGCACGCTCGACGATGTGTTGTGGGCGACGGCGTTCCAGATCGCATCCATGCTGAAGGTGCGGGTGGTCCTGCTCCTGCCGGATCATGGCACAATCGAGGTGAAGGCCGGTTACCCGCCTGACGATACGCTGGCCGATGCGGACATCGCCGCGGCGCGCTGGGCCTGGGAAAACAATCGTGCCGCAGGGCGGGGAGCAGACACGCTGCCGGGTGCGAAGCGGCTCTATCTGCCGTTGCGAACGGGACGGATGGCGGTCGGTGTCATTGGTCTGGACAGTGACAAGCAGGGCCCCCTACTTACACCGGAACAGCAGCGCCTGCTGGATGCGCTGGCGGATCAAGCGGCTGTCGCCATCGAGCGAACGCAACTTGCCGCTGACGTCGACCGGGCGAAGCTGGCAGCCGAGGCCGATCGCCTTCGCTCGGCGCTCCTGACCTCGATCTCGCACGATCTGAAGACGCCGCTTGCGGCCATCATGGGCGCGGCAGGTACCTTGAAGGAGTTCGCTCCCGCTCTGCCAATTGAGGCGCGGGTGGAACTGCTTGGGACAGTCATCGACGAATCCGAGCGGCTCAACCGCTTCATCGCCAATCTGCTCGACATGACCAGGATCGAGGCCGGAGCAATGGAGCCGAACTTCGCGTTTCACTATGTCGGAGACATTGTTGGCACCGCGCTGAGCCGGGCAAGAAAGATCATTGGGCAGCACAAGACGGAGGTCAATATTCCCCCCGACCTGCCGATGTTGAGAGTAGATCCCGTACTGTTCGAACAAGTGCTGTTCAACCTCTTGGACAATGCCTCCAAATATGCACCGGAAGGTTCCTCGCTGCGCATTCAGGCCTGGACCGATGATGACTGGGTGATCCTGCAGATTATGGACGAGGGACCTGGCATTCCCGCTGAAGATCTGGAGCGGATATTCGATACGTTCTATCGCGTTCGCAAGGGCGACCAGGTGACTGCCGGCACGGGGCTTGGTCTCTCGATATCACGCGGCTTTATAGAGGCCATGGGGGGCACAATTACAGCGGAAAGGCGAACCGACCGGTCCGGTGCAATCTTCACGATCAAGATGCCTGTCCCGAAGGAAACCCCAAACCTGGAAGAACTCATATGACAAATTCGAGCGTCAAGATCCTGGTTGTGGATGACGAGTCACCCATTCGCAAGTTGCTCCGGGTTGGCCTCAACTCGCAGGGTTACAGTGTTTTCGAGGCTGCGAACGCCTCGTCCGCGGTCGAACAAATAGCGCTGATACAACCGGATCTCATCCTGCTTGATCTAGGATTGCCGGACCTGTCTGGTCATGAACTGCTGCGCCGCTGGCGCGATGAGGGTTCGGATCTGCCAGTGGTCATTCTTTCGAGCCGGACGGACGAAAGCGGGATCGTGCAGGCGCTGGAGCTTGGTGCAGACGATTACATCACCAAGCCGTTCGGCATGAATGAACTTGTTGCGCGCATTCGCGTCGCCTTGCGGCACAGATTGCAACAGCAAGGCGAGAGGCCGATCTTCGAGACAGGCGGGCTTTCGGTCGATCTGGTCAAGCGTATCGTCAAGGTCGACGGCAAAGAGGTCAAGCTGTCGCCGAAGGAGTATGAAATCCTGCGTGTCCTCGTGCAGCACGCGGGCAAGGCCCTGACGCACCGGTTCCTGCTGGCGCAGGTGTGGGGCGGCTCGACGGACGTACAATATCTGCGCGTTTACGTGCGGCAGCTCCGGCAGAAGATCGAGCGGCTGCCCGACCAGCCGCAATATATCACGACCGAGACCGGCGTCGGTTACCGCCTCAGAGAAGTAGAATGAACACGCGTATGCATGTCCCGTACGGATTGCGCAGTTGAAGATTGAATGAGAATAGCAATGAAATTAGCCGACTATATAAAGCCGGAAAACGTCATCCTGGAACTTGATGTGTCATCCAAGGCGCAGGCGCTGCAGGCAATGTCTGCCAGCGCAAGCGAATTTGTGGTAGTTCCAGCCGACACCATTCTGAATGCGCTGCAAAAGCGGGAAAAGCTGGGGTCGACCGGCATAGGCCAGGGCGTTGCCATTCCGCACACACGTATCGCCGGCATTGGCAGGCCCGTCGCAATGGTTGCGCGATTGAAGGAGTCTATCGACTTCGAATCGATCGATGGAAAGCCGGTGGATATTGTCTTCCTGTTGCTGACGCCGGACGAGGAGCCCAACAAGCATCTCAATGTCCTTGCGTGTTTTTCCAGGAAGCTGCGGACGCCCGGCGTACTTGAGCAAATGAGAGCGGCGAAAAGCGTAGCGTCGCTCTATTCGTGTTTTGTCGGAGGACCCGAGGCTTAGGCGCGTTTCCGGTGAGACCGATCGGACAGGTCCTGCCAGGGATCGGCGAGCAGACAATCATCGTCTTCTGCACACCAGACTGCACCTGGCTGGTGCTCGCTTTGCGCAACGGCAAAGTGTACGGCTGATTCCTTGTCGGCAAAGAGGCCTCCGACCAGCCGCTTCCGGTCACAGACGATCCAGCAGCCATCTATATTCCGGCCGACGAGGAAGCGGCAACAATTATTCGAATTGGCGTGGTTTTTTGCAGCGTATGGCATGATTTCTCACTTTCAGCTTCAGGCTTGCAGGCGTGAAACGACTGTTTTTGTTGGGTTGCGGTGTTCGTACTAGACCCGCCAGACGAGCGGCGCGGTCCGAGACTCGGAAAGGGTTTCCACTGGATTGAAGATCGCGCTGGCGCGATCAGTCTGGCCATGACTGCCGGCCCCACCCAGATGGTCCAAAGCCGATCTGATCTCGCCGGCTGTTTCCACGGAAACAGGCACGAGCGGCAGGCGAACCTCGTCACTCATGCCACGACGATGCTTGAGCGCATACTTCACCGGGCATGGATTTGTATCGAGGTCGAAAGCCTTGAAGACCGGCTGCATTCTTTGCTGAATGTATCTGGCTGTAGACCAATCCCCGGCTTTGCAGGCATTGTGCAGGGCGACAAAAACGTGCGGCAGCACATTGGCGATGACCGAGATCATCCCGTCGCCGCCCAGCAGGTTAAATGCGTAAGCCGTCTCATCGTGACCGGACAGCAGTATGAAGCGGTCATGAAATATCGTGCGAACATATTCCACACGTTTGACCTCTCCCGTCGCGTCCTTGATGCCAACAATCGAAGGAATTTGGGCAAGTCTGTCTAGCGTATGCATGGTGAGATCAACACCCGTCCTTGACGGCACATTATAGACGATGATCGGCAAGTTAGTGCTGTGTGCAATCGCCTCGAAGTGGCGCACAATGCCCTCCTGGCTCGGCTTGTTATAATAGGGAGTAACGATCAGGGCTGCGTCGGCGCCGCATGACTGGGCCGCAGACGTATGGGCAATGGTCAGTTCGGTGCTGTTGGTGCCTGTACCGGCAACAACCGGCACGCGTCCATGTGAAGTTCTCACACAGGTTCTGATGATTTTCAGCCGCTCATCCCATGCAAGGGTAGGGGCTTCACCGGTGGTCCCGCAGGGGACAAGGGCATCGATGCCGGATTGTATGTGCCACTCCGATAGGGTGGCGAGGGCATCATAATCGACGACGCCATTCTGGAAGGGCGTGATGAGCGCAGTCATCACGCCCCTCAATCGTGAGGGTTCGTCTTTGCTGTTCGTAGTCATGGATTTCCTCTTATTACGATCTGTCTGTGGACCCGCCGGGAGTGCCGTCAATTGACGGCAATCGGCATGGTCTCTCTGGCGCAATTCAGATGAAGTCACCGAGTGCTGCGGCAGTTCTCAAACCAACGGCTCCCGCCAATAGGGCGGTAAGCACCAGCAGCATTATTAGCCTCTGGCCGTGCTTCGCGGTGAAACTCGTGTGTTTTGTCTGGTTCGATTCTACAGTATTCGTTGTTATGGTCATTTCCTTGCACTCCAATGATTTGGGTACGCAGAAGAAATACCATGCCCGCCGATATGAATTCCATTGCGGGTTCAGAGTAAAGATATCAAGAAGTCATAAGGACACTTTTGGAGGGTCAACCGGCACAAGCGGCTGACCTTTTCGCGTTCACTTGAACGACGGTGGTTGTCCAAGATCGAACGATGGCGGATTGCCAAGATCATTGCCCGGGGCGGTCGGCAAATTCAGCTGGATATTTTGCATATCGACGGCGGCGGTGGGATCGAGGAAATAGGTGACCATCCCCGGAAAGGCGATCAGCAGACCTACCAGGATCAACTGCAAAACCAGCCACGGAATTGCACCCATATAGATATCGCTGGTCTTGATCGATTTCGGCGCGATGCCCCGGAGATAGAACAGCGCAAAGCCGAAGGGCGGGTGCATGAAACTCGTCTGCATATTGGCGCAGATCATGACGCCGAACCAGATGAGATCGATACCGAGTGCGCTTGCCGCCGGCGCGAGCAGTGGAATGACGATGAAGGCGATTTCGAAGAAGTCGAGGAAGAAGGCAAGGATGAAAATGAAGATGTTGACGAAGATCAGAAAGCCGACAACGCCGCCCGGCAGCGAAGTCAGCATGGTCTCGATCCAGTGACCGCCGCCAACGCCCTGAAACACCAGACTGAAGACGCGCGCGCCGAGGAGGATGAAGACAACCATGGCAGTCAGGCGCATGGTCATGTCCATTGCCTGATAGACGAGCTTCCATGTCAAACGCCCGTTCAACCATGCTATGAACATGGCACCGACAACGCCCATCGCGCCGGCTTCCGTCGGAGTGGCAAGGCCCATGAAGATCGTTCCGAGCACGATGAAGATGAGGGCAAGAGACGGGATCATGCCGCGTGCACAGCG
The DNA here is from genome assembly GCF_964253365.1 of Phyllobacterium sp. LjRoot231. Taxonomy (NCBI): domain Bacteria; kingdom Pseudomonadati; phylum Pseudomonadota; class Alphaproteobacteria; order Hyphomicrobiales; family Phyllobacteriaceae; genus Phyllobacterium; species Phyllobacterium sp. LjRoot231. The sequence goes on from NZ_CAXUQT020000001.1 coordinate 1,258,975, forward strand.
TGCGAGAAGCGGCCAGCCGCGAAGGGTCCGCGCCTCGGGTGGAAGTGCGGGAATGTGATCCGGCCTGATGATGCTGAGGATGAATACCCAGCCTGCAAACAGCAGCACCTGAACGATGCTTGCTCCGGTCGCGCCGATATACATATCGCCCGGCGACTTGCCGAGCTGGTCGGCGAGAACGATGAGCACCAGCGACGGGGGAATGAGCTGGGTGATCGTGCCGGAAGCTGCGATGACGCCGGTGGCGTGGCGGATATTGTAGCCGTATTTCGCCATCACCGGCAGCGAGATGAGCCCCATTGCGATGACAGAGGCTGCGACGGTACCGGTGATTGCACCCAAAATAGCGCCGACCAGGATCACCGCATAGGAAAGCCCGCCGCGAACGCCGCCAAACAGCTGTCCGAACCCCTCGAGCAGATCCTCGGCCAGTCCGCATCGTTCAAGGATGACGCCCATGAAGGTGAAGAACGGAATGGCTAGTAGCAATTCGTTCGCGAGCACTGAAAACATCTGGTAGGTGAGATTGCCTAGGAAATCCGGGCTGATCTCTCCCATTTCGATGCCGATGAAGCCGAAGAAAAGTCCGACGGCAGCGAGGGAAAACGCCGCCGGATAGCCGATCACCATAAAGATGATCAGCCCGAAGAACATCAACGGGGCAAGATTGTCAGCGAAAAATGTCATCATTGAACGGGTTTCTCGTAGGCAAATTCACGAACATAATCAGTGGTGAGGGCGAGATAGCATTTGATGAGTTCTGAAATGCCCTGAAGTCCGACCAGCGCGAAGCCGACGGGAAGACTCAGCTTGACGGGCCAGAGCGGAAGACCGCCGGAATTTGACGATCCTTCATTGGTTACCCACGACAGGACGAACCACGGCCATGTGAAATAAATCATCAGGCAACATATCGGCAGAAGAAAAAACAGCCCGCCGAGCAGATCGATCCAAGTCCTGGTTCTTTCGCTGACCGAGCCATAAACAAGATCGACCCGCACATGTTCGTTCAATTTCAATGTCCAGGCGCCACCGAGCATCACCATGCCGGCGAAGAGGTACCATTGCAGTTCGGAGAGGGAATTCGAGTTGCGGCCATAGACCGCGAGGATACCGCGAAACAGGCCGGCAGCACCGAGATTGTGGTCCAGCCAGATCATCGTGCCGATGCTGTAGCGCAGCAACGCATTGAAGGCGCAAACCAATGATGCAAACAAGACAAAATAGATTGCAACAATCGCTATGCGACGATTGAATTCATCGATCCACCCTGTGACGACCAGCCACCGTGACATTCCGGGTCCCCTCCCATTTTACCTTTCAATCAAGGACGGCATCCTCTTGTTGAGTTTTCAGCCGGCCTCGTGGGCTGACAGAGTTAACTCAAGGATTCGCCCGTTGCAATGGCGCAGCTTTCGTCAATTTCATGGGGCGGGAGCAGGTGCCGGCAATCCGGAGCCTTCACTTCCCGGCGCAATTGCGCAATCATTGCCTGCACCGGCCATAGAGCGCTGAGGAGGGATATCAATGGCGAAAGATTCTGATGGTTCGGGCGGGCTGACCGGTGGTTGCGTCTGCGGCCATGTGCGCTACCGCATGGAAACTGCGCCGATCATCGTCCATGGCTGTCACTGCCGTTATTGCCAGCGGATGTCGGGTTCGGCTTTCGCGGTCAACGCGATGATCGAGGCAGACCGCGTCACGCTTACCGGTGAGGGGAAACCGGATGTGATCCACACGGCATCCGCCTTGCCGGAGGGTCAACTCGTCCACAGGTGCCCGCGCTGTGCCGTGCCGCTATGGGCCATTCATTCCCAGCTTGGCGAGACTTTCGCGCTGGTCTATGTGGGCACACTGGACGACGCTGCCCAGCTATCTCCCGACATTCATTGTTTCACTGCAACCAAGCATCCATGGATTACGTTACCGGCGGGTGTTCCGGCCTTCGAAGGAAACTACCATGCGGAACAGGTCTGGAGCGCTGAAGCCAAAGCGCGTTTCACAACGGCGATGCAAGGTGAAGCATGATGAAGCAGACGGCTCTTCCCTCAGGTGAGATGCTTCCGGTGCTCGGTCAGGGGACATGGTTCATGGGCGAGGACCGACGGCAGTTCTATCAGGAAGCGGACGCACTGCGGCTCGGCCTTGATCTTGGCATGAGCCTGATAGATACGGCGGAAATGTATGGCAATGGCGGTGCAGAGGAAGTGGTCGCTGAAGCGATCGAGCACAGGCGTGACGAGGTGTTTCTGGTAAGCAAGGTCTTGCCATCAAACGCCTCGCGCAGGGGTACTGTGCTTGCCTGTGAACGCAGCCTGAAGCGGCTGAAATGCGAGACGATTGATCTCTATCTCCTGCACTGGCGCGGTGGCTACCCGCTTGAGGAAACGGTGGCCGGGTTTGAGGATCTCATCAACTCTGGGAAAATCCGGCACTGGGGCGTCAGTAATTTCGATACGGAGGATCTCGAAGAGCTTCAACGTATCGATGGCGGGAAAACTGCTGCAACCAATCAGGTTCTCTATAATCTCACCCGCCGCGGTGTCGAATTCGAGTTGTTGCCATGGTGTCAGATCCGCAAAATCCCGATCATGGCCTATTCACCAATCGAGCAGGGGCGAATGCTGGGACACCCGGTGCTGGCGCGCATTGCGAAGGAATGCGGCGCAACGCCGGCCGCGGTGGCGTTGGCCTTTGTCCTTAGCCATGACGGGGTCATTGCCATACCAAAGTCCAGCACACCAAAGCATATACGGGAAAATCGCCGTAGCCTCGATCTGAAGTTGACAGCGGATCAACTTGCCGTCCTGGACGAAGCCTTTCCGCCACCGCGCCGCAAACGACCGCTTGAGATGCTCTAAATCTCGCCGGAAACACTGCGCCGCTGTCTGTCCAACTCTTCGCTGTAGCGGCGGAGTGTATGGCTTTCGGTGAGCAGACCGATGACGCGGCGCTCGACAAGATCATTGACGACAGCCAGTTCTTCACTTTCCGCTTTGTCGAATATGGCGGCAGCCTGCTTGGCGTTCATCTGCGGTTGCAGGAAATCGTTCTTGTATTTGATCAGGTCGCTGATCGATTGGCCTTCGTCGGAATTTTCGGTCACGCCCGAATGGGCCTCTGGCACCAGAACCATGCCTGCATATTTGTTGTTGTCATCGACAATGATCACCCGCTGGGTCGAACCCAGTGGGAAATCGCGACGAAAATCACTGATGCTCAGGTTGGCCGGGGCGGTTCGGACATCGACACGCATGAGCTTGGCGACTGTCAAATTACGGATCCAGCCGACATCGTGCGCGCTCCGGATGCTTTCGCCCCTTAGGTGAAAACGCCATGTGGCGAAGGAATAACCGAACATATTGCGCACGGTGAATGAGGCGGTGATGACTGCGGCGAGTACAAGTACAGTTATCGGGAAATCGCCGGTTATTTCGAGTGCGAGGAACGTCATGGTCAGCGGGCCACCGATAACCGAGACCGCGAGTGCACTCATACCGACAACAGCGTAGATCACCGGCGTCAACGTAGCGTGAGCAAAGATATAGGGTGCCGAATAGGCGAAAAGCTTGCCGAGCAACGCGCCCATGAACAGCGAGCCGAAGAAGAGGCCGCCGCGGAAACCGGAGCCGATGGAGATCGCAGAGGCAAACGATTTGAGCAGGAGTACGCCGATCAGGGCTGCAATCGTCGTTGTGTTGTCGAGATTGAGGTGCAGCGCGCCGTGACCACCCGAAAGAACCTGCGGTGATATCAGCGCCAGCAAGCCGATCACCACGCCGCCAAGCAACGGCCGTACCGGGGAGGGAATGAAACTCTTTCGCGCAATCTGCTCGACAAACGCTACGCCCTTCATGAGTAGGATGCCGGCCAGCGCGCAGAAAACGCCGAGAAGCAAAGCCGGAATATAGTCTGCAGGGACAACCGTGCCGAAACTGCCAATCTCAATGAGAAAGTTATCGCCGGCAAGCATTCTGGCAATGATTGTCGCAAGAAGCGCTGAAACGACCACCGGTGCCAGACTGAGGATCGTATAGGAGCCGATGATCAGCTCGAAAGCATAAAAGGAACCGGTTAGAGGAGCGTTGAATGCAGCCGCAATTGCACCGGCTGCACCACAGCCAACGAGGATGCGCAGGTCCGAACGGCGCAACTGAAGGGAGAGGCCAAGCTTTGATGCAAGGCCCGATGCGAGCTGGGTATAGCCTGCTTCGAGACCCACCGATGCTCCGAACCCATTGGAGATAAGGTTTTGAGCGGCAATGATGAGACTGTCATTGAGCGAAAGACGTCCGCCGTGCAACGCGTTGGCCTCAATGGGGTCGACCATGGGTCTCTTACGGTAGCGAGTGAGAATAAGCAGCAACAATCCCAGAATGGCACCGCCCGTTACAGGTGCGACGAGCACGAGGATATGATCCCTCGTCATAATTGACGACAGCCGTTCGCCTTCGTTCAACTGGAAAATCAGTTCGTGCATCTCCTGCGCGACGAAGCTCATGGCGGTGACGACGAAGCCCGACACAATGCCGACAGCCGCCGCAGCAAGGATGAGGCCGAGTTCGGTGCTGCGGGCGGAAGCCCGCAGACGGCTTGGTGCAAGAAATATAGAGAATACGCCCAATCGACGCAGTACCAGTTTGCGAGACATTGTCGGCCTGGAGAGAGTTCGTTTGATGACCTCTACAGGTTTTAGCAGGGTCAAGGTGGACAGATCGACAGCCGAATATACGGCTATTGTGTCAATGCGTTGGCACGATTGTAAGCATTTTCCGTTTTGGGTGGCAGCGCGCACAAGTCCTGCGCGCTGCATGTTCGTCAGAGCCTCGACAGACGTTCCGCAGGTTGCCGGTGTGACAGGTTAGGGCCGAGTGCCTGGCGCGCTGTCTCGAATGTGTTCCAGTCTGCAACATCGGGAAGAGCCGGGATTGTCACTAATTCACCCTGATCGAGACCTGCAAGAGCCGCATCGACCATGTCGGCTGCGGACATCACAATGCTCTCCGGCAGGTTGCTGACAGGCACGCCTGCAATATCCCAGAACTCGGTGCTGGTGGCGCCGGGTAGTACGACCTGGATGCGAACGCCTTTGTCGGCAAGTTCATGATGCAATGATTGGCTGAAGGTGAGAACGAAAGCCTTGGTGCCACCATAGACGCCGTTCAGGATTTCAGGGGAAATGGCAGCGATGGACGAGATATTGATGATCGTGCCCGCACCACGCTCAACAAACTTGGGCCCAACGGCCTTGGCAAGCCGGCTAAGCGCCACAACGTTCAGTGTGATCATCGCATCCATCTTGGCCGGATCGGACTGGAGGAGCGGTGCAGTGGCACCGACGCCTGCATTGTTCACGAGCATGGTGATGCTGGCGTCCGTACGCAGTATTTCTTCGACGCGCGCAATGCCTTCACCGTTGCCGAGATCCGCTGCGACAACTTCGATTGTCTGGCCGGTCTCCATGCTAAGGCGTGCTGCCAGGCTGTCGAGCCTTTCACGATTGCGTGCGACGAGAATGAGGTCATAGCCGCGTCCGGCAAGCCGGTCCGCGTAGACGGCGCCGATGCCGGACGAAGCGCCGGTAATGAGGGCTGTACCCTTGGAAGATTTATTGGTCATTTGTCTGCTCCGTGATTCGGGATTAACTCCCTGTTGACGAGGAGCACATTACAGGCGTATTGCTATGGCATAAATGTCATAGATACCACCTTTTGAGACATTCGCTAGGAAGCCCGATGCATCACATTGGAATCATCCTTTTTCCGGGATTTCAGGTTCTCAATCTCGCTGCTACGACAGTGTTCGAGTTTGCCAATCTGGCTCTCGATGAGCCCTATTATGAAATCAGCCTGCTGTCGGAAGGGGGCGGGCTGATCGCCTCGTCCGCAGGATTTTCTATCAGTACTGACCCTTTCAGCGATGCTTCATTTGATACGGTGCTGGTCGTCGGTAATAATTACGTCGAGCCGGTGTCGTCAGGCCTGATCAATTTCTTGCGCGACGTCGCACCGCGATCACGCCGCATCGGCTCGACCTGCACCGGCGCTTTCATCCTTGCCGAGGCTGGGCTGCTAGACGGGCGGCGCGCGACCACCCACTGGTTCCATGCCCGAGATTTCCAGCGGGCTTTTCCTAACGTGAAGATGGAGGAAGACCGCATCTTCATCATCGACGGGCCGGTCTGGACATCCGCCGGCATGACCTCCTGTATCGATCTGGCTTTGGCGCTGGTCGAAAAGGATCTGGGGACCGATATCGCCAAGTCAGTTGCCCGAAAACTCGTCGTCTATCATCGCCGCGCGGGCGGGCAATCGCAGTACTCGGCGCTGCTCGAACTTGATCCGAAGTCTGACCGGATCCAGAAAAGTCTCGTCTACGCAAGGGAAAACCTGCACAAGGAACTATCGGTAGAGCAACTGGCGGAAGTCGCGCATCTCAGCCCACGTCAGTTCAGCCGAGCTTTTCAGGCCGAGACCGGACAATCGCCCGCCAAGGCCATCGAGAACCTGCGCGTAGAAGCCGCGCGGTTGATGATCGAAAATGGGCGCATCCCGATCGATACGATCGCCCGCGATGTCGGATTCGGCGACCGTGAGCGTATGCGCCGCGCATTCCTGCGGGCTTTCGGACAGCCCCCGCGGTTCATGCAGCGGCTCGCAAAAACCGAAGCCACCATCTAGATTACGCCATACGGAGAGCAGTCAGGGTCGATTCCAGCAAAACCTCTGCGCCAAGCACGGAGTGCTCGGGCTTGACGAATTCCGCCTCATTGTGGCTTAGGCCATCGCGGCATGGCACGAAGATCATTGCTGCATCAGTGACACGTGCAAGAAAAAGAGCATCGTGGAAGGCACCGGACAGCATCGGCTTGAAAGCGACACCGAGACGCGTTGCCGCCTGTTCGACAGCTTGCAACAGCAACGGCGAAAATTGCGCCGGCGGCATATCAAAGGTACGGCGGATCGTTGCTTCGCAACCGAGAGCCAAAGCCTTTTCTTCGCAGATCGCGCGAACATGGTTTTCAAGCCGCGCCAATTCTCGTGCGTCCGGGTGGCGCAGGTCGACGCTGAAGGAAACCTTGCCGGGAATGGCATTGATGGAAGCGGGCTCTACGGAAATGCGGCCGATGGTCAATCGCGCCCGCTCATCCTTTGGCATGACGGAATTGTAAAGCTCCTGAAGCGCTTCGGTGACCGCCACGAGGGGATCGCGACGGAACGATAATTGCGTGGTCCCGGCGTGGGCGGTCTGTCCGGTAACCACAACCTCGAGCCAGCGCGTGCCCTGAATCGCATGGACGATACCGATCGGGATGTTCTCGCGTTCAAGTGATGGCCCCTGCTCGATATGGACCTCAAGATAGCCGGAGACCGGCACGCCAAGCGGGCGCTGGATCGCATCCGGAAGCGCGTCGAGGGTTGCTGCGAGTTCTTCACCCAGCACCTTTCCGTCCGGAGAGCGGGTGGAATACCAGTCGCTGGGGATAGCACCCGAGGCAAATGCCATCGAGCCCATGCAGCCGGGTGAGTACTGGCTGCCTTCCTCATTGGTCCAGGCGACCACTTCCACGGCCGTGGGAGTCTGGACATTGGCATCCTCCAGAGATTCCAGAACCTCAAAGGCGGAAAGCGTGCCAAGCGCGCCGTCAAACCGCCCGCCCATGGGCTGACTATCGAGATGGCTGCCAATCAAAAAAGGTGGAAGATCGGCAGAAAGACCGCGTCGGCGGATGAACAGATTGGCCATTGAATCCTGGAACACGCCAAAACCGCGGTGCTCCGCCAGACTTGCCAGTTTTGCCCGAGCAGCGCGATCCTCGGGGGACAGCGCTTGCCGATTGACGCCGCCTGCCGGTGTCGCACCAATCAAGGCGAATTCGTCTAGCCTTTGAAGGAGACGTTCGCCGTTGATCTTGGCACCGGTGTTCATTGCGGTTTGGGTCAATCTTTTGCAATCGCCCAGGCAAGCATCTGTTCGAATAATGTCTTATAACCCTTCCAGGCGATGAAATCCGAAGGCAGCCAATGCGGCCCGACATCGGAGGTCCAGGCGAGCGTACGGCCCTTGCCATAGGTTCCGGTGACGAGAAGCGGCTGTAAGCCATAGTCAGTGGATACAGTCGCAAGAACTTCCGCACCGTCCTTGACCGTGACCTCGTTGTAGCCGAGCAGGATCGGCCAGTCCTTGCCGAGGCCCTGCAGGATCGGATGGTCGCCGGCGCCTGTCACGACCGGGGTGAACCCTTCCGGAACCTCGATGCGGTCATCGACGGAAAGGCAGGTAACCGGCAACACTTCTTCAACCGCCGTCTTGTGATAGCGAGCGCCGCCATTGATGCCCTGAAAACTGTAATAGCCGCCAAACATCAGCAGCGCACCGCCGTTGCGAACATAGTCGCGTAACAAGCGCAGGCGGTTTGGCGTTGTCTTCGAATGGATCCAGGTATCCGGATGCAGGAGCAGTGTATTGGCGCCGATATCGGAGAGGATAATCGCGTCAAATTCCGACAAGGCTTCGATCGTCTGGGGGAAATCGCGCTGCGCTTCGTGTGCCGGCATGAATTTCACGTCGAAGTCGCTGTCCTTCAGCGCCTTCAGCAGCTCATCGGCGCCGGTGTGATAGGTGACGGTGGGAAACTGGTCGAAGCCCTTGATATGGGTGGCAGTGGAAACCCACGACTCGCCGGCGAGAAGAACCTTGTGTTTGGACATGAAAACTCCTTGAGTACCAAAAAGCAGCGATCAGGCCGCTGCAGAAAATACGGATTTCGGGTTGTCGGTGAGCATGCGGTCGATGGACTCGGCATCGACGCCGTGGCGCTTCAGGCGCGGCACGAAGTGCTTGAGGATATAACCGTAGCCGAAGCCGCCATAGCGCGTCAGCATCATCTTCAAGAAGACGTCTTGCGACAGCAGCACGCGGTCTGCAAAGCCCATATCCACCAGCGAACGGATGGCGCGCGCATTCTGTTCGTCGGAAGGCGATTGGGCGTCCTGGTCGGCATAATAATAGTCCATGCCGATCATGTCGTATTCGAGGAAAGCGCCGCGTTTGGCGAGGCTCGCCTGGTAGGGCAGATCCTCGTGGCTGGGGTTCATGTGGCAGAGGATTGTATGCCGAAGGTCAGCGCCTTCCTGCTCGACGATGTCCAGCACTTCGTTGGCGAGCCGTTCCCAGCCAGGCAAATGGATCGACAGCGGAACCCCGGTGATACGCGAAGCGCGAGCGGAGGCGCGCAGCGACTTGCGCTCTTCCGCGGTGAAGTCCTTGCTGACGCCAACTTCGCCGATGATGCCCGCCATGATCTCGGGTTGGGTGTCGCCACCACCGACATCATTGACAAGAAATTCGGTGACCGCACTGACGTCCATATCCTTCAGCCAGTCGGGATGAGTGTGCTGCAGATAGAAGCCGGAGCCCATGACGATCTTCAGATTGGCCGTGCGGGAGATGCGCCGCAGCTTTACCGGATCACGGCCGATACCGATATTGGTGGGATCGACAATGGTGTGCCCGCCGAGAGCCTGAAAGCGCTTGAGCTCCGAAAGAGCAAGGTCGGTATCGTCCAAAGAAACGTTGTCACGATTCACGTACGGATTCATGCGCAGCTCGCCGATGATCTCGATCGAGACGGGCTGTTCCGCGATTGCCATCCCATCGGGATGACAGGGGCATTTCCAGGAGGTCGCACCGTCCAGCAGGATGTGCTCATGCATGAGCGTGACGCCCATTTCACCGACAGGCAGAGGACCCTGAACGGTCATGACCGTCCCGGATTTAACTCCGATCGGCGCCCGGTCGCGTTCAGTGGTCTGAAAGTCGAGTCCGATCATTCATCTGCTCCGGATCGCGCCGCGAAACAGCCGGAAGTTCAGCCAGATCGCAACCAGAATGATCGTGCCGGTGACGATTGGCGTCAGGAACGGCGACATATGCGCGAGGATCAGACCGTTGCCGATAACGGCTACGGTCAAGGCTCCAAGCACGGTGCCGATAAGTGTTCCACGGCCGCCAAAAAGGCTGGTGCCGCCAAGCACGACAGCGGCGATCACCTCGAGTTCGAAGCCTTGTCCGGCATTGGACGAACCAGAGCCGAGGCGGGCGGCAAGGATGATGCCGGCAGCAGCGGCGGCTGTACTGGACAGAACGTAGACCATCAGCGTTGTCAGCCGCGTATCGACACCGGCCCGGCGTACTGCCTCAGCATTGGCGCCGATACCGGTGACGTAACGGCCGAACCGGGTTTCGTTGAAGGCAAGATAGGCGACGACAAGCACGACAAGCGCAATGAGCGCGGGGACCGGCACGCCGAGGAACCAGGCGCGGCCAATGACCGTGAACGGGCTCGTCGCTTCGACCGGGATGGAATAACCGCCGGTAATCAGGAGGGCGATGCCGCGGATGACAGACAGCCCAGCCAGCGTAACGATGAAGGCCGGGATGCGTTCATAGGCGATAAAGAAACCCTGGATTGCACCGACGGCAGCGCCCAGCAGCAGCATGGCGATGATAACCAATGGCCAAGGCAGACCGGCTTGCAATGTAACAGCCGACAGAGTGGCAACAAGCGCCAGTACCGAACCGACCGAGAGATCGATGCCACCGGTAGTAATTACAAAGGTCATGGCGGCGGCCACGATCAACAGCGGAGCTGATTGGCGGACAATGTTGAGCAGATTGGGTGCGGTCAGGAAGGCATCGGTTATGCCGGAGAAAAGCAGACAGACAATCAGGAAGAAGATGGCGATGGAAACAACGCTGCCATTGGCCATAAAACGGTCATGCAGTGTACTCTTGCGGACGCGGGATTGCGCGGCGGCGGGATGAAGCGTCGCATTGTCGCTTGAAGTCGATGGATTGCTCATGTGCGTGCTCCATTTTCTTCGCCGCGGCGAGCTGAACGTGCCTGGAATTTGCGTCCAACAATGAGATTGACAACGTCTTCGATGCTGGTGTCCTCGATGCGCCGTTCGGCGACACCGCGGCCCTCATACATGACCTGAATACGGTCGCAGACAAGGAAGAGATCCTGCAGGCGATGCGTGATGAGAATGACACTGACGCCGCGCGCGCTGACAGTGCGAATAAGATCAAGAACCGCCTCCACCTCGGCGACGGCCAGCGCTGCGGTTGGTTCGTCCATGATCAGGACGGATGGCTCGAATGACGCAGCACGGCCAATGGCGATGGACTGACGCTGGCCACCGGAGAGGTTTTCAACCTTCAGGCCCGTATCGGCAATGACGATGCCAAGCCGGTCGAGCATCGTTCGAGCCTCGTCATGCATCCGCTTCTTGTCGAGAAACGGCACGCCCAGAATCCGGCGTCTTGGCTCGCGCCCGAGAAATATATTGCCCGCCACATCTACGGTGTCGCACAGGGAAAGGTCCTGATAGACCATCTCGACGTGTTCCGATCGGGCGTCTGCGGGAGAGGAAAAGGATACGGTCTTGCCGTCGATCTCGATAGTGCCCGCGTCCGGGATCACCGCGCCGGAAAGCACTTTACTCAAGGTCGATTTACCTGCGCCATTATCGCCGACGAGACCAAGCACTTCACCGGGCTTCAGGCTCAACGACACGTTGTCGAGCGTCTGGATCGTATTGTACCGCTTGGATATGCCGGTCATGCGGACCCGGTAGGTTTCACTGCCAATATCGTTCATTGCAATACCATTGGGTTAAAATCGCCTCAGATGGACCTCGCGTCCGGTGACGCAGTTCGTGGGGCGCGGCATGTGCGGCCGCGCCATTTTACTGCAATATTCATGCGTCCTACAGGACGCACGGCGCAGCCTATGTTCTATTTGAACATGCCGCGGAACTGATCGACATTTTCCTTGGTAACAATTGTTACCGGTACGTTGATGATGGGTTCGACTTTTTCGCCCTTCTTCAACTTGGTCAGCGCCTCAATGGCGGCCTTGCCTTCACCGGCAGGATCCTGCTGCACGACCGCTGTGACCCAACCGGCATCGATGCCTTCGACGGCCTGCTTGGTCAGATCCCATCCGAAGACCTTGACGTCACCGGTACGGCCTTGGCTCGTTACGGCCGAGACGGCGCCGACCAGAGCCGGTTCACCAGTCGCGTATAGCGTCGTCATGTCCGGATTGGCAGTCATCAGATTTTCGGCGGCGGTCAGGGCCACATCCTGTACATTTTGGCCATCGACTGTGTCGAGGAAAGTGATCTTCTGACCGCTATCTGCAACGGCCTTCTTGAAGCCGTCCAGACGCTGGTTCTGGATGAAGGAATTCAGCGCGCCGATAACACCGATCTTGGCGGTTCCCGACATGCTGGCTTTGACGTAGTCGGCATAAAACTTGCCGATGTCTTCGCCGGCCTTGGTGTTGTCGACACCGACGAAGGCGATGTTGTCGCCGTCTGGAATCTGCGCATCGATGGCGATGACCGGAATGCCGGCAGCCTTTGCGGCCGTGATCGCAGGCTTAACGCCATTCACATCGATGGCGACAAGAATGATGCCATCGACCTTCTGGGTGATGTAGTTTTCCATCGCGTCGTTCTGGGCGCTTGGAACATTGTTGGCGTTGAAAATGACCAGCTTGGCGCCGGCAGCATCGGCCGCTTTTTGCGCGCCTTCATTGATTTGATTGAAGAAAAGTGCCTGCTGGTTGATCGTCACGAGGGCGAAGGTATCAGCCCAGGCGGACGAGCCGACAACAAGTGTCATGGCGAGGGCTGCAGCACAGCCTGAGAGTATTTTGGTAAGACGCATCCCGATTCCCCTTTTTTCTGATGGAATGGCCCATGTGCGGGCCCACGTAAAACTGAACGCAAGGGCATCATTCAAGAGACTTGAATGTATGTCAAGTAATTTGAAAGTCCGTAATTCAATTATCGTAAAACGTGAGAAAAATCAGTTTTCGATCTAAAAGGAGTCTCGTTTCCGGCCTCAGAATGTTGGCGGTGTGTTGACCCAGAAGATGCTCGCCCGTTCCATTCCGATGTTCCGATAGGAATGGGGCAAATCGGAGTTGAAAACGAAGGAATCGCCCACGGCCAACTGGAAGTGCTTCTCCCCGACGGTGAGTTCCACTTCACCCGAGAGAATGTAGCCCACTTCTTCGCCCGCATGCTGGATAGGTCCGGCGCTGGCACCATCCTTCTCGATATGATGGATGTTGCACTGAAGAAGGTGTCCAGGCGAATATGGAATGATGCGTTCCAGCGAGATGCCTTCGCCACGCCGCAAAGGATCAAGCGCGATCAGCGGCCTTGCTCCGGCACGAAAGACGATGCCTTCCTCGCCGTCCGACTCTTCGAACATCCAGCCTATATTGGTTTCGAGAACCTGGACCAACCGGTGCAGCATGGGCAGGGAAGGCGATGCCTTGCCGTTCTCGATCTTGGACAGGAGGCTTTCCGAGCAATTGGCGGCTTCGGAGAGGGCCTTCAGTGTGAGGCCGCGTGTCTGCCGTGCCAGTTTCAGCCGGGTACCAAGCCGAGCCGGATTGGTCTCAGTAATACCGTTGGGCTGTTTGTCGAGTTCAATCTTGTTCATGCCTTGCCGCGACCTGTCATTCTGGTCATTGGCATACCTTGTCGCTCATGGCCTGACAATGCAAGGTTTTTGCAATCGCGGCGTGTAACCTTCAATCCCACTTCGTGTCGCCGAGCGCATTCAACGGTATCTTCAAAAACCGCTCTCCGTTCGCTTCGGGTTCGGGCAGCCGCCCACCATTCATGTTGATCTGCAGGGCAGCCAGAATGAGTCGGGGCATGGGCAGGGTCTTGTCGCGGGCTTTTCTCATCGCCACGAACTCTGCTTCGGAATTGCAGCGTGAAAAATGGATATTGCGGGACTTTTGCTCGCCGACCGTGCTTTCCCATAAGGGCTCGCGGCCGCCGGGCTGGTAGTCATGGCCGACAAAGATCCTGGTCTCGTCCGGTAGCGCGAGGATCGATGCAATGGATTGCCATAGATGCTCGGCGCTTCCTCCGGGAAAGTCACAACGGGCGGTCCCGCTGTCCGGCATGAACATCGTGTCGTGCACAAAAGCAGCATCGCCGATGACATAGGTGATCGATGCAAGTGTATGACCGGGAGAGAACATCACCATACCGGTTAGCTTCCCGATATTGAAACGATCTCCGGCGCTATATAGCCGATCCCACTGCGATCCATCAGCGGGAAAATCCGGCCAATTATAGAATTGCTTCCACAAGGCCTGAACCTCAACGATATGGCTGCCGATGGCGGTCGAAGCGCCAGTCTTAGATCGCAGGTAGTGTGCCGCCGAAAAGTGGTCGGCGTGAGGGTGGGTCTCCAAAATCCACTCGACCTTCAAGCCATTCGCTTCAACGAACTGTAGAATCCGGTCGGCGTTGACGGTTGCGGTCGCTCCTGACTTTTCGTCGAAATCCAGGACCGAATCGATAATAGCGCAATGTCTGGTTACCGGATCCGCGACGACATATTGCACGGAGCTCGTTCGCTTGTCGAAGAATGCATGAACGTCCGGCTTTATAGCGACTTCCAACATTTCGCGCGTCCCCCCGACCTCGAGTTCTTCGCGATTCTCCCCGCTTTTGGTTCAGCTTGTCAATTAGCGTAAAGATTTAGCGGTTCACGATACATTGTTCGGTTGGACCAGGCGTTGCGCCTTGGCCTTTTTCGACGCGCCTGCGATCACATGCACAATAACCGCGGTGAAGACGATCGATCCCCCGAACACCGTGCTTTTGCTTGGCACTTCATTAAACACCAGCCAGACCCAGAAAGGCGCCAGTGGCGCATCGAGTGAACCGATCAGCGCGGTTTCGATCGGCGGCAAGAGCTTGGCGCCGAGTGTGAAGAGGGCAAGGCCCACCGCGGAAACCAATATGCCGAAAAGCGCAATGAGCAGGAGGTCGTCGGCGGACACCACGAGCGGATTGCCGAGTGGCCAGCAGACAAGGGAACTGACCAGAGCCGACAAGCAGGCGGCAGGCATGACGGAAACATCGGGCGAGCGCCGCACAATCACCATCAGCACCGCCATGCACAGCGTCATGCCAAAGGCGAGAACATCGCCGAAGAGAGTGCCCTCAACGCCGAATCCAACCATGAGTGCAACGCCGATCAACGCCGCGATACTGGCAAGAATGGCACCGGGCGTCGGTCTTTCTCCCATGACGAGCCAGCCAAGCACCCCAGCGACGAAGGGGATGGTGGCGTAGATGACGGCCACATGAGCGACGGTGGTTTCTTTCAGTGAGCTTATGAAAAACACCATGCCGAGCGCGGAAACCGCGACGAAGAGCCAGCCGGCCCAGCCCATGTTGCGGAAGCTCGCCCAGATCCGGCCATGCTCCGTAAAGGCCATCACCGCTGCAATTCCGAGAGATCCGAAAATGCCACGCCATGCCAGGATGGTCCAGCTATCCAGCGGGATAACCCGCGTGAACAGCCCGGCAAGGCTCCATGCAATGGCAGAGGCTGTCACGAAAATCAGCCCCAGTTGATAAGCGGATGGCTTCATAATTTTCCTGAACAATTCTGCGGGTAATGCGTTGCATGATCTAGCGCCGGTGTTGTTCAGGATAACAAGGCTTCAGTAACGAAAATCGGACATCTGCTGACAATCCGGTGTCAGCAGATGCGTAAGAAAAAACTTACCGAGTTTGTATAACGATCACACAATCTTGATTGGATGGGTGTTGGCTTCGATTGACCCAACTTGCTGATATATCTAACATTGGACACGTTCTAAATTCGGAGTTTTCTCGTCAACTCTTGTATTTACTGACGCCTCGCCGGCTTCAGGAGTTCCCAATCGATTCCAAGGATAACCTGTGAAATTTGGTCGTGTTCTTATCGGTCTCGGAGCATTGATTATTGCCGGTGCTGCAGGCGCTTTTGCCTATGCGTGGAAGCCGGAGATTGCTCCGATCAACCCGCCCGAACGTGCATCCTTCGATCAGGCCTTGATCGAGCATGGGGCGAAACTGGCTGCCGTCGGCAATTGCACCGCATGCCACACGAACCCCGGTGGAAAATCGTTTGCCGGCGGGCTGACCCTTCCGACGCCTTTCGGGACGATATATTCCAGCAACATCACGCCCGATCCGGAAACTGGCATAGGAACATGGTCAGAGGCGGCATTTCAGCGAGCAATGCGGGACGGGATCGGGCGCAGGGGTGAACATCTCTACCCGGCATTTCCGTACGATCATTTCACCATTGTTTCGGACGATGATAACCGCGCCCTGTATGCCTTCCTGATGACACGCCAGCCGGTGAAGGCAACGCCGCCACCCAACGAACTTCCATTCCCGTTGAACGTGCGTCTGGTTCTAGCAGGCTGGAAAATGCTGTTCTTCAAGGATGGCGCGTATCAGGCGGACGCGAGCCAAAGCGAGGAATGGAATCGCGGCGCCTATCTGGTCAATGGACTAGGTCATTGCGGCGCATGTCACACACCACGCAACTCCCTCGGTGCCGAAAAGGCATCATTGCATTTAGCCGGCGGTGAAGCCGAGGGTTGGAGCGCTTTCGCGCTTGACGGATTGTCGCCTGCTCCTGTGGTTTGGGACAAGGATAGTCTCTTCACCTATCTGCGGCAGGGCTGGCATCCGGATCACGGTGTCGCCAATGGCCCGATGGGCGAAGTCACTGGCAATCTCGGGCTGCTGTCCGATAGCGATATCCGTGCCATGGCGACCTACGTCGCATCGGTCATGGGCGAGCCTTCGGCGGATCGCCGCGCTAAATCGGAAAAGCTGCTGCAGGAAGTGAAATCGGGCCCGATCACTTCTGCGATAAGCAATGACCAATCGGCGTCGTCAGGCGGACAAGGTGCTGCAATCTATCAGGCCGCCTGTGCTGTTTGCCATGAAAACGGCCGGCCGCAGCCTTTCGGCGGGCTTGATCTCCGACTCAGTTCGACAGTGCATGCACCAGACCCGCAAAACGCCATCAATATGGTGCTTTATGGTCTTCCAGCAGCAAGTGGCCGGACGAGTGCTATCATGCCGGGTTTCGCCGATGTGCTGACCAATGATCAGTTGAACGATCTGCTTGGCTATCTGCGCCAGCACTTTACCGACGAGCCAGCCTGGGTCGATGTGGTCCAGCGTGTAGCCGATACCAGAACCGGTAAATACCACGTCAGTATCCGGCCCTCTGACGGGATCGAACGTGGCCCCAGCAACATAGGAGCGGAGGATCAGTGATGAAACTCAACGTCAATGGCAGCACGCATGAGGTCGATGCCGATCCCGCGACACCGCTGCTCTATGTCCTGCGCAACGATCTTGAACTCAATGCCGCCAAATTCGGCTGTGGTCTTGGGCAATGCGGGGCCTGCACGGTGATGGTCGATGGCAAGGCAATTTTCTCCTGCCTGACGCCGATCCTTTTGCTCGAAGGCCGGGAGATCAAGACTGTGGAGGGCCTCGGTACCATCGATAATCCTGGCCCGATGCAACAGGCATTTATCGAAGAGCAGGCTGCGCAATGCGGCTACTGCATCCCCGGCATGATGATGCGCGCGCAAGCGCTGCTGCAATCGAAGCCGGACGCGAGCGACGCAGAAATCCAGACGACCCTTGAGCCCAATCTGTGCCGGTGCGGAACGCATATGCGTATCCTCAAAGCCGTGAGACGCGCACGTGAATTGATGAAAACAGCAGCGGCGACACCTGCAAGCGGCGGAAGGAAAGTCTGATGAACGCTCCTCGCTTTCCGAATGTAACCCGCCGCAATCTATTGTTGGGGACTGGCGCACTGGTCGTAAGTTTCTCGTTGAGAGATCAAGTTTTCGCTCAGGAAGGCGAACTCAATGTGCCTGCAAAACCTCCAGAACCAGTTGCGGCCGGTCCCAAACTGCCCGGCAGTCTGGCCGATACGCCTTCGCTGGATGCCTGGATTCGCGTCGATGCGGATAGCTCGGTCACAGTCTACACCGGCAAGGCGGAACTCGGGCAAGGCACGAAGACCTCCCTTCGTCAGATAGCGGCGGAAGAACTTGAGGTTCCGCCTGCGTCGATCAATCTGATCACAGCTGATACGGCGATTACCCCCAATGAGGGATTCACCGCCGGCAGCCAGACGGTCCAGAACAGCGGCACGGCGATCCGCAATGCCGCGGCGCAGGTTCGCGAAATCCTGATCCAGCAGGCGAGCAGCAAACTGCAGGTGCCTGTCGATCAGCTCAAAGCGGAAAGCGGCCGCATCGTCGGGCCGGATGGCAAGTCCATTGGATATGGCGAGGTGGTCATGACGGATATGCTGCATGTGGATGCGCAGCCGAAGTCGAAGCTGAAATCGCCTGATGCCTATGAATATATCGGCAAGCCGTTCGCGCGCGTCGATATCCCGGCGAAGGTCACTGGTGGTCAGGCTTATGTACAGGACATGCGTCTGCCAGGCATGGTGCACGCCCGGGTCGTTCGTCCTCCAAGCTGGTTCGCAACGCTGAAGGATATCGACACGGCCTCCATCAAAGCGATGCCGGGCGTGGTTGCTGTTATTCGCGATGGTGATTTTCTCGCGGTGGCGGCTGAGAAAGAGTTCCAGGCCGTACAAGCCATGCGCGCTCTGACGACACTCGCTGAGTGGGAAGAGAAGCCACGCCTGCCGAACGAGAAGGATCTACCTGCCGTTCTGCAGAAAAGCGAAAGCGAGCAGGGCGTGGTGGCCGAGGCTGGCGGCGACTTTACGACCGGCGTCAAGACATTCAGCGCCCAGTTCATGCGGCCTTACCAGATGCATGCGTCGATCGGACCTTCCTGCTCGGTGGCTCATCTCGACAACGGCACGATGACGGTATGGACACATACGCAAGGCGTTTACCCGGACCGCAAAGCCATTGCGCAAATGCTTGGCATGCCGCTGGACAAGGTCCGTTGCATTCATACGGAAGGCTCTGGCTGTTACGGGCACAATGGCGCTGATGACGCCGCCGGCGATGCGGCGCTGATCGCCCGGGCGCTGCCGGGCCGTCCGGTCAAAGTGCAATGGATGCGCGATCAGGAGCATCTTTGGGAGCCCTATGGTCCGGCGATGCTGACCAAGGTCAGTGCATCGCTCGATGCTTCCGGCAAGATCGTCAATTGGAAATATGACCTCTGGAGCAACACCCACTCGGCAAGGCCGGGCAGTGCGGGCGCACTGCTGCCGGGACAACTTATGGCTTCGGGGTATCCGCCGGATAAGCCGGTAATGAGCATCACGCCGCTCGGTAATGGCGATCGCAATGCAATACCGCTTTATTCGATCCCCAACATGCGGGTGCTTTGGCACTTCGTCGCGGATATGCCGGTCCGAGTCTCGTCGCTGCGCGGGCTTGGCGCCTATGCCAATGTGTTCTCGATCGAGAGTTTCATGGACCAACTGGCGAAGGAGGCGGGAACTGATCCCGTCGAGTTCCGCCTGAAGCACATGGATGATCCAAGGGCGCGCAAGGTGATTACGACAGCGGCCGAGGCTTTCAACTGGTCCAACGAACCCATGCCGGAAGGACGAGGCCGCGGCTTTGCCTTTGCCAAATACAAGAACCATGCTGCCTATCTGGCACTGGCGATGGAGATCGACGTCGACAAGGAAACTGGCAAGATCCGGATACCGCGTATTGTCTCGGCTGTCGATTGCGGTGAGGCGGTGGCTCCCGACAGCATCCGCAATCAGACGGAGGGCGGCATCATCCAGTCGCTGAGCTGGACGATGTACGAACAGGTCAATTTCGACAACACGCGGATCACGAGTTCGGATTGGTCGACCTATCCGATCCTGCGCTTCAGTGCAGTCCCGGAGAGTCTGGATGTTCATATCGTCGATAACCCGGGTTCACCCTATCTCGGCGTGGCCGAGGCAGCACAAGGGCCAACATCTGCAGCACTTGCCAATGCCATCGCCAATGCAACGGGCAAGCGCCTCTACGATCTGCCTTTCTCACCGGCGCGGGTGAAAGCAACACTGGGAGTCTGATCAAGCCCTCTCCGTCATCGGACTGCGCTGCGCGCTCCAAGAGATTGCAACTTGCGGTCTTGATTGGCGGGATGCCCTGCCGCATAACTGTGTCGCACCCCCCGCCGAAGCTGGCGTTCATCGCCTGGCTTGAAGCGCATCGCGCCACAGATATCAGGAACCAGATCATGCCAAATGCCATCGTCCCCACCTCCGGTGTTCTCGTCGGGCGCGCCAAAATTCCCGGGCATGCCACCCCGCGGATCGTTACGGTTCGTGATGGTGCGGTCTTCGATATCACGGGCAAAGCTGCGCCGACCGTGCGGGATATTGCCGAACTTGATAACCCGGCTACCTATGTTTCGAGTGCGACGGGAACGAAGCTTGGTGACGTGAATGCAATCATTGAGAACAGCTGGACGGATAAATACGATCCGGCTATTCCAGCGTTGCTTTCGCCGATTGATCTGCAGGCGGTGAAGGCGTCAGGCGTGACCTTCGTCGCCTCGCTGCTGGAGCGGGTCATCGAGGAGCAGGCGAAGGGCGACAAGGCCAAGGCGGACTCGCTTCGGGAGGATGTTCTCAAGCTTATTGGCGCCGATCTATCCAAGATCGTGCCTGGCTCGCCAGCTGCGATGCAGGTCAAGGAGGCGCTGATCGCTCGCGGTGTCTGGAGCCAGTATCTCGAGGTCGGTATTGGCCCCGACGCGGAAATCTTCACCAAGGGCCAGCCCATGTCGACTGTCGGTTTTGGCGCAGATGTCGGGCTGCACCCGATTTCCAGCTGGAACAATCCGGAGCCGGAAATCGTGCTGGTGGTATCTGCGGCCGGACGCATCGTCGGTGCGACGCTCGGCAATGACGTCAATCTGCGTGATGTGGAAGGACGCTCGGCGCTGCTGCTGGGTAAGGCGAAGGACAACAATGCTTCAGGGTCGGTCGGACCATTTGTTCGGCTGTTCGATGGTGATTTCACTATCGAGACCGTCAAGGCGGCCGAACTCAGCTTGCGTGTCGAGGGCGAGGATGGGTTTGTGCTCGACGGTCATTCCAGCATGGCGAAGATCTCGCGCACGCCGGAATCGCTCGTTGAAGCCACGATCGGGCGGCATCACCAGTATCCCGATGGCTTCGTGCTTTACCTTGGCACCATGTTCGCGCCGGTCAAGGATCGCGATGGGCCGGGCAAAGGCTTCACCCACAAGATGAATGATGTTGTTTCCATCTCGACGCCGTCGTTGGGAACATTGTCGAACCGCGTGCGTCTGTCTACCGAGTGCGCCCCATGGACTTATGGGGCGAGCCATCTGTTGCGTGATCTGGCAAAAGCAGGCCTGCTCTAGGTCCTGACCCTAGGTCCAGAAATAGCGGACCACATGAAAGAAGATCGGGGCGGCAAAGACCAGACTGTCGGCCCGGTCAAGCATACCGCCATGGCCCTCTATCATATGACCCCAATCCTTGACGCCGCGATCGCGCTTGATCGCCGAGGCCACCAATCCGCCGAAGAACCCCATGATACAGGCTAGTCCGGCCATCAATCCGGCCTGCAGCGGTGTGAAAGGCGTCAGCCAGGAAAGCGCCGCTCCGAGCAGCGATGCGCTGATGACACCGCCGATCAGGCCCTCCCAGGTCTTGGAGGGCGATATTTTCGGCGCGACCTTGTTCTTGCCGAAGAGTTTGCCGAACACGTATTGCAGCACGTCGCTGCCCTGGACTGTGGCGATGAGAAAGGCGATGAGCAGCAGGCCTTTGCCTTCGAAACCCGGTATGGAGAGCGTTAGCAAGGCCGGTACATGGCTAAGGCAATAGACCGAGAGCATGATGCCCCATTGCTGTTCGCTGACACGTTCCAGAAAACGTTCCGTATCGCCGGAGATCGCCGTCAATGCCGGCATGGCGAGGAAGCAATAGACCGGGACGAAGATTGAAAACATTCCGTACCATTCGATCCACAGTAGGTAATATTGCACCGGAATGATGACCAGGAACATGCCAAGCAGGATCCAGTGATCACCGCGCCGCGTGTGCGTCAGCGTCACATATTCGCGCAAGGCGGCGAAGGAAACAAAGGCGAACAGGAGGACCACGCCGCCCTTGCCGAACAGGAAGGCAACGGAGATGGCGGCAATCATGATCCACCACGCCTTGATGCGCGAATTCAGATTGGCGAGTGTCGAAGGCAGGGCATCGCCCTTGCGTGTGCTCTTCCAGCTCAGCACGGTCGCAACGGCGCTGGCGGCCGTCAGTATGCCGAGGAGGCCAAGGAACAGCCAGATCGTTTCAGCCATGATTGAGCGACCTCTGGTGTTCCGGGTTGAGTTCAAGCAGCGCCTGCTGCGCCCTGTGCAAAAAGGCGTGACGATCTTCTTCGGGTTCGAGCTGGACAGGCGCACCGAAGATAACGCGGCAAAGCAATGGCACCGGCAGGAATGCGCCCTTGGGAAGAACGCGCGACATGTTCTCGATCCAGCACGGAACGAGTTCGACATCGGGTCGGGCGAAAGCCAGATTGTAGATACCCGAACGGAAACGCAGCAACGGCTCCTCGGTCATGTTGCGCGTGCCTTCAGGGAAGATGATCAGTGAGTGGCCCTCCTTAAGTGCGTCCAGCATGATGACCATCGGGTCTTGCTCACGCTCCACCCAGTTGCGTTCGACAAGCACCGTGTTAAGCAGGTCGCGAGCCAACACATGCCGGATCTTGTTTTTTTGCCAGTAGTCGGCTCCGGCGACGGCACGGGTGCGCTCGCGCTCTTCCGGGTGCAGGCATGTGGAAAGCAGAATGAAGTCGCCATGGCTGGCGTGGTTGGCGAAGTAGATCCTCTGTCGCTCCGATGGTGCACAGCCCTGCCAAATGGGCCGCACGCCGGTGATAGCTCGCGCAATTCCGGCAAGCACCATGGCAGCCGCTCGCCGCAGCACTGGTTTCACGTTGATCATATTCCCCCTCCGGTTGTTTTTAACCGGTCCACAACCCATAGGTTGCCAAAGCAGCGAATAAAGCAAGAAAAGCTGCAAAAGCAAGGTGCAGTTTCGTCAGCAGGCTGTTTGTTCGCGTCATGCGCATATGAAGAGGTCGCGTTACGTGCGGCCGCTTGCGCAAATGCATGCGCGCGAGAATGTCATCCACCGCGCGGCAGCCCTCCGTCTCGTCCTCATGCGACGCAATGAAACGGAAAAGCGCTGCGTCGAAACGAAGATAGACGGCGAGGAACAGCGTGATCAGACCGCCGATGATCATCAGCGGCCAGAGCCAGCTGAACAGCGGTCCGCCCGCGTCGCCGACGATCGAGGATGCGACGAGCAGCAGGCATGTCAGGAATCCATAGGTGTGCGCCCGGTGTTTCAGTCGGGCGGCGAATGCGGCGGCGTCTTCCTCCATAGAAAAATCATCCCATATGATTGTGCCGTAAGACTATTTTTTACATATGCGCCTGGGGAGGATGGATTTCAAATCAGTTCGTCTGGTGCGACGCTCAAGCGGCGGAATTCAACATTTCCTTGATCACTGCCGCACTTGTCGGGCGGCCGAACAGCCATCCCTGGCCGTCCACCTTGGGCACGAGAGCCGCAAAATAGTCACGCTGGGCAGGAGTCTCGATGCCTTCGACGACAATATCCAGATGATGAACATGGGCCATGCCGATGATCTGGGGCACGATGGAAACGGAGACGGAACCGGTCCCTATGGTTTGCGTAAAGGACCGGTCGATCTTTATCCCGTCGACATTCAACTCTCCGAGATAGGCCAGACTTGAATATCCTGTACCGAAATCATCGATGAATATCCTGTGTCCGCTGGATCGCAGACGCTTGATTGCCTCTATGGCATCGGCGGCATTGGCGGTGGAACGCTCGGTGATTTCGAGCACGATCTGGTCACTGGCGACATTTGCGTCCTCGAGACGCGACGCGAGCTGGGTGCTGAAATCGCGATTGAACAGATCTGCAGCCGAGATGTTGATACTGACGTGGAAACCAGGATTGGCATCGAGAATAGCCGCCATATCGTCAAGCACGTTGTCGATGACGCAGATGGTGAGGCGGTTAATCAGCCCGGCGTTTTCGGCAACAGGAATGAAGACGTCCGGTGGTATGAATTCGCCGTTCTCCCTCCAGCGGACAAGCGCCTCGGCCGCAACCGTGCGACCTGTTGTTACATCGACGATAGGCTGGTACTCGATGGTTAGCCTATCCTGCCCAAGTGCCTGCTGCAGCCTTGTTTTCATGCTCAAATTGTTACGCTGGAGCAAGATGACGATCGTGGCGAGAGCGCCACCGAGTGTAGCGCCGAAAATGGAAATTATTGCCGTAATCGGCTGCGCTGACGCCTCAAGCTGGCTCACTGTGGCGTTCACTGTCACGCATGCCATGTCCCGGCACACATTGTGGTAAACAATATCCCCGGTCCGGCCAACGCCATCGGGCGATTTCACGTCGACCTTGCCGATATTCAATGAGCCGAACATCCCGACTGTCGACGATATGCCTTGCGGATTGTACATCACGCTGTAGGCATAGGCCGAATTTTTCAGCGTTTCGAAGGAAGCAGGGTCCAGCACGACATTGGCGTTGCCAATGCCGATAATGGGCGCGGTGGAATTGGATATGGCCAGACGCGAATTTGCATAGACCAGCTTGCCTCCGGGCGTTTCAAGGTTATGCGCGACCAGTGGCATTGGCTTTTTTCCGTTGCCGAAAACGGCCGAACAATGAAAAAAGCCGTCCCTGACCCGGCCCATATCCTTGAGATAC
The DNA here is from genome assembly GCF_964253365.1 of Phyllobacterium sp. LjRoot231. Classification (NCBI taxonomy): domain Bacteria; kingdom Pseudomonadati; phylum Pseudomonadota; class Alphaproteobacteria; order Hyphomicrobiales; family Phyllobacteriaceae; genus Phyllobacterium; species Phyllobacterium sp. LjRoot231. The sequence goes on from NZ_CAXUQT020000001.1 coordinate 1,283,647, forward strand.
CTCGTGCCAAACAACACGTCCCGCAGATATGTTATTTCTTTGTCGGAACAGAATGGATAGGGCGATGTATTGATGACGGTCAGCATCATGTCGGCTTCGGTAAACACATCGACCGCGCGATCAAGAAGTCGTTCAGAAAAAATTCGCATCTGCCCGCGGTCACTTGAGATGACAACAAGCCTGCTTATCCACATCCCGCACAGAGTGCCGGCAGCAATCAGCGCGGCAATTAATATTGCCCTGAACCACAGCTGGTCAAAATAGCGCGACATTCGGAAAATCCACCAAGCTTTCCACCACGGGTCGGCACGCCAGTTTGCTGACTTGAGCGCCGGCGTATCAATGACACTACGACTCTTAATATTTCTCTGATTTCTCCGGATTTCTGCGTCGAAACTAAGTAGTTCGATTTAATTCCAGCGCGATGCCATCTGGAAGGGCGAGATGACCTCGAATATTGCGACAATATATTTTTAAGAGAGTCTGTTCAGGATAGATATCTTGATAGGGGTGGAGACATTACAGAAGTCGAAATGAAATTAGCCAGATCAGAGCGGGAATTTCAAAGCGTTCTCCGGCGGCTGGAACTTGCCCTCGAAGCTTCGCAAATCGGCGTGTGGGAACACAATGCCGAAAATGAGGTGCTGTGGGACCTGCAGATGCACCGGCTCTATGCGACAGGCAATACGCAAAGAAAAATGACCTCCGACCAATGGATCGACGCTATTCATCCCGATGACCGCGCGAGAGCCGAAGAGGAGTTTGACGAAGCCATCCGGCGCAAGGGCGACTACTCTTCCGATTTCAGGATAATCCTGCCGAACGGAGATATCCGTTACATCAGATCAAGAGCCCATTATTACGAGGATGGTCTGACCGCCACATTCATCGGCGCCGAATGGGACATAACGGCAGATGTGATGCTTAATCGCGAGCTTTCACACCAGAAGTCTATAGCAGAAGCCAGAGCAGTAGCGCTTGAGGCGAGTACCGCGCAGATCGAATACGCCGCCGAACATGATTATCTGACGGGATTGCCCAATAGACGTTTTTTCGACAAGCGCTTTTCTGAACTTTCCAATGATCCCGATCGAAGCCGCTTGGCGATCCTTCATGTCGACCTCGATTATTTCAAGCAAGTCAACGATACGGCGGGCCATGCCGCAGGTGATGCGGTTTTGAAGTCGGCAGCCCTCATGATTGCTTCCGTGGTTCCGGTGAGCGGTTTTGTGGCGCGCACGGGCGGCGACGAGTTCGTGATATTGCTGCCGGATTTCGATGCTGTGGACGAGCTTCGCGTCGTGGCGCAGCATATTGTCAGGTTGCTCAAGCAGGGTGTTTCCTATGGCGGCTCGCTCTTGCAGGCGGGCGCATCGATTGGCGTGGCGTGGATGAGCGGCGGAAATGCAGCGAATCTGCTCGCTGAATCCGACATTGCGCTCTACCGCGCCAAAAAACTCGGACGAAACAGGGTTGAATTCTTTGCGCCGCATCTGAAAACGGAATTGTCACGCGACCGTCATACCGCGGAGCACGTCAAACTCGGTCTTGAAAGGGAAGAGTTCATACCATACTACCAGATACAGGTGGACGCTCGGTCAGGGCGGATTGTGGGAATAGAAGCGCTGGCTCGCTGGAAACACCCACAGCGGGGAATGCTCCTGCCTGAAACCTTCCTGAAGGTGACTGCGACGCTTGGGCTGTTGGCGGAACTTGATGCCGCAATCCTTAAAACGGTTCTGTACGATCGGCAGGTATGGGAAGAGCAAGGCCTCGATGTTCCGCGGATCGCAGTCAATACTTCGGCTGCGCGATTGTCCGATCCCACCTTGATCGAGCAGCTCAGGCCGTTGAATATCCAACCGAATACGCTTTCGTTCGAGCTTCTGGAGACGGTTTTTCTCGATGAGATCGAGGATGATGTCCTGACCAACATCGCCGCGCTGAAGCAAATGGAGGTCGACATCGAGGTAGATGATTTCGGTTCCGGCCATGCGTCGATCATCGGATTGCTGAAACTCAAGCCGCAAAGGCTGAAAATCGACCAGCGGCTGGTCATGCCGATCACGACATCCCGCGAACAGAGAAGCCTCATCAGGTCAATCGTGGATATAGCCAAGGCGCTTGGTATCGGCGTCATTGCCGAAGGTGTGCAAACACCGGACCACGCAAAGCTTCTACGCCGTCTCGGCTGCAATACATTGCAGGGCTATGCGATCGCTTACCCGGTTCCGGGCGCAGATATCCACGCTCAGTTGTTGGCGCAGCAAAAGGACCGGGTCAAATCATGAGAAGCCGCTCATTGCCGCTCGGCTTCTCGCTTTGTCGCGCTAGTGCTCGGTTACCGACTCATGGGTCGAAGTCGCCGCACTTTTGAACAGGAACGGCTTTTGGAAATGCCCGCGTCCCGCCATGAAGTTGAGCTCGCGATTTGCTGCCATTGCCGCCAATTCGTCCTCATCGCGAACGCCGCTCTCGTAGATGGCCATGATGACGCGCGCGAGGTCGTTACAGCGTTCATGAGTCTTGGGGCATCGATCCAATAGTTGCGATGCTCTGTTGTGAGCCCGCTGCATGATTTCCCAATCCGTAGTTGCGAATATCCGTCGGTCTCTATCTATGAATGCCATGACACGCTCCCATCTGTTCAGCGAGAACACATCTCGATTGCGGGTCGCCATTCCGCGGGGGTAACGAATGCGACGATATGAAAAAAGCTAAGCGCATTTTGCGAATAGTCGCAAATCGAATTTAATTGTGCAGTGTTCAGCACCACTTACCGCACTGCGGAATCCGCCTCCGCATCATCAAATTGAACAAGGTCCTATCCTCCATTTGGCTGTCCCCGCCAAGATCCAATTAGCCGGTTCATACGTACCGTTGAAACATCCATGGATTTGCTCTTTCCAGCAGCGCATCAGGCCAGTTTCCTGTCCGCCGAAACCTACTTTGGGTGGTAGATATATTGGTGCCGCCCAAGCGCATCCAGGCCGACAGCCTGAATGTGGCCGTCGCAATCATCGCAGCAATAGGCCTCGGTCCAGGCCGGCGGTATAACCAGAGCGGCAATGCGTTAGATGTGTTTCTTTGAGATAGGACGTCCATTGGTCCGGATATAATCGAACGCGTCTTTACACGGTTCGCGCCTTAAGATGAATGTTTCCGGATCGACCAGTTTCAGTCCAAGCACCTCTGCATAATACGCATAATCCGGCTGCATTACTTCACCCTGTTATTGCGGTTCAAGAACGCCTGTTGGGGCGGGACTGTTCCCTGAAGCGTTAAAAAGGCGCAAGGTGGTGGAAACAATTTCGAGAAGGAAGGATCATGGTCAAGCTCGCTCTTTACGTGCCCCTCGAAGCAAAACCCGGAAAAGAGGAAGATGTTGCTGCGTTTCTGCAGTCTGCTTTGCCTCTCGTAAACGAGGAATCCGGAACGATCGCATGGTTCGCTGTTCGGTTGGGTAAAAGCTCCTTTGCAATCTTCGATGCGTTTGCAGACGAGAATGGACGCGATGCACATCTTTCGGGGAAGGTCGCTGCGGCATTGATGGCGCGGGCGGGCGAACTTTTCGCCAGCCCGCCGCAGATCAACAAGCTCGATGTCCTGGCCTCGAAGCTATCATGAATGGCGATATGATCGGTTGCATGGAACGAATTCTCTGCCAACCCGTTCTTGCCGAACGTATCGGGGGAGTGTGAGTCATGGCGCCGCGTTCATTCTGGAAAGGCTATTTGAAGCTTTCGCTCGTCACCTGCCCCGTAGCGATGACCCCTGCCACCACGGACAATGAGAAGATCAAGTTCCATACCCTCAACAGGAAAACCGGAAACCGCGTTGTCAGCCAATATGTCGATTCCGTCAGCGGGAAGCCTGTGGACGAAGACGACGAGGTCAAAGGCTATCAGCGCAGCGAAGACGAATATGTCATGCTCGAGGATGATGAGATCGAGGCGGTGGGGCTTGAGAGTACGCGCACGATCGATATCGAGATGTTCGTACCGCGCGATAGCATCGATTGGATCTGGTACGACAAGCCGCATTACTTGACGCCGGACGATCCCGTGGGTGAGGAAGCTTTCTCGGTTATCCGCGACGCGATGGAGGCAACCGGCCAAGTCGGGATTTCCCGGCTGGTCATGTACCGGCGCGAGCGTGCAGTGATGCTGGAGCCTCGAGACCGCGGCATTGTCCTGTGGACCCTGCGCTATGGTGACGAGGTGCGCGATCGCGATGAATATTTCGGCAATATCAAGAACGACAAGGTCGACAGCCAACTGATGCCTCTGGTGAAGACGCTGATCGATGAGCGGATGAAGCCGTGGGACCCGAAGATGGTCGATGATCCGGTTCAGGATCGCCTGCTGGAAATCATTGCGGCGAAGAAGAAGGGCAAGAAGCGCCCGGCAAAATCAAAGGAAACCGCACCGGAGCATCCAAGCAATGTCGTAAACATCATGGATGCTTTGAAAAAAAGTATTGCAAGCGAGAGCAAATCGAAGAAGAGCTAGGCGCGTTTCTTCGTCTGCTTCTCGATCGGTACGGCGGCGGCGCGGAAATCGGCCCAAGGATCACACTTAATCGATGCAAGACGTGTCGGTGTGTTCAAAATCGTGAAATAGGCCGGACCAATGCCGGGGGTCAGTTCATCCCATTCGAGAGGCATCGAGACAGCTGCGCCGGGACGCGCCCGGGTTGAATAGGGCGCAACGGCTGTCATGCCGCGCTGGTTGCGCAGATAATCGATGAGGATCTTGCCAGTGCGTCTCGACTTGGTGATGGTCGAGACGTAGCGGTCAGGACTGTCGGAGGCCATGGAATCAGCAAGTGCCTTGGTGAACGCCTTGACTTCCGGCCACGCAGCTTTGGGTTTGAGCGGCGCCACCACATGCAGACCCTTGCCACCCGACGTCTTTATGAAGGCGCTGAGACCAGCCTGTTCAAGCCGCTGACGCGTCTCCTGCGCGCCCGCGATGACCTGTTCCCAGGGAACGCCTTCGCCCGGATCGAGGTCCATGATGATCATGTCCGGGCGTTCCCAATCCGCAATCGTTGAGCCCCAGGGGTGGATTTCTAGGACTGCCGACTGCACCAGACCGATAAGTCCATCGAGATCATTGATACTGATCAAGGGCTCGTCGTCCTTGTCCTTGGGATCCTCTACCAGGACGATATTGGAATTGAGACCCTTCCAGGAGTGCTTCTGGAAAAAGCTCTGGCCGGTGATGCCTTCTGGACCTCGGAGCAGTGCCAAGGGGCGCGCAACGACGAAAGGAGCGATATACTTCCAGACCTCGGTGTAATAGTCAGCGAGGCCTTGCTTGGTAACGCCTTCTTCGGGCCAATAGATGCGATCGGGATGAGTGAGTTTCACTTTGGGCCTCTCGGGTTGTGACGAAGCCTTCGATTTCGGCGTCTCGCGCATGACTTCGCGTGGGTCCTTGTCTTCGCGCAGCCCGCGGAAGGCAGCATGCCGCAGATTGTTGTCGGCAGTCCACGCGCGAAACTCTACCTCGGCGACGAGCTGCGGCTTCACGTAGCGAACCTGTCTTGCCGCATCGGCGCTGAGCCGTTCGGCGAAGGGGCTCTCCGGCACACGAATGCGTTCAAGCCTGCGAAACAAATCTTCGGCCACCGACGTGCTATATCCTGTTCCGACGCGCCCGACATGCTCAAGTTTCTTGCCATTATAAACGCCCATGACCAGCGAACCGATCGCCTTTCGCGATGTAGTCGAGGGCACATAGCCGGCGATAACGAATTCCTGCCGCTGCGAGCATTTGGCCTTGATCCAATCCTTGACGCGGCCGGATCGGTATGGCGCATCGCGCCGCTTTGACACGATACCTTCGAGGCTTAGCCGGCAGGCGTGCTCGAGGATGAGCGGGCCGTTTTCTTCGAAGTGTCCGCTATAGCGGATCCGCGCCGTCGTATCAGCCACGACTTTTTCAAGAATGGCTTTGCGCCCGATCAAAGGTAAATTTCGCAGATCAAAGCCATCAAGATAGAGGAGGTCGAAAACGTAGAAAACGAAACGATCTGTCCTGTTATCGCTGAGATCAGCCTGCAGGGCGGAAAAGTTCGAGGCGCCTCCTGCGGTTTCGACCACCAACTCCCCGTCAATCAGCGCCGTGCCTATCGGCAAATCCTGAAAAGCGGCGACGATTTCCTTGCCGAACTTCTTGGTCCAGTCGAGGCCGTTGCGGGTGAAAAGCTTGACCCGCCCAGCCTCAAGGCGCGCCTGCAGTCGATAGCCGTCGAACTTTATCTCATGAATCCAGCGCTCGCCCATTGGCGGTTTTGGTGCGAGTGTCGCCAGCGTAGGCTCGACAAAAGGGGGAAGTGGCGCCTTTCTGGCGGCTTTGATACTGGATGGATCGGGAATGTCCGGAGCGGTATCACGCGCTGATTCCTGGGCTGCCTTTGTTGCCTTGCCGTTTGCACTCTTCTTCTTGCTTATCTTGCCAGTTTTTGACGACCAGCCGGGTTCCTCACCGGCGACATCGGCAATCTCGCGGCCGGTCTTCACGGATTCAGGTCGCTCTTCAAGAATGTCGGGATCGCTCTCGGTGCGCGCGGCATCATCTTCTGCCTTTATGAGCAACCAGTTTTCACGCTTTTCCCGGGGCCTGCCATGCATACGCACCAGATGCCAACGCCCTGAAAGCTTTTCGCCGTAAAGCTCGAACTCCAGGTGCCCCTTGGCATAACCGTACTTCTGGTCAAAGACGGGGGTCCAGGTGCCATGATCCCAGACAATGACAGTACCACCACCATATTCGCCCTTGGGTATCGTGCCTTCAAATTCGCCATATTCGAGCGGGTGGTCTTCCACATGAACCGCCAGCCGCTTCTCGCTGGGAACGAGGCTTGGCCCGCGGGTGACGGCCCAACTCTTTAAAACGCCGTCCATTTCCAGCCGAAGATCATAATGCAGCCGCGTCGCGTCGTGCTTCTGGATGACGAAGCTATTCCCGGCTTTGCACGCCTTGCGGCCTCGTGGCTCAGTGGTTGTCTTGAAATCCCGTTTCTTCCGGTATGTTTCAAGCGCAACCATAAATCAGCTCGCTTTCCGCCGTGCTGGCTCCGCTTTGGTCTTGCGGGCCGAACTCTTCTTGGTGCTGGCCTGCTTCTTTCCAACGCCCGCGCTTTCGCGCAAAGCCTCCATGAGATCGACAACTTTTTCGGATTTGGCCGCTTTCTTTGCCGGGATCGGCTTGCCTTCGAGCTTCGCCTTCACCAGTTCGGCGAGGGCGGCTTCGTAGCGGTCTTTATATTGAGAAGGGTCGAAGGTGCCGCGCTTCGTTTCGATAATATGCCTGGCGAGATCCAGCATCTCGCCCTTGATCTTCATCTCGGGAACGTCGCTGAATGCGTCCTTGGCGGAGCGTACCTCATAATCGAAGTGCAACGTGTTGGCGACCAGTCCATTCCCTGCGGCGCGGATCAGAAGCGTGCGTGCCCGACGAAATAACACTGTCTGGGCAAGCGCGGCGACCTCCTTGGCTTTGAGGGCCTCGCGGATCAGTGCGAAAGCCTCCTCGCCATGCTTGTCACTCGGCGCGAGATAGTAGGGTTTGTCGAAATAGATGTCGTCCAGATCATCGCAGGCGACGAACGCCTCGACGGAGAGCGTTTTGTCACTTTCAGGAACTGCGGAGGCCACTTCATCGGGTTCGAGCACGATGTAATCATTGGCGCCGACCTCGTAACCCTTGACCTGATCTTCCTTTTCAACTGGCTTACCGCTGTCGGTATCGATGAATTGCCGCTGCACCCTATGACCAGTCGCACGGTTGAGTGTGTGGAAGGCAATGCGGTCGGACGTTGAGGCAGCGGTATACAGCGCAACGGGGCAGGATAGCTCCGCAACCTTCAGATAACCTTTCCAATTCGCTCTTGGCGCCAACGCTCAACTCCCATGGCTCGAAATGAGAAATGCGACTGAGTAATATTTGTTCCCTGGAGGTCCCCGCCGTTAGTTTTGTACCATCTTCACATATTTGATGAAAGGCGTGACGTTCGCGATCCGGTCGTAGAGCTGGCGAGCCGTTGCATTGTCCTGATTGGTTGTCCAATAGACAGAATGTGCACCAGCCTTGGTCGCCTCGGCATGGACGGCCTCGATAAGTGCGCGGCCGATGCCTTTGCCGCGCACCTCCGGATCGGCAAAGAGGTCCTGCAAATAGCAGACATTCTCGATGCTCCAGCAATGGCGGTGAAACAAATAATGCGTGAGACCGACAGGTTTGCCCTCAAACTCAGCTATGAAACCGCGATACTCATGATCGGCACCTGAAGTTAGCCGCGCGAATGTCGTTTGATAAACCTCTTCTGGCACGGTCGTCTCATAAAAGGTCAGGTAACCTGTCCAAAGCCGACGCCATTCGGGTTCGTCGGATTTTTGCAAAGGGCGGATTTGAACGTTCATTATTCGCGTCTTTCTGCACTGTTACGGCGCGGTGAGATTAGGGTCGAGACTTTATGACAGCAAGAGGCTGAAATTAGCCGACAACGCTACTGGTGCAATCCAATCAACCGTCCTATATTCGGATCGGCGCTCTGCGCTTCTCGACAGGAGAGACATATTCCCCGGGGCCTTAATGATCCCTTAGGGAGCTGTCCCTGAGGAGGCCCGTGGGCTTCTTCACACGGCACCCACCTACTTTGTAGGTTCCCGGGATCGACTTCTCCATCGGTTGTGTGGACGCCGCTTTTGTTTTTGTGCTCATCCCGAGCTGACCCCGTCGTCGGCGCCTCATGAAGTCACCCGCGTGCAGCACCTTTCCCCCATTAAAGAACTGAAAAAGAATCTCAGGCTCGAAGCCCTGGGCCGGCGCGATGCACTCACCACGGAATATCGGATCGAAGCGTCCATGCGGATCGCTGACCTTGGCTTGGCATCTCTTTCCGTCGATCCGGGTATCAATGTTTCCGGCTTCTGGCCGATCCGTTCGGAAGTGGATGTGCGCCCGCTGCTTTTCGGTCTGCGCGAGAGCGGCGCACGGCTTTGCCTTCCGGTCATCATCGACAAGCGGACGATCCTTTTTCGTGAGCTCGTGCGGGGAGCGCCGATGGTCGAGACGGGCTTCGGTACGGCAGGGCCGCCAGAGGACGCCGCGGTTCTCGATCCTTCCTTCATGCTGGTTCCACTGGCCGCTTTCGATGAGCGTGGTCACCGTATTGGCTACGGCGCTGGTTATTATGACCGGGCGATCGCACGTTTACAGGAGATCGGCGTCAATCCACGACTGATCGGGGTGGCGTTTGACTGCCAGCAGGTCGAAATTGTGCCGGACGAACCGCATGACATGCCACTGGAGGCCATCCTCACGGAAACCGGCTTGCGCAGCTTTGGCTAGACCGATAAAGCCAATTAACAATTACAGGCTCCACAAGACGTGGAGCTTTCTGTCGGGATATGCGCGTGAGATTACTTTTTCTTGGTGACATGGTGGGCCGCTCGGGCCGGACGGCTGTCTATGAGCAATTGCCCGGGTTGATAGCCGATCTGAAGCTCGATTTTACCATCGTCAATGGTGAGAATGCAGCCGGCGGCTTTGGTATCACCGAGGAAATCTTCCACGATACGATCAATGCCGGTGCCGATGTTGTCACCACTGGCAATCATGTCTGGGATCAGCGCGAGGCACTCGTCTTTGCGGCGCGCGAACAACGCTTCCTGCGGCCTGCCAATTTCCCGCTCGGTACAGCGGGGAAAGGCTCTGGTGTCTTCCTTGCCAAGAATGGCGCTCGCGTGCTCGTCTCCAACATCATGGGCCGGGTTTTCATGCACCCGGATTTGCACGACCCCTTCACGATAGCCGAGGAAATACTGGCTGCGTGCCCGCTTGGCGAACAGGCGGATGCGGTGGTCTTTGATTTTCATGCGGAAGCAACCAGCGAAAAACAGTGTTTCGGTCATTTTGTCGATGGCCGCGCCAGCTTCGTTGTGGGCACTCATACCCACGTGCCTACAGCGGACGCGCAGATCCTGAATGGCGGCACCGCCTATATGTCCGATGCCGGAATGTGTGGCGACTATGATTCATCGCTCGGCATGGACAAGGAAGAACCGCTCAACCGGTTCCTGTCCAAAGTGCCGAAAGGACGGTTTGAGGCGGCCAATGGCAAGGCGACCATCTGCGGCGTCGGTGTCGAGATTTCCGATCGCACTGGCCTCGCTGAAAAGATCGCGCCCTTGCGGCTTGGTCCGAGGCTGGAAGAAACTATCCCATCCTTCTGGAAATGAGTTGACCGAAGGGCGCGCGCTCACCTAAGTCGTGCCATCGGTTTGCACCATCCGGGCCATAGCAACACAGGAACGACCCCCATGGAAGCGCTACTCTCCCATTTCGATTTCATCTATCAACCATCCGGTCTCATAGCCCTCGTCACACTTGTCGTGATGGAAGTCGTGCTCGGCATCGACAATCTCATTTTTATTTCGATCCTTACCAACAAGCTGCCGCAGGAAAAGCAGGCCCGGGCCCGCCGCCTCGGCATCAGCGCCGCTCTTGTTCTGCGCCTTGTTCTGCTGTTCACCATCTCAATCATCGTGCAGTTAACGGAGCCATTGTTCGAAGCCTTTGGACATGGCTTCTCCTGGCGTGATCTCATCCTGATCGCCGGTGGCCTGTTCCTGGTATGGAAGGCCACGAAGGAAATCCACCATACGGTCGATCATGAGGACGCCAAGGAAGATGTTATCGGCAAGGCCGTTACGCTGACGATGGGCGCCGCGATTGCACAAATCCTAGTGCTCGATCTGGTGTTTTCGGTGGACTCGATCATCACAGCCGTCGGCATGACCGACGAAATCGCCATCATGGTGATCGCCGTGCTTGCGGCCGTGACGGTTATGCTGCTTGCAGCCGAACCATTGTCGAAATTCATCGCGGCCAATCCGACGATAATCATGCTTGCCCTTGGCTTCCTTTTGATGATTGGTATGACGCTGATCGCCGATGGATTTGGCTTTCATGTACCCAAAGGTTACATCTATGCGGCGATGGGCTTTTCAGCACTCGTCGAGGCGCTCAACATGCTGACGCGCCGCAGGAAAAAGAAACACTAACTACATTCGACCATCTTAACGCGTGCTAAAGGATTTGCATTCGATGACCCAGACCACTTTTGCCGAGGCTTTCGTTCCGCTTAAACTCGCCAACCGATCGCTTGCGTACAAGGCCCTTGCCGTCCTGATCGGTACGGCATTTCTTGCTGTGAGCTCGTGGATTTCGGTGCCGATGTTTCCGGTACCGGTAACCATGCAGACCTTCGCCGTAACATTGGTCGGCGCGCTTTACGGCTGGCGTCTTGGTGGTTTGACTGTTGTTTTGTGGCTGCTTGAATCTTTTATCGGGCTACCTGTTCTGGCTCAAGGCGTCCCAGGTCCGGTGGCTTTTGCCGGACCAACGGCTGGATACCTTGTCTCTTTTCCGATTGTCGCCGCATTTGTCGGATTGCTTGCTGAACGCGGTTTCACCCGCAATCCGTTCACAGCCTTTGGTGTCATGTTGCTAGGCAATGCCCTTTGCCTTGTTCTTGGCGCAGCATGGCTGGCAAGCATTATCGGTCTTGAGCAAGCCTGGGATTTTGGCGTTGCGCCTTTCATCATCGGCGGCGTCCTTAAATCGGCGCTTGCAGCCGCAACGATCGAAATGCTTCGCCGTTCAGGTATCCGCCTGTCTTGACCGTAAAGCTTCGCGCGCACCATCTGCTCTGCATGCTGACCTATGTCGGTAAAGGCTATAGTCCTGCCTTTACCGACAACTACGACAAGGTCATTGCAAGATTGGTGGCGGGCGAGGATATCCTGATCCAGGAGGGGCCGGACGATATCTGCCAGCCCCTTCTCACCACCAGCGAACCGCATTGCTTGCGCGACAGCGTTATCGAGCGTGATGCCACGGCGGCGCAGCATGTTGGCGAATTGCTTGGCCGCTCACTGCAAGCCGGGGACGTCATCAATCTCGACAGCGCGATGATCGAGCAATTCCGTAATGCCTTTCTACAAGGCACGACACGATCCGCCTGCACCGGGTGCGAATGGTTTGATCTTTGCTCCACGATATCGAAAGCCGGCTATGCCGAGACGAAACTTCGTCGCGCCTGAATGTATTTCCGCTGGTGCTGGACGAGACGCCGGTTTTTACCTATAAGGGCGCCATTCCAGAAGCATGGTTCCGTCCGGAGCAGCCCGCAACCTGACTTGCAGGGCCCCTGACGCGAAACATCAACAACCGCAAGAAAGCACGCAGGGGTGCCATGGCAGGCCATTCACAATTCAAGAACATCATGCACCGCAAAGGGCGCCAGGATGCCGTTCGGTCGAAAATCTTCTCCAAGCTCGGGCGTGAAATCACCGTCGCTGCCAAGCAGGGTCTGCCCGACCCGCTGATGAACCCGCGCTTGCGTCTGGCTGTACAGAACGCCCGAGCGCAGTCGATGCCGAAAGACAATATCGAACGCGCCATCAAGAAGGCCGCCGGCGGCGATGGCGATAATTATGATGAGGTGCGCTACGAAGGTTACGGCCCGGGCGGCGTTGCTGTTATTGTGGAGGCACTGACCGACAACCGCAACCGCACCGCCTCCAACGTGCGCGCAGCTTTCACCAAGGCTGGTGGCGCCCTCGGGGAAACCGGCTCTGTTGGCTTCATGTTCAACCGCGTTGGCGAGATTACTTATAAACCGGAAGCCGGCGGTGCCGACAAGGTCATGGAAGCCGCGATCGAGGCTGGAGCCGATGATGTTTCGACTGATGAAGACGGTCATGTGATCCTGTGTGCCTTCGAAGATATTGGCGACGTTTCGAAGGCTCTCGAAGGCGCACTTGGTGAAGCCGAATCCATCAAAGCAATCTGGAAGCCCGCTACGACGGCTCCGGTCGACGAAGAAAAGGCCCAGTCAGTGCTTCGATTGATTTCGACGCTGGACGATGATGACGACGTCCAGAACGTCTATGCCAACTTCGAAGTAAGTGACGAGGTTCTGGCCAAGCTCAGCGCGGCCTGATCCATCGCACTTTGAAATTAAACCCGCCACACAAAAGTCTGGCGGGTTTTTTGTTTGAACTCAGCTGACCGGACCGTCGCCGCCAAGCGCTTCCATGTCTGCGTCAGTTGGCTTTACCCCGGTGGCGCGGTTGACCAGAACAGTTATTCCCCACAAGACAATTCCGATACCAATCAGGATACCGGCAATCCTGTACTGCACCGGATCGCGTCCGGTCCATGGCCCGGCAAAGAAGGCGCAGGAAATCGTGCCCAGAACCGGCAGGAATGTCGGTGTGCGGAAATGTTCACGATCGACGCTTTCGCGCCGTAGAATGAGCACTGCAATATTGACGATGGTGAAGACGAACAGGAGTAACAGCGCCGTCGTGCCGCCAAGCGCCGGAACCTTGCCGACGAACAGGATCACCGCGAATGCCAGCAACGTGGTGCGAAAAACAAAAACGGCCCCGAACAAACGGAGCCGTTTTCAAATCCGGTATGCCGGAAGGTCTTATATACCGAGATTGGCGAAGCGGCTCTTGAACTTCGATACGCGACCGCCACGATCTGTCAGCTGCTGCGAACCGCCGGTCCACGCCGGATGCGTGGACGGATCGATATCGAGGTTCATCGTATCGCCTTCCTTGCCCCAGGTGGAGCGGGTCAGGTATTCTGTGCCATCGGTCATGACGACCTTGATGGTGTGGTAATCTGGGTGAATCTTGGCTTGCATCTGTATCGTCCTAAACTAGAGGGCACAAAACCAGAGCCACTGCCTAAGTGGGGTTCCGGTCGGAGCCGATTGGTAGAGATGAAGCCAAACGTCACAGGGGCGTGGGCTTCCAAAACTGTTGGCGAGCCTATACATCAGCCTTTAAGCAATAACAAGGCCGTCTGGCCGCAAAGTCGCAAAGCGATGTGAGGAAGACCTAAGACATGGCCGATATGGCTTGCAGAGCGAGATGGGATCATATTGAATCGTTCTGCCGGAGGAAATTTGGGACAAGGTCGAGGGGTTTGGTGAGGCCGATGGAAAGGCATCGGCCTCGCCACCTTCCTAGTGGATTGTCTTGCCATCCGAGAAACAGAACGGCTCCAATATGACCCCATCTCGCTCTGACGAAGCGGAAAGAAAGCGCCGCTCATTGAAACCGTTGAGACGTATCTTCCCTTATATGTCACGCTATCGGGGCATGATAGCTGGTGCGCTGGTTTCATTGGTCCTCGCGGCGGTGACGACGCTGACGCTTCCGCTGGCTGTCCGGCGCATGATCGACCATGGATTTACCGGCGCCAATGGCGCTTTCATGAACAATTATTTCGGCATGCTGGTGGTGCTTGCCGCGCTTCTCGCCCTCGCTTCGGGCGGCCGTTACTATTTCGTGATTACGCTCGGCGAGCGCATTGTTTCCGATTTGCGCCGCGATGTGTTCGACCATCTGACCAGGCTTTCCCCGGCATTTTTCGATAGCACGCAATCGGGCGAGATCGTGTCGCGCCTTACGGCGGATACGACACAGATCAAATCAGCCGTCGGCGCGACTGCTTCGGTTGCGCTGCGCAACCTCATTCTTGCCTTGGGCGCTATCGTCATGATGGTGATCACCAGTGCCAAGCTTTCGGGGCTGGTTATCGCGGCGATCCCTCTAATCATCATTCCGCTGGTGGCTTTCGGGCGATCGGTGCGCCGCCGTTCGCGTGCCGCCCAGGATACGTTGGCCAATGCCACCGCCTATGCCAGCGAATCCATCATTTCCGTGCGTGCGTTGCAGGCGTTTACGAACGAAAAACTGGCAACAGCGCGCTTTGGCGCATCGGTCGAAGATGCGTTTGCTGCGGCGCGATCGTCGGTGAAGGCCAGGGCGATCTTGACCGCCTTCGCTATTTTCATGATCTTTTCCAGCGTTGTCGCCGTGCTTTGGTTTGGCTCGCGCGATGTCCTTTCAGGTGCGATGACGCCGGGAACACTTGGCCAGTTCCTGCTTTATGCGGTGTTCGCGGCAGGTGCGCTGGGTGCGCTTTCCGAGGTTTGGGGTGAACTGTCGCAGGCATCCGGCGCTGCCGAAAGATTGATGGAAATCCTGGCGGAGAAGCCGGCAATCGAAACACCCACCAATCCTGTTGCATTGCCGCTGCCACCGATCGGCTCTGTAAGCTTCGACGATGTCCACTTTAATTATCCATCGCGCCCGGATGCTCCGGCCCTGAAGGGCCTTGATTTCAACATCCAATCGGGCGAGACCGTCGCCATCGTTGGCCCGTCCGGCGCCGGCAAGAGCACCGTGTTTTCGCTGCTGCTGCGTTATTATGACCCTGTCTCTGGTAGCATCCGCATCGATGGTGTCGATCTCCGCAAGGCTGACCCATCAGCCATCCGTTCGCGCCTTGCCATCGTTCCACAGGACACGACGATTTTTGCCACGACCGCACGTGAAAATATCCGCTTTGGCAGGCTTGGGGCTACAAATGGCGAGATCGAAGCTGCAGCCAAGGCCGCATTGGCGCATGATTTTATCGGAGCGCTCGACCATGGCTATGATACGCAAGTCGGCGAACGCGGCGTGACACTGTCTGGCGGCCAGCGTCAGCGCATTGCCATCGCGCGCGCCATCCTGCGCGCCGCGCCTATTCTTCTGCTAGACGAGGCAACCTCTGCCCTTGATGCTGAAAGCGAAATGCTGGTGCAGAAGGCGCTCGACCATTTGATGCACGGCCGCACAACATTGGTGATTGCTCATCGCCTCGCAACTGTGCTGAAGGCCGACCGCATTCTGGTCATGGAGAATGGACGCATTGTCGAGGAAGGTACGCATCAGACGCTGGTCAAGAAGAACGGCATCTATGCCAGCCTCGCCAAGCTGCAGTTCGAAGCGGGCGCGGATGCCTTCAAGGGCGCTGCGGAGTAACGGCGTGACGCCGTTTCGTGGATAAATATAACTCAGAACTCCTGACGGGTACTGTAAGTGGGATAAGTTTTGGTACAAAAATCCCGGTTATTCAAAAAATAATCGTGGCTGTTTATCCACGACCTCCAAACATCGCTTATTCTAACGGCGTCCTTTCCACGGGGAGCTGCTTCCGGAGCCGTTCGAAAGTGGGGAAGGACGGCGTGTCAGTGGGCGGGCAACGGACCCAAGCGCTGGCCGACCTGTTCGTCTTCGGAGGTCAATCTGTGCATACAGGCAGATATTGCCTCCGATTGTTGACGCCAAACGCCAATCGTGCGGACACTGCACCGACGGCGACGATGGGCCCGGACTCCAGGCGTTCATCCACTCGCCCCGCGGAACAGGCAGAAGCTGGCCGGCAGGGGGACAACGTTAGCGGGCGGTCTTCGGATCGCATTATCTATCTACCAAGGCGCGCTTCGACGACCGCCCGTCTTCCCACCACCATTCAATGACCAGACGCGAAAGCGGGCGTGGCAAGGGGGAAGCATACCCGGTTCTTTGATATGATGGACACAGATTTACGGGAAAGAAGGTGCCCGTAGTGAGCGCTCCCCTTAGCGTTCAGTCAATTTCAGCTCAATACGGCGGTTTCGGGCACGCACTTCCGGCGCGTCGCCGGGTTCGAGCGGTTGAAATTCGCCGAACCCTGCTGCTACAAGGCGGTTTGCCGGAACACCATTGGCAATCAAGAATTTGACCACGGAAATGGCGCGTGCCGACGAGAGCTCCCAATTGTCTTTGAACTGACCGGTCCCGGAAAGAGCGACATCGTCCGTGTGGCCATCGACACGCAGAACCCAGTTGATGTCGTCAGGGATTTCCTTCTGCAGATCGATCAAGGCGGCGGCGAGTTTTTTCATTTCCTCGGAACCGGCCGGATTGAGGATTGCTGTTCCTGATGGAAACAGCACTTCGGACTGGAAGACGAAACGATCGCCGACTATGCGGATGTTCTCCCGGTCGGAGAGAATTTCGCGCAGGCGGCCGAAGAAGTCCGAGCGGTAGCGGTTAAGCTCCTGCACGCGTTGTGCGAGAGCAACGTTGAGCCGCTTGCCGAGATCGGCAATCTTGGCGTTCGATTCCTTGTCACGCGATTCAGAGGCATTGAGAGCGTCTTCCAGGGCGCCGATCTGTTTGCGCAGGGCCATGATCTGCTGGTTGAGAATTTCGACCTGCGACAGTGCACGTGCGCTGATTTGTTTTTCATTCTCAAAACCCGTGGAGAGCTCGTTGATCTTGCCTTCGGCTGCGGCGCCGGCACCTGCACCTTGAGAGAGCAGGGACTGAAGCCGTGACTGCTCGTTCTGCGCACTGGTGAGCGATGCCTGCAAATTGGCGATCGTATCTTCCAGATCCTGTTTGTTGCCCTGTTCGAGCGACAATAGTTGTGTGAGTTCGTTGATCTGGGAGTTGAGCCTGTTGAGCACCGCGTCCTTGCCGGTAATTTCCTGGCTCAAGAGAAACTGCGCCAGAACGAAGACCGAGAGCAGAAACATGATCGACAGGAGCAGCGTCGACAGCGCGTCGACAAACCCCGGCCAGTAATCAACATGGCGAATGGCTTTGCGGTTGCGAACGAGAGCCATCAGTTTGCCTTGTCGCGGGCGATGGCATCGCCCAGTTTGGCTAGCGTTTGGCGAATGGCTTTTTGTTCGTCAGACTGTTTTTCGACCCAGTCCCGCATCATCTGCTGCTCGGACCGCATGTTCTTCACAAGCCCCTGGATGCCTTCGGCAAGGCTTGCCAGAGCAGCCGTTGTGCGCTGGCTCGATCCGCCAGTCTCCTGAATGTTTTGCAGGCGTTCCGACAATGCGCGGAGTTCGTCGGAGGCACCACTGCTCGCGGCATCGAACGCGTGCAGGTCGGAGCCAAGATCCGTGACGCTTGATAGCCAGTTTTCCAACTCGGTATAGAAGCGGTTTTGAGCCCGACCCGCCTGCAAATCGAGAAAACCCAATATGAGCGATCCGGAAAGGCCAAAGAGCGAAGAGGAGAAGGCCGTGCCCATGCCGCGGAGCGGTGATTGCAGACCAGCTTTCAGCGAGTCGAGGACGCTATTGGCATCGCCAGCACGAGGGTCGAGTGATTGGATTGTCTGGCCGATGGAGCCGATCGTTTCGAGAAGTCCCCAAAAGGTTCCCAGAAGGCCGAGAAACACCAGAAGGCCGATGAGATAGCGCGAGATATCACGGGTTTCATCAAGCCGCGCAGCAATGGAATCAAGCATGGAGCGCATCGCGCTGGTTGAAAGCGCCATGGATTGACGCCGTCCAATCAGCGCACGCATCGGCGCGAGCATGATTGGTTTGGCATTCGGATCATTGTTGCCCTGCCGGAAAGAATTGACCCAGCGAACCTCGGGAAACAACCGGATGACCTGGCCGAAACCAAGGAGGATACCGACAATCAGGACGCCGATAATCAAGCCATTGAGGCCCGGATTGGTGGTGAAGAAGACCGAGATCTGACGAAAGAGAATGGCGGCAAGGAAAGCAACGATTGCCAGAAAGATCGCCATCGATAGAAGCACGAACCGCGGGCTGGAGAGCCGGTAAGGATCAAAATCATCGCCGTCCACACCCTGGCGGGTCGAACTGAAATCAGCCATCGTGTCGTCTCCGCATCGCAATCGGTGCACATTACAGGTGCACAATGAACACACAATCCCTTGGCCTGCACGCTTTCCGTGCAAGTCAAATCGATTTCTGCGACCCTAACCGAAATTATGGTGAAATTGAAAGGTGCTCGGATGGCTGAATTTGCTCTCGTTTGAGCAAAACTCAGTCGTTGTTCCGGACATGCAACAATTACGTCGACTTAAATGGGCTTTTTCAACGTCTTCAGAAGGGCGCGCTGGATGGCCTCATTACCAGCGATGATAGCCTTGCTTTCGATTACGTCCTGCCCTCCATCGAGATTGGTGACGAAGCCACCGGCTTCACGGATCATGATGATACCCGCGCCGATATCCCACGGTGAAAGACCATCCTCCCAGAAACCGTCGAGGCGGCCTGCTGCGACATAGGCCAGATCGAGAGCCGCCGCGCCCATGCGGCGGATACCGGACACTTCGGCCATGACGTTGCGCATTTGCAGGAGGTAGTTGCCGTGATCGCCGCGACCGAGATGGGGAACACCGGTCCCGATAACGGAATCCACCAGCTTGCTCCGTCCGGAAACGCGCAGGCGGCGGTCGTTGAGAAATGCTCCACCGCCGCGTTCCGCTGTGTAGAGCTCATCCATGGCTGGATTGAAGATGACGCCGGCCACGATCTGCCCCTGGCGCTCCAGTGCTATGGAGACGGCGAAAATCGGGATGCCATGCAGGAAATTGGTGGTGCCATCCAGCGGATCGACCAGCCAACGGTGCTGGCTGTCTATGCCTTCGACTACACCTGATTCTTCCATCAGGAAGCTGTAATCGGGACGGGCACGGCGCAATTCCGCGTAAATGATTTCTTCGGCCTTCTTGTCCGCCTGGCTGACATAATCACCCGGTCCTTTTAGCGAGACCTGAAGGTTCTGAACTTCGCCAAAATCGCGAGCGAGCGAGCGGCCGGCTTTCATAGCAGCCTGCACCATTACATTGAGGATCGCTGAACGCGCCATTTCGGGTTATTTCTCCGTCAAATCAAAAATTATAAAGCGCCAATTCCGCCAAGCGAGGAACTGGCGCTTTGGACCCGCTTAGTCAGCGCGGCGGACATATGTCAGTTCGTTCGTATCGACGACGATACGCTCGCCTGACGAAATGAACGGCGGAACGAGAACGCGGATGCCGTTTTCCAGAACTGCGGGCTTGTAGGAAGACGCTGCCGTCTGACCCTTGACGACAGGATCTGCCTCGGTGATTGCCAGCGTTACATAATCAGGAAGCGAAATGCCGATCGGACGCTCGTCATAGAGTTCGACCGTGACCATCATACCGTCCTGAAGGAACGCGGCGCGATCGCCAACGAAATCCTTTTGCAGCTCGAGTTGTTCATAACTATCGGTATCCATGAAAATCAGCGCTTCGCCCTGTTCGTAGAGGAAGGAGAAATCCTTCTGCTCGAGGCGGACCTTCTCGACAGTCTCGGCAGAGCGGAAACGCTCATTCAGCTTCGTACCATTGATGAGGTTTTTCAATTCCACCTGGTTATAAGCACCGCCCTTGCCGGGTTTGACATGATTGGTCCTGACAGCAACCCAGAGGCCGCCATCATGTTCGATCACATTGCCGGTGCGGATTTCATTACCGTTGATTTTCATTTGTGTACTCGGATTTGTGTTGAATACCCGCGCCAGTCTTCACGGCGGCGGTCAAGAATGGCGCTTCCAAGACCACAAATTCACGAAATAGGCAAGAGAGGGCGCAAAAACAGCCTCAATGCCTCTTCTCGATGTTCGCCATCAGTGACTCAGGCGGCTAACGCTGTTTCCGCTAGTGAGACCCAATAGCTGATGCCGTAGGGAATGGCGTCGTCGTTGAAATCATAAGCTGAATTGTGGAGGCCTGCTGAATCGCCGTTGCCGATAAAAACGAAGGCGCCGGGCCGCTGTTCCAGCATATAGGAGAAGTCCTCGGCGCCCATCACTGGCGGCATATCTGTCGTCACAGCGGTGTTGCCAACGATCGTTTGGGCAACGCTGACAGCGAACTCCGTTTCACGCTCATGATTGAATGTCACCGGATAGCCCTGATGATAGATGACTTCCGCCTTGCCGCCAAAGACGGCCGCAGTCGACTCGACGATTTCAATGAGCCGCTTTTGTGCGAATTCGCGCACCTCCGGCACGAGGGTGCGAACTGTACCGCCAAGCTTGACGACATCGGGAATGACATTGGACGCGTCGCCACCGTTGAGCTGCGTTACCGAAACAACTAGAGCGTTCAGAGGATCGGTCTCGCGCGAGACGATTGACTGCAGGGCGAGAATGATGTGGGCCGAAATCACCACCGGATCGACGGTCGTTTGCGGTTTTGCGGCATGGCCACCACGTCCCGCAACCGTAATCTCGAACTCGTTAGTCGCCGCCATGATCGAACCCTTTCGGGTGGCGAATTGACCAACGGGCAGGCCTGGCGCATTGTGCATGCCATAGACTTCGCTGATCCTGAAACGGTCCATCAAACCGTCGTCGATCATTGCGAGAGCCCCGGCGCCACCTTCTTCAGCAGGCTGGAAAATAACAACAATCGTGCCTTTGAAGTTGCGAGTTTCCGCAAGATATTGTGCTGCGCCAAGAAGCATCGCGGTGTGACCGTCGTGGCCGCATGCATGCATCTTGCCTGGTGTTTTCGAAGCCCAGGGTTTGCCGCTGGTTTCAGCTATCGGCAATGCGTCCATGTCGGCGCGAAAACCGATAACCGGTCCGTCCCCATGACGACCACGAATAATGCCGACAACGCCGGTCCTGCCGATGCCGGTCTCGACACTGTCGCAGCCAAATTCTCGCAATTTTTCTGCAGCGAATCGCGATGTTTCATGCACGTCATACATGATCTCTGGATTCTCATGCAGATGCCGGCGCCATTCGGCGACATGTTGCTGCATATCATGAGCGCGGTTGATCAACGGCATTTTCTATTCCCATCAGTTGAATTGAAGTGCTGGTCGTCGTGAACCTATTGCTGTGATGATCAGCGCGTCAACATATCAGATCGAAGGCGGCTCACTGCAACTTGTTTGCTTCTGCGATTGCGGCCTGTTTCTGGGTATCGTCGAGGCCATCCATGAACGATTCGAGTTCTGGATCATTCAAACCTGCACGCTTGGCGACAATGTACCACGCAGCCGCCTTGATGAAATCGCCCTCGACGCCGAGGCCGTCACGGTAGAGCTTGGCGAGACGCGCCTGCGCTGCGACGTTGCCGCCCGTTGCCGCGCGCAACATCCAGCCGAAGCCGGCTTTATAGTTTTTTGCCCCGCCACGGCCCGTAACAAGCCAGCTCCCTAGATCGAGCTGAGCTGTGTCGTATCCCTTGACAGCGGCTTTCGCCAAATATTGCCGTGCCTTGGCATCATCGCGCGGAATAGTCAGTGTGCCGTTGGCGAGAACCTGGCTGAGCGCATATTCTCCATCGGGAAGACCCTTGTCCGCAGCCTTCTGGAACCAGGGATAAGCGTTCTCGATGCCTGTGGCACCGGGCCGTTCTTGCAGCAGGATTTGACCAAAATTGAACTGTGCCGGGGCATTTCCAGCGTCTGCTGCAGCTTTCATCAACTCCTTCGCTTTCTTGGGGTCCTTCGGGGCATATTTGCCCTGAAGTAGGATCACTGCATAGCGGAATTGTGCCTCAGGCAATCCCTGCTCTGCAGCCTTGCCGTACCATTTTGCCGATTCCTGCATATTCGTGGGGACACCCAGCCCGCGCGCCAGTATTTCAGCCAGCAAAACCTGGGCGGCGGGATCACCTCCCTCAGCACGCGGCAAAGCCAGGTTGTAAGCCGTTTTGTAGAGACCGCGTTGATAGGCGCCGAAAGCGTCGTCTTCCGGACCTTTGCCAAACCGCGTTGGGTTGACCGTCTCAAGGGCGGGATCATTGGGTGATTTGGGCTTATCCTGCTTGGGAGTCGTTTCCGGCGATGCGGGCGTTGCGGGCGCAAGAGTCGTTGCCGGTTCCGCCGCGGGTGGTTTTTGAGCGGTCTGGGCAAGGCCTCCTACTGTGAAAACCGGCATGGCCATTAGTGCAACCGCAACAAAACAGACGAGTTTTCCTAGTCTTGCTCCCATAGAATTATTCCTCAAATCTAGGCGCGTGCTCGTCAAGAAGCCGGTTGGCCTCCCGGACAGCCCCTGCCGGATCTGCTCGATCAAAGATGGCCGAACCAAGGGCGACGAATTCAGCACCCGTTGCTACGGCATCGGGGATGCTTTCGAGAGTATTGCCTGCCTGAATGATGCAAGGAATCTCGACCATGGAAGCCCACCAATCCGCAAGATCAATGTTGCGCGGATGGGCTTCCGGCTTGTTATCGGCACCAATCTTGCCAAACAGCACATAATCCGGTTGGGCCTCGCCAATTTCCAGTGCGGTATGGCGGTTCTTGATATTGCCGGTACCAACGATCATTTTGGGCGAAAAGCGTACCACATTGGCTGCAATATCAGCGACCGCTCCCTCGATATGCAGACCGTCTGCTTTGACGCGACCAGCGATCTGTGTGTTGCCGACGATGATTGCTGCTGCACCGGCATTCTGGATAATCGGAACGGCTGTTTCGGCGATGGTCTGGAACAGAGTCTCGTCCGCTTCATATGCGGGCAATAATACCGAAGCGACGTCACCGCCCGAAAGCGCATCGCCAAGCAGCTTGGCAAGTTCAGCTGCGCTCGCAGCAGGAGGCGCAATCAAAACGATACGGCAGCGTTGAGGTGTCGGTTCGATGTTCATGGGTTGCGACCTTACAATCGTTCTTCATAGACCGGGCAATCGTGATAGAATTCGGGCATAGAGGATGAGAGTTGCTTTGAACAGTCCTGACAAACTTTTGATAACTTCAGTCTGACAGGCATCTGATGCGATTTTCTGTGCTTCCAGTGCTCAAGGACCCGAAAGTCCACCGCGTTTCAGTTCTCCAGAACCGCACCACGTGCCTCGTCAGGCTGAGTTCTCAATAGGTCTCTCTCGAATTCTTGCGAATTCAATATCTTATGTATCAAATCGGGGCATATTTCCAAAAAGCATTTTCAATTGTGTCGAGCAGGGTTAAAGGGAGAGGTCTCTCCTGCCGGATTTTCCCGCCATGCCAGATCTTCTGATGAACCCATGGTTCTATGCCGCCGCCGTCCCGGCCACCATTCTCATAGGCCTCTCCAAAGGGGGGCTTGGCGGTGCGATGGGGCAGGTCGGTGTGCCATTGATGGCGCTCGTCATGCCGCCGGTACAGGCCGCAGCTATCATGTTGCCCACTCTGATCATCATGGATGTTGCAAGTCTTTGGTCATGGCGTGGTTATCGCGACCCCATGACACTGAAACTGATGCTACCTGGTGGTTTGCTTGGCGTTGGTATTGGCTGGCTAACCGCCTCGATCGTTACCGATGACATGGTGAAGCTGATCGTCGGATTGGTCGCGATCATTTTTTTCGCGCGCTATATCTTTGCAAGTGCAGAAAGGCGTGCAGCCGCACAACCCCACAATGCCGGGTCGGCCACGCTCTGGTCGATGATCGCCGGGTTTACAAGTTTCGTCGCCCACGCGGGCGGTCCACCCTATCAGGTCTATACTCTGCCGCTACGGCAGGATCCAAAAGTTTATAACGGAACCAGCGTTATTTTCTTCGCGATCATCAACGCGATCAAGGTCATTCCATATTTTGCGCTCGGTCAGTTCGACGCGACGAATCTGAAAGCATCCGCCGTGCTCATGCCGCTTGCGCCACTCGCGACTTTTGCCGGCGCGTGGATCGTCAAGCGGATGCGCCCCGAGGTATTTTACCCGTTCATGTATGTGATGATTCTGCTGATGGGTCTGAAGCTCACCTACGACGGACTTGCGAGCTTGTCATAATTTTGAACGAAAGTTGATCGGCGCAATCGCAACTTTTGCCCTATGTCAACATTATCAATCACACCCGCCCAAGCGAGTCGCTTCCCATCGAGGCCGGAAGCGCAATTGACCGCGCATGACAGGATATTGGTGAACGCTATGACACAGAACCAGCTCAAACAGCGGGACACCCGTATCGACGTATTCAGGGCTTTGGCTCTTCTCACGATCTTCATCAATCACATTCCGGGAACGGTCTATGAAAACCTGACCCATAAAAACTTTGGATTTTCTGACTCCGCCGAGGCGTTCGTATTGATCTCCGGCATTGCCGTCGGTCTCGCCTACGGTTCCAAGTTCGAACCCGGGAGTCGTCTTCTGGTGACGCTCAAGGCCTGGCGGCGGGCTACAACCCTCTACTGCGCTCATATCCTCACGACGATCGCGACACTTGCGATTTTCTGTGCTGCAGGTATCTACCTGAAGCGCCCGGAATTCATGTCGTTCATCAATATCGGTCCGCTTATGGATCAGCCTGCAAAGGCACTTATCGGCCTTGCGACGATGGGTCATCAGATTGGCTATAACAACATCCTGTCGATGTATGGCGTGCTGTTGCTGATGCTGCCATTATTCCTGATGATCGGAAGCATTAGCCTCACGGTCATGCTGGCAATTTCCGGCCTTCTATGGCTGGTTGCAGGAGTGTACCAAATCGCGCCGCCAAACTATCCGACCAATGGCGTCTGGTTTCTCAACCCGCTGTCGTGGCAGTTCCTCTTTGTCATTGGGATAGCAGGGGTTATGCATGTGCGCCGTGGCGGGACCATTGCGTTCAACAAATATTTGTTCGGCCTTTCCGTAGCCTATATCCTGATTGCACTAGCTTGGGTGCGTTGGCCATTATGGGGTGTCGATACGTCATTGGGCCTGCCGACGGTCGTAACGGGCTTCGACAAAACGTTCCTGTCGCTGACCCGACTGGCCCATGTTCTGGCGCTTGCCTACGTGATTGTTTCGGTGCCGGCGGTTTCCAATCTTGCTCGAACGGCTCCAGAGCATCCGCTGGCCATTCTCGGCAAGCATTCGCTGCCGGTTTTTGTTGCCGGTACGATCCTTGCCATGGTTGCGCAGGTCGTCAAGGTTCTGAATCCAGGTGGGTTGCTCGACGATACGCTTCTTATCGCGAGTGGGATCATGGCGCAATTTGCCCTGGCCTACTATCTCGAATGGCTGCCGCGCATCGGTTGGGGCGGGCGTCCGGTACAAAAGCCGGTCAAGCCCCAAACCGTGGTTGCCGGCAAGCCGATGAACGGGGCAATGAAGCCGGCAACGAGAGCGGTGGCCTCGCGATGAACTCAACTTTCTTGTTACCGTTAACCAGTCGTTAAGCATTAGAATCTATAAATTGATCATCCAGTTTTCTGGATTCTTACCAAGTGGTTTGGCCACTTTGTTTGACGCCTCCCTGTTAGACTCCTGAGAGCCGCCTCGTTTTTTGCGGCTCTTTTTTTATGTTCATATCCAATGTTTAACCCTGCCGTTAACCCTTTATTAAGGATAAACTTGCGCTCCTGTGAGGATGCAGGCAGGTTGCTGGGGACTACTGCTCGCCGACCGTTGTGATACCTCGCTTGCTGTTCCAGTAAGGGAGCACTGCTTTGGTAAATTGCGGATCGTGGCAGCGCATTTTAGGTAACAGGGCATATGATGACCGAACAGGAATTCCACGTAGACAACACAATAAGACTAGCAGAGCGTATGGTTCGCTCGGAGAGCTTCAATCATCTCTATGACGAGGGCATGAGTCTTGTGGAAGAAGCCGCTTTCTATCTCGACGGTGAAGGCCGTGAGGAGGCCAAGCGCTTGTCGCGCATAGCGGCGACGCTTTATGCCGCCGAATCAATGCGGCTGACAACGCGCCTGATGCAGGTCGCATCCTGGCTGCTTCTTCAGCGTGCATCCCGCAGCGGTGAAATGACACTTGAACAGGTGCTTTCCGAAAAAGCCAAGGTTCGGCTCGATACGGACTCGGCGCCTGAAACAGTTGTCGGTTGGGATGAAATTCCGCTATCCTATTGCGATATCGTGCACCGCTCATTGCGCTTGCAGGCTCGCGTCCGCCAGATGGATGATGAAATCTACAATGAAGGCGCTGGCGTTGAGCAAAAGCGGCTCCTCTCGACCAATCCGGTCTCCGATCAGCTCAGTTTGTTGGCAACTGCATTCAGCCATCGCTGACGACTCACAAGTTTGTTTCTCTTTTGTTCACCTTTTTGCTGTCAAGATCGATGACACATGGATAAGGTCTCGACATGAAAGAAGCGATTCGTATCATCGGCATTGATCCCGGTCTTCGGCGGACGGGCTGGGGTATCATCGAAACGCTTGGTAACTCACTGCGCTTTATTGCGGCTGGTACCGTTCTTTCAGACGCCAAACTCGATCTCGCCTCGCGCCTTTGTCAATTGCATGATGGACTCGCCAGGGTGATCCACGAGATGATGCCGCACGAATCGGCTGTCGAACATACCTTCGTCAACAAGGATGCCACTGCGACGCTCAAGCTTGGCCAGGCTCGGGGTATCGCCTTGCTGGTGCCCGCGCTTGCTGGGCTGCACGTTGCCGAGTATGCACCGAACGCCGTCAAGAAGGCGGTGATCGGTGTCGGGCACGGCGAAAAAAAACAGATCCACATGATGGTTAAGGTGCTGATGCCGAAGGCGGTATTCGACACGGATGACGCTGCCGATGCTCTGGCCATTGCTATTTGCCACGCTCATCATCGCCAAAGCGCAATCGGGCGCTTCGCTATCGAGCAGAAACTGGCGTCACTCGGATGATCGGAAAGCTCAAGGGTACAGTCGATGAAATTGGCGAGGATCACGTCATCGTCGATGTGCATGGGGTGGGTTACGTTGTCTTCTGTTCGGCGCGGACACTTTCCAACATGCCCGACCCGGGCGAGGCGGTTGTCTTACTCATAGAGACTTATGTGCGTGAAGATTTGCTCCGTTTGTTCGGTTTCGGCACCGCGCTTGAGCGTGAATGGTTCCGCCTGTTGCAAAGCGTCCAGGGCATTGGCGCCAAGGTTGCGTTGAGCGTGCTTGGGACATTGACACCATCCGATCTCGCTAATGCCATAGCCCTGCGCGATATCGCCATGGTCAGTCGCGCGCCGGGGGTCGGCAAGCGTGTGGCTGAGCGCATCGTTACGGAACTGAAGAACAAGGCGCCAGCCTTTGCTGGCGAGGCACTAGGTACCATCGGGCTCAAGCAGGAGTTGGGCGAGGGCGTCGCACCCGCTTCGGTTACCGACGCAGTGTCGGCTCTGACAAATCTCGGCTATTCGCGCGATCAGGCGGCTAACGCTATCGCCGCTGCCATGAAGGATGCGGGTGAGAACGCCGACTCAGCCAAGCTGATCCGGCTTGGCTTGAAGGAACTGTCGCGCTGATGCTGTTGTTTGAACGCGCGGGTTATGCGAGGACAGGCGCATGAGTGATGCAAGCCGTCTGATTTCGCCCGACAAGCGTGGTGAGGATCTCGATACCTCTCTGCGCCCGCAGACTCTTGCCGATTTTGTCGGTCAGGCGGCGGCGCGCGCTAATCTGAAAGTGTTCATCGAGGCGGCGAAGTCGCGCGGCGAAGCACTCGACCATGTCCTGTTCGTCGGGCCGCCCGGTCTTGGCAAGACCACCCTGGCGCAGATCATGGCCAAGGAACTCGGTGTCAATTTTCGCTCGACCTCCGGACCGGTGATCGCCAAGGCCGGCGATCTTGCGGCGCTGCTGACTAATCTCGAAGAGAACGATGTTCTCTTTATCGATGAAATCCACCGCCTCAATCCAGCGATCGAAGAGATTCTCTACCCGGCAATGGAAGACTATCAGCTTGACCTGATTATCGGAGAGGGACCTGCGGCCCGTTCGGTCAAAATTGATCTCGCCAAGTTTACTCTGGTTGCCGCGACAACAAGGCTGGGACTTTTGACCACACCGTTGCGGGATCGCTTCGGTATTCCTATCCGGCTCAATTTCTACACGGTCGAGGAACTGGAACATATCGTGCGGCGCGGGGCACGGATCATGGGCATTGGCGTTACCGATGACGGAGCGTTGGAAGTCGCTCGTCGTGCGCGGGGTACACCGCGTATAGCCGGACGTCTTCTGCGCCGCGTGCGGGATTTCGCCATTGTCGATGGCAAGGACAAGATCGACCGCGAGACGGCGGATTCCGCGCTGTTGCGCCTTGAAGTTGATACGCTCGGTCTTGACCAGCTCGACCGGCGCTATCTTGCGATGATTGCTCATAATTTTGGTGGTGGGCCGGTTGGTATCGAAACGATCGCTGCGGGACTTTCGGAACCTCGCGATGCGATCGAAGATATTATCGAACCCTATTTGATACAGCAGGGCTTTATCCAGCGTACCCCGCGCGGGCGGGTTCTAACCGCAAATGCGTGGAAGCATCTTGGCTTGAACGCACCGGCCGATATCATCCAGCAACAGATCAACCTCTTCCAGGAAGACAATTGATTACTCGGTTTTTAGCCCGAGACCTTTCAGAATTACCGGGTCGAGCACACGCTGTTTGTCATCGAGTGTGATGCCGAAAGCGCCGCCCCACGACCAAACCGACCAGGGAAACCCGCGTTTCTGTGCGGCTTCGGTCACGTCCTTCAAATAAGAAGCGCGCCAGTCTGACGGCATGCGAAATTTCTTTTGATATTCCTTCCGTATCATACCAAATTCGCCCAGAAATATGCGCTCCGGGGGGATATTGTTGTTCTTTCCCCACGCCTCCGCCTTGTCGAACGGTTCGTTCAATGCGGCAAGAACCTCCTTATAATTTGTTATGCCGCCCACCATTTCGTTGAAGCCGATCAGAAGCTCTTCACGCCTCTCCTTGGGCGCTTTGGCCTCGATTGTTTGCCGGATGGCGGCTAGACGTTCTTGGAAGGCTTTTTCGCCCATCAGATCCGGCGGATAGGGCAAGCCTTCGACATAACTCATGGAATCGCCTGTCCAGTCGGCACCTTGATGGGTCAAGACGTAGGGTTCATAGGAATGAAAGGTCCAGATGACATTGTCGTCGGCGATGGGAGTGGGGTCAACCTTCTCCAATCCATAGGCGCTAGACCAACACCCCCCGGACAAAACCAATGTATGGTTCGGGGCTGCATCGCGAGCAGCCTTATGCAACTGCAACAACATTGCCGGCCATTTAGGGAAAAGTGTGGGATCGCAATCGATCACCGGCTCGTTGAATGGTTCAAACGCAGTGGTAGCTGGGTCCGTGTCGGACAATGCTCTGCCAAGCCGTCCGACCATTTGTACGTATCGCGTGAATAGCGCTTCATCGGCGATCACATGGTTGGTGTCGACCTTTCGCGTATCGCTTGGGATGGAATGAAAATCGACGATTACCTTGAGCCCCGCCTTATGCAGCATGTCTACCGTCTTGAGCGTTTCGGCAATGAGCGTCGTCACACGTTTCTCGGACGCGTCCTCCAGGAAGATGGCGGGATCGATCGGCATGCGGACGAAATCAAAGCCCGCCTTCCTTATATCTTCCAGAGTACCGATGCTGATGCCTCGTCGCCACTCAGGAAAATTTGCGAGGACGGCTTCCTCATCCCAGCGCTCAGGTCGCGGCCACGTGGTCCATAGATCGAGATTGAGACCATGCTTCATGGTGAATGTCGTGGCTGAAGTGGTCACCGAGCCAGCAACTAGGCAAGAGAGGCAAAGAAGGGTGCGTAGCAATGGCAGGAACAATTCTTTCGCATCCTATTCAGGAGGGCTCTGGACAAAATGCCCGCCAAGCCTGCAAAAGGGAAGGACCATGATCGAAAACAATTCTTCATCATCAATTGCCACCGGGTTGGCCGGTGAATTGACAGATGCCGGACACCGTCTGCTGGTGCGGGTGTACTATGCCGATACGGATTTTTCCGGACTTGTCTATCACGCCCGTTACCTCGAATTTCTGGAACGTGGGCGTACGGATTATCTGCGTCTGCTCGGCGTGCATCATTCGGAGCTTGTTGACGGAAAACTTGGTGAAAGCATCGTTTGGGTGGTACGGCGCATGGAGATCGACTTCAAATCGGCAGCAAGGATCGATGACGTATTGACGATCGAGACGCGAACGGCAGAAATATCCGGCGCAAGGGTGAGGATGGCGCAGGCCATTAAGCGGGGAGACGATCTTCTTATCTCCGCGACCGTGGAAGCAGCGATGATTAACGGTGCCGGCCGTCCGCGACGGTTTCCGGCCGAATGGATCAAGCTCTTTCAGCCACAATCGCAGGAATAAGCGTTTATAATAGCCAGTTCCGCTGAATCATAACTGATCCTTAACCATAACAAATCATGAATAGGACGATCAAACGGGGGCGTTTTGCGTTAACGCCTTCGTTTTACCAAATTTAACGTCAAGAAGCCGCGGTATGGTTACTGGAAAATTCCGGTTTCAAGCGTGGCTCATCTGGATTGAGACGATTGCGACCCGGTCAACATGCCGGGTTTTCGGATTCGAGGATTGTGGATATGGAAAATTTAGCGGTTGCCGTTCAGACATCGGACGTGTCCTTGTGGGGCCTGTTCTGGCAGGCCGGATTTGTGGTCAAACTTGTGATGGTGGGTCTGCTCGGCGCGTCCATCTGGACCTGGGCGATCATCATCGACAAGGTTCTCGGATTTGGCCGCGCCAAGCGCGCCTTCGACCGTTTCGAGCAAATCTTCTGGTCGGGACAATCCCTTGAAGAACTCTACCGCAACCTCGGCGACAAACGCACCACCGGCATGGGCTCCATTTTCATTGCCGCGATGCGGGAATGGAAGAAATCGTTCGAAAAAGGCGCCCGCTCGCCGATCGCACTGCAAATGCGTATCGACAAGGCGATGGATGTGGCGCTGGCACGGGAGAGCGACTACCTCGCCGCGCGACTGACTTTCCTCGCAACCATCGGCTCGGCCGGACCGTTCATCGGTCTGTTCGGCACGGTCATTGGTATCATGACCTCGTTCATGGGCATTGCGGGTTCAAAATCCACCAGCCTTGCTGTTGTTGCACCGGGTATTGCTGAAGCACTGCTGGCAACAGCCATTGGCCTTGTCGCCGCCATTCCGGCGGTTATCGCCTACAACAAGCTTTCGAGTGATGCGGGAAAACTGACTGCGCGCATGGAAGGCTTCGCCGATGAATTCTCCGCCATACTCTCGCGGCAAATCGATGAGAAGCTGCCACGGGCTTGAGGACACGTTTGAGAAACCGATACGTTAATTGCAGGATTTGATGCCATGGGCATGTCGATAGGTAACAACGGTTCTTCAGGCGGACGCCGGCGTCGCGGACGGGCCAGCAAAGCGTTGATGAGCGAGATCAACGTCACGCCCCTCGTTGACGTGATGCTGGTGCTGCTGATCATTTTCATGGTCACAGCACCAATGATGACGGTGGGCGTTCCAATCGATATGCCCGAAACATCGGCGCAGACCCTGAACAGCGAAGCCGACCCGATCTACGTTACCATTAATCAGCAGGGGCAGATCTATCTGCAGGAAACCGAAATTCCGCTCGAAGAAATCGTGCCGAAACTGCAAGCCATCGCCAAGACTGGCTACAGCGAACGCATTTTCGTCAAGGGTGATAAATCCGCCGACTACGGAACGATCATGAAGGTCATGGCGCAGATTTCCGGTTCGGGTTTCAAGAACATAGGTCTCGTCAGTCTCCCGGAGGCTAACTGATCAACCATGCGGGCCAGCGTCACATCCTCCGCAATCATCCATGCTGTGGTCATCGGCTGGGGGCTCTTGTCGTTTTCCACGCCGACGCCAATGGATATGGCGAATTCGGAGTCGATGCCGATAGATATCGTTTCTGATACGAGCCAATTGCAGAAGGGTGACAAGAAAGCGCCAAAGGCTGAAAAGCCAGCGCCCAAGCCGACACAAAAACCCCAGACGATTCCGGACGCACAGAATATAGGCGACAGCGAAACGGATGTGGAAACCAAACCCACTCCCGAGACGAAACCAAAACCGGTCGAAGCTGCTCAAGCACCGAAGCCCTCGGAGACGCCCGTTGCCAAACCTGACCCGCAGCCGGAACCCAAGCCGGAAGTGAAGCCTGAACCGAAACCGGTTCCAGTACCTGCTACAGAAGTAAAGCCAGAGCCTGCTCCGAAGGAAGAGGTAAAGCCTGATCCTGTAGCCGAAGCGATCAATGAGATTAAATCCGATCCGGTGCCGAAAGAGGAAGCCAAGCCGACGCCGACACCCCCGGTAGATAAGCCCGCCGAGGAGGCGTTCAAGCTGCCCGATACGGTAGCGAAGCCTGAAGCCAAACCGACACCGCCAGCGCAGACGGCGAAGACGCCAGATCGCAAGGAAGTACCGGAAAAGCCAAAGCCCACTCAAACTGCGTCGACGCCTTCAAAGGATAAAGACGGCATCGCTGATCAAGTCGCAGAGCTTCTGAACAAACAGAAGCCATCGGCGGGAGGAGCCAAGCGATCGAGTGATCAGGCCTCCCTTGGCGCGAACAAGGCTACCGGCGGATCCAAACTTAGCCAGAGCGAGATGGATGCGTTGCGAGGACTCATCGAAGGGAACTGGAACAAGCCAGTCGGAGCCGAAGAGACCCCTGAAATGATCATCATTGTGAAATTCAGGCTAACGCAGAATGGAGAGATTGACGGCCGACCCGAGGTTACCGGCAGCGGTGGCGATTCAGCGTTGTTGAATGCGGTAAAGAGTAGCGCCTTGCGGGCGGTGATGAAGTCAGCACCGTTTAACCTACCCCAAGATAAATACGACACCTGGTCGAGCGTCGAATTGACGTTCCATCCCGGTGCTACCTGATGTCGATAATAGGCCAGCCAAAAGAGGGCCCTGAACTAATGCTAAAAATATTCCGGACTTTATGTGCAGCTTTCGCGATGGTCGTGGTGACATTGATCGTGGCGACGCTACCAGCGAAAGCCCAATTGAAACTTGATATCACCAAGGGTGTTGTCGAGCCGATGCCCATAGCGATCACAGATTTTCTTTCGGGCGATCAACTCGGCACGAATATTTCCAATGTGATTGCTGCAGATCTGGAGCGATCGGGATTGTTTGCGCCCGTCGATAAAGGCGCCTTCATCGAAAAGATATCCAATCCGGACGCCGCTCCTCGCTTTGAGGATTGGAAGGTCATCAATGCTCAGGCACTCGTAACGGGCCGGGTTACCAAGCAAGGCGACGGCCGGTTGAAGGCTGAGTTTCGCCTTTGGGATACATTTGCCGGGCAACAACTCGATGGGCAACAGTTTTTTACCTCACCTGAAAGCTGGCGCCGCGTCGCGCACATTATCGCCGATGCGATTTATGAGAAGCTCACGGGTGAAAAAGGCTATTTCGACACCCGTGTTGTCTTCGTCGACGAATCCGGTACGAAAGAAAAGCGCATCAAGCGCCTCGCTATCATGGATCAGGACGGCGCCAATGTGCGCTATCTGACCAATGGCAAGGACCTTGTTCTGACGCCGCGGTTTTCGCCAAGCCGTCAGGAAATCACTTACATGTCTTTCGAGGGCGGAAAGCCGCAGATCTATCTTCTGCAGCTCGAAACTGGTCAGCGCGAGCTTGTCGGAAATTTTCCGGGTATGACTATTGCGCCGCGCTTCTCGCCCGATGGTCAGAAGGTCGTTATGAGCCTTTTGCAGGATGACGGCAGCGCCAATGTCTATACGATGGATCTGCGTAGCCGGACCACGACGCGTCTGACGAGTACGTCAGCCATCGACACAGGCGCATCCTATTCTCCCGATGGCACTCAAGTGGTGTTCGAGTCGGATCGCGGTGGCCGGCCACAGATCTACAAGATGGGCGCCGACGGATCCAATCCACAGCGCATCTCTTTCGGCGATGGATCCTATTCGACGCCGGTATGGTCGCCGCGCGGTGATCTTATCGCCTTCACCAAGCAGTCTGGTGGTGAATTCTCTATCGGCGTGATGAAGACCGATGGATCGGGTGAGAGAATTCTGACCAGCGGCTATCACGACGAGGGTCCGACCTGGGCACCGAACGGCCGTGTGCTGATGTTCTTCCGCTTGCCGCCCGGCTCCAACAGCCCCAAACTTTCGACCGTCGATCTGACCGGCCGGAATCTGCGCCAAATTCAGACCCCGAACTTGGCATCCGACCCAGCCTGGTCGCCCTTGCTTGAATGATTTGGTGGACAAACCAGTAATAACGGACATTCGCGGCGGTGTTGCAGAACATCGCCGCGAATTGTCGTCTTTCCGCCTTAATTTGTGCCTTAAGGGTGCACGACACACTGTCAATTTCGCCGTTAATCCTGGTGTTAAGAGTGGATTAACCCTGTTTCTTGAACAGGCCTTAACCTCGATATGGTTACTGCTTGTTCACCGAAACAATTCAATTCTTAAGGAGTCCAGGCTATGCGCCGCTTCGAAATGATCGCCCGCAGTCCAGTTTTCGTTGCACTCTTCCTGTCTCTCGCTATTGCGGGTTGTGCTTCGAAGAAAAACTTGCCTAACAGTGCCGGTGACCTCGGCCTTGCTGGCAGCGCAAAACCTGGCTCCACTCAGGATTTCACGGTCAATGTCGGTGACCGTATTTTCTTCGACGTTGACTCGTCCGTTATTCGCGCCGATGCGCAGCAGACATTGGCCAAGCAGGCTCAGTGGCTCCAGCGCTATCCGAACTACGCAATCACGGTCGAAGGTCATGCTGACGAACGCGGCACGCGTGAATACAATCTTGCCCTTGGCCAACGGCGTGCAGCCGCGACACGCAATTACCTTGCATCGCAGGGCGTACCCGCAGCACGCATCAAGACCCTTTCCTACGGTAATGAGCGTCCGGTCGCCGTTTGCGACAGCGAATCCTGCTGGTCACAAAACCGCCGTGCAATCACCGTTCTTGGTGGCGCAGGCAGCTAAGCCGACCTGATTCTACCCAGGAAAAAGCGGCTTTCGGGCCGCTTTTTCTGTTTCAACTCCGGTCAAAACAAAATTTGGCCGAAGTCACGTTGCTCGTGTTAGATAAGCTGCCGCAAATCCCAGCGGTGTTTCTATTCCCATATCAGGGGCGGTAAAAGGAATGAACAAACGACTAAAGAGAATGGTACTGGCGATGACGGTGCTGCCATTTCTGGCGACCGGCGTGGGCCATGCCTCCAACATTGATGGCGGGTTTTTCCCGCCAGTGCCGAAGACGGACATCGCGACGAGCGATGCGCCTGTCTTGATGGCGCAGGCAGGCGATCCGCGTGTCAGCCAGCTGGAGGAACAGATCAGGCAGCTTACCGGCAAGATCGAGGAACTGAACTTCCAAATCCTTCAGATGCAGGAGCAGATGCGGAAGGTGCAAGAAGACAATGAATTCCGGTTCCAGGAACTGGAAAAGGGCAAGCGCTCGGATGCCGGCGGCAAGAGCGACCGCAGCGTCGCTTCTGTAACGCCGTCGCGGAAAACCGGGGAGGCATCGACTGATGCCTCCCCCGGTTCAACGGCTTCCACTCGGGACTCGTCAGCCGGCACTACTGATTCCGTTGCTATTGACCCACAAACCGATTCTTCCAGCTCACCTCAGCTTGGCGAGCCGCCGCGCCCGCTTGGACAAATCGAGTTTGATGCCAATGGCAACGTAATTGGTGGTTCAAGAAATGATACCCCTCCTGTGCCGTCGGCAGATAATACAACCGTAGCATCGCTGCCGGATACCGATGATCCGAAGGTGCTTTACAGTCAGGCGTATCAGTTGTTCCTGTCGGGAGATTATAAAAGCGCAGAAGCGGCGTTTCGTAGCCATGTGGATCGTTTCCCGAAAGACCCGGCGGATCCTGATGCGCGATACTGGCTCGGTGAATCGCTTTATAGTCAGGGGCGTTTCCAGGAGGCCGCCTCGGTCTTCCTTGACAATCACAAGCAATTTCCTGACGCCAAAAAGAGCCCCGAAAACCTTTTGAAGCTCGGCATGACGCTGGCCAGGATGCAGGATCATGAGGTTGCCTGCGCGACGTTTGCCTCAGTGACCTCCCGCTATCCCAATATCTCTACAGCGATCAAAGAGCGCGTGAAGAATGAACGTGCCGCCAACAAATGCTGAACCGGGTCTTGATCTTGCCGGCATTTTCAATGGGATTGATTTCAAGGGACTGAAATCGGTCGTTGTCGCGGTATCCGGTGGCAGTGACTCCTTGGCACTGTTGCATCTTTTGATCGATTATCGCGCGGGACGTACCACCTTTCCAGAGATAATCGCGGTCACGATTGATCATGGACTTCGACGGGAATCGGCGGATGAAGCGCATTTTGTCGCGAGACTTTGCGAAAAGCTTGGAATTGCGCACCGGATATTGAGCTGGGACGGACCAAAACCGGTTACAGGCCTATCTGCCAAGGCGCGCGATGTTCGCTATAATCTGCTGTGTCTTGCTGCGCGCGATGCCGCCGCCGAAATGGTTCTTACAGGTCATACGCTTGACGACCAGATCGAGACCTTTGTCATGCGCTCGGCACGAACGGGTGAAGGAGGGAGCGAACGCGGATTGGCCGGCATGGCGCTGGCGACTCTGCTTGACCGCGAAATCTGGCTTGTGCGACCCTTGCTCGATGTCTCGCGCGAACAGTTGCGCGACTATCTGCGTAGGAGAGGGATTGTCTGGCGAGACGATCCTTCCAATGATAATCCGAAATACGAGCGCGTCCGAATTCGCAAGGCGCTACGGAATGCGGACCGGCAAGAAATTGCGTGCGAGATTGCTGAAAAAGCAAACAAAAGACGATTGCTGAGCAACATGGTTGCGCAGTTTCTACCGCATTGTGTGACAATTTACGATGGAATCCGCGCTGAAATCAGTCGTGAAAACTGGGTCCTGCAAGAGCAGGATGCCCAGCACCTTGCCATTGCCGTGCTCATGGCGACGATCGGCGGGCAATCGTTCCTGCCTCCCGCGGAGAATTGCGACAAAGCCGTGCAGTATATTTGTTCGCAACATTCATCGGGGCGTATCACAATGAACCGTTGTGTTCTTCAACTCAAGAACGACAAGGCGCTTATCTATCGTGAAATGCGCTCGCTGCAGGAAGTCAACGTCGATCCAGGCACGATTGCTATCTGGGATGGGCGCTACCGGATCAGCAATCATACCAACAGATCAATCAAGGTCACCGCGACTGGTGCTCGGGGGGTGGAATTTCTAGGCGATGCCCGCCCGACTGATTTTCACCGGCCATCGACTTTGTCGAGTCCTGCTTTATTTCTCGATGGCGAGATCGTTGATGTTCCGGCTGTCAGTGATCACGTGAAATTGCCTGATGGGATTTCTGTGACGCGGCACCTTGCCCTGTTCGATCATATTCTTTCGGGCTATGATGAAATCCTTGCTCAATCCGTTGCAGAAACCTTTCAACTACAGGGGTACAAGCGCTCCCCTGTAAACCAGATTAATAAGAATTGACATGAGTTTGAACGCCAGCCTTGGCAAGGACATGCTTCGAACCTATGTTACGTATGAATTCCGCGTCCTTGCGGTTATGATTGATGGGACCCGATATGAATCCTAACTACAGGAACTTCGCACTGTGGGCGATTATCGCCTTGCTTCTGATTGCGTTGTTCAACCTTTTCCAAAGTCCAAGCTCTCGTTCGGCGTCGAGCGATGTTCCCTATTCGCAGTTCATCAGCGATGTGAACAGCGGCCGTGTAAAATCGGTGACGATCGCGGGCAACCGTATTACTGGCACCTATTCCGACAATGGCGCCAGCTTCCAGACTTATTCACCTGGCGACGCCGGTCTCGTTGGCCGTCTTGAAAGCAAGAACGTACAGATTGCGGCTCGGCCTGAATCCGATGGGTCGACGTCCCTCGTTGGCATGCTGATTTCCTGGCTTCCGATGATCCTCATTCTCGGCGTGTGGATATTCTTCATGCGACAGATGCAAGGAGGCTCACGCGGCGCCATGGGTTTTGGCAAGTCCAAAGCCAAGCTGCTAACCGAGGCGCATGGACGCGTAACGTTCCAGGATGTTGCCGGCGTTGACGAAGCCAAGGAAGATCTTGAGGAAATCGTCGAATTTCTGCGTGATGCGCAGAAATTCCAGCGTTTGGGCGGTCGTATCCCGCGCGGCGTTCTCCTCGTTGGCCCTCCCGGTACAGGCAAGACGTTGCTCGCGCGTGCTATCGCCGGCGAGGCCAATGTGCCGTTTTTCACCATTTCCGGTTCTGATTTCGTTGAAATGTTCGTCGGTGTTGGTGCATCGCGTGTTCGCGACATGTTTGAACAGGCGAAGAAGAACGCACCTTGCATTATCTTCATCGACGAAATCGACGCGGTTGGCCGTCATCGTGGCGCTGGCCTTGGCGGTGGCAATGACGAGCGCGAACAGACCCTCAACCAGTTGCTGGTGGAGATGGATGGTTTTGAAGCCAATGAGGGCGTGATCCTCATTGCGGCAACCAACCGGCCTGATGTACTCGATCCTGCACTACTACGTCCGGGCCGTTTCGACCGTCAGGTTGTCGTGCCAAATCCGGATGTTACGGGTCGTGAAAAGATCCTGAAAGTGCATGCGCGCAATGTCCCGCTGGCACCGAATGTCGATTTGAAGGTTCTGGCTCGTGGTACTCCCGGGTTCTCCGGTGCCGATCTTATGAATCTTGTCAACGAAGCAGCCTTGATGGCTGCGCGCCGTAACAAGCGCCTTGTCACTATGCTCGAGTTCGAAGACGCCAAAGACAAGATTATGATGGGTGCAGAGCGCCGCTCAACTGCCATGACCCAGGCGGAAAAGGAACTGACTGCCTATCACGAAGCTGGTCACGCTATCGTTGCCCTCAACGTCGAAGTGGCTGATCCGCTGCACAAGGCGACCATCATTCCGCGTGGTCGTGCGCTTGGCATGGTTATGCAGTTGCCCGAAGGTGATCGCTACTCGATGAGCTACAAGTGGATGATCTCGCGTCTCGCTATCATGATGGGCGGCCGTATTGCCGAGGAACTGAAGTTCGGCAAGGAGAACATCACCTCCGGCGCATCATCGGATATCGAGCAGGCAACCAAGCTTGCGCGGGCAATGGTGACCCGTTGGGGCTTCTCCGACAAGCTCGGCCAGGTTGCTTATGGCGAGAACCAGGAAGAGGTTTTCCTCGGTCACTCCGTTGCACGCACGCAGAACGTTTCGGAAGAGACTGCGCAACTGATTGACGCAGAAGTGCGCAAACTGATCGACGACGCCTATACCCATGCCCGCACTATTCTGACCAAGAAGAAGAAGGAATGGATAGCCATTGCCGAAGGACTGCTCGAATATGAGACGCTGACTGGCGAGGAAATCAAGGCGCTGATGGCTGGCAACAAGCCTGCTCGCGATCTTGGCGACGACACACCGCCGTCGCGCGGCTCGGCAGTTCCAAAGGCTGGATCGGCCAAGAAACCACGCAAGGGCGATGAACCTGATAAGGGTTTTGAACCGCAGCCACAGTCCTGAATGTGGTATCCAACCTATACAAACGGCCGGTGAAAACCGGCCGTTTGTACGAATTGTTCACGCATTTGCGTCAAGTATAATCCCCACATAAATTGTGAGATGCGAAATTGATGGTCTTCTGCAATAAGCGAAGATCGGCATGAACAAGCAAGGCTGCTTCTGGGCTTAACCGAAAGCCCCGACAGCCGCAAAGGTTGGATAATCAATATGGTTCGCAAATATTTTGGTACTGATGGTATTCGCGGGCAGGCAAACGCCTATCCAATGACGCCCGATATCGCGATGAAGGTTGGCATGGCCGTCGGGCTCGCTTTCAAACGCGGCCAACACCGCAATCGCGTGGTGATCGGCAAAGACACACGGCTTTCCGGCTATATGATCGAGACGGCGCTTGTTGCCGGATTCACATCGACAGGGATGGATGTGTTCCTTCTCGGCCCGATTCCAACCCCGGCTGTCGCCATGCTTTGCAGGTCGCTGCGCGCGGATATCGGCGTAATGATTTCAGCATCGCACAACCCTTATCATGACAATGGTATCAAGCTATTTGGTCCGGATGGTTTCAAACTATCGGATGAAATCGAGCACGAAATCGAACAATTGATGGAAGAGAATTTGACAGACCGTCTGTCAAGTTTTGATGCACTTGGCCGCGCGAAGCGCGTTGATGGCGATATTTATCGCTATATCGAGTTCGCCAAAAGGACGATGCCCAAGAACATCTCATTGGCCGGCTTGCGGATTGTTGTCGATTGCGCCAACGGAGCAGCATACAAGGTTGCACCCGCAGCACTGTGGGAGCTCGGAGCAGAAGTTGTCACGATCAACAACGAGCCTAATGGTACCAACATCAACGAAGATTGTGGCTCAACCCATCCTTTGGGTCTGATCAAAAAAGTGCATGAGGTCCGTGCTGATATAGGTATTGCACTCGATGGTGACGCCGACCGGGTGCTGATCGTGGATGAAAATGGTGCGATCATCGACGGCGACCAGCTCATGGCCGTCATTGCGCAATCCTGGCAAGAGTCAAACCGGCTGGTCGGGGGTGGAGTCGTTGCGACCATCATGTCCAATCTCGGTTTTGAGCGCTTTCTTGTCGATCGTGGATTGACGCTGGCGCGCACGCAGGTTGGCGACCGTTACGTGGTCGAGCACATGCGCAATCATGGGTTCAATATCGGTGGTGAGCAGTCCGGTCATATCGTTCTGTCGGATTTCTCCACGACCGGCGATGGTCTGGTCTCGGCCTTGCAGATACTTGCGGTGGTCCAGGAACAGAACAGGCCGGTGAGCGAAGTTTGCCGTAAATTCGATCCGGTGCCGCAACTGTTGAAGAATGTCCGTACAACCGGCGGAAAGCCGCTGGAGAACAAGAAAGTAAAGAGTGCGATCGATGAGGCGCGAGGTCGTCTGGGCACAACCGGGCGGCTGGTTATCCGTCCGTCTGGTACAGAGCCTTTGATCCGTGTCATGGCGGAAGGCGACGATCGCAAGCTTGTTGAGACCGTCGTCAATGATATTATTTCGGTGATCTCTTCAGCTGCGTAGAACAGAACTATTTCGTTCAAATACAAATGGGCCCGCGTGGGCCCATTTGTATTTGCGTCCAATAACATTGTTTCCAGTTCATTAAGGTTAATAGATATGGTGAAGAAATACGGTTAAGCGAGATTTAACTTTTCCCCCTCATATTGGTTTCTAACACCTTAGTAGCATTCGCTGCACTTCAATCCTTGGGCTTCGTGAGGGAAACGAAAATGAGCACTTTCACCAAACATGCTGCCATGAGCGCAGCACTTCTGTGCCTGGGTGCTGTCCCGGCATATTCGGCCGATATGCAGGATCCGCCAGTAGTGGAGGTCCAACAGTTTGGCGGATGGTATTTGCGCGGTGATATCGGCATGAGCAACCAGCAATTCGACGGGCTGGATTATGTTGGCTTCGCAGATCCCGCCGTTCACGGCTGGCATGATGAGGGAGATTTCGACGCCGGCATAACCGGCCAGATAGGTGTTGGCTATCAATTCAACGATTGGTTCCGCGCGGATGTCACCGGCCAGTACCGTGGTAAAACCGAGTTCAGCGCCTTGGACTTTTATGATACGGATGGCATTCCGGATAACGGCGACGAGGCGACGAACGAATACCACGCAAAGAAGTCAGAATGGCTGTTCTTGGCCAATGCCTATGCCGATCTTGGTACCTATGCCGGCCTTACACCTTACGTTGGTGCTGGTATCGGTGCATCGCGTAATACGATTTCGAATTTTACGGATAATAACGCTATCACCGGCGGCGGCGGCTTTGCGGGTTCTGACTCCCAGTGGGAACTCGCATGGGCGTTGCATGCAGGTGTCGGCATCAAGGCGACAGACCGCATGACGATCGACATCGGTTACAGCTACGTGGATCTTGGGGATGGACAGACGGCTGACGCATCCAATTTCATTCCATCCCAAACGCGGCCCAATCCAGAACCGTT
Organism: Phyllobacterium sp. LjRoot231; assembly: GCF_964253365.1. Classification (NCBI taxonomy): domain Bacteria; kingdom Pseudomonadati; phylum Pseudomonadota; class Alphaproteobacteria; order Hyphomicrobiales; family Phyllobacteriaceae; genus Phyllobacterium; species Phyllobacterium sp. LjRoot231. The sequence continues at coordinate 1,326,076 of NZ_CAXUQT020000001.1, forward strand.
CAAATTCAAGGACATTACGTCGCATGACTTCAAGGTTGGTGTGCGCTACGCATTCTGATTGATTATCCAACGGAAATTCGAACGGCAGGAGGCTTCTCCTGCCGTCTTCGTTTGTGCCCTGTTCAATGCCCATCCTGTGTAGTGCGCAATTTTGATGTCGCGCAGGAACATATTTCTTGACTGTCAACGACATTTCTCCTACTTCCCGGAGTGGGCCACCTCTCCCCAACGAGAGGCGAGCTATCTGTAAGGATAGGAGAAAACATGACGACGCTTTCGAAGCCGGCACAGCGCCCGGCTAACCCCAATTTTTCATCAGGTCCCTGTGCAAAACGTCCCGGATGGTCGCTCGACGCGCTTTCCGATGCGCCACTTGGCCGCTCCCATCGCGCCAAGGTCGGCAAGACGAAGCTGAAACAGGCGATCGATCTAACCCGCGAAATTCTGCAGGTCCCCGCCGACTATCGTATCGGTATCGTTCCAGCATCGGACACCGGCGCCGTCGAAATGGCGCTCTGGTCGCTTCTTGGCGAGCGCGGCGTCGATATGGTCGCATGGGAAAGCTTTGGCTCCGGCTGGGTAACAGATGTCATCAAGCAACTGAAACTCGCCGACGCCCGCACTATCGAAGCAGGCTATGGCGAACTGCCCGACCTTTCCAAGGTAGATTTCGACCGTGACGTTGTCTTCACATGGAACGGCACGACTTCTGGCGTGCGGGTACCAAATGGCGATTTCATCCCCGCTGATCGCAAGGGCCTCACCATCTGCGATGCGACCTCTGCGGCCTTTGCGCAGCGGCTGGATTTCGACAAACTCGATGTCGTGACCTTCTCCTGGCAGAAAGTGCTTGGCGGCGAGGGTGCGCATGGCATGCTAATTCTCAGCCCGCGCGCCGTAGAGCGGCTCCTCACTTACAAGCCTGCTTGGCCCTTGCCAAAGATTTTCCGCCTTACATCAGGCGGCAAGCTGATCGAAGGTATTTTCGCCGGCGAGACAATCAATACGCCATCGATGCTCTGCGTCGAGGATTATCTTGATGCATTGACCTGGGCGAAGTCCATCGGCGGGCTTGACGGACTGGTTGGCCGTGCCGACAAGAATTTTGCTGTTCTCGATGCTTTTGTCGAGCGCACGCCATGGATTGCCAATCTCGCGAGGGTTCCGGCAACGCGATCCAACACCTCTGTATGCCTGACTATCGTCGATCGTGATATCATCGCTCTCGACACGGATGCCCAGGCGAATTTCGCCAAAAATCTTGTCGCGGTGCTGGAGAAGGAGGGCGTCGCCTACGATATTGGCGCTTATCGCGATGCACCGTCGGGTCTGCGCATCTGGGCGGGCGCTACCGTCGAGACAGCCGATCTCGAAGCGTTGACGCTCTGGCTCGACTGGGCTTTCCAGTCGCAAAAAGCAGCTCTGAAACAGGCGGCCTGATTTCGGGCCAACGTGGCCGCAGTGTTGCGGCCACCGTCAATCGCATTTATTCCGATTCAACGCCAATTCTTATTGAAAGATGGAGGCCATGATGGCACCGCGCGTACTCGTATCCGACAAACTTTCCCCAACAGCCGTTCAAATTTTCAAGGATCGCGGCGTGGAAGTCGACTATCTGCCGGACCTCGGCTCAGACAAGGAACAACTCCTCGAGGTGATCGGCCAGTACGATGGCCTTGCTATTCGCTCGGCGACCAAGGTCACGGAGAAACTGATCAATGCCGCAAAGAACCTGAAGGTGGTCGGGCGCGCAGGTATTGGCGTCGACAATGTCGACATTCCCGCCGCCTCGCGGCGCGGCATCATCGTGATGAACACACCTTTTGGCAATTCGATCACCACGGCTGAACACGCGGTCGCCTTGATGTTTGCGGTCGCCCGCGAACTGCCTGAGGCGGACGCTTCCACACGCGCAGGCAAGTGGGAGAAGAACCGTTTCATGGGTATCGAGATCACCGGTAAGACACTCGGGATCATCGGCTGCGGTAATATCGGTTCGATCGTCGCCACGCGTGGTGTGGGCCTTAAAATGCACGTGATCGCCTTCGATCCGTTCCTTTCGGAAGGCCGCGCTGAAGAACTTGGCGTTGAAAAAGTAGAACTTGACGAGCTGTTGGCTCGCGCCGACTTTATCACCCTGCACACGCCGATGACAGACAAGACGCGTGGTATCATCAACGCAGAAAACATCGCCAAAATGAAGGATGGCGTGCGTATTATCAATTGCGCGCGCGGCGGTCTGATCATCGAAAAAGACCTAGTTGCAGCGCTGAAGTCCGGCAAGGTAGCGGGTGCCGGGATTGATGTGTTCGAGGTGGAGCCCGCCACCGACAACGAACTGTTCCATCTTCCCAACGTCGTCTGCACGCCGCATCTCGGTGCATCCACGAGCGAAGCACAGGAGAATGTCGCGTTGCAGGTAGCCGAGCAGATGTCGGATTATCTGATCAAGGGCGCTGTTTCGAATGCGATCAACATGCCGTCCATTACGGCAGAGGAAGCACCGCGCCTGAAGCCCTTCGTCAAGCTTGCGGAAGTGCTTGGAGCTTTCGTTGGGCAGGTCACTGACGATCCCATCCAGGAAGTGGAGGTTCTGTTCGATGGCTCCACTGCTGCAATGAATACGCGTGCGCTCGTCAGTGCAGCTCTTGCAGGCCTTATCCGTCCGCAGGTAGCAGATGTGAATATGGTTTCGGCGCCGGTCATGGTGAAGGAACGCGGGATTGTTCTTTCCGAAGTGAGGCGCGATAAATCGGGCGTATTCGATGGTTATATCAAGCTGACCGTGAAGACTGCATCGTTGACGCGTTCGATCGCCGGCACCTGTTTCTCGGATGGCAAGCCACGGTTCATTCAGATCAAGGGCATCAATCTCGATGCCGAAGTCGGTCAGCACATGCTTTACACGACCAACAATGATACCCCCGGCATGATCGGCATGCTTGGTACCATCTGCGGCAAGAACAACGTCAACATCGCGAATTTTTCCCTTGGTCGGGATCACCCGGGCGGGAATGCAATTGCCATGCTCTATCTAGACGAGCAGATTCCGGACCACGTCCTGGAAGAACTGCGTGTCAACAAGGCGATCGTTTCGGCCAAACCGCTGGAATTCGACATCGGGTGATCGTATGGATGTCTGCTGATGAAACCAATTGAAAATGCACTGCGCTGGCGTTTGATGAAAGCAAGCGACCTTGCTTCTGTCAGCGCAGTTGCCGCCGAGATTCATCCAGACTTTCCCGAGGACGATGCGGTTTTTCTAAACCGGCTTTCGATGCATGGGCAGGGTGCGTATGTCCTTGAGAACGGGACAACAATTCTTGGTTATGCGATTACCCATCCTTGGAAGAGCTTCGACATCCCGGCTCTCAATACTGTTCTCGAGGCTTCGCCGGATCGGCGTAACTATTATATCCATGACATAGCCTTGATGGATGCTGCGCGAGGCAGTGGTGCTGCGAGTGAAATCGTGTCGGTTCTGACAGACCATGCGATGGCGCTCGGCTGCAAAACGATTTCACTTGTAGCGGTCAAAGGCTCATCGGGTTTCTGGCAAAAACATGGATTTGAAACTGCTGATCGGCCTGAGTTGAGGACCAAACTTAAAACCTATTCTGATGATGCCTGCTTCATGCTGCGCCAGCTTCGGTAACGTTGGCCTGTTTGCGTCCGCTGAGTTCCGCAATCCAGATTCCACCCAGAACGAGAACAAGCGCTACGGCATGATAGGGTCGGAAATCCTCGCCCAGTAAGGCCACGGCAAGCAATGTACCGAAAATCGGCACAGCGTTGATGAACAAACCGGCGCGATTCGCACCGATATATTCGACGCCTTTGATGAAGAGTACTTGTGCCGCGAGTGAAGGAAATACGGCGGTGTATAGAACAACCATCGTTCCGGTCAGGTCGGGCGGGTTGATTGTCCCGCTTTGCCATTCCCAGATCGTGAATGGAATGGCAGTAACGAATGCGAAAAAGGTCATTAGGGTCATAAGGCTTTGCCAGTGTATAGTCGGGCGAAAGCGCAAGGCAACGGTATAGCCGCTATAGAGAAGCACCGCGAGAAGCATCAGAATGTCTCCAAAATTCACATCGAGGCTGGCGATTTGTCCCAAACTGCCGTGGCCGGCCGTCAGTGCGACGCCCAGAAGTGAAAGACTGAAGCCAAAAAGCTGTCCTGCCCGGACACGTGTTCCAAAAAGCAGCAAATTTGCCAGGAAAATCACCATTGGTATGCCCGCCTGTTCGATCGTGACATTGATTGCCGAGGTGTAATTGAGCGCGCTGTAGAGGGCCATATTGAAAAACGTAAAGCCGAAAGCGCCGAGCGCCGCCAGCAATGGCAGATGCGCCTGCAATTCTTTCCAATCCCGGCGGACACGTTTGATGCTTACGGTGGCGTTGAGAAGAAAAGCCAGAAGCCAGCGCAGCATCGTTAGAAGCATGGGTGAGATGTGACCCACGGCAAATTTGCCCGCGGCTGCATTGCCGCCCCATAACACGGCGGTGGTCAAAAGAAAAACATAAGCGGTGCGGTTCATGGCATACAGTCTCAGCGGTGGCAACGATTATGTTTATTCGAGCGATAAAGCCAAATTGGTCGGCCGATAGCCGAAAGAATTGTCGCGCTTTTATGAACCAGCCTGTATAGAAGCACCGCATTTAGCGCATAGCCTCGAAAACTAGAATCGTTTTTTGGAAAGGTTATGCGCGTCATTAGAGTGTTACTACGCCCTTTGCACGCTCAAAAGGAGGCACGGCGCAGTAACAAAATACGCGACGAGATTGTGACTTGAGGAGTTTTGAATGGCAAATGTTGTTGTGATCGGTTCCCAGTGGGGCGATGAGGGCAAGGGTAAGATTGTCGATTGGCTTTCAGAACGTGCTGATGTCATCGTTCGCTTTCAGGGCGGTCATAATGCAGGTCATACTCTGGTCGTGGATGGCGTGACCTACAAGTTGTCACTGCTGCCATCGGGCGTCGTGCGCCAGGGCAAGCTTTCCATCATCGGAAATGGCGTCGTATTCGATCCACACGCATTCATCGCCGAAAAAAAGAAACTTGAAGCCCAGGGTGTTGTTATCACCCCCGAAACACTGAAAATCGCCGAAAACACGACACTTATTCTTTCGATCCATGGAGAACTGGATCGCAGACGCGAAGCTTCCAACTCGGGTACAAAGATAGGAACGACCGGACGTGGCATCGGCCCAGCCTATGAAGACAAGGTAGGCCGCCGCGCAATCCACGTCCTCGATCTTGCCGATCCGGATACACTGCCCGCAAAGATCGAACGATTGCTGGCGCATCACAATCCCCTGCGACGCGGTCTTGGCATCGAGGAAGTCGATGGCGCAAGATTGCTTGCTGAACTCAACGATGCCGCACCGCACATCTTGCCGTTCATGGATAGGGTCTGGTATGTGCTCGACCAGAAGAAACGGGCCGGTGAGCGTATTCTTTTTGAAGGCGCGCAGGGAACACTCCTCGACATCGACCACGGCACCTACCCATTCGTGACCTCATCGAACACGGTTGCGGGACAGGCCTCAGCCGGCTCTGGCATTGGCCCAGGATCGCTGCACTATGTTCTTGGTATCACCAAGGCTTATACAACGCGCGTTGGCGAAGGTCCTTTCCCGACAGAACAGCAGAATGAAGTTGGACAATTTCTCGGCGAGCGTGGCCATGAATTTGGAACTGTTACGGGGCGCAAGCGCCGCTGCGGCTGGTTCGATGCGGTTCTCGTACGTCAGGCGGTCGCCAATAATGGCATCAGCGGCATCGCGCTGACCAAGCTTGACGTGCTGGATGGGCTCGATGAGATCAAGGTCTGCACCGGCTACGAGCTCGATGGTGAAGTGATCGATTATCTACCAGCCGGTCAGGGTCAACAGGCGAGGGTAACGCCCATCTACGAAACCCTCGAGGGATGGAAGGGGACAACTGCGGGTGCGCGCAGTTGGAGCGAACTTCCCGCACAGGCGGTCAAGTATGTCCGTTATGTGGAAGAGCTGATCGGAGCACCGATCGCACTTCTGTCCACCAGCCCCGAACGTGACGATACGATACTTGTTACTGATCCGTTTCATGATTAGAGTCGCGAACGCATCTTGGAGTTAATCTCACAACAAAACCATGGGTTTGGGTGAATGGCAGATTTCGTTGCAGTATTGAGAAAGACAATTGACGGGCTGGCGGACCCAACGCCTGCGCTCCGTCAACGTGTATATGCAAAAGCTCGCGCAACGATCGAGCAGAAGCTTGCGACGCTGAATGCGCCCGAAGCCGTGGCCACGCGTCAGATAAAGGCCTTGGAAGATGCGATTGCAGAGGTCGAGTCCGATTTTACGCCCGCAGTTAAAGACATCATACCGGAGCCTGCGCCGGTTCCACCGCCTCCACCCATACCAACACCAAGACCCGTAGCGCCGCCCGTATCTTCAGTGCCCGCAGCAGCAAAATCTGCTGCGCCGTCCTTCACGAAGATCGATGCTCAACCTGATGCACTGGAAGATTTCCTGACCAGCCAAAGTGCAGGCGGCGCAACTTCGATCGAAGCCCTGGATCAGGGTTTTCAGGCCGCGCCGCCAACATCCAGATCGTCCGTCAGGTCAGGCCGGGGTCCTGAGGAACAAGATGATGATCTGGACATCTCAACCGAGGATCGCCGTTCGAGCGACTATGGGGTCTATACGCGAGGCCCGCTGAAGCAGCCTGTACAAAGACGCTCATTGATACCTTTGCTCAGCGTTCTGGCCTTGCTCCTGGTTATTGCAGGTGCTGGTTACGCGGGCTGGACCTATCGCGACCGGATTGCCCAAGAGGCGAATGCGGTAAAAACCTATCTGGCCAGCCTGACCAGCAAGGATGCGGCAAAGCCAGCTGAAACGGCAACGAACCAGCCAGCTACTCCGCCTGCACCCACGAAGCTGGCCCAGCCATCGCCTGCCCCTGCGGCAACTCCTGAAAGTTCAGAACCAAAGCCTGAACCGAAGCTGACGCAGAGGCTTCTCCCCGATGGCCAGGAGGTCAATCCAGGTCCTGCCAATGACACACCTTCCCTGGGAGAGGGCACCTCGTTAGCCACCTCGACGCCGGATCAGCCTGCACAGCCGCCCGCAGCTCCAGGTCAACAGCAAGCCGCAGGGCAGACACAGCCACCTGCAGCCTTGCCGATCGGCCAGAAGGCATTCTTCTATGAAGAACGGTCCGGACAGGATGCAGGAACTGCCGATGCCGGTGGCGTGGTCTGGTCGGTCGTGCAGGAATCACCTGGTAACGACCTTCCGCCCGAACCTGCTATAAAGGCAGAGGTCACTATTCCCGACCGGGGCATCAATCTGCGCATGATCATCCGCCGCAACGGCGACAAGTCCCTTCCCGCCAGCCATCTGGTCGAGATGATCTTTACCGTACCGGAGGGCTTTCCAGGCGGTTCGATCGACAATGTATCGCGTATGACGTTCAAGGATACCGAACAGGCTCCGGGCAGTCCGCTTGTCGCCATTCCTGCGAAGATCGCCGACAACTTCTTCATCATTGCGATGAATGACGCCAAGACAGCTGTCGACACCAATATGTCCCTGATACGGCGCCAATCATGGATCGACATACCGATCGCCTATAAGACAGGCCGACGGGCTCTGATTACACTTGAAAAAGGCCTGCCCGGCGAGAAGGCGTTTGACGAAGTGCTGAAGTCTTGGGCCGCCAAGACTGGCGGCTAACGGAAACACAAAAAAGGCCGCGCTTAGCGGCCTTTTCTTTCGAGATAATAACTCAATCAGCGAGCGTCGGAACCCGTCGAAACAAGTGCCTTTTGCTGTCTGACAGCTGCTGCTTTAACAGCGTCCTGCACTTTTTCGAACGCCCGGACTTCAATCTGGCGAACACGTTCGCGGCTGATGCCGAACTCGGTCGAAAGATCTTCCAGCGTTACGGGATCGTCGGCAAGACGTCGCGCCTGAAAAATGCGACGTTCGCGATCATTCAACGAAGACATAGCTCCAGTTAACATCTCGCGGCGATTTTCCAGTTCATCCTGCTCGATCAACATTGTTTCAGCGCTGTCGTGATCATCGACTAGCCAATCCTGCCAGTCTCCTCCGGCTTCGCCATCGGAAGAGCGGATCGGTGCGTTCAGTGAAGCATCACCCGATAGGCGGCGGTTCATCGAAACCACTTCTTCTTCGGAAACGCTGAGACGTGTGGCGATCTCCTTAACCTGTTCAGGATTGAGATCACCATCGTCAAGCGCTTGAATCTTGCTCTTCACCTTGCGCAGGTTGAAGAAAAGGCGTTTCTGATTGGCGGTCGTACCCATCTTGACAAGGCTCCACGAGCGCAGGACATATTCCTGGATTGAGGCCTTGATCCACCACATGGCGTAGGTGGCCAGGCGGAAGCCGCGCTCTGGCTCGAAGCGTTTGACAGCCTGCATCAGGCCGACGTTTCCTTCGGATATGACTTCGCCGATCGGCAGGCCATATCCCCGATAACCCATCGCAATCTTGGCAACGAGACGAAGATGGCTTGTAACGAGCTTGTGTGCCGCTTTCGGATCTGCATGCTCGAGGTACCGCTTGGCGAGCATATACTCCTCCTGCGGTTCGAGCATCGGAAAGCGACGAATTTCTTCGAGGTAACGCGTCAACCCACCGTCACCGCCGAGAATACTTGGAAGATTTTGGGCCACTGAGCACCCCTCCTCATTTTGGAATAGGCCCCCATTATCGGCAGGCCCGCATCGACTGCTCGCCCAATAGCTTGGCGCGAACAGACTGGTGCTATCAATATATAGGTATCATTTTGTCAAAAACACGGTGCATTAAGCAAGGATACAATCTGTCACATAAATGTGAACAATCCACTCAGGATTTACGCTCTCTCTTTACAAAAACCGTCAAACCTCTACGGGAGGTTCCGGAGTTTATGAACGTCGCGGATATTATTCTGACGAAACGCGTCGAGCAACTTTGCCATATCGTCCGGAGCTGGGGCTTCGAAACGCACGATTTCACCGGTTGACGGGTGCTCGAAGGCGAGAAGTTTCGCGTGCAGTGCCTGGCGGGTGAACCCTTTGACGATGCTTTGCAGCGGTTCGTCAAGTTTATTGGCCTTAGTCTTGTAAGCACCGCCATATTCCAGATCACCGACCAGTGGATGCCCGATGTGAGCCATGTGGACGCGGATTTGATGCGTTCTGCCGGTTTCCAATCGGCATTCGACCAACGAGGCAAGGGCAGTTGCATCTTCTTTCGCGCCAAATCGTTCCTGAACTTCGAAATGGGTAACCGCGTGACGGGCATCCTCGCGCTCTTCGTGGACTATGGCCTGTTTTGTGCGATCACGATGCGATCGACCGAGGGGCGCATCGATCGTGCCAACCTTCCGGTCTGGTGTTCCCCAGACGACGGCGAGATATGCGCGCTCCAGATCATTTGTGCGGCCATGATCAGCGAACTGTGCGCTCAGATGACGATGGGCGTGATCGTTTTTGGCGACAACCATGACGCCGCTCGTCTCCTTATCGAGGCGATGGACGATGCCAGGCCGCCTGACACCGCCTATGCCCGACAGCGTATCACCGCAATGGTAGATTAGCGCATTGACGAGCGTACCGGTCCAATTTCCGTTTCCGGGATGCACCACCAAGCCAGCAGGCTTGTTGATGACGATAAGATCCGCGTCCTCGTAAAGAATATCGAGGGGGATGTCTTCGCCCTTGGGCGTCGCATCTTCAGGCTCGGGAATCTCGATGGTGATGCTGACCCCGTCGCGCAGTTTGTGTTTGGTTTCGCGGACGATCTTGCCATCTAAACTCACCTGTCCTTCGCTAATGAGCGACTGAATACGATTCCGTGACAGTTCTGGTGCCAGATGCACAGAAAGCCAAGCATCCAGCCTCTTGCCAATGGAATCGATATCGGTAATTAGCTCTTTCAAAACCTCAGTCCCTTCGTTACAGGAGGCTTGGTTCGAAACCTCGGAGATGTACCATATATGGCCAATGTCAATCCGGACCTTGACAGGGAAGAACAGCCCCTAGATCCGGCAATGGAGCGGGTTCGCCGCAAGATGATCCGGCTTTTGGCTGTTTCCATCGGCATTATGGTGATCGGTCTTATGGCGGTGCTGGCGGCCATTGTCTACAAGATTAACCAACCCGTCCAGGAAGCGGCTACGCCGATCCGTTCTGAGCTCCCGGGGCAACCACTAGGCGCGGCCCTGGCAGGCGAATCCATAACGCTTGATCCCGGCACACGCATTCTCTCGCATAATCTCTCAGATAACACGCTTTCTCTGGAGACGAGACTGGCCGATGGGACACGGCAAATCCTTATCTATGATGTTGCTACAAAGCGCGTGACGGCCCGAATTTCGGAAGCCGCCGGCAATTAAAGCCGATGAAGAGTCGAATTTGTTATGGTACCGGCGACAAATCATCATTGCACTTTGTCATTTGCTTGATTATACCCGCCCCATTGCTATCCGCGACGCGCCCATCGTCTAGCGGTCAGGACGGCGCCCTCTCACGGCGCAAACAGGGGTTCGATTCCCCTTGGGCGTACCAATCTACCCGCACATGATAATCGCCCTGCGCCAAAATATTCAAAACGACGTTTCGGAAGGCTGCGCTTTATGAGGTTGCCTCGATTTGAAATTATAACAAAAATTCGCCGTTCCGTTATTTATCGAATTTTGAGGCCGCGCGCGCCCCAGCATCCGTTTGAATTCACCGGACCAGTCGTCGTCGTCGGGTCAGCACCGATTTCAACAATACCCGCCGGTTTCAGCAAACATTTCCACGTTATCACCGTCAACGGATCGCAAAGCGTCCTCGATAAATGGGGCGTCGACGCTCCAGATGCGACCATCATGCAATTCAATCAGGTCGAGGGGCAAACCACCAATGCTTTGTACGTGCGCAAGGTACTGAGCGGAAAACGCACCGGGCTGCTCTACGTTGTGCGCTGGTCCAAAAGTCTGGCTCTGCTGCAAAAAGGACTCGCCGCTTTCAACTATACTTATGACGACGTGAAAGTGATCAGCCGCTTTAAACGCATGGCGATGTATGAGGCCGTAATGGGAGGTCTCAATGTTGAAATCGACGACAACATGAAATTCTCCAATGGCATTACCGCAGTCTTCTATGCCATCCTCAGCGGCGCCAAAGCTGTGATCATCACTGGGATCAATCCTGATTCTTCGGGACACGTTTATAACGATGCCAATCTGAAGCGTCTGCATGCGGGGACCGACAAACAGATCCTGCAGGCTCTCATCGATCGAGGTTATCCGCTCTTCACTGCAGACATCGAAGTCGCTCGAGCTTCCGGCCTGCCGCTCTGGACGGAAGGTAGTTTCAAAGGATTTACCGAAAAAAGCACGAACGCGGTATCCAGCAAACAGAGTTGATAACAAAGGCCCCTAGCAACCTGGAAGTCGCAAAGGGGCTATGATTTCAGATACAGACTACTGGACGATCAAATGGTTTTCCAATCAGGATCGACCGCGCTTGCCGCAGCGCGCCATTCGTCGGCGTAGTCCACATTCTGCCAGTCCTTGAACCAAGGTCCACCATTGGTGAAGTGCACAGCATTTGGATAACCGCTTGCCGGTTTTTCGTTCCAGCCTTCCAACCAGTTCCATTCAACTGGAACCTCGCCGATTTCGTCGTCTTGCGCCCATTGCATCCGGTGAAGAAATGCCCCGGTCTCCCGGTTGATCAGTTCCGGTGTGAGCTTGCGGGTTGATGGGTGATCGCAATTGAACAGCATGAAAGACGACCAGTTCTTGCGCGGGTAACTGGTTTGGACCTTGCCGTCCATCTTCGTGCCTTCCTTCGGCGTGTAATCGTGCTTGACGCAGATTACAGCTTTCGATTCATCCCGATATTCGAGCAGCTTTGCCACGTCGCCGAAAAACAGGAAATCGCAATCGCAAAAGAGCGCCCAACCCTTATATCCGGCGAGCCAGGGCGTGAAAAAACGTGAATAGGTGAATTCGGTCGAGGCCAGCGGATCGATATCACGCGTATAGGCGCCTTTTTCTACAAGTTCATCCAACTTGATCGGAATTACCCGCACGGGGATGGTCGCATGTTTCAATACGGTGTTCTTGGCGACCTCATAAGCGATCGGTTCGCGTGAGTCCCATCCGACGTAGATATCAAGATCATTCTGCATAATGCCTCGCTTCATATTCTGAGAGTCAGGGTAGGGTTTTAAACGAAATGCGGAAAAGAAAAACCCCTCATTACCGCCAAATTGCCCAGCAAAGGGTGTGGAAGTGGCCATCGGGCGACACTTGACGTTCTGTGTCTGCAAGTTTAATTCGGTCGATTTCGTGGGGTCATGCTGACCAAGAACGGGCTCTCTCTCAAGGCGGGACAACCTATTGAAACGACAAAAATCTTTCTTGTTCCCGAAAATGGAAATCCCGTTTCCATACCGTTCTGACAGTCCAGACGCTTTCCCCAAAAGCAAAAGCCATTCATTACTCACTCGTTGGCGTAACGTTAACGTCAAGAAGCGGCATGAGCCTGTTCGGATATCCCCTCTTCGGATGGGTGATATCCGTCCACTTATACCGGCAGACATCCCTCTCATTTTTCTTACGCATAACAGCATCCAGTTCTTGCCGTCGTTTCTTGCGCATTACCGCAAGCTCGGAATTACACGGTTTTTATGCGTCGACGATCAGTCGGCAGATGGCACGCGAGAAAAACTTCTCAACGAGAACGATGTCGATATCTTTGGTTCGGATGTTCGATACCGTCAGGCAAATGGTGGCAACCTATGGCGCGAGGCTTTGGTCCGGATTTTCGGAACAAAACGCTGGTACATGAATGTCGATTGCGACGAGTATTTTATCTATGACCAGTATGAGACGCGAAAATTACCCGAGCTGATTGCAGGATTGGAGGCCAAGGGTGTTCTGCATTGCCCGGCGCCGATGATCGACTGCTACCCGTCGGATTCCATCAAATCAGCGGTTTTCGACGGCTCAACAGATATCATGCCCTGGCAGGTCGCCAATACATTCGACATGCGTGGTTATCGCCTGTTCCGGACCAATTCAACGATGTCGATGATGGGTGGACCCAGAGACAGATTGCTGGATTACCCCGAGCATTACGACGAATTGATGAAGTATCCGCTTCTTTACGTTGAGTATGACATTGCCTTTACTATCAGCATTCATAAGCCATGGCCTTTTAATCGAAATTTTTCGCCAATTTATGGTTCGCTTTTACATTTCAAGTTTTTCAGCGAAACGGAAGATTTTGTCAAAAAGGCAATAGAAGGTGGTCAATACTTTAAAGGTTCCCGTGCTTATAAGACGATGCTGGAAGCTATTGTCGCCGGAAAACTCGACAATCTCAACTCCGACGTCTCAGCAAAGTTTGAAAACTCCAACCAGTTATTGGATTTAGGCTTCTTCAAGAGCGCGTTCTGCGATTAAACCTCAGCGGATCGGCCACGTTTCTTCTTGACTTCCGCCATTCGCGGCTTTGTTTCGAGGCCGCTCTTGTAGAGATTGTTACGATCGAGGTTCTTGACGTCCCGTTCGCCGCACAGAGCCATTGTAATATCGAGTTCCTTGCGGATGATGTCCAATGCCTCGGCGACGCCCTCCTTACCACCTGCACCCAGACCGTAAAGGAACGCCCGACCAATATATGTTCCCTTGGCGCCCATGGCGAGCGCCTTCAACACGTCCTGTCCCGACCGTATGCCTCCATCAAAATGCACTTCGATCTTGTCACCAACGGCATCGACAATGTCGGCAAGAACCGAAATGGACGATGGGGCGCCGTCAAGCTGGCGGCCGCCATGATTGGATACGATGATCGCGTCGGCACCTGTTGCCGCCGCCATTTTCGCGTCCTCCACGTCAAGGATGCCCTTGATGATAAGCTTGCCGCCCCAACGCTCCTTGATCCAGGCGACATCATTCCACGACAGTCGCGGATCGAACTGCTCTGCTGTCCAGACTGACAATGACGACAGATCGGCAACACCCTTGGCGTGCCCAACAATATTCCCGAATGTACGTCGCTGGGTCCTCAGCATGCCCATACACCATTGAGGGCGCGTGGCCATCTGCCAGATGTGTTTTGGTGTGAACTTTGGGGGAGCCGAAAGGCCGTTGCGAATATCCTTATGGCGCTGACCAAGAATTTGCAGGTCAAGTGTCAGAACCAGAGCCGAGCACTTGGCAGCTTTGGCACGGTCAATCAAGTTGTAGACGAAATCGCGATCGCGCATCACATAAAGCTGGAACCAGAAGGGCTTGGTCGTAACCGAAGCGACATCTTCGATAGAACAAATGCTCATCGTCGACAGGGTGAAAGGTACGCCGAATTCTTCAGCCGCTTGGGCCGCCAGCATCTCGCCGTCCGCATGCTGCATACCTGTCAGGCCGGTGGGTGCAAGAGCGACCGGCATCGAAACTTTCTGTCCGACCATCGTGCTTTCCAGTGTCCGGTCGCTTATGTCGACCGCAACACGCTGGCGCAATTGAATCTTGCGAAAATCGTCCTCGTTGGCGCGGTAGGTGCTCTCGGTCCATGCGCCGGAATCGGCGTAGTCGAAAAACATTTTAGGTACGCGGCGCTTAGCGATTTTTTTCAGATCGGCGATTTCAACTGTCTTTGCCATATTTCCGTCCCGCAGCATTTGGTTTGTCGGTTTTCATACTAATGCATTTGAAAAGGCAAGTGCTGTCGGTAAATTCCACCACATGCGAGGGGATATTTCACGAGTAAATAGTTTGTCGTTGTCGGTAGAGTTTCGCTATGGTCAAACTCAATCCGAACAGAACTCAACGGGATACGATTCGATGCAAAAACAACCGCTTCTCCTGCTTGGTCCAGTCATGCCCTACCTGCTTGAAGAGTTGGAAAAGCGGTATGCGGTTGAGAAACTTTATGAGGAGAAGGACGCCCTCGGCTTCCTCAAGGAGCACGCGTTGCGGTTCAAAGCAGCGGCAACGAGCACATTCACCGGCCTCAAGGCAGATATGATCGATCTGTTGCCCGCGCTCGAGATCGTTTCTTCGTTTGGTGTCGGCACCGATTCGCTTGATGTCACCTATGCAGCAAAAAAGGGCATCAGGGTTGCCAATACGCCGGACGTTCTCAATGAAGATACGGCAAATATGGCGATTACACTGCTGTTGGCTGCTACCCGCGACATCGTCGCCAACGATCGTTTCGTGCGGAAAGGGCGGTGGGCCAAGGGCGAGACACCACCCTTGGCTCAGGGGATCGAAGGTAAGAGGGTCGGCCTGGTCGGGCTGGGCCGTATCGGTAGCGTCGTTGCGGGAAAATTATTGGCTTTCGGCTGCGACGTCGTCTACCACACCCGGAACAAAAAGCCGGATGTCTCATATAAATATTATGACAATCTGGTCGAAATGGCCCGCGATTGCGCAGTCCTCATTGCCATTTTGCCCGGCGGTGATGCGACGCGGGGCGTCATTTCGCGTGAAGTGCTGCAAGCCCTTGGTCCCGAAGGAACTTTTGTCAATGTCGCGCGGGGCACCGTGGTGGATGAGACCGCATTGGTCGAGCTTCTGCAATCGGGAGAGCTTGGGCGTGCTGGACTCGACGTTTTCGTCGACGAACCGAATGTGCCGGAGGCCTTATTTGCATTGGAAAACGTCGTCCTACAGCCGCATATGGGCAGCGCCACGGTCGAAACTCGCAAAGCGATGGCCGACCGTGTCGTTTCCAATCTGGAGAACTATTTCGCGGCTAAGTGAAATGATTGGCGATTATCCAAATACCACGGTCTTGTGACCATTAAGCATGACACGAGATTCGAGGTGTTTCTTTACCGCCCGCGCCAGCACGCGGCTCTCGATATCGCGACCCGTGGCAACGAAATCCTCGGCGCTCATGGTATGGGTGACGCGCTCCGTCTCCTGCTCGATGATTGGTCCTTCGTCGAGATCAGGTGTCACATAATGTGCTGTCGCGCCGATCAGCTTCACCCCGCGCTCGAAGGCCTGGTGATACGGCTTTGCACCCTTGAAGCTCGGGAGGAAGGAGTGGTGGATATTGATGACCTTGCCAAACAGCCGCTTTGACAGGTTGTCGGATAGAACTTGCATGTAGCGGGCCAGAACGACGAGATCCGCGCCCGTTTCCTTGACGATCTGCAGCAGCGCTTCTTCCTGCTCCGTCTTGTTGTCCTTGGAAACCGGCAAGACGTGATAGGGAATGCCTTCATGCTCGGCAAAGCGACGGCTGTCCTCGTGGTTGGAGACGATCGCCGCGACATCGGCATCGAGCCAGCCGACCTTGATCTGGTAGAACAGATGCAATAGCGCGTGGTCGAACTTGGATACCATGATGATGATCTTCGGCTTTTTCGATTGGTCCACCAAGCTCGTCTTCATATCGAAACGCTGGATGGCAGGCTTGAGCGCCCGTTCGACATCGTCCTTGGTGGTGCCCTCCGCAGCGGTGAATGCGATACGCATGAAGAAGCGGTTGGTCTGCCTGTCCCAGAACTGATTGCTTTCGGCGATGTTGGCATCCATGCCGGCAAGCTCGGTCGTCACCGAGGCGACGATACCCGGCCGATCTTCGCAGGAAAGGGTAAGAACGTAATTCTTGTCTGGCATAGGAACTCCGGATGCAGTCGATCTATCTTTGCGAGATCATAGTGAGCAGTGTCGAAAGGCGTCGATACAAAAACGAAGCGCTCAGTTCTTTTTCCGGCATAGGCAGGTCGCGTCAAATGATCTTTTTTCAATGAACGATGAGTTTTCGGGTCAACCCTCGGGTTTTGTCCCGTACCAGCGCGGCGTATAGACCCATTTGCCCCCGTCGGTCCGGTCAAAACTGCGCGTGAGCGATGAGCCGACGAGGATCACCGTTCGCATGTCCACCTGTTCCGGGGTCAGTTCGGCAAGCGTGATGACGCGTATGGTTTCCGCTGTGCGGCCTATATTGCGGCCAAGGACGATCGGCGTATCTGCGTTGCGATATTTGCGCAGAATCTCGATGGCGCGTGGCAATTGCCACGGACGAGGCTTCGAAATCGGATTGTAGAAAGCCATGGCGAGGTCCGCTTCGGCCGCCAACGCAATGCGCTTTTCGACGATGTCCCAAGGTTTCAGATTATCGGAAAGCGAAAGAACGCAGAAATCATGGCCAAGTAGCGCGCCGCTTCGGCTGGCTGCGGCGAATGCAGCGGAAACGCCGGGCAAGATTTCAAGCTCCACAGCATGCCAGGAGGGGTTGTCGGATTCATGCAATGTCTCGACCACTGCAGCAGCCATAGCGAAAACGCCTGGATCACCGGAAGAAATCATCACTACGGACCGGCCCGTTGCGGCAAGCTCGAAGGCATGACGGGCGCGGCGCATTTCCTCACGGTTGTCGGTCATGTGCACTGTCTGGTCAGGGCGGAAATGCCCCGCCATGCGCACGTATGTTTCATAACCGAGAATGTCCTCAGCGCGCTGCAATTCCCGTTTGACAGCGGGGATCATGAAATCTGGATCACCCGGTCCGAGGCCAACCACAGCGAGCCGGCCACGTTTGTGCTTCGGGGAGGCAGTGATTTCGATTGCCGCTGTCTTCAGCTGAAAAACCAGTTCTCCTTTTTGGGGCGTGACGTTGGAAGATGTTACAAGGATTCGCAGTTCACCATTGTCATCCAGAGGCAATCGCGCCTCCTCCAGCCAAGGCGCTTCTCCCTCGATTCTGACAGTCTTACCCGCAAGCAGATCAGCAATGAAAGTTTTGGCGTCCTCGGGATTTTGCAATTGGAATTCCGGAGGTGGATTGAGCAGGCAGGTGCCGAAACGGAGTTCGCCCGACGTCGTGATGGCGGGCACGGTTTCGAGTATTGCAGCGATCCTCCGGGCCAGAACATTGACACCTGTCGTGCCGCCCAGAAGCGGAACGACAGCGCTGCCGTCATCGGCAACGGCAAGAACCGGCGGTTCCGCGCCCTTGTTGCCTAGCACAGAAGCCAGCGAACGAATGGTAATACCAGCAGCACAAAGGGCAATGACGGCGTGCCCGCTTTGGTAGTGCTGGCGGATGGTTTCGCCAAAATTGTTGAAGTTCACGTCAGCACCTTCGACGCGAGTTTCGAGTCCATGGATGGTCGCGTCCGGTAAATCTGCCTTGATGCGAAGCGCTGTTTCCATACCGAGCGCCGAGAGCACCAGAATGACTGGTGATGAGGTCATTCGCTGCCGCCTTGCCATTTTTCGCCCGGTATCAGAATGAGCGAGAAATAGGGAGAGGAATCGGGATCGACCTCAGCGAGCGGAATGATCCGCTGCGTATCCATCGTCGCCCGCTCAACGTAAAGCGCCCGATCCAGCTGGCCAAGCTCCTCGATTACCCCTCGAACTTTCGCGAGGTTTTTGCCAAGCTTCATGATCGCCGCGGCTTCGGTGTAAGCCAATCGCGCCTTTAATTCATGTGCTGGAAGAACTCCTGACAAAACCGTAAGCGTCTGGTTACGATAGACCAGAGGGGCCCCGAGCACGGCCGCCCCACCAAGTATGGAACAGACGCCGGGCACGACTTCGGTTTCATAGTGTTCGGCCAACCGGTCATGAATATACATGAAGGAGCCATAGAACAACGGGTCGCCTTCGGCGATGACCGCCACATCCTTGCCTGCGTCGAGGTGGGCGCGCAGGACCGTGGTTATCTCGCTGTAGAAGTCGCTAACGATAGCCTCATAGTTCATGTGAGCGGGTAGCGTCTCAGTGGTCACCGGATAGATCAGCGGGACGAGAAGCTGCTTCTCATCCAGATAGCGCTCGACAATAGTCAACGCATTGCCTTTCTTGCCCTTGGCTGCATGATAAGCAACGACAGGTGCGGACTGCAGCAGCCGAAGTGCCTTCAATGTAATGAGTTCGGGGTCGCCGGGGCCAACGCCCAGCCCGAAAAGCCGGCCCGGCTGTGGCATTATTCTTTCTCCGAAGCGAGGGCGTTGATCGCAGCTGCGGCCATGGCGCTGCCGCCACGCCGTCCATGCACGACGACATAGGGAATGCCGCGACTGTCTTCAGCGAGCGCCGCCTTGGATTCCATCGCGCCGACAAAGCCCACAGGAAAGCCGAGAATAAGTGCCGGTTTCGGAACCCCCTCGTCGATCATCTCAAGCAAACGGAAGAGGGCAGTGGGCGCATTGCCGAACGCGACCACTGCGCCTTGCAAATGCGGGCGCCACAGTTCCAGTGCTGCGGCGGAGCGGGTGTTGCCCATACCGCGAGCTAACGCGGCGACTGAGGGATCACCAAGCGTGCAAATCACTTGGTTGTTGGCAGGCAAGCGGGCACGCGTGACGCCCTCTGCAACCATGCGCGCGTCACACAAGATCGGCGCACCGTATAATAATGCATTGCGACCAGCCGTTGCAGCACCTTCAGAAAAAGCCAAATCCTGAATGACATCGACCATGCCGCAGGCGTGAGCGACGCGAACGGCAAGCTTTTCGAGATCGGCCGGAATACGGCTCAGATCGGCTTCGGAACGGATGATAGCGAAGGAGCGATCATAGATCGCCTGACCGTCGCGAATATAGTCAAGCATACAGTGGCCCCCCAGAGCCGGATTTCAAGCCAATCAACTCGGCAGCTTCCTCGATAGTGACATTGGCAGCCAATAGCTTGCCAAAACGCGACGGTCCATTGGTCGCCTGCAGAAAGATGTCATAATGCCCCGGTGCAATTGCGACCAGTGTTACCGGCTTTGCCGATGGCGAGGCGCAGGATTTGCTGCAACCGCTCATATGAATCTGTGGAACTATAGGCTTCCCGTGCAACAATGCCGCTAGTTTCAACCCGTCTGCTTGAGTAGCTGCAAGCGCCGAACCGCATCCCGCCGAACCCGCACAGCTGATCATCGTCGCAAGAGGGTGCGGCGGATTGGCGCTGAGACCCAGCGCTTCGAGATCGGCTAGGGTGCTTGGGGCGTTGTCGATTGAGACTTCCGGCAAAAGCACGCTTTGCCACGGCGTCAAGCGAAATTTCCCGTTGCTATGCTTGTCGGCAAGTTCAGCAAGTAATCGCAACAGGACCGGATCAAGACGGCCCAGTGGAGGCATGGCGCCCACGAAGCAATTTGAACCATTTCCTTCCGGCGAAATGCCGAGATGGCCGTTCGATCGCGGCATTGCCCTGCGCCAGTTCACAAGCCCGTCGCTTCGAACCGGAAATCCAATTCGCTGTTCGAGTTGTTCTACAAGATACTCAGCCCCCGTATCGGCTATCATGTGACGCAGTCGTGAAGCCTCTGGGTGTCGCTGGTTCCATTCGATGAAGACATCGAGAATGGCGGTAATAAGATTAAGCGCCTCTCCGGGGGTAACGGTCCCGAGGCCCGATTGATCGTCGGCCCTTGTCGGCGGGACGCCCGCAATTCCGAACGCAAAGCGCGGTGCAGAGTTTTGCGGATCGATGGGGCTGAGCCACAGATCATGCGGATGATCGACAGTCGCAACGCTCTCGCCGCCATCGATGAGTATCGAGAATTTCGGCGATAAAGACTGATATGGGAAATTGGTCTGCAGGGCTTCCAGCAGACGCGTCGCTAGTGGCCTCACATCGACTCTGTCGCTATCCGCACCGGCAACTGGGCTGACCATAACATTGCGAACATCGTCGCCTCTGTCCGTTAAGGGCCCGAGCCCTGCTTTTAACAATGTCGCGATTAACGCATTCTCAGTTTCCGGACGAACACCGCGAACTTGCAGATTGGCGCGATTGGTGATTTCGATTGCGCCGTTGCCGAAGCGATGGGCCGCATCTGCGATCTGACGCGCCTGATCCGCGCTCAGATCGCCAAAGGTCAGCTTAACACGGCAGATAGCACCGTCGCGAGCTTTTGCCATGCGAAATAGCCCCGGACAGGCCGAACGCCGCTCCTCGACCGTTGATTGTTGGGTATTAGTTGTTAACTGGCTCATGGCGTTCACGGTTTTACAGGATGCCTCGGGGCGTGCCAACCTTTCTCGTAGCTCGCGTTTCGTTGACCCATCAAATGGTTTCGGGCATGCATGGTGGCTGCAATTTATTGGAATGTATAATGACGCAATGGCTGACAATTATCGGGATTGGTGAGGATGGATATGGCGGTCTCGGTCAGAATGCCCGGGATGTGCTGGCGCATGCCGGGACCGTTTTCGGCGGCAAGCGGCATCTGGATATGCTGCCGGAAGGGCTGACGGCTAAACGCACTGCTTGGCCCAGCCCGTTCTCGGACGCTTACCCCATGCTCCTTGCCCTTCGTGGGCAGCCCGTCGCTGTGCTGGCCAGTGGCGATCCGATGCATTTCGGCATGGGCGCGACCCTGACGCGATTTATCGAACACGATGAGATGCGGATAATTCCAGCGCCATCATCGTTCTCACTCGCGGCGGCGACTATCGGCTGGCCTATACAAGAAACGCAGCTGCTGAGTGTTCATGGCAGGCCGGTTGAGACGCTGTTCAAGGCGTTCGCCCCTGGAGCAAAGTTGCTAATTCTCAGCAATGATGGCGATACGCCTGCACAGGTTGCGCGAATGCTGAGCAAGACCGGGTTCACGTCGGCGCAATTGACTGTGCTGGAGCATATGGGTGGCGCGGCAGAGCGGCGGATCGAGGGCACTGCAGATGTGTGGGATCATCCTCGCTGTGCCGATCTGAACGTGGTGGCCGTCGATTGCCTCGTACCTGAACCGTCCTCTCGCGCCTATTCTACCGTAGCCGGACTGCCCGACGAAGCGTTCGAGCACGACGGCCAATTGACCAAGCGGGACGTCCGCGCTGTTACGCTGGCGCATCTGGCGCCACTACCGGGCGAACTTCTCTGGGATGTCGGTGCGGGATGCGGCTCGATCGGTATCGAATGGATGCGCACACATTCCTCCTGCCGGGTCGTGGCAATTGAAGCCAATGAAAAACGTCAAGATTTGATCCTGCGCAACAGCCGCGCGCTCGGGGTACCTGATTTGCAGGTGATACGAGGCGAAGCGCCGGGCGCGCTTCGCGATCTCCCAACACCGGATGCGATTTTCATAGGTGGCGGCTTAACCAGTGCGGGGGTAATGGAAACCTGCTGGAAAAGCCTCAAACCCGGTGGGCGACTGGTTGCCAACGCCGTGACAATCCAGAGTGAAACGGCGCTCGTAAGTTGGCGAGCAGCTCATGGCGGCGAACTTACGAAGCTGGCTGTTTCGCACGCACAACCTTTGGGTGGCTTCGATACCTGGCGTTCGGCCTTGCCAGTCACTATCTACGCGGTTCGCAAGCCGGCGTGATCGTCCGATCACCCGATAAGGCGAAACGATAGAGACAGGATGTGACGTCTAATGGAGGCGGCCGCATTCCGCACAACGATTTCGAATCGGGAGTAGGAAGCACGTATGGCAACTTATAAATATTTTACCTGGCCGTTTGCCTTTACAATTATTGGGCTCGCCCTCGGCACATGGATAGGATTTGTCTATTCAGGCTCGATAGAAGGCGCACTGGCCGTATTGTTTATTTGTGCAGTGCTCAGTGTTCTGGAAATATCCCTGTCATTTGATAACGCCATCGTCAACGCCAAGGTATTGCGCGACATGACACCGGTTTGGCAGCGGCGGTTTCTAACGTGGGGGATTGTTATTGCAGTATTTGGCATGCGGATCGTTTTTCCATTGGCCATTGTAGCGGTTGCGGCCTGGATTGATCCTTTATCCGCTCTCAAGCTCGCCATATCAGATCCCATAGAGTACGCCCGGATCATGCAGGACGCCCATATCGGGATTGCTGCGTTCGGCGGAACTTTCCTGATGATGGTGGGACTCAAATTCTTTTTTGACCGCGAGAAGGATGTGCACTGGATCAAGGTTATTGAACGCCGCGCATCACGTTTTGCCTCTATTCAAGGCATCGAGGTTGGCGTTGTGCTTGTACTGATCATCTTTTTCTCACGACAGTTGGAAGGCGAAGAATCGGTGACTTTCCTGACTTCTGCGGTCTATGGTCTCCTTACCTTCCTGTTCGTCGAGGGGCTTGGCGAGATTCTGGACGCTACACAGGAACAAATGGACGCGGTGCAGAGAGGTGGTCTCGGCGCGTTTCTTTATCTTGAAGTGCTGGACGCGAGTTTTTCGTTCGACGGTGTCGTCGGTGCGTTCGCGCTTTCAACAAATCTCTTCGTTATCGCTATCGGCCTCGGTATCGGCGCCTTTTATGTGCGTTCGCTAACAATCATGTTGGTGGAAAAGGAGACCCTTGGCCAATATCGTTACCTCGAGCATGGCGCTTTTTACGCCATACTTGTACTGGCGGTGATCATGTTCTGCCAAACGTTGTTCCATATTCCAGAAGTGATAACGGGACTTATCGGCGCGGCGTTGATTTTCTTTTCACTCTGGTCGTCGATCATCTATCGCCGCCGCAACCCCGAAGTGCAGACCGTGAGCACATAGGAAATATAGGGGAACCAACATCACTGTTTAACGGTTGGTCTTTTCTTGCCGGAAAGGAATCTCATGGAGATTGATCCCCAGAACGCGTTTTCCGCAATCCAGACGGGTATTCGCCAAGCAAGCGCACTCGTCGTTACTTATTCGTTCTCAGTTGTCGGTGCAGTTCTGCTGCTGATCATCGGGTTTGTCGTCGCTGGTCTTGTCGAACGGTGGGTCTATGCCGGGCTTGGGCAAGTCGGCGGTTTCGACCTGACATTACGTCGTTTTTTTTCGAAGATCGCGCGCTATGTCGTGCTTGGCCTTGTCGTGGTCATGGTGCTAGGTCAATTCGGCATCCAGACGGCTTCGGTTATTGCGGCCATCGGTGCTGTAGGTCTGGCGATCGGATTGGCTCTTCAGGGAACGCTGCAGAATATCGCAGCGGGGATTATGCTTTTGGCGCTGCGCCCTCTTCGTATAGGAGAATATGTGCAGGTCGGCAGTATTAGCGGGACAGTCGAGGAAATCGGGCTCTTTGCAACTCGTTTGCGGGCAGCCGATGGCGTCTATGTGCTCGCGCCCAATTCGACGCTCTGGACTCAACCGGTCAAGAATTTTACGCGCAATGGTGTGCGACGTAATGACATCACGATTACAGCTTCCAATGAGCATGATATCGATTGGGTCCAGAAATCTCTGCTTGGGCTGGCGGAGGGCGACAAGCGGGTCAAGAAAGACCCGGCCCCGTCAGCTTTCGTGGCTGAATTGGGTGACAGCACCGTAGCGATAACATTGCGCTACTGGACCTCTGTCAGTGATTTTCAATCTGCCAAAGTCGATCTTAACAAGAGCGTGCGGAACACGCTGAAGGCTAATTCTACGATACAGTGAATGTGGTGATCCCGACTGGATTCGAACCAGTGGCCTACAGATTAGGAATCTGTCGCTCTTTTAAGAGCGGTCAGTTTGTTACCATAGGTTACCATTAATTATGCAGCGGTGCCGTAGAGAAGGGGGCGGCGCTCTATAAAAGCGGCCGTAGCCGACCCCTTCTCGGTGCCATGAGATTGAAGGTTTCGTGCCCCTTGGACCCACCGAAGGTGGGCTTGTACAATGGGATCAAGGTGACTATTCGCATGTGATCGGCTGAAGAAATCTGTGAGCGAAATGAAGATGGACCAACAGCGAATCGGCGTCTTTCTTCGATTTGAGTTTAGTCTGTGTACGTGATCCATGGCCTCTGAGCCGGACGGGTCCAACCACGTAACCTTCAGTTCCTTGCCTTTTCGCATGGCTGCCAACGGTCGCCGTTCGCAGGACTCAGGGGAAGAAGTAGAAGTCTTGAGTTTGATATCTTACATCGACATGGGATTGAACGACGTCTGTGCCAATCCTTGCACCGAAGTTGATTTCACCCTGACAATATCGGGATGATCAATACGGCCGATAGTGCCTACTGTGGGGCGGTCTGTTACGTTAGCGATAACTCGCCGAAAGAATGAATTCACTGTGACGTTATCGCGGATCGAGCCGCCTCGATGCGGTCATCAGAAATCGTGTCCGTATGCGTCGCAATAGCGCGAAGCTCATCCACAGTGAGATGCATTTGTTCCGCTATCTCATCGACGGTTTTTCCTAGAAACTCCAGATCACGCCATGCTCGAAGGATATCACTCCTGGCGTTGGAGGCAGTGGTTGTTGATTGCCACTGAGAACTGACCCGGCAACAAAGGATATTTCCATCGAGAATTGACCCATGTTTGAACCTTGCCCTGCGTGTTTTCAGCGGGGGCTACGGAGTGATCGACATGGCATTACTGAGCGTGATCCGACGCTGGCATTTTCGAGAGCATTTATCGATCCGGGAGATTTGCCGCAGGACTGGCTTATCCCGGAACACCATCCGCAAATATCTGCGATCAGACGGCGTGGAACCGACGTTCGCGGTGCCGGATCGGCCGAGCAAGCTTGATCCTTTCGCTGATCGGTTGTCAGCGTGGCTGAGGTCGGAGGCCAATAAACACCGCAAGCAAAAGCGCACCCTCAAGCAGTTGCACGCCGATCTGTTGAGCCTCGGCTATAGCGGCTCTTACAATCGTGTGGCGGCATTTGCTCGGGAATGGAAAGCCGACCTGCAAAGGGAGTTGCAGACCTCAGGTCGTGGGACATTCGTGCCGCTCACATTCGAGCCTGGCGAGGCGTTCCAGTTCGACTGGTCCGAGGACTGGGCGATCATCGGCAATGAGCGAACCAAGCTGCAGGTAGCGCATACGAAGCTGAGCTATAGCCGCGCGTTCATTGTGCGGGCTTATCTGCTGCAGACGCACGAGATGCTGTTCGATGCTCATAACCATGCGTTCCGTGTGTTTGGCGGCGTTCCCCGGCGCGGCATTTACGACAACATGAGGACTGCCATCGACAAGGTCGGCCGCGGAAAAGATCGTGACGTCAACGTCCGCTTCATGGCGATGGCCAGCCACTATCTCTATGAACCCGAGTTCTGCAATCCGGCATCTGGCTGGGAGAAGGGCCAGGTCGAGAAGAATGTTCAGGATGCGCGTCATCGCTTCTTTCAACCGATCCCGCGCTTTCCATCACTGGAAGCCCTGAACGATTGGTTGGAGCTTCGCTGCAAGGAGTTTTGGCAGCAGACCTCGCATGGGAAGATGCGCGGGACTATTGCCGATCTCTGGGCCGAGGAAGCACAGGCTCTGATGCCAACATCCCGTCTCTTCGACGGCTTTGTTGAATACACCAAGCGGGTTTCCCCGACCTGCCTCGTGCACCTGGATCGTAATCGCTACAGCGTTCCAGCATCCTTCGCCAATCGGCCCGTCAGCGTTCGGGTTTACCCGGATCGCATCGTTGTCGCTGCAGAGGGCCTGATCATCTGCGAACACCGCCGCATCATCAGCCGCTCGCATGATGGACCGGGACAGACGGTTTACGACTGGCGGCATTATCTGGCGGTCGTGCAGCGCAAACCGGGCGCTCTTCGCAACGGTGCACCGTTCACCGAACTCCCAGACGCCTTCAGGACGCTGCAGCAACACCTGCTCAAGAAGCCGGGAGGTGATCGCGAGATGGTCGACATCCTGGCGCTTGTCCTTCAGCACGATGAACAAGCCGTGCTCTCGGCCGTCGACATGGCATTGAAGTCCAGCGTTCCAACGAAGACGCATGTGCTGAACCTGCTTCATCGCTTGGTCGATGGCAAATCCTTCACGCCGCCAACTATCGATGCGCCGCAGGCCCTGATGCTCACCAACGAGCCCAAGGCCAATGTCGAACGCTACGACGCCCTGAGGAAGACGGAGGTGCGCCATGCGTCATAATCCTGCCAGCGGTGCTATCGTGATCATGTTGAGGCAATTGAAGATGCACGGCATGGCGCAAGCAGTCGGTGAACTGACCGAACAGGGATCGCCGGCCTTCGAGACCGCCATTCCGATCCTGTCGCAACTCCTCAAGGCCGAGACGGCGGAAAGGGAGGTTAGATCGACAGCTTATCAGCTCAAGACGGCACGCTTTCCAGCCTATCGCGATCTGAACGGCTTCGACTTCTCAAGCAGCGAGATCAATGAAGCCCTCGTGCGCCAGCTCCATCGCTGCGAATTCCTCAATGAGGCCAACAATATTGTCCTCATCGGTGGACCCGGCACAGGCAAGACGCACATCGCAACGGCGATCGGCATCCAGGCCATCGAGCATCATCACAAGCGGGTCCGTTTCTTCTCAACGGTCGAGCTGGTCAATGCGCTTGAGCAAGAGAAAGCACAGGGGCGTTCCGGGCAGATCGCCAATCGGCTCGTCCACTCCGATCTCGTCATTCTCGATGAGCTTGGATACCTGCCGTTCAGTGCATCAGGCGGGGCTTTACTCTTCCATCTGTTGAGCAAGCTCTATGAGCGCACCAGCATCATCATTACCACCAATCTCAGCTTCAGCGAGTGGGCCAGCGTGTTTGGCGATGCCAAGATGACCACGGCACTGCTCGATCGGCTCACACATCACTGCCACATACTCGAAACGGGGAACGACAGTTTCCGCTTCAAGAACAGTTCAGCCCATAAACCGAAAAACACGAAGGAGAAAAACAGGAACTTGACCACAACACCCGATCCGAAACATACATAAAGGCGGGTCAAATCTCGGTGGAAATACCGGGTCAGTTCTCAGTGGAAATCAACAGTCGGTTCTTCGCCATACATTTCCAAAAACTTTCGGATACGTGGGTTTGAGCGGTCGAGTTCGACATCCTCAACGGCCACCATTTGAAGAATTCCTGATCTAGACATGCACACGCTCCCCGACTTTGTCGCTTTAAGTAGTAAACCTAATACTCGTAAGTGCGCAAATAGAGAGCTCGTATTTTTTTCACGTTTCACACCAGTTTTTATTTTGACTTTGTCAAAGATTTGTTTTTTTCTCAACGGCGTGCTTGGTACCGACCTTCCAACAACTTTATCACCCGCCTTTTTCCAGCGCCCACTGTCAATGAGACGCGATTTTTGTACCGGGAGTTTGCTACAACCCGGAAATGATCTGAGCGTTGCTTTTACGCTTTCCGAAATTGTATCGGGGAGCCATGGATTAAGATAGATTTTGTTGATCCAAGTGAGCGGCATGTCGATGGAGAATGCTGTGCGCTGGGGTTCATCCGACTGTGCGATAATTCGGTACTCTTCTTCAGCCGTAAAACCCACTCTCTTTATAAACGGTAATCGCTCCACATCCTTTGTGCTGAGCGTCTCGACCTGCTCTAAACGAAGATAATCGAACCTCTTCAAAACGTATGTTTGGCTCCCCCTTGAGGCTTTCTTCAAGGGGTCGGCGTTTAATCTCAATACAAGCGCCATCGGCAGTTCCGGTAAAAACGCGCCAGTGGTGATAAGTTTCCGAACACTGCGCAGCACATAGCCCATATAGGCCCGATATATTTTTTTGACTTTTATAGAGGTTCATGAAGTATCGGTCGTTACGGTCATCCCACGTTTGGGGGTCCAACAACGGCAATTCCTCCCGACGTAGGATGTCGATCACTGCCGAAATTGAGGTGTAACGTCTGATGAAATTTTTTAGTTTGGCCATCTAAATCCCCCCGACGCAAGACGCCTGCATTCTACATCTGGCTTAAGTGTTGTTTCCTTAAAATGCGGAATTATGTAGCAAAAACCACCAGATTGGCTCTAAGGCGTTGAAGACAATATGGAAATCTTCAACGCCTTTAGCGATCTACAGATCGTTTCCTGACCACTCTGTCCAAATTGGCCGCAGAGCCCCTTTCGCCCGATTATTCGACAAGTTCAATTTCACTCAAACGCCATTCCTTGGTGAAGAAAGGCTCAAGCGGGCTATAGAGACGAAGCAGCGTGAACCAGCCTTTGTCGGGCATGGTCTGAATCCAGTTGCCACGCTTCACGCCCTCCGGTTGCTTCGGGCCGAAAAAGATTGTCGTGGAGCCGTCCGCATCGGCTTCGGCAGCGGGCGAAGGATAGGACTGGCTTCCAGCCCGCGGATAGCGTTGCGGCGTGTCGAGCATCGAGCGTGTTTGGTTGTCGTAAAGCGTAAATGACCAGAACGCGGCCGCTGGAATATTCGGCGGAAGCGTCACCTTGTAGGTTTTGCCTCCGTCGAGGTCGTTCTTGTCCGCGTCAATAAAGCCCATGAGATATTGCGAGCCAACGCGGGGAAGCCGCATGATCATGCCCGGGGAGTCGAGGGTGTAGCCGTAATAAAAGGCCGTCTTGGAATCGAGTGTCCGCGCACCAGTCGGCGGCAACGGCTCGAAGAGCCCCTCCTTGGTGATCATCGGCGGCGGCGTTTCGAAATTGGCCCCACCTTCCCACAGCATGTTGCCCCACATTGAGTTTGGGTAGTACGCCCAATCAGGATGAGACACGCTAGAGCGCCAATTCAGCATTCGTCCGGCAGCATTTCCGACCGCGGCGGCATCGGTGAGTATCTTCTTCATCCGATCGTCCGGCTTGAATTCCTTACCCTTCACGATGCCGATTGCCGCCAATTGGCCGGCAAGTTCCGGATTATAGGAATCGGCTGGCTCATCCTGAATGTTGGCGTTGATCATCTCAAAAAACGAATAATCGCTTGGCGGAATCGTATTGTATGATTTCCCGCTGGCCTCAATGATCTTGGTCTCAGGAATTGGCGGAGTGGTTTCAAGTTTTAGCTTGCCTTCAAGCGCCGTTGCAATGCTCGTGCCAACTGCACCGGGGGTGTAAGGATAAATCTTGATCGTCTTCTTGATCACCTCGACCATTGGCTTCGGATCATTGTCGGTGAGGAAGGAGCGAGCGGCATACAACACACGGTTCGTCTTTGACCGCGCTACGTAAAATCCACCGTCCGGAACGGGACCGTCATAGCCTGGGGGAAGCAGAAGATATTTTCCGCCTTCGCCACGGTCGGGGCCCGGAAATCCGACGTCGACGATCCACTGGAACCACATGTCGTTGATGGTCCCAAGTCCCTTCGGAGGCTGTTCGACCACCATGGGGCCCTTGCTCAGGTCGACGGCGCTGAAGTAGTAGATGGTGTCGGCGTTTGCCGTAAGAAACAGCGACTTGGCATCCATCAGTTCGGGATAGATGGTGACGGCATTGTCCTCCGCGCCGATGCTAAGGAGCCCTTTGCGGATCGCATAGGCGGATGCACCGCCGTAACTGTTGAGGAAGACGTCGAGGCCGCGGGTGAAATCCAGCGTGTCGCGAACTTTCTCGACAGTTGCCGCGCTTGGAGCACCGTCTTTGAATTCCAGCGTGCCAATACGGGACTCGACTTTGTCGGGCGTTACGAGGATCGCTGGAATTTCGCCTCCGGATTGGGCAAATGCTATATTTCCGCTGTTGAGATTGGCTGCCGCAATCAGGATTGCCAGCAATGAGACCTTGCTTCGGATCGATGTCATGATTGTTCCCCTGTTGATGGTACTTATGGGTTTAAAATCGACAGAACTTTCCCGTCATCTAGAAACTAAGGAGCCGCGCCAAGTCCCCGAACATCGTCTGCACCTCCTCAGTTATCATTGGATGTGATCAGAGAGATGAACTGAGCATTGACGGCATGCGCCCGTCGTTCGGCCGCCTTCGCAGTTGGCCCGCAACGGGTACGTTGGTGGGCGGGCACGGCTAAAAAGTGCATGCCCATTTCGTCCGAACTCACTTGCACGCGGCCAAAGATACGGCGCAATCAGGCAAACAGGAATCCCGTCCAGAATAAGGGCCGCGCTCTTTCTGAACGGCTTCAAGTTGGTTTGGCGATAGTTTGTGCTCCCCGCGCGTTCCGGCACCCAGATTGTTGCTCGTCTCTCTCACGAAGAGAAGTACGTAACTGTAACTACATCGGAAGCTCAATTTAGCTGCTTCTATAGTTCCAGTCTCTGGCACCAGAGAATATGTTGCGCCGGCAGCACTGTCGGACAATCCTTGAATGGTAACGGGTGCAAAGTAATCCTCGCTCGTGACGGCGAAAACTGGAACGGCGATACAGGGCTATCTCCAACTACCGACGATGGCGACGCGGTATCCGAGTGGATTTTCAAGACACCGTTAGAGCAGTTTGCTTGGGTGTCGATCTTCAGTAGATACATCCGATCCTGCGCGATGACCAAACCGACGCCGAACTGGCTTTGGCAGTTGGTCCGAGTTAGGAGGAAATCGAGTCATTCTTGGACCCGAGCCTGCGACTGAGCGATACGTTACTTTTCTTACGGCTTGCCAAAGCGCTATGGTGTCCACGAGAGGATTCGAACCTCCGACCCCAAGATTCATCCCACTTCGACTTTCGTCGCCGTCCATCGGACGTTCGTGGTCTGGACTGTCCCTCCACCGTAGGTCGAAACCCTTAGGCGCTGCCCGTCCAGTCTCTACACCTTCCCGGAATTTCTTTCGGGCTTGGCTCGGGATTGGCATGCTGCAGACAGCGAAGCTTTCCCCGACTTTGAGCAGATCCGTTATGAGGTTTCCCGTCATAACGCCCAATTTTCAAAAGGAATCTTGTGCTCTATCCTACTGAGCTACGTGGACACTTTTGGCCCAACCTCCTTAGCGCAGCATTGAGCAGGGATCAACAGCCTTCATCCAACACAGATCGGTAACATTACCGCTAGCTCAAAGCCGCGCCTGATCAGTGTTTCAGATCATAGTGGTAAAGTTTAGCGCTCTTAAAGCTGCTCTATCCTACTGAGCTACGGGACCATTTGCCCTGACATACTGTTTTTTGGCGCGGACGCCAAGTCTGAAGATACGCAGAAATTTTTGCGTTTTAATGACAATCAGGATGACGGCGGGAGAGCGCTTTCAGCCAGTTGCACCCAGTAACTGATACCGTGCGGGATCGCATCGTCGTTGAAATCATAGGAGGGATTGTGCAGCGAGGCGCTTTCACCATTGCCTATGAAAATAAAGGCGCCTGGCCGCGCTTCCAGCATATAAGAGAAATCCTCCCCCGCCATCATGGGCGCGACTTCTTCGTTGACTGCGCCATCTCCGGCCACATTCCGGGCAGTCTTTGCCGCGAAATCCGTCTCGCGAGCATGATTGAACGTTACTGGATAGTTGCGGGCATAATGGACACTTGCGCTTGCGCCCAAGGCACCGGCAATGCCCTCAGCGACCTCGATCAGGCGCTTTTCGGCAAAGTCGCGCATTTCCGGACGGAGCGTGCGGACCGTGCCGGCGAGCTCGGCCCTTTGCGGAATAATGTTATGGGCATCGCCGGCGTGGAACTTGGTGACCGACAGGACTACCGAATCGAGCGGATCGGTACCGCGCGAGACGATGGTTTGCAGCGCATTGACCAGTTGCGCCCCGATGACAACCGGATCAAGGGTCCGATGTGGCTGTGCGGCATGCCCGCCGCGACCTTCGATGGTGATGGTGAACTCGTCCGTTGCAGCCATGATCGGGCCTTTGCGAATGGCAAACTGACCGATGGGAAGTCCGGGAATATTGTGCATGCCATAGACTTCCGATATGGAGAAGCGCTCCATCATGCCGTCCTTGACCATTTCACGGCCACCGCCACCGCCTTCTTCCGCGGGCTGGAAGATAACCGCGATTGAACCGCTAAAGTTGCGGGTTTCGGCCAGATATTGCGCGGCACCCAAAAGCATTGCGGTGTGGCCATCATGGCCGCAGGCGTGCATCTTGCCGTCCGTATGGGATGCCCAGGGCTTGCCGGTAATTTCAGTGAGCGGCAGCGCATCCATATCTGAGCGCAAGCCCACAGTCGGACCTTCGCCATGACGCCCGCGAATGATGCCGACAACACCGGTGCGCCCAATGCCGGTCTGCACTTCGTCGCAACCGAACTGGCGTAGCTTTTCTGCGACGAATTGCGCGGTTTGGTGTACATCGAACATCAGTTCCGGATTCTCATGCAGGTGACGGCGCCACCCGGAAACCTCACCCTGCATTTCGATCGCGCGATTAAGCAATGGCATAAATAACTCCAACTTCACCGTAATGTGCCGCGCGTCCTTTCGGACGGGTAAAAGACGCAGTAACACTTTAATGGCGCATAATCCCTTCCAAAAATCAAAAGCGATTTTTGCGGTTATGCGTTGACAATTTCGTGCACAGAAGAAACGTGCTTTGCCTTTAGCCTGCCACATAAGATAGATAAGGCCATTGCCGCTCGGCGTGAAGCACGACTTAATGCCTAGAACTCAGTACAGACAGGTCGGATTTCAGGAATGCGGAAAACTGTAGCGCTCTTTCTCTCGGGTTGTGTGATGATCGCCGGGATGGCCGCTGAATCCACGGCGCTCGCTGGTGCGAACATTACCGTCGATGCCGGTAATGGCGAAATCCTCTCCCAGGAAGATGCTTTCCAGCGCTGGTACCCGGCATCACTGACCAAATTGATGACAGTCTATGTGGCATTCCGGATGGTCGCGTCCGGCCAGATTACTTTGGATACCCCAATCAGGATTACGGCGCTTGCTGCAAAACAGCCGCCAAGCAAGATGGGGTACAAGGTCGGCTCCGAACTGACGTTGGACAATGCGCTCAAGATTATGATGGTCAAGTCCGCCAATGATATTGCCATGGCGGTCGGCGAGACGCTGGGCGGTTCTTCAGACAAGTTTGCCGTGCTCATGAATGACGAGGCCAAACGTCTGGGCATGACAGGCTCGCATTTCGTCAATCCCAATGGGCTTCATTCGGACGACCATTATACGACCGCGCGTGATCTCGCGATTCTGACGCTGCAACTGCGCCGTGAATTTCCGCAATATGCGCACTATTTCGACATCGAAGCCATCGACTATGGCGGCAAGAAGCTTCAGCCCAATCTGAATGCGCTTATTGGCCGGTTTCAGGGTGCCGATGGCATGAAGACCGGCTTTGTTTGCCCCTCCGGTTATAATCTGATCGGTTCTGCAACTCGCAACGGCCGGACAATCATCACCGTCGTCTTGGGCGAATTGAAACTGACAACGCGGGCGACGAAAGCAGCGGAACTGCTTGCCAAGGGCTTCGAGACCCAAGGCAGTGGCACGACGATCGAGACGTTGCAGCCTTATGGTGCGCCGACTCGCGACGTGGCCGTCAACATGCGCCCGAGTGTTTGCTCGAAAGAAGCCGGATCCGATACGTGGGATGGCAAAGACCTGGAAGGGCACATCGTTCAGGGATCGCCATACATGAACAGGATGGATCATGAACCGGCCGTGGAAAAGGTTGCGCTGCTGCCGGCGAAAATCAATTCAATGGGGATGGAGTTGAACCGGATCCCGGTTCCGATGCCGCGGCCTGAGCGCTCGTCGCTGACGGATGCAAGCGACGCCTTGAAGGCAGTGAATTAATGGCCGACGCCCCCATACCGGTCTCGGTACTAACCGGCTTTCTGGGGTCGGGAAAGACGACGTTGCTCAACCGACTGTTGAAGGATCCGGCTCTTGCCGATACGGCGGTGATTATCAACGAGTTCGGCGATGTCGGCATAGATCATCTGCTTGTCGAGAAGGCTAGTGAGGGGATCATAGAGCTTTCCGACGGCTGTCTGTGCTGCACTGTACGGGGCGAGTTGGTCGATACGCTCTCGGATTTGATCGACCGATTGCAGACGGGAAAATTGCAGCGGTTGAAGCGGGTGATCATCGAGACGACCGGCCTTGCTGATCCCGCACCGGTTCTGCATGCTATCATGGGACATCCGGTCCTGTTGCAGGCTTTCCGTGTCGATGGGGTGATTACCACCGTCGACGCAATCAATGGCATGGCGACACTTGATGCGCACGAGGAAGCCGTGAAACAGGCTGCTGTCGCTGATCGCATCGTCATAACCAAGACGGATTTGCCGGGCGCCGAAAAAAACCTGCCGGCATTGCGTGCAAGGCTTGCTGCGTTAAATCCGGGCGCTGACCTGATCGATGCAGGCGACCAGCGCACGGGATATGCCGCGTTGTTCGAGTGCGGTGTCTACAATCCCGAGACCAAAACGATCGATGTGCAGCGCTGGCTGAAAACGGAGGCTTATCGTGATCGTGAGCGTGATCGCGGTGGGATTGATCATAGTCACGATCATGGCCACCACGAGCACCATCACCATCATCACGACGTCAACAGGCACGACGCGGCGATCCGATCATTCTCGCTCAAACACGATACACCGATACCGCTGTCCAGCCTAGATATGTTCCTTGATCTGTTGCGTTCGGCGCATGGCGAAAAATTGCTGCGCGTGAAGGGCATCGTACAATTGGCAGATGATCCGGAGCGGCCTCTTGTCATACATGGTGTACAGCAGATTTTTCATCCGCCGGCACGGCTGGCGTCGTGGCCGAATGGTGTTCGCGAAACGCGTCTCGTCATGATCGTCAAGGATTTGCCGGAGAGCTACGTCACCCAACTGTTTAATGCATTTCTGGGCCAACCTCAGATCGACATGCCGGATCGCGCTGCGCTCTTCGATAATCCATTGGCGATTTCCGGTGTTAAATTAGGCTGAATCAGCCGCATTCAATGTGAAATCGGTGGCCGCCGTCGATGCTGAGTGTTTCGATCAGCCTGTGACCCTCGGTCAGGCAAAAATTCGGCATGTCGATGACAGCCAGAGGGTCACTTGTTTCAACCCATATGCGGTTGCCAGCAACCATATCGGCAAGTTTCCTGCGTGTCTTGAGCACCGGCAAGGGGCAATTTAAACCCCGAAGATCGTATATCTCGGCGTTCATAATGTTCTCTCTGCTGGCTAGTTGCCGATAATCTTCCACCAGGGCTTCTTGGCCGGAGCCGGCTGTTCAGCGGCAGGTGCGGCGCCTTCCGGCGTCAGCGCGGCAGTGGTTTGCGGCACGGCTACGGGCTGCTGTGTTACCGCGGTAGCTGATGGAACCGGCGACGGTGCCAGTGTGATGGGCGCAGGTGCAGCCGAGGCGATGCTCTTTCCCATGCGTGTTCTCTTGGAGGCTTCGCGCTCTTCCTTGGCTTTGTCGGCTGCTACCGCGGAGGCAAGGCGAACCATGACCTGCGGCTTCGTTGCCGCGTCCTTGTCCTGCGGTGAAAGGGACGGCGGCTCCTGTGTCACGCGTTCACCGCGAGCACGACGAGCGCTCCAGTCAGCGATGATTTTCGCTTCTGCGATGCCCTGAATAGAGCGGCTAGGCGGTGTAATCTTACCCTTGCCGACCATGGACGAGAATGCCGTTTCATAGCTGGTCTGATACGACTGATAGGCCATCTTCAGCGATTCAGGCTGATCCGAAGGCGGGCATGTGGCGGTGGCGGCAATTGGCGCATTTGGATCGGAAGTGTGGTTGAAGACATATTTCTTCTCGCAAACGTCCACTTTCGGCGGCACCTTGGTGATCTCGAAATGATCGTAGCCTTCCTTCAGGTTCTTCCAAAAGCCATAGTT
The DNA here is from genome assembly GCF_964253365.1 of Phyllobacterium sp. LjRoot231. Taxonomy (NCBI): domain Bacteria; kingdom Pseudomonadati; phylum Pseudomonadota; class Alphaproteobacteria; order Hyphomicrobiales; family Phyllobacteriaceae; genus Phyllobacterium; species Phyllobacterium sp. LjRoot231. Next base: position 1,362,393 of record NZ_CAXUQT020000001.1, read on the forward strand.
CGGATCGTCGCGATATCTCGCCATGTTGGCCGCGGTCATACGGAATGGAAACGCCTCGAGCTGGATCGATTCTTGGCCGCCCTTGAAAGCATCCCGGGCGAAGGCATAAATCTGTGCAACTTGTGCATCAGTCATCGAATAGCAGCCCGAGGACGAGCACGCGCCATGTACCATCAAATTGGCACCGGTACGGCCAAGGGCGCGGTCCAATGCATTGGGAAAGCCGGTGTTGAACGAGAGGTAATAGCTCGATTTCGGATTCATCTGCGCCGGGCGCACTGCATAGAACCCTTCAGGTGCCTGGCGGTCACCCTCGATGAACTTCGGGCCAAGCTTGCCGGACCATTTGCAGATCTGGTAGTTGGTGACCATGTCGTAACGGCCATTGTCCTTGCGTTTCCATACTTCAAGGACGCTTTCTTCCTTGAATATGCGAAACATGACAGGCGATGTGAGGCTCATGCCCTTCGCCTTCATGCTCTGGACGAGCTTCTCCGGTAGCTGCGTGCCTGCACCATTCGGGGATAAATCATCGACCGATGAGTTTTGGCAACTCGCCACAAGCAGAGTGAGCATCAGTGCCGCAAGGATATGTGCCAGTGTCTTCATTATTGCAGCTGTTACCAGTTCGCCGATTGTGTTCGCAAGGGCCCCAAAACGCGCGGATATCTGATCCGCCACATCATAAATGCATCCGTTATAGTTGATAAAGCCTTACTTCAATTACGCAAATTGCTCAATCGCGCAAACGTCACCTGCAACGAAGACAGGGCGGATTTATGGCAAAGTCCTCTGTTTCTTAATGCGGCGGTGGCGCCTTTGGCCCGAACCAACAAAAAAGGCGGCGCACCCGCACCGCCCTTTTTGAATTTCACAGCGAACGGAATCAGCCGTTCAGCGCATCTTTCAAGGCCTTTGCAGGCTGGAAGGCGACCTTCTTGGAAGCTGCGATTTTGATCGTTGCGCCCGTAGCAGGGTTGCGGCCTTCGCGAGCTGCGCGCGACTGTACCTTGAACTTGCCGAAGCCTGGCAGCGAAACTTCATCGCCGGCGACGACGGAATCGGTGATACCCTTAAGAACGCTATCAACAATCGCCTTGGACTGAACCTTTGTAAGACCCTGATCAGCGACGAGCTTTTCAATGAGATCGGACGTATTCATTTTGGCGGTTTCCTCAGTATATTCGTTGATCGGAGGCGTCTGTATGGCACGCGATTCCCGCCCTGTCATCAGCAAGAACGCCCAAAATGCGGGTTTATACCCAGTGTTTACAGGGTTTTTTTCAAAACCGGCTATGAAATTCGAGATTGCGCTCTGAAGAGGCTTGCAAACCGCATTAGGTGATTCGGGTGGTGCAGGGCCAAATTAAGGTCGTTCAGCATGGAACGCATCGGTCATTTGCCAGATGGGCGGGTCACCAATATGACGTACGAGATGGTCTATGAAGGATCGGACCTTGGCCGAGACTTGCCGTGTCGGCGGATACACCGCATATATTCTGTAGGGAAGTGGCGCAGCCTCAGGCAGCACTGGAATGAGTGTACCCGCGCGCAGGGCGTCGGCGGCGATGAACATAGGGAGCAGTACCAGCCCGAGCCCGGCGATTGCCATATCGCGCATCGCCTCGCCATTGTTGGCGACGATGCGGCCATGCATGGCTACTGCGATTGGTTCACCGGGAGAAGCCGGATTCTCGAACTGCCACAATTGGCTGGTATTGACGTTCGAATAGTCGATGCACGCGAAAGAACTCAGTTCTTCGAGTTTACTTGGCAAACCGTTGGCCGCTGCGAAATCCGGGCTGCAGCAAATAACGCGAGCATCGGTGCAAAGCTTGCGAGCAATGAGGCTTGAATCCTTGAGTATGCCGATGCGTATGCCGACATCGTAACCGCCTCGCACCAGATCGACCATCCGATCTTCGAATTCCACGGCGACCTCCAACTCAGGATATTGCCGGGCGAAGTCAGCGATCATTCGTCCAAGATAAAGCGTACCGAATGACATTGGAGCGGCAATCCGTAAACTACCGCGAATAGCGCTGTGCCTCTCGCCAACTGTGTCGGCGGCCTCGATAATTTCTCGAATGAGGGGCCTGATGCGCTCGACAAAGTCGCGGGCGTTGTCGGATGCCAGCAACTTACGTGGTGAGCGCTGGAACAGTTCTATGCCCAGTGCGCCCTCAAGATCGGAAATACGCTTGCTTACTACAGATTTCGAAAGGTTGAGGCGCGCGGCCGTCGCCGTGACGCTGCCGGTTTCCATTACGTCGAGAAAAGTGAGAAGATCATCGAAGCGCCACTTCATGGTTTTGTTATAGTGGACGTTAGGTCGGTTTTAAAGACTAGCGCGAGCGCTTTGTTCGTTTTGGTCGAACATAGGTTGCAGATATTCGCTCTTTATTGGTGGACTGGCAACGCAGATATTCACTCCAACGGCGATAGTGCCCGAACGAACCAATTTCAGGAGGCTTCGATGAGCTTACAACTGACAGGCATTCACCATCTGACTGCCGTAACGGCGAACGCGCCGGAAAATCTGCGGTTCTACACCCAAACGCTTGGGCTGCGGCTGGTCAAGAAGACTGTCAACCAGGACGATACAAGCGCCTACCATCTATTCTATGCAGATGGAGAGGCAACCCCTGGCACGGATCTGACCTTCTTCGACTGGCCAGTCGGTCCTGAACGTCGCGGTACGCACAGCATTTCGCGTACAGGTTTGCGTGTTGGCAGCAAAGCCAGTCTGGAATGGTGGAAAGCTCGCTTCACCGAACTCGGCGTGAAATCCGGTGATATCGCTGAAATCGGTGGCTACGGCTCGCTCGATTTCGAAGATGGCGAAGGACAACGGTTCCGGCTGATCAATGATGGCGGCGCCGGAGCGTCGCACCCGTGGGACAAAAGCCCTGTTCCCGCTGAGCATCAGATCCGCGGGCTCGGCCCAATCACCCTCAGCGTGCCCGACATTACCAACACGGAAGCGATCCTTCTTCATGTAATGAACATGCGTCAGGTCAATACCTACCCATCTCCGGATGGTGCGGGCCATGTTCATGTGTTTGCAATGGGCGAGGGCGGTCCCTCTGCTGAACTGCACGTGGCTGTTCAACCGGATCTACCTGCTGCAAGGCAGGGTGCTGGTGCTGTGCATCACGTCGCATTTCGCGCGCCGGACGTGCAGCAATTGCATGAATGGACGGAACGGCTGAAGGGTTTCCGCATGCCGTCCAGCGGCGAGGTTGAGCGTTACTACTTCCGCTCGCTGTATTTCCGCGAGCCGAACGGCATTCTGTTCGAAATCGCCACGGATGGTCCGGGCTTCACGGTCGACGAGCCTTTGGAAACTCTTGGCGAGCGCCTGTCGCTGCCGCCGTTCCTCGAAGGCAAGCGTGCTTCTATCGAAGCCGGACTCAAGCCTTTGGTGTGAGACTAACGAAACAGGCCTGATAAACTCCGGCCTGCTTTTCTACAACCTCAGCCATTGCTGGATGGCTTCGATGTCATGAGGGCCGGTCTCGTGACCGGCGGACACAGCTTTGATGGCGATATCAGCGCCAGACTGCTGCAATTCCGCTTCAAGCGCGGGCGCATGTGATCCAAACAGATCGTGGTCGCCGGTAACTGCGAGAATCCTTGCTCCGCTGAGATCGGCTTCCGGTGTATTCTCCAATACTTTCGTTGCGCGCAACAACACCGCATTGCGGACAAGGCCCGGATGCAGCTGCATCATTGCGGCAAGCATGTTCGCGCCGTTGGAAAAGCCTAGAAAGGTGGTCTTTTGCAGATCTAACCCATAGGCTTCAACCGCTCCTTCGATGAAGGCGGCGAGCGCTTCCGCCTCCGACCGAATGTCCTTCTGATCAAAGCTGAGCGGTCCGTAGCGCCGGAACCAGCGGGACGAGCCTTCTTCGTTGCTGCGGCCACGCAGACCGATCAATGTTGTATTGGGTGAGGCCTTTGCAGCGAGAGGCATGAGGCTGGTTTCACTACCGCCAGTGCCATGGAGGAGGATCAGCGTTTGTCCGTTCGGATGGTCCGGCGTGTAGACCCGGTGAATAAACGGAAGCTCGCGATAGATGAAACGTTCCTCTTTCGGCAAGCCGAATTGCGGCAGCGTTACTTTCAGGTTTTCGGCTTCCTCAGCGAAATGTGGTGGGATGAACAGTTCTGTGCCAAGCGTCTGGGGTGTTCGTCTACGAGCATCCCCGGTCCGTCAGTTGCCATTTCGAACAGGCTACCACCGGGCTCGCGCACATAGATCGAATGGAAATATTTGCGATCGTGTAACGCCGTTGCGGCGGCTCCGCTCGCGGTCAAGCGATCATAGGTTGCAGCTATCTCGGAAATGTCCGCAGCTCGAAACGCGATATGATCAATTGTTCCGGTTCCGGGCGCAGAGCTCCAGAGACCTGTAGCGTCGCGAACGTCGATACAATCGCCGGACGTTGAAACCATTCTTGTGATCGTTTCGGTATGGTCATTTGCAATGAATGAAAAATAATCGGCGAGGAAGGCGCGCGTCTCTTGCGGGTTTTCAGTGAGAATCGTTGCACCGCGGATGCGGCGTATCGCATCGGCTCGAGGAATTTCGTCATTTACCCAAAGATCGCCGGCCTTTACAGCCTGTGTTCCGACGAGCTTCACAATCACACCGTCGGGATCATGCAAGCGCAGAACCGGTTCGCCAAATTCCTGTACGGGTCCTGATGTTGCAATGTTGAATTGCAGGGCACGCGTCAGCCAGAAGCCGATACTTTCGGGGGCAATAGCGAGCGAGATTTCACTCGGTTGCCCGTATCCGACACGACCCGGGGAGCCATCTTCCCACACAAGAAAAGTAACGAGCGATCCCGGCGTTGCCGAGGCATCTCCATACAAGAGATGGAGCTGCGTCGCGTCTTCATAACCGCCCGTACGCTTGACGAGGCGTAGACCGAGAAAGCCGACATAGAAGTCGACATTTGCCTGAACATTACGCGTGATCAGGGTGATGTGATGGATACCGCCCGTCATGAATCCCCGCCTGTCGATACACCACTGTTACGGGCTAGGAAGCAGCGACGCAACGCTGAGAAGAGCATTTCCAAAAAACAACACCCACCGCGGGAGGAGCGGTGGGTGCTATTTGTAAAGACCGGCTGGGAGGAGAGTCCCGGTCTTCAGACCATCCGCGGCTTGGGAGGAGGAGTGCCCCGGAGGTTAATCGAATTCTATTACTGAGCCGAAGCGGCCTTCTTGGCGACGAAGGAGATATCGCCGCGGGAAATGCCGAGGTCATTCAGTTCACGTGCGGACAAGCGGTTCAGTTCTGTGACCGTGTCACGATAGCGGCGCCAGTTATTGTAAGAGCGGATCAGGTTCATTTCACTCACCTTATAATCTTTTGTTTGTTTGATCATTTTTCGATCATGCTGCTCATATAGTAGACAGCCTCTGGAACTTGCAGTGACAAGTTTGCATAGCTGCATTGCAACGAAATGAGGGATCGGTTCCGCGAGATCTGATGCACTCGACGCCTGAAAACCGGGAGGTTTCTCTTTAAAAATCAGGTCTGTGCTTTTGCCTTTGACGTTTTCAACGATGAACGGCGTTCCGTCGACTTGTCTGCCGCCCGTTCCGCCAACACCTTGTCGGCTCTTTTGGCAGCAGCTTCGCATTGCTTGCGAAATTTTTCGACTTCTTCTTCCGGCAGATGCTCAATGCCGATGAAGGCATTTCTGGCTTTGCCTACACGCAGCAACTCATCGAGTTTTGCCTGGATCGCTACGCCATCGCGGTTTTGCGTGTTCTGGATAAGAAAGACCATCAGGAAGGTAATAATAGTCGTGCGGTATTGATTAGGAGCTGCCAGGTGTCGGAGAAGCCGAAAATAGGGCCGCCCACGCCCCATACCAATATGATGAGGCAACAAAGTATGAAGGTAAGGGGTTTGCCTGCCACCAGCGCAACCTAATTCGCAATCTGTGTGAACAATTTGTCAAACATGATGTCCTCCCGGCAGCAAGCAGCGAAGAGATAACTTGGCGCAGCTTGAAATGTTCCACGAGGGGCTGCGATCCGCCGAGGGATATGAAAAATGGAGAAGACCATAGAGAAATGGCGCGCCTGGCGAGATGAAGCGCTGTACAGAAAGCGTTAATTGCTTCAGCATCAATATGTGCGTCGCGCCATGAAAGACAACAGAGCTCAATATGTCCGATATCCCAAGTACCGAACTGAGCGATGCCGATACCGTCGTTCGCTTGACGGCGGAACTAGGGGCAAAGGAGTCTCTAATCCGCGAGCAAGCCGCCGCACTCACGCACATTCGTAAGATATTCGCGAGAGCGTCTGTAGCGGCCAGGATTGGTGTATGGGAATGCAGCCTTCCTGACGAGACATTGCAGTGGACCGACGTGGTCTACGACATTTTTGATCTTCCACGTGGGTCAATCCTTGATCGGACTGAAATCGTTAAATGTTACCCGGAACAGACGGCAAAAGAGCTTCACAGACGGCGAACCAGAGCAATCGAGGATCGCAGTGGTTTCAGTATGGATGCGGAGATCATCACAACGAAGGGCAATCATCGATGGATACGGTTGACCGCAACAGTCGAGTGTGAAGAGGGTGTTCCTGTCCGCATTTTTGGCATGAAACAAGATATCACCGAGCAAAAAATTCTTTTGGATCGGACGAAGTACCTGGCAGAATACGATCTCATGACTGGGCTGGCAAATCGAAGCCAGTTTCAGTCAAAGCTTTCGGATATTTGCGAACGTGACGGCGATGGGAATTCCTGCGGAGCGCTGCTCCTTGTCGATCTCGACGGTTTCAAGAATGTCAATGACACATTGGGTCATGCTGTTGGGGACGATTGCTTGAAAGAGATTGCTGATCGTCTCAAGAGTGTTTGCGGCGAGGCAGAGATTGTCGCAAGAATCGGGGGCGATGAATTCGGAATTCTATTGGGACTTCATTTTAGTCCGACTGCAACTGCAAACCTTGCCCATGAGATCGTCGAAGCTCTAAGCAGGCCTGTTCTTCATTGCGGTCAACAGATCAAGCTCGGTGCCTCCGTCGGAATTGCACTTGTCGATGGGTGCGCACAATCAGAGCTCTTCAAGAAAGCGGACACTGCTCTTTACGCAGCTAAGGCCGCTGGCCGGAATACGTTCAAAATATTCGAGCGTGATGATGTTTCGCATGTGAGAGGGCCGCGCGCCGCATAGAGCGATATCGAGAAGCGCCAGCACCGGCCATCCAGGCTGGAAACCATGACGGATAACAGAACCAATTGATGCAGTGGGCCACCACCGATCGCTGTTATCCCGTTGGCCGTGGCAGTTCCGCCAATTCGGCCATGTGACCCGAGTGTGACTTGGCGACATCGTTTGGAAGCGCAAACGATTGTAGCGCCACGAGTTTATCCCTACGTCGACGAGCATTGTCGTTGCGTCCTCGCCGCAGGTAATTAATTGAACGCCCCTCCTCGTCGTCGAGCCCGGCGGTCTGCCCCTGATACTGCGCCAAACGAAGATGCGTGCCTGAAGGCGGCGGTGCCGCATCCGGATCGCTCTTCTCGATGACCACGAACGCAACGATACATGCGCTCGCCTATGGCCGCCGAGCGACGTAACCGTAGAAGTTGCTGGCACCGAAGAAGATGCCCTCCACAGAATCTTTCCGGAGGCTTTCGGCCCAGACATCCGTCTCCTGCTCAGTCATGACGCCGGATTTGGGAAGCAACCGGCGAAAGGACTCAATAGCGGTTGCCCAGAAGTCCGCCTTGCCCCCTTTTGTTCTAAATAGATTCTTGAAATTATGGCAGGGTTCGATGCTCGATCCGAGGAGCCTCGCTGCTTCCGACATGGCCGAGTGGGCAGGGCGTCGTTGAGTTCGACATGATCATCATGGTCGGCGCTCGTGCCGGCTTATTGAAGCCAGCCCCTGACGCAGCTTTGTGGTCGATGCAGACCACACTTTTCGGATATCGAGGAGCTTGGAACGGTTCAGTGGCCGCCCGCTTGCCGCGAGTGTGTCGGACAATTCTTCAATTCGTCGTGCGGGATTTTCAACAGCGTCCCAACCCGTCGATTGCAACTTCGCCGAGCTTGCTACGAGGTCGCTATTCAGTCTTCTCCGACGATCGTTCTGGCCTGTCATTCGTGCCGCAATGTTCAATATCCAAGGCGGGCAGGAAAACAAACTGTGATTCCGGCCCAGACCGCGACGCATGGCGGCGACTATCTCCGGTATGGTTACCGGAATCCTGTCCGAAACGATGAACGTGCCGCCATCTGTGCTGGCCTCGTTCAGGCAATGAATGATCGCCCGGCAAAGCGCCCCGCGATCAAGCAGGGACCGTTTACCGGTCAGTGAATTCAGCGGCAGCGGCAACGGCAAGGCTGCGAGCCTCAGGAGCATGGCCATGTTGCTCTTCATACCGGCGCCATAGACGAGAACCGGTCGTAGAATCGTATAATTTCCACGGATCAGCGCCGCGGCAACTTCGGCCTCGGCAGCGAGCTTGGCGCGTCCATAGTCATCGGTCGGTTGCGGAGGATCGCTTTCCAGCGCGATACCCTCATGGAGGCTTCCGCATTGGGCACGTACCGTTGAGACGAAGACGAATTTGCCCGATATGGTTTTATGCGCAGCCCTTGCCAGTTTGGCCGTCAGGACGCAATTCACGGAATGGTAAGTGTCAGCAGACACGGCAAACTGCGGGGTGTGGATGGCCGCCAGATGCACAATATGGTTGACTCGACCGAGAATGTGCTCGAAAGCCTCGACAGGTTCGTCCGGTGACGGCAGACGGACCCATTCCATGCCATTGCGGCCAAATTTATCCGGGTTTCGCGTGGCGACGATCACCCAATATCCATTCGCCTTCAATTGCGCGACAAGTTCCACACCGATGAAACCCGAAGCTCCTGTCACGAGGATAGCGCCCGTTGCTATTGAAGACGCCTCAGGGTGGCTGAGACGGAGTCCCAGACATCTTTCTTCCTCATAAATTGCTTCCGTTTCCACGGAAAGCGGCACATTTTCGTACTAGCGTACTTTGCTTCCATGGGCCAACTTCGGTTTGGCCAGGTGCAATACGCCTTTATTATCTTTTTCAGTAGCAAATCTCGGCAGCGAATTCCCCCATGTTCCGAAGATATTTTGACATTGCGGGCATCGAATGATGGTCTCAGCCGTTAGCAGCCGGGGCGATACGACAATGATGCGATTGCAACGGTCGCACTCAAATTCAGGATGGTGAAAGGTCGTCATCCGATATTCCAGCGAGTATGAACAACAGAATAGTTTATCAACATTGACGCGGATTGAGAGTCGGCAATTGTGGGTACCACCTAATCTCTTTGATATTGGGTCGACCGTCTCTTGAGATGCTGTGATCGTTCGATTTCCCAGTTCGTCGCGCTCTAATATGAGAATTGAGTTCGATTGATCCCGGAGCTGCCGCACTGGGGCGTGATGAAGTGCTGTCGCCCTAGATATAGCGCCCGCTGCTATAACGATTTTCCATTTGTAAGTGGATCGCCGCCACATAGGTATATGTCCTGAATGATGCAGGAACCAGATTCATCATTTCCGCCACAGCCTATCCTCCAGCGCAGCTCCACCTCTGAGCTTAGATAGCGGAAATAGATGCCAGCACCGCAGGCCGACGCTCCCACAGCCGTGGAATTCGGTAAGTCTTTCGGTCAACTGGACAGACTTTCATGCCCTGCTACTCTAGTGGAGACGGGGGCGGGGAGGTGAGCCATGCCGGAGCGGACGGTCTTTGATCGGACTAGGGACATGGTCCGCCTGTTCTGCGAGTTTGGCCCTGGGATGCAGCCTCTGAGGTTCCTTTGGGCCCTAGCCAACGGTAAGTCCGAAGATCGGCAGATGTCGTTCTACTTGCGATCGCTGGGCCGCCAACCGATATGGGTGCGGCCGGGCACGAGCGATCTCGTCGTGCTCTATGAGACGTTCGGCGCCGCTTACGATATGCCACCAAAAGTCCTTTCGCCGGAAAACACGACACGCATCTGGGATCTTGGCGCCAATATCGGCCTAACCGTGGCTCGCTACGCCGTAGCGTTTCCGCGGGCCAGGATCAGTGCGGTGGAGTTGGATGCGGCCAATGCCGATCTCGCCCGCCGCAATGTCATCGCCTTCGCTTCGCGCTGCGAAGTCATCACCGGCGCTGTCTGGGTCGAGGATGGTGCGATTCAGTATGTCCTCGTCGAGGGCATGGAACACGGAGCGCACGTGACCGGGGATCCTGTTGGCTCTCAGACACGGTCGGCGCCAGCTTGGTCGCTCGATACCCTGCTCAAGGACGATGAGCGTGTCGACTTCATCAAGATGGATATCGAGGGGGCAGAAGCGCTGGTGCTCAAGCAGAATACAGAATGGGCAGGCAAGGTCGGCTGCCTCAAGGTTGAATGCCACTCACCCTATACGGTTGCGCAAGCCGCCGCCGACCTCGAGGCACTCGGCTACGATGTCGAGCGGGACTCGAAACACTGGGCCTCAGTCCTCGCGCTCAAGCCGGGCCTGCTTTCCCACTAGCATTATGTCAGAATTATTTGAACTGGTACGCAGTTGGTGCGAGACTTTCCCCATTCGGAACCCTGTATCTCATGCGAAGCCGGAGGGAGGCAGATATGATGACGAATTTGTACGGAAGGTTTCTCGGCGGCGTCATACTGACGACGGTGATTATCTCGGGTGCTGGGGCGCATCACGGCTGGTCCCGGGCCGAGGCCGATCAGAGCTCAAGGGCGTGATCCGTGAACTCTGTATCGGCCCACCGCATCCAACGCTCGATGTGGAAACCGCGAATGATGGTCTTTGGCGTGTGGAACTCGGCAACCCGCGTCAGACTGAACGCTCAGGTTTTGTCCACGACTCGGCAAAGATCGGCGATGAAGTCGTCGCACTCGGCAATCGGTCCACCGATCCAGGCGAAAAGCGGATGAAGGCAGTGCGGATCGCGGTGGGCGGAAAGACATTTGATATCTACCCCGAGCGCATAAAGACGAACTGATCAGCGCTCTGATGGAGTTTTTGCAAGTGCTTTCCGAATGGCCTGGAGCGGTTATGCTCCGGCGGTTCCAGATCGCCTATCTGCTTGTCAACGCTGCGCACATCATTTCGGTCGGTCTTGTCTTGGGCGCTATCATGACGCTTGATCTTAGAGGCCCATCGCATACATTCACAATGCCGCTTTCCTCATCAAGGTTGGGCTAGTCGGTTTAGGTATCGCCAACGCTTTGCTGCTCAATCACAATCGCTATTGGCGGCTCGCACTTATGAACAGTGGGCCGCACAGGAGAGTGCAGCCGTCAGCATTCCTATCTTTGGCCCTTTGGGTCAGCGCCATAATTGCCGGTCGGTGGATCGGGTTTCTCTAAATCAATATTCGAGCCTGATCACATTGCTATAGTCGCCTATCTGGAAAAGCCATCCATCCGATCACACTAAAACTGGCGGGAATGCCGCTCTGCGATATCGCGCGACCGCTAAGGGCCCTTCGACGAATAGATATATATATATATATCTACCGTCACATGTCTGGCGGTGAGTGGGAGTGATCGATCGGGCCCTCTCAACATTCCGACGACTAACCAGCGCCGAAAACCGTGTCCTCCATTATTCCCCTTGGGCCTTTCCCATCTGCCCGGAAAAGAAGCCCCTTGCATCCGTACTCAGGTCATGCCGGGAGCTTGGCCGCGTGTAGAACATATGGCCGCCACGATAAAGCTTGAGGCCGACCCGGCCCGCTGCAAGCGACGAGGGCAGATGGTCGATGACATATTTGCTGATCCCATACGGCGTTATTGCATCGCTATAACCCTGCGCTACCAGCAAGTGGAAAGACGGTATGACCGAGAGCAAGTCGCGAATATCGTCGGTCGCGCTAGCCTGAGCTCGCGTACCGCCGTTCTCGCCGCGACGGCTCCATTTCCACCGATCGTTCACATTCTCCGCGAGCAGCGTGTAAGTCAATTCCGTGCGGAAACCAAGTTCATTACGGGCGTAGCTGGCGAAAGCCGCGCCGTATGCACGTGTGAATCCGTCAAGGACGGGATCGTTGCTGCGGTCGGCATCGGATTCGGGATAGGGGTCTGAAACGGCAAAGGATGCGTCATAGGGACTGACAACCTCAAATTCATCGCTCTTCGAGTGTTTGACATAAGCGTCCGTGAGAAAGCCGCGCGTCCGGCTCACCACCGCTTCGGGTATGCCGGTTAATTGTGAAACCCGTGCATAGAAGGCTTTTGCCTTGTTCCCCGACGGTTCAGGTCCCGCAAGTGTCACAAGGTAGTCCGTCATGGCGAATTGTTCCGCTTCCCGGATTTCGTTCAGGCTGAAGGCTTTTCGGCGTTCCAGTTCCGCAGCCGCAAGCGAAGGAAGTTGGAGGGCAGCCCCCAATGGATATTGGCTCGCCCCGAACAAAAGCTGCCCCTCAATCAGCGGCGACAGCATGATAATTCCCGAGACAAGAATGCCCTGGTCATCCTTGAGCGCAGAGGCGACTTTTGCAGCGCGAAAACCACCATAACTCTCGCCAAGCAGATACTTCGGAGAGGCCATGCGCTCATTGTGATTGACGTAGAGTGCGATCGTCTTGGCAATGCTCTCCGCATCTTGGCCAACCCCATAGAAATTCGAAGCAACGCTAACGCTCGCCGCACGGCTCCAACCCGTACTGACAGGATCGATCAGCACAAGGTCAGTGAACTCCAGCCAACTATCCGGATTGTCCACGAGCGTTGGGCTGGTGCCACCCTGTCCGTTTGGGCCGAAATCGAGAATGCGCGGCCCAACCAGCCCAAGGTGGAGATAGGCTGAGGCGGCTCCCGGTCCGCCGTTGAAGGCAAAGGTGAGCGGGCGGCCGGGTTGTCTGTTCCGCGCGACGTAGGCGGTATAGAAAATCTTGGCGGTCCGAGCCCCATCTTGGCCGAAGAGGCTGAGTGTGCCCGCGGTCGCGGTGTAGGTAAGTTCCTGCGTTCTGGTCTTTAAGACGTGATCGGTCACCGAATCCGTGGGCAGGAGGCTAAAAATGTCCGTGGAAGTGTCCCCTTCCGTCCTGGGAGGGTTTGCCTGTTCGTCACCGCTGGAAGATGGCTGAGATTGCGTGGCCGTCGCATTTTGCTTGTTCGTGCCAGTATCCTGCCGTACTTCACCTTGCGCAAAGGCGGGTGAGGCCACAAGTGCAAAGGCGACGACAAGAGACGGAATGATGCGATGAAAATACAAGCTCTTTCTTTCCTTCAAGGCGGACCCGGAAACGACGAAAGAGTGTATTGCGATTTGCCGGGAAGAGGAAACTCAACACATATTGATCCGAGGTCTGGATTTTGCGAAACCAAGTCTTGCCCGGTTCACCGCCTATCACCAGGCCGCTTGGTGGCTTACAAAGCGCCTCACACAGGCGCTTTGTAAAGATTGCTGTTTCTGCCAGAATGGCTTCACTCGACCTTCAATGCTGCCTCATGATGGGGCTCAGAAAGCCGAAACGTGCTATCTGCAAAACCGTGTCGAACACGAAGGTCGCAGCGCCGTCCTCTCGTCCTTCCAGGACGTCAACCTGCCCGCTATGGTTGGCGATCCGCTGGCCGACGAGGAAAGATTGCCATTGGAGGAATTCAGACCGTTTCAGCCCGAGGCCAAATGCTCGTCAGACGTTTCATGCTCATAGAGTTGATCCATGCTCAGTGAGGCTACTTCGGCAAATGGAGCCTGGCTCTTCACGCGACCGCCACTGAGGACCACAACATCATCGCAGAATGCAATTGTGCTCCGATGATGGCTGATCACGATCGTTGTACGCCGTCCTGCCCTCGCTTTCAGCGTCTCGACGATCGCCGCTTCCGAGAGACCGTCTACAGCGTTTGTGGCTTCGTCCAGAATCAGAATGTCGGGATCACGCACCATTGCTCTTGCCAGTGCAATGCGCTGCCGCTGTCCGGCCGACAGATTGACACCCCTATAGCCAACGATCGTTTGATACCCATAAGGCAGGTTTTCTATAAACTCGTGTGCCTCGGCTAATTTTGCCGCGCGCTCCGCTTCGGCGGCCGTCGCCAGGTCTTGCCCGTAGGTGATGTTCTCCAGAATCGTACCATCCACCAGTTCCAGGTCCTGGCTGGCCAGGGCGATCTGGCTTCGCCATTGGATGGGGTCGATCTGGCTCAAGGGCACGCCATCAACGATGATCTGCCCCTCATCGGGATCCACAAATCTGCAGAGAAGGTTCACCACAGTGGTTTTGCCGGCACCTGATCGACCGATGATTGCTGTCGAGCAACCGCTGCGGATTTCGAAGGTCGCGGAATGCAACACCGCGGCGCGGGAACCTGAACCAGGGTATTTAAAGGTCACGCCGTCGAAATGCATCCGTTGATGTAAGCCATGGGCCGGCTGTGTGCCCGCTGGAGGCTTCGGCTTGTCCGACGAATCCAGCAACCATCTCACTTCTTCCAGTGACCCGCTCCAACCCTGGATCTGGCTCCAGGACAATTGCAGGGCGCGCATATGCGGCTGCAGCCGGTAGAGCAGAACGATGAATGCGACGATAACCGGAAAACTCACGTTCACGACCCATGCGCCCACAACCACTGCCAAGAAAAGCATCGCATGCAGCACCTCGGTCAGCGGCGGTAGTGCCCCCTGCCGGGTTTGGAGGACGAAGCCAGCCCGGCGAACGGCGTCCGATGCTTTGTCGAAAACTACCTTTTCACGCTGCTCCTGCCCAAAGATACGGATCAGCCGTCCGGCATGCACTAGATGGAGCATTCTGGATGCAAGTTCGCCATTGAGCGTTGTGACACTACGGCTCGGGTCTTTCAGGCTGGCCGAGAGAATGGCGTGCGCCAGTTGGACCAGCGCCAGACCCAGCGCGACGAACAATGTCATCGGCCAGGACAGAAGCAGAAGGAAACCCAGCAGAATGATCGCGGCCGACGCGCTCACAATCGATGCGAGGACGGTCTGTATGGCATCCGAAGCCCGCCACGACTCGTTGGAGATGATATTCAGCAGCCGGCCGGGACTCTGTTGCAGGAAGAACGGGTATCCTATGCTCAGGAGCTGCTGTGAGAGCGCGCTTCGAATGGAGTGGCTCGCTTTCCCATAGATGTATGTGGTGAGCACGGTGTTTGAAAATGCCAAAACGTTCTTCAGCGTGATCAAGGCAAGGACAATGACCGCGATCATAACGAGTCGTTCTCCATCATCCAACCCCGATCCAACTTGTTGGAAGACAGCAGAGAGGCCGCCCATTCCCGCGTCATTCTCATGACCGGCAATGATGCTCAGCATGGGGATGACGAGACCGATACCGGCGCCTTCAAGCGCAGCGCTGCTCAGACCGAGGACGACCACAGCCGAAAGCAGGGGCAATTGCCGCCCCAGCGCGTCTCGCAGCATCTGCGTGCCTGGCAATACGAATTGCAACATGATGTCACCTTAGCTGAAGAGTTGCCTGTTTGTCTTGACGCACCTCTCGGCGACGCAGCCGTTTTGTTAAAAGAAGACCCACGAACGCGACAGCGCCCAGTAAATTCATGAATACAATAGGCCAATGCGACAGATGTAGCTCAGGATCGAACCGGGGCCCGCCGAAAAGCTCCTTGCAAGCCGATCTCACGGTCCAACAGAAATGGCGAAGCAGCCACGGCGCGCATCGGATATGCTTCACGTAAAGCCCCCCATTACCCAAGCTGTAATTTCGGTGAAGCCTCTCGACATCCTGACGAGAGCTTCGGCCGTGGTGGTGGAAGACAGTCATGTCGGGCACATACTCAACCGGGACGCTGAGCTGAAATGCGCGTATCAGGTAGTCGGTGTCTTCCGCGGCTCGCAGCGGCGCGCCCGCACCGAGCCGCTCGTCGAAATGGCCGATGCGGGCCGCGACCTCGCGATGCATCGTCATGTTACAGCCCAGTACGAAGCCGCCGGGATGGACGTCGCGTGTAAGCTGCGCCCGCGCAGTCGACCGCTTGACCGTGAATGGCAAATCATTGGGATTGCCGAGGTCAACTCGGCCGCCGCGGATGACTAACCGCTCGCCGGTCGCATAATGACGCTCCAAATCACGGAGATAGCCGCGATGAACTTCGCAATCGTCGTCAATGAAAATGACAATGCCGCCCCGCGCGCGCTCCAGCCCGGCATTGCGTGCGGCGGCCAAGCCGGGACGTGCTTCCACAAGCAGTGTAATCGCAACATCCGAGTCCGCAGCCACGCTGGTCACGTATTCTGGCGTGCTATCCGTCGAGCCATTGTCGACAACTACGAGTTCGCTCGTGAAGGAAGTATGGAACCGGCAGGCTGCCTCAATCGATCTAATGCAGGCCGCAAGAGCCGCGGCGCGGTTTCGCGTACACACAATGAAACTTGCATGCACCGGTTCTTCTGACACCGATGGAGCAATTGTTGACAGCGCACACGCCATTTTGAAACTGTTTTGGGCGGTCTGGTGGAGTTCGGTATCCATTCTGGCTCAGCCGATTAGATCATAACGGGGAAGGACGGTCGCAGCGGGCACGGATTGCAAGTACCGGGACAGTGCGTCGACCTGCCTATTGGCCGCAATTGAAATGCCACTGAACCACGGCATGTAAGCACCGAGGAGAAGACTATATCGTTCGCGGCGCCGAATTAGCCCCCATTTTTGCGTGCGAGTTAAGAACTCATGCGTTAACTCCGGTCGCTGTTCATCACCGATGAGCTGGTAGATAAAGTAGAAGAGGTTCAAGGTGCCTTCTTCATAGCTCGGCCGTATCGCCGCGGGCTGTGCCGAGATATTCTTTTCGAGCGTCAGGATACAGTCAGCAACCCGCTGGACACTGTCCGTCGTCACGGCGTCGGCGATGTCCTCGAAGACATCAGGATTGTCGACCAAACCTTCTCGCTCGAGATTCTCAGCAACGATCTTCAGATGCGTCTTGCGCATTTGTCGCTTGTGCCTGTTTGTGACGCTTTCGTCGTGGATACGGTAGGCGACCAAACTCTCACCGATCATTGCCGCTGAAAAGCGATCGGTAATCCGCCTGAAAAGATCGAAATCTTCTGCGTGGACATAGCGCGCGTCATAGAAAAGCATCTCATCCGGGATGACTTTCCTGTTGTAGACCACGGTCGAGTGCATGAAGATGGTAAAGAACTTCGACAATATCCCTAAACTTGCCCACTGGTAGAGCGGATCGAGCGAGCCCCGCACAATACGGTCGCCGATGAGTGTATCGATAGCCGTCCCGCAGATTGCGAGGTGGGGTTGCTGCTTAAATACCGAGACCTGGCGCGACAGGCGAGCCGTGTAGCAGACGTCATCTGCATCCATTCTGGCGACCAGTTCGCCCTTGGCCAGGGCCAAGCCCTCGTTCAACGTCGCGATGAGGCCGCGGTTTTCTCGTGAGACAATGGATATACGACCGTCAGCCTTCTGGTATCGCTCAAGAACCTGCAAGGAGCCGTCGGTCGAGCCGTCATCGATCGCGATGACCTCCAGACGCTCATAGTCTTGACGTAGAATGCTTGCCAACGCTGCGTCCAGATACGGTTCACCGTTGTAGACAGGCAGCAGGACGGAAACCAGTGGAGTGGACATGGTTCAGCTCGATCAGTTCATTGACGATTGAGGGTTCGGGAGAGCATTGCTGTCATCGATTGTATCGCGCAGGTAAGCGGGAATCCCCGGGTCTTTTGTCCCGTGAAACCCTTGAGCAGTGCTGCGATCTTTTGGAACGACGTAAGGGAAGAAATCTTTCAGCGCGTTGATCCGCTTTTCCAGGACCAGCCACGAAATGGAAGCAAGCATCAGTGTGCCCGCACCTGCGATGAGGAACCGACCGGGACCTTGCTCCGAGACATTGATAGGTATCCAGGGCTGAGCCTTGACGACCAATGCAAGGACGATCGCATGAAAAAGGTAAACGCCGTAGCTGATGCGACCCAAGGCAGTTAGTGGCGGGAATTCAGCAAGCCGACCGAGATAACCGCCCAATCCTGCCGAACAGTAGCCTACAATCATCACGAGCGGGACGAGAGGAAGGACCTCCAGCCCGATCCAGCGTGCCCAATCCAGCGTTACTGGCACCGGCATCGGTCTGAGCCACATCAGGGTGAGGAAGGCGGCGGAGAGCGGTGCCCAGCTTATCCTCATCCACCGGGGCGAGACCTCGGTCCTCGATCGCCACGCAGCGAGCAACGCACCGGATGCCAGTGCGTCCATCGATGCTGGAGGAAGCAGGTCACGAGCGAGAGAAGGTGTTCCCGTAACAGGCCAACAGAAACGAAATGCTATCGAAAAAAGGATGACGCCGATGCAAATCCGTTCGATCGAACGACGCGGTGCCAACAGAATAATCAACGGCCAGATAACGTAGAATTGCTCTTCGATGCTCAGACTCCACGTATGACACAAGATCCACGGCGTCCACTCATCGCGAAGGGCATACCAGAAGTTCGCAAGGTAAAGCGCGTGCCAGGCCAGCACCCTTTTGGATTGCTCCAGGTTAGCCAGCCAGACGAAACCCAACATACCGAAATATGCTGGGAAAATGCGTAATGCCCGGCGAATGTAAAACGATTTGAGTGCCGCCATCGGTTCGAATTCTGCTGCCGAGCGCGCATCCAGAAGGAGTCGCGTAATCAGGAAGCCGCTTAGCACGAAGAACAGGCGCACTCCGATATGGCCCCAATGGGAGCCATCGGTAGCAAAAAAATGCGCATAGAGTACCATTGTGACAGCAACGGCTCTCAGACCGTCCAACTGCCCATAACGCACATTCGACATAGGGACCCCTCAGCGTTCAGCTTTGCCGGCAAGCTCCTGGACTGCGTCAATTCTCCAATCGGCCACGGGTTTTTGCCGAGGATGCTTGCTCAATTTGGATGCACTTGCCATTCAATTGACCTTCCGGCAGCGGCTTGGCGCAGTTTATTGAAACTACGTTGCCTGTTGTAGCCTCCTTCGATAGGGGTTGAGCATGTCTCTCAGACCGCGTGATCACCTCGCTGAGATTCAACCGGCGGGCGTAGCGCCGCCTCGTTCGGCGCAGAAAATCGAGGCTGCTTCGAATTTGGCACGTGGCAGAAAGAGCAAGGTGCTCGTCTGTCAACATCGCCACCCAAATCCCTGCATACCAAACATTTACCGCACCGTAATCAGACTTTGGTCTGATTGAGGATCGCCATAAGTCTTATCTTTACTGGGCTGAAACCCAACGGAGGGACGGGGCATGCTTCTTGGCGCCTCGCCCAAATTCGATCTCGGGTTTTGGGATACCAGCGGGGGAAGGGCGCAAGATAAACAATTTCGCTTGTGATAATCTATAAACTCTCGCAGATCAGCGACCTGGCAGCTCGAACCAATCTCAGGCTTTCAAGAGGTCGTTAACCTTGCCGTGCGATGGTTTCAGTTAGGGGGCACTCATAGAGCGATGGGGGACCATTTTCGGTTTTCAGGAGGATAAATTGCCGGACGCTCCACGGATGGGACAACCGCCGCCGAGTCCAGTCGAAAGACAAGATGACGTGCAAGGCAACAATGGCTTGCCAGCACAAGCTGAACGCCGCCGCTGGCCGCGACAGTCAAAGACCACGCAGGAAGCCAGTTCGCCTTCGCCGCCAGCCCTGGAGCCACTACAGTTTTCCACGCGTGATCTAGGCTTGAATGATCAGTTTGCTGCTTGGCAGGCGTACTTGTCGCCTCTGGTTGATGTCAAATTGCCGGATGGTTCATCGCAGGAGGCAGGTTTCCCGGCCGACCACACAGCGTGGAATCTCGGCAGTATGCTTGTCGTTCAGCAGCACGCACCTTCTCACAGCTACTTGCGCTCGCCGGCCAAGCTGCGATCAAACACGATCGACCATTGGCATGTCGTGGTACTGCGCACCGGCCGGACGTGGACGGAAGTTGACGGGCACGTTTGCGAAGGCGAGCCGGGAAAAGTGGAATTGAGATCGTTGGGTTATCCATTTCGGGGCCGAACGACCGGCTCACAAAGTCTCTCATTTTACTTACCTCGCGAATTATTCTCTGACACAGCTGCGGGTAACGACATAAAGAACAACACGACGTTGTCCGGTAACTATACCAATCTATTGATCGAATATCTTGATAGCATCGAGGCAAAACTTGCCAGCTTGACGGTGAGGGACCTTCCCCAGGTGGTGCAGACGATCCGGGATATGATCGTGACGTGCATTTCGTCATCCGCAGAATACTCTGGTACAACAGAGTCACAAGGTCATTTAGCCTTGATGGAGCGTGTGCGCCGCTTCGTGCAGCGAAATTTGAATTCATCCGATCTCACACCGGACACATTATGCCGGGAACTCGGTATTTCGCGAACCCGGCTCTATCAATTGTTCGAACCGAGCGGCGGCGTTCTCCACTACATACAGAAGCGACGCCTCTTATCGGCGCACGCTGCACTGAGCAACTCCGCCAACCGTCAGCAAATCATCGAGATTGCGGCCGCTGTCGGGTTCACCTCAGCTGCCCATTTCAGCCGGGCGTTCAGCAAGGAGTTCGGCTATAGCCCGCGCGAAGCCCGGAACGTAGCTGTTCCACCCTATTTCGCCCACGCCGTTGCACCGACGGAAGTTGTTGACACCGCGCATTCATTTGACGAATGGCTTAAATCCCTCGGTCATTGATACCAACGCTGCCCTGATCGATATTAGGGCACGTATCGAGAACATGTTCCGGGCAGCGATAATCCAGCCTACTCCCGTAGCGTCACATCTCGTCCTTCAATAGTCTCCCGGCTTACCTTTTATCCCGCAAATGCGGGGTAGGGTCGCAAATATGGACGCAGCGGCAAGTTCCCGGATTCGCATCTAACGACAGTCCAGAGAGAAGAAACTATACCAAAAACAAGACGACAACGCCTCTCAAAGTACCTTCCACCGCTTGGAAGGAAGAAAGACAAGGGGCGTTGATCAGAAAAGAAAAACAAGTTTTTGGGGCAGAACAATGAAAACAATGCGTCCGCTATCCTCTCGTCCAAATGTCAACGCTCTCTTCGGCGATGTGCGTGTGGTTCGCTCGAAGCAACGGCCTCGGCACATCCTTGTCACCGGCGGCGCTGGCTTCCTTGGGTCGCATCTTTGCGAGCGTTTGCTCAAGGCAGGACACACTGTCATCTGCGTCGACAATTTTTCGACAGGGCTCGAACGCAATATCCGCCATCTGCGGAAATTCGAGCGTTTCAGTGTGTTGCGGCACGACGTTGTTGATCCGATCGATATCGAGGTCGATGAGATCTACAATCTCGCCTGCCCGGCATCACCGCCTCACTATCAGGCTGATCCTGTGCATACGATGAAGACCTGCGTCCTTGGCGCGCTCAATCTGCTGGAGCTGGCTGCGCGCACCGGAGCCCGCATTTTCCAGGCTTCCACCTCGGAAATATATGGCGATCCGCTGGTTCATCCGCAGGTCGAAGGTTACTGGGGCAACGTCAATTCATTTGGCCCTCGATCCTGCTATGACGAAGGCAAGCGTAGTGCCGAAACGCTCTTCTTTGATTTTCACAAGAAATACCATGTCGAGATCAAGGTTGCGCGAATATTCAATACGTATGGTCCAAATATGCGCCCCGACGATGGCCGTGTCGTATCGAACTTCATCGTGCAGGCACTGAGGGGGCAGGACATAACAATCTATGGTGACGGGTCCCAGACTCGTTCGTTTTGTTTCGTCAATGATCTCATTGATGGCTTTCAGCAATTGATGGCAACGGAATCGTTCTTCACCGGTCCTGTCAATCTGGGAAATCCTGTTGAATTCACCATTCGGGAGCTCGCCGAGAAGGTGATTGAACTGACCGGCTCGCGTTCGAAAACTATTCAGAACCCGCTCCCGACAGACGATCCGCGCCAGCGTCGCCCCGATATCTCACTGGCTCAGCGTGAATTGGGATGGCAGCCAATGGTGCCGCTCGCCGTTGGTCTGGAAAAGACGGTTCACTACTTCGATCGCCTCCTGGCCGAGGAAGCACACGAACTTGCGGAGATCGCATAATGTCCCCGCGAAGAGTTCTGGTAGCTGGCGGCGCCGGGTACATCGGTAGTCATACAGCGAAGCTGTTGCATTCG
This sequence comes from Phyllobacterium sp. LjRoot231, assembly GCF_964253365.1. Classification (NCBI taxonomy): domain Bacteria; kingdom Pseudomonadati; phylum Pseudomonadota; class Alphaproteobacteria; order Hyphomicrobiales; family Phyllobacteriaceae; genus Phyllobacterium; species Phyllobacterium sp. LjRoot231. Next base: position 1,384,494 of record NZ_CAXUQT020000001.1, read on the forward strand.
AATGATATCGAACCGATTGTGTTTGACAATCTCGTCACAGGAAATCGCTCTTCAGTACGCTGGGGGCAATTCGTGCACGGCGATATCCTCGACACAAGCAGCCTGACTCGGACCCTCAAGCAATATAAACCGGATGCGGTCGTGCATTTCGCGGCATCCGCTTATGTCGGAGAGTCCGTCGAAGATCCTTCCAAATATTATCGCAATAATGTCGTCGGGACATTGTCCCTTCTGGACGCCTGCCGCCATGCGGAAATCGACAAGGTCATTTTTTCATCGAGTTGCGCAACCTACGGTATTCCAGAAGTACTTCCCATCACTGAAACAACCCCGCAACGGCCGATCAATCCCTACGGCAGGACAAAGCTCGTTGCGGAGCAAATTTTGCAAGACTATGCGGCTGCCTATGAGTTGAGATATGTGGCGCTGCGATATTTCAATGCTTGCGGTGCCGATCCCGACGGCGAACTCGGTGAGTGGCATGATCCAGAGACACATTTAATTCCCAGAGCGCTGCTTGCGGCAGGAGGAGCAATTCCACACCTTGCCGTCTACGGTGACGATTACGCGACTGAAGATGGGACCTGTGTTCGCGACTATATCCATGTGACGGATCTGGCGCGTGCTCACGTGCAGGCGCTTGATCATCTTATCGAAGGCGGCCAAAACCTCTCTGTCAACCTTGGAACCGGACGTGGTTCGTCGATAGGGGAAATTATCGAGACCATCGGCCGTATTACCAAACGGGAGGTGCCGGTCGAAATGCATCCAAGACGCGCCGGCGACCCGCCGGCTCTTTATGCGGACCCGGCTTTCGCTCGTAGCGCGCTCGGATTTTCCCCCAAATATTCCGATCTGGAGACCATCGTCCGGACTGCGGCTCCTTTCTTTGGCCTGGAGTCGCGGGCATGACCGATGCGGGGAAAATTGCAGTGGACCTGGCCGAGCCGTTCCTGGTTCCGGTCCTCACAGGATATCGCAAGAGAGAATATCTTGTTGGCGCAGCCATCTGGTTGGCATTGCTTATCTATTTTTGGGGCTGGTGGTTGCAGCCAGAGCATTATATCGGCTTTTGGGGCTTCTTCTCAGTCAGTGCCATTCTGGCGTGGGTAACCCTTTTGCCAGCCTACTTCATGGCCATATTCTATCGGGCGCAGAAGCCGAATGGATCGCTTCGATTGCCTGCCGGTAGCCGCGTTGCCATGGTTGTAACAAAAGCACCCTCCGAGCCGGTTTCGATAGTGGCCACGACTCTGAAAGCCATGCTTGCCCAAGAGTTCCCCCATGACACGTGGCTTGCGGATGAAGACCCAACTCTCGAAGCTTTGAACTGGTGCAGGCAACATGGTGTTTTCGTGTCAACGCGAAAAAACAGGCCGGACTACCACCGCACGACTTGGCCGCGCCGTACACGCTGCAAGGAAGGTAATCTTGCCTTCTTCTACGATCATTTCGGCTATGACCGCTATGATTTCGTCGTGCAACTTGATGCCGATCATGTTCCCGAGCCCGGCTATCTCGTTGAAATGTTGCGTCCGTTTGCCGACCCGACTGTTGGTTATGTATCAGCGCCGAGCATTTGTGATCAAAATGCCTCGAAAAGCTGGTCTGCACGTGGGCGGCTTTATGCAGAAGCGAACATGCACGGCTCGCTTCAGGCCGGCTACACCGGTGGTCTCGCCCCGCTTTGCATCGGATCGCACTATGCCGTACGCACTCTTGCGCTTCAGGAAATAGGCGGCCTCGGACCGGAACTTGCCGAAGATCATTCAACAACATTGATGATGAACGCTCATGGCTGGCGTGGTGTGCATGCGCTTGATGCCATCGCACATGGCGACGGCCCCAGCACGTTTGCAGATCTTGTCACACAGGAATTTCAATGGTCTCGCAGTCTTGTCATGCTGCTCCTGCAGTATTCGCCAATCTACGTCCCGCGCTTGTCGTTGAAACTGAAATTCTCGTTTCTATTTGCTCAGCTGTGGTACCCGCTTTTTGCCCTTTTCATGGCCTTGATGTTCGCGATGCCGATTCTGGCTCTCGTTAGTCAACAGAACTTTGTCGCTGTAACCTATCTAGATTTTCTTGCTCACTTCACGCCGCTCTACATCACGTTGATGGTGTTGGTCTATCGTTGGCGTGCAAGCGGCTCGTTTCGGCCGTTCGATGCAAAAATTTTAAGCTGGGAGACGATGTTTTTCCTCTTTGCACGTTGGCCATGGGCCTTGGTGGGAACCGTTGCTGCTGTCCGCGACTGGATTACCGGCTCGTATGTCGATTTTCGGATCACCCCCAAAGGTACATCGGAAGTAGATCCGCTGCCTTCACGGGTTCTCATGCCCTACGGTATTCTTTCGATCGTTTCCGTGTTGCCCGTTCTTTTGGTGCAGGACGCAGGCGAAACGCGGGGGTTCTATGTCTTCGCAATTATCAATGCCGTGCTCTACACGCTTCTGTTTCTGACGATCGTCGTCCAGCATGCCCGAGAAAATACCGTCAGGATTCGGACAAGAACGTATCGTCCTGCCATGGCCGCCAGTCTCCTCACGCTCATTGTGCTTCCAGGCTTCGCGACTTTTGAACGCGGTAAGGAAGGACTGGCGTCACTTGCGTGGGGTGCCGGCCGGTTGAGACTTTACGAAACGACGTACGCAGTGTCCGGTGCCGGGCTTGGGGGCGGTGAGCTCCGCAAGTTGACATTCAAGCCACGGTGGCTGTCCGCAGCGCCGAATAACAACTTCTCGGAAGAAGAAGGGCTCAGGGAGGGCGAAACAAAATGAATTTGACAAGAACTCTAATGCGACACCTTGGGCAGGGCGAAGCGATGACACGGTCGAGGATTGAGCGAAAGGAGGTCAGTGCCAACAGGTCATTTCGCTGGTCGATGCTCATTTCATGTTGTCTGTCGGCTGTCACATTCGCGGACATCGCCCATGCCGATGGGATTGTCGCTCCCTCCGCAGATGCGCGGTTAATGACGGCTGTGGAACTCTATTTGCTTTACCGCGACAAATCCTGGATTTGGTCCGATGGCGCAGGACGTTTTGACGACGCGGAGCGCCGGTTCACGGCAAGAACCGGAGCCGGAGATACAACTGCATGGGCACAAGGCCGTTGGATCGTGACCGACGATGGCCGTCTCTGCCTCAACGCAGAATGGCACACGGTGTCAGGCGTCTATCCCAATACGAGCTGTTTCAGTCACAAGCGCGCCGGTGAAACTATCTATCAAAAGAAGGAACCGTCCGGGTCCTGGTATATCTTCAAACACGCATCGCCGGCCGAAAGTGACGAGTTCAAGAAGCTCGTCGCAGAAAATCTCGTCTCCCCGGATATAGCCACTATAAAATCCGATCTTCAAAATCAAAAAAGACTAGCAGGCAATACATTGACGAATGCTAGCAGGAGGAAAACCCAATGAACAATAACAAAACACGCACAGCGATTGCAGTTTCATTTGCAACTTTGCTGTTAACTGGAACGGTCCTGGCGGCAAGCGTTCCTCGAGGCATACCAACCAACGTGAAACCCACTACGGGTCACGTTTCCGATAAACGGCCAATCATTGGGCCGGATTCTGTTACTTTCGGCGCGTATGATCCGCATAGCGACTTTAGTACTGATCCGAACTCGAAGATCGAACACCTCTTCCTTCCATGGGAAGACGTCGATCTGTCATCGCTGTCGATAGCCGATGATTATGCCCAGAAGCGCGGACGAAAGCTTTTTATAACAGTGGAGCCGTGGTCGTGGTCCATTGACTGGCGATCCTCACCGGATCAACTCCTCAGCGGCATTCTAGCAGGCACGTACGATGCCAATATGGCCGCGGTTTGCTCGACGGCAGCCACACTGAAGAGTGATGTGACCATCCGCTGGGCACAGGAAATGGACGCTACCGACAACCAGTTCACCTGGTCGCACTGGAAGCCCGCCGAATATGCAGCTGCCTATCGGCGCATGGTGACCGTATGCCGAGAACATAATAAGTCGGCAAAATATATGTGGTCACCCAAAGGGGAGCCGGGTCTTGCTGCATTCTATCCCGGAAATGATGTCGTCGATATTATTGGCCTGTCGGTGTTCGGTCTGCAGCAATACGACAAGGATAAGTTTGGTAAGGAAAGAACCTTCGCGGAGACGCTCGCGCCTGGATACCGCCTGGTTGCAGGCTTCGGGAAGCCTGTCGTCGTGGCTGAACTTGGCTACGAAGGAGATTCTGCCTATGTTCGCAACTGGGCTGAAAATGCCGCCAAACAATATCCGGAATTTCCGCAACTCACGGCCGTCGTCTACTTCAACGATAAGGAAGTTTACCCTTGGCCTCGGCCTTACGGACTTCCCAATTGGCGGGTCGTTGGCGATGACGTCGTAAACTAGGCAGATTATCAATGACCCCGTTCAGGAGGAAGAAATGAGCAAAATTCGAACACTATCGCTTCTGTGCACGATCATTGCTGCTATGGGCGCAAGTGCCTTTGACGCTGATGCTGCGCAGAGCAAAATGGCGAAGCCTCCCGCAATGTCAGAGCCGCTGACCAGCGAGGAACTCGTTAAACTTTATGGGAATCGTTCTTGGATCTGGAAAGACGGTGCCGGCTATTTTGCAGTGAAACAACGCGAGTTCAAAGCGTGGACTGGGGAAGGAGCAGGCTCGTATGGTGTAGGCCATTGGTTTGTTACAGATCCCGGAAAGCTCTGCTTCAAGGCCGTCTGGTACGCAAAAACAGGAAAGGCCTCCGCATTGACCTGTTTTAGTCATCGCAAGAAGGGCAGTATCATATTCCAGAAGCGGGAACCGGATGGCGATTGGTATCCATTCAAAACAAATCCGGCAAGCACAAGTGATGAATATCGCAAGGTGCAACCCGGTGATTATGCCACTGCACGGTTGAATCGGATGCAATCGAAATTAGTGCAAATCAAGTAACGCCGTGGGTGCAAAGAGCTGGTAATCCCGGCAATTCACAGGCGTGGTTCTCTGAAAGCCGAACAGATATTTTGTTCGGCTTTCTCCGATCAAATGAATTTTCACGCGAAGATATTCATCTCGCGAAGCACCGCGACGTACGTCCAAATCCGCTTGGCGTACAAATATATGGCGCACGTCCGAGATAAGACGCTTTAATAATTTTTGTAGAAATCGTGCTTCTGCCTTTAGTGATTTTCTTTTTTGTGCCACCGGCCTTCAAGTCGCTTGGATATCCCAGATCGAGCGAGGCTGATTGTGCTTCAGCCCTTCTTACTGGCGTAGCCATAGAGACGACGGCAACTAAAGCAGCCATTAACATCACCTTTGTCAAATTCGATGCGTGTGTTGCACTATGTTTAGTGCCGCTGCGCTCTTTAAATAGGTAAGTATATAGAGTTGTATTAGTATTTCTCATGTTATGCAACTCCCCGTATTCGATATGTTAGGGTTTTACTGCAAAATAAATTTCAGGGCATTTAAGCAAATAGGTACAATTGAAACAAATTAGATATTTATTCATCTGCAGGCGGGCGAAGACCTGAACCAGGAAATTGCGGAGTAACGTGCGAACGTAGCACGGGGCGGCGGCGTTTGTCAGTGGGGTGGATGTGGGCAAGATCTCTATTGCTTAGGTCAGATTAGTTATTTGAGGGGCGGCTTGTGGGAACTATGCTCGGAGGATCGGTGCTAACGACCAGACACCGCATCCGACGCAGTCGGAACAGCGTCTGGCCTTTTTCCACTCGGAGGCGCGAGTGACGGTCAGAAATTGTATAATTGGAGAGATAACTCACCTCGTCGAAGATGACCTGTTTGTCGGGGAGGTGGTTTTTCAGTTTTCGGATGGGCGTGTCCCGTTGATGCGGCAGATGTCGACCCATGAGATGCCGATCGTCATAAGGATCAAAGGCGATAAGACCTGGCCTTTCGATCGCGTTCAATCGGAATTCTTGAAAAAGGCGGAAACCCTCATTTCGTAGGCTGGAAAGCATTTGGATGGCGCAACTATTGAATCGCTGAATGAGTACAATATTACCTCAGCCAAGGGTATCCACGACAGGATGGACTTCAGTCTCCGACCCACAATGCCTATTGATGAATAACAAATAGTTGTATCCAAAAACCCGATCGCGTAGCGTCCATCCTACTGCACGAGCGATCTGGATTGGTTGATCCATTCGATAGCTTCGTGTTGCGGCATTGGTTTTGCAAAATAATGACCTTGCATCGTCGAGCACCCGAGTCGCCGCAACACGCGTAGATCCGCCTCTGTCTCAACACCCTCAGCTACGACCTCTATTCCGAGTGACTTGCCGAGGCTGAGGATTGATTGCACTACATTGCGATCGTCCGTCGACGCGGCGATACCATAGATAAATGAGCGGTCAATTTTGATCCGATCGACATGGAGTTGTCGAAGTGATGACATCGATGAATAACCGACACCAAAATCGTCGATGGCAATCCGCACTCCCTTACCGGTCAACACGGCGAGTTTGCCCTGTACCGATCGGATATCCTTAGCTGTGTCCTCGGTGATTTCGATCTCCAGCATCGAAGCCGGCAGATCGAGTTTACGCAGTTTTGCGATGATCAGGTCGTCCACAGCGAGTTGAGACATTTCGCGCGGAGACATGTTCATCGCCACCCTCAAGTGACCGAGATTCATGGCGCGCAAGGTCTGCATCATGGCGCAGACATCCTTCAGGATGTATCGAAAAAGCGGTTCTGCAAGTCCGGCAAACGATGCGACCGCCACCAAATCGGTCGGGGGAATCCAGCCGTGTCCTGGATGGTTCCAGCGTACGAGAGCTTCCAGGTCAGTAAGGGTGCGTCCGCCGTCACCAAAAATGGGCTGAAACCAGACCTCCAGTGCATCATTGCTCAACGCTTTCGCGAGGTCCCGCTCTATGTCGCGCCTCATCGCAAGGTGAGCGCGCAAGTCGTCGTCGAACACATAATATCGATTGCGACCCTGCGATTTCGCCCTGTAGAGAGCCGCGTCTGCACGAACCAACATCTCGTCGACATCGAGTTCGTCAGATCCACAAACGCCGATGCTGACGCCAATGCGGCCGGCATCGAAGGTGGCGAACGGAATGGATATTGCTGCGATTAACTTGGTCGCCACAATTGAAGGTTTGTCCTTACAAAGTGCGCAGTCGAGCAAAACAGCAAACTCGTCTCCCCCCAAACGTGCCACAAGGACGCCGCTTTGAAGACTTTGACGAAGCCTCCGTCCGACTTCAACAAGCACCCTGTCGCCCGCTTTATGACCGAAAGCGTCGTTGATCGATTTGAAGCCGTCGAGATCGAGGAGCATTAGCGCGAACCCCGTTGTGCTCGAGGATGGCAAAGATGCGACTTCTTGCATGAACCCACTACGGTTGAGAAGTCCGGTCAACTCGTCATGGGCGGCGCGATGTCCCAATTCAACAGCGGCTTCCGTTGCCTGATCCCTGGCTGCTTCAAGGGATTTCGCCATGGCGGTAGCCTCATTCTTTAGCCTGCTGGACTGCCGGAATAATGCTTCGCTTTCCCACGCTCCACGTATCAAGGCTGCAAGGTAAAGTATTGTCGTTGCCGCCAGGCAGTAGCGGTCAAACCCGCCCGCATAGACGAGGCATCCGGAAACTGACAAAAGAACCGGAACAATGTAGCAAATCGGCATGCGTGCATAAGCAAACCCGGCGGTTATTGCGCCTGCTGTAATTCCGCATAGGACGATCAGGTAGAATACCGTTTGCGGGGCGGTGTAACCCTCGCACAGCACTGCAATAAAGGCCCAGACGACGCCAGATATCGCCGCCGTGGCCGACTGCAAGAAGAGATGCTGCCTTACCGATGCCGGATCCAGATTCTTTGGCTCAACCGGATCATCGGGACGAAGAAGTCCTATAGGAAAACGGCACAGAATTATCCGAGCCACATTGACAAGGCTTGAGGCGAAAAACCACAACAATCCCGCCAGTCCGTACCCGTAGTGAAAAGCGACGAGCAGGCTGGTTAAACCGAGAATAAAACTCACCGGAATGGAAATAAGCATGCTGCGCCGCACTGCCATAAGTTGGTCGGCAAGGATCAAGTATTGCAACGGCAGCGTACTCGCTTCTGGAGGTTGGTTGGCGCTCATCACTTGTCTACCAGAACTGCATTGTTTGCCGAAAGGCAGCTTAACCGGTTTCTGCATAATTATTGGTAACTTTATGGTCCTCCAGAGAAATGCAGCTCCCTTGTTTGAATGACTCGGCTCCCGGCGTTCTGGCATGGCGAGATCGAGGTTTCTAAGGTTTAGTCTAACGTCAACGAAGGACTGCTTTTGGCCCGAAGCGACTGTTCCGCGGCCACAGCACTCGATACAATGAAGGACATCGCGTGCTAGCCGCTCGACTGATTGCTATGAGAGTCGCGTCGCACACCGCGATGAGGTGAGCGGAGGGCGAAGGCGGCGCCCGACCGCCCTCGTGTTTAGTATTCCTGGCTGGTCGGCCTGAACAGGATTTCGTTGATATCCACATCCTCGGGCTGGCTCATGGCGAAAGCGACCGCGCTAGCGAAGGAATCCGGGGAAATGGCGACACGTTCGTACAGCGCTCGAACATTCTCGGCGACGTCGGCTTCAGTGATGCTGTCCGGTAGTTCGGTCGCGACCGCACCCGGGGAGATGATGGTGGTGCGGATGTTGTAAGGCTTGACCTCCTGTCTAAGTCCCTCGGAGATCACCCGAACTCCATGTTTGGTGGCGGAATAGACGGCACCGCCCGGACCGACCTTATGCCCCCGCGACCGACGAGACATTGATGACATGGCCGCTCTTCTGTTCCTTCATGTAAGGCAGTACAGCCGCGATGCCATAGAGCACGCCCTTGAGGTTCACGTCGATCGTGCGGTCCCAGTCATCCACCTTGCCTCGTTCCAGGGGTGAGTGCGGCATCAGCCCCGCGTTGTTGATGATGACGTCGACGCGGCCGTGGAGTTTCACGGCATGGTCCACCAGATGCTTGACCTGTGCGATTTGCGTTACGTCGGTTTGTAGGGCAGCGTCGCCGCCGAGCGCCAGTTCCTCGGCGAGTGCCTGGAGCCGCTCAAGGCGGCGAGCTCCGAGGACAAGCTTGGCTCCATCCCGGGCGAGGCGGCGGGCAGCTGCCTCTCCCAGCCCGCTGCTCGCGCCCGTGATGACGACGACTTTGTCTTTGATACCTTCTGTCATTACGTGTCCTTATCGGTTGTTTGAGTGGCTCCCGACCGCTAACGGTCGACCCTGGCCTGCAGGTGCGGGGGATAGCGATCGCCTTTCACGGTGATCTTCGAAACGGCATTCTCGATGTCACGAAGATCGTCGGAGGTCAGTTCAACATCGGCCGCCCCGATGTTCTCCTCCAGTCGGTGCAGTTTGGTGGTTCCAGGAATGGGAACGATCCACGGTCGCTGGGCAAGCAACCAGGCGAGCGCGGTCTGGGCCGGCGTCGCGTTCTTCTCAACTGCGATCTTGCCAAGCAGATCAACGAGAGCCTGGTTGGCCTTGCGGGCCTCGCGTGTGAAACGTGGCACGATGTTGCGGAAGTCCGTGCTGTCGAAGGTCGTGGTCTCGCTGATCGCGCCTGTGAGGAAGCCTTTGCCGAGCGGGCTGAACGGAACGAAGCCGATCCCAAGTTCGTCAAGCGTCGGAATGATTTCCGCCTCTGGCTCGCGCCACCATAGAGAATATTCGCTCTGGAGTGCGGTTACCGGCTGGACCGCGTGAGCACGACGGATCGTCTGTGCCCCTGCTTCGGACAAACCGAAGTGCTTGACCTTACCCTCCTGAATCAACTTTTTAACCGTTCCTGCGACGTCTTCAATCGGTACGTTTGGATCGACGCGGTGCTGATAGAAGAGGTCGATGACGTCGGTCTTGAGACGCTTGAGGGCAGCCTCGGCGACTTCCCGGATATGTTCCGGTCGACTGTTCATGCCACTCTGTCCGCCCTCGGCATTGAATTCGAAACCGAACTTCGTCGCGATAACGACCTTGTCACGGACAGGTGCCAGAGCCTCGCCCAGGAGCTCTTCGTTCTTGTAAGGGCCATAGGCTTCAGCGGTATCGAAGAAGGTTACGCCACGGTCGAAGGCAGCGCGTATAAGCTTGATTGCCTCCTGGTTTTCCGTCGCCGGACCATAGCCATAGCTCAGTCCCATGCATCCGAGACCGATAGCCGAGACTTCCAGACCGCTCTTTCCAAGTTTACGTTTCTGCATGTTGTTCTCCATCAGGTTAGGCCGTGCGAGCCACTTCACCACTCACACGGCATTGTTGCACTACTCCCGGCAGAACCTCTGCCTCGGTGCTGTCGCTGACCTCAACAATCTTGCGCGGCCGGACGATCAGCGCGAGCACAAGCAGAAGTGCCAGCGCCAGCATGGCGGTTCCAGCGGTCAGCGAGATCGAAACGCGATGTGCCAGCAACTCCCGGCCACCAAGACCGGCGCTGCCGATCTCGGCCACCGCGATGAGCACGGCGAGGCCCAAAGAGTTGCCCATCTGGTGTGCGACGTTGACGACGCCGGAGGCGGCTCCCGCGTCCCGGGGAGTGACACCGCTCACGCCGAAGGCCGTCAACGGGCTGAGCGCCAGGCCCTGACCTGCGCCGACCAGTATCATCGGCAGGGCAATGCTGATCAGATAGGATGTGTCGATCGATGCGCGGCTAAGCCATGCCATGCCGACAACACTGCACGTGAGACCAACAGCCAGAAGGCGCGGGTTCCCGTAGCGGCGCGAGAGCTTTGGAACCGCCATAGCCACCGCGAAGTTGACGAGGGTTGCCGGAAGGAATGCAACCCCCGTAAGCGACGGCCTGTAGTTAAGCACGCTCTGCAGAAACTGGGTCGTGAAGAAGAAAAATCCGATCATCGCTCCGAGAAACAGCAAACGAGCTGCATAAGCACCTACGCGCTCGCGGTTGGCGAAGAGGCGCAGGGGCATGATCGGTTGTTCCGCCTGCCATTCGTTCAGGACGAACACGACGAGCAGCACTACGGCGGCGACAAGCGCAACGATCGTCACGGCATCGCTCCAGCCTGCGCTTGCCGAACGGATCAGCCCATAGACGAGCGTGCTCATGCCAACTGTAGAAGTGAACGCGCCTATGAGGTCGAACTTGCCTGTGTGACGCTCTGTCTCGGCGATGTACCGCCGCGCCGCCCAAATCATGGCGATCCCGATCGGCAGGTTGATGAAAAATCCGACCCGCCATGAGAGCCAGTCAGCCAGCACGCCGCCGAGGACGAGACCCACGCTGGCGGCGACGCCTGCGACCGCGCTGTAATAGGCGACAGCCCGTGTGCGCTCATGGCCCTCAGCGAAGTTGGTCTGCAGTAGGGCGAGGGTAGACGGTGCAAGAATGGCCGCGCCGAGGCCCTGAACCGCGCGTGCCGTCAACAACCAGGAAGGTGATGGAGCGAGACCGATCACCAGCGACGCCAACGTGAACGCCGCCAAGCCGGCAATGAACATGCGGCGTCGGCCGAGGATATCGCCGGCTCGAGCACCCAGGAGCAGGAAGCCGCCGAAGGTCAGGGTGTAGGCGCTCTGCACCCATGCCAGGCCGGAGGCGGTGAAGCCGAGGTCTTGGTGAATCTTGGGAAGTCCTGTCAGGACGATGGAGATGTCGAGCACGATCATCACATAGCTAACAAGGATGATCGCCAGGATCGCTGTTTTGCTTGCTCCGGTCGTCGGTGTTGCAGCAGACATGTTGGTTCTTTCGGTTCGCCGAGCGATCAAGCCTGGTACTGCTCATCGGTGACGTGTTCCATCCAGTCGACGACCTTGCCGTCGAGGGATTCGGCGATAGCAACGTGCGTCACGGCCGTTGTCGGCGACGCGCCATGCCAGTGCTTCTCGCCCGGTTCAAACCGGACCATGTCGCCCGGCCGTATCTCCTCAATCGAACCGCCCTCTCGCTGGACGCGTCCCAATCCCGAAATGACAAGGAGGATTTGCCCCAAGGGATGCGTGTGCCAGGCCGTCCGTGCTCCCGGTTCGAACGTGACGGTCGCGCCGCCAACCCGCGCTGGTGTGCTTCCCTGAAAGGGGGAGTCGATGCGAACGGTGCCGGTGAAGTAATCGGCGGGACCTTTGGCCGATGGCTCGGATCCGGATCGCTTGATGTTCATGGATGTCATCCTTTTTCGTATCGGAACGGCAGTATTTTCGTGGCCCATTTTGATGAATGACATTAATGCGTGCGATTGCCCCCGATTAGATGGTATAAATCGCTAGAGCTTATGAGAAAGATTCATGAATGGCCCGCCAGTCTGTCAACGACCTGATCGTTTTCCTGGCCGTCGCGCGAGAGCAAAGCTTCACTAAGGCGGCGGCCAAGCTCGGGGTTTCGCAATCGGCGCTCAGCCACACCATACGGGGTCTGGAGGAGCGTCTCGGACTTCGACTCCTGACGCGCACGACGCGTAGTGTCTCGCCGACTGAAGCGGGGGAACGATTGCTGGTTTCGATCGGCCCTCGGTTCGACGAGATTGAGGGCGAACTCGCGGCCCTCAGCGAGTTCCGCGACAGGCCGGCAGGTACCATTCGCATCACCACCGCGGAGCACCCGGCCGAAGCCGTCCTCTGGCCCGCGCTCGAGAAACTTCTGCCCGAGTACCCCGACATCCATGTCGAAGTGATCGTTGACTATGGCCTGACCGACATCGTCGCCGAGCGCTACGATGCTGGCGTGCGTCTCGGCGAGCAGGTGGCAAAGGATATGATCGCCGTGCGAATTGGCCCTGACATGCGTATGGCGGTCGTCGGTGCTCCAGCCTACTTCGCCCGCCGCCCGAAACCACTGACCCCTCAGGATTTGACTGATCACACCTGCATCAACATGCGGCTACCGACCCATGGCGGTATCTACGCCTGGGAGTTCGAGAGAGACGGGCGTGAATTGAAAGTGCGGGTGGAAGGCCAGCTGGTATTCAACAACATCGCGCTCAGGCTGAACGCGGTGTTAGCGGGGATGGGGTTGGCGTTTATGCCCGAAGATTTGGTGCGGGCGCATATCGCGGAAGGACGCCTGGTCTGCGTCCTCTCCGACTGGTGTCCGCCGTTTCCGGGTTATCATCTCTACTATCCGAGTAGGCGTCAGGCCTCACCTGCATTCGCGCTGGTGGTGAATGCACTTCGCTACCGTGTGTGATGCTTGCCGGGTCTAACAAGCGGCTGCTTCTGGCACGAAGCCGACATGAAACGTGAATTTAGCGTTCGGTGAACCATGGCTCGCAATAGAGCAGTAGCGGCTCTCATCCCTGCCTTCGGCTGTAGCAAAACAAGCAAATGGCGTTGGGCAGGGACCGTTGAAAATGTAACGCTCCCTCAGCCGGCGCATTCATCCACATTTCTGTTTGCTCGGGTGCGCGCAAGATGATCGACTGAAGCGAGATCAGTCTTCGCAAACGTCGAGTGCGCCCGGCTTTCGTCATCCATCAGACATGAACCTCGCCATTCTCCTTCTTGTCAGAGTCACCGGTCAGCAGAGCAGCGTAGGCGAGCCAGCAGTAGAAAGCGATTACCCCGAGCAATATGGCCCAGCCAGGTATCGGCCCGAATGCGGCGTTTGCGACGATTTCATGGAGAGATCGCACAACATCGAGCCCCACCCTGTCATCCTGCAATTTGGGCGTCGAGATTTTCAACACCCAGGCCAAAAGCAGGATGAGGAACATCCACATGTAGTTACGCCGCAGCCGCCGCGACATCGCCGCTCGGATGGAGATCAAGAATTGCGGCTTGCGCAAATCTTGGCCGAGCAGGCGCGCCCAGTCGCTGTCTGACTCCGTCAGGGGCGCAAAGACCTGAGCAAAATAGTTTTTCTCCAGCCGGCGCACCCGTCCGCGATAAACGTCGAAGAACCGATAGCGCCGCGCCTCGATGATCAGCAGCAATTGCACCAGCACCATGGCGAACAAAAGCACGCCGTGATGCGACGTTGGCGATGACAACGACAGTGACAGCATAGCTGCAACGCCGGTGATGGCCCAGTTGGTTGTCCGGTCGATCCTGTCGCGCCACCCTGCCATGCGGCCCATCTCGGCGCGATGATAATGCGCCAATACCGTGATGTACTCAGTTGATGTGGCTGGAAACGGCGGGACTGACCATCTGGCCGCGGTGTCGCTGCCCGGCAGTTGTTCATGAGCTTCGTTCATATGGGCCTCCCAGCAAGACCTCCGCCCTTATTTAATCTACTTGAAACCGCCACCAATAGTTTCGTGTTCTAGTTTTGTTCCGGAGAATGAGGAGAGTCAAGAGAACTTGTAATTGGAGAACTCAGTTTCAGCCCCGTTACGGGTTATTCTGCGATCCCCCGACACAAGTAACCATCCTCCCTGTGCGCTCAAGGCTCCTATCAGGTCGACGTCCTTGATGTTGTATGGGAACCTGAAAGCGCCAAACGGAACGGCCTCCCGTCAAACCAGCCACCCAGGCCTTGTGCCCGGCCATGCGTCTTCATACCTGTATGGGACGAAGTGCTCTGCCCTCTGCTCGCCATCGCAGCCCGTGCCGCACTAGCCAGGATTGAAACCATGAGTATCAATACGATTTTGCCGTCAATTGTAGCTGTGCGCTCCTCAATTCCCGATGACGCCTTCACGGCGACGACGCTGGGTACCCTGAGGGAGGGCAGCGGCGTGATCATTCGGGAAGACGGGCTGGTGCTCACGATCGGATATCTGATTACCGAAGCCCAAGAGGTTTGGTTGACGCGCCACGACGGGCAAGTCGTTCCTGGTCATGCACTCGCCTACGATCAAGAAACCGGGTTTGGCCTCGTTCAGGCGCTTGGGCCGCTCGGCACGCCTGCGATGGACTTCGGCGACGCGGCCGACGCCAAGGTAGGAGATATCGTTTTGCTTGCCGACGGGATCGGTCAATCCGTCCGCGCAAGCATTGTCGCCAAGCAGGAATTTGCTGGCTATTGGGAGTACGTACTGGATGAGGCGATCTTCATTGCGCCTGCCCATCCTTCCTGGGGAGGCGCCGCATTGGTTGGCTCGGACGGCAAACTCTTGGGCATTGGCTCGCTTCGCCTGCAAATGAGCAGAAATGGAGAGATTGCGGACGTAAATATGGTCGTGCCAATCAATTTGTTGCCACCGATCCTTGATGATCTTCTCAGTCGCGGAAAGGTCAACAAGCCGCCGCGGCCCTGGCTCGGGGCTTTCTCCGCCGAGAGCGACGGCAAGGTCGTGGTTATGAGCGTCACCAAAGGGGGCCCGGCGGCTCAAGCGGGCTTGCGTCAGGGCGACATCATCTCGGAGATCCGGGGTGAGGAGGTTGACGGGTTGGCCGACTTTTACCGGAAGATGTGGACCAGCGGTCCTGCTGGCGCGGAGATCCCCATAAGAGTCTTGCGCAACGGCCGCGAAGCATGGCTGCGAGTGAAGTCAGCCGATCGCGACAGCTTTCTCAGGAAGCCACAGTTGCAGTGAGGTAGAGCTCCTCAACAGGGTTTTGCTCGCGAAGCAGCGTCCCAGGTCCGGAGACGCATCGCACCCACTGCGTCTTACTTCACGACTGAGAACTCAAACCTGTTCCACTGGTGAAACAGCAGGTACTCGTTCTTCTGGTCGAAATTGCCGCCAGGATTGCGGAAAACGGCAGCACAGAACCGCCACCGTGACGGGTAGTAAAAACAGAGCGTATCTCCTTCGATCTGACTGCTGCCCGTGTCGGACCATTCGCCAACTGTGGCGACGGTTGTGCCGCTTTCTGCCGTCACCCGCCGATACGCTTCGTCCGTATCGAGATTGCGTCCCTGGATTTCGTGACCGAACAGCAGAGTCTTTATCGCAGCTCCGCCAAGGCGGTCTTTCGAGTTGGGATCAAAACCGAAAGGCAGTTCAGGCACGCCTGCTTTGCGCAAACCCACGAGCACCCTTTCGAGATCGGCATAATTCTTGAAAGGAAATTCGGTGGCTGCCAGCAGACCCGTGTTTTCGCGCTCATCTGCCTTGGCGAGATAGGGCTTGATCCTCTCCCCGGCAGTAACAGCATCAGCAATGCGCCCAAGATGCCCGTAAGTGGAAATGATCAGCTTGAGCCCATTGTAGGTGGCCCAAAAGTCCCAATAGGTGGTTTCCTTTGACTGCGGGCCGATCTTTTCGAGGGTGACAGCGGCCTCCTCGAAACGGTCCATCGAGAAGTAGGCCATCCCGACCACGAATTGTCGCCAGCGTGACCATCCAGGATCAACGCGCATCGCGCCGTTTAGGTAGCCTAGACCGTCCGCAGCCCTGCCGTTGAAGATCAGAGCCGTGCTCATGGCTTCGTAGCCGGCGGGGTCACTGGAATCGAGCGCTATAGCCCGCTCCGAGGCGGCGATCGCCTCGTCGGATCTTTGCTGCATGATCAGCCTTGCAGCGAGGATTGGGTAGTAAGTCGGAGAGGGATGCCTGCCGGCTTCCTCAAAATAGGCTTCGGCCTTGCTGCGGGCCTCGTCTGGCGTAAGCCCTAACTCGTTCGATCGTGACTTGGTCCACTGGGCTTCCCTATAGATCCAAGCGAGTTCCGCCGCTGCATTACCGAACTTCGGATCCAGTGCCAGAGCTTGCTCATAGTTCTTTATGGCTTCACCCCAATCCTCGGGCTTCTCCCTGCGCAGGAGCTCGCGGCCGCGCAGATAGGCTTCGTAGGCGGTGGGGTTGCTGGTTCCGCCGGCGATCTGGGCAGCACGCTGGCCCATGATCAGGCGCAGCTTCAGCGCCGTAGCAATCTCGCCGACCATCTTGTCCTGAAGCTCGAACACCCCGCTCCACGCCCCGTCGAAACGCTCGGCCCATATATGGCCACCTGTCGTCGCGTCGACAAGCTGCGCGTTGATGCGCATCACATCACCGGCCCGGCGAATGCTGCCTTCGAGGATGTAGCGAACGCCCAGTTCAGCTGCGACCTGAGTCGGCTGGGTTGCCTTGCCCTTGTAGGTGACAGCAGCGTTGCGGGAGATGACAAAGAGTCCGGGAAGGCGCGCCAGCTCCGTCGTCAGGTCCTCGGTGAGGCCATCGGCGAGGTAGCCCTGTTGCTTGTCGTCGCTCAGATTATCAAACGGCAGCACGACCAGCGATGGCCTCGTCTCGGATGCGACAACATTCCATGCATCAGACGATTCACCCGCTCTCCGCCAAGGTTGCCACCACGCCCCCGCGCCTGCCAACAGGAAGATAGCGACTGTCGCTACCGCCGCCCGAACGCGCCAGGGGCGGAGCGTTCTCTCCGTCACGATCGTCTTGTCCGCCGCGGCGCGACCGAGCACGACACGGTAGACCCGAATTGGATCTGCGATATTCTTGACCGTCTGCTCGCCAAGCGAGGCATAGCCGACCGCAAGCTTCGATATCACTTGATCGTAGGCCGTCCCGGATATGGCGATGCCGCCGGGCTCGGCCAGTGCCTGTATCCGGTGCGCGATATTGACGCCGTCGCCGTGAATATCCTCATCCTCGACAATGATGTCGCCGAGATTGACGCCAATGCGAAAGTCGAGCCGCTGTTCGGAAGGGGGAGCGGCGTTCCGCTTCACTTTCCGCTTCACTTTCCGTTTTGCCTTCAGCTGTTGCACCTCCATCGCACAGCGCAACGCATCCACGACGCTGTGGAACTCGACCAACAGGCCATCACCCATGGTCTTGATCAGTCGACCGTGGTGTTTGTTGATCTTCGGCTCAAAGACATTCTTTAGGTCGGTCTGGAAACGCGCACGCGTACCCTCCTCGTCGATCCGGCTTAAGCGGCTATAACCGACGACATCGGCGATCAGGACGGCTGCAAGACGGCGCTCCATGTCCGGCCCTCTTGGAGTGCAATGCACTCCCGTTAATATCTTACAGCAGGTCACCTGCCGATGCCATTGCGGCTCGGCAAAGCTACGGTTCGCCCAGCGAACGCGGCAACCAGAGTGGTCGCATCAGAACTTGCGCGTCTGAAACGCGAATTGTCGAGAAAAGGAAAGAGGCCCTTGAGGAAAGAAAAGGCTTCAACAAAAAAAGGAATTCGCTGTACCTAAAGATCAGAAGGACACTCCACGCTATCGACCGCGCATTTGCGATGTCCTGGCGTACTTGTTCCGAGCCATTCACGCCCCTGCGTGTCCCCAAATTGTTCAATCTGCGGGCAGACCCCTATAAGCGCGCGGACATTACGTTGAACACATACTACGACTGGCTGATATCGGACGGGCAGGAATACTCATGGCGTCCCAACCCGTCGTGGGTGCATTTCCGGTGACCTTCAGGGATTATCCGGAGGCTGCCTGTCACGTCGGCGCGTACCAGCGCCGGACTGTGCTGGCTTAGTCGCCGCCCTCGGCAAGCCGCTTGCGGTATTCGAGCACCTGCAAGCCGCCCCAGCCCCAGTTCTCCATTTCAACCTCCTCGATGACGACGAAGGTTGCCTCTAGTGGCTTGTGAAGTACGTCGAGCAAGAGCTGGCTGACGCCGGAGATGAGCGTTGCTTTCTCCTCGGGTGTCACAGAATCGCGGCCAGGACCGGACCCTTCCCGAGTTACTTGGATAGTGACGATTGGCATGGAAACCTCCTCTAATGGCCAGCGCTCTGGCCGCCGTCCACATGGAGGATTTCGCCCGTTACGAAGCCGGCGGACTCGAGATAGAGAACGGCCTCGACGATATCGCGAATTTCACCCATGCGTTTGACTGGATGGAGACCCGCGAGAAACTCGTGGGTCTCGGCAGGATGCATCGGGGTACTAACAATACCAGGCGAGACCGCATTCACCCGTATGCCCCTTGTGGCATATTCAATGGCGAGTGACTTGGTGGCTGAGTTGATACCGCCCTTGGTAAGGTTGGCGAGCACCGAAGGAACGCCAGCAACCGGGTTGTCGGTCAGACTCGTCGTGATACTGACGATGTGGCCGGACCCCTGCTTCAACATCTCTGCAACAACACGCTGCGTCATATGGAAGAAGCCTGCAACATTCGTCGCGATTTTTGACGTAAAGTCCTCGGCTGTGTATTCGGTGAAGGGCTTCGCAATGAAGATGCCGGCGTTGTTGACAAGCGTATCGATCCGGCCAAAGCGCGAGAGCGTTTCCCTCACCACACGCTCGGCGGTGTCGGGATCGCCAATATCGCCACTTATAGCGAGAATATCCTGGTCTTCACTCTGTTTAATCGAGCGGGACGTTGCCACTACCCGATAATTGCGGTCGCGATAAGCTTTTACCAATCCGGCACCAATTCCTTGCGATCCGCCGGTGATGATCGCTACCTTCCGTTGAATACTCATGACGGGCTCCATAGATGCATCCGGCGAACGGAATTGCTGCCGGCGGTCCATTTGGGGACTAGGCGCTATCTATGACCTTCCATCTTTCGAATGAATACCTTTCTATCGGCAGGCATTCTTCCTATAAGTGGAATAATGGGCTTCCGGGCAAAGGCATTGGCGAGTTCGGTGATGCTGACTTCGTTGCGTCACAACGGCTAATTCTTGCTGAAATCAACGCAATGTTCGACTATTAGCATTCAGTGCAACGGTTTGCGAAAGAATACGTATGGATCGTATCGATGCGATGAAGGTCTTCGTGGCGGCTATCGACGAGGGTAGCCTTGCTGGTGCGGGACGCCGGCTCGGGCGGTCACCAGCCGCCGTTAGCCGAGCCATAGCCTTTTTGGAGCATCATGTGGGAGCTGAACTCCTGCATCGCACCACCCGCTCGATCAGGCTTAGTGAGGCAGGCGAGCGGTATGCTTCGGGCTGCCGACGGGTTTTGGTCGATCTGGAGGAAGCCGACATGGCCGTGGCAGGTGAGCGCACGGCTCCGCGAGGAACCCTAACGTTAACAGCGCCACCCATCAGCGGCGAAGAAATTCTGCGCCCAATTGTAGACGCCTATCTTGACGCTTTCCCCGCTGTCTCAGTGAATCTGGTGCTGCTCGACCGCCACGCCAACCTTGTCGATGAAGGGATCGATGTTGCGCTTCGTGTCGCTCAACTCCCAGATTCCTCGATGGTCGCTGTCCGGGTTGGCGGCGATGTAAGGCGGGTTATCGTTGCGTCGCCGCGGTACCTGGCTAAACATCCCCGCATCATCGAGCCGGGAGATCTGGCCAAACACCAGATTGTTACCACCACGCACTTTGGCCAAGATGCCTGGGTCTTCCCGCCTGCAGCTGGCAGCTCGATTGCGCGATCGGTCCATTTCAAGCCCCGGCTCGTCGTCAACAGTGTTCGAGCTGCTCTCGCGTCAGCAATCGACGGGCACGGCGTTACTAGGCTCTATACCTACCATGTGGCCGAGAGTGTGCAGGACGGATCGCTCAAGATTTTACTGCGCAATGCTGAGTCCGCTCCTTTGCCGGTTCACCTCGTAACACCGCACGGCAGAATGTCAGTGCCGAAGGTGCGCGCTTTCGTAGACTTTGCCGCCCCACGTCTGCGTGCAGAGTTCGCTCGGCTATCTGCGGAAGCTGATTCATTGAAGTGACGGCAGGCCAGATCGAGCAAGCTTGCAGAATGGGCAGCGAACTCCTCGAGGCGCGTGACGGATTGCTGCTGGTGCCGAAGCGGATCGTCAGCGGGTTAGGATCAAGACCGAACGTCCCGATCGCAGAAACTTGCTGTGACGTTTTGGCGATTTACGGTGAAGACAGCGCCGCAATCAGCTCGCTTGTCTTGCGGAAAGCCATGCGCAGTGAGCCGCCGCCAATGACGATGATGTCCTGGCCGCTGCTCATGTTGGCAGAGGCTCGCCGGACTGCTCCTTGACCATGTACTCCGCGTACCAGTCAGGCCAATTCTCATCGTACTGACCACCAGTCCGTTTCTCGTGCTCGCCATGCGCAGCCCCTGCACGGCGTAGCGCGGCCGCGAGCGCTGTCGACGAGGTGAAGGTCGTTTCGCTCGCATCGATCCGTCCGGGCAATCGCGCCGTAACCTCCTGGAACAGCCAGCCGTTGCCATCGGGATCGCTGAACGACGCGAATGAGCGATAGGTGCCGCGCTCGGGATCGAGACCACCGGTCCGGATCCGTCCAAACAGATAGGGCTCGTCCGGGCCTGTATAATCATCACCGGTATGGTGGAACACGTCGCTGACCTTGACGCCCCGTCCGATCAGTTCCTTGCGGGCGGCCTCGATGTCGGAGACAATCAGGTAAAGTCCCTGAGCGGAGCCCGGGGCCGCGGCGGTAACATTCTTGCCGAAGATGATGGAGCAGCCGGAACCGGGCGGCGTAAACTGCATCACGCGGAAGTCGGCGCTGGCGAAATCGGCATCCAGCCTCCACCCGAGGTTCGCGTAGAATTCCTTCGAGCGGTCGGCGTCTGAAACAGGGATAACGACGATCTCGAGCTTCATGTCGGCCGTTCGCGCTTTGGGTGTCTCTGCAGTTGTCATGGCATGGTCCTCCTTGATACCTGTTGAAAGGGTGGCGCGCCGCCCCGCGCCGTGTGTTTGACGCAGCGACCGGAACGCGGCTCGAAGCTCTGCGCTGAAAAGCTCAGGCTGTTCCCACGCCGCGAAGTGACCGCCCTTGTCCTCACCGGTTCAACTGGGATGCGGAAATAAAAATAACAATCCAGGTGCCTGACCCTTCAACAATGCTCCAGTGAACTCATGTCGAGAGAAAACAACAAGTACGTAACTGTTAATTTGCAGCAGTCGTGACGATTGCCGACGATCCTTGGAAGGTGACCCTGATCGCGACTGGCTGAAACACCATGTCCCGCAGCTCACAGCCCGCAACGAAGCGCCCCGCGCCGCCTCATGGGCGGTGGATGACGCCCCGGAAACCCATATCGACGCACAGCTGAAGGGCATTGTCGGCATCGAAATGGGTGGGATCGCAGGCAAATGGAAGGTCAACCAGAACCGCCCGGAAAACGACCGCACGGGCGTGGCGGACGGGCTCGAAGCCGAGCGGGATACAGCGGAAGCACGGGCGATGGCGGAGTTGGTGCGGGGTGGAGTTGTGGGAACCTAGGAACTACTGTGTCACGATTGCGGAAGATTCCAGCGAAGGGCTGACGTCTATTGCACTGATAAGGGAGCTGACAAAATAATCCACGGCTTACTTTTCCAAACACAGTTGACATTCTTATGTATTTGCCCGTTTTTGGCGTTTGACGAGAGTGGTCGAAAACGCGGGAGCGATTGTTACTTACTTCCCGGGTTTATCGGAACGTGTGGATGCGCTTTCTATGGACCGCCCTAGGCCAATCATCGTGCGTAGCGACGCCAAAGCCAGCCTCAGTCGACAACGCTTTGATCTTGCCCACGAATGCGGCCATTTGATTATGCATCGAGGTGTGGAAACGGGCGATAAGGAAACCGAAGATCAAGCACACCGTTTTGCGGGCGCATTTCTTTTCCCGAGAAGCGCTTTTGTCCGCGAGTATCCCCGTGGACGTTCATTGAATTGGTCTGCCCTTTTCCAGTTAAAATTACGTTGGAAAATATCTGTACGTGCAATTGTTCGGAGAGCATTTGACCTCCGTATTATTGATGCTGCTCAATATCGATCGGCTAACATCCAATTGGTCAAGACAGGACAAGCTAAGATCGAGCGTTACGACGATCAAATGCGACTCGATGAACCAGAGTTACTTGCTGCGGCAATGAATGCTTTATCTCAAAATACCCCCAACGGTCTCCGTAAACTAGCAAACGATATGGCACTCTCCTATAGTATGTTTGAAATACTCACCGATCGACCACTCCCACCGGAGTCGACGCTGGATAAAAACGATAATGTTGTTTTTCTGGATAGCCACAAAAATTAGAAAACTATTGCCGTGAAGAGTGTTTCTTTACGATCATGCGTATTTATATCTTCGACTTCTTCTTAGCTGCTGAGTCGTACAAATTATGAATATATTGAAAGCGCTCAACTGGGCTGGTTTCTTAATCATTGGTTTGACCGCCTTCCTCTTTGGCGTTGCATCTTTTGGGATGCTTGGCAGAGATAACTTTAATAAGGAAATAGCAAGTTTAATGGGCGCTGCACTCGGTGCAACGATTACAGTAAGCGGCACGGTTTGGGTTGCTCGCTATCAGAGCAACCAACGAGCAACTGCTTTTACGCAACTGATAGCTGAATCTATAGGGGCCATACGCGACGAGGCCCATTTATTAGTGTCTCTCACTTCCCGCGAGGAAATTGGAGAACCTAAAAGTTATGCTCACCAACTCATGCTACAGATAGATCGTCTTGAAGAAGGCTTCGAGCTGTTCGCGCGAAATATGGATATCAGCGACATTCCATATTAAAACTTACGCCTATGGATATTTCGTCTCGAGAACGAAGTTAGCAAACACGTTTCTGTTTTCGAGAAGGAAGAACGTTGGTTGACTACACCAACGAAAGCCGTGATTGAAAATAGCAAAGGTGATTTATCTGAATCCGCTCAAAAAATCTTTGATATTTGCGTCAATGCCTTGAACGAACTGAATATGCGGAGACCTTTGCCAACTGATCAAGATGTGGAAAAGCGACTTGCCGTGTTAGTTCCGTGATGCGTCTCTTTTGTCTGGGGCGATGGCAAAATCGTCGGGGGGAGATGCGCTTGCTTTTCGAGCTGCTTACCGGTGCCATTTTCGTCGGCGGAACGATCGCCCTGATGCTCGCATCCTATCTCCTGATGCGGTGGTTCACCGGCAGTGAGGCTGACGTTCATGAAAAAGATCTGGCGAGTTCGGTCATCTTCCGCATTTCCGCCCTGCATGGGCTGATCCTGGCGCTGGTCATTCGTATGGTAACGCCGGATCGGCGGTTGTTGTAACTGTAACGTACTTGCTTCGATAGCGGTTAGGTCGAACTATTGTTGTTCTTTGCCCACATGCGCCTCAGGTAAGATGGTTCATGTGAACGCATGACAATGATCTCGACCGATTGGTTGAAGCGGTAAATCTATAGCGAAAGATCGGCCGGGCGTTCCCGGGTTGTTCTGGTTGCCACCTGCTGTTCGCCCAGACCATCGCAGCGACGTTCTGAAGGGGGGAGTAATCCGAATGCGCTTTGCCGTGGCAATGACAATCTTTTTAGTGCTGATGCTTGCCGGCTGCCAATCAACTGGCGACGACTCCGATGCAGTGCCGGCGTCCGCCGTTCCGCAGAGTATGGATGCAACGGCTACAGCCTCGAACGGCGCGCCGATCGACATCGCTGATTTGGTAAATGTCCCTGTTGCCGCCGGAAAAAGCCAAATGCAGGCTCGAGGCTATAGAATTGGTGTCGAACAGGGCCAGACCATTTTTTGGTGGAACCCCAAGACAACAATTTGCGCAACCACGGTCACTGTCAAGGGACGTTATCAGACAATCGGGACCGCATCGGCTCGCTATTGCGGGCAGAATTCCAATTAGTTCCGGCCCGGTAAAAACAGCAGCTGATGAGGAGATTTGATTGTATCGTATTGGGCGTTTGCTGCTCGCCATCATTCTCGCACTGGTCGTCATGATTGCGACGGCATGGGCCGTAACGGCACTTTGGTACCGGCTTCCCGTGCCGCAGCCTGCGAGGATTACGGCTGCCGGTTTTTTTGGCTTGCTGGGCCTTGCAACGGTCGTTGCCCTCTTCACGCGCCTACGGGCATGGGGCCTTGTTGTGTTTCTGGTGTCCTTCGGATTGCTGCTGACTTGGTGGAGCACGATAAGGCCGCTTGAACAGGCCGACTGGGCACCAGAGGTCGCACGACAGGTCACGGGGACGATTGGCGGGGATCTGTTGACGCTGACGAATGTCCGTGACTTTGAATGGCGCAGCAAAACCGACGTCACCGAGCGTTGGACAATCCGCACGTATGACCTCAGCAAGCTCCAGACAGCTGACCTCTTCTTATCCCAATGGGGAAATCCGCACATCGCCCACGTCATTCTAAGCTTCGGTTTTGAGGGCGGCGACTATATCGCCTGGTCGATCGAGGTGCGGCGGCATGCCGGAGGTCAGTTCTCGCCGATTGCCGATCTCTTCAAGAGCGATCCTCTGGTGATCATCGCAGCCGATGAACGGGATGTGGTTGGTGTCAGATCGAATTTTCGCGGAGAGGATGTCCAGATCTATCGCCTCAGGGCCTCGCCGGAAGCTGCCCGGGCGCTGCTGCTCGAATATGTTCTCGATGCCAACGCACTTTCAACGTCACCTGAATTCTACAATTCCATTACAACGAACTGCACGACGACCATCGTCAAGATGATGCGCGCTGTCGGTGATGTGGTCCCCTTCGACTGGCGGCTGATCGTCAATGGCTACCTTCCCGAATACGCGTATGACCGCGGCGCGCTAGATACCAGTCTGCCGCTCGCGGATTTGCGGGAACGGGCTCATATCGACGAGCGGGCAAAAGCAGCTGGATTGTCACCGGACTTTGCCCGCCTCATCCGCGTCGACGTGCCAACTCCGACAGCAAACCAGACGAAATGACCTCGAACAGACAGCAATGCTCTTCACCTCTGGCTACCGCCGAGTTCCGCGCAAAAATGATGATTCGAACCGACTATGAGATTCGGGAAGAACGCATTTCAAGGATAGGAAAGCGATAACGAGGTTCAGCCGCTATTACCTCCTACGTTACCGAAAGGCAAAATCTAAGGAGTTGGTGGCGAGAAGAGAGGGAGCTAAGTGCTTGAAAGTAAATGGCGCGCCCGAAAGGATTCGAACCTCTGACCCCCAGATTCGTAGTCTGGTGCTCTATCCAGCTGAGCTACGGGCGCGTGCCACACATGCGCGTTAGTCTGCGCAGCGCGGTTCGTAATGGGTTGGGCCGTGAATTGCAAGCAGCTTCGTTGAAAAAACAGCAACTATTTTGTTCCGGGTCACAGACCGCGAGTTCTTTGGCGGCTTAGATGTTGAATTGGCATTTGCTACTTCGCTCATGCACCTGAAAGGCAAAGGCCCGGCTTTCACGGGCTGAATGTCGAATAGCTAAAGATTACGGCCGATGGCGAGGTACTTATCGCGGCGGTCCTGTCTCAACATATCGCGATCCATATTGCCCATGGATTTGAGCGCGACATTGATGATGTTGCCCGTTGCCTCGATAGCTGCGTCCTTGCCGCGGTGCGCGCCGCCCATTGGTTCAGGAATGATGCCATCGATGATCTTCAATTCGTAAAGATCCTGCGCAGTGATACGCATCGAAGTCGCGGCATCTCTGGCCCGGGTGGAATCGTGCCAGAGGATAGAGGCTGCGCCCTCCGGTGAAATCACCGAGTAGATGGAATGTTCGAGCATGTAGACGCGGTTGGCCGTGGCAATCGCAATGGCGCCGCCTGAGCCGCCTTCGCCGATGATAACGGAGACGATCGGCACTTTCACGTTGAGACAAGCGGCAGTCGAGCGGGCAATGGCTTCTGCCTGCCCGCGCTCTTCGGCCGCAATCCCCGGAAAGGCGCCCGCTGTATCGACGAGTGTAATCACCGGCAGGTTGAAACGGTCGGCCAGATCCATGATGCGCACGGCCTTGCGATAGCCCTCGGGCATGGCCATGCCGAAATTGTGCTTGAGGCGTGTCTTGGTGTCGTTGCCCTTTTCCTGTCCGATAACGGCAACGGCCTGGCCATTGAAGCGTGCGAGACCGGCCTGGACCGCATCATCGTCAGCGTAATTGCGGTCACCGGCAAGCGGCGTGAAATCGGTGAAGAGCTTGGAGATATAATCCACGCAATGCGGGCGATCCGGATGGCGGGCGATCTGCGCCTTCTGCCAGGGGGTCAGCTTGCGGTAAAGATCGCGCAACGCCTCGGCGGACCTCTTCTCCAACCGTACGATCTCGTCATTGGTGTCGAGAGCGTCGCCCTCTTCGGCGAGCTTTTTCAATTCGAGAATCTTGCCGTCGAGATCAGCAACCGGCTTTTCAAAGTCAAGGTAGTTGTACATGGACGAGGGGTCTGCCTGCAAAACGGTGGATTTTTCACGACCTAACTGGCTGTTGCCGAGGCGCATGTCAAGGAAGCAAGGCTGAGATCATGCGTTGGCGGCGCACGTTATAAAGGTAATTCCGGCAAAGGTGTGATGGTTATTTGGCGGCACTCTTGCGTTTTGCGGGCTTCGGGGAATTTGAGCGTCTCGCGCGCTTTGGTAGCTTGGTGCGCTGCCAGCCGATCCATCTGCCTTCACCTGCATAATTGTGAAAGCCGCCTGCTGCTGCGCTGAGGCCCTGCCGCAGCTCGTCAAAATCGAGCCCAGGCATATTCTGCAGGAGAACTGGCGGCAAATGATTGATGTCGAGCCAATTCTTGTCAAAGTAGATATGCTGCGGACCGCTTTCGCTGGTTACAGTAAAGAACCACTGGCTTTCCATTATGTCGCCGAACCAGGGATCAGGAAACATCGAAGGCGAGAAGTCAAATCCGAACGCGGTGATTTCATCCCAGCGCCAGCTCTGCCGCCAATTCATCGTGCGGATCAAATGGCTGGAGCGGTTAAATCCCGTTTCGTCAAAGCGGATCACTTCGCTGTCAGGTTCGACAGACGATGACTCTGGCCCGGAAAATAATCTCTTCAACAGCCGCCACATGGCCGTTCCGCCAGTTTACTGGCTCACTCCAACGGTGCGCCAGCGTTTAGTCTGCCAGAGGGTGATGCTCCGTGACAAGCTGATGCAGCCGCTCTTCCATCACATGTGTGTAAATTTGCGTGGTCGAAATGTCCGAATGGCCGAGTAATTGCTGCACGGCACGCAAATCCGCGCCGTTTTGCAAGAGATGGCTGGCAAAGGCATGGCGCAAAACATGGGGCGATATCGCCGACGTTTTGAGGCCCGCTCGCGCGGCAAGCCCTTTCAATTCCCGTGCGAACACCTGTCGTGCCAGAAAGCCGCTTTCGGATATGGCAGGGAACAGCCAGACACTGCCGGATAGACTAGGTAGTGCGTCGCGCGCCGTCAAATATTTTGCCATCGCGTCGCGCGCCTTGCCTGATAAAGGGACCACACGGTCTTTCGACCCCTTGCCACGCACCATGAGAAATCGATTGTCGGAGCGTGCAACCGTCACCGGGAGGCCAACGAGTTCGGAGACGCGCAGGCCTGTTGCGTAAAGAATTTCAAGGAGCGCATGCAGCCGCAAGGCCTGAAGGTAAACCGTGTTCGACACTTTCGCGTCGTGGGTTTCCTCCTCAGCGCGGGAAAGCAGCTTTTCTACATCCGATTCGCTGAGGATTTTTGGCAACGAGCGATCTTTTTTCGGGGTGTCCAGCGTGCTGGTGGGATCATCAGTGCGAATGTTTTCCATATAGAGAAAGCGGAAGAACTGGCGCAAAGCGGAAAGTCGCCGTGCCTGTGACGTTGCCGCATAGCCCCGTCCGGCAATGTCGTCGAGATAGGAGCGGATCGTTCCGGGTTCTGCTAACGTCAGCTGCACACCAGTTGCCGCGCTGAAGCCCGCCGCATCTTCCAGATCGCGCCGATAGGAGTCCAATGTGTTTTGCGCCGCGCCGCGTTCCGCGCTCATCATTTCGAGAAAAGTCTCTATGGCTGCTGCGGCACGCATTGGCTTATTTCGGCGTATCTGGTTTGGGATTGAGCTTTTCGGAGGGAATACGAATGGTCATTTCCGTCTGCGTGGGATGCACGAAAGTCACCAGCGCAATCATGCCGGCATAGACGAGCCCCGCGAGGATCGCGAGAATGATGATCAATCGTGTAAGCGTCGGCATTTTCTATTCGAATCGTCTTCGTCGGCTTTGACATTGGGTTCCATAATCCTGCAGTCAAAACCCTTATGATTTGATGAAGCTGGCTTAGCCCCTTCTAACGCTATAGTTTGCTTGACGACAGCATGGTTTTCCTGTCGAAACGCAATTATGAATATGACTGAAGACATAGTTGGGGCAGCCCAGATACCGGAACTTGCCAAATCCATCCGAGAGCGCCTTGGACACAAGTCCATCGTGCTTGTCGGGTTGATGGGCGCAGGCAAATCCACAGTCGGCAAAAAGCTGGCGACATTGGTCGAACTGCCATTCTTCGATGCCGACAACGAGATCGAAAAAGTTTCGACCATGACCATTCCGGAACTCTTCGAAGCCTATGGCGAAGCTGAATTTCGTGATCTGGAGCGGCGTGTCATTGTACGCATGCTTGAGAATGGGCCGATCGTACTGGCGACGGGCGGCGGCGCCTATATGAATGAGCTTACGCGGAGAGCCATCGCTTCGGAGGGTGTCTCGCTCTGGCTGAAAGCCGAACTTGATGTGTTGATGACGCGTGTTGCGCGTAAACAGAACCGGCCCCTTTTGAAAAACGACAATCCGCGAGGCGTGATGGAACGGCTTATGACCGAGCGCGACCCGGTCTATTCGCTAGCTGACCTGACCGTGAACTCCCGCGAAGAAAAGAAGGAAATTATCGCCTTCGAAGCGATGCAGGCAATTGCCGGCCTTCTGAACGGTAATGCCCCGAGCAATGAGGAATCCGGTTCATGACCGACGCGATCGCGATCACCACTGTACCCGTCAAGCTTGGGGATCGTTCTTATGATATTCTCATCGGGGCTGGACTGATCGACCGGGCTGGATACGAGATCGCAAGCCGGGCTAAATCCGTGCGTGTAGCCATTGTCAGCGACGAAACGGTCGCACGCCTGCATCTCGATCGGCTCACGCGAAGCCTTGCAGCTGCCGGCATTGATTCAACCCCAATTTTGGTTGCTCCCGGCGAAAAATCAAAAAGTTTCGCGACACTCGAAACCGTATCCAATGCGATCCTTTCTGCGCGCCTGGAGCGCGGCGATATCGTGATTGCCTTTGGCGGCGGCGTCATCGGAGATCTCGCTGGTTTCGCGGCCGGCATTGCCCGCCGCGGCATGGGATTCATCCAGATGCCGACATCGTTGCTGGCGCAGGTCGATTCGTCCGTTGGTGGCAAGACCGGCATCAACACGGCGCATGGCAAGAATCTCGTCGGCGTTTTTTATCAGCCGCAACTCGTTCTGGCCGATACGGATGTGCTCGACACATTGTCGCCGCGCGAATTTCGTGCCGGCTATGCGGAAGTCGCCAAATATGGACTGATCGACCGGCCCGACTTTTTCGCCTGGCTGGAAAAGAACTGGCGCGGGATTTTCGATGGCGGGCCCGAGCGGAGTGAGGCCATTGCCATATCATGCCAATCCAAGGCCGATGTGGTCGCTCGGGACGAACGAGAAATGGGAGATCGAGCGTTGCTCAACCTAGGCCACACATTCGGCCATGCGCTGGAAACCGCGACGAACTACGATTCCGCGCGGTTGGTGCATGGCGAAGGCGTCTCTATCGGGATGGTTCTCGCCCACCAGTTTTCCGCAAAGATGAATCTGGCCAGCCCGGATGATGCGGCTCGGGTTGAAGCGCATCTACGCCACGTGGGGCTTCCGGTTTCCATAGACGACATACCCGGCGATTTACCTCCCGCAGGAAAACTAATGGACTATATCGCGCAGGATAAGAAGGTAGCGCGTGGGGCGCTGACATTCATTTTGACTCGCGGCATTGGCCAATCATTTATAGCAAAAGACGTGCCGTCATCTGCTGTGCTGAGC
Organism: Phyllobacterium sp. LjRoot231; assembly: GCF_964253365.1. NCBI lineage: Bacteria > Pseudomonadati > Pseudomonadota > Alphaproteobacteria > Hyphomicrobiales > Phyllobacteriaceae > Phyllobacterium > Phyllobacterium sp. LjRoot231. The sequence continues at coordinate 1,414,986 of NZ_CAXUQT020000001.1, forward strand.
TTTTTGCAGGAGAAACACCCGATATGACGCTGGAAATCTGGATCTTTTGCGGAGTCATATTCCTTTTGATCCTGATGTCTGCCCTGTTTTCAGGGTCCGAAACCGCTCTGACTGCCGTATCGCGTGCCCGTATGCACCGCCTGTCCAAACGCGGCGACGAACGCGCGGCTGTGGTGGAAAACCTGATAGAAAAGCGCGACCGGCTTATTGGTGTCATGCTTATCGGCAATAACCTCATTAATATTCTAGCGTCGTCGCTGACGACGAGTATGCTGTTAACGTTGTTCGGCCAAGCCGGCGTTGCCTACGCGACAGCGATAATGACGGTGCTACTGGTCATTTTCGCAGAGGTGCTTCCCAAATCCTGGGCAATCTCAAGCCCCGACCGAAATTCGCTCGCTCTTGTTCGGTTTGCCCAGATTGTAGTCTTTCTGTTCGGCCCCCTTTCTGATCTCGTCAATTGGATCGTCCGCAAGATTTTGGGGTTGTTTGGGATCAATCTAGCGGCCGGCACGTCAATGTTGTCGGCCCAGGAAGAACTGCGCGGCACGGTTGATCTGCTGCACAAGGAAGGCTCAGTCGTTAAAGGTGATCGCGACCAGATCGGCGGACTTCTCGATCTGCGCGAGCTGGAAGTCTACGACGTGATGATTCACCGGACCGATATGGATTCGGTGAATGCGGATGATCCTATCGAAACCATTATTACAGAAATCCTGGCGAGCCATCATACCCGCATTCCTGTCTGGAAGGATGCGAATGACAATATTGTCGGCGTTGTCCACGCCAAAGATCTGGTGCGGGCGATTCGCGATGCGAACCGGGACTTTTCCAAGATCAACATCATGAAAGTGGCGACGAAGCCGTGGTTCGTGCCTGACACCACAACCCTTCAGGACCAGCTCAATGCATTCCTGAGGCGCAAGGCGCATATCGCCATCGTGGTCGATGAATATGGTGACGTACAGGGTCTGATCACGCTGGAGGACATTCTCGAAGAGATTGTTGGTGATATCGCCGATGAGCATGACATCGATGTTCAGGGTTGCCGTCCGCAACCGGACGGTTCGGTGCTGGTGGATGGCTCGGTGCCGATTCGCGATCTTAATCGCGCACTCGACTGGCACTTGCCCGACGCCGAAGCGACGACCATTGCCGGCCTTGTGATCCATGAAACCCAGAGCATTCCAAAAGAAAAGCAGGCGTTCACTTTCCATGGTAAACGTTTCACAATCCTCAAGCGGGAAAAAAACCGGATCACGCGACTGCGCATTCGACCGATCGAGGATGACGACAAGGCGAAATCTAGCTGAGACGATCTATCGGGGTGTTGCTTCGCCCGGCGCTGCTGGTTCAAGCGCCAGAGCGTGGACACTGCCTTTCAGTTCGTCCTGAAGCACCTCATTGATGGCACGGTGACGCGCAACGCGCGACATGCCGGCGAATGCCTCCGCGACAATCCGCACACGAAAATGCGTTTCGCCTGAACCGTCAAATGTGCCATGATGCTCGCTGTTAGAATGATGGTGGCCGGCGTGCAGATGGCTTTCATTGATGACTGCCAACGAAACGGGATGAAAAGCCTGCATCAGTTTGTTTTCGATCGCTGACTGAGTGGACATTTCGTTCTCCTGCGCCCATATGGTAGTTTCACTTGGCAAATCCATTCATGATCACAAATTTACCGCCATTTCAGGCGTTAGGTCGATCCATGGGTAAATGTCAATTCTTGTTCCGCTAACCGATCCGTTGATGATTCTGATTCGATGACCTCAAGTTCGAAATATTTTGACAGCATCCGCATCCGCCCAAAAAAGGCGGACGAGGAGAAATCGCGCACGCCCATCTGCCAATGGGATGGTTGCGACAAGCCCGGTCCGCATCGTGCGCCGGTGGGGCGTGAGAAGGAAGGCGAGTTCTTCCATTTCTGCATCGACCATGTGCGCGAGTATAACAAGGGCTATAATTATTTCTCCGGCCTCTCTGACGCCGAAGTGGCGCGCTATCAGAAGGAAGCGCTGACCGGCGATCGTCCCACCTGGACCGTTGCCGGACTGCCTGGAAGCGGAGCCGGCGCAAGCGCCAGTACGCGCGCCCAAGCGAGCGCCAGTGCCAAGACATCCCCTGACTTTTCAAAGTTGCGTTCGGGGCGCGCGGCATATCAGAACAGATTCCGTGACCCCAACAGCGTTTTCAACGAGGCGCGGGTGCACATCCGCAAGCTCAAGCCACTGGAGTCGAAAGCACTGGATACGCTTGGGCTTGGCGCAAAAGCCACTGGCGAAGACATAAAGTCGCGCTATAAAGAACTTGTGAAGATCCATCACCCTGATGCTAATGGCGGTGATAGGGCTTCCGAGGATCGTTTCCGTGACGTAATCCAGGCCTATCAATTGCTCAAAGCGGCTGGTTTCTGCTAACCCACGATTGAGCCGAATTCGGGGACCTCACAGCGAGGTTTCAAACTATCTTTATGCGTCTGCGCGTGCAGTCGCGCTGGAGGCATGATGAATAAGGTTGATCGCGATATTGCGAATTTGCCGGATACAACGGTTTCTGCTGCAAAGCTGTTTGGTTTTGACACAGATATGATGGTTCCTGCCTACAAGGCCGGTGACGCCTATGTCCCGGAAATCGATACGGACTATCTTTTCGACAAACAGACGACGCTGGCCATCCTTGCAGGTTTTGCCTTCAACCGCCGCGTTATGGTTTCCGGTTATCACGGAACGGGCAAATCGACTCACATCGAACAAGTGGCCGCGCGCCTCAACTGGCCATGCGTGCGCGTCAATCTCGACAGCCACGTCAGCCGTATCGATCTCGTCGGCAAGGACGCGATTGTCGTCAAGGAAGGCATGCAAATCACTGAATTCCGCGACGGTATTCTTCCTTGGGCCTACCAGCACAATGTCGCGCTCGTATTCGACGAGTACGATGCCGGTCGTCCGGACGTTATGTTTGTCATCCAGCGTGTGCTCGAGTCTTCCGGCCGCCTGACGCTGCTTGATCAGAGCCGTGTCATTCGTCCGCACCCTGCTTTCCGCCTGTTCGCAACCGCGAACACAGTTGGCCTCGGCGATACGACCGGTCTCTATCATGGCACGCAGCAGATCAACCAGGCGCAGATGGACCGCTGGTCGATCGTGACAACACTCAACTATCTGCCGCATGACAATGAGGCGGCTATCGTTTTGGCGAAGGCCAAGCACTATCAGAACAAGGAAGGCAAGGAGATCGTCTCCAAGATGGTGCGTGTTGCTGATATGACCCGCGCTGCCTTCGTGAATGGCGATCTGTCCACGGTCATGAGCCCACGTACTGTGATCACATGGGCTGAAAATGCTGATATCTTCAAAGATGTGGGCTTTGCTTTCCGGCTGACCTTCCTCAACAAGTGCGATGAACTCGAACGTCCGCTCGTTGCTGAGTTCTATCAGCGGGCCTTTGGCAAGGAACTGCCTGAGTCCACGGCCAACGTGGTCATCGGCTGAGCGTCACGGGTAAAATGGCAGGTCCGGGAGACAATTCACGTGCAAATCCGAAAGGTCCGGTTGATTCCGAACCTTTCAAGCGTGCGCTTACGGGATGCATGCGTGCGATCGCCGGCGACCATGAAATGGAAGTCGGCTTTGGCAATGACAAGCCGGCATTAACGGGTCATCGTGCCCGCCTTCCCGATCTGCCCAAACGCCCGACCGCCAATGACGTTGCCGTCACCCGCGGCCTTGGTGATTCGATGGCCTTGCGCAAAGCATGCCACAATGACCGGATTCACGCGACGCTTGCCCCGGACGGCAAACAGGCAAGGGCTATATTCGATGCGGTCGAACAGGCACGCGTTGAGGCGATCGGCGCGCTACGCATGGATGGCGTTGCTGAGAACCTGACTTCGATGCTCTCGGACAAATATGCCCGGGCCAATTTTCCGGCGATCACCGACAAGGCGGAGGCACCGCTAGAGGAGGCGGTAGCGCTGTTGGTTCGTGAAAAGCTGACGGGACGCAAAGCACCCGAATCGGCTGGCAATGTGCTTGATCTCTGGCGTGATTGGATCGAGGAAAAAGCCTCAGCAGATCTCGATCATCTCGGCGCCAAGATCAATGATCAGAATGCTTTCGCCCGCGTGGTACGCGAAATGCTGGCTTCCATGGAGATGGCCGAAGAGCTTGCCCAGGAAAGCCAGGAAGACGACAGCCAGGACAATAACGAAGACTCTCCTGAACCCGAAGAGAACAACGAAGGTGGTTCGGACGAGAACGAGGGCAGCGATTCGTCTGAGAATGACGATTCCGACACCTCCAGCGATGACAGCCAGTCTGGCGAGACCGAGGCTGCCGACGCGTCGTCTGATGATATGGATGAGGATTCGGATGCCGATGCGGAGATTCCGGGAGAGGCGCGACGTCCGAACCAGCCTTTCTCGAATCTCGGCAGTGAAAGTGGCTACAAGATCTTCACCCAGGAGTTCGACGAGACGACCGACGCGGAAGAACTTTGCGACGAGGCGGAGCTGGAACGCTTGCGCGCTTTCCTCGACAAGCAGCTCGCTAATCTTTCCGGCGTCGTCGGCAGGCTGGCAAACAGGCTGCAACGCCGTTTGATGGCGCAGCAGAACCGCTCATGGGACTTCGACCTGGAAGAAGGCTACCTTGATTCGGCCCGTCTCGTGCGTATTGTGATCGACCCGACGCAGCCGCTTTCCTACAAGATGGAGCGGGATACGGATTTCCGCGATACAGTCGTGACGCTATTGATCGATAATTCCGGTTCTATGCGCGGACGGCCGATCACTGTCGCCGCTACCTGCGCCGATATTCTAGCGCGGACATTGGAGCGCTGCGGCGTAAAGGTGGAAATCCTTGGGTTTACTACCAAGGCGTGGAAGGGCGGTCAGGCGCGCGAGGCTTGGCTGGAGCGTGGCAAGCCAGCCAATCCCGGCCGTCTCAACGATTTGCGCCACATCGTCTACAAGCGCGCTGACGCTCCATGGCGGCGTTCACGGCGCAATCTTGGCCTGATGATGCGTGAAGGCCTCCTGAAGGAGAACATCGACGGTGAGGCCCTGATATGGGCACATCAGCGCCTGCTTGGCCGTCCCGAGCAGCGTCGGATCCTGATGATGATCTCGGATGGTGCGCCAGTCGATGATTCCACCCTGTCGGTCAACCCAGGCAATTATCTCGAACGACATCTGCGCGCTGTGATCGAAGAGATTGAAACGCGTTCGCCGGTTGAACTGATCGCCATCGGGATCGGTCATGATGTGACGCGTTACTATCGCCGCGCCGTTACCATCGTTGATGCCGAGGAGCTTGCGGGCGCCATGACCGAACAGCTGGCTTCGCTATTCGAGGAGCCGGAACGACAGAGCGCAAAAAAGTCTGCGCGGCGATAATATGAATCGAACCGCGCTGACTTTTCGGCGCGCTTCGCTTTGGCTTGCGATCCTTTTTGCAATGCCAGTTTCAGCGGAGGAGGGCGGCGTATCGCCTGCTGTCATCAATTCCCGCATTATCTCGAATTTTCGCATCGGCTCGTCGGAGAAGCGATTCGGAGAACTGGAATTCGTTGGCGGTCTGGAAATGACCTCTACCAATGTGGATTTCGGCGGCCTTTCCGCGTTGCGCTATCTGGATTCAGGAAAAGAATTTCTCGGCGTCACCGATACGGGCTTCTGGTACGCCGGCAGGATGCAGCGCGACAAAGACGGCAGACCTGCATCGATCGGCGATTTTCGCTTGGCACCGATTCAGAGTGAAGAAGGTACGCCGGTCGAGGGCAAATGGAACTCCGATGCGGAAGGCATGAGCGTTTCCGGCCAGACGGTCACAGTCTCATTCGAGCGGATACACCGGATTGTAGAGTATGCACTGGACCCTGAAAACTTTGCATCGACGCCGAAGGACATTCCTCTGCCTATACCGAGGGAAGAGCTGCGCAACAATCGTGGCATTGAGACAATTGCCTATGCACCCGCCTCAAGTCCCCTGCAGGGCGCCCGCGTTGCCGTGACTGAAAAGAGCATCAACAGAGCTGGCGACATGTTCGCCGCCGTGCTCGAGGGGCCCCGGAAGGGCATTTTCTATGTTAAACGGCTGGATGACTTCGACGTCAGCGATGGCGACTTCCTGCCAAATGGCGATTTGCTGCTACTCGAGCGGCGCTTCAGTATGGCCAGCGGCGTAGTAATGAGAATACGGCAGATACCTGCAGACAGTATCAAGCCCAATGCTACGGTCGATGGAGCATTCATTCTGCAGGCGGACATGCGCAACCAAATTGACAATATGGAAGGGCTCGATGTCTGGCAGGCAGAAGACGGCTCTACCCGCCTTTCACTGATTTCAGACGACAACCACTCGATTGTGCAGCGGAATCTTTATCTGGAATTCCGGTTGGCCAAATAAATGGTCGGAGCGAATATGGCGAGGATTGCCCCATATGGGACCAACATCACAACCGCCATGAACATTTTGACCATCACGTCACCAAAGCCGAGAGACATCCACAGCGGGATTTCCCTGCCAAAGTACGGCACAAGCATGGCAAGCGACGAATCGGCGTGGCCAGTCATTGCATCGATCCGGGCAAAGCGGGCGGCAAAGGCGATCGAGAAGAACAGCAGTGTGTCGAGCAGAGAACCAAAAATCGCGGAAGCAAAAGGGGCTTTCCACCAGGTTAGCTGGCGCAGTCTGTTGAATACGGTGATGTCGAGAAGCTGGGCGGTCAGGAATGCCGTCCCGGAAGCAATCGCGATGCGCGGCGTCGCAAGCCATACAGACAGGATAACGGCAATGGTGAAACCGGCGTAGACGACCCCGCGCGCAAATGCCGGGCCAAAACTGCGATTGGCCAAATCATTGACCAGGAAGGCTATCGGATAGGTGAAAGCGCCGTAAGTGAGTATTTCCCCCAATCCAAAGTGATTGAAAGGATACTGAACCAGGATATTCGACGCGGCAACGATCGCGCACATGGCAAAAACGGGAAGGATAAAGTCCGAAAGGGTATAGGCGCGTTTTAGCGGCATTTTTTTATCCTGGGTAATGGAACCAGCAATAAGGCCAGCATTTGCTGGCCTCTACGACTAAGAAATTGCAACGATGGCTAATTAAGCAGCGACCGGAGCTTCGAGAAGCTTCTTGGCAATCTGGCGCTTCAGAAGACGCGCGCGCTGCGACAACTCCTTCTCGTCGGCCTTGACCAGGAATGCATCCAGGCCACCGCGATGCTCGACGCTGCGCAGGGCATGGGCCGAAACGCGCAGACGATAGCTCTGACCGAGGGCCTCGGAGATCAGCGTTACGTGGCAAAGATTCGGCAAGAAGCGGCGGCGCGTTCTGTTGTTCGCGTGGCTCACATTGTTACCATACTGTACCGACTTAGCGGTCAATTCACATGTGCGGGACATCTGGTCTCACCTTCAAATTTTTCATTCGCCTTTGTCCGAATATTTCCTGCTACCATCGCACGTCGCCGTGCAGCGGCTCGCTTATCGGACAGGCGGCCTATTGGGAAGTCGCGTTTCTATAGTGATATGGGTCGCGCGCGTCAAGTGCACTTGTGCCATGTTTAGCGCGGCTTTTACATAATGCAGGCCAGCTTTGGAATGTTTATCACAACTTCGCCTGCTTTATACGCTCGAACAATCACCGCAGGGATGCGTCGGACGAGAATGACGAAAATGAAAGCCAACAGGCAATATGCCAGCCGAACAGTTATGCTGGTGCCCCTCGCTGCACTTGCGCTCATGGGCGCACACCCCGCGCAAGGGGCTCAGTCCTATCAGGTAGATTACCGCGTTTCACTCTTTGGGCTGTCGATTGCCAAGGCCAGCTTTTCGACAAGTGTAACGGATGATCGTGCCTATAGGGTCGTCGGCACTCTTGCCAGCTCAGGGCTGGGGAGCCTGTTCGATGATACCAACGGTAAACTCGACGTCACTGGCCAGTTCGCCAAGACCGGCCCCGTACCAAATTCCTATTTGGTCAAATACCGGCATGGTAACCGCGACAAAAGCACGTCGATCGCCTTTACCGACGGCAATGTAACGAATACCACCAATGATCCGCCGATCAACAAGAAGAAGAACTGGGTGGATCTGAAACCGGCCGACCTTCACTCTGTTGCGGATCCGATTTCCGGCGTGATGGTGTCAGCAAGCAGCCTTGATCAGGTCTGTACGCAGACGTTGCATCTCTACGACGGCCAGACGCGTGTGGATCTGAAACTTTCTCCATCGGGCAGGGCACAGCCCTTTGCGACCGAGGGTTTCAAGGGTGACGCCATCACCTGTTCGGCCAAATTCGTTCCGATCGCCGGCTATCAGTCAGGGCGAAAAGCTATCGAATATCTGAAGAACTCGAGCAAGATCAGTCTCACCTTTGCATCGCTGGGCAAGTCCGCTATCTATTCGCCCGTGCAGGCGAAGATCGGCACGCAGATCGGTACGGTAACTGTCTACGCGACCCGTTTCGAAAAAACACAATAGGCGCGGCTGGGCGGCCGCTTTCGAATATTGGGGGCGTCGTGGCTACGTTTGTCGGATTTCTTGCGATCATCATGTGGGCGATGCTCGCGCTTTTCACTGATGTGTCGGGTAAGGTTCCACCATTTCAGTTGACAGCCATGACATTCGCTATCGGCGCCAGCCTTGGACTGATCTCGTGGATATGGCGACCGGGCGCCGCCCAGCATCTGCGCCAGCCTGCAAAGATCTGGCTGCTCGGCGTTGTCGGGCTCTTCGGCTACCACTTCCTCTATTTTACGGCACTACGCAACGCACCAGCGGTTGACGCCAGTCTGATCGCCTATCTGTGGCCATTGTTTATAGTGGTTGGTTCGGCGCTGATGCCTGGCGAGAAGCTGCGCTGGTTTCACGTTCTCGGCACGCTGTTGGGATTATCCGGAACAGTGCTGATCATTACCAAGGGCGGCAGCGGGGGCTTTGATGCCCAGTACAGCTTTGGTTACGCAATGGCGGGTCTCTGCGCGCTGACGTGGGCCGCGTATTCGCTGTTATCACGGCGTTTCGCCAATGTGCCAACGGATGCTGTCACAGGCTTTTGCATAGCAACTTCGATCCTTTCGCTGATCTCGCACCTGCTGCTGGAGCAGACCGTCTGGCCGGATGGAATCATCCAGTGGCTCGCGGTATTGGGCTTGGGGCTTTTCCCGGTTGGTGCGGCTTTCTATGTCTGGGACTACGGCGTCAAGCACGGCAATATCCAGGTACTGGGTGCATCGAGCTATGCTGCGCCGCTCCTATCGACGCTTGTGTTGATCATAGCAGGCGTGACGGAACCAACCACACGCGTGATGCTGGCCTGCCTGTTGATCACGCTCGGTGCTGTACTTGCAGCCAAGGAAATGCTGCTCAAACGCCGCTAGGGCTTCCAGTCAGGTTCGGCCATTTCGAACTGAGCGAAATCAAATCCGGGCGCTACTGTGCAGCCGACAAGCGTCCACTCGCCCAAGCTTTTCGCCATCTGCCATTGTCCTGCGGGAACAATGGCTTGGGGACGCTCGCCCGCGGCAAGGTCGAGACCAAGCCTATGCGTTTCATGCGGCGAGCCTTCAGACGCGATTGTCAACAGAAGTGGCGCACCGCCATACCAATGCCAGACTTCGGCAGCATCCTTGACGCGATGCCACGCCGAGATTTGGCCCTCCTCGAGAAGAAAATAGATGGCCGTGGAATGGCCACGCCCCCCTTCTGGCCACTCACTTTGATTGTCACGGAAGGTCTGGACATAGGAGCCGCCTTCCGGGTGCGGTTCAAGCCCGAGATGCCGGCGAATCTCGTCTGCAGTCAGCGGCATCAGAAATTGTCCTTGCGCTTGCGGATTTCGGCAAAAACCGCCTCATCGCTCGCGCTTTCCATCTTGAGGTTCTTGCGGATCGACGGATCGTGCCAGCGAAGAAACGGGTTGGTCGCCATCTCGCGCAGCAGCGTCGTCGGCAAGGTGGGCAAGTCCGCTTCACGCAAGACCTTGATTTCCTTGGCGCGTTCCTTGAGCGCCGAGTTTTCCGGGTCGATAGTCAGGGCAAAACGTGCATTGCTCTCGCTATATTCGTGTCCGCAATAGATCTCCGTTTCGCCCGGCAGTGCGATCAGCCTCTGCAGCGATCTGAACATAGTCGCCGGTGTTCCTTCGAAAAGCCGTCCGCACCCAAGCGAAAACAATGTATCGCCGGTGAACGCGACCTTCGCCGCCGGGATATGAAACGAGATTTCACCCGCCGTGTGCCCGGGCGTCGAGATGACGTCTACATCGAAATTACCGAACTTGAACCGCTCGCCGTGACGGACGCCGCGGTCTATGCCCGGTATTTTGGGTTTTTCGTCTTCTGGGCCGATAATTTCCACGCCAAAGCGCTTTTTGAGCGCCAAATTGGCTTCAACATGGTCGCCGTGGTGGTGCGTGGTGAAAATATGCGTCAGTTTCCAGCCGCGGCGCTTGAGCGCGTCAAGAATCGGCTGCTCTTGCGGCGCATCGATGGACGCGGTCAGATTGGCTTCCGGATCATGGATCAGGACGCAGAAATTATCGCTGCGGGCGGTGAATTGTTCTATCTGCAGATTGGGCATGGTCGTTCTCTTCATTCTTGCTGGGCGCAGAATAGTCCTCCCAAACATAGGCCCGCAACCCATGTCTCAGCCATTTCTTGATGTTCTCATCTTCCATGTTACGTTGCGGCCATGCATCTCGACATCATCGATCTCCGTGCTTTTTACGCTTCCACCCTCGGCCATCTGACCGAGCGCTCGATCACCATGGCATTGGTGCCGATCTGGCCGAAGCTGCCAGGCGAGCGCCTCGTTGGTCTTGGTTATGCCGTTCCGTACCTCGACCGGTTTCGCGGCGATACCGAGCGCACCTTTGCTTTCATGCCGGCAGGGCAGGGCGCCGCCAGCTGGCCGCCCGTCGAGCCTTCCTCTACAGCGTTGATATTTGAGGAGGATTTGCCTCTGCCCGACTCTGCGGTGGACAGAATATTGATGGTGCACGCGCTGGAACATGCGGAGGATCCGCGCGAAACATTGAAGGAAATGTGGCGTGTTCTGGCCCCCAATGGTCGGCTTGTCATCGTCGTCCCCAACCGGCGCGGGCTATGGGCGCGGTTCGAGCATACGCCTTTTGGCAGCGGCCGGCCCTATAGCCGAGGTCAGCTGACGCGTATTTTAAGGGAAGCAAACTTCACGCCCGGACCCTGGAGCGAGGCGCTGTTCTTCCCGCCATCCTCGCGAAAATGGATGATGCGGCCAGCTTCATTGTTTGAACGTGTAGGCCGGCGTTTCTGGCCAATGTTCTCGGGCGTGCTGATCGTTGAGGCGCAAAAACGCATCTACCAGGGCCTGCCGGTGGCAAAGCGTGCGTCGCGGCGTGTGTTTGTGCCGGTCCTGTCACCGCAAGGTACAGCGAGCGCCAGTTCGCGTTAGCACAACCAAATTACCCGTATTGGTTTAAATTCTTGCGCCAGAATCGACGATTCTTGCGCCAGAATCACGACTCTTCACGCAAGATTCGAGTATTCTTGCGCAAATCGTGTTCAGGTTTCGCTAGCGTTTGAGTAAAAACACAGCCTGCTGGCCGAAGAGGTTCCAGAACCCCCATGGCATGTTGAATCCGAGGCGCTCTCCCAAGGCATTCAGCGCGACGGCCGACTCCACCTGCGCGCCGACTTCCTTGGTCATGTCGACAAAATCATTGATCGTGCAGAAGTGGATATTCGGCGTGTCGTACCAGCTATAGGGCAGGTCCTTGGTCACGGGCATACGCCCGTTGATCGCGAGCGATGCGCGAACCCGCCAGTGGCCAAAATTCGGGAATGACACGATGGCCTTTTCGCCGATGCGCAGAAGTTCGGTCAAAACGTTTTTCGGGTTGCGCGTCGCCTGCAATGTCTGGGACAGGATCACGTAATCGAAACCGCCATCCGGATAATATTTGAGATCGCTGTCGGCATCGCCCTGAATGACGGACAGGCCCCGTGCGACCGATTCGTTGACACCCTTCTGCGAGAGCTCGACGCCGCGTCCATCCACATCCTTGGTGGTCTGCAAAAGCTCCAGCAGTTCACCGTCGCCGCAACCGACATCAAGCACGCGAGAGCCCGGCTCGACCAGCGAGGCGATCACGGCAAAATCGACGCGGGGATGGACGTTCACACTCATGACGGCAAGAGCCCCTTGGCTCGTGCCGCCGAGCGTATGAAACCGGTGATTGTGGAGAACATTTCCGGCTCGTCGAGCAGGAACGAGTCGTGGCCGCGATCCGACTCGATCTCGACGAAAGAAACCGATGCACCTGCAGCGTTCAAAGCGTGGGCGACCATGCGGCTTTCGCTGGTGGGGAACAGCCAGTCGCTGGTGAAGGACACAATGCAGAACCGGGTTTTCGATCCAGCAAAGGCATCGGCAAGGCGGCCGCCATGTTCTGCCGCCAGATCGAAATAGTCCATCGCCCGGGTCATGTAGAGATAGGAATTGGGATCGAAGCGCTCGACGAAGGTCGTGCCCTGATGGCGCAGATAACTTTCAATCTGGAAGTCCGCGTCGAAACCGAACGTCACGTTCTGCCGGTCCTGCAGATTGCGCCCGAACTTGTTGTGCAGGGCAGTCTCGGACAAATAGGTGATATGCGCCGCCATGCGCGCCACCGAAAGGCCTTTGCGCGGGACAGTGCCCGCCTCGAGATAGCGGCCTTCCTTCCACTCCGGGTCAGCCATGACCGCCTGACGCCCTACTTCATGAAAGGCGATATTCTGCGACGAGTGGCGCGCACCGGTCGCGATCGCCACGGCCGCAAACACCTTGTCGGAATGGCTGGACGCCCATTCCAGAACCTGCATGCCGCCCATGGAACCGCCGATCACGGCAAAAAGCTGTTTGATGCCGAGGTGCTCCACGAGCATCGCCTGGGCACGCACCATGTCGGCAATCGTGATGATCGGAAGGTCCAGCGCATAGGCCTTGCCGGTTTCCGGATTAATCGAGGCCGGGCCGGTCGAGCCGAGACACCCACCCAGTACGTTCGAGCAGAGCACGAAGTAGCGATCGGTATCGATGGGCTTTCCCGGACCGATGAGCAGCTCCCACCAGCCAGGCTTGCCAGTTACGGGATGGACATTGGCAACATGCTGGTCGCCGGTCAGCGCATGGCAGACAAGGATTGCATTGGACTTGTCCGCATTGAGTTCGCCATAGGATTGATAGGCGATACGAAACGGCGAGAGCGAAACACCGCTATCCATAGGCAACGGCTTGTCGGCGCCAAAATCCACCACCGGACTGTGGGGGTTTGTCGCTTCCTGGCTCTGCTGGGCTTTTTTAGCGGATGGTCGGCTGGCTTTGGTCATTTTTGCGCAATTGAGGGCGTGATCGCGCGTAGGTATGGTCGCAGTTCGCACAAAGTCAATATTTTCTTTGCGTTGGATTCGCGGGGCAGCGGCAGGTCCCGCCATACCTCGGTTCCAATTAATAGTGTGGTCACATTTTCACCTTGTTAAAGGTGTTGCTTGTAAGCTACACAACATAGATGAAACTGTACCAAGTTGAGAGTTATGTGACAGAGGACGGCGAGGCGCCTATTCAGCTCCGGCTTGAACAGTTGAAGGACAGGACCGCTCAGACCAAAATCTACACCCGCCTTGATCGCGCAAGTTATGGGAATTTTGGTGATTGGAAAAAGCTCAAGGATGTCAAGGAAATCTTCGAGATGCGTGAGCACTACGGCCAAGGATACCGCTTATATTACACTATTGTCGGGCAGACTATTGTGTTGTTATTGGCGGGTTCCAGCAAGCAGGATCAGAATAGAGCGATCGCGAAGGCATCGCACTATCTGGCCGATTACAAACGGAGGGCAAAACCATGACCGCACCCAGCAAGCCATTTGATTTTCAGGGCCGAGATCTTCTTCTCCGTGACCCTGAACAAGCTTCTATCTATCTGGCGGAATGTCTGGAGGATGGAGATATTGAGCTTTTCCAAGAAGCTTTGCGCAATGTTGCCAGAGCCCAGGACGGCGGCGTGCGCGCCGTGGCCAAGCAAGCCGATTTAAACAGAGAAAACCTATACCGCGCGCTTTCCAGGAAAGGTAAGCCTCAACTCGAAACCGTTACGAAGATGCTAGCCGCCTTGGGACTGAGGCTCACAGTTACATCATCGCACCATTGAAGCTCGCCAAGTTGTTCTCGACATCGGCCCCATTGGCAGCTATGTCCGCAAGGTCGCTTTTTGCCCGTTACGGACCCGAACAATTATGACAACAACACGACAAGACATGCGCCCAACTCCGAAAGCCGGTGTGCTCGATATTGCAGCCTATGTGCCTGGCAAGCACAGCGCTCCTGGCGTTGAGAAGGTGCATAAGCTGTCGTCGAACGAAACGCCGCTCGGTGCGAGCAAGCATGCCATGGAGGCTTACCGCGCTGCAGTCGAGCACCTGGAGATGTATCCCGACGGTCAGGCGACCCTGCTGAAGAGGGCGATCGCCGATATACACGGTCTGAACGTCGATAATATCATGTGCGGTAATGGTTCGGACGAGCTGCTCGGCCTGTTATGCCAAGCCTATCTCGCTGCCGGCGATGAGGCTGTCTACACCGAGCATGGTTTCGGCATTTACAAGATCGCCACCATGGCCGCGGGCGGCACACCGGTCGTTGCCAGTGAAAAGAACGAGCAGGCAGACGTCGATGCGATTTTGCGTGTCGTCACGCGGCGCACCAAGATCGTCTTTCTGGCAAATCCAAACAATCCGACCGGCACCTATCTGCCATTCGAAGAGGTTCGCCGCCTGCATGCCGAACTGCCGAAGAACGTATTGCTGGTGCTCGATGCCGCCTATGCGGAATATGTCCGCCGCAATGATTACGAGTCAGGCGTCGAACTGGTGTCGTCGTCCGAAAACGTCGTGATGACCCGGACCTTTTCGAAGATTTATGGCCTCGCCGCTTTGCGCATCGGCTGGATGTTTGCGCCCGCCCATGTCATCGACGCGACGAACCGTATCCGTGGCCCGTTCAATTTGAATTCTGCAGCCATCGTTGCGGGTGCTGAGGCCATACGCGATCGTGCGCATGTGGATCAGGCAGTTGCCTTCAATGAAAAGTGGCTGCCCTGGATGACGGAACAATTGATGGGCCTCGGGCTTCGGGTCACGCCGTCAGTCGGAAATTTCCTGCTCGTACATTTCCCCGAAGATGCGGCGAAGTCGGCCGAGAAGGCCGATGCGTACCTTACGAGCAAGGGCTATATTTTGCGCCGCGTTACGGGATACGGATTTCCGAACGCGTTGCGCCTTTCCATTGGATCCGAAGAAGCCAATCTGGGCGTAGTCGCTGCGCTCTCCGAATTCCTGAAGTAGATTCACACCATGACGGGCTGCAAATGGCGTTTTCCTGTGCTCCGGTGCTCACGTACCTTAAAGTACGCTGCGCTCCGGTGCTCGAAAACCGCCATTTTCGCCGCTTCATAGCGCGAATCTCAGCGCAGTTACAGGTCATAGAAACATGTCCGACGTTCATTTTGATACAATCGCACTGATCGGCATCGGCCTTATCGGTTCGTCGCTGGCGCGCGTCATCAAACGCGAGGGCCTTGCCGACAAGATCGTCATATCCACCCGCAGCGAAGGCACGCTGGCGCGGGCGAAGGAGCTTGGCCTTGGTGATGGCTATACGCTCGACAGCGCCGAGGCGGTGAAGAACGCCGATCTCGTCATCGTTTCGGTGCCCGTTGGGTCATCGGGCGACGTGGCCCGGCAGATCGCCGGTTCGTTGAAGCCTGGGGCGATCGTTACCGATGTCGGTTCGACCAAGGGCTCTGTCATTGCGCAGATGCAACCGGAACTCCCTGCCAATGTGCATTTCATTCCGGGGCACCCGCTGGCCGGTACGGAATATTCCGGTCCCGATGCAGGTTTTGCCGATCTGTTCATCAACCGCTGGTGCATTTTGACGCCACTGGAAGGCACCGACCCTGACGCTATCAAGAAGCTGACCAAATTCTGGGAAGCCTGCGGTTCGCGGCTCGACACAATGGACCCGGTGCATCACGACCGCGTGCTTGCCATTGTCTCGCACCTGCCGCATCTCATTGCCTACAATATCGTCGGCACGGCCAGTGACCTGGAAGAGGTTACGAATTCGGAAGTCATCAAATATTCGGCTTCCGGTTTCCGCGACTTCACCCGCCTGGCGGCATCGGACCCCACCATGTGGCGTGACGTTTGCCTGCACAACAAGGATGCCATCCTTGAGATGCTGTCGCGGTTTTCCGAGGATCTCGCGTCGTTGCAGCGGTCGGTCCGCTGGGGCGATGGCGATGCACTTTTCGACCTGTTCACCCGGACGCGTGCGGTACGCCGCGGTATCATCGATGCCGGTCAGGAAGTTGACGCTCCGGACTTCGGACGGCAGAAGGCTGGACAGAGTCTAACGCAATAATATCGATATGATAGAAATTGCTGCCCAAGCAGACTTGATAACTGTTATCGGTTCACGCATATTCGGTATGGAGGTGAAGCAAATGGCTCACAGCGTCGAACTTGGTAATCTGGAATCTGTTGTCACCCGTTTGGTTGAAAGCGGACGCTATAATTCCAAGAGCGAGGTTTTGCGCGAGGGCATTCGCCTCCTGGATGAACGTGAGAAACGCCTGGAGGCGCTCGATGCCGCCTTGGCCCGCGGGCTTGCGGATGTAGAAGCAGGTCGCGTGCGACCGGCAAAAGACGTCTTTGATGAGTTGAAAGCACGTTACACCAACATGGCCAAAGATCGTGGCTTGTGAAAGTAGCATTCACGGACGAAGCGCGCACTGATCTGCTGTTGATCGGCGATTACATCGCCGCGGACAATCCGTGGAGGGCGCTCACTTTTGTGGAAGAACTGGAAATGCGCTGTAAGGCAATCGGAGAATTTCCACGGTCCAACCCGCTCCTTCCTCATCACGAACAATCAAATATCAGGCGAGCGGTGTACGGCAACTATGGCATTTTCTACATGGTAGGAACCGAAGCAATCGAAATCCTCCGTGTCCTCAACAGTTCCATGGATTATGAATGGATACTGTTTGGAGACAGCTAAAGTATCTTTCGAGGCCGATTATAACGCAGGCAACCGCCCGATATTGATAAATCCCACCGACATTTTGCCATTCTTGACTGTGATGGGCAGTGTCGGTGCGCCGGTCTCATCCTTTGGCACGAAAGCCATGGCTTGAACCACTGTCGAAATCGTATTGCCTGCTTCAGGGAAAATGCCCTGCATGACCTTGGCGACACCCTCCGGATTGCGCATCGTTACCTTGAAATCACCGCTGATGCGCCCGTCATCGGCGACGGAAAACGGGCCGGAAATCGCAATCCCACTGCCATCCTCGAAGGCCAGTTCGACTTTTCGCAGCGTTCCCGTCTGGCCGCGAAGAACTGACAGATCTTGCTCGGGTTTTCCCAGAAGCGCGAACCCATTGGCAAGCTGCACGTCGGCAGCGCCGGTCAATTCCGGCAATGGTCTGTCATAGACAATATTGTCCGCGATCTTCAGCTTGTCGAAGGAGAGAGCGACATCCATCTGCGGTTCGCTGGTACTGAATTGCAGTTTTCCAGCCTGCATGGTCGCGAGTGGAACTGGATTGCCAACGTTCCCGCGCTCATCGACCATGACATTGCTGCCTTCGATCGTGAGATGTCTGGGAAGCGGTTTGTCGAGCCGCACGCTTGTTGCGAGATTCTGCCATTTCACGTCGAGCGGCGCGACACCGGGCACGTCGACCGCGGCAGGACCCTCGATACTGCTGACAATCTGCAGCGGGTCGTAGATCTGTGCCGCAGAACGAAAGCTGCCGGCGGTGATCGAAATATTCTTGGCTTGATCGACCCAGCCTACCTTCGTGCAGTCGAGACCAACGCGCAAAGGGTAGCCGCTCGCCTTGGCGTTTTCGCAGGTGGCATCGATACCCTGTTGCTTGAACGCTGCGATATTCGTCGCGACCCGGCTTTCCAGCTGATTGGCCAGATAGTACCAGCCGCCGGTGTAGATCACGCCGGCAAGGATAACCAGTACGCCGATGATGATCGGAAGTCTTGCAGGCTTGCGGCTTTTCTCGGCAGTGCTTGACGGCATGGTCCGGCTCTCGCTATCGGTCAGGGAGAGACCGTTGACAATCCACCCCGACGGCCATCTGATGTGATTTTCTGCGCTTCCGGTGCTCATGGACCAAACGTCCACTGCGCTCCGGGTCTCGAAAACCACATCAGCTGACTAGCCAGGCTGAATTCTCATACAGTCTCTCAGGCAAATCTATCAGGACGGATATGGGCGATTTTTGGGTCTTTGGCTACGGCTCTCTGATGTGGAAGCCGGGCTTTGCACATGTGGAGACCATGCACGCCCGGCTGCATGGCTATCGACGGGCGCTGTGTGTCCGCTCTTATGTGCACCGCGGAACGCCGGAACGCCCCGGTCTGGTGCTTGGCCTCGATCGTGGGGGATCCTGCCTCGGGATGGCGTTTCGCGTGCCAGGTGACTTCGAGGACGAGGTGGTCGCCTATTTGCGGGCGCGCGAACTGGTCACGCATGTTTATCTCGAGCGGCGGCTAGGCATACGGCTGGAGGATGGGCGAAAGGTAGAGGCGCTTACCTACATCGTCGACCGCAGCCATGTGCAATATGCGGGCGCGCTTTCAGTGAGCGCGGCTGCAACGGCTGTACGTGGCTCAGTGGGCCAATCGGGCCGCAACGAAGACTACGTGCACAGCACTCTGGAGCACATGCACAAGATGAATATCCGCGATCACTGGATGGAAGCGGTGGTCGCGGCGGTTGACAGGGGCTAGGCAGGCGTTGCTTACAAACCCCTCGCGGCATCGACAAAACGCGCGGCGTCATCGCTCGACCAGTCCGCCGGACCATTCATCGCCGCAATCTGGCAGCCTTCCTTGTCGACAAGCATTGTGACAGGCAGGCCGAAGGCGAGGTTCTTGCGTTTCAAATCATTGAACACACCCATCGACGGATCGCGGTAAAGTTCCAGGGACTTGACACCGATCTCGCTCAGGAACGCCTTGGGCTTTGTGTCGTCACCCGTATCGATATTGATCGCCACAACCTTAAAATCGTCGCCGCCCTTTTTCGTCTCCAGTGCGTCCAGCGCCGGCATTTCCTCGCGGCACGGCACACACCATGTTGCCCACAAGTTGACTAGCAGAGTCTTGCCCTTGAAATCGCTGAGCCGGGCAGGCTTACCGTCAGGCGCGGTGAACGACAGCGCCGACATGGATTGGGGCGTATCGGCGCCGCGCATGGCCGCCACGGCCCCAACGGCTGCGCCGTCGATCTTCTTGGCGGCATCGGCTTTCAACGCGCATTGATCGGACGGATTTGACTGGCCAACAATATTGCCAGAAGGCCGCTCCATCACGTATACCGCAACCGCACCGGCAACAATGCCCGCGAGCGCAGCAGACAGGATGATCTTTGTGCTGCTGTTTCGTGGCGTTTTCTGCGTTTCGTTGCCGTCCGTCATTTTTTATTCTTCTCGCTTCTCACCCAAGGCGCTATCCATGTCCGACAAGAAGAACAGCAATGAAATGTGGGGAGGCCGTTTTGCTTCGGGTCCCGCCGCGATCATGGAAGAAATCAACGCTTCCATCGGCTTCGACCAGAAACTCTACGCCCAGGACATTCAGGGTTCGCTTGCCCATGCAGCCATGCTTGCGAAAACCGGCATAATAGCGGCGGACGATCACGACAAGATCGCAAAGGGCCTGAACACGATATTGTCAGAGATAGAGACGGGAAAGTTCACGTTTTCGCGCAAACTCGAAGACATTCACATGAATATCGAGTCAAGGTTGGCCGAACTGATCGGCGCGTCTGCTGGCCGGTTGCATACGGCGCGTTCGCGCAACGACCAGGTCGCCGTCGATTTCCGTCTTTGGGTAAA
The DNA here is from genome assembly GCF_964253365.1 of Phyllobacterium sp. LjRoot231. Lineage (NCBI taxonomy): Bacteria > Pseudomonadati > Pseudomonadota > Alphaproteobacteria > Hyphomicrobiales > Phyllobacteriaceae > Phyllobacterium > Phyllobacterium sp. LjRoot231. Next base: position 1,434,943 of record NZ_CAXUQT020000001.1, read on the forward strand.
GGCGGAATTCGAGAAGACCGCCATTGCGTTGAAGAAGCTCATCGAAGCCTTTTTGAAGCGCGCCGAAGAGCATGCCGCGACGCTGATGCCGGGCTTCACGCATCTTCAAACCGCGCAGCCCGTTACCTTCGGCCACCACTGCATGGCCTATGTCGAGATGTTCGGCCGGGATTTGAGCCGCGTCAGAGACGCTATTCAGCGCATGGACGAATCGCCGCTTGGTGCCGCAGCACTTGCCGGTACGGGCTTTCCGATCGACCGGCACATGACAGCCAAGGCGCTGGGCTTCCGCGAACCGACCCGCAACTCGCTCGATAGCGTCTCCGATCGCGATTATGCGCTTGAATTCCTCTCGACCGCAGCGATCACAGCGACGCATCTGTCGCGGCTTGCGGAAGAGATCGTCATCTGGTCGACCCCGCAATTCGGTTTCGTGCGCCTGTCCGACAGTTTCTCCACCGGCTCATCCATCATGCCGCAGAAGAAGAACCCCGACGCCGCCGAACTCGTGCGTGCCAAGACCGGGCGCATAACCGGCTCGCTGGTGGGGCTACTGACCGTGATGAAAGGCCTGCCGCTGACCTATTCCAAGGATATGCAGGAAGACAAGGAAGCGGTCTTCGATGCGGCGGAAACGCTGGAACTCGCCATTGCAGCGATGACCGGCATGGTTGGCGACATGACCATCAACACCGCCGCGATGAAAAAGGCCGCAGGTTCCGGGTACTCGACCGCTACCGACCTTGCCGACTGGCTTGTGCGCGAACTCGGCCTGCCCTTCCGCGAGGCACATCACGTCACCGGGCGTGCGGTGGCGCTGGCCGAGCAGAAGAAGGTTGATCTCGGCAAGCTGTCGCTCGAAGATCTGCAGGCGATACATCCGGGGATCACCGATGCCGTGTTCGGCTATCTCACGGTCGACAAATCCGTGCGCAGCCGCAAATCCTATGGTGGCACAGCACCAGAACAAGTGCGCCGGCAGATCAAATTCTGGCAAAAGCGCATCGCCAAACTCTAAAATAACATTGACTGGCAATGGGGGATGCAAACTGTCCTTGCATGCGCTAGAGATGGATACCCTCTTCGACAGGATTACCGCATGACAAGCCGTTCCTTCTTAACGACAATTCTGATGTCGATCGCAATTGTAAGCGCTGTTTCGGCTTGTGGCCGGAAGGGCGATCCTGAATTGCCGCCGGCTTCGGTAACGACAATGCCGGGTGAACCCAAAACGCAAAAACCGCCCGTTCAGGACAAGCGTTTCATCCTTGACCCGTTGATCTAGGCACGTACGTGAACCATTTCGACTATAAAGACGGCGTCCTTCATGCTGAGGACGTGAGCATTCCCGACATCGGCAAGGCGGTCGGAACACCCTTCTATTGCTATTCGACCGCGACGATCGAGCGGCATTTCAAGGTCTTCTCGGCAGCCTTCGCCGATATGGAGACGCTCGTCGCTTACGCGCTCAAGGCCAATTCCAATCAGGCCGTGCTGAAAACGCTGGCTCGTCTCGGTTCCGGTGCTGACGTGGTCTCCGAGGGTGAAATGCGCCGCGCTCTCGCAGCGGGTATCCCCGCTAACAAGATCGTCTTTTCCGGCGTCGGCAAGAAGCCTGGTGAAATGGACTACGCGCTCGCCGCAGGCATTCATTGTTTCAATGTCGAGTCCGAGCCTGAGCTTGAAATACTCTCCGCGCGCGCGGCTGCTGCGGGGAAGATTGCGCCGGTATCGCTGCGCATCAATCCGGACGTCGACGCCAAGACCCACAAGAAGATTTCGACCGGCAAATCCGAGAACAAATTCGGTATTCCGCTGGCGAAGGCCAGCACGATCTATGCGCATGCCGCAAAGCTGCCCGGCCTCAAGGTCACTGGCATCGATATGCATATCGGCAGCCAGATCACCGATCTCGAGCCGTTCGACAATGCCTTCAGGCTGCTGGCCGAGCTGGTGGCGCAGCTGCAGGCTGACGGCCACGATATCAAGCATGTGGATCTCGGCGGCGGGCTCGGCATTCCCTATCATTTCGACAATAATCCACCGCCGCTACCCGACGCCTACGCGCAAATCGTGCAAAAGCATATCAAGCCTTTGGGCCTGAAGACCATTTTCGAGCCGGGCCGTCTCATCGTCGGCAATGCCGGAATTCTGGTTAGCGAAGTCATTTATCTCAAGGAAGGCGACGCCCGCAATTTCATCATCGTCGATGCGGCGATGAACGATCTGATTCGGCCGACGCTCTACGACGCCTTTCATATCATTCGTCCGGTCAAGGAGCCTACGGCCAACGATCCGCGTATTCGCGGCGATGTTGTTGGTCCTGTTTGCGAAACAGGCGATTATCTGGGCTTGGATCGCGACCTGCCCCGCCTTGCTCCCGGTGAGCTCATCGCTATCGGAACAGCAGGCGCTTACGGCGCCGTGCAGGCCGGCACCTACAACACGCGCCTGCTCGTGCCTGAGGTGCTGGTCAATGGCGACCGGTTCCATGTGGTGCGCCCGCGTACGACCTATGACGAGTTGATCGGGTTGGATTCCATTCCGGAGTGGCTTTAGAGTTTATGGCGATTGGGAAGGCGTGACAAGAGTCCCCTCCCTGCTGCTACGCGCAGCCTCCCTCCCCACAAGGGGGAGGGTAAGACCGTTGCACCCTTTGACGCACGCAGATGCAAATCTCAAGGATATAAGATCTCGCGCCTGACCCTCCCCCTTGTGGGGAGGGAGGCTGCGCGTAGCAGCAGGGAGGGGTCTATCTTAATATGATCCGCGCGCACCTCTACACAAAACTATGATCGCATTTTTACCCCAAGGCCTCGCCTTTGCCATGATGAATGGTATTGTTCTATGATGTCGACACCGTCGATGCCGGCGAGATGGAGCGCGTATGACCGATCAACACCCCGACAAACGGGACGCTGAAAGGTTCAGGTTCGATATTTTCAGGAGTATCGATCGCCTCCGTTTGTCCACTTGGTTGACCGTTTCATTCGAACGCCTGTGGCCGCTGGTGCTGCCGCTGCTGCTCGTCGTGTCAGTTTTCCTGTGCTTGTCCTGGTTTGGTATTTTCCGGATGATCCCGGATGCGTTGCGACTAGGCCTGCTCGGACTTTTCATTCTTTCGCTGCTCGTCTGCCTCTATCTCCTGTTGAAATTCCGTTTGCCCGATCACGCGGAAATCAGCCGGCGTCTGGAAAGCGTCAATGCGCTCGATCACCAGCCGATCAGTGTCCAGACGGAAGAACTCGTCAACACCACCAACGATCCGTTTGCACAGGCGCTGTGGGATGAACACCGCAAGCGCATGGCAGAACGCATCAGGGATTTGAGGAGCGGCTTGCCGCAAACCCGTATTCCGGAACGCGACCCTTGGGCATTGCGCGGCGTTGTCGGCCTGCTTCTCGTTGTCGCCTTTGCCTTTTCCGGCGGGCCGCTTGGCGGCCGCGTCAACGATGCGTTCCGCAGCCACAGCAAAAGCGAAGCCATTCCGCCCCGCATCGATGCCTGGGTGACGCCTCCGCGCTATACCGGACGCGCACCGCTGTTTCTGACCTCTGCAGCCAACAACGAAGAAAAGCAGTTCACCATTCCGCAGGACAGCACACTTGTCATTCGCATCATTGGCGGCAGCGGATCAGAAAAGGTCACGCAGACGTCGATCGATGGCGATGCAACCGATATAGCGGCAAAGGATCAAGGCAAGCCGGAGGAACCGCCGACAACCAAGGCGAGACCCCGTAATTTTGAAGTGGCAATCAAGGCCAATAGCACGGTCAGTCTCTCAGATGATGGCAACATCCTGTCTGACTGGGCGTTTTCGGTAACGCCCGACCAGCCGCCTTCCATCCGTTTCACCAAGGACCCTTCCAGCGCCGCCAATGGCACGATGGAGGTTTCCTACGAGATCAAGGATGACTATGGCGCGTCAAGCGCAGTGGCGCAAATCGAGCAGGCATTGCCTGCCGACGAGGATGCACGCCCGCTCTACAAAGCGCCCGACCTGCCTCTGGCCCTGCCGCGGCGTGGTGATCAGCCCAAGGAAACCAAGACCACCAAGGACCTCACCGAGCATCCGTGGGCGGGTTCCGAAATTCGTATGACCCTGATTGCGACTGACGATGCGAAACAGGAGGCCAGAAGCGAGACCAAGACGTTCGTTATGCCTGAGCGCCCCTTCGCCAACCCGCTGGCCAAGGCTGTCGTGGAACAGCGGCGCATTCTGGCGCTCAACGCCAATGCCAAGCCGCAAGTGCTCGACATGCTGGATGCGATCACCATCTGGCCGGAAGAGACCATCAAGAACGCGTCTCATTACCTCGCTCTGCGTAGCGTGCGCTCGCGGCTTAATCTCGCGCGCAGCGACGACCAGCTACGCGATGTCGTCGCCTATATGTGGCAAGTCGCCCGCGGCATCGAGGACGGCGCTCTTTCGGACGCCGAGCGGCGCTTGCGTCAGGCACAGGAAGCCTTGAAGCAAGCGATCGAACAGGGCGCAAGCCCGGAGGAAATCGAAAAGCGCATGAAAGAACTGCGCAGCGCCATGAACGAGTATCTGCGTGAATTTGCCCAGAAAGCTCAGAAGAACCCGAATATGGCTCAAATGCCAAATCCGAATATGAAGGAGCTGCGGCAGGAAGACATAGATCGCATGCTTGACCGCATCGAGGATCTGGCCAAGCAGGGGTCGAAGGATCAGGCGCAGCAACTGCTTTCCGAACTCGAAAACATGATGAACAATCTGCAGATGGGCCAGCAGCAAAATCAGCAAGGCCAGCAAGGCCAGATGAGGCAGCAGATGGACAAGCTGGGCGAATTGATGCGGCGCCAGCAGGACATGATGAACCAGACACACCGGCTTGAGCAGCAGCGTCAGAATGGCATGCAGCAGGACCAGGGCGAACAAGGTCAGAATGGCCAGGAGGGTCAGCAGGGCCAGATGTCCGAAGAGGATATCGCCAAGGCTCTGCGCGGCCTGCAGGAAGGCCAGGGCAAGCTGCAGTCGGATCTCGATCAGATGATGAAGGATCTGAAGGGGCTCGGCATCAATCCCGGCGAAGGTTTCGGCGATGCAAACAAGTCAATGGGCAAGGCCGGGAAAGCATTGGGCGAAGCCGATGGCGGCCAGGCGCTTGATCAGCAGAGCAATGCGCTCGATGCCTTGCGCCGTGGCGGCCAGGACATGATGAAACAGATGCAGCAGGCCATGGGTCAGGAAGGCCAGACAGGCGGGCCCAATGGACAGCAGCAGCAAAACGGCGGGCTGGATCCGCTTGGGCGCCAGCGCGCTACCCGGGATTTTTTCCAGGACCCGAAGGATATGCTGCCTGGTGAGATCGATATCCAGCGGGCGCGGGAAATCCTTGACCAAATCCGCAAGCGCTTGGGGAATGCGCTGAGCCCTCAGATGGAAAAGGACTATCTCGAAAGATTGCTGAAGTTCGATTGAGCTGTGGATACATGTCCGGAAAGGTATCAACGGCACATGCCGTTCTTACCCTCCCCCAACGTGGGGAGGGTCGGACCTCAGGTCCGGGGTGGGGGGACCCCACTCCTCATGCTTTTCAATATCCAGTCACATCCTCATCGTTTGCAGATAAACTTTATTTGCCCCCCCACCCCGCTGCGTTGCAGCGACCCTCCCCACAAGGGGGAGGGTAAGAGGTCGAGCTAATCCGTCACCACACCCACGTAAGGCAGTTGCCGGAACGAGTGGCCGACGTCCATGCCGTATCCCACAACAAAATAATCCGGGCATTCGAAACCTTTGAAATCGGCTTCGATATCGGTTTTGCGTTTGACGCTCTTGTCGAGCAGCACCGCAATGGAAACGCTGCGTGCGCCGCGTTCCAGCATGAGTTCGCGGGTGAATTTCAACGTCTTTCCCGATTCAAGGATATCGTCGATCAGCAGTACGTCGCGCCCATGCACATCGCTGTCTATATCCCGGAGCAGGCGCACCTCGGTGCTCTCCGTGCCCTTGCCATAGCTCGATACCGTGATGAATTCGACGTCCGGCTCCGCTCCCGCATCATGCATGGCGCGGATGAGATCAGCGGCGAAAATGAATGACCCTTTGAGGATCGAGATCACCAGCAGGTTTTCGAAGTTGCGTGCGACGATCGCCTTGGCAAGTTCGAGGTTCCGCTCCGCGATCGTCTCGGCGCTGAAAAGTACCTCGATATTTTTTCCGCCGACTTTTGGCATGCAGTTCTTCCTGATTGACCGATAAGGATGTGAGACTGCTATAGCCCGATCGCGACTATCAAATCTAGCGCGGCAGATCGTTCTTATGCGCAATCGAACCTGTGGTCAGCATCGGATCGATAATGGGCGAGGTTTCGGGCGATGCGCGTGTGAACAGTGTATGGCCGCCGGTTATCCAGAACACCGATCCAGCAACCAGTGCGACCACAAGCCAGTAACCGAAACCCGGTGTCCTGCCGTCTGCGCTTCCCGGCGCGTGCAGTATCGTCATCGCTTCATCGTTTGGCAACAGCCGCTGCCATGTATCGGCACCGGCCTCCTTGCCGGCAGGGTCAGGCGTCAGGGTCTCGAAACTGACATCTTCCGCACCATCCTTGTCGATGGAAGGTACAGCGTTCGAACTCAGATTTTCTTTGGATTCCATTGTATCAATCTTTACAAAATACGGTTTTGGGATCGTCTGCCCTCTTGCAGACTTTTTTCCGAATCATGGTGAAACCTACCCCACAAAAATTAATGTTTCGGCTGGTGTCCAGCCGCGTTTGATGGGTGGTCAAATCCGTCCGCGCTGAATAAAACACCCGTGGATGTAAATTCTGGAAAGTTACGCTTGATTCGCTTTGAGAATGTCGGTTTGCGATATGGAATGGGTCCGGAGGTTCTGCGTGATGTCAGCCTCCATATTTCACCGCGGTCGTTCCAGTTCCTGACTGGCCCGTCGGGCGCCGGCAAGACGTCGCTGCTGCGCTTGCTATTCATGACGCTGAAGCCGACACGCGGTCTGATCAACGTCTTTGGCAAGGATATCGCCACGATCTCATCGAAGGAGATGCCGCTGCTGCGCCGTCGTATTGGCGTGGTTTTCCAGGATTTCCGCCTGCTCGACCACATGACCACCTATCAGAACGTCGCGCTGCCTCTGCGCGTGCGCGGCAAGGAGGAGGCGACCTATCGTGCCGAGGTCGAGGAACTGCTGGACTGGGTTGGCCTTGGCGAGCGCATGCATGTACTGCCGCCTGTTCTCTCCGGCGGCGAAAAGCAGCGTGCCGCCATCGCCCGGGCCCTGATCGACCAGCCTGAAATTCTGCTTGCCGATGAGCCGACCGGCAATGTCGATCCGCCGCTGGCAAGGCGATTGCTCCGGCTTTTCGGCGAGTTGAACCGCTCCGGCACGGCGGTTGTCATTGCAACGCACGATCTGACGTTGATGGACCAGATCAATGCGCGGCGCATGATCCTCGATCAGGGGAGGCTCGACATCTATGATTGATGCCACCCGTATCAAATATCTGGCGCTCGACCTGTTTGGCCGGGGCATGGAACGGTTTCGCGCCAAAAGCGGCCAGGCGCCGATCGTCCCGGCCGGCAATGTGGTTGGCCACGCTCTGATGATCGTCATCGCCATCATGACTTTCCTCGCCTGCCTCACCATCGGTGCCGTCAGTCTCGTCCAATCGACGGCAGCGACGTGGCAGAGCCAGATTTCGACGGAAGCCACCATCCAGATCCGCCCGGTCGAGGGCCAGGACATGGAGGCGCTGCTCAATCAGGCCAGCACCATTGCGCAGGGTTTTGCCGGGGTGAAATCCACGCGCATCATTGACCGTGCCGCCACCGAGCGTCTGCTGGAACCATGGCTCGGAACCGGCCTCGATATCGACGAACTGCCCGTACCGCGGCTGGTGATCGTCACGCTCGACGAAGCCTCCCCACCGGATTTCGCCGCCATTCGTGCTGCGCTGGTCAAAGACGTTCCGGGCGCGAGTTTCGACGATCACCGCAACTGGGTCGACCGGCTGGTCTCCATGGCGCGCTCGACGGTTCTCATCGGTATGGCAGTTTTGGCGCTTGTCATCGCGGCGACGGTGCTGACCGTCATCTTCGCGACGCGCGGGGCCATGGCCGGCAATGGACACATCATCGAGGTGCTGCATTTTATCGGCGCCGACCAGAACTTCGTCGCCCGACAGTTCGAGCGGCATTTCTTCTGGACGGCACTGAAGGGCGCAGCTTTCGGCGGCGCGCTTGCCATCATCATTTTCCTCGCAATCGGGTGGTGGTCATCGCATAATCTGGCAACGCCGGAGGCAGATCAGGCAACGGCGCTCTTCGGCAATTTTTCCATTGGATCAGGCGGCTATACCGGCGTGGTTCTTATCATATTGGCGGTCAGTGTCCTGACCATGATAACAACAAGAATGACGGTCATAGCGCATTTAAGACGGGTTGACGGACGCAGCGGCGAGAGCCACGAATCTTGATGCCATTTCATTCATTTTAATATCTGTATTTTACAAAGAACTCAGCACAGCTGCTGTTTAACCAAAACAAAAAAGACGAACCTCGAGCAAGGCAATTTTCAATCCACCATGGGCGGCGCAGACGATAGCAACCAACCGGATACAGGCGCTATAACCCGCGGCGGACGGCTGCTCGCGTTCGTTCGCAGGCGGATCGTGCTGCCGCTGTTCCTCTTCTGCGTCCTTGCGCTCGTGCTGTTCATTGGTGGTTTCATCGTCTTCGCCGATCGCGTCACCACTCTGGAGGCACCCGATCTCTCCCAGCCTGCCGATGGAATCATCGTGCTGACCGGGGGCTATTCCCGCATCGAAGGCGCTCTCGATCTCCTCAAGAACAAGCGCGGCGAACGGCTGTTCATCAGCGGCGTGCATCCAACGACCAATCGCAGCGAATTGCAGCGTGTGACAGGCGGCGACGCCACCTTGTTCGAATGCTGCGTCGATATCGACCGTTCGGCTCTGGATACGGTCGGCAATGCGGCCGAGAGCGTCAAATGGGCTCATTCGAACCAGTACAAGCGGGTGATCGTGGTCACGAACAACTACCATATCCCTCGCACGATGGTAGAGCTCCGGCGCGTCTCGCAGGACATCGAATTCATCCCCTATCCGATTATCAACACCAACCTGCGGGACGGCGACTGGATCTCCCGCGGCTTGGTGGTGCGGGTGCTCCTGGTCGAATATGTCAAATATCTTGGAGCTGAAATCCGCTCGCATCTCCCCGATAGCCTGTTCGGGTTCAAGGTTGGCGCAAAGTCTTTTTGAGAGTTCACGGCAGCGCCGCATTAGTATACGAAGGCCGCAGGCCAACCCCCATCCGAGTCCCAGATGACGATCATTCGATCACTCGCCTTCAACACGCTCTTCTATATGAATTTGATCGTCCAGATGGTCATCTTCACGCCCTATTATTTCCTGAGCCCACGCAAGCAGGCGTGGAGCGTTCCGAAAAACTGGGCGAGATCAAATCTCTGGCTGCAGAAGGTGATCGCCGGTGCCGACCTCCACATCGATGGGCTGGAGAACATTCCGGACGGTCCGTATATCTGTGCGCCGAAGCATCAGTCCTTCTGGGACACCTATGCGTTCCTGCCGCACATCGCCGACCCGGTCTATATCCTCAAGCGGGAACTGACCTGGATTCCGCTGTTCGGCTGGTACATCCAGAAGATGAAAATGGTGCCGATCGATCGCGGTAAACGTTCTGCGGCGATGAAAATGGCGGTCAGGGGTGCGCGCGAAGCCGTTGCCGAAGGCAGGCAGCTGATGATCTATCCCGAAGGTACACGCACGGCACCGGGCGCGCCGCCTCACTACAAATACGGCGTCGCGCACATCTATGGCGAACTTGGTGTGCCCGTCGTTCCGATTGCACACAATGCCGGGCTCTATTGGCCGCGCCGCAAGTTCATGCGTTATCCCGGGGTCATTCGCTGCCGGGTTCTTCCGCCGATACAGCCAGGGCTCGACAATGACGCCTTCCTGAAGAAGCTCGAAGAGGTAACCGAAGCGGCGTGCGACGAATTGCTGATCGAGGCGGCGAAGTCGGACAATCCGCCGCCTATGCCGCCTTCTGCGATCCAGCGTTTGAAAGAGCTCGGTGTAAGCGATTAACGCAGCGGCTTACTCGGTGCCACCCGCGGCGGCTTTCTTCGCCTTCTTGGCTTTGTACTTGTCAAAACCATGCAGCTCGCCGGGTTTGCGTTCCTTTGGTGCTTTCTTCGGCTTTTCCGTGGTCCAGCCTTCCGGCTTAGCCTTGGCCGGCTTGGCCGCCCAATCGGATTTCGGCTTGTCATCATATGAGCGCGGCTTGCGGTCATCATATTCGCGCTTCTCGCCGAAGTTCTTCTTCGGCTTGAAATCACCACCCTCGCTGCGGCGCGGCGACGAAGGACCGGCGCCCTCGCTGCGTGTAATGTTCACGCCCTTTTCGCCGGAGCCGTATTGTTTGATCCGCGCCATGAAGGCGTCGGCCTTGCTGGCGGTGATTTCAAAACGGGTTTCCGTCTCGAGGATCTTGATCGAGCCGACATCGGTCTTGGTGATATCGCCGGCCTTGCAGATCAGCGGCAGGAGCCAGCGTGGCTCAGCGCGCTGCTTGCGGCCAACACTCAAGGAAAACCATGCGCCGCTCTCGAACTGTTCAAAACGATCCGAACGTGGTGCACGTTCACCACGGCCCGGACGATCCTCGAAGCTGCCCTTGCGAATAGGCTCGAGCACATGCGACGGCGTGTTGGAGAGTTCTTCCGGTGCAGGGCGGGCAGCCATCTGCTGGCGCAGATAGGCGGCGGCGATCTGCTCGGCGGAATGCAGGCCGAGCAACTCCGTTACATAGCCAGCCTCTTCCTCGCTCATGACCTCGGTCAAAGAAGGATCGTTGAGGATCCGGTCGTGATTGCGCTTGTTGATCGCATCGGCATCCGGTGGCGGCACCATGGTCGTTGCAAGCTTCGCGCCCTGCAGCAGGCGCTCGGCGGTACGGCGGCGTGATGGCGGCACGATCAGCACGCAGATGCCCTTGCGGCCGGCGCGACCGGTACGGCCGCTGCGGTGCAGAAGCGTCTCGGAATTGTTCGGCAGGTCGGCGTGGATGACGAGGTCGAGATTTGGCAGGTCGATGCCGCGTGCGGCAACGTCGGTCGCGACGCAGACGCGGGCCCGGCCATCGCGCATCGCCTGCAGGGCGTTGGTGCGTTCGGCTTGGCTCAGTTCGCCGGAAAGCGAAACAACGGAAAAGCCGCGATTGGACAGCCGGCTCGTCAGATGTTTCACGGCCTCACGGGTTGAGCCGAACACTATCGTGTTCTGTGCGTCGTAGAAGAGCAGGGAATTGATGATGGCGTTTTCACGCTCACGCGGTGCGACCGGCATGATGTGATATTCGATGTCGCTATGCTGCTCGCGGTCGCTCGTGGCGGAAATGCGCAAGGCATCTTTCTGGAACTGCTTGGCGAGCAGGGCGATGGGTTTTGGTACCGTTGCCGAGAACATCAGGGTGCGGCGGTCTTTCGGCGCTTCGCCGAGAATGAATTCGAGGTCTTCGCGGAAACCCAGATCAAGCATCTCGTCGGCTTCATCGAGCACGACTGCGCGCAGTTCCTTCATGTCGAGCGAACCGCGAGTGATATGGTCGCGCAAACGGCCGGGGGTGCCAACGACGATATGGGCGCCCTGTTGCAGCGCACGGCGCTCCTTGGTCATGTCCATGCCGCCAACGCAGGAGGCAATGCGCGCTCCGGTTGGCTCGTAGAGCCACTCAAGCTCGCGCCGTACCTGCAGCGCAAGTTCGCGGGTCGGGGCGATTACCAGTGCGTAAGGTGCGCCAATCGAGGTGAAGCGGTCAGCTCCATCGAGGAGCGTCGGCGCAATGGCGATACCGAAGGCAACAGTCTTGCCGGAACCGGTCTGGGCGGAGACCAGAAGGTCGGCGCCCTCGGCTTCCGGCGCCAGAACAGCGGTCTGCACCGGCGTCAGGGTCTCGTAGCCACGGGCTGCCAATGCACCGGACAACGCCGGAGCGATAGAATCGAAAATAGTCATCAATGAACTTTCAGTGCTGGTTTGGGCGTGTATTCGGCTCGGCGTCAATGGGAGCACGAGCGGCACGCATGTAGCTTTGTTGCGCTCTCGTAGAGCCTGCGACGCGTTCCGTCAATGCCAAGAAACGCATAGCTCCCATCCGCATTCCCTCTAGGAGGCGAAGCCCGCACGTTTCAAACGCACAATAGCGAGGTCAAGCGCAGAAAGAAAGGCGGAGCGATCCTTTGGTGAAAATGGCCGCGGACCGCCAGTGATTTGCCCGGCTGAACGCAGCTCATCCATGAGATTGCGCGTCGCCAGAGTGTTGCCGATGGAGGCTTCGGTGAATGCTCTTCCCGTCGGTGAAATGGCATCGGCTCCGGCTTTGACGCAGCGGCTGGCGAGCGGAATGTCCGCCGTCACCACGACATCGCCGCGTGAGACGCGCTCGGCAATCCAGTCATCGGCGGCATCGAACCCATCGCTGACTATGACGCGCTCGATCATCGGATCGCGCGGGATCGCCATCATGGAATTGGAGACGACGAAGACCTTGACGCCGTAGCGCTCGGCCACGCGGTAGATTTCGGCCTTCACCGGGCAGGCATCGGCGTCGACGTATATCGTGATCTTCTTATCTTCCATCAACTCAACCGAAAATATGCAAGGCGGCAAGGCCAACCGAGGCGCCGAGCCCGATGGCGATGCCTGCGGCCAGCGCGGCTACCAGAAGACCAGTACCAAGCCAGATGCCATCCTGTTCGCCAAGTCCGATGGCCAGCAGGACAATACTGAGTGCCGGAAGCTGATTAATGAGCGGAACTGGCAGGATGACAATCAAGGACATTGACAGCGCGACAATGCTGACGACACGCTCGACAATTATTTGCGGCACGAACCAGTAGCGCGGGCGCGCCAGCTTTTCGAAACGAATGAGCATGGGCTCGAGCCTGGTAATGAACGAGCGATAGGTTTCGGCACGCATTGACTTTCGTCGCATAAACGCCGGAAACCACGGCTTTTCAAAACCCAGCAGCAGCTGGATGGAGAGAAGGACCAGCGGAATCCCGAATATTGTGGAAGTGCCTGGAGGCAGCGGCACAAGATTGAGAGCGGCGAAAAGGATCATCAGCGCGCCGAAACTGCGTTCAGATAGGGTAGAGAGGATGTCGTCCAAAGATACTCTCTGGGCTGGGCCCGAACCAATCTCAACGAGAACTCTGGACAAGCGCCGTGTATCGGGGTTGTACGGCGCGCTATCGTCACCGCTCATCGAACATTTCCATGGGCTTGTACTCAGCGCGTCGGAACTGGATGTTCGCCGCGATAATCATAGAAACCACGGCCCGCCTTGCGTCCAAGCCAGCCGGCTTCGACGTATTTGACAAGGAGCGGGCACGGGCGATATTTGGAATCCGCCAAACCGTCGTAAAGGACCTGCATGATGGACAGGCAGGTGTCGAGACCGATGAAGTCAGCCAGCTGCAATGGCCCCATAGGGTGGTTGGCGCCCAGCTTCATCGCGGTGTCGATGGCATCGACCGAGCCCACGCCTTCATAGAGCACATAGATCGCTTCGTTGATCATCGGCAAAAGAATGCGGTTGACGATGAATGCCGGAAAATCCTCGGATACGGTAATGGTCTTGTCGAGGCTGGCGACAAAATTCCGGGCGCTCTCGAACGTGACGTTTTCGGTTGCAATACCTCGAATGAGTTCAACCAGATGCATCACTGGAACCGGATTCATGAAATGAATGCCGATGAAGCGTTCCGGCCGGTCGGTGGTCGCAGCAAGCCGCGTGATCGATATGGACGAGGTATTGGTTGCGAGAATCGCTTCCGGATTGAGATTTGGACAAAGCTGCGCAAAAATCTTGCGCTTGACCGTTTCGTCTTCCGTGGCTGCTTCGATGGCAAGATCGACGCCGGAGAGATCCTCCATTCGCATAGCAGGGCGGATACGCGCCATTCCCTTGACGCGATCCGCTTCCTCAAGTTTGCCATGCGATACCTGGCGGGCCATGTTGCCATTGACGGTGGCGAGCGCCTTTTCGATCTGCTCGGCGGACTGGTCATGGATCAAAACATCGTATCCGGCCAAAGCGCAGACGTGTGCAATGCCGCTGCCCATTTGCCCTGCGCCGATAATGCCTACAGTCTTGATCGTGCCAGCCATGTTTCCATCCGTTTTCTTATTGTAGCATATAAACTAAATGGCCGGAGTAGCGTTCGTCTACCCCGGCCAAGCAATTTCATTTTAAAGTTCGAATTAAATAATCAGAGCGCCTTTTCAAGCTCCGGCAGGATTACGAAGAGGTCGCCGACGAGACCATAGTCGGCCACCTGGAAGATCGGAGCTTCCTCGTCCTTGTTGATGGCGACGATCACCTTCGAGTCCTTCATGCCTGCGAGATGCTGGATCGCGCCGGAAATACCGACAGCGATGTAAAGGTCGGGTGCCACCACCTTGCCGGTCTGGCCGACCTGCCAGTCGTTCGGTGCGTAGCCGGCATCGACCGCAGCGCGCGAGGCACCGACCGCAGCGCCGAGCTTGTCGGCAACCGGAAGGATCACTTCCTTGAACTTCTCGTTCGAGCCGAGTGCACGGCCGCCAGAAATGATGATCCTGGCCGATGTCAGCTCCGGACGGTCGCCGCCGGAAAGTTTTGCCTCGACGAATTTGGAGAGGCCGGGGTTGGCAGCAGCGGAGACGTTCTCGACCGGTGCCGAACCACCTTCGCCCGCCGCCGCAAAGGTTGCCGTGCGTACGGTGATGACCTTCTTGGCGTCGGTTGCCTGCACGGTCTGCAATGCATTGCCGGCATAGATCGGACGCTTGAACGTATCGGGCGAGATCACCTCGATGATGTCCGAAACCTGCATGACATCGAGCAATGCGGCAACGCGCGGCAGGATGTTCTTGCCGTTGGTGGTGGCCGCGGCGATGATCGTGTCGTAATTGCCGGCTAGCGAAACGATCAGCGCTGCACTTGCCTCGGCGAGACGGTTTTCCAGATCCGGACTGTCGGCGAGCAGAACCTTTTTGACACCGGCAAGCTTTGCAGCCTGATCGGCAACGCCCTTGGCGCCCTTACCTGCCACCAGAACATGCACGTCGGAACCGATGGCAAGCGCTGCCGTCAGCGCCTTGGCGGTCTGGTCGGAAAGGGTCTCGTTGTCATGTTCGGCAAAAAGAAGAATAGCCATGGTGAATTCCTTTCCTTGTATCAGAGAACGCCGGCTTCGTTCTTCAATTTGCTGATGAGTTCGGCGACATCCTTGACCTTGACGCCTGCCTTGCGGCCACCCGGCTCTTCGGTCTTCAAAACCTTGAGACGCGGCTTGGTGTCAACGCCGTAATCGGCTGCGGACTTTTCATCCAGCGGCTTCTTCTTGGCCTTCATGATGTTCGGCAGCGAGGCATAGCGCGGCTGGTTGAGGCGCAGATCGGTGGTGACGATCGCCGGCAGCGTGATCTCGATGGTCTGGAGACCGCCATCGACTTCGCGTGTTACCTTGGCATTGCCTTCCCCAAGTTCGACTTTCGAGGCGAAAGTGCCCTGGCTCCAGCCAAGCAGGGCCGATAGCATCTGGCCGGTCTGGTTGGCATCGTCATCGATCGCCTGCTTGCCGAGAATGACAAGCTGCGGCTGTTCGGCATCGACGACGCCTTTCAGGATCTTGGCAACGGCCAGCGGCTCGACGATATCATCGACCTTGACCAGAATGCCGCGGTCGGCACCCATGGCGAGGGCGGTGCGGATGGTTTCCTGCGACTGCGCCGGGCCGATCGACACGACGATCACTTCCTCGACCTTGCCGGCTTCCTTCAGACGCAGGGCTTCCTCGACCGCGATTTCGTCGAACGGGTTCATCGACATCTTCACATTGGCGAGTTCAACGCCGGAGCCGTCGCCTTTTACCCTGATCTTAACGTTGTAATCGACTACCCGCTTTACCGGTACGAGGACTTTCATGGGGATTCCCTCTCAAATAAACGAAGGACAGATTTACCTGTCCGGTGGAGGCACCTGCTTGCCGAATGCCGACATGGAGGTGAGAAAAACGACACGTCTGTGCCGGAATTGCGCGGGACCGTAGTTATGGGTGACGGAAAGGTCAATCTTCGGCGTGCGACTTAACGGCAGTTCAACCGATTGAATTGCGCCAGCCTAGCGCCCCCACTTGATCGGCTCGGCTTCTGGAGCCACAGGCTCGGGCTGCTTCTCCACGACAACGGCCCGCGGCGAGACGATGGCACGGTCGAACAGGGGCACGCTGCGGCGCTTCATGATAACGATAAGCAGGGCACCAGCGATTATACCGCCGACATGCGCCGGCCATGAAACCTGTTCCTGGCCGCCCAGAAACAGCATTCCGAATTGTGTCAAAACCCACAGCACCAGGGGATAGATGGCGGGGATGCGCAGGGGGATACGGCCAAACGCCAGCACCCAGACTTTTACGCGCGGATGCAGCAGCAGATAGGCGGAGACAATGCCGGCGATGGCGCCTGATGCGCCAATCAGCGGCGCTTCTGAATCGGGCAGGATCACGCCATGCAGAAACGCTCCGGCCGCGGCGCACAGGAGATAGAAGATCAGAAACTTGATGTGGCCGAGTGCATCTTCGACATTGTCGCCGAAAACCCAGAGAAACAGCATGTTGCCGCCGAGATGGAAGATATCGGCGTGGAGAAACGCGTAGGTGATGTAGGTGAAATCGGACGGGACGAAATAATAATTGCTGGGTAGAACCGCCATGTCATGAATGACGGCGGGTATGTAACCGAGGCCAATCGCGGCGGCTTGTGCGGAGTCGCCCGAGACGCTCATTAGTGCGAAGACAAGCACGTTGATGGCGATCAGTGACAGAGTCACATATTGCAGCTTGATGTATTTGAGACTGTTGGCGTCATGCAATGGAATGAACATCGGCGCCGTTCCCTGTCTCAGCGATTATGACATTTAGCGATTATGACATTTAGCGATTGTGACCGGGCACCCATAACACGTCCCTCGCGCCATTGTCATTGACGACGCGGGCCGCGACAAACAGAAAATCCGAGACGCGGTTGATGTATTTCAGCGCGGCAGGGGTGACCGCTTCATCCGGCTTTTGTGCGAGTTCGACCATTTGCCGTTCCGCACGACGGGCGACCGTGCGCGCGAGATGAAGCGCGGCGGAGGCAGGCGAGCCACCCGGCAAAACGAACGAGCGCAGTGGCGCAAGGTTTGCGTTCAGCTGGTCAATCTCCGCTTCAATCCGCAGGACCTGGCTGTCGATGATGCGCAAGGGCTCGTAGGGGAGCGTTTGGCCCGTATCGGGCGTCGCAAGATCGGCGCCAAGATCGAAGAGATCGTTCTGGATGCGCATGAGCATGGCGTCGAGTTCGGGAAAGTCTTTTTCCGTATGCAGCCGCGCAAGGCCGACAAAAGAATTGGCTTCGTCCACGGTCCCATACGCTTCAACGCGCAGATCATGTTTCAGCCGCCGTTCGCCGCTGCCAAGGCCGGTCGTGCCGTCATCGCCCGTGCGCGTGTAGATCTTGTTGAGCTTGACCATACGATTGGTCCTTCTAGCCTGCCGCGCGGTGGAAGTAGATCGCGCCGACGATCAGGATGATGGCGATCAACTGCAGGAAGATGCGCAATTGCATCATCTTGTTGGAGAAGTTGGCGTCGCCGCCCTTCATCATGTTGCGCAGCCCGATAATCAGCACAATCGTGACAGCCGCAATCGCCACAAGCGCCAGAAATTTGAAGATGATATCCATGGTACTTCCTTATCGATCAGGCCGTCTTCCCGGACCGATCTTATCATGATTGGCTCGCAAGCATGCGATATAGCGCACGTGCAGATAGAAATCTGCGGGCGAAATTTGTAATTTTTGCCGGGCGTGTCACCAGATAATGGGGTCGCGGACGGGGATTTTCCAATGCGTCCTTGAGCACCGCATAGACCGCATCGGGACCGAGTTTGAATCTCGACTTTGTACCGCCGCCCGAAAGCCGGGCTATCAGCCTGCGGTATTCGTCGCGATGCACGGAATTCTCGACATCGATGTGCTTTTCGAACTGCTTGAGGGCGTTGTAGGTGAACCGGGTCGCGATCGGCCCCGGCTCGATCAGCGACACATGAATGCCCGAGCCTTCCAGTTCCATGCGCTGCACCAGCATCAGGCCTTCCAGCGCGAATTTGGACGCAACATAAGCGCCGCGCCATTTCATCGGTACAAGACCAAGGATCGACGAACAATGGACAATCCGGCCGTGACCTTGCTTGCGCATCACCGGTACAAGATGCTGGGTCAGTTCATGCCAGCCGAAGAAATTGGTGTCGAACTGTTCCCGTAATCCGCCGATTGGCAGGTCCTCCACGGCACCGGGCAAGGAGTAGGCGCCATTGTTATACAGCGCGTCGAGCATGCCGCCGGTTTCATCGAGCACGGTCCTGACGAGGGCGGAAATCGATTCCGGTTCGCGATAATCGAGATAATGTGCCGACAGCCCATCCGCCCTGAGTGCTGCGATATCCGACGCTTGCCGGGCTGTGGCAAACACAGTCCAGCCATCGGCCTTCAGCGCCCGGGAACAATGGGCACCTATCCCGCTGGAACATCCTGTGATCAAAATCGTTCTGGAACGGGTCATGTTTACCGGATGTTTCAAATAAAGTGATTGAAAGACTTCACATATTCGCCGTTGCCTTGCAATCTGCTGTTAGAGCGAGATGAGATCATATGGTACCGTTCTGCCGGAGGGAATTCGTGGACAAGGTCAAGGGGTTTGGCGAGGCCGATGCCTTTCCATTGGACGATGCTAAAGCCCGATGGATTTGGTCCCAATTCACCCGGCCCTTCGGGTTTCCGGCTGGCGGACAACCACTTTGTCAGGCGGCGTCGTCCGATGGAACCACATCGGCCTCGCCACCTTCCTAGTGGATTGTCTCGCCATCCGAGAAACAGAACTGGTTCCATATGACCTCATCTCGCTCTAAGGGACGAATAATCATTGATGCGTAAGGTATATGTCTTTCTCCGGCGCGTTGTCGCTGATACGTGGCGGCATTTCAGCACGGATGATGGCTGGGCGCTGGCGAGCCACGTTGCTCTTTCGGGAATTCTCGCGCTTTTCCCGTTCCTGATCTTCGCGACGTCGCTGGCCAGTTTTCTTGGGGCGAGCGCCTTCACCGATACGGCCGTTCACGTCATTTTCGATACATGGCCGGAGGTGATCGCCAAGCCGATCGCGCAGGAAGTGCGCAACGTTCTCAATATCCAGCGTGGGGGCCTTTTGACGATCAGCGTGATCGCGGCCGCCTATTTCGCCTCCAATGGCATCGAGGCGCTACGGGTCGCGCTCAACCGTGCTTATCGCGTGATCGATACGCGTTCGATCATCTATTGCCGCCTGCAAAGCCTCGGTTACGTCATTGTCGCCACGATCGGTATCATGGCTATCAGCTTCCTGCTGATCCTGGCACCGCTCGCCATGCGTATCGCGACCATCTATATCCCGGAACTTGTTCTCTTGTCAGGAACGATCAGTTTTTGGCGCTACTGCATTGCTTCGGCGGTGCTGATTATCGGCCTTCTGGTCTCGCATCTCTGGCTCCCGGCCGGTCACCGCCGTTTTGTCGAGATCTTGCCAGGCGTCCTGTTGACGCTGCTCGCCTGGACCGTTGGCGCGACGATCTTTGCAAGTTATCTCGAAACCTTTGCAACCTATGTGTCGACCTATGCGGGCCTCGCGTCAATCATGGCCGCCATCGTTTTCCTCTATATCGTGGCGGCGATCTTCATCATCGGCGCGGAAATCAACGCCGCGATCATCCGCTATTGGGAAAGCGAGGAAGCGACACGTCTCTGACCGGTGGACAGGGCAACGCCGAGCGTCGCAATGACCATGCCCACAAGCTGAAACGATGTCAGTGTCTCGCCGAACAGCGCATAGGCCATCAACGCCGTGACGCCCGGGACCAGATAGAACAGCGATGCGACTTTCGACACCGCGCCCTGATTGATGAGCAACATGAGGAGGAGCACGGCGCCGATCGACAGGACGAATACCAGCCAGAACATCGCGAATATCAATTCGCCCGACCAGATTATGGTGTGCGTCTCCAATAACAGCGAGAAGATGCCGGTGAGAACGGCGGCGCCAAGATACTGCAACGTCGTGCCCGCCTTCAGATCGATGTTGCCGACAAAGCGCTTTTGCCAGACGGTGCCGATGCTGATGGCAACAACCGAAAAGATCGCTGCCGAAACCGTTGCCGGGGTGATGCCGCCGGCGGAAATGAGGAGCTTTGGCCACAGGACCATGGCAACACCGACGCAGCCGACGGCCAGACCGGCCCAATGGCGCGGCTGGATGGTTTCGCCGAGTACGATTCCCGCGATCAGCGCTGTGATCAACGGCTGCAGTCCGACGACGAGCGCCGACATGCCTGCGGGCAATCCATTGTGAATGGCCCAGAAAGCGGCTCCGAGATAGGCCCCGTGTATAAGGCACCCCGCGATGATCGCATGCATCGCGCCGCGTTTGCTCGGCCAGTGATTGCCGTCGATAACGACCCACAGGCCAAGTATCGCTCCGGCGATAGCGAACCGCACCGTTAGAAACAGGAACGGCTCCATGTAGGGCATGGCATAGCGCGCGCCGATGAAACCGGTGGCCCAAAGAACGACGAACAGAGCGGGAAAATAGCGGACGGGCATAGTCGGGAGACCGGATCAGGAATGGATCGTGGTGCTGATCTATACCGGAACGAGCATCAGCGATAGATCACAACCCGACCAGCGCGTGTATCTCCTGACGGGTGACACCTTCTTGCCGCAGTGAACGCAACGATGTGTCCTTGCGGCTTTTCGAGAGTTTCTCGCCGTCGTAATCCAGGATAAGTGCATGGTGGTGATAGACCGGCGGCTCGATGTCGAAGATCCGCTGCAGCAGGCGATGGACACTGGTGGCGTGAAAAAGGTCCTTGCCGCGGACGACGTGGGTGATTCCCTGCAAGGCATCGTCAATGACAACGGAGAGGTGATAGCTCGTCGGCATATCCTTCCGGGCGATGATCACGTCGCCCCAATCGCGCGGCCGCGCTTCAACGATATGTTTTTCAGGTGCGGTCTCGCTCCAGAAAAGCGCCTCGCCGATTTGTTCAAGCACGCGGTCCATATTCAGGCGCCATGAAAATGGCTCACCTTCGCCGATCCGCCGTTCGCGCTCGCGCGTTGAAAGCTGCCGGTCCGTCGGCGGATAGAGCAGTGCGCCATCCGGATCGCGAGGCCAGCTGCTCTGGTTTCCGCCAAGCTTTTCAATCTGGTGCTTGATACCGCCGCGGCTAAGAAACGCCGGATAGACAAGGTCCATGCCGATCAGCCGATCAAGTGCTTGCCGGTAAACAGCAAAGTGTTCGGACTGGCGTCGCACCGGTTGCTCCCACTCGAAACCGATCCAGTAGAGATCCTCCAGCATGGACCGTTCCAGTTCGGGCGTGCAGCGCTCGCGGTCGATATCTTCCATACGCAGGAGCAATCTGCCGCCTGTCTCGCTCGCCATCTGCCGGTTCAGCAACGCCGAATAGGCATGGCCGAGATGCAGATGGCCATTGGGACTGGGAGCAAAACGGAATACCGGAACTGTCATGAGTGATGAGTGGCGTTCTTGCGTGGGTATCGAACCAATTGATACGGTGTTTACAAAATGATGCAAAGCCAACGGTTGAAATGACATGCGCAGAATAGATACGCTCGACGATATTGCCGAAGGCCTGGATGCCCTGCTGCAAACCCATCCTGAGCTTGGCGAGATCGCCGAGCGGGCAGGGCCGCTGCCGCTGCGCCGTTCGGCACCGGGGTTCGAGAGCCTTGCTTCCGTGATCGTGTCGCAGCAGGTCTCGAAGGCCAGCGCCGCTTCGATCTGGAAGCGGCTTGTCAGCATTATCGATCCGCTCACTCCGGAAAATTATCTTGCAGCCGGCGAGGAGGCGTGGCGCCTTGCCGGCCTGTCTCGTGCCAAGCAGGCTACGCTTGCCCGAATCAGCGAAGCGATCATCGCCGGAGAACTCGATCTCTTCGACCTGTGCGATCGTCCGATCGACGAAGCCATGCAGGTGATGACAAATGTGAAAGGCATCGGCCCATGGACCGCGGAAGTCTATCTGCTGTTTTCCGCAGGCCATGCGGATGTCTTCCCATCGGGCGATGTCGCGCTCCAGCATGCCTATGCCCATGCCTATGGCGAATCAGTGCGGCCGGACTCCAAGGCGCTGCGGCTTTTTGCCGAGCGCTGGTCGCCGTGGCGCGGTGTTGCCGCCCGACTTTTCTGGGCTTACTATGCCGCAACGCGTGGCCGCGATGGCACACCAATTACATGAAGTTGAAATAACGGGGTTTTTCCGCAGCAATCACAGCAATTCGCTTCACATTCCTGTCACGTCCAGCTTACAATAATGGGGCCTGATGGTTGGATTGGGAGTTGATTCCTTGACAATAGCCGTCTCGCCGGACGGGTTACCGGCTCTGGTACTCAATGCGGACTACCGTCCGCTCAGTTATTATCCCTTGTCGCTCTGGTCCTGGCAGGACGCGATCAAGGCGGTTTTTCTCGACCGTGTGAATATCGTCGCCGAATATGAGCACGAGGTTTCGTCGCCCTCCTTCGCCATGCGGCTGCCGAGCGTGGTGTCGCTCAAAACCTACATCAAGCCATCACGAAACCCCGCCTTCACGCGGTTCAACGTGTTCCTGCGCGACCGGTTCGAATGCCAGTATTGCGGCTCAGAGGAAGATCTGACTTTCGATCATGTCATTCCCCGTTGCGCTGGCGGCGAGACGATCTGGGAAAATGTCGTGGCGGCCTGTTCACCCTGCAATCTTCGCAAAGGGGGGCTGATGCCCAACCGCGCCAAAATGTGGCCGCGGCAAAGGCCCTACCAACCGACAGTGCATGACCTCCACAACAATGGCCGCCTGTTCCCGCCAAACCACCTGCACGACAGCTGGATGGATTATCTCTACTGGGATGTCGAACTCGAACCATAAAAACCTTTGCCAATCCACCCCGATGGCAATCTGATGCGGTTTTCTGCGCTTCCGTTGCTCACGAACCCAAAAGTTCGCTGCGCTACGGTTCTCGAAAATCACACCAGCTGACTCATCAGGCTGAATTCTCAGAAGGTTTTTGCGTGGCGGCCTAGATCAAGGGAAGAAGTGTTTGGGCTTTCCTTGCGCCAATTCAGCGCGTTTATGCAGCTTTTCTTGCGCCGTAGAATGCCACGATGATCAGAATAAAGCTTGCGATCGCGTTCCAGCCGGCAAAGGACAGGCCGAGCACACGCAGCGCTGCGGTATCGCATGCAGGCGGGTGAATGGCGTTCATATCCTTCAGGAGATTACCTGCATCGGTGGTGATCGACATGGAAACGGCTGTACAATCCGTCGGCCCGGCCCAGAATTTCCATTCAACCCCTGCATGGAAGACGGCGAGGCCGAGGCCGATGAGCATCAGCAGCCCGCCAAGTGCCAGCAGCAGACGCGTAAGACCTGAGGGCCATTTCAGGCTGGACGAGGCAACAGCCAGTACCATCAATGGAATACCTGCATAATAGGGAAAGCGCTGTTCCAGGCACAATTTGCAGGGGAGATAGCCGCCGATATATTGAAAACCGAGCGCAGATCCGACCGTGAAGATCATGGCGAGGAGGAGAAATACAGCCGTCTTGAAATGGATGGGGGAATTCGTTGCAGTCATAATATATTGACGTCCTCGTTCATGGCGATCGTTTACATCTGATAATAGTGGAACACTGCATAGAGCAAAATCAGGACGGCCGCCGCCGCGCCCGCAATCAGGCCAAGCCGCTTCTCGATAAAGTGACGAATCGGTTCGCCGTAGCGCCGCAGAAGCCAGGCAAGGAAGAAAAAGCGCGCCCCGCGCGCAACGACTGCCGAAACGATGAACAGCCAGATATTGACCCCTGCCGCTCCGGAAAGAATCGTCACGACCTTGATCGGCGGCAGGTGGGCCAAACCCGATGTGACGAGCAGGAGCAGGATCGCATCGGCGCTGGTCGAACCGCGCAATTGTTCGAAGGCGTCGAGCTTGCCGTACATTTCAAGGATCGGTTTTGCCAGGGTTTCATAGGCGTAGTAGCCGAGTAGCCAGCCGGCGATGCCACCGAGCACAGACGCTACGGTTGCTACGAGCGCATAGCGATAGGCGCGCTGCGGGCGTGCGAGCGCCATCGGCAGGAACAGCACATCGGCCGGGACGAGGAACACCGAACTTTCAACGAATGCAATGACGGCGAGCCAGACTTCCGCCGATTTGCGCGCAGCCAGAGACATCGTCCAGTCATATAGTTTACGCAGCATTGGCCGGTTCCTGTAGGGGAGGCTATTCGGAAAAGTCGGGTGATCTTTAGAGCAAACCGCGGCCAAATGGAATCGTTTCGCTCAATTTTTGCCAACGTTGTCTCATGGCCAGTTCGCCTCTAATTGTCTCGCACCGGCAGGGCAACACACGACTGTGTTACATTTAAGAAAACATCTTATTGCTGTTGACCGAAGGGTGGCTCTGCATGTATTTGGCTTTTCACGGCCACGGGTTCACCCATGTCCGACGCTTTTTGCGGCCCCCTTGGCGGAATTGGTAGACGCGCCTGACTCAAAATCAGGTTCCGAAAGGAGTGCTGGTTCGATTCCGGCAGGGGGCACCACCTTCCAACCTATTCCCACTCGTTCACTTCCGCCGAGTCAGATCGCGCAGGCGCTCGCGGACCAGACGCGCGATATTCTGTGTGCGCCGGTAGAGGTGAAGCTGTGAAGCGGCCTGCCGTGCTGCACGGTCGGCGGCTGGTGTCAGCCCGATAACAAGTGTGCCGACTGGCTCGCGTTCCATGAACAGGCGGGAAGCGACGGGGTGGTCCGGGACGGCGCAGGAGTCGGTCCGATCGATGTTTGGATCGTCCAGATGGTTCTTCAGCATCTCGATCATCAGGAGAACGCCAGGCGAATAGGCCGCAAGGCTTTCGTCATAGGCGGTTTTCCAGGTCCATGCTTCACCGGCTTCGACAAAGACCACGAGAACGGCGATGGTCTTGCCGTCGAGCTCGAGCGTATGGATGCGTGCAAGGTCGCGGGTCGCAAGGTTGTTGACCGCCTCGCGAGCAAAGGCGGCACGGAAACGGTCAACGGCCATGGCCGAGCCGCGCTGGCCCTTCCAGCCGCTTGCTTCGAGCACGAGGAAATCCTCCAGCCGCACGCGGATGTCCTCCTCACTGCGGCTGACCGTATAGGTCAGCTTGCCCTTGTCGGCGAGGCGGCGCCACAGCCTACGATATTCCTTGGCGTGCTTGGCGCCGATTGCATCACGCAGATATTCGTCGCCTTCCTTGGTGCTTTCGAGGAAAGGGCGCTCGACCTGGTTGACGGTCAGCAGCGGAAGATTGCGGTCCAGTGCGACGGAGCGGATCAACTGTGCCACAGCGCGGTTCAGCAGCATGTCGGGCAGGACCAGAATTTCCGGGAATTTCAGGTGCTTGCGCGCCAGCATGTCGAAGAGGTCGTTGAGCACGCCGACGGGATCGTCGCGGTCGATCAGCGGCGTGCCCTGCGGCCCGAAAGGGGTGGCCCAGGCGCGGATGATGGACGCCGTCACATTGAAGCCCGGCCGCTCGATCGTATAGGGCATGAGAAAGCGCAGGCGGCTCTTCACGTCGTTCTCGTCGCGCATGACCATGAAGCGAACCTGCCGGTCGTCGAGGCGTGGCATGGCCGGGGCGAGGAAGCGCGGATTGAAGAAGATGTTCGGCTCGATCGTGCGGTAGGTCAGATATTCGAGTTCATCGAGCAATTCGAAACCGGCGGAGGCCGAATAGACGGAAAGCTTGCGCGGAACCGCACGCGTGCCAAGGGTTTCCTCGAGCTGCTTGGTCGCCTCGTGGGATTCGAAACCCGAGAGCTGGGACAGGATCTGCGAGGACGCGCCTCCGGCGAGTTCTTCGAGAAGCGGTATTGCTGCCATCAGACTTCTTCCTTGGCAGCGTCTGTTCTGCCCGCAAAAACGAACATCGTAATGTTCAGACGATTGTAAACAGTCAGCGCCAGCGTCACCGCTTCGAACACCATCGAGAATGCTGTCGCAAAAGCGGCACCAGCGAGACCGTAGACCGGTATCAGTACAATGCTGAGACAGATATTAACAATCAGTGTGACCGCATAAACCATGGCGCAGATTTTCTGCTTGCCGGCCATGTTGAGGAGGCTCTCCGCCGGACCGACCGAAGCGCGGGCGACGACGCCGACCACCAGGATGAACAACAGCGGATAACCGTCGGTAAACTGCGCGCCGAAGAGCAGGAGCAGCGGCTTGCCGAGAACGAGAAGGATGATCGCCATCGCCAATGACGGCCAGAAAGTCCAGCGCGCCGTATCGCGGGCGAATTGCGAAAGCTGCGCGTGGTCATGGGTGTGCATCAGTTCGGAATAGCGCTGGGCTGCGCCAGCCTTGACCGAGAAATAGACGAAATGCACCAGCGCCAGCAGCTTGACCGTTGCGAAGTAAGTCGCGACCTTGTCAGGCTCCAGGAAACGGCCGACCATCAGAACGTCGGCATTGGTCAACAGGAAGAAGAACCCTTCGACGAGGAAGATTGGCAACGAGACGGCGAACCATTCGCCAAAGCGGATTGTCCTGGGCCCAGGCGCCACAACCTCACTGAACCTGTGATTGACGACTGACAATTGCACCAGCGAGGTCATATACGTTGCGATAATCGCCGATATCACTGCCGTCATTGCCGTCGGCGCGAAGCCGGTTATATGGGCGATGGTCATAACGACAAGGGTCAGAATTGGACGGACAATATAAGTGGGCGTGAGCGCGACGAGCGCCCAGGAACGCGATCGCGCGGTTCCATCAAGCGTATCGCCGAGCGCAATCATCGGCAGGCAGATGAAGCCGATGATGAAGGGCGCTGCGTAATAGGATTCGATCGCATAGCGGAAATAATAGACCCCGGCTGCGCCCACGATGGCAATGCAGGTCGTCAGGCCAAGCGCGAATATCTTGCTGGTGAACAGAATACCGCGCAGGTGATCAAGCTCCCGGCGTTCCAGATATTCCGGTACAAAGCGGATGACGCTGGTCTGGAAGCCGAGGCAGGAGAGATTGCCGAGAATAACGACCGTCACCCAGACAAGGACGAAAATGCCGTATTCGAACTGGCCCATCCAGCGCGCGAAAATGACCTGCGAGACGAGCGCGATCGCGGCGCTGATGATGCGGATGGAAAAGGCGATCAGCGATACACGCTGCGCGGCGGCGTGCTCCATTGACCCATCAAACAGCTGATCGAGGCGCAAGAGCCACGGACCAAGCTGCTGTGACAGTTTCTCCGGCAAGTACCGGTCTGCAGCTTTGACCGCAGAAATTCGCAAGGGCAGCTCCACTCGTTTCCAACACCCGACCTATTAATCCGTAAACGTTTAGAAACGGTTGGGAAAGTCAACGGGTCCTGTTGCGGGAACAAGAGAAAAGGCCGCGTTGTGAACGCGGCCTTTGGGTGATTGTTATCAGACGAAAGCGCCGTGACAATGCTTGTATTTCTTGCCGGAACCGCAGGGGCAGGCCTCGTTGCGGCCAACCTTGCCCCAGGTCTGCGGATTATTCGGATCGCGATCCTTGGGATCGACGACACGCAGATCCTGCTGTACCGCCAGAACACCGCCGCCAAAGTCGTCCTCACCGGTGAAGCCATCGACGTGATGGGCTTCCATCACCGGCAATGCCGGTTCGGGGGCACTTGCCGCTTCGCGCACGAGTTCCACGCGCATCAACTGGCTCGTCACGTTCTGGCGCAGATTGGCCAGCAGCGTCTGGAAGAGTTCGAAACCTTCGCTCTTGTACTCGTTCAACGGGTCGCGCTGGGCGTAACCGCGGAAGCCGACGACGGAGCGAAGATGATCGAGATTGACCAGATGTTCACGCCACAGCGCATCGAGTGTCTGCAGAATAACCGACTTCTCGACATAGGCCATGATTTCCGGGCCAAACCGCTCGGCACGATCAGCAGCTGCCTTCTCGACGGTCTCCATCAGGCGCTCCCTGATATCATCCGGCGTTATGCCATCTTCGAGCGCCCATTCGGTGATCGGCAGGTTGAGATTGAGAATGTTGCGCACATCCTCGTCGAGCTGCTTGATATTCCACTGCTCGGCGTAAGCCCCTTCGGGCGTATGGCGCGCGAGCATATCCTCGACCACATCCTCGCGCATTTCCTTGGTGGTCTCGCTGAGATCAGTGCTGTCCATCAATTCGATGCGCTGCTCGAAGATCACCTTGCGCTGATCATTCATGACGTCATCATATTTCAGAAGGTTCTTGCGGATATCGAAGTTACGGGCCTCGACCTTCTTCTGCGCCTTTTCCAGCGCCTTGTTGATCCAGGGATGGACGATGGCTTCGTCTTCCTTGAGACCGAGCTTCTGCAACATGCCGTCCATGCGTTCGGAACCGAAAATCCGCATCAGATCGTCCTGCAGCGACAGGAAGAACTTCGACCGGCCGGGATCGCCCTGACGGCCTGAACGGCCGCGCAACTGGTTGTCGATGCGGCGGCTTTCATGGCGTTCAGTCGCAAGAA
The DNA here is from genome assembly GCF_964253365.1 of Phyllobacterium sp. LjRoot231. Lineage (NCBI taxonomy): Bacteria > Pseudomonadati > Pseudomonadota > Alphaproteobacteria > Hyphomicrobiales > Phyllobacteriaceae > Phyllobacterium > Phyllobacterium sp. LjRoot231. The sequence continues at coordinate 1,463,627 of NZ_CAXUQT020000001.1, forward strand.
CGTAAAGCCCGCCGGCCGCAAGCGCCTTTTCCTTGAGCTTGGCGATGTCCGCGCGAATCGCGGCTTCCTTGGCCTTGCGCTCTTCGCCCTCGGGCATGTCATCGAGTTCGCGCGCGATGCGCATTTCGAGATTGCCGCCGAGCTGAATGTCGGTACCGCGGCCAGCCATGTTCGTGGCGATGGTGATGGCACCTGGAACCCCGGCCTGCGCGACGATATAGGCTTCCTGCTCGTGATAGCGGGCATTCAAGACCTGGAAGTCCTTAAAGCCTTCCTTGCGCAGGCGCTCAGCCAGCTGCTCGGACTTTTCGATGGAGGTGGTGCCGACGAGAATCGGCTGGCCCTTGGCCGTGGCTTCACGAACATCGCGAACGATGGCTTTGTATTTTTCTTCGACGGTCCGGTAGACTTCATCGTCCTCGTCGAGACGCTGAACGGGAAGATTGGTCGGGATCTCCGTCACTTCGAGACCGTAAATATTGCCGAATTCTTCCGCTTCGGTCGAAGCCGTACCGGTCATGCCGGCAAGCTTCTTGTACATGCGGAAATAGTTCTGGAAAGTGATCGACGCCAGCGTCTGGTTTTCCGGCTGGATCGTCACATGTTCCTTGGCTTCAAGCGCCTGGTGCAGGCCTTCCGAGAAGCGGCGGCCCGGCATCATGCGGCCGGTGAACTCATCGATGATAACGATTTCGTCGTTGCGAACGATGTAGTCCTTGTCCTTCTGGAACAGCCTGTGCGCGCGCAAAGCATTGTTGACGTGGTGCACGACAGCAACGTTCTCGATGTCGTAAAGGCCTTCGCCCTTGAGGTGCCCGGCTTCCTTCAGGAGGTTTTCGAGCTTCTCGGTGCCTTCCTCCGTGAAGATCGCAGTCTTTTGCTTTTCATCAATCTCGTAATCTTCGGGGTTCAGTGGCTTTATGAACGTATCGATGAGATTGTAGAAGTCGGAGCGATCATCCAGCGGGCCGGAAATGATCAGGGGAGTCCGCGCTTCGTCAACGAGGATCGAATCCACTTCATCGACAATCGCGTAATGATGCGGGCGCTGCACCATCTGGGCGCGCTCATATTTCATATTGTCGCGCAGGTAGTCGAAGCCGAGTTCGTTGTTGGTGGCGTAGGTGATGTCGGCATTATAGGCCTTGGCGCGTTCATCGTCATCGAGGCCGTGCACGATGATGCCGTAGGTCAAGCCGAGGAAATTATAGATCTGGCCCATCCAGTGCGCATCGCGGGTGGCGAGGTAGTCATTCACCGTGACGACATGCACGCCCTTGCTTTCAAGCGCATTCAGATAAACCGGCAGGGTCGCGACGAGGGTTTTGCCCTCACCGGTGCGCATTTCGGAAATGCCGCCATTGTGCAGGACCATGCCGCCGATCAGCTGGACGTCGAAAGGCCTCATGCCAAGAACACGCTTGGCTGCCTCACGCACCACTGCAAAGGCCGGAACAAGCAGATCGTCGAGCTTCGTTCCATTGGCAAGGCTTGCGCGGAATTCCGCCGTCTTTGCCTTCAGCTGCTCGTCGGTGAGTGATGAAATTTCCGCCTCAAGCGCGTTGGTTTCGTCAACGCGGGGCTTGAAACTCCGGACGCGGCGTTCGTTTGAAGAGCCGAAAATCTTGCGGGCGAGGCCGCCGAAACTGACCATCCCTGGTCCTCTCTATAATACGTTCTACCAGGTTCTACTGGCATTTGAGGTGTCAGAGGCCTGACATTTAAAACGCCTGATACAATACGGACACCAAGCCCAAGGTATAAGTCTATCTGTTGCCAAGCTATCTGGACGCAAAGCCGATGGACAGATAAGAGGGGGCACGAATTATGTCAATGTTGAAGCAACAAGCGATCGATCACAGCTTCATGGCAAAATTCTGCCGTATTCATAGCCCGTACCGGTCCTCCCAAGGAGAAATTGACCCATGAACCAATTGCGTAAAACCCTTTCATTAATGACTGCCGCTGCACTTTTGACCGGTATTACCTCAGTGGCAATAGCCCAAGACGCCGGTAAAGCGGAACCTGTCAAGCCAGATGCAGCCCAAGCGGCCACGGCCAAGGCAGATCCCGACAAAGTGCTTGCAACGATCAATGGCAGCAAGATCACAAACAAGGATGTAGACCAGATTTCTGCAGACCTCGATCCGCAATTCGCCAAGCTGCCGGATGACCAGCGGCGTTTGGCCGCTCTGGCCGCGATCATCGATATCAAGTCGCTCGCAGCCAAGGCTGAAGCCGAAAAGCTGGATCAGACTCCGGAATTCAAGGCCCGTATAGAATTCCTGAAGGACCGCGCCCTGCACAATGATTACTTCAAACAGCAGGTTGTCGACAAGATCACCGATGCTGACATTCGTGCCCGCTACGATAAGGAAATCGCGGCGATGCCTCCACAAAATGAGTTCCGGGCCCGTCACATTCTGGTGAAGACCAAGGAAGAAGCCGAAGCCATCATCAAGCAGCTCGATGGCGGAGCGAAGTTCGAGGACGTTGCCAAGGAGAAATCCACGGACGGTTCGGCTGCGCAGGGTGGCGATCTCGGTTACTTTGGACCTGGCCAGATGGTGCCGGAATTTGACAAGGCAGCCAATGCGCTGGAAGTCGGCCAGTACACCAAGGAACCGGTCCAGACCCAATTCGGCTTCCATGTGATCAAGCTCGAAGACAAGCGCGTCCAGCAGCCGCCAGCGTTCGACCAGGTCAAGGACCAGGTGAAGTCCATCCTCATTCGTGAGCGCTACATGGAACTGGTGAAGAAGGAACGCGGCGACCTGAAGATCGAATATACCGATCCGGCAACGGAAGCGGCGATCAAGGCCGCAACGGAAGCCCAGCAATAACAATATGAGGCCCGGTGCAAGTCGCCGGGCCTTTCTTCGATAATTTGTGACCTGTTAAAAGCGCTTTTCGAGGTAGCCGATGTCCACATCTGTCTCGCCCCTGGCACCAAAACACTATCCCGCCATGCCGGAAATTCGCGGGGTAAAGATCGCCACCGCAGAAGCCGGTATCAAATACAAGGACCGGACGGATGTGCTGCTCATCGTATTCGACAGACCGGCAGCAGTTGCTGGCGTATTCACTCGGTCGAAATGCCCATCGGCAGCGGTGGATTTTTGCCGGACAAGCCTTGAAGGTGGCACGGCGCGGGCCGTCGTCGTCAATTCCGGTAATGCCAATGCCTTCACCGGGAAAAAGGGCCGCGAGTCGGCCAAACTGACCGCTGCGGCGGCAGCAAAGGCCGTTGGTTGCAAGTCACACCAGATTTTTCTCGCTTCAACGGGCGTGATCGGCGAGCCGCTCGATGCCGGCAAGTTCAGCCATCTTCTGACAGACATGACGAATAACGCCGTTGCCGAGCGCTGGCAGGATGCCGCCAGCGCCATCATGACGACCGATACGTTTCCCAAGGTCGCAACCGAAACCGTGCTGCTGGGCGGCGTGCCGGTGACGATCAATGGCATCGCCAAGGGCGCCGGCATGATCGCACCGGACATGGCGACGATGCTGTCTTTCGTTGCCACCGACGCGCCGATCGCGGCAGATGTCCTGCAAAAACTTCTGTCGAAATCCGTCGGCAAGAGCTTCAATTCCGTGACCGTCGATAGCGATACATCGACGTCCGACACATTGCTGCTTTTTGCCACGGGATCGGCTGCCGAACGTGGTGCTGCACCTGTGACGAAGGTCAAGGACAAACGTCTCAAGCCTTTCATCAAAGCACTTGACCGTGTTCTCAAGGATCTCGCGCTGCAGGTGGTGCGTGACGGTGAGGGCGCGCGCAAGATGCTCGAAATCAGCGTAACCGGTGCGACGTCGCCGCGGTCCGCCAAGCGGATTGCGTTGTCGATTGCCAATTCGCCGCTGGTCAAGACCGCTGCCGCTGGCGAAGACGCCAACTGGGGCCGCATCGTCATGGCCGTCGGCAAGGCCGGCGAACCCGCGGACCGCGACCGGCTGGCGATCTGGTTCGGGGATATTCGCGTCGCCCGCGAAGGAGAGCGTGATCCGGACTATTCCGAAGAGGCGACGTCAGCCTATATGAAGAATGACGACATCAAGATCCGCGTCGATATCGGTCTCGGCAAAGGCAAGGCGACTGTCTGGACCTGTGATCTGACGAAGGAATATGTGGCGATCAACGGCGATTATCGCAGCTGATAAGGATCACGCATGCAGTTAGCCCAAATCAGGCAGTTTGAGGCGGTCGGCTTCCGGTCGTGGCCGGCATCGTCCGTCCATTATGACGGAAGCTGGGCCATCCGGATGACGGCGAGCCACCCGTCCAAGCGCCTGAACTCGGTCAATCCACTCGATCCCGGTGACACCGATAATCTGGAACAGCGGGTGGCACGGGCTGCGCAGCGGTTTCGCGCCTATGGCAGGCCGCCGATTTTCCGGCAGTCACCGCTCGCGCCTGAAGCGCTCGATAGATATCTGGAAGAGCTGGGATGGGCACGTTTCGACGAATCCGTGGTCATGATCGTCGATCTGGCCAATGTCGATCTTTCGGATGCGATCGATCAGATCCCGCTCAAGGATATTGGCCGGTTCATCGATGCCGCCTTGCAGGTGCAGGACGAGAATTCCGCTATGAAGCCGGGGTTGTTCGAGGTTATCAATGCGATCCAGCCATCGAAGGGTCTGTTTGTCATTGAGGAGGGTGCGGTCCCGGTATCAACGGCGATCTGCGTGCAGGATGGTACTCTGGCAGGGCTGTTCAATATCGGAACGGCAGCAAGCCGGCGCCGTGTGGGGCTCGGCCGCACGATCATCAAATCAGCATTGAAATGGGCCCTGCAGCACGGTGCGAAGAAAGCATGGTTGCAGGTCGAAGTGGCGAACACCGGTGCTATCGCTCTGTACGAGCAGATGGGTTTCAAGGAAGCTTATCGCTATGCGTACAGACAGGCGCCCGACAAATGAGCGAGCATCCGATCCTGTTGGTGACTGCATGCGCGCTGGTCGACGCTGACGGGCGGGTGTTGCTGACACAGCGACCGGAAGGCAAGTCACTCGCGGGACTCTGGGAATTTCCGGGCGGCAAGGTCGATCCAGGCGAAACGCCGGAAGAGAGCCTGATCCGCGAATTGCACGAAGAACTTGGCATCATTGTCAAACCGGCCTGCCTTGCGCCGCTGACTTTTGCCAGCCACACCTATGAAACCTTCCATTTGCTGATGCCGCTGTTCATCTGCCGGCGCTATGAAGGCATTCCGCGCGGGATGGAGGGACAGGTTCTCAAATGGGTGCGACCGAAAGACATGCGCGACTATCCGATGCCGCCTGCGGATATTCCGCTTATCCCGTTTCTGATCGATCTTCTGTAAGTTTTTACAACCATAAACTGTATTCTCACCGCATTAACTCTGATGCTTAATTGATCCTTCACCTGATTGAGCGACTTTTAGTTAATCTTGACGCATATTTTCAGGTGGGGCATGGGGCGTAAGAACGATTATCTCGATGATGAACTGTTGCAACCGAGTGCTCTCTCGGGTGCAGCCGGGGGAGTCTTGCGGATCACATTGCTATTTGGATCGGCAGCCGTCGCGCTGGCGCTGATCATCGCGCCGCTGGCGGACCGCGGTTCCCAAGCTGTCGTCGACTATTCAACCAGCCGTTCGATCGACGAAATCCAGACCGGCTCGATCAAGAAGCCCGACCCGACAACCACGTCCACCTATACCATTCGCCGCAGCGTGCTGCAGCGGTCACCCACGGCGGTCTGTATTTTGAATAGCGACGGCTCAAAGATAGGCGACTGCTAAGTCTGCTTCTTTTCGAGAGCTTCCACATCCTTGAGGAAATCGGCGAGGGAGGCTTTGGCCGAGCCGGGCTTCAGCGGCTTCTGTTGCGATTCATGCGCGGCCCAGCCGGACATCCAGATGAACGAGAAAGTCGCCCTGATCCGGCCATCGGGATCGCTGAAGCGTTCCGCATAAATCTCAGCAACCCGCATGAAGAAATGCCGCGACAATGGTTTGCGCGATCGTCCCAGCAGAGCGTTCTGCATGCCCATGGCGCGCAGGTCCCGCATCAGGGCGAAGGCCGAATCATAGCGCACCGTATAGGTCTCGATATCGGTGACGGGCAAGGTAAAACCGGCGCGCTGCAGCAGGCCGCCGACATCGCGGACATCGGCAAAGGGCGCGACGCGCGGCGATGCGCCGCCATAAATCTCGCTCTCCGCCGCCAGCAGGCATTCGCGCAATTCCGTCAATGTATTGTCGCCGGCCATCGCACCGAGGAACAGACCATCGGGTTTCAGCGCGCGGCGGATTTGCAAAAGTGTACCCGGCGTATCGTTGGTAAGGTGCAAGGATAGCAGTGAAACTATGAGGTCGATGCTTGCTGGCTTTAGCGGCAGGATTTCCTCGTCCGCGACGACTGCAGGAAAAGCGCCAACGAGAAAACGTGCGTCCTGTTCAACGCGCACGATCGTCGTGGCCTTGCCGGAGCGTTGCAACGCGCGCGCGGCGAGGCCGGTATGGCTCGCCAGATCAACCGCAACGTCGAATTTACGCTCGACGGCGGACAGGCGCTCTTCAAGATCGTCGGCGGCACGGGCCAGCAGGAAATCCGCAGAACTTCCATGCTGTTGCAATGCGCGCAAACGCCTTGTCAGCAATAAATTTCGATCGAAGACCTGATGACGATCCATTCCGGATTTCTCTGATGCCTGTATAGTTGAGCCGTAGATGCGTCGCCTTGGAGCGAATTGCAATGAAAACTGTCGGGGAAACTGCACGTCTTCTCACACGAAGCATGACACAGCCGTTGTTCGGACTGTTGTTTCCGCCGGTTTGTGCTGGATGCGACAAGCACGTCGCGGAGCCCGGTTCACTGTGCGGTGCGTGCTGGTCGAAGGTGCGTTTTATCGAGAAACCGTATTGCCCGGTGCTCGGCATCCCGTTCAGCCATGATCTCGGCGCTGAAATTCTCTCCGCAGAAGCGATTGCCGACCCGCCGCCGTTCCGGCGTGCCCGGTCGGTGGCGGTGCATGAGGGCGTCATCCGCGACATGGTGCACCGGCTCAAATATAATGATCGCACCGATCTCGGCCCGTGGATGGCCCGCTGGATGCTGCGTGCCGGCAGCGAGTTGCTTGGCGATTGCGATATTATCGTACCTGTTCCGCTGCATGCGCGGCGTTTCTGGTTTCGAAGATTTAACCAGTCGGCCGAACTCGCCCGCCATCTGGCGCGGTCGAGTGGCAAACCATTTGATCCGGACGCGTTGAAACGCGTCAAGCAAACCAAACAACAGGTAGGGCTCGGTTTGAATGAGCGTGTCGTCAATGTCCGCGGTGCGTTCAAAGTGCCTGTGACGCAGGAAATCAAGGTACGCGGCCGCAATGTGCTTCTGATCGATGATGTCTATACAACCGGTGCGACTGTGAGGGCCGCGTCGCGGGCTTTGCTCCGAGGCGGAGCGGCAAGCGTCGATGTGCTGACTTTTGGCCGGGTCCTGACGAAAGAATTGTCTATTTAACAATGCTTCTGCGCAAAAATCGGGTCTTTTCGCCTGAAGTTTTGATGCCTATATAGAAAGTCTAAATGGAGCTTTCGAATGGTTGGTGTAACAATCTATACGCGTAACGGCTGCGGCTATTGCACGGCGGCCAAGGGTCTTTTGTCAGAAAAAGGCGTGGAATTCGTCGAGCATAACGCGTCGACACAGCCTGCCGCCCGCCAGGAAATGCTGGCGCGCGCCAATGGCCGGACGACATTTCCGCAAGTCTTCATCGGCGAAACCCACGTCGGTGGTTGCGACGATCTGTATGCGCTCGAAAATCAGGGCCGTCTCGACACGTTGTTGAAGACCGGCGAACTCGCTTGAGGACGATGATATGAGTTCATTTCGCGCTGCTGCCATCCAGATGCGTTCGGGCGTAGACCCGCAGCGCAATGCCGCGGATCTCGCAGGCTATGTTGCCGACGCAGTCGGCAAAGGCGCGGTCTACGTCCAGACACCGGAAATGACCGGTTCGCTGCAGCGTGATCGCAAGGCACTTGCGAGCGTTTTGAAAAGCGAAAGCGACGATATCATTGTCCGCACCGCTTCGGAACTTGCGGCCAAGCACGGAATTCATCTGCATATCGGTTCAACTGCGATTGCCCGCGACGATGGCAAGATCGCCAACCGCGCGTTTCTCTTCGGTCCCGATGGCGATATCCTCACCCGCTATGACAAGATCCACATGTTCGATGTCGACCTCGACAACGGCGAGAGCTGGCGCGAGTCTGCCGTCTATGCGCCGGGCGCCGATACGGTCGTGATCGATCTGCCTTTTGCCCGGCTCGGGCTTGCCATCTGCTACGATGTGCGCTTCCCGCAATTGTTCCGCGCCCAGGCTTTGGCTGGCGCATCGGTGATCTCGGCACCTGCCGCCTTCACTCGCCAGACCGGCGAAGCGCATTGGCACGTGCTCCAACGTGCGCGCGCCATCGAAAATGGCGCATTCATGATTTCGGCCGCTCAGGGCGGTGTGCATGAGGATGGCCGCGAAACCTATGGTCATTCCATGATCGTCGCGCCGTGGGGCGAAATCCTGGCGGAAGCCGATCATGCGGAACCCGCGGTCGTTGTCGCTGATATCGATGTGGCACTAAGCGCAGCCGCGCGATCCAAGGTCCCCAATCTCAAGAACGCCCGCCCGTTTGGCGTTATCGTGGAAAACGATGGCCAGACGACGAGGCTCGGCGTCGCGTCATGATCCGTTTTTCCCTCCATTGTGACCAAGACCATGACTTCGAAGGATGGTTTCGCAGCAATGACGATTTCGATGCACAGGCGAAGAAGCACCTCGTTTCCTGCCCGGTCTGCGGTTCGCACAAAGTCGAGAAAGCCCTGATGGCGCCTTCGGTTGCGACTGGCCGTCAGAAGGAAAAGATTGCTATTGCCATGAGCAAGATGGCCAATGAATTGCGTGAGATGGCCAAGAAGGTCCGGGAAAATTCCGATTATGTCGGCAGTGATTTTGCGGAAGAAGCCCGCAAGATCCATTTTGGCGAGGCTGAAAAGCGCGGCATTTATGGCGAGGCAACGCGCGACGAAGTCGAAGCACTCGTCGATGACGGCGTCGATGTGATGCCGCTTCCGGTCTTTCCCGACGATCACAATTGATCTTGCTCGTCTAACGCCGATGGCTATGGTGCGGTAGCCGATTCTGCCTCACCGGATGATTTTCATGTCATTTCTGAATTCTGCCCCCGCGCTGCTCGTCCTGACCGGCGCTTTTCTCGGGTTGACGCTTCCATTCGGCAAATTGGCATTCGCCGCAGGCATAGCGCCATCGCTATGGGCATTCGTTATTTCGATCGGGGCGGGCAGTGTGCTTCTGACGGCATTTCTCATCATGGGAAAACGTCCGCGTATCGATGCGCATATGGCGCGTTACTACATTGTTGCCGCGCTGATCTCCTATGCCATTCCCAATCTCATGACCCTCTCGGCCATTCCTCACCTCGGGTCCGGCTTTACCGGGATCATGTACACACTATCGCCAGTGTTCACCCTTTTGCTTTCCATCCTTTTCAAGATGCGCAGCCCCAATCTCCTTGGACTTCTCGGCATTTTCGTCGGTTTTGCCGGGGCTGTCCTCGTTGGATTTACACGGGGTCAGGTCGGTCAACCGGCTGAACCTCTTTGGGTGGCGATTGGCCTCCTGATCCCCGTATTGCTTGCGCTCGGTAATGTCTACCGCACCATCGACTGGCCGATAGGCGCCGATCCGACCGAGCTTGCGGCCGGTAGTCATTTGACCACTGCGATTCTGCTTGTTCCGTTCATTTTCGTTATGACGGGTACATTTCCGATTGCACCACTCGGCAATGTTCCATGGCTGGTATTCGTGCAGGTGCTGGCATCCGCCTGCATGTTTGCGCTGTATTTCCGGCTTCAGGCGGTCGGCGGGCCGGTCTATCTGAGCCAGATCGGCTATGTGGGCGCAGCAGTGGCATTGCTCGCAGGCACGTTGTTTCTCGGCGAAGTGTACCAGCTCGCAACCTGGCTAGGAGCGGCAATCATCACCATCGGTGTGCTGATGACCACAAAGGCCCAGCAGATGCAGCAGAAAGCTACGAAGGTCGCGTAGCCAGGACCATATAATTGACACTGGTATCGCGTGAACGATTCCAGCTGTCTGCCAATGGATTATAGGTCACTCCGACTTTTTCCATGACTTCCAGCCCCGCCCGCGACAAGGCGGTTTCGAGTTCTTCGGGCCGGACCAGCTTTTCATATTGATGCGTGCCGCGCGGCAGCCAGCGCAGGACGTATTCGGCACCGAAAATGGCAAGGCCGAGCGCCTTCAATGTCCGGTTGATTGTCGCAACGAAGGTGAGGCCGCCGGGTTTCACCATTTGAGAGCAGGCCGACATGTAAAGCTCGACGTCGGCGACGTGTTCGACAACCTCCATATTGAGGACGATGTCGAATTGTTCACCGGCTTCCGCCAAAGCCTCAGCTGTCGTGGCGCGATAGTCTATGGAGAGGCCGCTCTGCGCAGCGTGGATTTTCGCTACTTCGATGTTGGTTTCGCCGGCGTCTGCCCCAACCACCGTCGCACCGAGGCGCGCCATGGGTTCGCAAAGCAGCCCGCCGCCGCAACCGATGTCGAGAATGCGCAGGCCGGCAAATGGCGCGGGGCCGTTCGGATCGATGCCGTAGTGGGCGCAGACCTTTTCCTTGATATAGGCCAGGCGTGTTGGATTGAACTTGTGCAGGGGCCTGAACTTGCCCTGCGGGTTCCACCACTCGGCTGCCATGCGTGAGAAACGCTCGACTTCGGCGGCATCGATTGTTGTGCGCTCTGCTGTCGCCATCGGTTCTGTCCTTATTGCTGCCTTCGAGTGGCCCCTTCCGGCAAAAAATGTCAAGGCATACTGTACATTCAGCTTTCGGGTAGTGCCCAGTTGGCAAGCACTACTCCATTGATGCGCTGATAGTGGCGCGTATTGTTTGTCACAAGAGTTGCAGCTGTGGATATCGAGTGTGCGGCGATCATCATATCCAGTTCGCCGATTGGCTGGCCAGTCGAAACAAGTTGGTGGCGGATATTGGCGTAGTGGTCGGCCACTTCTGCATCCCAAGCTAGAACACGCACTATTTTGAGGAATTGCATAATTTCATCGTGTAGGCGGCGGTTGGCCGGAACTCTCTTCAAGCCGTAGAATAGTTCAGCCTTGGTTATGGCGGATATACATATGTCCGATGGAGGCACGGCCAAAAGCTTTTCGTCGATTGCAGGTGCGCGGCCATTAATAATATAACTTGCAATATCGGTATCAAGCATATGCAGCATGTTCAGTCTTGCTCGTCGAACAGATTACGCTCGACGGGCAGAGTATTCATGGGACGTTCACGCATAAAATCGTCGGGAACGTCAACTGTTTTCCGGAATTCAAAAAAATCGGCCCAAGCACTAGCTCCCGGTCGAGCAGACAAGATGACGTCTCCTGTCCGTTCATCGCGCGAGATATAGACTTCATTTCCGTCAAAACGAAAATCGGCCGGGAGACGCACAGCTTGGCTGGCGCCGTTTTTGAAGAGTTTTGCAACGCGAGTCGCACCCATCGTTGAGTCTCCATGAATAGTATATGCATCAGTATATACTCTATCATCCATTGGAATTCAAGGTCAAACAGTCCTCGGGTGTTCTTGCAGTCTGGCCATATTTTCGATATGGGAGGCCGCATTCATTTGGCGGGTGGCTGTTTCGATTCAAGCAGCTCCTTACCAATTTATTTCAGGCATCCCAGAACGGTACCTTCCCATGGCACGCATTGTGATGAAATTCGGCGGCACTTCGGTGGCCGATATTGACCGCATCCGTAATGTGGCCAGGCATGTCAAACGCGAGGTTGATGCCGGACATGAGGTCGCCGTTGTTGTTTCCGCCATGGCCGGGAAAACCAATGAACTCGTGGCCTGGACCCGTCAAACATCGCCGATGCACGACGCACGGGAATATGATGCCATCGTTGCCTCCGGTGAGCAGGTCACTGCTGGTCTGCTTGCCATCGCCCTGCAGGCGATGGGTGTACATGCCCGTTCGTGGCAAGGCTGGCAAATCCCGATCAAGACCGACAATGCGCATGGCGCGGCGCGGATCCTGGAGATTGACGGTTCATTCCTTATCGAGCGGTTCGAGGAGGGGCAGGTGGCTGTGATCTCCGGATTCCAGGGCATTGGGCCGGACAATCGCATTTCCACATTGGGACGCGGCGGTTCCGATACCAGTGCGGTCGCAATTGCCGCTTCGGTCAAAGCCGATCGATGCGATATTTATACGGACGTTGACGGCGTCTATACGACTGATCCGCGTGTTGAACCGAAGGCACGCCGGCTGTCGCGGATATCGTTCGAAGAAATGCTTGAAATGGCCTCGCTTGGCGCCAAAGTTCTACAGGTACGGTCCGTTGAGCTTGCCATGGTGCACAAAGTGCGCACATTTGTCAGGTCCAGTTTCGAAGACCCCGATGCGCCGGGCATGGGTGACCTCATCAATCCGCCCGGAACACTTATTTGCGACGAGGAAGAAATCGTGGAACAGCAGGTTGTCACAGGAATTGCCTACGCCAAGGACGAAGCCCAGATTTCACTGCGCCGCGTTGCGGACCGTCCCGGAATATCGGCAGGTATTTTCGGTCCGCTCGCTGAAGCGCATATCAACGTCGATATGATCGTCCAGAACGTTTCCGAAGATGGCACGAAGACCGACATGACTTTCACCGTGCCTTCCGGGGATCTCGACAAGGCGTTGGTTGTCCTGGAGAAGGTCAAGGCGGAGATCGGTTGCGACATCATCCAGTCGGAAGCCGGCATGGTAAAAGTTTCGGTCATCGGTATCGGCATGCGCAGTCATGCGGGTGTTGCCGCGACGGCGTTCCGCGCGCTTGCGGACAAAGGCATCAACATCCGGGCCATTACGACCTCGGAGATCAAGATTTCCATTCTAATTGATGGTCCCTATGCGGAACTTGCCGTGCGCACTTTGCATTCTGTGTACGGTCTGGATAAGCATTAGAATCAAGATTCCGTTTGTCGGCCGCATTGTCGGCTGACATGATCAACCTACTTACAGGTGAGACCATTTGAGTCTTGCCTGGTTCGTTATGGAGAAAGGCTCCAAGTGCCAACGCGCGAGCAGACAACAGGGCCTCGTGTCATGCTGAAGCGTCTTCGCGAATTGATGGCGGAGGCTCTTGAGCCACAGGAGAGGCTTGACCGGATTGTTCGCGAGATCGCGCAGAACATGGTCGCGGAAGTGTGCTCGTTTTATGTGCTGCGCTCCGATGGCGTTCTCGAGCTCTATGCGACCGAAGGTTTGAACCCGTCAGCCGTGCATCTGGCGCAATTGCGTCTCGGACAAGGCCTTGTCGGCACCATCGCCGCGAGCGCGCGTCCGCTCAATCTCACGGACGCACAAACGCACCCGGCCTTCGCCTATCTGCCGGAGACGGGCGAAGAGATCTACAATTCGTTCCTCGGTGTGCCCATCCTCAGGGCAGGGCGCACGCTCGGTGTTCTCGTCGTGCAGAACCGGACCAAGCGTGTCTATCGTGAGGATGAGGTCGAGGCCCTGGAAACGACGGCCATGGTGCTGGCCGAAATGGTTGCTGCCGGCAGCCTTACGCGTCTTGCGCGGCCGGGTGTCGAGCTTGATATGGGCAAGCCCATGAGTTTCAGCGGCAGCGCCTTCAATGACGGCGTTGGTCTCGGTCATGTCGTGCTGCATGAACCGCGCATTGTCGTCACCAACCTCTTCAACGAAAACATCGACACGGAAATCGACCGGCTCGAAAATTCGCTCGGTTCGTTGCGCATATCGATCGACGACATGCTGTCGCGCCGGGACGTGGCATTCGAGGGCGAACATCGCGAAGTGCTCGAAGCCTACCGGATGTTCGCGCACGATACGGGATGGGTGCGGCGTCTCGAAGAGGCGATTCGCAACGGATTGACGGCAGAAGCCGCAGTGGAAAAGGTGCAGAGCGACACCCGCGCCCGCATGATGCACCTGTCTGATCCCTATATGCGCGAACGCTTGAGCGATTTCGACGATCTGGCGAACCGTTTGCTTCGCCAGCTGATGGGGCGTGACGTCAAGACCATGGCGGGTTCGCTAGCCAAGGACGCCATCATCATCGCGCGTTCGATGGGTGCTGCAGAGCTGCTGGATTATCCGCGCGAGCGCCTGCGCGGCCTGGTACTCGAAGACGGTGCTGCGACGAGCCATGTGGTGATCGTTGCCCGCGCGATGGGTATTCCCGTCGCCGGTCAGGTCAAGGGCGTTGTTTCCATGGCGGAAAACAACGATGCGGTGATCGTCGATGGCGATGACGGCCGCGTTCATTTGCGTCCGCAGGCAGACGTGGAAGCTGCTTACTCGGAAAAGGTCAAGTTCCGCGCCAAGCGGCAGGCGCTCTACAGGGAATTGCGTGACAAGCCTTCGGTCACGAAGGACGGCCTGCACATTTCGCTGCTGATGAATGCTGGCCTTTTGGTTGATCTGCCGCAATTGGCGGAAGCCGGCGCCGCAGGTATAGGCCTCTTCCGCACCGAATTGCAATTCATGGTTGCTTCGACTTTCCCGCGGGCCGAACAGCAGGAGCGGCTCTATCGTTCGGTATTGGATGCTGCTGGTGATAAGCCCGTGACATTCCGGACGCTCGATATAGGTGGTGACAAAGTACTGCCCTATTTCCGCAGTGATGCCAATGAGGAGAACCCGGCCATGGGCTGGCGGGCGATCCGCCTGACTCTGGACCGTCCGGGATTGCTGCGCACACAGGTCCGCGCCCTATTGAAAGCGGCCGGCGGGCGCGAACTCCGGTTGATGCTGCCGATGGTCACGGAAGTTGCAGAAGTGCGCAAGGCGAGCGAACTGATCAACCGCGAGGTGCAGCACCTGTCGCGCTTCGCGTATAACCTGCCGACACGCGTCAAGATCGGCGCGATGGTCGAGGTGCCGTCGCTGCTTTGGCAGCTCGACGAATTGATGTCGGTTGTGGACTTTGTCTCGGTCGGCTCGAACGATCTGTTCCAGTTCGTTATGGCCGTCGATCGCGGCAATTCGATCATCGCCAACCGCTTCGACAATCTGTCGGTGCCGTTCCTGCGCGTGCTGCGCCAGATCGCCGATGCCGGAAACCGCAACAATACGGACGTGACGCTCTGCGGCGAAATGGCCGGAAAGCCGCTGTCTGCCATGGCGCTTATCGGTCTCGGATATCGCTCGATCTCGATGTCACCTGCTTCGATCGGCCCGATCAAGGCCATGCTTGGTACTCTTGATGTGGCCGAGCTCAGCGCGCAACTCGCGGATGCTATCGACAATCACGGCGAAACGGGTTCGTTGCGCCATGTCCTGACCAAGTTTGCAGAGCGAGCAGGCGTCCCACTCTAGAGGCTTAAACAATGTCTATTCCGCAGGATCGTATGGATCAACTGCTGAAGCGTTTTTCCATGATGGAGACGCAGATGGCGAGCAATCCTGATTCCGAGACCTATGTGAAGCTTGCCTCGGAATATTCCGAGCTTGAGCCTGTCGTCGCCAAGATCCGCGATCTGCTCGCTGCGCGCAGCGAAGCGGATGGATTGCAGGCCATGCTCGACGACAGCGCCACCGACAAGGATATGCACGAACTTGCCGAGGCTGAACTGCCGGAGATCGATGAGCGCATCGAGGAACTTGAGAAGGATATCCAGGTCCTGCTGCTGCCGAAGGATGTCGCCGATGAGCGTAACGCGATCCTTGAAATTCGCGCTGGCACAGGCGGTTCGGAAGCGGCGCTGTTCGCCGGCGATCTGTTCCGCATGTATGAGCGCTATGCCGCGGCCAATGGCTGGCGTGTCGAGCTGATATCGGCCAGCGATGGCGAGGCCGGCGGTTACAAGGAAGTGATCGCCATGGTTTCGGGCAGGGGCGTTTTCGCCAAGCTGAAGTTTGAATCGGGAGTGCACCGGGTGCAGCGCGTTCCGGATACCGAAGCGAGCGGCCGCATCCATACGTCCGCCGCGACGGTTGCCGTCCTTCCAGAGGCTGAGGAAATCGACATCGATATCCGGCCAGACGATATTCGCATCGATACGATGCGTGCGTCGGGTTCGGGCGGCCAGCACGTCAACACCACCGACTCCGCCGTGCGCATCACCCATATTCCCTCAGGCATCGTCGTCGTGCAGGCGGAGAAGTCGCAGCACCAGAACCGCGCCCGCGCCATGCAGGTTCTGCGTTCGCGCTTGTTCGACATGCAGCGCCAGAAGGCCGATAGCGAGCGCTCCGAAGCCCGGCGCAGCCAGGTGGGTTCGGGTGATCGCTCCGAGCGCATCCGCACCTATAATTTCCCGCAGGGGCGTGTGACCGATCATCGCATCAATCTGACGCTGTATAAGCTCGATCGCATCATGGAAGGCGATCTCGATGAACTCATCACCGCACTAATTTCCGACTACCAGACGGCGTTGCTCGCCCAGATGAACGAAAGCTTTTGAGCGCCATGGCAGAGCACTGGACGCGCCTCGCCGATATGCACAGAGAGGCGCGCGTTCTTCTTGCGAAAACTGGAATCGAAACCGCCGATCTCGATGCGCGGCTGCTGGTCGAATGGATAACCGGATGCGATCAGCTCGAGGCGATTCGCAATCCGAATCGCGCCATCGACAAGACGATCGTTGCGCAGCTTCACACAGTTCTTAACCGGCGAATCAATGGCGAATCGGTGCATCGCATCATCGGCAAGCGTGCTTTCTTCGGTATCGAACTTGGGCTTTCCGCCGACACGCTCGAGCCCCGCCCCGACACCGAGGCACTGGTGGAACTGGCGATGCCCTTCCTGCGCCAGCGTATCGAGGCGCAGGGTGTTGCGGACCTGATCGACCTCGGAACCGGGACAGGCGCCATAGCCCTGGCGCTGCTCGACCAATTCCACCAATTGCGCGCGGTCGGCGTCGATATTTCTCAGGGGGCCCTTGATACGGCGCGCGACAATGCCCATCTCTCAGGAGTATCAGATCGTTTCGCAGGCCTCCATTCGGACTGGTTTTCCGAGGTAAGTGGCTCATTCGACATGATTATTTCCAATCCGCCGTATATACCGTCCGCCGATATAAAAGGCTTGCAACGCGAGGTAGCGCTGCACGATCCGGTCAAGGCTCTGGATGGCGGGCAGGACGGGCTCACCCCCTACCGAATCATTGCCGGGCATTCCCGGCAACATCTCAGGCAAGGCGGTGCAGTCGCATTGGAAATCGGTTTTGGACAACGCCGTGATATCGAAGCGATCTTTGCGCGACAAAATTTCGCGCTGAGCGGCGTTCAAAAGGATATTGGTGGCCACGAAAGGGCACTTTTGTTCGCACCGATGTAAAAAGATTGAAAAAAGGCTTGGAATTTGCCGTGAAGACGGCTAGTTTCCGGTTACCGCTCTAAACCGAAACAAATCTGGTTCTGCCTATCAAGAGATTGATACGGAAATTTCCGGGTGTTTGATTTCTCTTCGGAAATAGCTGGAGAAATGGTTTTTGCGGCAGCACAAAAGTTTTATGAACTTTGGATGCGATTGAAGCGCGGGGCGCGCTTCAGGTCGGCACTTGAGAAGCGAAGCTTTTTGACTCAAATGGTGAGCAAATTAGCGCCCCTGATTTTCTGAAAAGAGATAAGTATGAGGCCAGTACAGCAGAATAGGCGCATGCGCGGACGCGGTAACAACAATAACCGCAGCAAAGGCCCCAACCCACTATCCCGTAACTACGAGAGCAACGGGCCCGATGTCAAAATCCGGGGGAACGCTCAGCACGTCGCCGAAAAATATACCACTCTTGCACGGGATGCACAGAGCGCCGGCGACCGCGTGATGGCTGAAAACTATCTCCAGCACGCCGAACATTACAATCGAATCATTCTTGCGGCTCAGGCTCAGGCACCTGTCCAGTATCAGCGCGATGATCAGGACCAGGATCAGGACGATGAGAACGGCTATGACGATGATGCCAATGGTAACGGTAACGGCAACGATACCGATGGTCAGGAGGTTCCGGAACGCCAGGAGTTCTCGCAACGCCAGGATCGTCCGCAGCGGCAAGACCATCGGGATCGGCCCGAGCGTCAAGAACGTCAGGACCGTCCGGAACGTCAGGATCGCCGCGACCGGCAAGACCGGCAAGAACGCGTGATGCATCAGCCGATCAACGGCAGCGGACCACAGCCGATCATTCAGGGTACCCCCGCCGAAGTCGTTTATGACGACGACACGGTCAGCCAGCGCCAGCCGCAACCTCAACCACAGATTCAGCCGGTTGAAAACGGCGCTGCGGCACCTGAGGAAGAGGTTGCTGAGGCAAAGCCAGCACGCCGCGCACCGCGTGGCCGCAGGCCGGCTCGCCCGCGCGAACCGCGTGTGGCGGAGGAAAGCAGTGCTGAAGCAAGTGCTCCGGACACCGCCAACGATCTTTCGCCGGCTGGTATTGTCGCCGAGGTGAAGAAGCGTCGGGCAGCGGTCGAATCCGACGTTTGATCCGAGTTTGATCTAGCTTTGCGCCATCCGTGGGTAACCGCGGATGGCGTTTTGATTCCGATAGGTTGTTGAGAAGTGTCAAAGATCCGCTGAGGTACAAAATTTGCCGGATGGCAATGCTGCTGTGGGTGGTTCGACAAGCTCACCATGAGGGAGGTGGGTTGATGGCAAGGAGCCAAGATTTGCATGGCAAAGAGTCAAGAGTTACGACAACGATCCCAGATTTGCGAGGTTGGCGACTATCCATGCAATCCTCAATTTCCCTCATGGTGAGCCTGTCGAACCACGCACAGCAGCATTGCCATCCGGCAAATCAGCACCCTTAAATCAAAAATAATTCATGGCTGTTTATCCAACACCTCCAAACCTCGGTTATTCTAATCTGGTCCTTTCCATGGGGAACTGCTTCCGGAGCCGTTCGAAGTGGGGAGAGGATCGGCGCCTCCGATGGCGGGTAACGGGCCCGTCGTCCGGGGAAGTTCTGTCCAAGGGTTCCCCTGCCGGTACTAAGGCCGGTGCGTGCTGGACGAGCACTGTGAGGGCGGCAGATTGGCTGGGCGCAGTCCTGGCCGCTGGCGTTTCCGACGCGGAACGGACGGGATCAAAAAACGCCGGACGGGCGGTCTTCGGATCGCATTATCTATCTACCAAGACGCGCTTCGACGACCGCCCGTCTTTCCCACCACCATTCAATGGCCAGACGCGAAAGCGGGTGTGGCAAAGAGGGGGCTTATCGTGATAAAATTCGACAGGGAGAGGCGTCATAAAAGTCAGAATTCCGATCTTGCAGGCTGCGGATAATATTCCCATATTTGCATCGAGCGAATGGGTCTGCCTCTTGCAGGGGACCCGTCACCAACACACCGCGCAATGCCTTTCAAGGGTTGCTCGGTAAAAGGAGACAAGACATGAATATAGAAAAATACACCGAGCGCGTTCGCGGTTTCATCCAGTCCGCACAGACTTTTGCCCTCTCCTCCAATCATCAGCAGTTTGCACCGGAGCATTTGCTCAAGGTTCTCGTTGATGACGAGGAGGGTCTTGCCGCGTCCCTGATCGAGCGGGCAGGTGGGCGCATAGCGGATGTGCGCCTCGGCTTGCAGGCTGCGCTTGACGCCTTACCGAAAGTGACGGGCGGTAACGGCCAGCTTTATCTTGCCCAGCCCCTGGCCAAGGTTTTCACGACTGCGGAGGAACTGGCGCAGAAAGCGGGTGACAGTTTCGTCACTGTCGAGCGTCTTCTGACAGCCCTGGCGATCGAAAAATCAGCAAAGACTTCCGAAATTTTGAGCCGCGCCGGTGTCACCGCTGCCGGGCTCAACGCGGTCATCAACGATATCCGCAAGGGCCGGACGGCAGACTCGGCTTCCGCCGAGAACAGCTACGATGCCTTGAAGAAATATGCGCGTGACCTCACCGCCGATGCGCGGTCGGGCAAGCTTGATCCTGTTATCGGACGCGATGATGAAATCCGCCGCACCATCCAGGTTCTGTCGAGGCGCACCAAGAACAATCCGGTGCTGATCGGCGAGCCGGGCGTGGGCAAGACCGCAATTGCCGAAGGCCTTGCGCTACGCATCGTCAATGGGGATGTGCCAGAATCGCTGAAAGACAAGCAGTTGATGGCGCTCGACATGGGTGCTCTCATTGCCGGTGCGAAATATCGCGGCGAATTCGAGGAGCGGCTGAAAGCTGTGCTGTCCGAAGTCACCTCGGCGAATGGCAATATTATTCTGTTCATCGACGAGATGCATACGCTCGTTGGCGCCGGCAAGGGTGAAGGTGCCATGGATGCTTCGAACCTATTGAAGCCGGCTTTGGCCCGGGGCGAACTGCATTGCGTGGGTGCCACAACGCTCGATGAATACCGCAAGCACGTGGAAAAGGACGCCGCGCTTGCCCGTCGGTTCCAACCGGTGTTTGTCGATGAACCGACGGTCGAGGATACGATCTCGATCCTGCGCGGTTTGAAGGAAAAGTACGAGCAGCACCACAAGGTCCGTATCTCCGATTCGGCGCTTGTTGCGGCAGCGACATTGTCCAACCGCTACATCACCGACCGCTTCCTGCCGGACAAAGCGATTGACCTGATTGACGAAGGCGCAGCGCGCCTTCGTATGCAGGTGGATTCCAAGCCGGAAGAACTCGACGAAATCGATCGCCGCATCATGCAGCTGAAGATCGAGCGTGAAGCGCTGAAGGTCGAGAAAGACGACGCATCCCGCGATCGTCTTGAACGGCTGGAAAAGGAACTCGCCGATCTGGAAGAGCAGTCAACGGTAATAACCAATACCTGGCAGGCCGAAAAGCAGAAGCTCGGCCATGCGGCCGATCTGAAGCGTCAGCTTGACGATGCACGCAATGCGCTTGCCTCTGCTCAGCGCAATGGCGAATTCCAGAAGGCGGGCGAGCTTGCCTATGGCACGATCCCTCAGCTGGAAAAGCAGCTCGCTGAGGCCGAACAGCATGACGGTTCGACCTCGATGGTCGAAGAAATCGTCACACCGGATCATATCGCTCAGGTGGTTTCGCGCTGGACTGGCATTCCGGTGGACCGGATGCTGGAAGGCGAGCGTGAAAAGCTGCTGCGCATGGAAGATGAACTCGCCAAGCGGGTCGTCGGACAGGGCGAAGCGGTTCAGGCTGTATCGAAAGCGATTCGCCGTGCGCGTGCAGGATTGCAGGATCCGAACCGGCCCATCGGCTCGTTCATATTCCTCGGGCCAACAGGTGTCGGCAAGACGGAGTTGACGAAAACGCTGGCTTCCTTCCTGTTCTCCGATGAGACGGCCATGGTTCGGCTCGACATGTCTGAATATATGGAGAAGCATTCGGTCTCGCGTCTGATCGGCGCGCCTCCAGGCTATGTCGGTTATGAAGAGGGTGGTGCTCTGACCGAAGCAGTCCGGCGCCGGCCCTATCAGGTGGTTCTCTTCGACGAGATCGAGAAGGCCCATCCGGACGTGTTCAATGTGCTTCTGCAGGTTCTCGATGATGGACGCTTGACTGATGGTCAGGGACGCACCATTGATTTCCGCAACACGCTGATCATCATGACTTCAAACCTCGGGGCCGAATATCTTGTCGGACTGGCAGAGGGTCAGGATGTCGAAGAGGTTCGTGAAGAGGTGATGAATGTGGTCAAGGCCTCGTTCCGGCCGGAATTCCTGAACCGTGTGGACGAAATCATCCTGTTCCATCGGTTGCAGCGCAAGGAGATGGGCAAGATCGTGACGATCCAGCTCCAGCACCTGCAGTCGCTCCTCACCGATCGCAAGATCGTTTTGAAGATCGATGAAGATGCAACGAATTGGCTGGCCGCGAAAGGTTACGATCCTGCTTATGGTGCGCGGCCGTTGAAGCGCGTGATCCAGAAGGAGGTGCAAGACCCGCTGGCGGAAAAAATCCTGCTTGGCGAGATACTGGATGGCTCTACGGTCAAGATCACCGCTGGGTCGGACAGGCTGAATTTCAAGTCGGTCAAGTCCGTTCCCGAAAGGGAAAAGAGCGAGGCGGCGTAATTGCCTCGGCCGCAAAAATCAAACAAAAGAAATGGCCGCCATATGGCGGCCATTTTCACGTCTCGTTCATTGGATAAATGCAACGATAAAAGCCTGTCGGCATTAACCATAAAGACAGGAAAATCGGTCATTTATGCTTAATGGCGAGTTACTAGCGAAAAACCGGAAGCGACGAGCATGGCGTCTTATCACTATTCACTGTTTGGGGTTTTGCTCCTTGCTGCCGTTGGCACTGTCGCTCCGCGCGCCGCGCAGGCAGATGAAATCGTCGCGCCCCTCGTCAACGACAAGAGTTCATATACCGTTGCGCAATGGTTCGAACCACGCGAGCGCCGACAAGCCTATAGGTCGTATTTCGACGAATATGGCCGGAAAATTACCGTAGACCGGCGTGGCCGCATCGTTTCCGTCGAGGAGCCGCAAAACAGTCAATCGAGCGAAGGAACGGATTATTTTCCGGATGCGCCGCAGGATCCTTATGACACGGGCGCCATTTCGAATGATCCTTACGGTACGGCGCTGCCTTCGGAACGAGATTATGGCAGCATCGATCGCGAAGCTCTGCCACCTGCCAACGGCGAATCCAACGTGCAGCCGGCCGATCCGAATCTCATAGAGCCCGGATCACCCAGCGATGGCCTGACTGACGCTCTGCAGCAGGAACAGATTCCGGTTCACCCGAATCCGGCTCCGACCATCGAATTACCGAAAGGGCAGGGAGCGAAAGCCAAGATCGCTGCCATCCAGGTTTTGCTCGACCGGATTGGCGTATCGCCGGGCGTTATCGATGGCCATAAGGGCGGCAACGTCGACAAGGCCGTGGCCGCCTTCGAGGAAATGACAGGGCAAAAGTTCGATCCTCTCAACGAAGAAGGCATTAACGCCTCGCTGGAACAGACCGGCGGTCCGGCGTTCGTGTCCTATACGATCACATCCGAGGATGCCGCCTATCCATTTGTTGCGTCCATCCCCGAAGATTACAGCCACAAGGCGCAACTCGAACGGATGGCTTTCACGTCGGTGACGGAAATGCTGGCCGAGCGTTTTCATATGGACGAAAACTACCTGAAGGAAATCAATCCGGGCGTGGATTTCAACACGCCGGGTGTCGCTATACAGGTTGCCAGTACAGGCCAGGACGCAGGCGGCGCCGTCACGCGCATCATCGCCGACAAGGGACGCAAACAGGTACGCGGTTACAATGCGGAAGGAAGGCTGGTGGTCGCCTATCCGGCGACGATTGGATCGACCGATACGCCATCACCCTCGGGTACGGTGCAAGTTGAGCGGGTCGCTCTCAATCCGAATTATACCTACAACCCAAAAATCAACTTCAAGCAGGGCGAGAACAATTCAGTTCTGACCATCCCGCCGGGACCGAATGGCCCGGTCGGGACCGTGTGGATCGCCTTGTCGAAGCCGACCTATGGGATTCACGGCACACCTGAACCGTCAAAGATCGGCAAGACCAACAGTCATGGTTGTGTGCGACTGACCAATTGGGACGCGACGGAACTGTCGAAGCTCGTCCAGAAGGGCGTGACGGTCGAATTCCAGGAATAGGATTAGCCGCTGGCGGCGACCTTGGTTCCTTTCGCCTCATCCTCTTTAAGGAGCTGGTCTATACGCTCACGCTCGCGCCTGAATGCCACCAGATCATCACCGCCGAGTTCACCGCCGCTCGGCAGGCGGATACGCATCGGATCGACCTTCGAGCCGTTGACGATCACTTCGTAATGCAGGTGTGGACCCGTCGAAAGCCCGGTTGATCCGAGGTAACCGATAACTTGGCCCTGCCGCACCTTCGCTCCAGGGGTTACACCGCT
>NZ_CAXUQT020000001.1:1492500-1527500 GCF_964253365.1 Phyllobacterium sp. LjRoot231
TCGTGAAGGCAAGGATGGATATTGGCAATGAGAATGATCAAGTGTCTTAAGGGCATTTGGTGGATGCCTTGGCATGCACAGGCGATGAAGGACGTGATACGCTGCGATAAGCGTCGGGGAGGTGCGAATACCCTTTGATCCGACGATTTCCGAATGGGGAAACCCACCTTAGATATCTAGAAAATTAGTTTGGTTGAAGCTGTGTGAAGTGCAGCCTCTTTCTTCTTTCTCAAACATTTGAGGATGAGGATCGAAGCGAAGCTTCGCAAGCGCGACTGCGCGTCGGCCACTTTTGGCCGCCCTCGCGGAGCACAGCCCGGAACGGGCGTACGTGCGTGAGCGCTTATAAAAAACGGCGAGAACCCAACTAATTTCTAGATATCAACATAAGGTATCTGACCTTCGAATACATAGGGGTTAGAAGCGAACCCGGGGAACTGAAACATCTAAGTACCCGGAGGAAAGGACATCAAACGAGACTCCGTCAGTAGCGGCGAGCGAACGCGGACCAGGCCAGTGGCTTGAGTGAGACAAGTGGAACACTCTGGAAAGGGTGGCTAAAGTGGGTGACAGCCCCGTACACGTAATGCGAACTCAAGTCCTTGAGTAGGGCGGGACACGTGAAATCCTGTCTGAACATGGGGAGACCACTCTCCAAGCCTAAGTACTCGTGCATGACCGATAGCGAACCAGTACCGTGAGGGAAAGGTGAAAAGCACCCCGACAAGGGGAGTGAAAGAGATCCTGAAACCGAATGCCTACAAACAGTTGGAGCCCAAGATTTGTTCTGGGTGACAGCGTACCTTTTGTATAATGGGTCAGCGACTTAGTCTGACGAGCAAGCTTAAACCGGTAGGTGTAGGCGCAGCGAAAGCGAGTCTGAACAGGGCGTTCAGTTCGTTGGATTAGACCCGAAACCAAGTGATCTAGCCATGAGCAGGTTGAAGGTAAGGTAACACTTACTGGAGGACCGAACCCGCATCTGTTGCAATAGATTGGGATGACTTGTGGCTAGGGGTGAAAGGCCAATCAAACTTGGAGATAGCTGGTTCTCCGCGAAATCTATTTAGGTAGAGCGTCGATTTTATACCTTCGGGGGTAGAGCACTGGATGGGCTAGGGGATCTCACCGATTTACCAAACCTAACCAAACTCCGAATACCGAAGAGTACTGATCGGCAGACACACGGCGGGTGCTAACGTCCGTCGTGAAGAGGGCAACAACCCTGACCACCATCTAAGGTCCCTAAGTTATGGCTAAGTGGGAAAGGATGTGAGGATCCCAAAACAACCAGGATGTTGGCTTAGAAGCAGCCATCATTTAAAGAAAGCGTAACAGCTCACTGGTCTAAATAAGGGTCTTTGCGCCGAAAATGTACCGGGGCTCAAGCCATACACCGAAGCTGTGGATTTGCTTAGCAATAGGCAAGTGGTAGCGGAGCGTTCTGTAAGCCGTTGAAGAGGGACCCGTGAGGGCCTTTGGAGGTATCAGAAGTGAGAATGCTGACATGAGTAACGATAAAGGGAGTGAGAGACTCCCTCGCCGAAAGTCCAAGGGTTCCTGCTTAAAGTTAATCTGAGCAGGGTTAGCCGGCCCCTAAGGCGAGGCCGAAAGGCGTAGTCGATGGGAACCACGTTAATATTCGTGGGCCTGCGGGTAGTGACGGATCGCGTGTGTTGTTCCTCCTTATTGGATTGGAGGGGCTTCGAAGCGGTCCCAGGAAATAGCTCCCGCGTATAGACCGTACCCTAAACCGACACTGGTGGACTGGTAGAGCATACCAAGGCGCTTGAGAGAACTGCGTTGAAGGAACTCGGCAAATTGCACGCGTAACTTCGGAAGAAGCGTGACCCTTTTTGACGCAAGTCGAGGAGGGTGGCACAGACCAGGGGGTAGCGACTGTTTACCAAAAACACAGGGCTCTGCGAAGTCGCAAGACGACGTATAGGGTCTGACGCCTGCCCGGTGCTGGAAGGTTAAGAGGAGAGGTGCAAGCTTTGAATCGAAGCCCCAGTAAACGGCGGCCGTAACTATAACGGTCCTAAGGTAGCGAAATTCCTTGTCGGGTAAGTTCCGACCTGCACGAATGGCGTAACGACTTCCCCGCTGTCTCCAACGCAGACTCAGTGAAATTGAATTCCCCGTGAAGATGCGGGGTTCCTGCGGTTAGACGGAAAGACCCCGTGCACCTTTACTATAGCTTTACACTGGCATTCGTGTCGGCATGTGTAGGATAGGTGGTAGACTTTGAAGCCGTGGCGCCAGCCATGGTGGAGTCATCCTTGAAATACCACCCTTACCTATATGGATGTCTAACTGCGGTCCGTTATCCGGATCCAGGACAGTGTATGGTGGGTAGTTTGACTGGGGCGGTCGCCTCCTAAAGAGTAACGGAGGCGCGCGATGGTGGGCTCAGACCGGTCGGAAATCGGTCGTCGAGTGCAATGGCATAAGCCCGCCTGACTGCGAGACTGACAAGTCGAGCAGAGACGAAAGTCGGTCATAGTGATCCGGTGGTCCCGCGTGGAAGGGCCATCGCTCAACGGATAAAAGGTACGCCGGGGATAACAGGCTGATGACCCCCAAGAGTCCATATCGACGGGGTTGTTTGGCACCTCGATGTCGACTCATCGCATCCTGGGGCTGGAGCAGGTCCCAAGGGTATGGCTGTTCGCCATTTAAAGCGGTACGTGAGTTGGGTTCAGAACGTCGTGAGACAGTTCGGTCCCTATCTGCCGTGGGTGTAGGAATATTGACAGGATCTGTCCCTAGTACGAGAGGACCGGGATGGACGTATCTCTGGTGGACCTGTTGTGGCGCCAGCCGCATAGCAGGGTAGCTATATACGGACGGGATAACCGCTGAAGGCATCTAAGCGGGAAACCCACCTGAAAACGAGTATTCCCTATCAGAGCCGTGGAAGACCACCACGTTGATAGGCCGGGTGTGGAAGTGCGGCAACGCATGAAGCTTACCGGTACTAATAGCTCGATTGGCTTGATCATTCTCATTACAAATATCCATCGCAAAGCGATGGAATTTGATTTTAAAAGCGCTCACGCATGAGCGGGTCTTACGACCCTATGCTCCGCGAGGGCGCCGGACGACCGGCGACGACCTAGCGGTCTGTACGGGCACTCCCTTCTGAAAACTTCAGGATAAGGTGCCAATAACAGAGCGTGACGTCTTATCGCCCATACAGCGCGATAGCGCGTCGGCCATTGTTGGCCGCGCCGTCGCAGCGCCCGCCCCGGCAGGGGCGATACGGCGCGTGAGACAAAAAAACTCCCAGCTTCTCATGAACGTTGCGCTTTGCTGACCTGGTGGTTACAGCGGGGTGGCTGCACCCGATCCCATTCCGAACTCGGCCGTGAAACGCCCCAGCGCCAATGGTACTTCGTCTCAAGACGCGGGAGAGTAGGTCGCTGCCAGGTCTGCCAAACGCAACGTTCAAAGCATGCGCGCAAAAAGCCATCGGACTTTCATGTAAGCCGCATGCGATACAAAATATCTTCTCAAGAACTCGGAACAACCATCATCAGGCCGCTCCTTTTTAACGCAATCAGGGCGGCCTTTTGCTTTTGCAACAAAACGCCTTTTGCTTTGCAAATCCCGAAGCGTAAGAGCATACTTACAAGATGCAAAAGCACAAAACGCCGGCAAGCATTTGCCGATGTGGTGGCGCGGGGTGGAGCAGCACCCCGTCCGAAGCCGGCAAAGCCTCCGTCAAGGCTTTGAAAGGCCGGACAAACGGAGAAATCCGGGCTGTATCAACGGCAATCGCCGTATTTGGTGACGCGGGGTGGAGCAGCCCGGTAGCTCGTCAGGCTCATAACCTGAAGGTCACAGGTTCAAATCCTGTCCCCGCAACCAGATCCAGGCAACAATCAACAGCCGGCCGCGCCAAAGCCCAGCTCCTTGTTCAGCAAAAACACAAACAAAACCCCGCAATCAGCGGGGTTTTTGCGTTTGTAGCTATGGAACAGACAGAAGGGGCCAGTCAGGCAATCGGATGAGGGTTAGTCAGACTCTTCGCTACTCTCCAAGTTGAGCGTGAGTCTCTGAAGTAACCCCGTCAAAAGCTGCACTTCAGATTCATCGAAACCTTCGACGGCCTTCCGGGCGACCGTGCGTGCAGCCGGTAACAGCGTGTCTTTCAGCCGACCTCCTTCGGGCGTGAGAAAGACGTTGATCTTACGCTTGTCTTCGGAATTGCGAATCCGATGAATGAGCTTCTTGTCCTCCAGGGAATTGAGAACTGCAGTTGACGAGGCTTTTTCGATGCCGATGCGCTGTGAAAGTTCGATCTGGGACAGTCCATTATGGGACCAGAGCGAGCGGAGGTGCAGATACTCAGCCAGACCGATGTCGTAGGCCGCAAGTTGTTCCTGCAGCGCGCGGTTGTAGACTTTGCTGGCCTGTCTCAATGCCCGTCCAACGCCTGGAGAACTGCTCTCGGGGGCCATCCGATTTGTAGGGTTTTCGCTCGTTGTCAAGATCACTGTTCCATTTCTTGATGTCTACCGCCCTGATGCCTCCAAATATTTCGTGTTGATCAGAAGGCTGTAGAACGGCCACTTGGCAATTCGGTCGCCCTATCGAACAGCATGTTTCGCCGCTTGTGTCCATGATCAAATATGGTCGCTGCGTCTCATCACCTCGCGATTTTCAATTCCCTATTGACAATAACAGTATGTAAGCATACCGTATGAATACATACTGTTATGAGGAGTGCGTATGACCGAGGTCTTTGTCTGCAGCGCCGCCGAATTGGGCGAGGGGAGTGTCAAGGTCGTTGCCGCCGGTAGCCGGGAAATCGGCGTCATCCGGCGGAAAGGCCAGTGCTACGCCTATCTTAATCAATGCCCACATCAGGGCGGCCCTGTTTGTGAAGGCGTTCGCATACCGAAAGTTGAGACAGTCCTGAACGACGAGTTGCAGTTCTTCGGCCACACGTTTTCAGAGGATGTGGATCACATCGTCTGCCCCTGGCACGGCTATGAATACAATCTGGAAACAGGTGTCTGCGTCGGCGACGCGGGCTTGCAGTTGAAGCGTTATGAACTCGTTGAACGAGAAGGAGGCATCTATGTCGTCATTTGAGGATGCCGATCGTACCCTCTTTGCTGCAGCAAAATGCCTGGCCGATTCCCTAAATCATGGTGACCTCTCCTCGATCTCGGATGAGGCGTTGCAGGAACTCCTTTCCGAGGCTGTTCGTGTGTTCTCCGCCAAGCGGCAAGAGGAAAGAACAAAGATCAGCGCCTTTCCCCGGAACTCAGAAGTCACCGCTACGGACGTTTCGATTACGGCCCTCTCGATGCTCAAGGCAGCCGATCTCCAGGTCTTCGAACTGGGCCTTTGGCAATCCTGGGCGGGCGAACTCTAGTGCATAAGGTCAGATCATGAATGATTTCGTAAACAATGTCCGGGACCTGTCGACCGAAGAGTTCGATACGACGACGCTTTTGAAGAACGCGGCGCAGCAAGCAACAGCGCGCAACTATAATGATATTTTCATCATGGACGTGGACTCCCACCACTATGAAAACGAGTCTTTTGCCCAGATTGCCGAATATATCGAAGACCCTACGATCAAGCATCTGGCACTGAACAAGGCCAAGATTGGCGGCGGCCGTACGAACTTTCAGCCGAGCCAGATCGGCTTTCAGGACGTGGGCGGCCGCGTGACGCGCTATGCGCGCCGTAAACAGGAACAGACGCCTCCTTCACCACACCGCGACATCACATTGGCACGCCGGTGGATGGATGCCATGGGCGTCGACATGGCATGTCTGTTTCCGACGCCGATGCTGCATCTTGGCATGCATCCGCAGGTGGAAATGGAAGTGACGCTTGCCCGCGCTTACAACCGTTGGCTTTGCGACACGATTCTCACAGAAGAATCGCGCATTTGCTCCATGCTCTATTTGCCGCTGAACGATCCGGACGCCAGCATCCGCATGATCGAGGAGTTCGGCGACAGGAAGGGCGTGGTTGGCTTCATGGTCACATCCACGCGCTACAGGCCGATCTTCGACAACGCCTACATGAAGGTCTATCGCGCCCTCGAAGAGCGCAATCTGCCCCTATCCTTCCACGCCGGCTATAACTGGTTCGACCAGTCGATGTCGCAGCTCAACCGCTTCATATCGGTGCATGCGCTTGGGTTTACTTTTTTCAACATGATCCACCTGACCAACTGGATCATCAACGGATTACCTGAACGCTTTCCCAAACTGAAAGTCATGTGGATCGAGAGTGGCCTCGCATGGCTCCCGTTCCTCATGCAGCGTCTCGACAATGAATACATGATGCGTACATCGGAAGCGCCACTGCTAAAACGTCGCCCGAGCGAATACATCGCCGACATGTATTTCTCGACCCAGCCAATGGAAATGGTGCACAACAAGAAGGCGCTGGAAGTCACCTTCGAAATGCTTCGCGCCGAAACCCAGCTCCTCTATTCCTCGGACTATCCGCACTGGGACATGGATCTTCCAAGCACGATTTACGATCTGCCGTTCCTGGACCATCGGGCCAAGAAAAACATCCTCGGCGAGAATGCGCTGAAGCTGTTCAACATCGAGCCGGTCTGGTCGGAAAAAAAGCTTCAAGCCCGCGAGGGCAAGGTGGCTGCTGCCGTCGGGATGCGCTGATGGATACAACCAATACCAAAGTGTCGGCTGCAATGTTGATTGACGGAGAGTTGGCCGGCAGTGAAGCCGACACGTGGCTGGATTCACTCAATCCGGCGAATGAGGAAGTGATCGGGCGTTTTCCCGCCGCAACGCAAGGCGATGTCCATCGCGCCGTTAACGCCGCCGAACGGGCGTTTCCTGCCTGGGCTGCGACATCCGCCCGCGTGCGTGGCCAACTGATGCGCGAGATCGCCGGCAGAATGCGTAGCCGCGCGGACGAAATCCTTCGCCTGGAGGTGATGGATACCGGCAATACGATTACGAAGATGCGCAAGGACGTCGAGTCCGCCGCCAATGCACTGGAATACTATGCAGGCCTCGGCACAGAGCTGAAGGGTGAAACAGTCCCGGCAAGTGTCGATAATTTGCATCTGACGTTCCATGAACCTTACGGCGTCGTCGGACGGATCATTCCGTTCAATCATCCCATCAAATTTGCTGCAAATGCGCTCGCTGCTCCCCTTATGGCGGGCAATACTGTTGTCCTGAAGACTCCGGAACAGAGCCCGCTTTCGGCAGGTATTCTCGCCGAGATCTGCAAGGACGTGCTTCCTGCCGGGGTTGCCAATATTGTTTCCGGTAATGGCTTTCCCGTAGGCGATGCGATTGCGCGCCATCCCCGGATCAAGCGCATCGGGTTCACCGGCTCCGTGCAGACGGGCCTCGCCATTCAACGCGCCGCCGCCGAAACGTCGGTGAAAGCCGTCAGCCTTGAACTTGGCGGCAAGAACCCCTTGATCGCCTTTCCCGATGTCGATCCCGATATCATCGCCAACGCGGCGGTCTCGGGTATGAATTTTGCGTGGCAGGGCCAGTCCTGCGGCTCCATGAGCAGGCTTCTCCTGCACGAGAGCCTCTATCAACCCGTGCTTGATCGTGTCGTCGCCAAGGTAAAGGCACTTCGTCTGGGCGATCCTCTCGATCCGGCCAGCGAAATGGGGCCCATGAATTCCCTTCGCCACTATGAACGGGTGCGGGCCATGACTGGAACCGGGGTCGAACAGGGGGCAAGGCTACTCACGGGCGGCGGCCGGCCAAAGGGAGAACAGTTCGAGCGTGGTTACTGGCTGGAACCAACTGTGTTTTCGGAGGTCGATCCGACGATGACCATCGGCCGCGAGGAGATATTCGGACCGGTGCTGTCGGTGTTCCGCTGGAAGACCGAGAGCGAAGCAATCGATCTGGCCAATTCGACGGCCTATGGACTCGCCGCTTCAATCTGGACGAACGAATACGGCACGGCGCTGAGAATGATGCGGGCGGTGCGTGCCGGTTATGTCTGGGTCAATGGGACGTCCGGGCACTTCTATGGAACGCCGTTTGGAGGATTCGGCAATAGCGGTATCGGTCGTGAGGAGGGGCTGGCGGAACTGCTCAGTTACACCGAAATCAAGACCGCGCATCTGATGTCGATAAAGGCGCTGTAGATCGCGCTTTTATGGGGCGAATAAAATGGCGAGCAATCCGCTTCACGAATACGGGAGTGAACAACGACATACCGGTTAACCAAAATTATCAGAATGGGAGGAGCTATGATGATAAGGAAATTGTCTATTGCCGGAATTCTGGCAACACTGATTACACCTTTGCTTTTGCAGGACGCACGTGCTGCCGACAGTTCACTGTTGAACTCGAATGCACCCGACCGGCAGGTGAAGCTGGAAGCTGCTGCCAAGGTGGAGGGGTCGCTGGCGCTTTACACTTCGCTGGCCAAGACTGATGTCGATCCCCTGATCAAACCATTCGAAGAAAAGTATGGCATCAAGGTAGAGGTCTGGCGCGCGGGCAGCGATGACATTCTGCAGAAGGTCATCCAGGAGCAAAAAGCCGGCCGCTTTGCAGTTGATGCCATTCAGACGAGTTCACCTGAACTCGAGGCGCTTTCACGCGAGAATCTGCTTCAGCCAGTAAATTCACCCTATTTCGCCGATCTCTTGCCCGGAACGTTGCCCGGCCATCATAACTGGGCAGGGACTTTCCTCGCTGTGTGGGTGCAGGCTTACAACACCGGTCTGGTGAAGAAAGACGATTTGCCGAAGAGCTACAAGGACCTGCTTGATCCGAAATGGAAGGGCAAGCTTGGCTACGAAGCCGATGACATTGACTGGTTCATGACGGTCATCGACATCATGGGCAAGGATGAAGGTCTGGACTTCTTCGAGAAATTATCGGCCGGTAATGGTGTTTCGGTTCGCAAGGGACACTCCCTTCTCAACAATCTCGTCGTCGCAGGCGAGGTGCCGCTCGGGCTGACAATCTACAATTACATGCCTGCACAAGCGAAGCAGCAGGGTGCTCCAATCGATTGGTTCGCAATCCAACCCGCGGTTGCTCGAGCCAGCGGTACCGGCGTACTCAAGAATGCGCAGCATCCGAATGCGGCTGCCCTTTTCGAGGACTATATGCTGAGTGAGGCTCAGCCGGTGCTGACAACGCTCAACTACATCCCAACGTCGACGAAGGTTAAGTCGTCTATGGAGGGCATCGACATCAGGGTCGCCGACCCGGCCGGCAAGCTCGATAATCTGGGCAAGTGGGCCGCTCTACAAGAAACTTATCATCGGCAAGGGCACCAATTGATCGGCGTCATTGTAGACAGGCAATTGTCCTGCCAACACCCAATGCGCCGGCTGGTTTCTCGTGCCGGCGCTTTGCATTCAGAAACATTGAGGCGAGCCAAGGTGGTATGATGAACGAATTGTCGAAGGTTGAAACTGACGGAGAATCGGCGATTGAACCGGATCCAGTCATTGCCTGGGGTAGCGACGTGGCGGCCAGCCTGCTTCGCGCTCTCGATGTCCCCTACATCGCGCTTAACCCTGGCGCCAGCTATCGCGGCCTGCACGACAGTCTCGTCAATCATCTGGGTAACGAAAACCCGCAAATGCTGATGTGCCTGCATGAGGAGCATGCCGTGGCGATCGCTCACGGATATGCGAAAGCTGCCGGCAAACCCATGGCCGTCGCCCTGCATGCCAATGTTGGCGTGATGCACGCGACGATGGCGATCTTCAACGCCTGGTGCGACCGGGTTCCCATGCTCCTCCTCGGTGCGACCGGGCCAATGGATGCAGCCAAGCGCCGCCCCTGGATCGACTGGCTGCACACTGCACAGGATCAGGCTGCGCTGATCCGGCCCTTCATCAAATGGGATGATCAGCCAGCTTCTGTGGTAGCCATTCCGGAAAGCCTTTTGCGTGGCTGGCAGATCGCACAGACCTCGCCTTGCGGTCCGGTCTATGTTTGTTTTGATGCCGAACTCCAGGAGCAGGAATTGCGTGAGCCGGTCAAATTGCCGGACGTAACGCGCTACGCGCCGCCTGCACCAACAGCGCCGAATGCGGCAGCCATTTCCGCTGCAGCCAATATGCTGCGATCTGCCAAAGCCCCGCTGTTGCTGTTCGGACGTGGAGCGCGAACCCGAGAAGTGATGGATCTGCGTCTCGCTCTCGCCGAGCACGTCAACGGCCGGATGCTGTCCGACCTCAAGTCCGGGACGATGGTACCGAGCGACCATCATCTGCATGTGGGAGTACCATTCAACAAGCTGACGCCCGAGGCGAAAGATGCGCTCAAGCAAGCAGATCTCATTGTCAGTTTCGGCTCAGTGGATCTTGGCGGCATTATCCGTATGGCTTTTGGTGGCGAGGAGCCGGCTGTAAAAATCATTCACGCTGGCGATGACGTGCACCTGCACAATGGCTGGGGCAAGGAGCATTGTGCACTGCCTCCCGTCGACATCGGCATGCTCTGCAATGCGGATGCGGCCGTTTCCGCCCTGGTTGCGGAACTCGAGGCAAAAGTCGTCACGACGAAGCCCGATCTGTCGCGGGCTCCGGTCACTGCCGCGCCTGAACTTAAGGATGGCAAGTTGACTATGGAACACGTCGCGCATGCGCTTGCTTCGAAAACCGACGGACAGCCGGTCACTTTCGCTACGCTTCCCCGCGGCTGGCCGGGTGCCGCGTTTCCTAACCGTGAGCCGCTTGAATACCTAGGAAAAGATGGTGGTGGAGGGATTGGCTCGGGTCCCGGCCTGGCTATAGGCGCGGCGCTGGCGCACAGGGGTACGGATCGTCTTTCGATCAGCGTTATCGGCGACGGTGATTGCCTGATGGGGATAAATGCGCTGTGGACCGCCGCCAAATACAATATTCCGGCGCTGATCGTGGTCGCGAACAACAACGCTTATCTGAACGATGTACTGCACCAGGATTCGGTGGCTGTACAGCGTGATCGCAATCGGGAAAACCGCTGGGTGGGCCAAGCGATTGACGGACCAGTTCCCGACATCGCGGCCATGGCGCGTGCCCAGGGCGTAGAGGCGGCAGGTCCCGTGCACACGGCCGATGAGCTTGATACCGCTTTGAGCCTTGGTGTCGAGACCATAAAATCTGGCCAGCCTTTCCTTGTCGATGTGCGCATTTCCTTGGAGGATGGGCGGCTGCAGAGCCAGCGCGGCAAATAGGTTCGAGCGTCAGGAATGCCAAATCGCTTCGATTTCGGTAATGAGGTTGTGCGACAGTGGACCTGCCGTCGAAGCTGCCGCCGCTGCGTTTAATTGTTCAGCTGCAGTGATACCACCGAGGAGCGTGCTGACAGACGTATTGCTCAGAACAAATCTGTAGGCGAGTTCGACCAACGCTACATTCTCGCGGGCGGCCAGAGCCTGAAATTCGCGCGCCTTGTGCAAGGCACCTTTTGCTTCCAGCACTTCGATATTTTTCTTGCGTGCGAGCGGATGTGTTTGCTGTCCGTTCAGGATCGCGTCGGTCAGAAGGCCGCCGGCGAGGGGGCTGAAGACCGCAATCCCGCAACCGGCCGCCTCGGCCACGCTGATGACATTACCGTAATCGGGTCTGACATCCAGCTTCTTTGGACCCAAGTAACCGGCAGTGGGATTCAACAACGTGTAAGGCACGTTGACCATGTGGAAGAGGCCGGTATCAAGCAATTGGCGGACCTCATTGCTGTCGTTGCCGCGACAAACAAACCCGGCACAGCGCGCCTTGCCCTGCCGGAGAATAGCGTTGACACCCTCCAGCACGCCATCTGGCCGGTAATAGTCTTCCGCCCAGAGTGTCGCGTAATATTCGCCCTCCATCACAGGCTTCGTCGCGACGGGCCCATTGTGAATCTGCACGATATCGACGGAAACACGATTGAGACGGCGCAGGCTGTCTTCCACCGACCGCACGATATGGCCGGCGATATTGCCGAGGTTTTCGGCGCGAATCTCGACCTTCGTATTGATGACAGGCTCGGCGTCGAGTTCCCTCAATACACGGCCCAGGTTAATTTCAGCCGCACCGGCTCCATAGTCGGGAGCGTTGTCGAAATAGGTGATTCCGCATTCCAAGGCACGCTCGATGACGCGCAATTGCTCGGCATGTTCGCCGCTCACCATCAAGCCGGCATTGCTGCCGCAGCCAAAACCGATTTCTGAGATGCTGAGATCGGTCGATCCGACGCGGCGCTGTTTCATGTGTCACTCCAAATATGCAGGACGAGCAGGTGGGAACGCACCGTAGCCCGGCATGTCTGACATTGCAGAAAGTTCAGCTTTCGATGACCCGGGCCGATTGCAGGCTGCCATCGGTCGTGATCTCGCACAGGACATGGCGGCTATTCGAGACATCAATGCGTGCAATTACGTTCTGGCCCTCGATCGGCACCGGCGGTGTCAAAGTGACCGACCGCACCGACATGGTCGGAACCTGATCGATCAGATCCTTCAAGACAGCGTCAATGGTTTCGCGTGTAATCGGCATTTCAATTCCTGCTCCAGCTGGAAATGCCGCACCGCAAAACCTTCAAGTCCTGGCGGCGCGGGAGGAATAGCCTAGGCGTGCTCGGCCACCGCTTGTTCGGCACGCGTGCTCTCGAATTCCTCGATCTTGCGATGAAGATCCTTGACGGTTTCGATCAATGGACCGTAGCGGTCGGCGTCATCGTTCGCAAAGCCCTTGTGGTAATACTTGCGGAAGCCGTGCTTGATCAGCGTCTCGGGCTTGGAGTAGTCGGGCGGCGATCCGGTGGGATGGATCATATCCGGGCTCTTCCAGAAGAAATTCATCGGTTCCAGTCCCTGTTCAACCCGCTTGATCTGCTCGTCGAGCTGACGACGCAGGACGACGATCGGGATGTCTGTGCGGCCAAGCAATTCGGTCGTGCGGTCAGCTATCGGACCCTGCGCAACCCAGACGATTGCATCCTGGGCAAGGACGTAATCGAGGATCGGTTCGCCCTTCTCGTCATGTGTTGGCGGAATGTAATAAGGCACAACATCCTGCTTTGGAGCCCCGACTCCGGGAGGAGCCGAGTAGGCTTGATAGCATATGTGATAAGTATGTGTGTCGTCGATCGGAACGCGGATCTGGTATTCGCTGCGCGTCGCGCCGGTCTTGCCTGTCTGCGTATAGAACGGGAAAATAACGGTTGAGTGCTCCTGATCCTTGTCTGAATCCGCGCCCAGCGCCTTGGAATAACGGATACCCTTACGGAAGCCGTGTTCGGTTTGATTGGCATAGATCTCTTTGATTCCCACGCCTACGCGCTTGCGCTGATGCAGGGTGTGCATGTTGTCGGAGCTGCGGTCTTCGAGTTGCCCCTGCTTTTCCAGCACGTATTCGAACATGTGGCCGTGTGCCCATGCGCTGTGTGTTGGATCGCCGGTATTTTCCTGGCACTGCAGCCAGTTGCAGTCGATGATGTTGATGCCGATCTGGCGAATGGCATTGGGCCAGACAAGAAGATCCCAGCGCGGAAGATCGGGAGCCGGAAGCGGCCCCATATAGGCGAAGACCAGACCGCCGAGTTCCCGCACGGGATAGCCTTTAAGCTTCTGCTTGATCTCGGCTTGCGGAGCGCCTTCCATTGGCCTTTCGACGCAGTTGCCGGTCTCATTATAGAGCCAGCCATGGTAAGGGCAGCGCAATCCGCACTCGTCGGGAATGCCAAATTTCATATCGACATTGCGATGCAGGCAGCGATCGCCGATCAAACCCAGATTGCCGCTCTTGTCCTTGTAGAGCGTAAGGTCTTCGCCAAGGATGCGTACTTTCTTGACGGGATTTTCCAGGAGTTCCGCGTAGGGCGCGATCGGCAGCCAGTAACGCCGCATCAGTTCACCGCCTGGTGTGCCCGGACCAACGCGGGTAAGGCGTTCATTCTGTTCTTTCGTGAGCATTTTCTTCTCCCAAGTTTGCGGCAGCCCGAGAGCGCCTCCGTATTGGTGCGATACCGCCAAAGTTCTGGATTTCGCGAGCCAGATGACATGCAATCAAGCACTGCCATGTTATGCCGTCCCAGAGGCGGCTGGTTTTGAACTCTGTCGATCCTAGTTTGTAATCATTATAAATGTTCTGTCAAGCGGATCATGTTCTGCTAGACAGAATTCAGCCTGAGTGTTAAGGTTACTGCCATGGATGGATCAAATGATGAAATGGATGCCGGCAGAGAGCGCGTTGAAGCAGTCGAACGCGCTATCGTGCTGTTGCAGTGTTTCGAAGAGCCGGGAGAAGCACTGACCTTGTCAGTGCTCTCCCAGCGTTCGGGCTTGTACAAGAGCACGATCTTACGGCTCGCCGGTTCGCTGTTGCATACTGGTTTCATGGATAAGGGCGCTGATGGGCGTTACTTGCTGGGGCCCGAATTGCGCCGACTCGGCGAGCTCAGCCGTTCGAAATTCACGCTCGAAGCACTTATCAGACCGGTTCTTCGCCATCTTACGGCGGTCACCCAGGAAACTGCCTCGTTTTATGTACGCGACGGTGACGAGCGTGTTTGCCTTTACCGGGAGAACTCGCCCCGCAGCGCGCGCCATCATCTGGAGGAGGGCACCCGACATCCGCTGGATCACGGCGCCGCGGGTGTGCTTTTGACCTGGTACGGCATGAAGTCAAATTCCGAGCGAGCAGTGGAACTTCGCGAGACAGGGTCAATCGTGTCCAAGGGTGGACGCGATGAAGACCTCGCGGCGGTTGCCGTGCCGATCGTCAACCGGCAGGGCGAATTGATCGGCTCCTTGTCCGTATCCGGATTGATCAGCCGCTTCTCGGATGAGCGGATCAATTCGGCACGGACGTTGCTCAAGGAATCGGCGGAGGCGCTCCAGCCGCGCCTGCCACGTCTCGATGAAATCAATCTACGGCGATCTGACGGCTGATGCAGCGATCGCCAGCGGCGGTTAAGGGAGAGGACCGTCAGGACAAGGGAGAAGAAATTGGAAGCCGTTCCCACAAAAACAATCACCATGCGCCTGATGGGAATTCAGTATCTGGCGCATGAGACCAACCTCTATGAATTCGAGCCGGTCGACGGTGTGCCGATCCCTGCTGCCGGACCCGGCGCCCATGTCGATATCCATTTGCCAAATGGCATGATTCGGCCTTACTCGCTCGTGCATTCAGGCGAAGACAATCGTTACACGATTGGCGTCAAACGCGACGCAGCCGGGCGCGGCGGCTCTGCTTGCCTTCATGATACGGTGAGGGTGGGGGCAGTGCTGACCGTCGGTGTGCCGCGCAACAATTTTCCACTGGTTGAGACGGCGGATCATACCGTCCTCATCGCGGGTGGTATCGGAATCACCCCGATATGGTGCATGGCGGAGCGTTTGCAGGAACTCGGCCGCAGTTTTGAATTGCACTATGCCTGCCGGGACCGCCGCGACGTTGCTTTTCTGGACCGCCTCGAACAATTATCGGTGGCGCGGATCCATATTGATGCCGAGGCCGGTGGGTTTCTTGATCTTTGCGCTATCATCGATCGGGCCCCAGCTGGTTCGCATCTTTATTGTTGTGGGCCGACTCCTATGCTCGATGCCTTCGAGGCGACGACGAGGGGCCTTGATCCCGCGCATGTTCATCTGGAGCGTTTTGGTCCGGTTGAAGAGGTCTCACGCGAGGGCGGCTTCGTTGTTGCGCTTGAAAAATCGGGCCGGG
Organism: Phyllobacterium sp. LjRoot231; assembly: GCF_964253365.1. Taxonomy (NCBI): domain Bacteria; kingdom Pseudomonadati; phylum Pseudomonadota; class Alphaproteobacteria; order Hyphomicrobiales; family Phyllobacteriaceae; genus Phyllobacterium; species Phyllobacterium sp. LjRoot231. The sequence continues at coordinate 1,508,147 of NZ_CAXUQT020000001.1, forward strand.
AATTCACTATTCCTGAGGGCAAATCGATCCTTGAGGTGCTGCGCGATGCCGGGCTGGATGTGGACTTTTCATGCGAGCAAGGCATCTGCGGCGCCTGCCAGGTTCAAGTTGTCGATGGCGAGCCGGACCATCGCGACATGTTTCTTTCAGACGAGGAGAAGGCGGAAGGCAGCATGATGATTTGTTGCTCCGGCTCCAAGACAGAGCGCCTGACCCTGGCCCTTTAATCGATACTTCCTATCAGATGAGCAACATGGCTGCTGCCGAATACTGGTGGAGGTCAAGGGCTCTACACAACTTACAAATGGAGGATACTACATGTCAGACCACCTCAAACAACGGCTGATCGAGGCCGGCTTGATCCTTGACACGCACAATCTTGGCGATTTCACGCGCGGTCATGTGTCGGTCCGTGATCCGTCTGATCCTTCGGTCTTCTACATGAAGCCTCACAGTCTGGGTTTTGAAGAGATAACGATGGAAAATATCGTGGTCTGCAATTTGGAGGGTGAGAAGATTGGCGGCGGCGGCAAGCGCCACAGCGAGGTATTCATCCATTCGGAAATCTTCAAAGTTAGACCCGATCTCAATTCGGTCATTCATGCACATCCGAAATACGCAGTTGCCTTGTCTTCGACGCGCCGGCCATGGCGTGCATGCTCGCAGCCGAGTGCCAGCTTTGATGGCGTTGGCTACTACGAGGATACGATAAACTTGATCCGCACCCAGGAGACGGGTCGCGGTGTCGCCGAGGCCTTAGGCAGCTACAAAGCAGTATTGATGCGCGGCCACGGCGTCGCAGTAGCTGGAAATTCTATTGAAGAAGCGGTGGTTCGTACGATAATGCTTGAGAACGCCTGTGAGGATCAGGTTATTTTGCAGTCTCTGGGAGGCGATCTCGTAGAATTCGACAAAGACGACGTCGATAGGCTGTGCCGCACTCTGGATCGGCCGGAACAGTATATCGTGAATTTTGACTATCTCGCGCGAAGGGCGAAGCGCGGTCTGTCGTCGTAGAAGGCAAGAGATACGGATGAGGTGACGCTATCAACCTGAAACAGCTCAATAATTTTATCAAGTCGGTTGAAACCGGAAATATGACGAAAGCTGCTGAGCGGCTTAACGTCTCTCAAACCGCACTTGGTCTGCAGATCCGCAATCTCGAGACGATGCTTGGCGTGGAACTTCTCGTGCGCCATTCGCGCGGGATAACCACCACCGAAGCGGGTCGCCTGCTGTTTGATCGCGGCGTCGCGATTATGCGGTTGGTGGAAGAAGCCAAGAGGGATGTGTCCGCCTTTCGCACGTCTACTCTCGAAAATATCTCTATCGGCGTCACACCAAGCATCATGCGGCTTGTAGGCGCTGATTTTCTTGTTTCGGCCATGTCTGAACTCCCCGGCGTATCCGTGAGGCTCGTCGAGGAATTGAGCTTCATTCTTGTCGATCTCCTCCTGCGGGACGAGATCGACCTGGCTCTTGCCTATGATGTTACCGAGAGTATCACGTCGATGCGGACAGCGTTGATGAAGGAGGATTTGTTCTTCATCACAGCGCCCGGCAGTCCTTTCCCGCGTGGCGGCGTCCAGTTTCGCGATGCAGTGGCATCGAATCTGGCGCTGCCGAGTGATCGCGACAATGTTTGGCGCGCAGTACATCGGGCTGCGAAGGCGTCCACGGTGCCGGTCAACGTCCGCTTCACCATTCAGTCGCTTGAAACGATCAAAACGCTGGTTGAAAGGGGGCTTGCGACCAGCATAGTACCGTATGGAGTGGCCGCTGAAGAGATCGCACGGGGCACCATCGAGGCACACACGATTGAATCGCCGGAATTGGTTCGGACGTTGTATCTTGCGGAATCACCCAATCGCATGCCGATCCAGCAGGAAACCGCCTTGCGCGATTTCATTGACATGCTCGTCGATACACTTGCCGACCGCATAGGGCCACATGCCACGGTTATTGGCCGTTGCGGCACCGCCGAAGAGGCTTCGGCCGTTCCCGAATAGTCGGCAACGGCCGATTTCGTCAGTCCGCCTGTCCGCGAATGATAATCTTCTGGTAAAGTGGTTCCCACTTCTTCGAATTGTCGAGCTTCTCAGCCGGATCCGCAATCTTCAGAGTGATCCCCTTGAGAGGTGATTCAACCTTTGTAGATGTCGGAACGTAGTTCAACTGCTTCAGGATCGGCTGGCCGTCCGTAAGCATGTAGTCTTCGAAAAGTGCGGCCGCATTCGGATGGGGGGCCGTCTTGATGACGCCGATCCCGTTTGCGCGCGCGATAGCTGGCTCGAGCGCAAACCAGTCGATAGGAGCTCCCTCGCTCTTTGCCTGTTCGGGCATGTAGTTGTAAAGGGTAAGTCCGACGGGCACTTCTCCTGCTGCCACGAGCGTATTCAGGAGCGAGTGACCTTTGCGGATGGACAAGCCATTGCCGGCGACCAGATCGCGGAAATATTTCAGCCCCTTTTCTTCGCCCATGTTCTGAACGACCGTGGTGAACCAGTCGATGTCTTCCATTTCGAAGCCGAGCTTTCCCTTCCACTTCGGGTCGAGAAGATCCGCGTAGGTTTTGGGAAGCTCTTCCTTCTTGATCAGGTTAGTGTTGTAGCCCTGTACAAACACCGACAGAAGCGTGCTCACCCACTCCTTGTGCTCTGGCACTGTGCCCGGCAACAGGTCGACAAAATAGGGAGATTCGATTGGCTGGAACATACCCTCGCGATGCAATGCTTCCATTTCCGGCGCACTGATGTGGACTGAATCCACTGTATTTCGGCCCGCCTTCTGTTCCTGAATGACGCGTTGCAGCACAGTATCTCCACTAGCACGCCACACCACGACTTTGACCCCGTATTTCTCTTCGAAGGGGCTGATCAGCGGTTGCAGATCGTTCTGCGCAACGGACGTATAGAGCGTCAGTGTGCCTTCTGCTTTCGCGGCTTCTACCAGCTTCTCCTCACGATTGGCATCTTTGGACGTCAGCAACGTGTTGTCGGCTGCAAAAACCGAGCCAGCGAGGGCCGTGAGCGCAATAGCTGCAGCGCCCGCAAGCATGAATAGGCGTCGTTGTAAGTTCATTGTTTCCTCCTCAAGTTTTCCCCACAAGCTGACCAACCGGCTCCTCCTGATGGACGGTCGGCACACCTGCATTTTATGACTGAATTTTCAGGGCGGTTTCGCTTAAGAGCGAATGTAGTTACCTGCCAGTCCTCCCGACTGTACACGTGACTGAACACAGCTTGAACATCAAAAAGCTGCGAGCTCTCCCATGAAAAAACTCTTGGATGCAGAGAGTGTCTTGATCTACGCCAGCTAAAAAGTGGACCGGCTGCAACGTCGGCAAAAGCATCAGGAAACACGATAGGACGTTAGCATGACTAATCTGCGATTGACGATGGGTTGTTGGGATTATGATCGTACGCGCAGTGTGATGGATGGTTCGATCCGCGCGGATGGTATCGATTTGACATGCTTGACCCTTCCCGTCGAAGAAACTTTTTTCCGCATGTTGCGCTACAAGGAATTCGATGTCGCTGAGATGTCACTTTCGTCCTATGTGGTGTCGTTGTTCAAGGAAGAGCGGCCTTTCATTGCCATCCCATTTTTTCCATCGCGCTTTTTCCGGCACTCTTCGATTTACGTGAACGCAAATTCCGGCATTCGCGAGCCTAAGGATCTCATCGGGAAACGCGTAGGCTGCCCTGAATATCAGATGACCGCACCAGCTTGGATCCGCGGCATCCTCTCTGACGAATTTGGTGTACCGGTCGACAGTGTCACCTATCGCACGGGTGGCGAAGAATCGCCCAATCGCAGCGAAAAGCTGAAACTATCGCTACCGGACAATATCAAGGTTGAACCAATCGGCCCAGGGCAGACACTCGCGGCCATGCTTCGAGACGGTGAAATCGATGCACTCTATACCGCCCGGAAGCCATCAACCTTTGAGGGAAAAAACGGTAGGGTGAGGCGTCTCTTCGACAATTATGTAAATGTCGAACGCGAGTATTTTTCCCGCACTGGAATTTTCCCGATCATGCACACGTTTGTGATCAGACGTGAGGTATATGAGAAGAACCGCTGGGTTGCCCAATCGATCTTCAAAGCGCTCAATGCGTCGCAACAGAAGACGTATCGTGATCTCCAGGAAACCGCGGCTCTGAAGACAATGTTACCTTGGGCTGTGGCTCACTATGAAGACACTGAAAGCGAGATGGGTGCGGATTTCTGGCCCAATGGCTTTGAGAAGAACAAGAAGACCCTGGATGTCTTTCTCAGATATTCATACGAACAGGGCCTGTCGCGCCGTCAATTGAAGGCAGAGGAATTATTCGCACCTGAAACACTCGAGGCTTTCGTGATTTAATTTGAATCGCAGAACGATGAGTCGTGCCAAGCGACCGCATAAAGGGAGGAACCAATGGCAGTCACAACACCCGACGGTAGCACCGTTCATACCCCGCTTGGTCAGGGATGGGGCCGTTCATTCGACATGAAATGGGTGATCATCGGATTATGCATTGTTGTCGTTGCCTGGCTCGCGCTCATTCCACTTGGATTCCTGATCTGGCAGAGTTTCGCGTCGACGTCGACGGCACAGGTTCCTGCGGCATTCACGCTTGAGAATTATGCCACGGCATTCGACACCGCCGATTCACTCGGCCTGATGTTCAACTCCTTGAAATTCGCATTCGGAACGGCGACTTTCGCTCTCGTACTCGGAACGTTTTTTGCGTGGGTCAATGAGCGCACGAACACGCCCTTCAAATCTCTCTTCTTTGCCATGTCGATTGTGCCGCTGATCATTCCAGGCATTTTGTTCACCGTTTCCTGGATTATGCTCGCAAGCCCGCAGATCGGCATTTTCAACCAAATATTCAGGGATTGGTTCGGCCTTACAACACCATTGTTCAATATCTATTCGTTGACGGGCATGGTGTGGGTGGACGGCCTGCATTATGCCCCGATCGCCTTCCTTCTGGTCACAGCAGCCTTCCGTTCGATGGATCCGTCGCTTGAAGAATCCGCCCTGATGAGCGGCGCCTCGGTGGTACAGGTGGCTTTCAAGATCACGCTCAAACTCGCTTGGCCGGCAATCCTTGCGGCGTTTCTCATCCTTTTCGTTAGGGGCATTGAGTCATTCGAAGTGCCTGCGCTGCTTGGCCTGCCTGTGGGCTTGCGTGTTTATACTTCAGCGATCTATGACGCGGTCCATAGCTATCCGAGCGATATCGGCCTCGCTTCCGCCTACGCGATGGCGCTCCTGCTGATCACCTCGCTCGGTATTTATTATCAATCGCGACTGTCCAGTCAGGGTTCGAGGTATTCGACCGTCACTGGCAAGGGTTTTCGGCCACGTGTATCGGATATAGGCCGCTGGCGTTACGCGACAGCCGGCGTATTCATCCTGTACTGCGTTTTCGTTGTGATCCTGCCGTTTCTCGTGCTTCTCTGGGCGTCGCTGCAAAAGTATTACGCTGCTCCATCCTGGGCGGCATTGCATAATCTTTCCTTTGCTGCCTACGGCAAGGTCCTGGCCTATCCTGGCTTCTATGGTGTGGTGTGGAACAGTGCGAAGCTAGCGATTGGCGGTGCTACCGTGGTCATGCTTTTGACCTCGGTTATCTGCTGGATCACTATCAAAACAAAGATCCCCGGACGCTGGGTACTCGACATGCTTGCGTCACTGCCGCTGGTTTTTCCCGGCATCGTGCTCGGCCTGTCGCTGATGATTTTCTATCTGAACGTCGACATTGGCATCTACGGCACGCTCTGGATCATGCTGATGGCCTACGTCATCAAGTTCCTGCCCTACGGCATGCGCTACAACAGCACGTCGATGATTCAGATCCATAAGGAATTGGAAGAGTCGGCGGCCATGAGCGGTGCGTCCTGGTTCACCATCTTCCGGCGGATCGTGCTGCCACTATTGAAGCCCGGCTTGATGGCGGGATGGATCTACATCATCGTCGTATCGGTTCGTGAATTGTCCAGCTCGATCCTGCTCTACAGTCCCGGCAATGAGGTCATCTCCATCATGATCTGGGAATTTTGGCAGAACGGCCAGTACATCGAGCTCTCGGCCTTTGGCGTCATGATGATCACCGCGCTCTTTTGCTTCCTGATGGTCGTGCAGACGCTGTCGAAGCGCTTCGGCGTCAAGGAAGTTTGATAAAATTGGGAGGAAACCATGTTATCAGTTGAGAATCTCAGCACGACTTATCAGGCGCCCGGCGCCAAGCCTGTGCTCGCCGCCAGCAATATCAATTTCTCCGTTCCTACGGGGCGGCTCTTCACCCTGCTTGGACCGAGCGGTTGCGGCAAGACCACGACCTTGCGTTCTATCGCCGGTCTTGAGCGTCCTTCGAAAGGTGTCATCAAAGCGCACGACACGGTGGTCTATTCTTCTGCCGGCAACATCTTCGTGGCGCCGAACCATCGGCAATTCGGCATGGTGTTCCAATCCTATGCCATCTGGCCGCATATGACAGTTTTCCAGAATGCGGCCTTTCCGTTGCAGGTGCAGAAAAAACGATTGTCCGCCAAGGAAGTTCGCGACAAGGTTATGAAAGTATTGGCCGCAGTCTCGCTGGACCATGTCGAGGAGCGTGAAGCAACGCGATTGTCGGGCGGCCAGCAACAGCGACTTGCACTTGCCCGCGCACTGGTCATGGAACCAAGATTGCTGCTGCTCGACGAACCCTTGTCAAACCTAGACGCGAAGCTGCGCGACAAGATGCGGTTCGAACTAAAAAAGATGCAGCGTGAGCTTGGTTTGACCACGATTTATGTGACACATGATCAGAGCGAAGCACTGGCACTTTCCCATGAAATAGCCGTCATGAATGAAGGCAAAATCGTGCAGATCGGATCACCGCGGGACATCTACGAGCGCCCGGCAAATACCTTTGTCGCCGATTTCATCGGCACCACGAACTTTGTCGAGGGTACCGTACGCGGCGGTGCGGACAATCGGCTGGTCGTAGATACCCGAATTGGCCAGCTCAATGTCAATGCGCAACCCGGAATTTCCATCGGCGCCAATGTATCCTTGTCGATACGGCCGGAGGATGTGCATCTGTCCGATACTGCACCGGCACCATCGTCGAACTCGCTGTTCGTCGGTACTGTGAGAGCCAAGGTATTCCTCGGCGAATGCCAGGATTTCAAGATCGATGTGAATGATACACAACTTCTGGCGCGGGCTCACCCCTCAGTTCGTACGCTTGTCGGGGAACAGATCCATATTGCGATAGATCCCGAAAAATGCACGCTTCTGGCTGCATGACGCGTCTCAGAGGACAGTCGTCGCGACAATAGCGGCGGCTGCGCATTAAGCTTGCGCCACAGCGTTCGAAATTATCCGCGAGCAAAGCATGACTTGCTCGGCTATCCGCTGAACCTTGTCTGGAGTCGCCTGCGATTCCCGTACTGTGAGGCTGAGGCTTCCCAGAACGTCATGGTCACCATCGAAAAGCGGTGCTGCAATGCCAGCTACTCCGGGCGTAACTTCCCCCGTCGTTACAACCCAGCCCTGCTGACGGTGCACCTTCAAACTGGCTTTTACTTCAGAAAGTGATTTGCCGAAGCCTGCTGCATCAAATTCCTCTGGAATTCGATTGTAGAGCCTACTTAGCTGATATGCTGGAATATAGGCCAGGATTGCGACAGATGCGGCACCGAGAAGAAGCGGACGCACGCGTCCGCGATCATAATTGCTCTGCAAAGTTTCAGTGCCGCGCTCCTGATGGATACACAGAACATGCTCGCGATATTTGCGGCAGAGCAAGGCAATGCCGGAAAACTGGCTGGCAAGCTCTTCCATGACGGGACGCGCAGCGCGAATCAACGGATCGCCTGACCTGATCTTGTAGTCGAGTTCAATAATGCGCGAGCCCAAAACGTATCCGAGGCCGGGAAGCGACGACAGGAGACCGGCGTCGGTCAGTGCTTTCAGATAGCGATAAAGCGTGGAGCGGGTATAGCCGACGCGGGTGTGTATCTCATCAAACGTGAGCGCAACGTAGTCGTCCTCGGCATCGAAGAGGTCGAGAATTCCCAGCATACGCTCGTGACTCTGCAAAGACTTCTCCCAAATGCGACGGACTTGGCCCCGTGGCTTTCCCAACATGTGAGATTTAAACTGAGCCCCTGACGAACACAACACCTCTGAATTGACGTTGTATTAATGGCCCGTTGCAAGCGCGGCCAGATCCACAGGATCTTCCGGCAGCTCATTGCTGCGCCACACGACATGCATATCCGGGCGGATCAACAGGAGATCGTATCCATAGATATCGCGCGCTTTGGCGGTCTCGATGTCGAGGACTTCGAAAGGTGCGCCGAGTGCTTTGAACGCTTTCTGAAGGGCAGCTATTTCTGTCGTGGATCCACCGAGACGCAAAAGCGTGTAGCCTCGACCGATCCGATCCTGAACGGCGTCACCTTCACCAAGCCAGATGTGCGGCAGACGCGCTCCGGGCCATGTCGTAGGGTTGTATTCCCGGAAGAGATGTTCGGGCCCGCCCGGCTCGTCCCATATGATGGGCGAACCGACATAGCGGTATCCGAGTTCCGCTCCGATCATCTCATTGGTCTTGCGCTGTTCGACGTCGGCAACGCGGGTCAGGTTATCGCGTGTGTGCTGCCCTTGCTGTGTATCGTCGCCAATATCAGGACGATATTGCGAGCGCCATTTACGGCGTCCTTGCGACGCGTAACGTGATGCGCCGACGTTTCGGTCACCGATCTGGCGGCGCTCGATTTCGTAGGAACGGAGTAGATTAGGACCACCCCAGCCTTGTAAAGTTGCTGCGAGTTTCCAACCAAGGTCGACCGCGTCGCCAACGCCGGTATTCATGCCTAGGCCACCGGTCGGGATGACCAGATGAGCGGAGTCGCCGGCGAGGAAAATCCTTCCTGCACCATATCGGTCCGCGAGCAGGAGGTTTTGCTTCCACTGACCGACATAGAGCATTTCGTAGTTGACCGGCACACCGACCGCCTTTTCGAACTGTTGCGCCATGTCTTCATCGCGTTCAACAACGGCATGCAGTGTCCAGTGCTTGGTGGAATCCTGCATGATAAGAAATGTCGCCTGTCCGTCGGCCACATGATAGTGGCGACCTTTGCCCGGGCCACCGGCGATCGGGATTCTGTCGTACAGGTCCTCGCTATAATAAAGTGCTTGGCGCAGGTGCAGAAGATTGCCTTCACCGCGCAGCCTGATTCCCAGCTGCTTGCGCACCGGGCTGGCTCCTCCATCGCAGCCGACAAGATACTTTGAGCGCATGTGTCCGATGTTGCCGCTCAAATCGACGACTTTTGCTGTCACACCCTCCTCGTCCTGTTCGCACGATACGAACTCGCATCCGTAACGAACGGTCACTGATGGCAGCGTTTCAGCGACCGATTTGAGCAGTGGCTCAAGCGTATATTGTGAGATGAGCTGATAGGCTTCGAGTGGCAGGCTAGCGTCAGGACTCTTCTCGATCTGCTCAAGTGACTCCGCAACAGATGGATAAGGCAGCTGCAATAGTGGTGGTTTGTTCATGGCCAGGACGATGAACACATCCATTGGAACAGTCGCGTCCAGCCCTGCTGCGCGGATCTTTTGCGAAAGGCCCATCCTGCGGAAAATCTCCATCGTCCGCGCGTTGCATCGCTCCATTTTCGGCAGGAATTGAGGTGCTTCCTTTTGCTCGATGAGCGTGCATTTAACGCCGCGCTGGCCGAGATCGATGGCCAAGGTAAGGCCGACCGGACCGGCGCCAACGATAAGGACATCTGTATCTGTCATGTCAGGTCACTCAGGTTATGGCCGGAACACTCGAATGCGACCGGCGTGAATTGAACGGACAAGCTGCGCATGAAATCTCCACGCTGCTCCACTCATTCTTTTTTATCGCTAGCTGGAATTTCCCGTCAATCGATAATTTACAAAAATCTCGTAATATGGGATAAAATTTGATATCGAGGGATGCGAGCTCGCATGGAACGAGCGATTTCTGAGATGACATCCGTCTTGAGCGGGTGATAAACAGGGTGATAGCGGAGGATACAGGGTGACAAAAAAGGTCGAGCTGACGCTGGCATGTGGCGATTATGAGATCGTCAGGGCGTTGCGAGAAGGTCATGTCAAGCCGGACGGCATAGACCTAACGATATTGACGGAAATGGATTCGACGACGCGGCACTGGCGCTTTCTCAGAAACGGCGAATTCGATGTCGCCGAGGTTTCGCTTTCGTCTTATGTCACCGCACGTGGCCGCCAGCTGCCTTTCAATGCGATCCCAGTTTTCCTCCACCGCCGTTTCAGGCACGGTTTTATCTTCGTCAATAGCAAGAGCGGCATTCGTGAACCAAAAGACCTGATAGGACGGCGGGTTGGCGTCAAAAACTATCTGGTCACCGCAACGTTGTGGCTGCGCGGCATTCTCGAAAGCGAATATGGTGTGCCTCACCAATCGATCGAATGGTTTGCCGAACTCGACGAGGATGTTGACTTCACGCCGCCCGCCGGCTTGAAGTTGACCCGACTACCGGACGAGAAGTCGGTCGAAACCATGCTTCTTGACGGTGAGATCGATGCATTGCTGCATCCGGATCTGATTGACGCTATCGTCGAGAAAGACCCGCGGGTAGGGCGGCTCTTCCCTGACTACAAGCAGGACGAGATCGCGTACTACAACAGGACTGGTATTTTTCCGATCATGCACGTCATGGGGATACGGCCGGAAATCGTCGAGCGTCATCCTTGGGTCCCGATCAACCTGTTTCAGGCCTTCAACGAGGCCAAGCGCCTAGCCATGCAGAGAATGGAAAATCCGCGTGTCGTACCTCTGGCGTGGTATCGCGAGGCATGGGAAGAGCAGATCGATATTCTCGGTGATGACCCTTGGGCCTATGGCTTGGGCGAGCACAACCGGCACAATCTCGAAACCGTTGTTGGCTATGCTCATCAGCAAGGTTTGATCGGCCGTAAGATTCCTTTGGAGGAATTATTCATTGATGTCGGACAGGGTCGAAAACGTGGGGATAAACACCGGGTTTAACTCCTTGGGGGGCACCACCACAGCGGAATACGGCGGCGCGCGCGGCATGTCTAGAAATTCTCATACTATGCGATTTCGTTGAATGCGACGTCTGGATTTCGCCAGCCAAGTTCACCGCTTTCCACGATGCGTTTGACGAGAGGTCGGATCAGGGCTTCGAGCAGATGCCCGGTACCCGGGGACAGCGATTGGTGAAGGACAAGTGCGACGGTGCGCTCCAGTTGAGGATCCGTAATCCGGCGCGCCGTCACCCGCCGCTCCCTGATCTCGTCCAAGAAGAGTCCATAGGGCACGATGGTGCTTCGGCCATGGTGCATGATAATTTCGCGCTTCACATTGGCAGGCTCAACTTCGATCAAATCAAGCTTGGTTTGGCGGCTCGTGGCGATCTCATCAATAAGACGCCGTATGGGTCGCACCTTTCCATCCAGAACCAATGGATATTCTGACAGGCTGTCGAAAGGGATGGTACTGTCGACGCTCGATGCGGCGCTGCCCGCACAGATGAGATAAAGATATTCCTTATAGAGCGGCACTATCCGAATATGGGGTAGGTCCGGCGGATCGTAGCAGAGTGCCGCGTCAAGCTCTTCTCGCGTCATTGCATCGATGAGTTCGTCGCTCATTCCCTGCTGAACCACAATCTGCAGGACCTCGCCGGCACCTGCTGCCAGCGGCAAAAGCTCTGGCAATAGCGCACGTCCAGGGGTGGGCGCAACGCCGAGCGAGATTCGTTTGCTGTTGGCCTTGCCAAAATGTGCGACCGAACGTTCCGCTTCGGCAAATGCCTCGAGTGCCCTTGTTCCTGTTTCGAGCAGTGTACTTCCAGCCTCCGTTACTCGAACGCCCCGAGAGTGACGCTGCAGAAGGGCTACCCCTAGTTGATCTTCCAGCAACTTCAATTGATATCCGAGTGCCGGCTGCGACACGTTGAGAATACGCGCCGCTGCCGTAAAGCTGCCGAGGCGCGCGACTGTGATGAAGTACCGAAGCTGACGAAGGTTCATGCCATTTCCTGTGCTATAAGCGCTACTTATAACACGCTTAAGCAAACGGTATTAGTCCCCAACCAACAGACTTTCTAGTGTGACTCCACCATATCGAGGAGTTTCCTATGCAATATATCGACGCGTTCAATCATTTCTTCCCGAAGGCTCTGTGGGAGCGCATTCAGTCCCTTGAGGGCGCCGGCAAGGACATCGGCAAGCGGATGCAGGGCGTCCCGTGCATATATGATCTCGATACACGTTTTCGGGTGATGGACGAATTCGAGAACTATACCCAAATCCTTTCTCTCGGTATGCCGCCGCTCGAAGCGATGGGTGACGGCCGCACGGCATTGGAGCTAGCCAGGATTGGCAATGACGGTCAGGCGGAGCTGGTCAGCAAATATCCTGACCGCTTTGCAGGCTTTGTTTCTGCATTGCCGATGGATACTCCGGAAGCTGCGGCCCGCGAGGCAGAACGTTCATTCACGGAACTCGGCGCGAGCGGCGTGCAGATACATTCCAACGTCAATGGTGCGCCACTCGACGAAGAACGTTTCTTCCAGATTTTTGAAGTCTGTGCAAAACACGGCAAACCAGTATTGCTGCATCCTTCACGCAACGCTTCGATGCCCGACTATGCCACCGAGACCAAGTCGAAATATGAAATCTGGTGGACCTTCGGCTGGCCTTACGAGACCAGCGCGGCAATGGCGCGGCTCGTTTTCTCGGGCTTCATGGATCGCCTGCCGGACCTCAAGGTAGTGGCGCATCATATGGGAGCCATGGTGCCATTTTTTGAAGGCCGTGTCGGCCCCGGTTGGGACCAGCTTGGCAAACGTACGTCGGATGAGGACCTCACCCTTGTGCTCAAGCGATTGAAAAAACGTCCTCTCGACTATTTCAAGGATTTCTACGCGGATACGGCGGTTTTTGGCTCCAAAGCCGCGACGCTTTGCGGTTTGGAGTTCTATGGAAGCGATCGCGTGCTGTTCGCCTCAGATTCGCCTTTCGATCCCGAAAAAGGTCCGGGCTATATCCGCGATACGTTGAGGATTCTCAATTCGCTGGATCTCAGCAAGGAGGGTATGGAGAAAATCTGCTTCCGCAACGCTCAGGCGCTATTTGGTCTGAAGAGTTAGAACAGCTCTTCAGAGGTCCGGGAAGTAGATATAAGTTTTACTTCTACGACCCTACCAAAAACTCTATTTGTGGCCAGATACCCCGATCTTTAAGCTGGTCACAATAATCAGCCCATTCCGTGTCTTTCGTAAGCGCGATCAGAAGGCTGAATGCATGTCTCAGGAGGAAATCAGATGCTGAAGTCATGGATGTGTACTGTCTATTCACTGGTTCTAGCCGGTGGACTGGTGTCCGCTGTTGGACAGTCGTATGCAGCCGATACGGTATCTATTGGTCTCACGAATGCTAGCAGCGACATTGGCCTGTTCATTGCTGATGCCAAGGGTTTTTTCAAGGAAGAGGACATCACTCCAAACTTTGTAGCGTTCGATTCTGCCGCGAAGATGATCGCTCCGCTTGGCGCCGGCCAGCTTGACGTGGGAGGTGGAGCAGCATCGTCGGGCCTCTACAACGCTATCGAACGTGGCGTTGGTCTGAAGATCGTCGCTGACAAGGCCCGCAACGCACCCGGCTTCGGTTTTCAATCCTTCCTCGTGCGCAAGGCGCTCGTTGATGACGGTTCAGTCAAGACCATCGCTGATCTCAAGGGCCGCAAAGTGGCGACTGTTGCGCAGGCGAGCAGTGACGCTTCTGTATTGAATGAGGGGTTGAAAAGCGTCGGCCTCGGATATGACGATGTCGACAAGGTTTATCTGGGCTTTCCTCAACAGTTCGTCGCCTATCAGAACGGGGCGATTGACGCGAGCATAACTACCGAACCCACCGTGTCGGCGATTCTGGCTGCGGGGACAGCCATACAGTTGACAAGCAACGACACGTTTTATCCCAACGCTCAAACCGCCGTTATTCTTTACGGTCAGGCCTTTGCGAAGGGTAACCCGGACGTCGCCAAGCGCTTTATGAAGGCTTACGTCAAGGCTCTTCGTTACTACAACGACGCACTGGCCAACGGGAAAATTGCAGGCAAGAACGGCGAAGAAGTGGTTGGCATCATGGCAAAATATTCGACGGTCAAGGATCCGGCGGTTATCCGAAGAATGACTGCACATGCCGTCGATCCCAATGGGACTGTCAATGTCGACAGTCTGAAGAAGGATTGGACCTTCTTCAAGGAGCAGAAACAGATCAACGGCAAAGTCCAGGTCGATCAAGTGGTCGATCTGAGCTTCGTCAATGAGGCTGCTGATCAACTTGGCCCGTACAAAGCGGCTCAATGAGATCGCATTCGCGCGACAGACACTTGGGACGGGAGGTCTTCAACGTGATTGAAAAAGTTAACCGCACTATCTTTCTTGTTTGTTCATTGCTGGTCATCTTCCTGGCAGGCAGCGCGGCCCGGGCCGCTGACGTGGTCAAAGTGGGCACAGTTGCCTCAACGGGCGAATTCATCCTGAATGTTGCGCAAGGCAAGGGATATTTCGAACAGGAAGGCATCGAACCGGCCTACACCTTCTTCGACTCGGCAGCCAAAGCGATCGCCCCACTCGGCACGGGGCAAATCGACGTCGCGGGCGGCGCGGTTTCCGCAGGGCTTTTCAATGCAATCGAGCGCGATATTGCGATCCGGATCATTGCCGATCCTACATCTGTTGCCCCTGGCTTCGGCTTTCATGGAATCGTTGTGCGGAAGGATCTTGCCGGGACCGAGGTTAAGTCGATCGCCGATTTGAAGGGGCGGAAAATCGCAATTGTCGCTCGCGGCAGCAGTACGGAATCGATCCTCAACGAAGCAATGAAAAGTGCCGGTCTAGGGTATAAGGACGTGGAGGTCGTGTATCTGCCATTCCCGCAGCAGGCCGCCGCACTTGCGAGCAAGGCGGTGGATGCGGTTATCGCGACCGAGCCTTACCTCACTCCAATGCTCAACCAAAATCTCGGCGTCCTTCTGGCTTCGACTGACAAATACTACCCAAACGCCCAGATCGGCGAACTGATGTTCAGTGAAAATTTCGCGAGTACACGCAGGGATGTTGGAGTGCGATTCACCAAGGCTTACATCCGGGCGATTCGCGATTTCCGGAACGCATTTGGTCCCGAAGGCCGCCTCGATGGACCGGGCTCCGACGAGATCGTAGCCCTGATCATGAAATACTCGGGCACGAAGGATGAAAAGCTGCTGCGAAGTATCAAGCTTCCAGCGGTCAACATTGACGGACGCGTGAACAGCGACAGTATCCAGAAGGATTGGCAGTTCTTCAAAGACCAGGGCCTGATCAAGGGCGGTGTTACGCCAGACAAGATCATCGACAATTCATTCGTCGAAGAGGCGCTCAAAGACCTCGGACCAGCACAAAAGAACCCAGGGTAGGAACAAGGATGATTCAGGCATTGGCCAAGAAAGCGACTGTGAGAGATGATGTTGCGCTAAAATTTCAGGAACCGCCTGCAATCCGGATCAAAGGTCTGAGCAAAAGGTTCGGGTCTTTCACGGCTGTCGACAATGTCACCATAGATATTGCTCGGGGTGAGTTCTTCATGATCGTCGGTCCATCGGGCTGCGGCAAGACGACCTTGCTGCGAATCCTCGCGGGCCTTGAAGCACCAACCGAAGGCAGTATCGATGTGAGTGTCGAGGCTGGGTCAGAGCGGCCAGTGAACTCGATGGTGTTCCAGGGCGACTCGATCTTTCCGTGGATGACTGTGTGGGACAATGCAGCCTACGGATTGAAGATGCGTCGAGCGCCGCAAGCCCAGATCAAGGAAGTCGTTGGCCACTATCTGGACCGGACTGGTCTATCGAAGTTTGCCGATGCTTATCCTCATCAACTGTCAGGCGGGATGAAACAGCGTGTTTCGATTGCGCGCGCCTTCGCGAACGACCCCGAGATTTTGCTCATGGACGAGCCATTCTCGGCACTGGACGCCCAGAACAAATTGCTGCTTCAGGAAGAATTGCTGCGTATTTGGGAGGAGAACAAAAAGACCGTTCTTTTCATCACCCATGACGTGGACGAGGCGGTGAAGCTTGGCGACCGCATCATGGTTATGACCGCGCAACCCGGACGCGTGAAAACAGTGGTTCCAGTCTCACTCGCGCGGCCTCGTGATGTCCTGGAACTTCAACAGAATCCCGAATTTGGCAAATTGGTGCATCAGATCTGGTCGAGCCTGCGTGAAGAAGTTCAACGGGCACGCGAACTTGATGAAGCAAAGGGAGTGCAAAAATGAGCGCTCATATAGAAGCACAGACCGCCCGCCCTTCCCGGTCTTGGAAACTGAGTGAAAACACGCGGGACCGCGTCATCAGCATAGCGTCGCCAGTTCTTCTCCTGGTGGTGTGGGAAATCGCGGCACGCACAGGTTTGATAGACACTCGCTTCTTCCCGGCGCCTTCGAGCATCTTTGAAACGCTCGTCACGCTCAGTAGTACCGGCGAACTCTGGCAGCACACGGCTGCCAGCCTGCAACGTTTGTTTGTCGGCTTTCTGGTTGGCGGTATACCCGCGCTTGTTCTCGGGATTGTTATGGGGCTAAGCCGCCCAGTGCGTGCTGTGTTTGACCCGCTGATCTCAGCCACCTATCCAATTCCCAAAAGCTCCATTCTGCCGTTGGCGCTCCTGATCTTTGGTCTAGGGGAGGGCTCCAAAATATTCATGGTGGCCGTCGGCGTGTTTTTTCCCGTCGCAATCAATGCAACTGCGGGTGTGCGTGAAATCAACAAGATCTATCTGGACGTTGGCCGCAATTTCAAAGCAAGCCGCTGGGATACGTTCCGGACGATCGCCTTGCCGGGTGCTCTACCTGTGATCATGACGGGCATAAAGCTCGGCGTCGGCATGGGACTCGTTCTTATTGCGATAGCAGAGATGATGGGAGCAAAAAGTGGACTCGGATACATGATCTGGGCCGCCTGGGAGACGTTCTCCGTGGAGCAGATGTATGTCGGCCTCTTCGTGATCGCTATCATCGGCTTCGTTTTGACATTGGTGCTCAACGAGATCGAGAAACGCCTGGTGCCTTGGAAGCGATAAGCACTCGCAGCTTAGAAGAAGGAGATATCATGGATCAGCAAGCCCTTTTCGAGGAACTGGTCACGGCTAACCATATCCTTGCAAATGAAAATGTATTGGATTCGTTTGGTCATGTGAGCATTCGCAATCCTGAGAATGCTGCACGTTTTTTTCTGTCGCGCGCACGGGCGCCGGCTATCATTGAAGCTGCGGACATTATGGAGTTCACGCTTGACGGACAAAGCATTGGAGCCGAACCTGGCAAGCCATACTCCGAGCGTTTTATTCACGCAGGAATCTATGAAGCGCGACCGGAGATCAATGCCGTTGTCCATAACCACAGCCCCAGCGTCATACCCTTTACCGTTACAGGCAAGAAACTCCGTCCTCTTATGCACATGTGCGCGCCTATCGGGGATGACATTCCGACATGGGACATTCGTACCAAATTCGGAGAATGTACCAATTTGCTGGTGACTGATCTGGAAATGGGACGCGATCTTGCATCCTGTCTTGGTGACCGGGCGGTGACCCTGATGAGGGGGCATGGCAGCACAGTTGTTGCCCGGTCGCTGCGCGAGGTCGTGTTCACTTCCGTCTACATGGAATTGAACGCCGACATGCAAATGAAGGCCATGGTCATGGGAGATGTGGACTACCTCTCCGAGGGCGAGATAGCTGCAATCAAGCGCGGAAGAGCAGGGTACACATTTGAACGAGGTTGGGAGAACTGGTGCAATCGCGTCGGGCGTCCCTATGTACCTGGCAATTGGGAATTCGGCGAGGGCTTTTCCCGTACCGATCCGCGTGGCTAGTTTTTACCAACGTTGTGCTCTTACCCAATCGACGCTTGCTGCTGCGATCTCATCAACCGAATGCTCAATATTCTGTCGCAGCACCAGCGGCTCACCTGTTGGCGGTTCGAGCGTTGCCAGTTGGCTATCGAGCATGGACAGGGGCATGAAATGTCCCGTTCGCCTGCTCATGTGATCAAGTAAAACCTCCAGACTCCCGTCTAGAAAGATGAAGCCAAGCGGCGCGCCCGCTTCCTGTCGTAGCCTGTCCCGATAGGATTTTTTCAGGGCCGAACAGGAAACGACAACACCCTCTTCTGCTTTCGCCAGTTCTGCGCCGATCTTGTCGAGCCATGGCCAGCGATCTTCGTCGGTGAGTGGAATGCCTGACGCCATCTTTTGCACATTGGCGGAAGGGTGACGTGTATCACCCTCAACAAATGGCAGTGCCAGGGCTTTTGCTATTGCGTTTCCGACTGAGGATTTTCCGGAGCCGCTCACTCCCATGACAACAAGCCGGATCATAGCGATGCTGTGATCCCGCCATCAACATGAATGACCTGGCCATTGACGAAAGAAGAAGCGTCGCTAGCAAGGAAGACCGCCGCGCCAACCAGTTCCTCGACATTGCCCCAACGTCCTGATGGCGTGCGTTTTTCCAGCCAGGATGAAAAATCGGGGTTGTCGACCAGCGCCTGATTAAGCGGCGTCTTGAAATAACCCGGCGCGATCGCGTTGACCTGCAGGCCGTATTTTGCCCAGTCGGTGCACATGCCACGCGTAAGATTGCGGACGGCGCCTTTGGTCGCAGTGTAGGGCGCAATCGAGGGACGAGCGAGTTCGCTCTGCACCGAAGCAATGTTGATGATCTTGCCTCGCCCACGTTTGATCATATGCTTCGCGACGCTCTGTCCCGCATAAAAGACGCTGGAGATATTGGTTTGCAGCAATTGCTGCCACTTGTCCTCGGGGAAGTCTTCAAGCGGCGCTCTGAATTGCATCCCCGCATTATTGACGAGAATATCAATCGCACCAATTTCCGTCTCGATCTTGTCCACACCCGCCTTGACAGCCTGGAGATCGGTAACATCGAAGTCAGAACCGTGGACGACGGAGCCATTTGCTTTTAGTTCAGCGACTGCCGCATCCACCTTGGCTCTATCCCGACCATTGATCACCACCGCGGCCCCATGCGCTGCCAATCCTTTGGCGAGTGCAAGGCCTATCCCTTGGCTGGACCCGGTGATGAGGGCAAGCCGCCCATCAAGACTAAACAGCGGATATGGCATGATATTCATTCCTTGATCTTAGTTTATAGCCACAGCATTTGAGCCTGGAATCGCCGCAACCTTACACGGCCAATTCCGTCAGCTAAAGCGTGTTTCCGGAAATCAAAAAAGCGAGAGAAGGGAATTTCGCGTTGA